>JAGDZQ010000034.1:0-225097 GCA_049115715.1 Cyclobacteriaceae bacterium
TAAGATTGTAGAAGCTCAATAAGATGCACTTCAAAGCCAACTTCTCAAAAAAAAAAAGACTGGAAATTAAATCCGTCCATCAAAACCTATCAAATATGTATTTATCAGGAGTGGCCTAAATAACTATGAAAGTAAAACTCATTGTGACGGTTAAGGGTTTTTAAAGTGATGCTTTAATCGAAGTTCAGGTTAGGAGGAAAAATTGTATAACAAAATGTGGAAGGTCGCTTAAAATTCATTCCCACAATGATTGCAGAAATTCGCTTCTTTCGGGTTTTCCGTTTGGCAAATAAGGCAATTTTTCGAATTCAATCTCCTTTCAATCTTATCCATTTTAGAAAGTTCGGAGGTCATTATACCTGTAGGAACAGCAATGATGGCGTACCCCATAAGCATCAACAAAGTGGCGAAAGATTGGCCTATCACTGTCTGTGGAGCAATATCTCCATACCCAACAGTAGTTACTGTTACAACAGCCCAATAGATGCTTCTGGGTATACTTGAGAATCCATTTTCGCCTCCCTCAATCATATACATCAAAGTCCCGGTAATGATCACCAGAGCAGAAACGGCTCCCATAAAAACCAATATTTTTCTCCTGCTACCCTTTAGCGCCTCTCCCAATACTTTTGCTTCATTGAGATACCTGGTAAGCTTGAAAATCCTAAAAACACGCAACAGTCTAATGGCCCTAATTACCATTAAATAACTACCTCCTGTGACGAATATGGTAATGTAGGTAGGTAAAAGGGCTACAAGATCTATAATACCCAGAGGGCTAAAGATGTATGAAGAGGGACGTTTGGTTATCCAAACTCTCAAGAAGTATTCAATCGTGAAAAAGATTGTAAAAGTCCATTCAAAGATTGTAAATACCTCATCAAACTTAATACTCAGCTCCTTTACGCTTTCCAGCATCACAGCCAAAATACTTGCAACAATTATGCAGAGGAGTACAATATCAAAAACTTTTCCTGCCTTAGTTTCTGTACCAAAGACCACAACATAGAGCTGACCTCTCAGGCGTCCTATGATTCCTTTCTTATTTATTGCTTCTTGATCCATCCTTCTAAATATCGTGAAAAGCACTAAAAAACCCCAACCGTGAAGGATGGGGTTTGAGTGTTCAACATTCTAAATTTTAGTTCATCAACTCATCAAAAGTGATCGAGATGTAGTAGATACTTCCAATATTTGGCCCTCCAAAACTCTGCTGATAAGTCTTTCCTCCTATGTTTGACCCTCCCAGCTTGACTACAGATTTGAGTTTACTCATCTTATAAGATACCTGTGCATCTAAAGTGCTGTAAGCAGGTACATTTCCAATCGCAAATGAAGACTCCCACCTGAAAGCTTCCTGCCATCTAAATGTCATATTAAAGCCAATGTTATCGGTTAGTTTACGATTACCGAATTGAATATTTGCCTTATGCTCAGGAGTATTGAATTCGTTAAGTGCGTTTTCATTATAGTCACTAAGAAACTTATTCCAGCTATAATTCCCACTCAGCGTATAGCCTCGTGGAAGACTATAGGTTAAGCCTAATGCAGCTCCTTGAGTTCTGACTGTTTCATCAAAATTTGTATATATCTGAAATGTATTGGTTGAAGTTCCATTCAAAATCGAATTGTAGGCTGGATCGCCTGCTTGGAATGCTCCAGGATCAGAATCAGAGACTCCTAGTTCCGCATTTACATCACTTGCATCACCTGCTGTTAACTCATCCGCTTTAACAATCCTCACCTGAGTGATAAAGTCAGTATATACGTTATAAAAATAAACAGCATCAACTAAGAGCTTATCCTGAATCAAACTTTTGTAACCAAATTCAATGGATCTTACCCTTTCAGGTTTTACAGATTTAAAACTGGTCACTGGTTCAAGTAAACTGGTCGCTGAAGGATCAAAAGGTTCCTTACCACTAAAAACTTCGTCTCTAAAATCATTCACAGAACCTCCTGTATAGGCAAGTGGTACTCCCGTAGAACTTTGTTTAGTCAAATCATAAAACTCATAAAACTGAGGTAATCCCCCTAGCAGTCTTGCCGAAATTATATCCAGAGATATATACTGGCCTTGAGTTGTCGGGTTTCTGAAACCTGTTTGATAAGAAACTCGAAAATTGTGATTCCTATTTACAGTATAAACGGCAGAAAGTCTTGGGTTAACCTGACCCTTAAAATTCTCATTCTTATCAAATCTTATTGATCCGGAAAATTTCAAGTTGTCATTAACTTTTTTTCCTGCTTGCGCATATGCACCAAACTCTTTGATGGTAATAGCTCCAACTGTATCTGGGAATATGGTTCCGTTCGACTTTAACTCAAACATTCTGAAGCTAGCTCCCGTCTGCAATTCCATAAAATCAATCTGATTTTTAAAATCATATTGAGCCTCGCCCTGATACATATTTGACTTATCGTCAAATAATGGCCCATCAGGGACGGTACCAGTCAACACTGTTTTCTTAGTTGTCTCAAAATCGCTCTCTCCTTCGCTAAGAGGATATCTGGATTCCATTTGAGCATTAGCATATTGGTGAGCCGCGAGCTGTGTTTGAAGATCAATATTGCTGGCGTCCGAATCCGGACCTATACCATTGTTATAATAGTATCTCAACAACCAAAGTGGATACTCAGTCAGATACCCACTAACGTCTCCTCCGTAACGTGAATCATTAATTCTCTTTCCTAGAAATTCTGCTATATAGCTATCACCTGATCTTTCACGAGTGGTATAAGCTTTTATAAAGAAATTATCCCCTCGGAGTTGCAGTCTATGCTGCTGAATACCGAAGTTTTTAAGCGAATATCTTTGAGCACCTGTATAGATACTTGTACCCCATCCCCCATTGAATAAATAACTTAATTCGGCTTTATCATTAAGTCTATAAAATAGCCCTAAGTTTAATTTTTTGTTCTCAGCTCCATAATCAACAACATTTGCTTCCTTATACCCTGGAGCTGAAACCACATGACTTGGTAAGAATCCATTTTGCGCATATTCCCAAGCATTGGTCTCACCTATTCCATTCGTTTCATCTCGAAATATTCCTAATCCTGAAGTTGCCAATTGTTGCCAACCGAAATCATCAGAACTATTTCTACTAAATCGAAGAATGTTTAGGTTTAAAGACGCTTCATCTCCCATGTAATGATATCTATCACTTCCAGGGTTGCTCTCCCCTATCGATGCAAACGGGTTAAGCCCTGCATTCCTGTCTGTTTCTGATGTCCCGTGCCAGTCATCGGCTTGCATATATGAGAAATTGACCTTGAATGCAAACTTGTCGTTAAAGGCTTTTGCATATCTAATTGATGCCTCATACATAGGAGCCGCACTTTGATCTGCATCACTTCCAACATGGTTAACCCCTGTTTTCACAAAAGCACTCGCTCCTTGATAGTCAAATGGATTTTTACTGTTTATTAGTAAGATACCGTTGAAAGCATTTGGCCCATACAATGCAGATGATGCTCCTGGTATGAGTTCAACACTTTCTACATCCAATTCAGATGGGCCATTCAAATTTCCGATAGGAAAGTTTAAGGCCGGAGCTTGAGTGTCCATTCCATCTATTAATTGAACAAATCTTGTATTACCTGTTGAAGCAAAACCTCTAGCATTTATTATTTGAAAATTTATACTGCTTGAAGAAACATCTACGCCTTTTAAATTGGCAATGGCTTTATAATAATTATCTGCAGAAGTATTTTGCACAGCCAGAATATCCATTTTCTCAATGCTAACTGGAGATTGAAGTATATTTTCCTCAACTCTGGATGCCGATACCACGACTTCCTGCCCTAGCATAAAGGACTCTGTCATCTTAACATCAAGGCCAGAAGTAGTAGAATTCGTTATTTCTAATGATTGTCTTTCATATCCAACACTGGTTATCGTTAATGTCAATGGAGGAGCTGAAGAGACATTGAGCTCAAAATTCCCATCATAATCTGTGATAGTCCCAAGCACGGTTCCCTTCACCAAAATATTCACTCCAATCAAGGGTTCTCCTGAATCTTCATCGGTAACAGAACCAGAAATTGTTGTCTGAGCTGTAGCCAGAATACCAAATACAAAAATGATAATGGCGCTAAGTAGGGGCTTAATTATAGCACTATGCATAGAGTCTGTTGTTTATGAGGTGATTAACTCTTAATTATAGCCAAAAAAAACCACAATTATGTCAATTGTGGCTATTAGAAGGGGTTTTTTGTGATGATTAGCTCTGCTCTGATTTAAGATGATTTACGAATCGATCACAAAGGCTATTCATTTCGGAAGACATGTATTCATCACCAGTGGCACTTAATACACTTTGAGCTAATCCACCTAAACAGTCTATATAAAATTTCTTCATATCATCGACTGGCATATCCTTCGACCAAAGATCAATACGAAGGGTGTTTTGTTTTTCATGATCCCACAATGAAACGGATATGGTTTTGGTCTCAGAAAAACCTGGAGAACCCTTTTCATCCGCATCCCAGAGGATTTTTTCAGGAATATTTTGGTCGTCTAGTTCTACTTGAAATTTTATCTCTGATTTCTTCATTTTAAGGTAAGCTGTTTTTAAAGTCAGCAAAAGTAAACCCTGATTCTTCAATCAATTCAGTATTACATCCTTCTTTTCCAACTTGTTCATTAATAATTGTGCTTTTGTCAGTCTCAAATGCATGCAAATCATTGAAAGAAGGAGGATTCCCCTGCAAAACCTGCTTCTCTAGTTTTTGATTAAATAAAATTGAAGCATCGCAAGCAAAGGATGTACTTGAAAGATGCTTTACTGTCAAAACCTCTGCAGTTTGTTCGTCTCCGTAACTAAATGAGAATGCGGTACGCCTTCCAAAAACATGTTCTGCGATATCATTGAGCATTGATTCGTTAGTCCCGCCTGCAGCTTGTTTTAGATCACTGCTTGAAAAAAAATTGAGAAGCTGCTTTGTAACGTGACGTTCATCGGCATGTACAATAAGGTGAGCAAGAACTGATGCCAATTCATCCTGTGCTTCCAGTAGTTTAATAAGACTTGTAGAAATATATAGTTGACCTCCTGGAGTAACAAAGGCGTTAAGTTCTTCAGTATTCAGAAGGAACAGACTCCATTCAAAATTATCTTTATTGACCACTTCGCTGATACTATCAGTTGCAGATAAACCCAGCAGGTTCTCAAAGGAAGCATTTGCGTATGCGTAGGTCAAGGGGTACTCTTCTTCTGCAAGCACCGAGAAAATAGTATCACTGGCAACCCAAGACTGAAGCTCTTGTGCCAACGAAATTTCATTTTCTAATGAGAAAAAATCAGGCGGTGCATCATCACAGGATTGCCAAAGAAGCAATCCTGAGAACATTATAAAGAATAGTTTTGATCTACTTCGCATAGAAACAGGAACGAATCTTTCTTAAAATAGTGCCTTAAACTCAGTATATGTAAGTCCGTTGATTTTTGCCGTGCTGTTTTCAGTAGAGCACGATCTGCATGCTGCTCTTGCGTCAATGTCACTTACTCTGTTGCTTGGGTCTGGATGTGTGCTTAAAAACTCAGGAACACCTGAGCCTCCTTCAGCTTCCAATTTTCTAAAAAACTCAGCAGCTCCATTACAAGCAAAACTAGTTTCATCGAGATATTCAACGGATGCTGCATCAGCATCAGCTTCATCTTCTCTGCTGAAAGAAAGAGATGCTGCATTGGCTGCAAGTCCAATGGCAATTTCTTTCACTGTAGACGCCTCTTGTCCAAGAACAATACTTGCTAAAACTGAAATTCCCTGACTCTTTATTAATTGATTGACAGAGTGTCTTCTATCTGCATGGGCTATTTCATGCCCCATTACTCCTGCCAGATCATCAGCATTTTCAAGATAATTTATCAAGCCTGTATACACATAGATATATCCTCCAGGAGTTGCAAATGCATTTAAAACATCTTGATCAATGATGGTTAGCTCCCATGCAAATTCATCTTTATAAAGAATATCTTCGGAACTTAAGATATCATCTACCATAGCGTTTAAGTAAGCATATGCTGCCTCGTTTCCTGCCTCAGGAAGAATGTCATTAGCAAACTGTTCGTTTACTGAATTTGCCACTTCAAGTCCAAGGGCTACATCGTTACTTACTGGAAAAGCTAAATCTTGCAATAGCCCACCTACTTTGCCCAAGTCAGAGCAAGGTCCATCGTCTTTCTTACATGATATGGTTACACTTAGAAGTGCCAGAGTCATCACCAAAAGTGAGGTTCTGATTTTTGTCCAATTATTCATTTTCTAAAATTTTAATTGCTTGTATTTTGTCCTTTTCAAGTTGCTTTTTTAAAGCATCGATACTTTCAAACTTCTTTTCTTTTCGTAGAAGTGAATGAAAGCTAATCTTTAAGCGTTCGTTATAAATGTCTTTATTGAAATCAAAGATATTAACTTCTATCCTTCGTTCCTCTCCTGAGACTGTTGGTCTTACTCCAATATTCATCATTCCCATCTTTATTTGATTTTGGACTTCTACCTGTACGGCGTAGGCCCCATCATCGGGAATTAACTTGTATAAATCTGGCACATCTATATTGGCGGTTGGAAATCCAATACTGCGACCTATTTTATCTCCTTCTTTTACGAAACCTGAAATAGCATATTTTCTACCAAGAAAGCTATTGGCAACACCTACATCTCCAAGTTCCAGAGCTTCTCGGATTTTTGTTGAACTCACACCCACATCATCAATATCTTGTCTGGATATTTCTTCAACTTCAAATCCATAGCGGTTGGAATTGTCTTTCAGGTACTCAAATCCACCCTCTCTGTTTTTACCAAACTTATGGTCATAACCGATCACCAATTTTTTTGTATTGATCTTGTTTACGATTATATCTTTAATGAATTTTTCAGATGTGACTTCTGAAAACTCTTTGGTAAATGGAATTTTAACCAAATAATCAATATGATTCTGTTCTATTAGGAGTGCCTTTTCTTCGAAGGTGCTCAGTAGCTTTAAGTCCTTGTTTTTTCCCAAAACAAATCTTGGATGTGGCCAGAAAGTAACCACAACACTCTTCATTCCACTTTTGCTTGCTTTTTCGGAAATATCACGAAGTATTCTTTGATGTCCAATATGTACTCCATCAAAAGTACCACTGGTCACCACGGTATCGGCGCTGAACTTAAGGTCCGTTAGGTCGTCAATTACCGTCACCAGAGTTGTGTGTTTTTATTATCTCTTCTAATTGGTCAGCATCCGAGACCTTGTAGTCTCCAATAGACGTTCTTCTCAGCTCCTTCAGGTAAGCTCCTACGCCAAGATCTTCACCCAAATCATGAGCTATACTCCTTATATACGTACCCTTAGAGCATTTTATTCTAAAATGGATATCTCCACCATCAATCTTCTTAACTTCAAATTCATGAATGATGACAGGTCTGGGCTCTAACTTAATAGATTCTTTCTTACGTGCATGTTTATAAGCACGCTCCCCGTTGACTCGTATAGCTGAGTAAATCGGAGGGGTTTGATTTTGAAAACCCGTAAGCTTTTCGACAGCCGCTCCTATTTGATCTGCTGAAATGTGATCGATTTCACAACTTGAATCAAATTCGGTTTCTAAATCATAAGAGGGTGTGGTCTTTCCTATCTCAAATATTCCTTCATATTCTTTATCAAGACTCTGAAGTTCATTTAGCTTTTTCGTGTACTTCCCTACTCCTATTAGCAATAATCCTGTTGCTAGCGGGTCGAGTGTCCCTGCATGGCCGATTTTCTTAATTTTGAAGGTATATCTCAATTTGTTGACCACATCGAAAGAAGTCCATTCACGTGGTTTATCGACCAAAAGCAGTACTCCTTCTTTTAGATCAACTACATCCATATTTGAGAAATCAAAGCAACGCTTCCAATGATCAAGCAGTAGATTGCAAACCAACTAAGGTTTCCTCGTCTGACGATATTGATCATCCATTTACACGCAAAGTATCCTGAAAAAAATGCAGCTATAAACCCTAGCACAAGTGGTGACGCAGAAATACCATTTTCTGCAACTGGTGCCTCCAGATAATCTCTGAATTTTAAGAAACTTGCTCCCAAAATAGGAATAAGAACCATAAGAAATGAAAATCTTGTAACTCTCGACTTCTCCACCCCTAGAAGCAGTCCTGCTGCTATTGTGGAGCCCGATCTGGAAATACCCGGTAGTATCGCGCAAGCTTGAGCTAGTCCTATAATAAAAGCTTTTCCATAGGTGACCTTGCCTTCATTCTTTTTAGCAAAATGTGTGAAAAACAAAAGTGCCGATGTTACCAAAAGCATACTCCCAATCAAAATCAAATTTCCGCCAAACAGCCTTTCAATGTCTTTTTCAAAAAAAACACCTACAACACCTACGGGAACCATCGAGATTATAATCTTGATGGCAAAGCGCAATTCACTATTATACTTAAAATCAAATACGCCTAAAATGAGTTCTCTAATATCGTTGCGATAAACGACAATGGTACTCATGGCTGTTGCCGCGTGCAAAATCACTGCAAACAAAAGACTGTCAGAAGTTTGAACTCCTAAAAGAACAGTCCCTATTTCTAAATGCCCGCTACTACTAACCGGTAGGAATTCGGTTAGACCTTGGATTACCCCAAGGATTACTGCCTCAATCCAAGTCATTTATTTCTCAGAATCACCAGCGTCTATATCGCCTTGTTTTGATTTATAAAAAATTGCTACAAATTCTGTAACAAATCCTAGCATCACAACTATAGGACCTAATGTAAGGCCAAAGAAGCCAAAACCAAAGGTTTCGTTATCTGATCCCATGATAACAAATCCAATAACTAGAATAAAAACCCCCAACAGCATAATCATGTAGTTGGCTTTTTTGAACGCAAAACTATTTCTATCTGGCATGTTAATATAATTCGTCTAATGATAATTTTAAGTATTTCCTAATAGCCCTAAAAGCACTCAGGTATGCAACTATAATTCCCAATACTGTCAATGAGCCAAAAAGGATCAAGAGGCTTTGGACGTCTTGCAGCTGGGTAAGCTCTTCCACTACCGAATTGGCATATTGCAAAAGGGCGTATAAAATTAGTGATGCTATTGCTCCTGAGATTAACCCATAAAAAGCAGACCTATATAGAAATGGCAATCTAATGAAGCGCCCCGTGGCTCCTACCAGCTGCATGCTCCTTATAAGAAAGCGTTGACTAAACAACGCTAGTTTGATTGTATTGTTTATAAGAATCACAATCACAAGAATAAGGATTGAAGAAAAACCTGCTAGTATAATCCCAATCTTCTTGAGATTACTATTAATGCTTTCAACCAAAGATTCTACGTATGAGACTTCATAAACTCCACTTATTGCCTCTATTTCAGATTTAATCCAAAGAAGAGAATCTGCCGCTTGATAGTCAGGGTTAATGTTTACGACAAGATGATCTCTAAGAGGATTGTCTCCCAAAAACTCCTTAAAGTCTTCGCCTGTATCCTGAACAAATTGCTTAGCTGCATCTTCTTTTGAAATCAAACGAATTCCTGTGTCATTTTCCTTTTTCAGGACATATGATTTAGAGTCTAATGATCTTGAGATTTTACTTATTTCGGTATCAGAAATGGTTTTGTTTAAGAAGACCTGAACTTCTATGTTTTCCTGAATTATTCTGGTCAATTTTTTTGCATGCAGAACCAGCATACCGAACATACCGATCACAAGCAGAGCGAGTGTAATGCTAAATATCACGCTCATAAAGGGGTAGTTACCCAGTTTACGTTTTTTTCGAGTCTTCTGATCCATCAGAACTCAAAACTAACTAAATATGGACTGATATTGAGGAGATCAGTTAAGCTTATTGTCTCTGATTATTTTTAACTCTCCTATGAGTTTTGAGTCTGAGATTGCATTTAGCTGCTTTATCTCATCGCTTACTTCCACTTGATAGTATTTTTCTGAGTAGTATAAATATATCAGTCTAGACGATCTTGAATTGATTTCTAGAATTTCGTATGGTTCTTTCTTAAAATCTCCATAAAGAAATAGTTTACCATTGAAGTATTTGTACCGAATCTCTTCCGACTTGCGATTATAGGTTTTGACATCAATTGGTTTTTTATCCTCAGAGTCCACAATGTCATTTCCTGAAACTTCAGGAATACTCACTTCTTGTGAGATGAATTCTTTCTCGTTTGAAACATCACTCAAAGAAGGGACTTTAACTTCTGGTATAAATTCGGATTTGAGAGAACTCGAAGTGGGTTCGAAAATCGTTTCACCTCTCACATCGGGAACTTGCGTGTATTCCTCTTTAGTAACATTCTCATCTAATCCTGCGTCAACAGCTGATTGCTCCTCTCTTTCATGAGACACCACAGGTTCTTCAAGGTCTAGTGGAATAGGTATCGCCAGGATTTCCTTTTCCTCGAACAAATCTTGACTGTCTGAAGCTGAAATTTCTAATTGATTTAACGATTCTTCGTCATTGTTTGACCAGATAGTGTAAACACTAAGTCCTATGATAGAAGCTACTAAAGCAGTTCCTGCTATTTTCAATGCACCTCCTGCCAGCATTCCATTACCTACAGAACCAGCTCCTACTTCTATTGCATCCAATCTGGCTTTGAGTTGAATTCTACGGTAATCTGCAATGCCATCTACAAGCTGTTTTTGAAACTGCACGTGTTGATTAACCGCAGCATCACTGGCAATGGATGCCTCAAATGCCTGTAGGTCTGCACCTGAAAGCTCTCCTCTCAAATACTGATCTGTAAGTTGTTCTATATGCTGATCCACTTTCATTTAATCAAAAAAATCTGACTTGGTATATCGCTCTTGTACCAAAGCATCTAATTTCTTTTTGCACTTATACTTTTTGGTCTTAGCTGTATCCGTGTTTGCAAAATTTAGTCTTTTCGCAATCTCAGTCATATTAAGACCGTCAAAGTAATAGTATGTTAATATCTTCCTGCAAGTCTCACCAAGGTCTTCAATGCATTGGTTAATGATCTTTGCGTTTTCTTTTTTTTCTAAATCCTGATATTGCTCTCCATCAACTTCTTCGTTGGAAAGTTTACTTTTTCTATCTAACTCCTTCCTCCACTGGTTCAAACAAATACTATACAAGTAGGTGCTTATTTTAGAAGTCAAAACAAGCTTTCCCTGCGAAGCTTTTTGCCAAAAAACCATCAAAGCCTCTTGATAGACATCTTTCGCCTCTTCCTCTGTACCACTATTTTTCAGAACAATGTTGGACATCATCCTGAAGTGTTTTTTGTACAAATAGTCAAGGGCTCCCTCGTCTCCTTTACTGATCCTATCAAGAATCTCACTATCCTTCATACACCGCGTATAGACACACCCGTAGATATGCCTACTGATTTAAATACTAGTTATCCCTTCAAAGTAACCTTGTCGTTCGACGAACCACACGATTTCCTCTGTAAAATAATGGATTTAGCCTACTAAGGCAATTATGTTATCCTCCGCAACTGCAAATATACGACTGCTTTTAGCTGGTTTAATTTTATATCCTCCTGTAAAATTTCCAAACGAAGGCATCAGGGCAGATCTTTCGTCAAAGTAAAAACATGGAAGCGTAACTCCCTGGCGAGCAGAACCTTGCAAACGTATAGCTGGATGAACGTGTCCAGATATATTGTATTCATCAGAATCGACAGTTTCATGAGTGAAAAGAAATGGTGACAGGTTCCATGACTCCATTACTTCAAAGTTAGGGAGTTGGTACAGACTATCATCGAGTACATCATGATTGCCTCTAACAAGCACTATTCTTACTTTGCCTTGGGTCTCTATCCATTGAATAAAATCCGTCCACTCCTCGTTGTAATCGCTATGAAATAGATCCCCAAGAAAAATAATTGTTTTAGGAGAATATTTTGAGACTAAAACATTCATGTTTCGGAAATCGTGGTAGTGAATCTCCGCTGGAATTGGGATTCCTGATTTACGAAAGTGTGCTGCCTTACCAAGATGGAGATCAGATATAATTAATGCTTCCTGCTCTTTCCAATAAATCGACTTTAATGGATGAAGAATGAGGGTCTGACCGAGTAAATTAAAAAGAACCTCTTTACTAACTTCATTCATCAAATTTGAGCCATGTCTGGGTTCTGAAGAAAAAGTACAAATATCCTCTCACATTCAGGCTCCCATCTTCATCAGTCCATATTTTACAATCGTATAGTTTCCCTTCTTCTGGATCGAGGATTTCGCCCCCGCTTAACTCATTTGTTTTGGCATTGAATTTCATGTCTCTGATGATTTCCATACCTATAATTTTTTGATCCTTGCGATCATCCGAACATAGATCGCATATTGGATCTGTATCATCTCCCGGCTCAAAGTAGATTTTGACAATTTTACCGAAATATCGAGCGTCCTTTTCGTAAATCTCAACAATTGATCGAGCCTTACCAGTATTATCATCAATAGTCTTCCATTTTCCAACTACACTTTGTGCGAATGTCTCAATGGTAATTAGACTTAGTGCAAGTATTAATATTCTATGATTCATCTTCTTCTACTTCTACATATTTGGGTAAAACATACGTCTTGCCAAGGAAAAACAAATACCCTCTTATTCGAAGGTAACCGTCTTTGCCCAGCCAGGCCTTACAATCATAGACATCTCCGCTTCCCGGGTCTAGTATTTCTCCCCCTCGATATTCGCCTGAGCGTCCATTGTATTCAAGTCCGGTTATGATGTCCATCCCAACAACGGGTTGGTCTTTGCGATAATCATCACATTTATCACATATAGGATCCTTAGTAGCTCCAGGCTTAGGATATACTTCCAAAACTTTACCGAAGTACTCTCCATCTTTCTCGTAAATCTGAATTAGAGAGCGTTCTTTTCCTGATTTCATCCCAACCATCTTCCATTTCCCGACTATAGTCTGAGCCTGAAGTGTGAGAGATATGCAAATCAATATGATTGTGTAAGTGACTTTCATAATACAATTATTATCAATTTTCTGCTAGTTTTTCAAGTTGCAACTGCATTTTACTTATTCGATCCGAGAGTTGCTCGGAAGAGAGGTTTTGTCGCCTAAGTAAATCAACTACAATTGGAAAAGCAAAGGGCGTGGGTCTCACTGTGTCTCTCAATATGATCTTCTGATCATTGATCCTTCTTATTGCTTCAAATAGTCTTGAATGCTCCAGTTGCAACGTCATCACTTCATCCATGGCTTGTTTGATCAATAAGTTCTCCTCATCATACGTTTCAAATACCTTGAATAGAATTCCAGTAGAGGCTTGTAAATGTTTTGCACGAATATTTTTGCCCGGATATCCTTGAAAAATCAGTCCTGCAATGGTTGCCACGTCTCTAAATTTTCGCTGAGCCATTTCCGTTTGATTGATTGACATGCGAATGTCTTCCATCATCTTTTCTTCTGAGAAGAGATCTGCTTCCAAAGCTTCTTCTATTGGGATTTCCTGATCGGAAAGTAACTCAAACCCATAGTCGTTCATGGAAAGTGAAAATGAGATAGGCTGTATCCGACTAACTCGTAAAGCCACTACTCCAGCTAATACTTCATGAACATAAAGGCCTTCAAATGGGTAGAAAAAAACATGATTCCCGAATTTGGATTTTGCTTTTTCAATAAGCAATGTATTCTTGTCAGGCACAATTGACCATTTGGCTTGTAAATCCAGAATGGGCTTAATCTTTTTCATTTCAACGCTTTCGTAAATTCCATGAGATGCGTCTTCAAGTTTTTCTCGGATCACATCCGCCAGCATCGATGACAATGGGAGTCTACCGCCTCCCCACTGAGGAGTCAGCCCACTTTTTCTTTTCGATTTTCTAACCAGTACTGTCATGTCTTTGATCATTACGAATTCAAGATTTTTGCCAGCGAACCAAAACCTATCTCCCGGATTCAGTCGAGAGATGAAAGATTCCTCAATGGTACCAATATGACCTCCGGTGAGGAACTTCACACTCAAGGATGGATCGCCAACTATTGTGCCAATCGACAGTTTATGCCTCATGGCCGCTTTTTTGTTTATGATCTTGAATATGCCTTCATCGTTGTAAACTCGAGCGAATTCATCATACTGTCCGAGGGTTTTGCCTCCCGTTGTGATAAAATCCATCGCCCAATGCCACTCTTCGGAATTGATCAGTCGGTAACAAAAGGTATTTCTAATTTCTTCTAGAATCTGTAGCGGTTTGAAACCTCCACTCACCGATAATGTTACCATATATTGAACCAACACATCCATGCATTTTTCCAACGGCTTGCGGCTTTCAAACTGCTTTTCTTCTATTGCTTGGCGCAATGCTGCTCCTTCTACCAATTCAAGTGAGTGTGTGGGAACGAAATATATTTTGCTTACCTCGCCAGGTCTGTGACCGCTCCTCCCCGCTCTCTGAAAAAATCGACTTACTCCTTTGGGTCCTCCCACTTGAATAACAGTATCCACGGGTCTAAAATCAACTCCTAAATCAAGGCTTGAGGTACAAACAACACATTTTAGTTTCCCTTCATGCAAGGCATCTTCCACCCATCCTCTTATGTCATGATTGATTGAACCATGATGCATAGCAATGAGGCCTGCCAGCTCAGGTGCAAAGTTCACGATCTTCTGATACCATAGTTCCGTTTGCGAGCGGGTATTGGTAAATAGAAGTGTGGTCTCACTTTTTTTAATAATTGGAATAATTTTCGGGAGTAAGGTTGTTCCCAAATGACCGCTCCAGGGAAATTTCTCAACTTCGTCTGGCAAAACAGATTCAACTTCTATTTTCTTCTCAATTTCTGCTTTGACCACAACTCCTTTTGAATAAAAATCTTCGCCCAACAAGACTCGTTTTGCCTGAGTAAGATTCCCAATGGTCGCTGAAATGCCCCAAATTTTGATCTTATATTCTGTCAAATACTTTAGACGGCTAATGGCTAATTCCAAGGCTACTCCTCTCTTCGTTCCAAGTATCTCATGCCATTCGTCCGCAATCAGTGTTTTTACTGTTTTAAGATAATTTGGATAATCGCTCTGGCTTAGTAAAATATGTAAACTCTCTGGTGTGATGACTAAAACCTGAGGTGCCTTTTTCTTTTGAGCCTGACGCTCACTTGTGGTGGTATCGCCTGTCCTAAGAGCTACGGTCCACCTGAGATCCATATCGTGACAGACCTGTTGCATGGCTCTTTGTATATCCTTCGCCAAGGCGCGAAGCGGTGTTACCCACAATACTTTTACACCCGGAGTAACATCTTCTTTTTTTGATTCTTTTAAGAATTCGAGAATGCATGGAATCCATAATGCATATGTTTTCCCACTACCAGTAGGAGCGTTGAGCAATCCGCTTTTTCCTTCTAGATATGACTTCCAACATTCTTCTTGAAAGGGGAATGGTTTCCACTTCTTGGATTTAAACCATGAATGAGCAATTGTGAAGAGTTCTTTTTCGCTTAGGGGCAAGGTTTCAGAAGAACTTTAAAGTTTAGAACCTATGATCGGTATTTCTTTTCTTCTAAAAAAAGCGATGATCAAACAAGAAACGAAAACTGCTACAGCGTAATAAAACAATAGTCCACCATCTCCTTTCACTTCTATACCCAACTTGGTCAAATGGAAGAAAATCGCTCCGCTTATTACTCCTAAACCAATCAATGCACCATAAACTCTATACGTTGGAATTAATAACAAAACTCCAGCAATGAGCTCAGCAACTCCAGAGCCTATTCTACCATATGGTTCCATTCCGACAGTTTCAAATATGTAAATACTCTCAGGCGCACCTGTAAACTTGAAATATAAGGTTTGAAGTAGTAATAATGCTGCTACGGCACTCAGAATCCATTCAAATATCTTCATCGGTCACAGGTAGGTGATAAAAGATGAAGTTATCAAAAAACATTGAAATCGGTAACTAAACCAGAATCAAATAGGCAATCTTGAGTTTAATCTGCGACGTGGCGTTTTCGATTAGTTTTCTCAAAATTCAAGGCTTATTTATTAATCCGATTCAGGAATCATATCTTGATCATCTGAATCTAGCAGGATTTTTCACGAGCCATTGTGCATATATAGATTTCATGAACCAGCTTGCATCAGATCATAATCCTTAGAATTGTATCAAAAAGAGCAAAAAACAATCCATTTGTTCGTTAAATAGAAACATTATAATTTTAGGAATTGTAATTATCTTTTCAATTGTTAGACTCTAAACAAAGATTTTATTTGCCGAATTAACGATGAAAGGAAGGATATGAATTACTTTTGAAGTCAAAATGAAAAGAATCGTTTTAAATATCGTCGTAACACCAATTATTGTTCTGGTCTCTGTGGTCAGAATCAATGGGAAATGGTGTTCGTGATAAACTCAAAATATATCAAACGCCATTCCTTAAAAGAATGGCGTTTTTTTTTACCCTAAAGTGAAAATGTATTTCGACGAAAAGACAGAAGTTTTCCTAGATGGAAAGTGGATAAAAGCTAAGGATGCGACAGCAAGCATGTTTAGCCAGACTCTCCATTATGGAACGGGTGTTTTTGAAGGCTTACGATCCTACAATAACGGAAACGGATTCAACATTTTTAAGCCCGCAGAACATTTCGAAAGATTGAAAAAATCATCAGAACGTGTTTTTTTGGAGGTTCCATACAGTGTAGAGGAACTTATAAATACAGCGTATGAGCTTATCGATAGGAACAAACTAACGAATGCTTATATAAGACCTCTGGTTTTTGCAGGGCCAAACATGATGCTTTCTCCATCACCGGAGGTTCATGTTTTTATGACTGCATGGAAATGGGCCAAGTACCCTGGGTATGAGCCTTTGAATACCATGATTTCTTCTTATCTGAAGCCTAGCCCAAAATCCACTCCGATAGAAGCAAAAGTCATTGGAAACTATTCCCAGGCCACATTGGCTTCAGCGGAAGCTAAGTCTCTTGGGTATGACGAAGCAATCTTGCTTGACATGGCCGGAAATGTAACGGAAGGACCTGGAGCAAATATCTTCTATGAAAAAGATGGAGTCCTGTTTACTCCGAAATTGGGTAATATTTTCCCTGGAATAACCAGAAAAACCATAATCGAAATCTGCAAAGAACTTAAGGTAGAGGTCGTAGAAAAAGACATCAAACCCGAAGAACTTTATAGTGCAGAGACTGCTTTTTTCTGCGGAACTGCTTCGGAAATAACAAGAATAGATTCCATAAACGGAGAACAATACAAAAAAGACTGGGAAGAATCAACAGGCCACATTTTGCATGTGCTCTATCAGCAAAAAGTGATGTTTGACGAATACCAGGGATTGACCATAGTTTAATAATGATGAACGAATTAAATAAGCACAGCAAAACCATTACCCAAGACCCTTCTCAACCCGGATCTCAGGCGCAGCTCTATGCATTGGGCTTAACTGAAGAGGATTTAAAAAAGGCTCAAGTAGGAATCGTAAGCACAGGGTTCGAAGGAAACCCTTGTAACATGCATCTCAACATTCTGGCACACCAAGTTAAGAAGAGTGTGAAAGAATCGGACTTGGTCGGTCTGATATTCAACACAATCGGTGTGAGTGACGGTATTTCCAATGGCACCACGGGAATGAAGTTCTCTCTTATTTCGAGAGATGTGATTGCGGATTCTATAGAAACCGTATGTGAGGCACAATTTTACGATGCGGTTGTTTCCGTGGTTGGTTGTGATAAAAACATGCCTGGCTCTATCATGGGTATGGCCAGACTGAATCGTCCAGGAATAATGGTCTATGGAGGTACAGTAAAACCAGGAAAGTGGAAAGGTGAAGATCTAAATATAGTTTCTGCCTTTGAAGCCTACGGACAAAGACTTGGAGGAAATATCAGCGATGAGGATTTTAAAGGAATCGTTCAAAACTCGATACCTGGACCAGGTGCTTGCGGCGGTATGTATACTGCCAATACCATGGCCTCCGCTATCGAAGCGATGGGAATGAGCTTACCATTTAGTTCTTCTAACCCTGCCGAAGGTGATCCCAAACTCAATGAGATAAAGAATGTAGGAAAAGCCATCAGAAATCTAATGGAGAAGAATATTCTTCCCCTTGATATTATGACAAAGGCTTCTTTCGAAAACGCCATAACTGCTGTAATGGTACTAGGAGGATCAACCAATGCGGTTCTTCACCTACTTGCCATGGCCAAAGCGGCTGAAGTATCGCTTTCTCTTGATGACTTTCAAAGAATAAGTGATAAAACACCATTTATCGCAGACTTAAAACCTAGCGGCAAATACTTAATGGAAGATCTTCATAAGATTGGAGGCGTCCCTGGAGTTTTGAAAATACTAATGAGGGAAGGCTACCTCAATAAAGGATGTATGACTGTAACAGGTCAAACACTTGAAGAAAACCTCGATCAAATAGACGATTTAAATAAAGGTCAAAGCATCATATATTCTTTTGATCAACCAATCAAAAAATCCGGTCACCTTCAAATTCTTTATGGCAACCTTGCTCCAGAAGGCTCGGTTGCTAAGATCACAGGAAAAGAAGGAGAAGTTTTCGAAGGACCTGCCAGAATTTACGAAGATGAGTTCGCTGCAA
Source organism: Cyclobacteriaceae bacterium (assembly GCA_049115715.1). GTDB lineage: Bacteria > Bacteroidota > Bacteroidia > Cytophagales > Cyclobacteriaceae > JAMZMI01. Next base: position 18,548 of record JAGDZQ010000034.1, read on the forward strand.
TCAAGGGAATCGGTGAAGAGGTACAAAAAGGTGAAGTCATTGTCATCAGACAGTCAGGACCAAAAGGTGCTCCAGGAATGCCTGAAATGCTAAAGCCTACAGGTGCTGTAATGGGTGCTGGTTTGGGCAAAGACGTAGCATTGATTACTGACGGAAGATTCTCTGGAGGCTCACACGGATTTGTAGTAGGGCACATTACTCCTGAAGCCCAAGAAGGTGGTCCGATCGGACTAATCAAAAATGGAGATATCATTAGAATCGATGCTATCAACAACAAGCTTGAAGTCAAAATCAGCGATGAAGAAATGGCTCAAAGAAAAGCAGAATGGAAAAAGCCTGCTTACAAAGCTTCAAAAGGAATACTTTGGAAATATATCAAATCTGTAACCACGGCCTCAGAGGGGTGTGTTACTGATGCTTAAAATATGTGACTTATGGAAGGTACATCAACATTAGAAAAAGAAAAATTGACAGAGACAAAACTCGAAAGAGTAAGCGGAGGTGAAGCATTATTAAAATGTTTGCTTGAGGAAGGTGTTGATGTCATTTTTGGATATCCCGGTGGTGCTATTATGCCTATATATGATGAACTGTATAAATATATGGATCGTCTCAACCATATCCTTGCTCGTCACGAGCAGGGGGCGGCTCATGCTGCTCAGGGGTATGCAAGAGTAAATGGGAAAACCGGTGTTTGCTTTGCTACATCTGGCCCAGGCGCTACTAATCTGATTACAGGAATAGCAGATGCACAAATCGATTCCACCCCTTTGGTATGCATTACCGGACAAGTCCCTTCCCATCTTCTGGGAACGGATGCGTTTCAGGAAACGGATGTTGTAGGAATTTCAATGCCGGTTACAAAATGGAACTATCAGGTAACTAAGGCCGATGAAATACCTTATGCTATTGCAAGAGGGTTTTACATCGCTAATAGTGGACGTCCAGGCCCTGTACTGATTGACATTACCAAAGATGCCCAATTCGGCATGATGGATTTCTCATACAAGAAATGTGAGCGAATACGCAGCTATCAACCTTACCCAATCCTCAATGAAGACAAGGTTAAAGAAGCTGCTGATATAATCAACGAAGCTAAGAAACCAATGATCTTGGTTGGTCAAGGAGTCATCTTAGCAGAAGCACAAGAAGAACTTAAGTCTTTCGCAGAAAAGGCAGGCATTCCGATGGCATCCACACTTCTTGGACTATCGGCGGTAGCCAATACCCATCCCTTGTATGTAGGCTATTTGGGTATGCATGGCAACTACGGCCCTAACATCAAAACCAACGAATGCGATGTACTAATTGCAATCGGTATGCGATTCGACGATCGAGTAACTGGAGATTTAAGCAAGTATGCCAAGCAAGCTAAAGTTATTCATATAGAAATCGATCCTGCGGAGATTGACAAAAACGTGAAGACAACTGTTGCAATCAATGCAGATGCAAAAGCAGCTCTCCTCTCGCTAGTCAAGCAAACCAAGGAAAATAGTCACAAAGCTTGGGTTCAGGAGTTTAGAGATTGCGACAAGATGGAATATGACAAAGTCATACACGGCGAAATGTTTCCTGAATCTGGAGGTATCCGTATGGCTGAGGTTATTAAAAAAATCTCTGATAAGACAGAAGGAAAAGCAATCATTGTTACAGATGTAGGCCAGCACCAAATGGTGACTACTCGATATTACAGTTTTGAAGACACTCAGACCAATGTGACTTCAGGCGGTCTGGGTACAATGGGCTTTGCATTACCAGCAGCAATGGGAGCTAAAATGGGGCAACCAGAAAAGCAGGTAATAGCCGTGATTGGTGATGGTGGCTTTCAAATGACCATTCAAGAACTCGGAACAATTTTCCAAAGTCAAATTGGTGTCAAAATTCTTATTCTTAATAACAACTTCCTTGGAATGGTGCGTCAGTGGCAACAGCTGTTCTTCGATAAGCGATACTCTTTTACTGAGCTGACCAATCCTAATTTTCAAAAGATTGCGGAAGGCTATGGCATCCCCACTCAAAAGGTAGAGGAAAGAGTCAATCTCGATGCTGCACTTGATCAATGGCTCAATAGCGATGGCCCTCAAATGCTTGAAGTAGTAGTTGAAAAAGAAGAGAATGTATTCCCGATGGTTCCTTCAGGAGCATCAGTATCAGACATTCGACTTGAATAAACCGACTCAATAAAAGATATCGCATTAAAAAAAGACCATGTCTAAACCAACCGTGTCTAATTCAATATATAGTAAGGATATGTCAGACAATACAGAAGGAGAGTTCACCCTTTCGGTATTAACCGAAGACAGAGCGGGTTTGCTTAACCAGATTACCATTATTTTTACGCGCCGAAAGATCAACATCAATAGTTTAAACGTCTCAACTACTGAGGTGCCCGGGGTGAGTAGGTTTTCGATTGTAATAACCTCAACTCGTGACAGAATAGAAAAAGTCGTAAAGCAGATTAGAAAACTAGTTGACGTACTTGGTGCCTTTGTATACGAAGAGGATGAAATTTATTATCAAGAAATCGCGCTATACAAGGTTCCTACGGATGTCTTTCTTAATGGAAATAAAATTGAGACACTTGTCAGAAATAATGGTGCAAGGATACTTGTGATAGAAAAAGATCACATCATCATTGAAAAAACTGGACATAAACAAGACACACATGATCTGTACGACAAATTAATGCCGCATGGTCTGCTAGAATTTGTGAGATCAGGTAGAATTGCAATTTCAAAATCAAAAAGGAAAACGGAGGCTTTCATTCAACAATTGGAAGAGTCTGAATCCAACAGATTAACAATAAAAGATTTTTAATAACCGATTTTCAATAAACTAATAAAAATGGCACAAATCAATTTTGGAGGAGTCGAAGAAAACGTGGTAACACGTGAAGAATTTCCTCTTGAAAAAGCAAGAGAAGTACTAAAAAACGAAACCATCGCTGTTTTGGGTTATGGTGTACAAGGTCCAGGTCAAGCACTTAACCTTAAAGACAATGGCTTCAACGTAATCGTAGGTCAAAGAAAAGACTCTAAGACCTGGGACAAAGCGGTAGCTGATGGATGGGTTCCTGGTGAGACACTTTTCGAACTAGAAGAAGCTTGCCAAAAAGGTACTATTCTACAATTCTTACTTTCAGATGCTGGTCAGATTGCACTTTGGCCAATGGTTAAGAGAAATCTTACTGCAGGAAAAACACTTTACTTCTCTCACGGATTTGGTGTTACTTATAAAGAGAAAACAGGTATAGTTCCTCCAGAAGATGTAGATGTAATTCTTGTCGCACCTAAAGGTTCAGGTACTTCGCTAAGAAGACTTTTCGTAGAAGGAAAGGGATTGAACTCAAGCTTCGCTATCGACCAGGACGCTACCGGAAATGCAAAAGACAAAGTTGTTGCATTGGGAATCGGCGTAGGTTCAGGATACCTTTTCGAAACTACCTTCTATAAAGAAGTATCTTCTGACCTTACAGGTGAAAGAGGTACTTTGATGGGAGCTATTCAGGGATTGTTCAAAGCTCAGTACGAAGTATTGAGAGCGAACGGTCACTCTCCATCGGAAGCATTCAACGAAACAGTAGAAGAAGCTACTCAGTCTCTTTACCCACTTATTGCAGAAAAAGGAATGGATTGGATGTATGCCAACTGCTCTACCACCGCACAGAGAGGTGCATTGGACTGGATGGGGCCATTCTATGAAGCGACTAAGCCTGTTTTCGAGCAACTGTATAAGTCAGTAACGGATGAAGTAGAGGCGCAGAAGTCAATCGATAGCAACTCACAATCTGACTACCGAGTGAAATTGGAAGCAGAATTGAAAGAGCTGGAAGAGTCCGAAATGTGGCAAGCTGGCAAAGCTGTAAGAAAGCTGAGACCAGAAAACAGTTAATACTAAATGTACGCACCTGAGATTGAGGATGTAAAGAAAGCTCGTAACAAGCTAAGCAAAGTAATCGCACACACTCCTTTACAAGAAAACCTTAATCTCAGCGAAAAGTACCAATCAAAAATCTACCTCAAAAGGGAAGATTTACAAGTTGTACGCTCCTACAAAATCCGTGGAGCGTACAACAAATTGATTTCCCTAGATGAAAAACACCTTTCCCAAGGTGTAGTCTGCGCAAGTGCAGGAAATCACGCTCAGGGCGTAGCACTATCCTGTAAAAAATTAGGAGTGAAGGGAATGATCTTCATGCCTGCTCCTACCCCAAAACAAAAAGTTCAGCAAGTCTCCATGTTTGGCAAAGACATGGTCGAGATTATTCTCACCGGCGACACATTCGATGATGCTTATCAGGCAGCCAGAGAATATTGCAATGAAAACAATAGCACATTTGTGCACCCATTTGATGATGAAAAAGTAATAGAGGGTCAGGCTACTGTTGCGCTAGAGCTGTTTACAGACGCTGACTTTTCGATCGATTATCTATTCGTGCCAATAGGCGGTGGCGGGCTATCAGCCGGAATGGCGAGCGTACTTCACAAGCTAAGTCCAGAAACCAAGATCATTGGTGTGGAGCCTGAAGGTGCTCCGGCAATGCTCGAATCTATAAAGAAAGGTAAAGTCGTGACCCTTGATAAAATCGACAAGTTTGTTGATGGTGCTGCTGTAAAACGTGTGGGAGAGTTGACTTTCCCTATTTCCAAAGCACACATGCATGAAATTTCCTTGGTCAATGAAGGCAAGCTTTGCTCCTCGCTCATCAATATGTACAATGAAAGCGGCATTATTCTGGAACCAGCCGGAGCGCTTTCTGTAGCCGTACTCGATCAATATGCAGAACAGATCAAAGGCAAAAATGTTGTTTGCGTGCTTTCGGGGAGTAACAACGACATTACCAGAACAGAAGAAATTCGAGAACGATCTATATTGTATGAAGGGCTTAAACACTACTTCATCATTCGGTTTCCGCAACGCGCCGGAGCTCTTAAGGAATTTGTAGTAGATGTATTGGGTCCCACTGATGACATTGTTCATTTTGAGTACACAAAGAAAAACTCAAGAGAAAAAGGATCTGCTGTTGTCGGAATAGAATTGAAAGAACGCAAAGACTTGGGTCCACTTATCAAACGGATGAAGGATCAAAATTTTCTTGGTGAGTACCTCAATGAAAACCCTGACCTCTTTAATAAAATGGTTTAGCCATTTAGCAAAAGAGATTAGTCCCATTCCTTACCCCCTACTCAAAGCAATCAGCCTACATATTATACGATTGCCCCCATATTTCAGAATAATATATGAAATCAAATACTACAAAATAGTATTTATCATTTTATCTGTATATCATTGCAATACTATTAAGTAGTATTAGCATGAAAAAGCATCAAATAGGAGAATTTGAGGAGATCGTCCTCCTCACGGTAGGCATACTACATGGCAATGCCTATGGAGTCACTATCAAAGATGAAATAGAAAGCAGACTCAAACGAGAAGTAAGTGTGGGAGCTCTGCAAACTACCCTCAGACGTTTAGAGAGCAAGGGTCATTTACAATCTTCCCACGGAGATTCTTCAGAGTCACGTGGAGGTCGCCCAAAGCTCTATTTCACAATTACAGCATACGGAAAAAAGGCTCTTGAGCACACAAGGCAAACGCGAAATGAGCTCTGGAATTCGTTACCTGACCTTGTCTTAAATCTTGATTGACATGAAAGGATCCAAACCTCCCAAACTTCCATTAAGACTACTCAAATGGTTCTGCAAACCTGAGTACCATAAAGATATTGAGGGGGATCTACTTGAACTCTACGAAAGAAGAGTCGAGACATTAGGACTAAAGCAGGCTAATAAGAAACTGACAAAAGATATTTTACTCCTATTCAGACCCGGTATTCTCAGGTCTTTTCGCTCAAATCAAAGAAACAACAGCATGGCACTATTGAAACACAATCTGATTTTTACATTTCGAAACTTCAAGCGTCACAAGAGTTCATTTTTCATTAACCTGATAGGACTATCGACTGGCCTTGCATGTGCTTCACTCATATATCTATGGGTCAATGATGAGCTTAAAATCGACAAGTTTCATCAAAATGACAGCCGTCTTTATCAGATCATGAATAATGGAATTGACGGAGATATCATTGACACTTCGCCACATACTGCTATACCGTTGGCACAAGCACTACAGGAGGAAATTTCCGAAGTGGAAATGGCGGTTTCTGTTCTCCCCGCAAATCTAATCTCAGGTTATTTGGGAGACTTTAAAATTTCCACTAATGACTCTCCGAAAATAACCGCTATGGGCAATATGGCTCAAGGGAATTTCTTTAAGATGTTCTCTTACCAAATACTGAGAGGAGATAGAGAATCCACCATTTCAGAACCAAAAACAATTGCCATATCAGAGAGTACGGCTGTGAAACTTTTTGGCTCTATAGAAAACTCAATCGATAAGACCATTGATTGGCAACTTGTTGATTTCAAAGGTCAAGCTAAAGTAACCGCCGTGTTTGAAAACCTGACGCATCAATCCACCTCTCAGTTTGATTTTGTTTTGAGCTTTGATGCATGGATTGAAATAGTAAAGAACTTCGGAACAGACCCAAAGAGCTACGACAACCAAGCACCAAGTACCTACGTGCTGTTACACCCGGAGACCAATCCAAAGCAATTTCATGAAAACATAAGAACCTTCGTACAGAAAAAGCATAAAAACTCAAAGTCTGAACTATTGCCCATTCAATACTCCAGTCGATACCTCTATGGTAATTTTGAAAATGGCCAGCAGGCTGGTAGCAGAATCAAATATGTTAAGCTATTTTCCGCCATTGCGATCTTTATTCTGATTATAGCTTGTATCAACTTCATGAACCTATCTACAGCAAGAGCATCTCGTAGAATGAAGGAAGTAGGCATAAAAAAAGCGCTGGGTATAACTCGAAAAAATCTCGCCTTTCAGTTTTTGGCTGAATCGCTGATTCTAACATTTCTATCGTCAGTTCTTGCTCTTTTACTGGTCTTAATAGCACTACCCCAATTTGGCCTGATAGCTGGGAAGCAACTATTCTTAGAAATTGATATCACATTCATAATGTTAGCATCAGGAACCGTCATCCTTACAGGTCTTCTATCCGGAAGCTACCCCGCGCTCTATTTATCTGGTTTTGACACTATTGCTGTGCTAAAGGGAAAACTTCAGAGTGCTTTAGGAGAAATATGGGTGCGAAAAGGACTCGTTATGTTTCAGTTTGTCATCTCCATAGTATTGATCTCTGGAGTACTGGTTGTTTATAAGCAAGTGGCATTCATACAAAACAAAAACCTGGGGTATAATAAAGAACATGTTGTCTTTTTCCCAAGGGAAGGAAGAGCTTCTGAGAAAGAAGACACCTTCCTCTCGGAGTTATCTCAAATACCCGGAATTATAAGTGCTTCCAGCATTGGAGGAAATCTAACTGGACAAGTCAGCTCTACCAACGGATTTAGCTGGGAAGGGAAAGACCCAGATTTGACCATCACCTTCGCTCAAATCCCTTCCAACTATAATATCATCGAAACGCTTGGAATTGAGATCATCGATGGTAGAAGTTTTTCAAAGGATTTTAATGATAGTCACAGTCTGATACTTAATGAAACAGCAATCTCGATAATGGGATTAGACGATCCAGTGGGAAAAACTGTGACGCTATGGAATGGTAATTACAAAATCATTGGAATAGTGAAAGATTTTCATGTCGAATCTCTTCATAAGAATGTAAAGCCACTTTTAATGTACCTGAGTAAAAACGAAACGTTTACATTCATGGCAAGGATCAAGCCTGACCAACAACTAAAAACACTCGCTTCGATAGAAACTTTCTATAAAGAGTTCAATCCAGGGTTCCCGCTCGAACTTAAGTTCTTGGACAAAAACTATTCAGCACTCTATGCTTCAGAAAACAGAGTCTCCAGCCTCTCCAAATACTTCGCAGCTTTGGCGATTTTGATTTCATGTCTGGGACTTCTTGGGCTGGTTGCTTTCACAGCAGAGCGGAGAACCAAAGAAATTGGCATTCGTAAGATTTTAGGATTAAGCGAATTGGGAATAGTAAGGTTGATTTCCTCTGAGTTTATGAGACTCGTTTTCGTTTCTGTAACGATCGCATTGCCGATCAGTTATTTCCTTACTAAGCAATGGCTCGCACAATTTGCTTATAGAATTCAGTTGGACTGGTGGCTTTTTGCCTTCGCTGGACTAAGTGCATTACTTGTCGCTGGAGCTATCGCTTGCTGGCAAACCTTAAAAATTGCACGTGCCAACCCTGTTGATTGTATCAAAGATGAGTAGCATCATGAAGAGAAAAACTACTTTGAGAGCCTGTAGGGATGGGATTCCTTTATTCAAAGGAATGACGGGAGTAGAAATTTATCATTTTGGACATTACATTGATAATTGAAGTATCGAAAGAAGAACACACAGCAAAGGAGCCTTCATCAATCAAATATTGAAGGATTAGAATTTGAAGCAAGGTTAGAATAAAGTGAACTCTAATTTTAACGTCATTCCCATGCATATGGGAATCACATCATGTAGTTTGATTGAATTGGAGTCACACCTAAAGTTTCTAGAGTGATGGGATTTTGGATAGCCTTTTTACTCTTCCCATTTTTTAGTAAAATATCAGGAACGAAGAGACTGCAGGGATGGGATTCCTTTATTCAAAGGAATGACGGGAATAGAAAATTTATCATTTCGGGCATTACATTGATAATTGAAGTATCGAAAGAAGAACACACAGCAAAGGTGCCTTCATCAATCAAATATTGAAGGATTAAAATTTGAAGCATCATTAGAATGAAACGGACACCAATTCTGGCGTCATTCCCATGCATATGGGAATCACATCATGTAGTTTGATTGAATTGGAGTCACACCTAAAGTTTCTAGAGTGATGGAATTTTGGATAGCCTTTTTACTCTTCCCATTTTTTAGTAAAACATCAGGAACGAAGAGACTGCAGGGATGGGATTCCTTTATTCAAAGGAATGACGGGAATAGAAAATTTATCATTTCGGGCATTACATTGATAATTGAAATACCGAAAGAAGAACCCACAGCAAAGGCACCTTCATCAATCAAATATTGAAGGATTAGAATTTGAAGTATGATTAGAATAAAGTGAACCCTAATTTAAAGTCATTCCCATGCATATGGAAATCTCATCATGTGGTTTACCAGAATTGGGCTCGCACCTAAAGTTTCTAGAGTGATGGAATTTTGGATAGCCTTTTTACTCTTCCCCTTTTTTAGTAAAATATCAGGAACAAAGAGCCCGTAGGAATAGGATTCCTTTATTCAAAGGAATGAAGAACAAAGAAAATTTATCATTTCGGACATTACATTGATAATTGAAGTATCGAAAGAAGAACCCACAGCAAAGGAGCCTTCATCAATCAAATATTGAAGGATTAGAATTTGAAGTATGATTAGAATAAAGTGAACTCTAATTTAAAGTCATTCCCATTCATATGGGAATCCCATCATGTGGTTTGATTGGACCGTAGGCACAGCTAGCGTTTCTGGGTACGGGCATTCTGGATAGAAGCGACCCACGCTGGGTGCTACCCCGCAGCGAGGAGTACAAGCGGATAGCCTGTGAAATACCCGAATGCTTTTTTTCTAGGCCTGACTTGGCTTTTGGATAAGACGATCGAAGAAATAACCATGCATTTTGGCTCTACGACCCGCATAAACAATCTTGAACTGCCTCTATAAAAACCTTATTCTATTATTATATGATAGAACATGTGATTTAACCTGCCATTTAGCTTTGTGATTGCCGCAAGCATTATATTTTTGCCGTCCATAGCCATTTCATCTTTGAATGGCTAAATATAAAAAGCATGAGAGTACTAAAATTTGGCGGAACGTCCGTAGGTTCAGAAGAAGCAATAAGAAAGGTAGCAGAGATTGTTACCGATCTAGCCAAAACAGAGCAACTGATTGTTGTGGTATCGGCAGTAAGTGGCGTCACGGATAAGCTGATTCAAATAGGAGATCTGGCAAAAACAGGGCAAGCATCTTATCAGGATGCTATATCGGAGCTCAGAACCTTACATCTCTCTCTTTTCGATGCGCTTACTCAGAAGGGTCAAAGCGAGGAGATCGATGCGATCCTTAATGAGCTAGAAGAAATTTGCAGAGGCGTCTTTCTATTGAAAGAACTCACGGCACGTAGCAGCGATTACATTGTAAGTATGGGAGAGCGTCTCTCCTCATTTATCATCGCTTCATTTATCACAACGTCTTTCGAAGAGACCTCTCTTTTTGATTCCCGATCGGTCATCAAGACCGACAAAGATTTTGGAAATGCGAATGTGGATTTCGCTGCATCTCAAAAGCTGGTGAATGGCCTGAAGCTCAATAAGATCAATTTTTTCCCAGGATTTATTGCTTCTACTCCAGACAATGAGACTATCACTCTTGGAAGGGGCGGATCTGATTATACTGCGGCTATTTTAGCAAAGCTTGCTAAAGCTTCGAGCCTTGAGATATGGACTGACGTTGATGGTATCATGACCTCTGATCCAAGACTCGTAAAAGAAGCGCATTTCATCGATCATGTTTCTTACGAGGAAGCTCTTGAAATGTCTCACTTCGGGGCTAAAGTGATCTATCCTCCGAGTATTCAGCCTGCTCTGGAGATAGGCATTCCGATTTCTATCAAAAACACGTTCAACCCGTCTCATAAAGGCACACATATCACAAAGGAATGGGATGAGGACAAAAAACTTATAAGAGGAATTACGAGCATCAAAGACATTTCCCTGATCAATCTTTCGGGAGGTGGAATGGTAGGGGTTCCTCGTTTTTCATTTAGACTATTCAAAGCACTATCTGAAAACAAAATCAACGTGATTCTCCTTACTCAGGCATCTTCTGAGCATACTATATCTATTGGGATTGCCTCCGATGATGCCAAGCTGGCTATCGCATGCTTAACGGAGGAGTTCAAAGTAGAAACCCAAAATAGCTCTATCAATCCGATTGATGAAGAAGCGAATCTTTCCATTATCGCGCTGGTAGGAGCCAATATGAGAAATCAGGTGGGAGTAAGCGGCCAAATGTTTAACGTATTGGGTAAAAATGGGGTGAGCATCAAAGCAATTGCTCAGGGCTCATCAGAACGAAACATATCTGCAGTAATAGCTAAAGATGATCTCGACAAAGCGCTGAACGTACTGCACGAAAGCTTCTTCCTATCAAACAGCAAAAGAATCAATCTATTTATAATAGGCGTAGGCAATGTAGGAAAAGCATTTTTGAATCAGTTGACGAGTCAATTTACATTTCTCAAGAAGCAACATCAGCTGAACATCAAGGTCATAGGTCTGGCGAACTCCAGAAAAATGACTTTCATCAAAGACGGAACACCTCTCTCCAAATGGAAAGAAAACATGGAAGCTGCTTCTGAGAGTTTCGACAAAAAGCTATTCTTTGAGTACATGGAGCAATACAACCTTAGAAACTCCATCTTCATTGACATCACAGGGTCTGAGGAGATCGCATCAATGTATCCTGATGTCCTGAAAGAAAGCATCTCAGTAGTCACTCCGAACAAGATTGCTGCTACAGGTAAGTTTGAGGATTATAAAGCACTGAAAGAAACATCCGGACGGTTTGGCAGTCAGTTTCTCTTTGAAACCAATGTCTGCGCAGGACTACCCGTATTATCTACTTTGTCCGACTTGATTAAGTCTGGAGATCAAGTGCATTCGGTACAAGCTGTTCTTTCTGGTACACTCAATTTCCTTTTCAACGAATATGACGGGACAGAGAAGTTTGTCAGCGTAATCAAACGCGCCAAAGATATGGGCTATACTGAGCCGGATCCAAGACTTGACCTTTTCTGCGAAGATGTAAAAAGAAAGATCCTAATTCTCATAAGAGAAAGTGGATATGTGCATGAGCTTGACGAAATCGCGCTAGCCCCATTCTTACCAGAAAGCTGCATGGAAAGTTCTTCGATAGAGGACTTCTACAGCAAAGTAGAAAAAGCAGAAGATCACTTCAAGGGGCTGTATGAAAAATCAAAAGCTTCTGGCTCTCAATTAAGAGTTGTGGCGAGTTATGAAAATGGACGTGCTTCTGTGGGACTACAAGAGATTGCTTCTAATCATCCATTTTACTACCTGGAAGGAAGCGACAACATTGTGCTATTCTACACCAATAGATACAAAGCGCAACCACTTGTAATCAAAGGAGCAGGTGCCGGCGCAGATGTAACTGCCTCAGGCATCTTTGCTGATGTTTTAAGAATCGCACAATCGGAATACTGATATGAACGCCATTAAAGTTTTTGCTCCTGCCTCAGTGGCCAATGTGGGTTGTGGATACGACACCATAGGTTTTGCTATAGATGGACTTGGGGATGAAATCACCATGTCCAAAAGGGACGACTCCAAACTTGTCATAGACGAGATCATTGGTGCTGATCTACCTCTTGCTCCTGAAGAAAATGTAGCTACGATAGCCATACAAGCTTTGCTTGATCACATCGGATCTAAGCAAGGGTTCAACATCACAATCAAAAAATTATTCAAACCCGGAAGTGGGCTTGGCTCAAGTGCCTCCAGCGCAGCAGGAGCTGTGTTTGCAGCAAATGCGCTATTGGGAGAGCCAATAGAAGAAAAAGTGGATTTACTCCCATTTTCCTTAGAAGGAGAAGCCTTTGCTTCCAAATGCTATCATGCAGACAATGTAGCTCCCTCTCTCATGGGAGGATTCAATGTAATCCGGAGCTACGAGCCGGAGCTTGACATCTTTCAGGTAAACGTTCCCTCTGACTTGTGGGTACTGATCATATTCCCAGATGTGGTGATCAAAACTGCCGAGTCCAAAAAACTCATCCCGACCACTTTAAGCATCAAAGATGCCCGAGATCAATGGTCCAATGTGGCCGGACTTATTCAGGCATTCAACGTGCATGATTTTGATTTACTCAAAAAGTCAGTGACCGACTTGGTAGCCGAGCCTGTACGAAAGGGTTTGATACCTGGCTATGATGAAGTTAAAGCACTTGCTTTTGATCATGGAAGCGTAGGTTTCAACATATCAGGCTCAGGTCCCAGCATGTTTGGTTTCTTCAAAAATGAGAAGGAAATGAATCGTGCAAAACCTGAGATTCAAAAACTATACGAAGGCAAAAAACTTCCCGTAATTCTACACGCATCCAAAATCAACCTACATGGTTGTGAAGTGATTGACTGAATCAAATTCGCATGAAATTTTATAGCACCAAAGGAAAAAACAAATTAGTCCCTTTCAGAGAAGCGGTCATCAAAAGCCTACCTGAAGATAATGGGCTCTACTTTCCAGAACGCATTCCAAGTCTGGAGGGCTCGTTCTTTGATGCTTTAAAAACATACTCACTTCCTGAAATAGGATTTGAAGTCATGAAAAACTTTTGCGCTGAGGATATCCCGGAAGCGAAGCTGAGTGAAATCATGCAAGACGTTCTCAGTTTTGAGACACCTATCAAGAAAATCAAGAACAACATCTATAGTTTGGAGCTATTCCATGGCCCTACTTATGCGTTTAAAGACGTTGGTGCAAGATTCTTAGCGAGATGTCTGGGATACTTCAATCAATCGGATAATAAAGAAGTAACCATCCTTGTTGCCACATCGGGTGACACAGGTGGGGCTGTTGCCGCTGGGTTTTACAAAGTTCCCGGAGTAAAAGTGATTATCCTCTACCCTTCCGGGAAAGTAAGTGACTTACAAGAGAAGCAACTCACCACTCTAGGTGAAAACATTAGCGCATTGGAAATAGACGGTGATTTTGACAACTGTCAGGCACTGGTAAAAAAAGCTTTTCTTGATAAAGAGATAAACGAGCACATACAGCTCTCTTCCGCAAACTCCATCAACATCGCCAGATGGATGCCTCAGTCCATTTACTACTATGAAGCTCTTAAGCAGCTTGAAAGCACAGAAAACTGTGTAATGGCTGTACCAAGTGGAAACTATGGAAACATCACCGCAGGCATGCTTGCTAAGAAAATGGGGCTTCCTATCCATAGATTCATAGCCGCGTCAAACGCAAATGACATAGTGCCAAGGTATCTATCCAAAGGAAGCTACGAAATCCAACCAACGGTTGCCACATTGAGTAACGCCATGGATGTGAGCAACCCCAGCAACTTTCCACGAATGATGGAGTTGTACGATCAAAACTGGCAAGATGTGAAGTCCGACACAACTGGCTTCTCACTAGATGATGCAGAGACCCTTAATACGATGGCCGTATGCGAAAAAGACAATGACTACATACTGGATCCCCATGGAGCTATAGGCTATGAAGCGCTTCTTCAAAACCTAAAGGAAGAGGAACAAGGCATCTTTCTAGAAACAGCCCATCCTTGCAAATTTGCTGACACGGTGGAAAGTGCTCTTGGTAAAACAATACCAGTTCCGGAATTCGCTGAAGGCTTAATGACCCAAAAGAAAGTTGCAACAAAAATGGACAGTAGCTTCGAATCCTTCAAAAACCACCTTTTGGGTTAGTCCCTACAAACACATCTGAATTTTTTGGCTTTCAGGGGACTCATACAAGTTCCTTTTGAATGAAGTGCAGGTGTTCTCCTTGCTTTCGGCTTAGTTTTTCAAATCCGACAACAATCTGTTATCTTCTCCGCTTTTTACCGCTTTTTGTTGGTCATTAAGACTAACTAAATCAGTTTTCCGCTACTTGATCCAAGGATCAAAACACCCTGTTCTTCACCGTTTTCTAAGATCAAAACTTAAAAATTTCACTTTAAGAGGTGCGTTTTATTGAGCTTATTTTCAGATAGTTATATAACAGAACTATCTGATTATCAGATTGTTAACTTGTAAAAGTTAATTTTTTAGATTAACTTAGCAACATATTCAATCATCAAAAATCAGATATTATGAAAAAGTTACTCCCCCTCTTAAGCATTGCTTTTTGCATAGCTGTAATTACTCCGTCATGTTCATCTGACGAAACATTTGAAGAAATTGTACTGGATTCAAATTTGGATCAAACAGCTCCAACTAACGGAGACGACACTGAACCAACTCCAATACCTCCTGGTGGCGGAGGATAAGATGCCGTTCATCTAAAATATAGGGCTGGTCAACTTGTTGTCAGCCCTTTTTTTATATATTTACGCTTAACGCGAACTGGCAATTATGCGCAAAGTATTTTCACTAAGTCTACTACTTACCGCAGTACTATCCTTTGGGTCTGTTAAGACCGATATAGAGGACAAGCACAAGAAAGCCTATGGGTTTCTAGCTACAGACTTAGATGCGGCACTTGAGATTGGTTTGGAAACAGAACAAGAAGCTCATGAAGCAGGGTTAGCTTATGAAGAATCTAATTCAGTATTTATTCAAGCATGGGTATATCAGCAAAGAAAAGAGTTGGGAAAATCTTTCGTACTCTACTTAAGAGCCATGGAAATCTTGAAGCCCTCTGTCGCTGATGAAAAGTCAGCACGCCTTTATAGCACTTTTTGCAGGAATACAGGAATCATTCTAAGAAACCACTTTGCCTATTCTCAAGCGATCAAATATTTTGACGAAGGAATTTTAATTTCAAAAGAGAACTCTTTTTACACAAGTCTTTGTGAATTGTATCACATAAAATCAAATGTTCTAAGTGACACGGGGGATAAAGATTCCGCTTTGGAGAACATTGATATTGCAATGACATACGCATCAAAAACTGAGAATCACAAAACCATCCTAAAAGTATTAAATGACAAGGGTCTTATTTTAAACTCATTAGACAGAGGTAAGGATGCCAGGGCAGTATTTAAGGAGATTGTTAACTCGGAATTCAACTCCTCTTCAACGTATTTCCTTGGCAAAGCATGGCATAACATTGGGCATTCTTATTTTTCAGAAGGAAACTTTGATCAAGCGCTTATAGCCTTTAAAAAAGCATCAATCATAAAATCAAAAGAAGCTAACCCTGCAAAAGAATTTATAACATTAACAGATATGTCTGAGACTTTTTACGAATTAGGTCAATATGACAAAGCTGAAGAATTTGGACTAAAAGCGTCAGAAGCTTACAAAAGTGTTGACATTCTTCCTGAAAATTATCGAATATTTGAACTCCTATCTTCAATCTACTTTGCAACTGGAGAGTTTGAAGAATCAAGAAAAAATACTCGGATTTATTTATCTGAGAATGACAAATTTCTAACCCAACAAGAGGATCTTTTAAGAGTTAAAGATCAATATAAAATGGAACTCTTGGCTGCAGGTTTCTTCCTAGAGGTAAATACCTCCAAAACCGAAAGTATCTACACACTACTTATTACCATCTTAAGCTCGCTCCTTACCATAGCGCTTGTCTCTGGGGCTATATGGCAGTACTGGATGAGAAAATCCATTAAGAAGTCTATTGATAGCATAAGAAGCGAAAATCTTTTATAAGACTGTCTTGTAATTGGGTCATAAGACCCTTCTCTAAGTTTATCACTTTAATTATAGAAAGCTCCAAAGCATCAGGAGTGCCTTGTTGCAGTTGAAGCCATTTCTCGTTTAATCAATACAATCGAGTCTAATATGCTTTTCAACAAACAAGCATAACTCAAATACCCCAACCTTTCTCTCTAATACATTCAAGCAGAACCAACCTTTCGTTCAACACATTGAAAAGGTAGGCGTTAGACAATGCTTCATTTACAGGAGGGAATTGCAGATTGAAAAGAAATAACCATTCCAGGGTTTAATCACTAAAAACCATTATTCGAAAATTAATAAACGCTGGAGAAAAGGAAAGCCGAAATCTTTGAAATTACAAATAATGGTTTAAATCCAACACTCAAAGTAACACCTCAGCTATTACTCTATCCATTTTTCGTTAGGAGCAAACTCTATTTTGAACAACACATTAAACATACTGCAATCACTTATACACTATTTTCATTATTCAATAAAAAATATCACTTTAAGGAGAACCGATTATTCTCCTTATT
The DNA here is from genome assembly GCA_049115715.1 of Cyclobacteriaceae bacterium. Classification (GTDB taxonomy): domain Bacteria; phylum Bacteroidota; class Bacteroidia; order Cytophagales; family Cyclobacteriaceae; genus JAMZMI01. Next base: position 35,490 of record JAGDZQ010000034.1, read on the forward strand.
TTCAGATAGTTATGAATGTAACTATCTGATAGTCAAGTATTTATATTTTTATATTCCTCTTTTTTGGATTACTTTAGCTCCGAATTAAAAATCTAAAATCAGTCTTATGAAAAAGTTACTATCTATTCTCAGCATTGCATTTTGTATTGCAATTATTTCTCCATCGTGCTCTTCTTCTGACGAAACTTTCGAAGAAATAGTATTGGACTCAAATCTTGACCAGAAAGCTCCTACTCAAGGAAGTGGCGGTGGCGGAAGTGTTAAGCCAGGAGGTGATTGATAATTAGAACTCAGATATTTAAATAAATAGGATGGACAAGTAAGTAATTGCTTGTCCATTTTTTTTATATTTACGCTTAACGTTCGTTAATCGTTAATGCGTTTACTTTTTTTAATCTGCTTTTTATTCTCTCTATCTTCTTATAGTTCCACCAAGGACACTATAGGCGAGAAGCATAAACTCGTGTACTCGATACTCGATTCTGACCCTGATCGAGCACTTACTCTCGCGAAAGAAACAGAAAAACAAGCTCACTATGAAGGCCTTCTGGTTGAAGAAGTAAACTCTCTTTATATTCAGGCATGGATATTTAAGGAAAAGAGACAGCAACTGGGAAAATCATTTATCCTATACTTAAAGGCTCTAGAACTGATAAAGCCACATTATGCCGAAACCAAGGCAGGCACTAAGCTATACATAGATCTACTTGTCAACACCGCAATTATACTCACTGAGCATTATGCGTTGAATGAAGCTATCGAATACTACGATGAAGCTTTTGAAATAGCTTCCGGTGTGTCCAGAACAAAGGAGCTTGCTTTGATCTCATGGAACAAAGCTAACCTACTCAATGAATTGGGATTGACACAGTCTGCTCTTAATGAAATCAATATTGCCATCAACAGCTCCCTGCTTACGGAAAACGAAGCAATGATCTTGAATACAATAAATGATCAAGGTCTTTATCTCATAGAGCTGGGTCAATTTGAAGAGGCTAGAAAATCCTTTGAAGCAGTTTTGGCATATGATTTCAAGGAATCTAATAAGGATTATCACCTGGGAAGGGCGTGGCATAACATTGGACACTCTTTCACAAAAGAAGAAAAATACCATAAAGCTATTGAAGCTTATGAAAAAGCGAATGCGTACAATTTGAACCATTCTTCTATCGATCAAAAATTTATCACCTGGACTGATTTAAGTGAAATCTACAGTATTGCAAAAGATTACAAGCAAGCTGAAAAATATGGAGTTCTCGCACTTGAGGTATATAACGAGGTGCAGCTTCTTCCTAAGAACTATCGCATTTTCGAATTTATGTCAACCATAGCCTTCGAGCAGGCAGACTTTACCAAGTCCAGAGCCTATACTAAAATGTTTATCCGTGAAAACGACAAGTTTCTTGACCAGCAAGAAGAGATTCAGAGAACGAAGGATCAATATAAAATGGAAGTACTTGCAGCAGGTTTTTTCATCAAAATGAATGCTTCCAAGGATGAAAGCATTTACTCCATTCTACTTACAGTTATAAGCTCGCTGTTTACTGTAGCTCTGATAGCAGGGGTATCTTGGCAGTATTGGGTGAGGAAATCTATAAAGAAGTCTATTGAGCACCTTAAAAACGAGGGTGTTATTTAGTTTCATCCTAACAAAAAAACCTTTGGAGGATAAAATAGACGAAATACTCCTCTAGGAATACAAGCATCGCAGAATCAAGCCTATTAACCCTGAACCTGGCTTATAATTACAAAAGAATATTCGAAGTATCATCCTTATTCCCTGTCGAAGAAGGCATTGAAGGAATCTTCGAGATCACGAGACTATCAACCTGAGTTTCGATCTATTATAAAAAAACCTTCATTCAGAGGCTTCCGGGAAGGATAATGAGCTGGAAAGCCGTAGGAATCTTTGAAGCCATAAGACTATCACACCTTTTAATATAATCTTAAAGCAAAAAGGCTCATAGTGACGATTAAAGGTTTTTTAAGTGATGTTTAAGTTGCTCAGGTTACTAACCCAATAAGCTACAGCCACTTTACTTTTTCTTCTATTGCTTCCCTTTTTGGGAAAGAGGCCAACGGTTGATGGTAACCCATATAAAACAAGCCTATGCACCTTTCATTGGGCTCCAGACTCTCAAACTCACCGAAATACTTGATTAGAGACGGTGTACTCCAATATGATCCGATCCCATAGGCTGTACATGTTAACCACATGTTTTGAACTGCCATGGCCACTGAAGCATATTCTTCCCACTCTGGAACTCTCTCTTTTGAATCTCTTTCCAAACAGATAGCCACGAGTGCTCCTGCTTTCTGAGGATTCATTTTAAGTTTTTCATACTTAGCTATAGAAAAGCTCTCCCTCTTCTCGATGCTCCTGTATTTTTCGGACATGAATATACCAAAGGCTTTCTGAGAGGCTCCTTTCATTACTTTGAACTTCCAAGGCTGAGTCATCTTATGAGTAGGTGCCCAATTTGCATTTTCAAGGATGTTTTTAAGAACCGCATCCGAGATTTCTTTCTGAATATACTGCTGAGGGTATACTGATCTCCTACTCCTTATTAGCCTGTGAACTTCGTCAATAGTCATGACGCAAAACTAGCCTTAAGACCGTTTTTATTAAGGGTAATACTCAGAAATATAAGCCTTAAAAGCCTAAAAGCTGAACGACCTATTTATTCTTTGGCTACCATCAAGAAGGCTCCCCAATAAATTGGGTCTGGATACTCGTTTCGAATAGTGATCTGGGCTGCATTGAAGGCTTCTCTTTTGCTTCTGCCATCAAGCCAAAATTTATAAAACTCGACCATCAGCTTCTGAGTCACTTCATCAGACACCTGAAAGAGGCTCATAACCAATGCATCTGCTCCTGCTACCAAAAAGGATCGCTGCAAACCGAATACACCTTCTCCTTGCTCGATCTCTCCTCTACCCGTCTCACAGGCACTCAGTACGACTAGCTCAGTCTTATCAAAATTGAGATTCATTGCTTCATAGGCTGTAAGCACACCGTCCGAAATGTTGTAGTTATCTGTCGCTTCCAGCAGGACTTCTCCTCCTCCCTGTGTAAGTAACCCTGATCGCTCAAGTGGATTGTCATCATCAAAAAGGCCAAACTGCTTATTTGTATTTCGTGGCTTATCATCAAAAAATCCATGCGTTGCTATATGAAGCAAAGTGACATTACTCAAATCCTTAATAACGTCTTCCGTGGCATCTTCACCGAGATATTTCTCAACCTTCCAGCCTTCGCTCTCCAGCAATTCGGAGACCAGATCAACTTCTTTTTCTGTACCTGGTAGTTGAGGAACTTTGGATGATGTGAGTGCTCTGGTAGGATTTTCTATTATAGCTTCATCGTATGAGGTAGCGCTTGCATAGTACTTAGGGTTACCAAATAGCATAGCAACGGCTTGTTCGTCTTTGCTACGTCGCTTGGCCTTCCTGGCCTCCTTAGATCTACTAATAGCAATTGTCTTAGTGCTATTAACCACACGGACATTGGTTTTATCAATTATATATCCATTTCCAGGTGTAGCAAAGGCCTCTACATTGATTTGATTGTAGACGCCATCAGGAGATAAATAAACGACTGTCTTTTCTTTTCCTATTGCCTCTTCTATTTGCTTCCAGTAGACTTCATAGCCATTCTCATCTCTTATCTTAAACTTGATGCTGTTTCTTAGCCTTTTGAAATGTCGCCCTTCCATATCATTCCCATTTTCAAGAACAACCAGCTTAGGGTTTCTTCGAGTATTCCAAGTAACAATAAGTGCAGCATAGGTGACCTTCTCTTCGTTGAACCCTTTATCAAAAGTCCTGTAACGCACAATTTCCACTGCGGCTTCATGTGATTTGAGAGACTCTTTGATGTCCTTCCAGTCCAAAAACTCAGAATCATAGGTATTAGAAAAGGCATCTGACTTTACACTTAAGGATTTTTCCAGAAGTGCCACTTCGTCTTTCAATTCTTTCACATCAATTTCGTTGGATTCCAGACTTTCGGTGGATTGAGCAAGCGTATTGGTCAAATATTCCTTTTTCGCCACCCAATCTTCAAACTCCTGTATCAAAGTACTGTCTCCGCTATTGAGTATGGAGTTTCTTGTCTTGATGGATGAGCTCAAGAGTAACCCTTTTGTAGCCAGCGCAAAGTCATACATATCTTCTATATACTTTGGCTTTTGGTCTTTGTAGCGTACTCCTATTGTATTATAAAACTCAAAATCTGATTTGATTTTAGACCAAAACCTAGCCTTCTCATCTTCGCTAAGGGTAGGAAAATACAGTCTGGTATAATCCAGATAAGATTGTGTGGTCACTTCCAGAATCTTTTGAACCTTTGCTATTTCATCGTCTATAAAATAGGATTGTGCCAACTTGCTCTGAGTTTTGAGATACTCTGGGTGCTCTTCACTGAATATCTTTCTGAAAAATTTTGAAGCTCTTTCGTATTCATTCTTTGCCTTATTGAATCGCTTTTTGTAGCTATAAATATCCCCTTTGAGTCGGGCTACTTCTCCGGAGCTGGCACTTTTGTTCCCAAGCACATCTGACCAGATGTCATCCGCCTGATTCAGCAAAACAAGTGCCGTATCTAGTTCGTTTTTCTCTACATAGACATAGGCCAGATTTTTTAACCCTTCTGCATATAATGGGTGTTTTTGATCAAAATTTGATCTTATAATATCACTAGCTTGCTTTAAATACCTCTGAACTCGATCAAGACTGTCTCCCAAATGGAATCTAAGAAGGCCAATATCCGTAAGGGATTCTGCAATCAATATATGGTCTGGTCTTAGTTTCTCTTTTCTTAACTCATAGATCTCAGCAGCATTGATGAGTCCTTCTTTGTAGTTTCCAAGTTCCAGATATAAATCAACAAGTGCTGTCTGATTATCTGCATAGTAAAGGGTCGAATCTCCATATACTTTCTTTGCGATACTGAGGGATTTACGGATATTGGTCTCAGCATCCGAAAACTCGCCTCGAATAAGGAACATCTGTCCAAGCGCATTATATGGCTTTATCAATTGTCTACTAAAGTCTCCGTATGTATCTTCTTTACTATATATAGCAGAGTTTAATAATGATTCCGTCTCTGCATAATTACCTAGTCTGGTATTTATAACGGCAAGGTCTTCTATTGAATTAAGTAAAATCGCTCGACTCTCACTCCCCAGCTTCTTTCCTATAGATTTTGATTTGTATAACAGGTTTTCAGCCTTATCGTATCTTCCTATGGTTGCATAAAGTGAAGCGGCAGAGTTCAATGCTTGTACATATTCACCAGAGACACGCTCGCCTCCTTTTCTAATCAACTTAAGGGCATCATCCGTATTTATTTCGGCTGATTTATAATAGCCTCCTTTCGTTTGCATTTGAGCCAGTGCTACCATCTGAGTACCTAGATCAGCTGATGAAACGTCAGGGTTAACTCGCATGCCTTCCAGTGCATTTTTGTTCAATTCAATTCCTTCTTCATATTCTCCCTTGATGATGAGATACTCATTTAACCTCGAAACGAGATTTGAATATTGTGTATGCGTTTTAGTCAGTTCTTCGAATACATTCAAGTAGGGTTTCTGATCCAGTAACTTGAATGCTTCAATTGGGGTCTCTGTATAAGTGAGGAAATACCCTGCTCTTTTGATATCATGGATGTCTTGATACAGTCCGTCATTGTACCTCAAATCCAAGTTCGCTCTCAATAGCGGATAGTAGTTTTCAGCACTCTGTTGATATCTAACCACTTCTGCTTTTTCCGAAAAATTGATTCCTGCTGCATAGACCAGTTCTCTTGATGGGTGATCTTGAGGAACGATGTTGTCAGAGGTGAAATGAGCGTCATTGATGTTTTTAAAAGCCTCATCTGTATCCTTATCCATAAAATCATCAAAAGCATCGATATACATGAGATGAAAAATCCGGTAATCCGATGGTGCTTTGATTGATTTGATGTACTTGTAAAACAAATCGCGTGTTTTGAAAACTCCAGCATTGTTTCCCAAATCGGTTTCAATCACAACCTTCTTTAACAGCACGTCTTCCAGTCTATTCCCAACTGGCTTGGCAGAGAGGCTTTGCCCCAGATATTTATCAGCTTGTTTCAAATCACCGCGTTCATATTCCAAGTCCATTTTAGTCAATTGACTTTTTGGGTAAGTAGGTCTTGTGGTTATCAACTGCTTGTTGAAAAATTTAGAATGCTGATCAAATTTCTCCTCTGCTTCAGCATATTTCCCTTGCATGGTGAGTGCTTTAACCTGATAGGTATAAATCAGGCCTTGCATATCTGCTCTATAGATTAGATCCAGAGGATTGATGATTTCCGCATCGTAACTGGCATTTTTGAGTGCAGGCCATGTATTAGCAACATCGGCTAGTATAGAATCTCCACTTTTCAGGTTTCCGTTATTGATCTCAGTTATTCCCTTCCTTATTAGGATCTCATTGGCAATTAAGCTAGAGGCATCATAATAGTACTCCTGATCAAGCATCGTGATGATGCTATCTGCTTTCTTGTAGTTACCATATTCGTTGTAGAGATCTACAAGTCTCATTTGCCCTACATAAAATACGGTGGGATTGAGTGCTTTCACTTCGGATAGCTGCTTACCGGCAGAATCTATCCTGGCATTCATCTTTGAGTAGTTTTTTTGAGATTCAAAGGCTTGCGCCTCCATGATGGTCAGCCATGCATACAGCGTGGTATCGTTGTTGAATTTCTTAGCTATATGCTTCGTCCTGAGCTTAGCCACATCTTTCGGAACCTTATGAAATTTACCTTTGTAGAAATTCTTTTCGGCTTTCTTAAATAGAACTTCCCATGTGGTTTGGGCTGAAGCTTCAAATGTGAAAATAGAAGCTGACAAGACTAAAAAGGATACGAATAGCTTTAAATGACGATTTTTCATTTGGACGGAGTGTACGACTTTAAATATTTCTCTAAGTTAGAAAATAAGGGCTAATAAAACCCAGAGTATTAATCTCTCGAAAGATGAATGACTGTGTATTTTTTTTCTATTCGAAAAGAATCTATAACAATCAATATTCTTAAGGGTTTAGGATTATTTAATCGAATAGTTTTAATTTACCACGATTCAACCATCGCTTAAAGATTCATGCTCACACCATTTCAATCAGCCAAATTATCATATCTATTTAATCTTCTTGACCTTAATGGGAATAACATTTTGCAACTCAATGATTTTGCGGAACTTGCCGAGAGCGTCAGAAAAAAACTCGATTACGAAGAAGCAGGCAAAGAACACACGGCTATCGCGCAGAAGTCTGTAAAGTTTTTTCACAAACTGCTTAAAGACATTCCTAATCCAGGTTATCAGGTAATTAATAGAGAAGAGTGGCTGGATTTTTTTTCTAAAAATCTTGTCTCGAAGGGTGATGAAGACACAGTGGATGAATGGGTCGATCTTTTGCTGGCTTTCCTATTTGGTATGTTTGACGAGAACCACGATGGATACATCTCAATATCTGAGTATCAGGATATTTTTGCCATTTATGGCATGGACGAATCTTTCTCGAAGCAGGCATTTGACAAAATTGATGTTAATGGTGATGGTAAACTCTCCAGATACGAACTCATCCCTGCCATTGAAACTTTCCTGATCTCCGACAACCCTCAGGAGCCTGGAAACTGGGTTTTTGGCAATTGGGAGAAATAGCTCTTATTCCCGTCAAAACATTCGATTTATAGTAAATAGTGAAGATCTTTTCTCGATCTTCACTACCTCCTCATTGGGGAAAAGTATTGCAGCTACGAACTTCATTCGGTGCTATTTTTATGCCTTTCCGAGTGACCTAATTTGTAAGACATGGAATTGGGAGCACTATAAAACAGTGTTATGAAATCAAACTTCAACATGTTTTTTTGGCACATACCACATTAATTAAATAAAAACACCATCTTCACCAGATTTAGCTAATGGCGATTTTCAGGTTTTTCCCTCTAAGTTTCAGAATCAACTTTTAGAGCATTATTTTAGTCGATTATTTGGGTCAAATATGCAAATGAAGTATATCAAAGTATCTGCATTTCTTTTCTTCCTAACGTTTGCAAACGTCATTTCTTATGGAATAATCAGGAGTCAGGGTACTGAATTGGGTATTTCTCTTAATCTGCTTGAATTACCTTTCTTAGCCGCGTCAGTGATTTCGGTTTTTTTGGTACTAGCAGTTCATCACTTGTATACGCAAGTTGGCCATCATTTCAAATATCATTTGTTCAATCATTTGCTAGGAAAAACTAGCGGAACCTTTATAATGTTTATAGCTCTCGCGATAACATGGAAACTTTCTGCTCTTGACTCCTATCAAATCTGGAAGGCCAACAAGTCTTAAAACATGTTGAAACTCCTTCAGCGATTATTTTTAAAACCAGAAAAGGAAAGCCTCTCCAGCATTGGAGAAAGGGAGATACAAGAGTTTTTGGAGTATTTTGATCAGCCAAAGTTCAAGGAAAATTTTTCCGACTCTTTGGAGATTAGGTTAGAATCGTTCCGCAAGCTTAATTCTCAAGAAAAGATCAGAACACTACCAGGTGTTTATCTACTTCTGGAAAAATCTTATACTGGAAACCGTAAAAACCAGCAACAGGTCAAATTGGAGTTAAGAGCCTTGATAAAGAAGCTCTTCCCAAATCTCTGCAATCATAGCGGATTCAAAATTATTTTTCTCAACAAACATGAACAGCAAAAGATGCTGGCCACATTGCTGGTATCTCTTGTATGGGAAAAAGCCACTCCAATAATTGGAACTTCGAAAAATGAAATTCTAAAAAATTATGAATATCAAATAAGTAAGGTATTTGAACTTCAACGTTTCGGACATATTGATCTATCTGAGGCTGCCAGCACGATAAAATACGAGCTGCTACAGATATTTAACGTATTAACGGAGGTTGTTGGAAAAAATAAGTGTGTCTCGTGGTTTCAAGATTCCTATGAGACCTTGATGGATAATTATAAATTCCTCGACACATTTTCTTTTGTTATCGCCATACTACCAGATTCGCTACTCAATGAGCAGCAGCTAAATCTTCTCAGTCGTGCTCAAATAGAACAAGCACTTGTAGAGCGTGCAGAAAAAATAGAGAAGGTAAATAAAAGGTTAAGTCAGGAAATTTCTGAAAAGCAAAAGGCTCAAAAATCAATTGAGCAACATGCAGACAGACTGAACAAGATAATTGAAAATGCACTTGAAGCTGTGGTGATTATGAACACTGATGGCAGGGTGACATTTTGGAATAATCAAGCTGAAGAAGTTTTTGGTTGGAGTTCTCATGAAGTAATGGGGGAAAAGCTAGGGGATCTTATAGTACCAAAGAGAGAGACGGGCGATTACAAAATGGGGATTCAGTGGGATAATCTTGAGAAAAAATCTGATTTTCTGAACAGAAGGCTTGAGGAAATAGGGCTAACAAAGGACGGAAGAGAGATTCCAATAGAGTTATCTATGGTCGCCAGTAGTATTGAAGACGAGGTAATTTTCACCTCCTTTATTCGTGATATCTCAGAAAGAAAGCGGTACGAACAGGAGCTTATGGATGCGAAAAACAGTGCTGAAAAAGCTTCTAAGACCAAAGCGGAGTTCTTGTCAACTATGAGTCATGAGATCAGAACTCCGATGAACGGGATCTTCGGTACTCTTGAGCTACTCTTATCTGAAAATCCAAGGGAAGATCAAATGGAATCTCTCGAAATCATGAAGCACTCAACAGAGAGTCTTCTGGTTATTCTTAACGACATCCTGGATTACTCCAAAATAGAAGAGGGGCATGTCGAATTTGATAAAAGGGCATTCTCGCTTGAGGAGCTGTCAAAAAGAGTCATCGGTATCTATTCTCAAAGAGCTGAGGAAAAAGGTATTAAACTAACTCTTGAAAGCGACACCACCGTAAGCGATATGGTAATAGGTGATCCAGTGAGGCTTTCGCAAATACTCAACAATCTGGTAAGCAATGCTGTAAAATTCACATACGAGGGAGAGGTTAAACTAATCACAAAAGTTATTGCTCAAGAGGAAGGTGAGGCAATTTGCTATTTTCAAGTTGTAGATACTGGGATTGGAATATCTGATCAGAACTTAAATAGGATATTCAACAGGTTTATCCAGGTTCAAAATGAAAAGGACAAAGAGTTCCATACGGGTACCGGACTTGGATTGGCGATATCCAAAAAATTATTAAGTCTACAGGGAAGTGATCTCCATGTGATAAGTAAATTGGGAGAAGGTTCTAGGTTTCTGTTCAAGATAAAACTCAAACTTCCTGATAGTATCGGAAAAGACGAGCCTGCCTTAACCAAGCGAATCAAAAATCTTAATGGATTGAGAGTGCTTCTGGTAGAGGATAATAAGATTAATCAAATAGTAGCAAGCAAATTTTTGAAAAAATGGAATTGTGAAGTTACGATAGCAAATAATGGAAAAGAGGCTGTGAAATCTTCGCAGGCAGCCACATTTGACCTAATACTTATGGATCTGCAGATGCCTGTAATGGATGGTTTCGAAGCTAGTGAAGAGATTAGATCAATGGATGTGAATGGAAGCAAGAATGTCCCCATAATAGCTTTGACTGCTGACGTGTTCCCCGAAGTGAAGGAGCGGGTTTTATCATCTGGCATGAATGATTTCATGACCAAACCATTCGATCCAGAAAAACTCTATTTCACTATTACTTCCAATTTAGCTTCGAAAGAATAATTTCGAGCAGGCTTTCTCTTAACCTGAGCTTACAATTATTAAAAAAAACCGTCACCCAGAGGCTTTTGGAAAGGGTAATGAGCGGGAAAGTCGTGGGAATCTTTGAAGCCATGAGACTATCAACCGGTTTTAAGTTATTCTTATATCGGGTTGAGGTTCTTATTTCTTGTTGCCGGAAAAGAGGGCTTTATAGAATTTGCCCAAATATCACAGATCACTTCTTTTTTGAGGCTCCCGTGAAAGTCGCTCGTTCAAGGTATTGCAGATCATGCTCTCTTTGGTAGAGTATTTGAGTTTTGTCCCCTTTTAAATAAACCAAAATATTTCCTTTTGTCGTAGACTCAAGACCATCAGGTTTTTCCACTGACACCAAAGTCGTCTCGAAGGAGTCCAGTGGTTTTACAGCGCCTTCGAATTGGTATTCCCTATCTTGGGTTTGGACTTCTATGATAATGGTTTCCTCCTTTGAACTTATCTGTCCAAAATTTTGAACTTCTATTTTGAGCAGCTGCTCTTCGATATATGGTTTTCTTGATGATAGAATCGGCTCTACGTACTGTACCCAGGGAAGCTTGGCGTAACCTGTGAGCAATTTTCCATTTTTGGTCTTACCTAATAGCTTGATTGCAAAATTATCTGCATTTAACCCATGTCCTCTAGCATCAAATACGAGAAGCAAATCTTTTCCTTTCTTTTTTGATGTTATCAAACGACAGCCATTTCCAAAGTTGACCTGCTCGGATGCCCCAAGTCTAAGTGATGAAACATCAACCTCTTTAATTGGGTTAAAGTCTTCCTCAGCACTCAATAAAACCTTGATTTCTTTTGTTGATTCATCGATCTTTTCCTTATTCAAAAGTTTGAGAAAGCGATCTTTCACAAGAGGAATAGAGATGTTTTTTGAGCTGTGATTGTCGTCTTGAAGATCTGAGTGTTTTGTAGAATCTATGACAGCAAAGTTGGCCTGAATAGCTCTGCCATACTCATCTTGAAGTACACGTATTCTCTCATACTTATACCAGTTGGTTTGCGTACCATCCTCATAGATAGAAATCCCTGGGAAGTATGCTTTACCTGGATCAGTTTTCCATTTCACTCCATCCTTTGACCGCAGATGATAGGCTATTCGTCCTAGCCAATCATTCACAATGACATGATACTGTATATGATCTTTCCATATGACTGGGTCTTCAAACTTCCCTTCGATAGGAGGGTAAACTCTATCATTGGTCAATCTATGATATGTAGATATTCCTGTCTGGCTAATCCAAATATCGCCAGCCCTTGGCACAGCCAGAAAAGCTCCGTCTTCTCGTTTCGAAAAACTCACATTGACCATCGGAAAGAGTTGCTCTCGGTCTCTCAAATCAAATTGAAATCTATCGGTAGACCAAGGACCATTTAAAGTTTTGCTTATATAGTAAAAAACATCGTACCCTTTACCTATGGTGTATACAACCCACCTTCCATCATTTAATCTGAAAACATTAGGATTGTGGCCTAATCCAATAGGTTCGCCAACTGGCTTATAAGGGCCAATAGGATTATCGGACTGAACCCAAACTATCTCAGATTCATGATAGGCAAAATGACCTTTGGGGTCGTTTTCCGACCATCGACATATGAAACCATTATATTTTCCATCCTCAGATTGAAAATATCTCCCTCCCCAATATGACCAATCGGGATGTTCTATTCCATTGGAAATATCTCGTGGAATCACACCACTCACACCCCATGTACGGTCCGTGATATCTCCAATTATAGGAATGGGCAAAAATCGATCGCTAAACTGACCTCCATAAATCAAGCTATCCCATTCTTTCGGAAGCTCCCGATCAGTAATCTGGGCAAAACCAGAATTGATTGTTGCAATCAGAAAAAGCAATTGACACAGTTTTAGCGATGATGGGGTCAGTTTCAGGGTCACTTGGTTTCTTTTAAATAATCCCGGTACTCTTTGGACAATCTATGGAATCCAATCTCTACTCCTTCCAACATTTGCTGATATTGATCTGGTCTGGTCTCCCTGATCCATGCGATCATTTCATTGAGGTTGGCTTCCGTGGGCTCGTAGATATCTGATACAGGAACATAAACTGATTCGTATTCGAACATTTCTTGCTTCATTTGATCTGCAATGGCTCGGTACTCTGGATTTAAGGCAAGATTATTGAGTTCCTGAGGGTCATTTTCAAGGTCATAGAGTTCTTCTATGGGTTTTGATTCTTTGAAGAAGGTTTGCTCAGTTTCGCTAAGCTTACCTTCTGCTTTCAACGTCCGCATCACGTGAACCGAAGGACGATAAAACTCTAAATAGGCTTGATGCATGTCATGTGATTGTTCTGGTTTATCGTTTCGGATATACTTCCATTTACCAGATGTAACGGCTCGAGATTTTTCCATGATTTCATCCCATTGGTCTCGTGCTCCAAAAACAAACTGACGATCAAAGTCCTCACTAAAAATAGGTTTGCCCGTTAGGTAATCTGGCAGCTTTGCTCCAGCATAGTCCAGAACTGTAGCCGTGATATCGGTGGCGCTCACAACTTGTTTGCTTACTTTTCCTCCTTCTACTCTTGGATCATATATGATGAGCGGAATATGTAACCCCGGATCATGTAAGTAGCCCTTGCCTCGTATGTTGCATCTGCCATTGTCCCCAATAAAAATAATGATGGTATTGTCTGCCATCCCTTTGTCTTCCAACTCCTGCACAATCATGCCAACTTCATTGTCTATGAACTCCATCTGATCCAGATACTTTGCCCAATCTAATCGTATCACTGGATGATCCGCCATATATGGCGGCAGCTCTACCGAATCCGGATTAACAGGGTCGGTGGATTTTTCACGAACTTCATCCCACCAATCTCCACGGTGTGTCGTTTGCAATTGGATCTGAGCAAAAAAGGGCTGATCTGCTACTTTGAAAGTATCTCGCTTATCAAAAATACCGAACTTGGTCTTTCCGTCCCACTCACCTATGGGTTCGTGTTTGAAATTCACATCTATTTTTCGTCCCCTACCTCGCACACCATGGTGTCCAAGAATTGTGGTATAGCCAGCATTTCTTAAGTGATAGGTAAAAGGCTTAAAGGCTGAGTCAAGAGGAATCTGTCTGTTGCTTCTATGGTTGTGTGTATTCGTAATGATTTGATGCACTCCTATCAGCATGGAAGACCTACTGGGTGAGCAAATAGGGTTAGTCACATAGGCGTTTTCGAATTTCACCCCATCTACCGCAAGTCTATTTAGATTAGGAGTTTGTACGCCCTTGGTACCATAGCACTCCAGATCAATACTTATGTCCTCTGCCATTAGCCAAATTATATTGGGACGTTTTACATTCTCTGACTCTTTCTTATTTGAGCAACCGAATGCAATAAGTATAACAATCAGCAAACAATACAGATGAGGGGTATTCCTTATGGTCATTTTATCACTAAATTAAAATCTTTCGTTTTTATTCCCTTTCCAGTAACAGTCAGCTTAAGGTTCTGAGCTCCTTTATCTACTCTCGCAATAACAAGACATCTCCCTTTAAAGGTATTTTGCTTTTCCTTTTGCTTAAAGATCAAGGGGTTGTACATGTCGCCATTGGCTAATGCCAGAATCTCTCCTCCATCTATGCTAAACAGCAACTCCATGTCTTCCTCAATCACAATATTACCTTTTTTATCTGTTAGGTAGATTTCTGCTTGAAAAATTTCACCAGCCCTAACTTCTTGAGAGTATGGCTTAAAAACTGTTTTGGTGGGTTTGCCTGAGGTTTTGATCTCAACATCACAAACCTTTACTCCATTGTTGTACCCTTCAGCTCTCACGCTTCCTGTCTCGTACTTTACATCTCTCCATTTCATGATTTTATTTGAGAAGTCGGAAAGATTTTGTGTTCTTATAAGCTCATTATTAACAAAGAGCTTTACTGTTTCGCAATTGGTATAGGTAACAAGGTCTACCTTCTCTTTGGCTTCAATATTCCAAGTTTTTTTGGTTGCTGGAAAGCCCCATCCACCTAATCCTTCAAAATTATCAGCTTCTTTTTCATAAACCGAAATTGATATTACTGGTTCTTCACTCCAAAATGACTGATAAAGTCCGACTCTATCTGTCTCGAATCCTGCAATGTCAAAAATACCACTATTAGAACCCATTCTAGGCCATTTCTTAGATTCACCTAAGTACTGAATACCCGACCAAAGAAACAGTCCCATATTATAATCATGTGCCTCCACATCTAACCAAGGGCTTGTCTCTATCATCGCAAAACGTTTTTCGGGAGAGCTGTTGAAATACGTATAGCTTTCGGTACTTACAAATGGTTTACTCGGATTTGCTTCACCAATGGTGCCCACCCACTGCTCGCCATAGTTCATACCTATGAGATCCATGTATTCTGTGGATTCCAATATATCCGCCACCTTATCTGAAGGTTTCATATCTGCCCCCCGTTCCATTCCAGAAATCACAGGACGAGTGGGATCCATGCTTCTTACAAAACTGCCATATTCCAGAAGTCCTTGATTTTGACGCGGATCTCCAGGTCTATAGTTTTCATTTCCAACACTCCAGATCACAATGGATGGGTGATTGCGATCTCTTCTAATTGTCTCAGCGTAATTTTTCTTCCATTCCAGATCAAAATACTCATCTCCGAATGCCTGCGGATTGTAGAACGTCGGGTTGTCAATAACCTCTGTGGATTCTTTCTCTCCCCACTTATCTACAAACTCGTCCATAACTAAAAATCCCATTTGATCACATAAATCAAGAAACTCTGGTGCTGGTGGATTGTGAGCTGTTCTGATTGCATTGCAACCTATATCTTTCAATTTCTGAAGGCGTCTTTCCCATATCTCAATGGGAACGGCAGCTCCAAGAGGCCCTCCATCGTGATGCAGGCAAACTCCCTTCATCTTCATATTTTCTCCATTGAGGAAAAATCCTTTTTTAGAATCAAACTTTAGGGATCGAATACCAAAGGTGCTTTCATAGGTATCTACAACTTTTCCATCCACCAAAACCCTGGATAGTGACTTGTAAAGTGCCGGAGTTGCTACTGACCATAAATTCGGCGATTCGATTGAGAATTGCTGTCCTATATCTATTTCCATAAAACCTTTTGCTTCCGCTGAACTAAGGTCACGAGCCACCTCTTTGCCCAAAGGGTCGTATATGGTCGTTTCAATTTCAAGGGAAGCTGCTTTGCCTCGATTTTCTATTGTGGTCAAAACCTCTACAGCCGCTAATTTTTCTGAGACCTCTGGTGTAGTGATGTAAGTTCCCCAGGTTTTGATATGAAGTGGATTAGTGATGGTAAGCCAGACATTGCGATAAATTCCCGAACCAGAATACCACCGGCAATTGGGCTGGTCAGAATTATCTACCCTGACGACCAGATTATTTTCTTCCCCAAATTTGACATAAGAAGTAATGTCAAAATAGAAACTTGTATATCCATCGTATTGCTTCCCAACCATGATTCCATTGACCCAAAGTGTGGAATGCATATAGACGCCATCAAATTGCAGCTCGACGCGCTGACCTATTGCATTTAATGAAAGGTCAAAAGATTTTCTATACCAGCCAACTCCTCCTGGTAGCCAGGCGTTTCGACCGTTTCCATTTTCTTCAAATTCGGCTTCAATACTCCAGTCATGTGGAAGGCTAAGCTGCCGCCAGGGTGAATCGTCAAATGAAGGACGGACGTACTCAAGATCATCTCCTAGTATAAACCGCCAGTCTGAGTTAAATTCTATTGTTTTTCTTTGATCATTTTGTGCTTGAAGTGCCAAACTAAAGAGTATCGGCAGAAAGGTCAGTAGGGGCTTCATTCCAGTATTAAATATGTAGATTCAGTTTTTTTTCCATGAGCAGATCAATCAATGTTTTGAAGACGAATGTTTCTATAGATCAACTCTGCTCCTTCTGCTTGTAAAGCGACACGGCCTTTACTGAGCGGATCACCATTTTCGTCTTTCATATCAAACACTTCGTTGACCAAATGACCGTTTACAAAAAAACGAGCTGACTTATCTCCCCTAACCTCTACTCGGACATGATTCCAGCCATTTATTTCAAAGTTGTCATATCGAATACTTCGCTCATATTCTTTCACAGCTGAATCAACAAATCTTTCTGATCCATCTTGATTTTTCACATTTAATTTTGGCCCCTTTATAACCCAAAGGTCTCCGGTATCTTCTTCTTGTATTTGACATTCTACGGAACTTGGCCAAACTACTGGCTCTTTGTAAATATGAAAGAGAATACCCGCATCTCGCTTAGCTTCATGTCTGGGAGCAAATTTTCTATCCCCCCATTTATATTCCAACTCAAGATTGTAACTGCTATAGTGTTTAGTCGTGGTAATAAGTGCAAACGGTGCTTCTTCTCCTTCCCATTTATACAATGTCTCTATCGTGTTTTCCCCAACTTCAAAGTGTTCTTGATCAAACTTATCGTCCTCCATGCTAACCTCGTAATCAACACCCAAGCCTCCTTTTGGGAAAGGGTTGATCCAACCAGAATTTGCGCCGGCTTCCTCTTCTGTAACCTTAAGCTCGCGAACCCAAATGTTTCGAAACTCAACAGGGTCGTTGTGATACTGTAAAGAGATAGGTGCCTTTAGAGGGTGATTCTCTGGATAGGAAGTGATTTTCTTATAAGTAGATGGCCCTTCATACTCTTGGTTAACCTGGACTGCAACTCCATTGTGTAGTACTGTAACGGTCGCTTTTTCTATTACTTTTCCCCCTTTGTAAATGGGGGCTTTGAAGATAATATCGTAGCTGTTCCAATTTCCTTGTGGTGTTGCTGCATTGACGATTGGTGGGTATTGACCATACATCGCTCCAGCCTGCCCGTCAGCATAAGTCTTATTAACAAAACTCTCAAGGATTTGAACCTCGTATCTACCCATAAGATATACTCCACTGTTACCGCCGCTTTGGCCTTTAACTTTAAGGGTGTCGTTCATGCGCCACTCCAGATGCAGCTGTATATCGCCAAAACTTTGTCTGGTTTTAAGTCCTCCTTTTGCTGCAACCATGGTTCCGTTTCCCGACAGAATAAATTCCCCTTCCCATGCTTCCAGATTGTCTCCATCGAAAAGAACTATTGCATCGGATGGCGGTGAAGAAAAAACAGCCTCGCCGGGAATTACACGCTCAGGGTTTGGGCGGTTCGGATCATGGAGATTATCGGTTTGATACTCGCGTTTTACTAATTGAGCCATTACCAAATTGATTATAAACAGTGCCAAAGCACTTAGAACTAGCTTTCTAGACATATTTAAATTAGATTAATCATCAAATGAAGAGATTTTTTTCAGTAAAACCATCTTAACAAGGACAGGTAGCGGTATCCCGTTTTTTTAAACTTAAATATCATCAACCCTTTTCGAGTCTGATTCTATTTGAGTTCTTTCTTTTCATTTTGATAAGACTATGGAGTTAGGGGTTTGGAATCTGTTCTGAAAATTCAAGTTTGATCGGGTAGGCGTACTTGTATTCTGGTTGCTTTGGTAAGCTTACTTCTAATCCTTCCGAGGTATTTTTCCACTTGAGCTTTTTCTTAGAACCAATTAAAGTAACTTTTTCTAATCCAGAGAAATCGGCTTTTTTCAGTGATTTAATAAGCAACTTTTCCCCCGGCCAGTCTAAAGCCGTGGCATAGAGAATCGTGTTTGCTTTATTTCTGGTAAATCGAATATCTTCTTTAGTACCCGTCTTGTCCTTACCGTACCCACTATTGGAGTCAACTCCCTCAGCTCTTTCTCCAAAAATAGCATAGGGTCGAGTAGCATACACTGCCTCTCCACATACCTTGAGCCAATCGCCCAACTCGTACATCATTTGCTTTTGCTCTTCCGGAAAAGTACCATCTGCCCTTGGTGCAAATGAGAGCATCATCACACCTCTTTTGCTAATAATATCCATTAGTTGGTCAACTATGACGTTGGTGGGCTTAATAGGAGTTCCTTCCACAAATCCCCAATTGTGATCATCATAAACACAATCGTCTGTTTGCCAAACCATTTCAGCTATATCATCTTCACCTCCGCGCTCGTAATCTCGTACCGCCGATCCGGCTGCAAAAGTTGACCAGCCTTTGTAATTAATCACAACATTTGGTTTCCCAAGTTCTCCTTTTTTTGATGCTAGTGCCTGATTATAGTAATGAGCGCCAAACTCTTGTCTTCTAGATTCCCAAACCGGAGGGTTGAAGCCCCAATCGAAATAGTATAGATCTGGGCTATACATATCTGCCAGTTCGTTGCTTCTGGCCAACCAGCGATCCATATCTCGCTCACTTGGTTGAACTGCTCCTCTGGATCGATTGAGCCATGGTCGACGCTCTTCACCCGGATTTATGCGTATTGTATCTGCACTTGGTTCAACAATTGGATTACCATAGAGGTCTTCGTATGCGGGATCAACTGCATCGTATCTATTGATGTGATTCCATTGAAAAAAGGCGTAATTCCAAGCAGTGTGATTAGAAACGCCAAACTTGAGTCCTTTTTTTCTGGTTGCTTCGGCCATTTCCCCTACTAAGTCTCGCTTGGGACCCATGTTCACTGAATTCCACTTGCTCAGCTTAGTATCCCACAAGCAAAAGCTATCGTGATGCGCTCCCATCATGGTGAAAAATTTGGCTCCTCCTCTTACACTCAGGTCTGCCCATTCGTCGGCATTGAAGTTTTCTGCCTTGAACATCGGAATGAAATCTTTGTAGCCAAATTTCTCAGGTGGGCCATAAGTATTGTTGTGGTGTATGTGCGTAGCATATCCCTGATTGTTCCTACTGCTCTGGTCTTCTTGACAATACATCCAGCGTCCGTACCATTCAGCAGCATGGTCACCTTTGAAGGCCGGCACAGAATAAACTCCCCAGTGAACCCAAAATCCGATCTTAGCATCTTCGTACCATTCAGGTGCTTCATAGTTTTTAAGTGACTCCCAATCTGCTTCGTACTGTTGAGCACATAGGCTAGATACAGTGAGTAATAGAATAAGTGAAAGTTGAGTTGGTTTTTTCATGTTCTTGACAAATTGAGAAAGCAACAAACAGTTTATCGTCATATTCCCAAATATTTTGTACTTCGGTTAATGAATATTGAAAATTTTTCAAGAGCAATTAACTCAAGCACATATAAAAAAATGTGATTGGAAGTTTATAAAATGTGTCTCATGGTACAACCCATCAAAGCAGCACCCACATGAGTTTATTCTAAGTGAGCCATCACATTTAAATTGCTAGTTAATAATGACGAAAATTACGAAAGAGGTGCTGCTTCTTTTCAACTTAAGAACTTCTAAGCAAATGGACAGGCATGAAAAATCACACTAAATATGCGAGCACCTGAATATAAAACCCGATAAAAATCAAATTAGGTCTGTCAAAATTCTAACTCTCTTATGCGGATTTAATTTCTAAAATCAATCCCACCGTAGGGATATCCTGGTGTGTCTTCATGTCGGTCAAGCATCAGTTTCTCCATGCGTAAAACCACCTCAGGATTTTGATCTGCGATATTGTTTTCTTCCTGAATATCTGAACTTAGGTCATATAATTCGAAAGGTGATTTTAACCCATATCTCACTCCTTTTAAATGGCCGATTCGTACAGATTGTCTGAAGCCACGACCTCCTTTAAAAAACTCCCAGTTCAGAAACTCTCGATCAGGAGTCTGCCTATCGAAGACAGGTAAAAGCGAAATCCCATCTGCTTGCTCAGGAGTTTCCACTCCGGCAACTTCTGCAAATGTTGGCATAAAGTCCTGTGAACTACCGATGAAATCATTGATACTACCTTGCTCAATCTTTCCAGGCCAATAGGCAATGAAAGGCACTCTTACTCCTCCCTCATAGAGGTCACGCTTGAATCCCTTGAGTTCTCCGTTGCTATCAAAAAATTCATGATCGTGCCCAATCTCGTGATGAGGTCCATTATCACTGGTGAATAGCACAAGTGTGTTTTCCAGCTCTCCCATTTCATCCAACTTTTTTAACAGCTTCCCAATCTGCTGATCTAGCAGTGTCACTTTCGCAGCATGTCGACGCTCATCTTCAGGCCAATCTCTATCAGCATAGAGTGTCTTATTACCAATTACTTTCTCATGACCATGAGGAGCACGATATGACATAAAAAGGAAAAGTGGTTTCTCTGGGTTGTACTGTTTGTCCAGATAATCAATAGCCACACTTGTGCGATACTCATCCATGCATTGCCACTGCGTCCAATCGAAGTAAATAGAGTCTTGCATGCCATTGACATATTCCATAGGCCCATCAAAGTTCATTTTACCTTGCTTACCAGACCACTGCTCCTGTACCGCGTAATCAAATCCTCTGCCATGTGCCCATGTACTTACATCGTCTGGGTCTCCCAAGTGCCACTTGCCTACAAAAGCAGTTTGATATCCTCCTTTCTTAAGCATTTCGGGTAATGTAATCTCGTCTTTCCTTAGTGCAACTCGTCTGTGTCCAGACTCGAAGTATCCCTCATTGCCGCGAATAGTATTCACCGCTGAGTGCTTACCTGTGAGAATCACTGCTCTTGAAGGTGAACAAACGGGGCTGCCGGCGTAGAAATTTGTAAAGCGCATTCCTACACTGGCCAGTGAATCTAAAACAGGCGTTTTGAGAACTTTTTGCCCATAGACTCCTAATTCATTATACCCAAGATCGTCTGCAAGTAGGAACAGAATATTTGGTCGTTTTTTCTCTGCTTCATTTTGCTTGGGCTGGCTACATTGGGTCAGAACCGCTAATACTAAGAGAGATATTGCTAAAGATAGATTTCGAAGTTTCATATGCTTAGATAATGGATTAGTTCGCTAGTGATTTGAAGATGTGAGCAATTGAGCCTCCCACCACTTCAGAAATTCTTCGTCGGTGAGATCTGGATTTAAGCCTCGATCGTTCATGATTTTTTTATAAAAATTATATGACCCATCCTGGGCTTTTTTAAGGGTCTCAGGTTTCTCAGGGATAAGATTCTTCTCAAACGCCGGCATGTTTTCTTTGAGGATTCCGAACAGTTCGTCTCGCTTCTTAGATAAGGATTCATCCTTCGCCAGATTGTTGTATTCGTTAGGGTCATCTTCCAGATTGTACAGCTCAATTTCTGGTCTTGATTGAGCCATAAATTGGTTAAATGGCGCTTCTAGTTTGCCTTGCTTATGCAATACATTGTAAAGAGTAAAAGCTGGGTACTGTGCTTTTTTATAGCTACTCAATTGCATATAGGGCTGCTCAGACATCCTGTTCCAAATAAGCTTGTACTCACCATCTGTAATGCTTCGAATGTTGTCATCAGCATCGCCAGCTCTGTCTCGAAAACCAAAGATGTATTTCTGCTTTTCCGCCTTTTCTCCTAAGAAAGGTTTCCCATGCAAATAATCTGGCAAATTGATTCCAGCCAAGGCTAAAGACGTGGCTGTCACATCTACCAAGCTTACCAACTGATCATCTACTTTTTGCTTATACTTGGCTGGCCACCTTACAATCAGAGGAATCTTGAGTCCTCCTTCATATAAAAATTGCTTATCTCTGAGATGCGGACGACCATGATCTCCAAAAAAGAAAACGATGGTGTTTTCTACCAACCCCTCCTCTTCTAATCGCTTCATGATGGTTCCTACCCAATCGTCGCAATGCTGGACACTTTCTAAATAGTGAGCCCAATCCGCCCTTAAAAGCGGATGATCTGGGTATTCCTCTGGAAATGATACAGAATAGGGATTTATCGCATTTTTGTGATGCTTAAATGTCCTATGTGGATAGTGAATGTGAACCTGTGCAAAAAACGGCTGTCCTTCTTTCCTGCCCGTCCAGTCCGTACCATCGTAGAGATCTTCATACAAGAAATTGTAGTCTTCCTTACCTAGCTTAGACATTTTCTCCGCATTTCCCAGACTAACAAAATACCCTGCTTCCTGAAAATACTTTGTAACCGGAACTATTCCTTCAGGTAGGTCTGTCATATCCAAAGTTCGATGATCATGAGCATTGACCGAAGGAGGATACATACCTGTGATCAGAGAAGACCTGCTTGGTGAGCAGATGGGGGTGTTGGAATAGGCTCTGCTGTACAGAATGCCTTCCTTAGCGATTGCATCAATGTTGGGTGTGCTTACATCCGGATTTCCATAACATGCTAACTCTGGCCCTAAATCGTCCGCATTGATCCATAGGATATTGGGACGAGCCCATTCTTTTTCTTTTGGTTCGCATGAAAAAATAAGAATTGCTAGGCTAAACAGAGCAATTGTAAGTGTTGTGTTTTTCATGCTGCTAATTTTCATTGTTTCAAATTGACTGAATCTGACACTCCATAAATCCCTATTGTAGCCAGTTTTGATGCATTTTGTGGTATGATAAGAAGTCCCGGAAGAGATCGTTCGATTGTGACCGCTTCACCAGAATCAAGCGTGACGAGATATCCTTCCACTTTGTCTTGGGGTTCAAGTCGAAGCGCCACTTGATCTTCCCCTTCAACAATGCCCTTTACAATTGGTTTGGATGGTTTTAATCCTCCATCAGGCATCACTTGGAATTCAGGTGACCATGATCCTGCTCCTTCTGCCATGACTCTTCGCACCCTTCCGAAATACTGTTTTCCATTCATGAGACCATGAACTCTAATAGCACCGAATACTGGTGCTTCGAGGTTTTCAGAATAGTTTCCAGATACTAATCCATACTCTACTTCCAGTCCTGTATCTCCTTCGAGGCTAGTGACACCTATCATAAAGCCTCTATCCAGCGGCAATACTTTTCTCACTTCTGGGTTGGCCGATTCAGGAAAGGTTGGCAGCCCCAATTTCTCTCCCGTTTGTAGATCGTATCTTGTCTCTGCTACAGTATATCCTGTACTCGAAATCAAAGAAAGAACCAGATACCTGGTTTTCTCAGTTTCCCAACTGATTGCTTTCACAAGGTTTGGATCATCCGGATTGATCTCTGGTAGCTTCTCTATGCCTCCTTCAATGGTGGCATCATTTTCATCTATCAACTCATAGACCCAAGAGTATCCTCTCAAGGTAAAGGATGGTATTTCGTTGGATTTTCTTGGAGCAATGGTAACAGTGGCGTTATTCGCATCCACGTCCGCAAGAAGTGCATGAATAGGCTGCTGAACTTCCCTCATGTGAGAGTAAAACTTCTTAGGGTTTCTCCAGATATCTACTATTCCCCAATCTCTATTTTGACTAAATGGTGTTTTCTTAAAATAACTGCGATAGTCGTTGAATGTCCAATGAGCGCCTCCAATCATGTATGGCTTCATTCCCAATGTATCCCATAGGGCCTCAAAATCAACCATATGATTCAACGATTCGTCCCTTCCAGCACCGAATTCACTGTAGAAAATAGGCTTATCAGGAACCTCTTCGTGAATGGTTTTAACGTTTTTGATTTTCACAAAATCGCTACTGTATTTGTTTGCAAACAGAATATCAACATTTTCTGAGTTAAGGTCTTTGTATCCTCCATTCTCACTTTTCTTAAAACCTGCATCGTGGATATTGGCATAAAGTCGAGTAGAGTCAAGGTCTCTCACGAATGGTCTCATGTGCTTCACGTAAAGGCTGGCCTCTTTTCTCAACTCATTGCCTGGTGACCAACCTATGATTGATGGGTGATTCCAATCACGCCGAATCATTTCTCTGAGCGCGGTTCCGGGATAGAGATTGCTTGCATTTTTCGCATCTTCTTCCGAATCCATCGGAACTCTATAGACGAGTTGCCACATCGGAATTTCAGCCCAGATAAGGTATCCGGCTTTGTCAGCGTAATCCAACAATTCTGGTGCACATGGTGCATGCATTATTCGCGAAAAATTACCACCCGATTGTTTCATCAAATCGATATCAGATCTGACCAAATGCCTGGGCTCGGTGTTTCCGTAGGCTCTATGATCGTGTACACGATTGTAGCCCATTATCCTTACTTTTTCTCCATTCAGATAAAGCCCGTCTGACTTGATATCGACTTGCCTGATGCCAAAGTGATCGTTTAGAGTATCATATCCCACCTTGTTTTTGAGGAGTACTGTCTCAAGATTATAAAGCTGCGGATCATCGAAATGCCAAAGTCGGGTTTGTTCGCTTGATAACTCAATATTGGATACAAAAGTCTTCGTCTCTCCTGATGCGATTTCTTCCAAAATATTAAATTCAATACCGGGTAATTCTGCAACATCGCCCTCTATTGAGACGCTACAGCTCTCATCTCCTTTGTTCTCTACCGTGACTATTAGACGCACGTCAGATGTTCCTGATTCCAGATTGACACTTGGTTCTATCTTCTGTCTGATCAAGCGTATATCCTCTCTTGCAAACATTTGTACACTTCGATTGATCCCGCCCCACTGAAACCATGCACCCACAAAATGCTCATTGTTTGTTTTGACGGTAATGGTTATGACTTGCCCGGTATCTGTATAGTCAGTTACATCAAATTCGATTGGAGTATATCCCCCAATGTGTTGACCTAAATAGGTATCTCCCAACAAGAAATCCGCACTATCGTAAACAGCGTCAAAACGCAGGTAGTGTCTTTTATCATCCCATTCACTGGAAAGGGCAACCTGAGTCTGATACCAGCCGTCTCCTATATAATCGGCATATTCTGTGAATGTATTCCAACTTGCCGGCACTGGCAGGTTTGCCCATTCTTGATTAATTGCTTGAGCAGAATCTGCAAAAAGCCAATCTCCATCCAAAGATGCTTTCCGATTTTCTTGACCATAAATCAAAGGCATTGCCAACTGGTCGCCTTTCATTAGATGAATTCGTCCAAACTCAGCGAGTTTTCCTCTGAAGGTACCAGCGATCTCTTTCTTTTTACCTTCAAGCTTCTTAAACTTCTTAGTATCTGCGACAATGTAGATGCATTTCCCGGCATCCAACTCTTTCTTTTTTGCTTGAGAAAAATCAAATTGAATATCTCCTAGTAAGGAATATCCGTCTAGGTAAATCTGTTTTTCACTTTTATTGACTAAAGCAACATACTGAGCTCCTTCAACAACTACCTTGTGAAAAACCAATGGTGAAGTTTGGGGCAATGTCAGTGTACCTCCTTGTGCTATGGATAAAAGAGATAAACCCACCAAAAGGTGGGATATCAACACATACTTAACTAAAGATTTAATCATTCGTATTTATACAATCTTTTATTTCTTCAAAAACCTAACTGTTGCTCCACCGTACTTGGCTAAATCAAGCTGCAATAATTCTCCACTTTTCAATGTCTTAGTTTCCTTTTTGAAAGGTACCACCTGATTGTATTCGGGAAAGTATTGTCGTGGGTGCCAACCTGTAATGTCGATTCTATCTGTTTCTGTATCGTCGGAAAGGATTTCTATCTCATATGTTCCTTCAGAAAGAAATGAGCAATCAATCTTTACCATTCTTTCTTCATCGTTGTTTAATGCGCCGACAAACCACAGGTCACTTTTTCTTCTTGCCATTAAAGCAAGCTCACCAATTTTACTTTGCGGCAAAACAATCGTCTCATCCCAAACAGACGGAACTGCCTTGATGAAATTCATTGCTGGTTGAATATCCTCAGATTTGAGTAAGAAATCCGTTCCCTCTGCCACGCATTGGAATGGCGAGTAAAAACAAACCATCGTAGCTAACTGGTGTGCCCAAGTGGTTTCTCCCGGATTGGTAAAAGCTATAGGGGTATAGTCTCCATGGCCAGTGATATATCTGGTAAATGGAAGCGCTGCGTTGTGAGAGGCCGTAAGCATCCCCTCTCTCATGCCATTTACCTCGACTCCCCGAATACCTTCTCGTGTGACTTCATTGGGATAAGTGCGGTACTCACCTGAACTCTGCTGACAGCCATGAAAATTGGTCATTAGCTGGCGTTCAGCACATTTTTTTAATACGGCTTCATCAAAATTGATCAATGACTTCCTCTGCCCATTCATGAAGTCAACCTTGACTCCTACTCCGCCATACATTTTCACACTATCGAGGAACGCTCCCATCACCGCATAATCGTTTTCTGGAATATTGATCTCACTTGAGCGTTTCCAGAAGAAAGTACTTACTCCCTTAGATGCTCCGTAATCAGTCAGTTTTTTTACTCTTTCCCACTTGTTTTCCCATAACTCCCATCCTTCATCGGCAAGCGTGTATTCAAAGCCTAGCTCTGCGGCATGATCTACCATCTTTTTTTCTGCTTCAAAAGAGGCAAATTTCCCTGACCACCAGTGCCAGACAGACTTACCGGGTTTGATCCATTTCGTACTTGCAAACAGGTCTGGATCAGGTGCCGGGCTGAGCGCCGGAACCATCACATTGTTAACCAATGCATTAAGATCATCGGCAAGTAAAATGCATCGCCATGGGGTGACAATCTCTCCTTGTAATTCAAAGCCTTCCTCTCCTTCTTCAAAATTGGACACGAATGTATTGTTACCAATAGCTTCAAGTCTTGTTCCACTGTAATTAAAAAGCCCCGATTCAGCGATGAGTGCATATCCTCCACTCTCAAGCTCACATGTAAGGGTTAATCCCTGAACTGGCCCTCGACTTGAAACTTCTGGCATCTCCGAGATATCTGCACTTACCCATTCTCCAGCATGAGACTTGAGCTTCCAATCGTTGTTTCTTTCAAAAAACCACACTTTGGTATTGTCTGGAAGTTTAAAGGATGTTAGCTCCTTATTGATGGTTCGCTTTCCCTCTCCAGGAACTCTGTAACGATATGCAACACCTTGCTCTCCAACTTGAAGTTCAAGAACCCAAATGCGTCCACCTTCTTCCTCGATTTCAAATTCTATAAGCTCCGCCTTATAAGAAGACACATCCTTGACACCTTGAGTGGAAAAATCTAAATCGATCTCAGACTTTCCTTTTTCCTTAAAGGATGAGCTTACCCCAAGTTTTTTCCCATCAATCACAATTCCTAATTGAGCAGTATCAATGACAACCTGATCGTTTTTCTTCACGATATAAGCCAACGCTCCATTTTTATACTCCGGTGTTGAAATGAGTTTCACGCTCACACCTGAGGATTGGTATTCATATGTCTGCTCATAGGCTAAAAAAAACACTGCAAGGAATAAAAAAGGTAGTTGCTGAATGATTTTCATATTGGGTTGCATTGATGTTATTATGATACAATTACTTCAAAGATGCTAGCTGGCACATTTTCAGAAGGGTGCTCTACTTCAATCGTTAAGCCTTTTGTCTTAATCGTATTTTCCAACTTAAGAGAATTGATAGTCTGGTAGTTGCCTTTTACTTCAAAAAGCAAAACTCCCTCAAGGGACTTTATCTTATAATTTCTGATGCAAAATGGTATTACACTTTCTGGGTGTCCCATAAGCGTGGACTCCATGGCATGGTCATAATCAGTATCTAAGAAAAGTTTGATTTCAGAAATAGACTTTTCTTCATCCCATTTAAGGTGCAGCTCAGGGCTCATGTCTGTCAATTCGGCTGTCCAGGAGTTTGCAGTTCCCCAAGGACGCACATATCCATTTCCTATATTACTAGAATCAAAAGCATCGATGGAAGGGGTAATTTGCATTGCCATGTTCTTACCTTCTGGTCGTCTCTTGGGTATCCAAAACTCAAAAGAATCAACGCCGATCCCCGCTGGAGGTCGCTGACTTCCATCATTGGATACCGCTTTATTTTTCCCGTTGAAAACCGTCATCACACCGGTCATTCTGTTTTCACTCTCCAAAATACTCACTTTCGCATTGGACATGAACGTCACGAAAGCATACTGATCTTCTTTCAAGGTCTGCTCGAAGGCAATGCTAACCTCTTGTTGTCCAGCTTCCAATTGTATTTCAACTTGCTCTAAAATGACCTCCGGAGCATAATTCTTAGAATTATGCGAGACGCGCAATTGAACGTCCAGTGAAGTGGGCTCCTCGGCTTTTAGTTTTACATCAAATGTGTATTTCACTTCGGCCTTTAATGGCAATAGTTGTGCAGCCGATGTACCTAAATTCAACCATGTACTGCCAGATGGAATATTAGCCAGACTGAGATTACTGGAAGCTGAGATTTTTGCATCTGAAGCCTGATTGCTCTCAGCTTTGATTGGCAAAGCCAATATGCTCTGCCCCGAGTGATTGAGTCTGTCTTGCAGCTCAGATTGATAATGTTTTTGGGTCAAATCTGCTGGATTGAGATTTTTATCCTTGCAAAGTGCTGCAGCTTCTCCTACCACTTGTCCTCCTGTGCCACAAGTAGCCATTACTCTTGATGACCCAAATGCAACATGTGTCGCACTTATAATCCTCCCAGCGTAAAAAAGATTATGAATGTCTTTACTCACATAGCATCGATATGGAATCTGATAAACTCCTTTTGAATGCCACTGTGTACAGCCCGATTTTTCACTGTAAACTCCGTCTGCCGGATGAAGATCTAAAGCCCAGCCTCCATGCGCTACTGCATCTTCGAATGTTCTCTGCTCAATCACATCTTGTTGCTTTAGCATATACAGTCCCTCGAATCTGCGGCTTTCTCGCTTGCCAGGTACAGTTGCAACCCATTCTAAGGTTAGATCATCGACATCTTCAAATTCACCCGAATTCTTAATGTGGTTCCATACACCATAGATTACTTTCCAAAGCTCCCATTTGATTGCCTCTGTATTGTGAATAGTGTCAGTACGACCTCCGTACTCAAACCACCAAAACCTGCAACCCATGTCCGTTTTGCTGATAAGCTTGTATCGCGGGATTTCTGTAATATCTGCCAGCGCAAACGATGGAGGTGTGTATGCTACCAGCTCACCGGCACTTTTACTATAAAAGTACATAGAGTGACCAAGCAACTCTCCATAGCTTTGGTCTGGAGCAAATAGTTCCCCAAATTCTTCTCTGGTCTCTGCCCCCATCCTGAAGCTGGCTCCAGCCTGAAATGCTACCAAACCATCTCCAGATGCATCGCAGAAAAGCGGAGCACTAATAATATACTTAGTAGAGTTTTGGGAATTAAAACCAACGACAGATTCTATCGTCTTATCGTCAGATTTACTTACTTCAAATATGCAAGTATTTAACAGTAGCGTGATATTCTCTTCCTGAATGACTTTATCTAGTAAGATGGTATCGAATATAACGGCATTACCTTCTTTGTTTTTGTAGAGATTTTCAACCAGAATTTCATCCATCACCCCTCCCTCTCGAGACCAGCGATTATTGTTTCCCATATGGGAAGTAGCTCCTAAAATCCATAGCCTTACTTCTGAAGAGGCGTTTCCTCCCAAAACAGGCCTATCTTGGACTAAGACTGTTTTAGTGCCTTTTCTTGCAGCAGCGATAGCCGCACATACTCCTGCAATGCCACCACCTACAATCACAAAATCAGAACTTACCTCCAATGTGGTATTGTCTCTTTTTTTCTCCTCAAATTTCTCTAAAATCACTTGTTTATTTTTTCAATGAACCACGATAAACCACAAAGGCTACTGCCTCTACAAGTACTCCCATCCCAATCACCAAAGCCTTAGAATCGGGTGATAGAATGCCAAGGGTTATAATTAGTAGTCCAATTACACCTATACCTTTTGCGATGATCTTATTCCCTTTTTGATTAGAACTGGCTTCTTGCTCATTGGAATCAAGAATCGCTTTGTCTTTTTGGATTAATTCATACTTTTCAAAATCCGTATTGGACTTTTTTTGAATCACAATGACGAACTCTGAAATCATTAATACTAGCACAGGACAAGCCACTCCCAAAATCATTTCATAGGATCGTGAGAGTGTAATACCCAGTAGATCTGGTGCGATAAACTTGAAAAAAGAATTGATAATCAGACTTGCAATGGTTGCGATCAAAATAGTAGAGCCAGTTTGCCTTTTTGAAAAAAGAGCCCAAATAGGAGGTAAGAACATGGCGCTACCTGTGATGGCTGCCACACTTAATACCACCTCCACGATTCCTCCCATTTTCTGAACCATGAGTGCTACTACGATTGTGATAACTCCGAAGATCCCTGTCACGATCCTGGCTACCTTCATAGTGCCTTTCTCTGATGCGTCCGGATTGATGGATTTGTAAAGATCATTGGTAAACACTCCTGAAGCTATATTCAGGGTGGTATTTACTGAACTAGCCGAAGCAAATACCATACCTCCCAAAATAAGTCCTAGAAGACCATTGGGTAATATCTCTTTGCATAGCATAAGATAAGCTCCTTCGTCAGCCAGGCCCTGCAAATCAGGGTTCATGACTCGATAAATCATTGGAGGGAGCATCCATACAAGTGGGCTAATCAAATAAAGTCCTGCGAAGAGCCATCCTACTTTCTTGGCATCAGTCGGGGATTTGACGCTTGTATAGCGCTGAACATAGGCCCAGTTTCCTCCGATATAGATCATGTTGTATATTCCAAAAGCAAAAAGAAAGCCCCAGGTATATTCTTCGTTGTGTAGTGCCATAAATCCATCTGGTACTCGATCAAGAAATCCGGAAACACCTCCTACTTCACCAAAAGCCAATGGCAATACAATGATCACAGCCGCGGCGAGTACAATAAATTGAAGAACATCTGTCACCAAAACAGCCCACAGCCCACCAATAGCTGTATACACTGTAATAAGCCCCCCTAAAATGATCACCACCCATGAAAGCGGAAAACCAGTGGAGACTTCTACGATTTTAGCTACTGGATATAGAAAAGCTCCAGTGGTAAACATGGATATGAACAGAAAAAGATATGTATATATTTTCTGTGCCTTGATACCCAACCTTTCAGTGATGTACTCAGCTGCTGTAAGTGTTCTTGTTTTGTTCCACTTCGGAGCTATATAAAAGCCAACCAATAACCCCGCAATGCACATAGTGGACTGAATGGTAACGGCTACAAGTCCGTCTGAATAGGCTATCGATCCCCAGACAACAAATGTACCCACAGAGAAAAAACTCATGAAAAGAGAGAGTCCACTAATCCACCAAGGCACTGCTCCTCCAGCAGAAAAGAAAGACTTCATATTTTTCCCACTCTTGGCGAAGGAAATACCTGTGATAAAAACCACAAGCGAAAAGAGAAGAATGGTTGAAATGTCCAAGGTGCCCATGCAGTCGTGTTTCTAACAAAGGTGTCAAGGATGGAAATGATACCAGATTAAATTGATATTAATTATTTCCGAAAACGTTTCCGAAAAGGGTTTAATTTTCGGAAACGTTTCCGAAACTTTACTTCTTCTAAGATCCTTAAGAATGAAACATGTAACGATTAAAGATGTTGCCAAAGCGCTCAATGTGTCAGTATCGTCTGTATCCAGAGCATTCAATGACAAGTATGATATAAAAAAAGAGACTAAGGATCGGATTCTCAAAGTCGCAAATGAAATGGGGTATCGACCAAACCCTATTGCTCAAAAATTGATGAAGCAGAAGTCTTATAATATCGGGGTGATCGTACCTGAATTTATCAACGACTTTTTCGCAAAGGTTACGATCGGCATACAGGACGTACTGATCTCCAGAGGGTATCAGGTTTTGGTCATGCAATCATCTGAAGATATAGATCAGGAACTGAATAATGCGAGAACACTCATTAGGAATTTTGTAGATGGTTTGATCGTCTGCCCGATCAACGAGGATGTAAATCGGGAATTTTACCTCAGCAAACTTGAAGAAGGCATTCCCATGGTTTTTTTGGGTAGAGTTGGTGAGTCACTTCCTGGCTCAAAGGTTGTGTTTAATGACGCCAAGTGGAGCCTGTTTGCTGCTGAGCACCTGATCCGTCAACAGATGACGAAAATATACTATCTGGCTGGCAAGCCCAATCTTTGTGTGAGTCGTAACCGAATTAAAGGCTTTGAGAGGGCTTTGGAAAAGCATGGATTCCCGCCAGAGAATAGTCGAATCATTCATGCTGGATTATATCCAGAAGATGGCGAGCGAGAAATGGAGAAGTTGATCGCTGAAAATGATATCCCTGATGCTATCCTATGTGTGAATGATCCTGTGGCTGTTGGTGCCATGAAAGTGCTAAAGAGGCACGGATTCAATATCCCCAATGATATCGCGGTGGTAGGTTTTACAGAATCTCAGGTAGCCGACTTGGTAACTCCTACATTGACTAGCGTAAGTCAACCTTCGTATGAAATGGGCAAGAGTGCCGCGGAACTTCTTTTGAAACAATTAGAAAATGGATTTGGGATTCCTCAAACGATTTCGTTTGATGGTGAATTGAATATCCGTGAGTCTTCAGAACTACAATAGACCTTCCATCAAATAAAAAAGGTGTCTCCATATTAAAATTTATTAAGCTCTTTGCTTAAAACGTGAGCTCGATTCAAGTATGACTTAAAAAACCTTAACCGTCACTATGAGTCTTTTAGCTTTAAAATTTTGATAAAAAGACGTGATAGTCTCTTGATCTTAAAAATTCTTTCGGCTTCCCCTCCCACCATCCTTCTCTAAACCTCTGAATGACGGTTTTTTTTTATAATTATAAGTTAAGATTTAAAGTGTTGTTCATGCTCTGGCGATTATTCAAAATCACCTGTTCGGGTGATTGAAAGCCGCGACCTCTTGCCACAACTTTGATGCAAGATTAAAAGAACACTAAATATGAAGGAACACTACAGCGTCATAATAGTTGGAGGTGGCCAGGCCGGCCTGTCAATGAGTTATTGTTTGAAACAAGATGGAATAGATCACATCATTTTCGAAAAGAACAAGATTGGCTATGCGTGGAGGGAAAAAAGGTGGGATGCTTTTTGCCTTGTAACTCCGAATTGGCAGTGCAATCTTCCGGGGTTTTCATATACGGAAGAGTACAGAGGAAAAGACCCGAAGGGTTTCATGAAAAAAGATGAGATTGTCGAATTTATAGAAGCTTATGTAAAGCACTTCAACCCTCCTCTTCGTGAAGGTGTTGCAGTGCAAGAGGTCGTAAAAGACGACAATGGAGTCTTTCACGTAAGCACCACAGAAGGGAATTTCACCAGTGATCAGGTAGTTATTGCAGCCGGTAATTTTCAGTTTGCAAGCTTGCCTCCAATGGCACAGAAGTTTCCTGAGTATATAAAGCAAATTCACTCTTCTGATTATAAGAACCCTCAGCAACTTCCTGATGGTGAAGTCATGGTTATCGGAACAGGGCAGTCGGGAGCTCAGATTGCAGAAGATCTTCATATAGCCGGACGCAAGGTTCACCTATGTGTGGGCGATGCTCCTCGTACAGCTAGAAATTATCGTGGAAAAGACGTGGTGGAATGGTTGGATATGATGAAGTATTATGACATTCCGATCAACCAACATCCTGATGGAGTGGCTGTAAGAAAGAAAACAAATCACTATGTAACCGGAAGAGATGGAGGAAAAGAAATTGATTTGAGAGAGTTTGCTCTCGAAGGAATGAACCTATATGGAAAACTAATCCATGCAGAAGGGAACGAATTACTTTTTGAGTCTGATTTGAAAGAAAATCTTGATAATGCTGACGACTCTTCTGCCAGAATAAAGAAAAAAATAGACGCTTTTATATCAGAAAAGGGAATAGATGCTCCAACCGAAATGCCTTACGAAAAAGTGTGGGAGCCTAGCGAAGAAATCACCAATCTTGATCTCAATAACACTAACATCACCAGCGTAATTTGGAGTATCGGGTATGGCTTTGATTTCAGTAGTTGGATAAAACTTCCCGTTTTTGAAAAATCTGGATATCCGATTTACGACCGTGGAATCACACCTGAGGAAGGACTCTATTTCATTGGGTTGGCATGGATGTATACTTGGGGCTCGGGAAGATTCTCCGGAGTAGCAAAAGACGCTGAGTTTCTAGCACAAACAATCAAAAGTATTAAACCAGCAGTAGCAATTTGTTGAAAATGCCAGTAAGTGAGGCTTATTATATATATGCCTTATCTCTCGCAAAAAGAATTAGGTCAATGGTTTTATTAACATTGGCCTTTTTCATCATATTCTTTCGATGAGTATTTACGGTGTTGATACTTATAAAAAGCTTCTCGGATATTTCAACACTGGACAAACTTGCCGCGAGCAATTTTAGAACATCTAGTTCGCGCTCACTGAAAAACGCATTTTCTTCCGATGGTTCTTGCCTCAGGAAGTATTCAAAGCTCTCACTCTTCGGCCCATAGATGTGCCATCGCACGCGGTGATGATCTACCAGATCTGTCACATCTGTGCATACGGAGATATATGCTTCTACTTCGTTTCTATCATTTTTTATGAAAGGGGTGCTTTGTCTAAGAATAGAAATATAAGTCCCATCGCTTAAGCCAACTCTGTAGCTCATATTAAATGAAGATTCGAAAGGCACAAGATCTGGTGCGTTTGCCATTACAAAGGATAGCAGTGCCTTTGACACTTTGAAATACATACTCACATCAGAAGGATGAATGATTTTAACCAAAAAATCTGCCGTAAGTAAGTTCAGATCATATCCCAATGCCTGATCAAATCCTTTGTGATAAAACTTGCCAGTTTTTATATGATGTATGTAGGTAAACTGATTCTTCCATAGCCTGACGGTCCGCAAGTGCTCCAGTATTTCTTTCTCATGGATCGTCTGATGATCTACATATTGCTCACGTAGACTCTTTAGAAAATCCTTGAATTGATTACCGGCAAAGCCGCTTTTTTTTGGCATGGTTACCCTTCCTAATGAATGGAATGATGGAAAATGAAATTCGCAATCAAAACTCAATTTAGTTACGAATATCCAAACAAAAAAGATGATTAATTATTTGAGATATAACAATATCACCTAAAAAGGTGATTGACCTCATGGGCTATCCAGACTACTTTTATCAAAAATTTTACTAAAATCTTAACATTTATGCCAACAGTAACGCATCCAAAACACAAAGACGGAGATTATTTTGTGGATTACGAGGAAAAAGTATTTGAAGACGTTAAAGCCGAACCGGGTGAGAAAGCACTCGTTACTTTTCACACAGTAGCTTTTGAAGGGTCCATTGGATTGGTGAACATTTTGTCCGCGACCAGACTTCTGAGAAAAGGTTTTGAAACCTCTATACTGCTTTATGGTCCTGGAGTTACACTAGGTATCCAAAGGGGCTTTCCTACTTTAGGAGATGAAGCTTTTCCAGGACATCAAAATTATGCTGCCAGACTTACCAAATTCATTGAAGAAGGTGGAAAAGTATATGCATGCCGATTTGCCTTACAGGCTCTTTACGGTCATGGTGAGCCAGCTCTATTACCAGGTATCATACCGATAAATCCTCTCGATGTATTGGATATTATTTTGATCCACCGTAAGGCTAATGCCTTTACAATGGACACCTGGACGTTATAATCTTCTAAACTTTTATGTTGTTGAAAAAAACCGTAAAAGCAGCAGCCGTACAGATTGCTCCTGTTTTGGATGATCGTGAAGCCACTACTATAAAAGTGTGTGAAGCAATTGCCGAAGCAGGTGCAAACGGTGCTGATATCATTGTTTTCCCTGAAACGTTCATACCGAACTACCCATATTTCTCATTTGTAAAAGCTCCGGTAGCTTCAGGAAAAGATCACCTTAAGCTCTACGAGCAAGCTGTAGTAGTGCCAAGCCCGGTAACGGATAAAGTCGGTCAGGCTGCCCGAGAAAATGAAATGGTCGTTGTTTTGGGGGTAAACGAACGAGATCATGGCACTATTTACAATACTCAAATCGTGTTTGACGTCACAGGTGAAATCGTATTGAAACGTAGGAAAATCACTCCGACCTATCACGAACGTATGATTTGGGGTATGGGAGATGGAAGTGGACTCAGGGCTGTAGATACTGCCGTAGGTCGAGTCGGGGCGCTAGCATGTTGGGAACATTATAACCCACTTGCTCGGTACGCTCTGATGGCCGATCATGAGGTGATTCATTGTGCACAATTTCCTGGATCTATGGTTGGCCCCATTTTCGCAGATCAGATGGAAGTCACGATCAGGCATCATGCGCTGGAATCGGGCTGTTTCGTCATTAACTCTACGGGGTGGTTGCATCAGGATCAAATAGAAAGTATCACCGACGATCCCAAAATGCAAAAGGCTTTAACCTCTGGTTGCATGACTGCAATCATTTCCCCAGAGGGAAAACACCTTACCACACCACTTACCGAAGGTGAGGGAATTATTTACGCAGATATGGACATGAGTTTGGTTGAGAAAAGAAAACGTATGATGGATTCTGTAGGTCACTATTCAAGACCGGAATTACTCTCTCTTCAACTCAATACCAAAGTTCAAAAAACAGTTCAAGCCTCCGGAATGGTTATGGACGAATTATTAAAAGAAGACGAATCACAAAATGCTCGCAACGAAATCGAAAAAGCTCTCGTCTGAGCGCATTCAAATAGAACTTCAGTCTTTGGGTATGCGCATGCCCTTTCGCGAAATGGCTTCAGGTCGCAAAGGAGGTGCGGGTCCTACGGATCATAAGGCGGTATTCATAGATGGGAATACGATCATGGTTCCGGTACATAATGAGGCCTCCTCTACCTCCCCTTTCTGGATAGGCTCACCAAACGAGCTGGGTGTATCCAGACTTTATAGGGAAGACGAAGAGATAACTTCGATCAGTTTTCCAAAGCAACCCAAGTTCTACAAGCATACTACAAGTGACGGGGTACCGATGTGGAAGGTGGCACAGCTACACAGTCATAATGTATTGGCAACTACAGTTTTGCAAAACTGTGTGAGATACTATGATAAGTCAACTTCTTGCCAGTTTTGTGCTATTGGGGAATCTTTAAAGGCTGAAAGAACCATCGCTTACAAACGGCCTCATCACTTAGCTGAGGTTGCTAAATTGGCTGTAGAAAAAGACGGTGTAGAGCAATTCATTATTACAACTGGCACTCCATCTACTTCAGACAGGGGGGCCAAAATTCTCCATGAAAGTGTAATTGCAATCAAAGAAGCAGTAGACTTAGCTATACAGGTGCAATGCGAGCCGCCTGACAACTTTGACTGGTTTCAAAAGTTAAAAGATGCTGGTGCTGATGCTATAGGAATGCACTTGGAGGCAGTTGAGGAAAGTGTGAGACATAGAATAATGCCAGGAAAAGCTGAAGTAAGTGTGGCATACTATATGAAAGCATTTGAAGCAGCAGTAGAGGTGTTTGGCAAGGGTAACGTGAGCACATACATCCTAGCCGGACTTGGGGATTCGCAAGAATCTATCCTAGCCATGAGTGAAAAACTTATTGGAATGGGCGTCTATCCCTTTGTGGTTCCTTTTGTTCCTGTAAGCGGAACCCCACTAGCGACTGCACCTTCTCCAGATCAGAACTTTATGGAGAGTTTGCTTACTCCTATAAGTAAAATGTTGGTAGAGGCAGGTATCACCTCTGATACCTTAAAAGCAGGATGCGCGAAGTGTGGAGCCTGTTCGGTATTGAAATCTTTAGAAAAAAAGCACTTAAAGGAAATTACACCATATGTTGTTTGAACCCTACAAGAAATATCCATCAGGGTACCTCAAGTTTGATTTTGTCAACCAACCATGGCAAGAAAAATCTTATTGGAAACTCCGAAAAGAAGTCTTTTGCGATGAGCAAAAGTTATTTAAGGATACGGACAGGGATTTGAGTGACCTTAACGCCATTCACATCATTTCTAATTGTTATTGTATGGGAATGGAAGATCAGGCAGTCGGTGTAGTGCGTATTTTCGAACGAGAACCAGGGGTTTGGTTTGGAGGTAGATTAGCTGTTCACAAGAATTACAGAACCGCGAGTAGGTTTAAAACACTTAACTTATTTCCTGAAAACGAATCTATCCATCCTTTCACATTGAGTGTGGGAGGAGCCCTTATCTACAAAGCAGTGAGCTCCGCAGTAGCTTTGGGATGTCATGAGTTTCTTGCCCATGTCCAATATCAAAACGTTCGGTTCTTCGAGCGCATGCACTGGCGCGTTACAGACACAATAGAAAAAAATGGATTAAAACACGCCGTAATGCAGGCAGATTTGAGTTTTTATAAACTCGCTCACTCTTGTCCACAGCGCCTACGGTCTGCGTGATCAATACACATATGGATCAAAGCACTTTACTTGCAGAATTATTCGAACACCACTCTGTTCAGGACAAGGTTAATATAGGCCAGACCTATGAGCTCTTGGGCGATGAGGTTCTTCATGATAACTATTTAACAAATAGTCGAGAAAAAATTAAGCTCGGGGATGATTGTGCTGCAATCAAAGACGGAAAAGGTGGGTATTTATTATTCGCCGCAGAGGGAATCATCAATAGCTTCATTAAATCCCATCCTTGGTTTGCCGGGTACTCAGCAGTCATGGTCAACATCAGCGATATCTGCTCTATGGGAGGTTTGCCTCTGGCCATAACCGATGTACTTTGGGCGCAGAATAGAGAATCAGCAAAGGAAATATGGGAAGGAATGCTCGCTGCTTCTCAAAAATACAACGTCCCAATTGTGGGTGGACATACCTGCTATCAATCCGAAAACAACCAAGTTGCGGTATCTATATTGGGAAGTGCGGAGAAATTGCTAACTAGTTTTCACGCAAAGCCGGAAGAGGACCTGGTGATGGTTGTAGATATCAATGGAGCATACTTTGAGGATTATCCCTTTTGGAATGCCTCCACAAATAGTACCGCCGAAAGGCTCCAGGAATTGATCAAACTTCCGAAACTGGTTGCGGAATCAGGTCTGTCGAAAGTGGCCAAGGATATCAGTATGGGTGGAGTCATTGGTACAGCCGACATGCTATGCAAGACGTCCAATGTCGGGTTATGTCTTGACCTGGAACTTGTTCCCAAACCGGAATACGTCGACTTAAAAAAATGGCTTATTAGCTTCCCAAGCTATGGTTTCCTTTTTTCTTGCGATCCAAGCAACAGTGAGGAACTGTGTGGCCTTTTTCATGATCATAAAATAAGTGCCAAGGTGATTGGCAAATTTGAAAGAGAGCTCGGTATTCGGAGTTCTCCTAACTTAATAAACACGAAATTAACCCTATAAATATGCCTGTAGTATATTTAAAAGTTCAATATCCCGATGATGAAAAGGAAGATATCTACTCTCCTTCGTCAGTAATTAGATCATTTTTCAGTGCGGGGGAATCGCTATCAGTAGGTGATTTTGAGGCGCGGATTTCTGAAGCTTTAGAAACGGCTAGTTCAAGAGTAGCCCAAGTGTATGGTTATGAGTGCACAGCAGCAATGGGAGAATTAGCCAGGGTAAGTCGAAAATTGAAAACACATGACCCAGCTGCAAAAATTGAGATACTCGGATTGAATTAAGGAAAATGGAAAGATCACAACTTACCCAAAGACGTAAGGTTCCTTTTGGGAAACTCCTGAAGTCAGAAAAATTTATTCTCTCCGCAGAATTAACTCCGCCAAGGCATTACGATCTTCAGGATTTTATGGCAAAGGCCGAGATCGTGAATGAATATGTGGACATTGTACAGATCAATGATCATCTACTTTCTAAAGCAAGACTTACCAATCTAATTGCCGGACAGCAATGTAAACTTGCTGGCATGGAGCCTGTACTTCAATTCGCATTGCGACATAAGAACCGCATTGCTATACAGGGTGATTTGCTTGGGCTTGCGGCCATGGGCTTGCAAAACATCATCATTTTGGGTGGCTATCCGTGCAGTATCGGTTCTGAGACTGATGCAGTCGATGTGCTTGATATGGGTAGCATGGAGGCGGTTGAAAAAGTGTCAAGACTTACGAATAAGGGAGAGTTATTTAATGGAGAAATCATCTCTCCTCCTCCTCCATTTAGCATAGGGGTTGTAGAGTTTCCCTGCTCAAATGCGGCTCACTTTACTGAAAGGTTAGACATTCTAGAGAAAAAGATTGAAGCTGGTGCTGAATTTGTACAAATGCAAGCGGTGTTTGAAACTGATCCTATGTGCAATTGGATGGAAAAAGTTCGCGAGCGAAAGCTTCACCAAAAGGCTCGTTTTTTTGCTGGCGTTTTTCCTTTTTGTAGATTGGAGCGACTCAATGCTCTTATGGAAATACCAGGATTAGATATCCCACATCACATCGTAAGAAGAATCCAACAAAACGATACTGAACTTGAGAGTCTCAATATTACACTTGAACTCATTGACGAATTGTCTAACATTGATGGAATCTCCGGTCTTCATATACGATCTATTGGCGCAGAAGAGTGGGTCCCAAAAATCATAGAGGCCAGTCGATTCGGAGGCGGCTTGATGTATTGAGGTTGTATTTGAAACTCGAACTCGACTTATAATTATATAAAAAACGTCATTCCAAGGTTTAGGGAAGGATGGCAGGAGGGAAAGCCAATGGAGTCTTTGAGATCATCGAACTATCACTTCTTTTTATCAAAATTTTAAAGCTAAAAGACTCATAGCGACGGCTAAGGTTTTTTTAGGTCATACTTGAATCAAGTTCAACTTTGTAATATTAGCGCTGTTGCACTTCGACAAATAACACTTCGTAAGGTTTCAACACGGGGTTATCGACTTCAAGTCTGGTGAGCACATCAACCAGTCTAATCGAGCTCTCCGATTCTTTAAATGATATTTTCAGACTTGCATCTGTCCGACCTAAGTTGACAATGGAAAGCACATTGTTGCCGTTATCGTCCTCCACACACTTCCATGTGCAGCCTTTAATGCCTTGCTCATTGGATTCTTCCACAACCACCTGAGGCAATGACCCCAATTCCTCCAAAATTTCAACTGATTTCTCATAGTAACCCGGCAGCTCGTTTACTTCTATGATTGTTCCGCTTCCTTCATCTAAAGTTTTTAATGATCTGCCATATTCATCCTTTTGAAGGCTCTCCGAATCCATAAGAATAGTTCCTCCCTGATTCAAATAGTTTTGAATGGCTTCTATCTCTTGTTGTGTTACGAGAGGAGTTTTTCTGATGAGGACAACATCCCAATCTTCTTGAGCTTGTTCTTTGAAGATTCCTTCGGTGACAAAACCGAGAGGTATTCCTTCAAAATATATGGATTCGTAAAGTTCAAAAACATCATCCATATGCTCAGCCTTATTGATTGCAGATGTCTTGCTGTAGAAAATTCGGATAGGTTTACGTTGACGCTGCATCTGCATAATGAGTTCCGAATGCGCGTTTAAGTCCATGATGGTAGAAGCAACTTCATTGACAATTCGAGGTTGCTGATTATTGGATCCACCGTAGGCTTTCCCGGCACGACTATATGGAGAACCATCTGGGTTTCTACTCCAATACCAAGTCTGACTAACATCCATTCCTTGAGTGGTGGCAAGCCAATAGGTTGCCCTTGCATATCTTGGTGTCATGTACAGATCGCGTGATTTCCCAGTGGATAGGTAATGAGCTTCACTATTGAACATGATTTTGTTTGGGCTTACGGAGGTGTAAAAATCATGTCCCATCGACATTTCGCGCCAGTTGAAAATATATTTTTCATCCCATTCTTCTTTTCCCCACATATAATTATATTCAGAACCCGTATCGTTACCAATAATCTCACTCATGCGAGTAAGTGCTTCCATATCTATACCATGGTTACGCGTGTTCTCGGTCCATAGGTTGGGCATGATTTTGAGGTGAACTTTGCCATCAGGATCAGACTCATGGATTGTCGATTGCAAAAACCGATACCAGTCCGTTACCCTATCCATATTAAATGAAACCCAGTCAAACCACTTGGGTGTGCCTTGAAGACTCTGAGAAATTGGAATTTCAATTTCCACATCATTGAAAGAGCTGAAATCGCTTTCCCAAAGGGTGTTTAACGATTCGATTGACCGATGTTTTTGAGTGAGCCAAATCTTGAATTTCTCTATCGTATATTCTGAAACCGGCCCTGTTGCCCAGACGTCTTCCGTAGTATAAAAATGTGGCTCATTGCAAAGCATATAGCCCAACATCGAATACTTTTTACCTGACATATATGGAACCGTGCCTGCCAGGAGCATTTTATTTAATTCTCGCGCTCCGGGGTTATCA
Source organism: Cyclobacteriaceae bacterium (assembly GCA_049115715.1). Classification (GTDB taxonomy): domain Bacteria; phylum Bacteroidota; class Bacteroidia; order Cytophagales; family Cyclobacteriaceae; genus JAMZMI01. The sequence continues at coordinate 78,161 of JAGDZQ010000034.1, forward strand.
ATATCATATGAGGTGTAAGTGTCTTCCCTCATGATCAGATCAGGACCGTATTTTTTTTCCGCCCAATCTGGCACATTACCTTTATGATTCAAGAAGATAAAGCCCGCCTTTCCTGTTTTTTTATTTTTCAAATTAGAAATCACTTCAGAATCAATAGTGCCCTTCTCGTCCACCACATATCCGTGTTTGAGAAAAAAACCATCCGCTTGACCATGGTACTCCATCAGCTCTCTAGTCTTTGGCTTCCAGGTATAGTTAGACAAGAAAACAGGTCTTCCTTGATAGGTGATTTGATCCTCACCATGTGAAACCTGCTCCCAATCGACATCAGGAGTTGGCTTTCTGATTATCTCTCCTGCGATGACTTGATCCAAAAACAAAATGGCTTCATCCAACATTAGTATTACTTCCTTTCTTTCAAAATCTGGAAGAAGAATGGCAGTCGCTTCTGCAGAATCTTTATAGGCTGTGACTTGTTCGAAAAGCTCCTTGTTCTCACCAACATGATTTTCATCCCAATCCGCATATTTCAAAAAAATCTCAGCTGTCCGCAAGGTCATTTTTTCCCTGAGTACATCGAGATTCAAACTCTCGGCTTTTTTAACCTTAGACTCTAATTCGCGGATTCTTTTAAAGGCTTTTTCTTCTAATGGTTGACTTTTGCAGTTAGTCAGTTGTAGGAAAAGGACACCAAGAAATAGAATCTTTATATTATTCATAGTATTGTTTCGCTGAAGTTTATATTCTTATTCTCAAATACATCCACTGATTAGGCACCAAACTCAACACCTTGAAACCACTCGGGAAACTCATAGTTTTCCCTGAATGATTTCAAGAAGGTTCTAATCCCTATTGCGCCTTCTACACCGACAGAAAAAGATAAAACGGTAGGAGAGATAAGTGCCAATTTCTTATTTCCTTGCTATATCGAAAGTTGATGTATTCGTTCTTTGCCTTTTATGTGTTAAAACGTTATTTCTTTATGACTCTAAACACTTCCTCTTCATTTGCAATTTTTAAACGAATGAGATAAATACCCGATTTCATTCCTGATAAATTGCTAAGGCTAACCTTACTCATATTGCCTTTTTCTTCAATTGAAATAGAAATGTTTTCGATTTCCTTCCCTAACAAATCAGTCATCGAAATCTGAGGTAGCTCATCTTCCTGATGATTTTTTACCTCAATCGTAATTTCGTTGGAAAAGGAATTGGGGTATAGGATTGACTTTTCTTCAAGCGGAGTTGTATTCGAAAGTGTGATTATTTCGCAATCATCATCAACATCATTGTCATTGATATCCTCAAAAATGATCACGTTTGAAAAGTATGAATTCCCGGCCTCCTCATTAGCATCATTGTCTGCCACAAAAGACAAATACTCCACCTGTCCGGTATAGAAATCCCCAACCGGAATGGTGTAGGTCTTATAGGCTCCATTGCCCTCATAATCATCGAAATCTTCAATGCTGTTGCCTGATTCTGTTCCGAATAGTTTAAATCTTCTATCGTCACTGCTGATAAGGTCATCATCAAAGCCAATTGAGTGTTCTTCTCCTTCCGAATCTGCTCTAAAATCGAATTTTAGTTTGGTATTGGCTGTGATCTCATAACTGAACGGAATAGCCTTCCAGCCATTCTTGTCGACGAGAAGTGTAAGCTGCTCATCCTGAATAGACGCTGTGCCATTGTCCTCATCTCCATCGTAAGACTTAAGTTGCTGGTGGTAGAAGGTTACATTGGTACAATTAGTTGAGATAGCCTCACTTACCTCTAAAAGTAAAACTCCATCAGGTTCAAGTACAACATCGTTTTCAAGAAACTGACCATTTACCATGTTTTGGATTGACAACTTTCCTCCATATCCAGGCAAACCCAATTTGACTGTTGCATCTGTCAAACCTACATTTACTAAGGTCACCACTCTCTTGCCAGCATTCATATCAATCGCGCGGCGGATGACTCCTTTGAAATCTCCACCTTGGGTATTGGTTTCAGTAACTGTCACAACCGGAATAATTCCTTTTCCTCTCACTTCTGATATCGCGTTTGAAGCTAATGCTTCAGTAGTCGTAGCTATCAGTTTCCCGTTTCCAGCGCTCAGCGAACCTGACAGACTTCTACCGTATTCATCTTCTTTGATACTGTTTTCGTCAATTATGATTGTGCCTCCACCGTTCAGGTAGCTTTGAAGTGCCTCCAATTCATCTGATGTAACTCTTTCGGTATTTCTTATAACTATAACTTCCCAGTTGTCATTATCATGATTGTTGATAATTCTTTCTGTAGCAAAACCAATTTTGTATCCTTCAAAGAATAACTCATCATAAATCTCCTGAATCTCTCCTTCGAGGTAGCTGGACTTGTTGACCGCTGAGGTCTCAGAATAAAAAATTCTAATCGGACGATCCATATCTTGAATCAGAGACATTTCTTCTCCATGCGCATTCAACTCCATCATGGTAAGATGAACCGTGTTCAATGTCTGCGGCATCATGTCTACAAAAGAAGTATGGCCTTCACGAGTAACTCCGCTTGTATTTCTACCCCAGCACCAGTTATTGACCATATCCATTCCTTGAATCACGGCAATCCAATGTGCCGCTCTCAGGTAGGAAGGCTCTAGGAATAAATCTCTAAATGCTCCCCATCCGGTAAGTCCTCCTTCAGAGTTATAGTTGGTAGCGTTTGGCAAAATAGATGACAAGAAATCATATGATACAGCTGTATTTCTCCATTCAAGTGAATATTTACCTTTCCAGTAGTCAGAAACCGAAGCTCCATCCCATGGCTCAGAATTGGCCATATTGGCATCATTTCCGACAATATCGCTCATTTCTATAAGGCGCTCGAAATCCAAACCTGTTGTACTTATCCCTAGAGAAAACATTGTAGGGATGAGCTTTAAGTGAGTTTTAGCGGCAGGGTCTTCTGTTTTGATAATCTTATTCAAAAACTCATACCACTCGATAACTCTGACTTGGTTGAATCTTACCAGATCGTACCACCTTGGTGTTCCCTGACTTGTAATAGAAGAGATGGGTGTCTTAAAAGAGTTTCCTGCTTCCTCAAAACTGGTAAAGCTAGTGTTCCATAGTGTATTGAGATTGGCTATCTCAGTATGTCTTTCTTCTAACCATATTGCAAACTTGTCTTTGGTATATTGAGTAGGGTCAACAACAGCCCATGTTCCATCAATATTCCAGTGCGGCTCATTGGTCAAAAGATATCCAAGTTTGCTGTGATTGCTGTCCTTCATTCGAGGAACTACCAGCTTGAAAAAATCCTCATGAAATTCTCTTGCCTTGGGATGATCGATATCAAATCCAGTATGTAAACTAGCTCCATCAAAAATCTCAGGGTACTCATCACTGATGTACGCCGGCACAACAATGTTTCTCTGCCCAAGAAATCCAACGCCAAAAGATCCTGGGGTGGAAAACGCATCCAAATCACGCTTGGTTGCCGCCTTCAAAGAGATTTCGCCCTGCTCGTTCTTTTCCATATCTGTTGGACGCAAGAAGATCCCACCAAGATCTCCGAAGTACTCTGTCAGATTGTGTGGACCTGCAGACTCGGGTTTAAATATCCACTCGGCTAGAAAAGCTGGCTTACCATCTTGAACAATTCGAGTTCCTTCAATATCGAGTCGTGTATAATCAGGATTGAAGGTGGGCTTCCTGTTGACTTCTCCAGATATTACCTTATTGAGGTTGTCAATCGCTTCTGTCAAAAGCTTAACAACTTCACTGCGCTCATGCTCAGGTAAAAGCTCAGCCAATTGACGATCCGTATATTGTTTAGAGATCTCTTTTGGAAGAACAGATCCAGAGCCAAAAATACTCTCATTATGATCTATATTGTTCTCATCCCAATCAGCCAGGTAAAGGAAGGTTTCTGCTACTTTCACACTCAACTTCTCGCGTGTGGCATCTATACCATCATCTTCTGCCGAAGAAATCAGAGCCTCCAACTCAGCAATTTTAGCTAAGGCCGTCTCTTCTGTTGTCTGACCATATGTAAACTGGATAGAAAATAGAAAGAAAGCTATGATGTGAAATCGCTTTATCATAAGTTTTGTGTTTGTTTGATTCTTGTTTAAATAATCTTTTGAGACAGAACGAATGTCGAAAAACCACCAATGAAGTTCTCAATCCCTCTTTGTCTCCATGTGATTCCTACTTGACAGTTTGCACTTAATCCTATCTCATTCCAATTGATTGAGAGTATCCACTCGCACGTGGAAAGGCTAAACGAATAAGCATAATGGGTAATAGTTATTTTATCATGCTCAATTAATCGCATCTGACTACATGGTTATTTTGAAACTTATTGTTTGATATTCTGGTAAAGTTGAAGGTGGGTTAATGATCAAACCTTCAACACTTTGCTTCCACTTAAGTTTTTCATTAGACCCGGATAACTTTACTGACTTGATTTTCTTATCCAACAAGTCTGATCCTTTTCCAAAAGATTTTATCGTATAATTTCCTTCTCCTTTGTTCATGCAAAAGGCGTAGATATTATTCCCCTTTTGGGTAAACCGGAAATCTTCATGGGTATAGGGTTTACTGTCTGTCTCTTTGATTCCTCCGTGATTTCCTTTTTCTAATTCTGAATTGGTAGAGGGGCCCTCACCATATATTTTCCAAGGACGGGTTTCATGTATTCCTTCTCCATTATCCTCGAACCAAATAGCTAAGTCCTCCAGCAGTTGTACAACCTCTGCATCAAGATCACCTTCTGGTGTTTGAACAATATTGAGCAGTAGGTTGCCATTTTTAGAAACGATATCCACCAACATATGTATGACCTCCGGAGATTTTTTGTATGGACGATCTGAGTCGTAGTACCAATCTGCTATAGAGCTGTCAGTCTGCCAAGGGTATTTACTAATGCCGTCTAGTTTGCCACGTTCAAAGTCCAAAACCCAATACGGAGATGGATCTCCACTCTTGCAGGTATATATAGCTGTCAGCTTGCCATCATTGGCTTCAAGGTTATTATTGTAATAGTGAGAGATCATTTCCATTCCCACCTGATCAAATGCCATTCCTCCATCAGAATACAATAAATCAGGATTATAAAGATCAATGAGCTCCGAAATAGCAGTCAACCAATTCTGGTGATTTTCGGGATCGATGGTATACCACCCATCGTCATTTCCGGCGGTCGGCTTATGATAAAAGTCCCAGTATTCTGGGTTAGCTCCATCGTACCGAACACCTTTTAGCGGGCCCTTGTTATCAGACCTATGACTATCTTGAAACCAAGTATAACTGGCACCCAAGTGTTCAGAAACACCAAAATACAATCCTTCCTTTTTAGCTGCTGCCTGCCAAAGACCAACGACATCTTTTTTTGGCCCCATATTCGCAGAATTCCATTTATGAATCTTGGAGTCCCATAAGAAAAAATTGTCATGATGAACGCCCATGCTTACGAAGTATCTGGCTCCAGCTTTTTTGTAGAGCTTCATGAGCGCATCGGGGTTCCACTTTTCCGCTTTCCAATCGGGCAATAAATCTTTAAATCCTTTTTCGGATGGGTGACCGTAGTTTTTTACAAACCAATCGTACCACCTCGAATTTTGCCAATAAAGTCTTCTTGCAAAATGATCCCCCATCCTTGGAACGGCCTGTGGGCCCCAGTGAGACCAAATGCCAAACTTTGCGTCTTGAAACCATACGGGAAATTCATAATTGGCTTTGAATGACTCTTCCGTGGGTTTGAACTTTTCCTGCGCTTCAGAAAAATAAAAAGAGAGTATAAGGGCTAATGTGATTAGGTGATTTTTCATTATGACTCTTAATTGGCTCTTAACAATAGCACACCATGTGCGGGCACTACTGCTGAGAATTGACCATCGTATTTACCAATATCTTTTTGACGCCAGACATCTCTCAGCATTTTTTCCCCTTTTAGTTCTGCAACATCCCAATCGAGTGTAATCACTGCTTCCAGATCCTCAAGATTGAAGAGACCAATAGCCTTACTGCCATCTGCCAGCTCTTTGGTGAAAATCTCAAAACCAGGGCTTGCCAAGACAGAAGTAGCAGGTGTTGCCAGTTCGTCTTGTTGAATCGCTAGTACTTCCGAGTTAGTAAGGAGTTTCACGGTAAACTCATCCATCAATTCAATAGGTGCTCCAATGAGAAGTGGTGCAGACCACAGGCTCCAAAGCGAAATATGACTATACTGCTCATCTGCCGTTAGATTGGTCATTCGAAGCTCTGCACCCTTGTGCCCCGATGATTGGTGCCCTACTACCAACATATCCGGGTCAGGAAAATGACTGGGGCTTCCACTCATACCTATTTCCATCCACGTTTTATGTAAAATCCATTGCTCCCGAATGTTAAGATGTGAGCCTTCTTGATTCCATCGGTCTTTTAGGTCTCCTGAGGTACGAACTACATTGGCTATTTCACCAATCCGCTTAGAACTATGCACTGGGCATGAGTTTGACAGTGAATAGACGATATCTCTGCCTGAATTCTTCAATGCGTCTCCCATCCTTTTGGTACTTTCCAAATCATTGACGTACCAATCGTACTTCAAATAATCTATTCCCCAGGCTGCCCACTGCTTAGCATCTGCATCTTCAAATTTATACTTACCAATCTTTAATGAATGACTGTCTTTATTGGTCATCGTCTTATCCCAATAGCCGTCCTTGTAATTACTAGAGCTTCCAATATAACCTGCGTAGCTGGTGATCCAAGGGGTTGAGTATATACCCACCTTGAGCCCCATATCATGTATCTGATCGCACATTTGCTTGATGTCAGGGAATGTTTCAGGGTTTCCCTGAATTCCATTGAATTCTCCACCACGCAATCCTTGCCAAACGTCATCTACATTTACATAAGTCCAACCATAGTCTTTTAGCCCTTTATCAACCATTGCTCTTGCAGAAGCGAGTACCCGCTCCTGCGTCACATTGTGCCCCCAACAGTTCCATGAATTCCACCCTAACGGTGGTGTCAAGCATATTTCATCTCCAACTTTTATCTTCAAGGCTTTCTGAGCACTCCCTTTGTCGTTTTTCACCACTAATTGGACAATATGGTCTTCCTTGGAAGTCGAATTAATTTTACCAGAAATAACACCTGATTTTTCATCAATTGCCAAACCTTCAGGTAGTCCTTTTGCTAAGTAGCTCAAAGGTGCCTCGCCAGTAGCAGGAATTGTATAAAGAAACGGTGAGCCAGGTCGAACTCCATAGACATTGGGGCCATTGATTTGGGGAATTAGGGGTGTCTCAGGGGTAAGTATGTACATACCATCTCCTGTCTCAGGGGAATATAGTTTTGACTCAGAGCTACAGCCCGCTAAAATGATTGAGAACAGAATTATAAAAGCGAAGAGATTGAGAGATTTACTTTTTTTCATTTTTTACTTTAGTTAAATTAAGACTACTCGATGATTAGTTTTTCTACTTTTAAGCCAGATTTGGTTAGGACTTTCACTAAATATATCCCTCGATTAAGTTCAGAAACATCTAATCTTGATTGATTACTATGGTCAGTGATTTCCTTCAAAAGTGTACCGGAAGCATTGTAGATACTAAATGAATCTCCTTCACTAATCTCAACTGATAAATACTGAGATGCGGGGTTTGGATAAATCTGTATGCTTCTCCTAACATCACCTGAAAGAGGCTCCTCGTTGTTTCCCTGCTCATCGAGTATTAATGAAATATCATCGATATAAAAGGCATTATTTTCTACTCCCGAACCAAAAAGATTTGGCACCTGGACTTTGAAAGGCGAATTGACAATGTCTTTTTGCAAACTAATTTTATTCTGTAAGCTCACCCAGACACCTTCTTCTATTGATGAAATATCCCAACTCAAACTCACCTGCTGATCGGTAAAGGTTGTGTAGAAGCGATCGGTCACTGAACTTGATTCCTTGAAAACTTTCATGGTCATAATGTAAGCTCCCGCAGGAACATTTACAGAGGCAGAAGAGGCACTGGTTATATCAGAAAGCATAGATGCTTGAGGAGCTTTCGGTGGCTCTGGCTCTCCTTCTATAGGAATGTAGAAATCATCTACATAAAAAGTCCCTTTTCCTCCATGACTTGCTCCGACTATTACAAGCATGCTATAGTCTACCATATCGGTAGTTAAAGTGAAAGTTGTACTTATTTCTGTCCACTGCTCTTTGGGCACATCAGTAAAATCGAATTGAACACCAATAAAGCTTCCTCCGGCATTGCCAGGTTTAAACGTGATTTGAAAACCGGAGAGTTCAGAATCTGCTTCTATGTACACCTTACTGCTAATCGTATACTGACCTACCTCCAGATTAATTTCCATCTCAGGAATAGAGGCACTTCCATGAGCCTTCAATTCCTCTGATATCGTTGTTGCATTGGAGTATTTTAAACTTTGATCTCCCGTTGCTGATTTAAGACTTGTAAGTGACCAGTTTGCAGGGTGTTGCATCCACCAGCCATCGGATGACTCCATTCCATAATGGGAGTCCGACAATGCATTGACAAGGAAGATGTCTTGAGCAGATGCAATAGAAACTACACACAGCACCAAAAGTGAGGTTATTATTTTATCTACCTGCCTGCTCATAGCTCATCTCTGATTTCTACATCAATAAATCGAAAGCCTCCACATGGAATTTTCACTTTTACTTCCGTAGGGTCGCTGATATCAAATGTCTCTCCACTTAACAAATCCGTCAATTTTACGGGGGTTGAAGTATGAAAAGTTATAATTGCCTCACGGTCGTCCGGGTTAATATAACCTCCATCTACAAGCGTGAGCCTCAAATGCCTGGGGGAAGTTTGGGCAGTTACCCATGCAACTCTTCCTTTTACAGTTAGTGGAAGTTTTTTGGACTGGTCTTTTATATCACTTTCAACTACAGTGTAGTATTGGTCTGCAGTCCCCACTTGTGTACCTTCGGAAGAGTAGTAGTTATCACCGTCTGTGAAATATTCTTTCATGATGTCCTTATAAAGTGGATGCATATGTTCTGTGAGCTTTCCACGAGGAGCGTTTAAATCAGCATTTACACCAGATTGAGGTGGTGTGAAAATCACAAGCCCGTTTTCGAAATTTGGCAATGACTCGAGTCTTCGTTCTTTAGAACCCGCCGCATATCTGGAATAATCCCACTCAGTAACCGGGGCTCCCGGCCACTCTCCTCCTCCTCTACTTATGACCGCCGGATTATTGTTCTCGTATTGTTGATCAAAAAGAACTGTCCATTTCACTTCATTATTGCGATCAATCCACGCGTCTTCTGGTTCTAACATGCTCAAATGAACTGGAGAAATACTTACTATCTCTTCGCGCTTTGGGACATAAAGGACACCTTTATTAATCATCTCATAAACAATACTGAAATATCTTTGATCCACCGCAAAGTTGTTTTGATTGGATGCTCCATAGGCCAAATGGTAGATGGTTTGTCTTAAAAAGTGATTAGGCAACATTTGATGCGAAACTTCTCTAAGGCGATCATAGCTGGTATTGTCTCTAGCACATCTTGAACCCCACTGATCAACTGCTCCACTCATCCAAATGCCTACACGGGAAGCTATACTGATATCTACCATTTTGGTATTGGTCTCTTCCATGGAAGGGATAAATATGTCCGAAAACTCACCAGACACCAATCTTGACCAAAGTGGTTTATAAATGATTGAATTCCAAAACGTATGCTTTGTCCTGATATATAGCGTAGTGTTTTTCCCTCTTGCATGCTCTGCCAGTGGGTAAATGAGATCATTCAACATCCATTGTGCATCGGCATCATGCGATTCCAATTCGGGATATGTTACGTTCGTCTCTTTCCCCTGTTGATACCCATAATCAATTATCTTTTCTACAGTGGGTCTTGAGAAAATATAAGGATCCGTCCCATGACCTCCCCAAAACGAGACGCCTAGCTCATCTTCATACTGTGGGTGGAAAAAGTCAAGGGATTCTTGTTGTGTCCAATCGTAGGTTCTCCTTCCATCTCGTTTTGCGGCATACGTGGCATTTCCCATATTGGATCGATCCCAGTTTTCGGCATGGCCGGTATGTTTGTTTAGGTAAAAAATGGGGTTTGTATTTTCGTCTTTATAGTATTCTACTAAATCTTCAATACTAGACCTGGCTTCTGTAAAGAGTCTTACCTTTCTATTCTCGCCTTCCCATTCTGGTTTTTTAAATGTTTTAACCAATTCCTGTACTCTATCAGCATCATTCAGCATTTTAGTGATTTTACCAGGAGGTACCAATCGCTCATATTTTTGCTTCCATTCGGATTCACTCAAATTAATTACATGAATACAACTACCTCCGCTTTGAGCGCTAGCCATTATAATTTTGTCATTCCCAGCGTTCCACATATCGTTGTATGAGTAGCTGCTACTTAAAATTTCAATATCCGAAACATCTCCATCGGAATCTGTGAGGGAAATATCTGAACCAAAAAGTGAGAAGTACTCAAAATCGTCTCCTTTGGGGACGATTGTGCACATAGTGTGGCGATAGCCAAACCCAGAAATCTGCCTCCAAAGTGAACTGTACTCTACCTTATTATGAATCCCCGTTTTAGGATTTACATGAAAGATGGTTGACCCATTAAGAAACCCGTTCGAACCTAGTACAAATTCATCTGCCCCATCTCCATCCGTGTCTAAAACATCCATGTGACCAATTGTTCCGCCTGATTCCAGCTTTATAGATTCATAAGGAGTGTCTTCCATGGGATTGAATAGGTAGACATAACCTGGAGCACTAGAGGTATGCATAGCACCCTGAACCACGAGGGCTTCTTCATTGGTCGACTTATGGAAAGGGCGAACAAAATTAGGGATGTGCCCAGCTGTTTCTGTGGGTGGTGGTTTCCCCCAGGGTTTATCTTTCGAATAAGTCGAAGCGTCAATAACTTTTACCTCTTCTCCCTGCGTGTTGAGGTAATAAACATTTCTATCATAACTACCGAACACAATGTGACTCTTGCTTCCCACCTTTATGACACACACTGAACTGAGTGGCGCTTCGTTTTTCTTATATTCCCAAAGCAACTGACCAAAATGATTGAGGCAGTAGAGTGTTCCGTCAGAATTTGCGGTTAAAATCTCATCATTTTCATCCCCTGTGATATCTGCCGTCCAAACATCTCGATTCATAAATCCCGAGAGCTCATTTTTCCAAAGAATGACTCCATCAAACGAAACACCCAGCATAGTTCCTTCATATGAACTAGCCACTATGTATTGATTATTATCTCTAATGGCCGTTCGTACTTTACTTATGGTATAACCGGTTTCGATGCTATAGAGCCCCTCTATCTCAACGGATTTTACGTCTTCAGGAAGTTCGTATTTGAGTGCCTTACTTCCCGACGCACTTTTTTCATCAGATATCTCAAAAACCAACGTATCACCCTTCCCCCATCCGGATTCACTTTCGAACCCGAATTGATCATCATCAAATATATTTTCTTGAGCATAAGCTGTAGATATAATTGACAAATAGGTTATTAGTACTAAATAACGACTTGCTGGTTTCATTTCTACTTAATTCGAGTCAACAATCATTTCTATAATTTATTCTATTCATCAAGTTGGTATATTGACAATAATGAATGCGACTCATCAAATATTTGAGAATATTTCATTTCAAGAACAAAAAAAGCTTTCTAACTCATTAGGACTGGTATCTTGAGTACATGAGATGTGCCTAGGAGTTTATTTGTTCTTTTTTCCACTAATTCAGGTCGTTATTTGTTCATCGGTTTTAGGTCGCTTCTCAAGTGGTTGTGAAGTAGTCTCTTCTTCGAGTTTCTAGTCAGATACCATATTTTAAAACTTCGATACCCTTAGTTAAATCAGGATACCAAACTCTTTGTCTACCTTCATAACCAGTCCGCCTAGCTCTAAATTAGATCTTGGATACATGTGTACGGATTAAATAATAGATGATCATAAGAGTAACAAAGACTTAATCTTTTGTTTGCAAATAGAAATGAGAGCAACAATAGAATTAAGCAACATTCAAGACTTGAAAATTATTCTGAAGGCTACAGCAATTTCATTAGGTTGCCCTCCTTTGACTTTTATAACCAAGCCATCTTTGGTCTGAGTCCATTTTACTCGATTAGTGCCACTAATTGTTTCAACAGATCTTACTCTCCTACTCTCGTATGGATTGTCACTTGACAGTGATTTGATTATGAACTTTCCTTCTTCAGACCAATCAAGTGCTGTTGCATACAGCATATCTCCATTGGTGGTGAATCTGATATCTTCTGATGTCGAGTCTTTGTTTTCAGATTCTGAGTGATGCCCTTTGTTTACTTTGGTAGGTCCTTCTCCATAAATATGCCATGGACGTGTGTCGTAAATAGCTTCTCCATTCACTGCCAGCCATTCTCCCATTTCAACCAATATATGGCGTGCTTCATCAGGTATTGTTCCATCTGCCTTGGGACCAACGTTCAGCAATAGGCAACCGTTTTTGCTCACTATATCGATTAGCTCGTCTAACAGATAGTTGGCGGACTTGTATACTTCATCGTCAATATATCCCCAAGAGATTTTGCCAACCGAGGTGTCGGTCTGCCAAGGAAGCACTGAAGTACTATCCATTCTTCCACGCTCAATATCGAGTACAATCAGATCATTGGGAAATGATTCCTGAAACATATTCTTGTTTTGGAAAACAACTCCTTTGTCCCACTCCAATCCCTTGTTATAGTAATAAGCCAGAATCTCCTTGTAAACGGAATTAAATCCAGGCTTATCAAGACCAAAATCAAACCAAAGCAAATCAGGCTCATACTGGTCTATGATATCAGTGGTACGATTCCACCAGATATCTAGAAACTCCTGAGAAGGTAGCTCTCCTTTTTTGGTTGGCTTCCAATACAAGTCTGCATAATCAGGGTTTGAGTTATCAAAGTGTGGTTTTTTCCAATAATAGTTTCTCCAATTGGCTAGATGCGAAGACATGCCAAACTTTAAGCCTTCTTTTCTGGATGCTCTGGCTAGCATTGCCATCACGTCATTTTTTGGCCCCATATTCACGACATTCCAGCGAGTGAACTTTGAATTATACATGGCAAAAGCATCGTGGTGTTCCGCGACTGGCACTATATACTTTGCGCCAGTCTTTTTGAAGAGATCAACCCATTCTTCCGGATCAAAATTCTCAGCCTTAAACATTGGGATAAAGTCCTTGTATCCAAATTGTGCATGATCCCCATACGTATCTCTATGATAGGCATGATAATCAAGCCCTTCAAGACTTTTATGATTTTCATAGTACATGTATTTTGGATACTTCTCACTCCCTTTAGCCGGCACAGCGTACGGCCCCCAATGGAGGAAAATTCCAAATTTGGCATCTCGAAACCAGTCCGGCACCTCATAACCTTCCCGGATGGATTCCCAATCGGGTTCGTATCGAAAAGTAGAATCTAAAGGCTGTGTTTTTGCTGCATGTATAAGGACTAGAAATGCGACAAGATGAAGAAAAAATCTAGAAAAAATGGCTTTGATAATCATGGTTTAAAAACGACTAAAAGGGTATTGTTTGGGCATGATGAAATCTTATATTGAATAAACGAATGCGTTGTTTGAGCTTAGATATATCGATCGCTCATTCGACCCAATCTCTATTTCTCAACAAATACTTTTTTAAACCCTGAATGCACATGTTCACTATCATGAAAATGCATTGGGACTGCCTTAATCACAAACCAATAAGTTGAGTTCGGATCGAGTTCCTTTCCTGCCTCGTAGGTTAGCTTTTTCGTTTCGCTTTTCCAGAAACGTTTCCGTAAAACCTGATACTTCTCTAAGGTTTGAACGTTCTGTAGTTCCACCCATACATCTAGAGATTGAAGAGATTCTACCTCTACTTCAAAGTCAATTACACCTGAGGATGAAATGGTATCAGGGAAAGTGTGAGATAAAATCCCATCTGCCTTTGGAAACCCATATGCGTGCACATCTACATCTTTGAATCTGGCCAGACTAAGTTTTTTGTTCTCCTGAGAAGTGGCGGCCATTCCGACATAAAATTCTTCATCCAGACCCAGTTCTATTTCTCCCATCTCAATCCAGTTCATCCGATTGCTGGAGGATATAAGTGTGCGGATCTTATTTCCCCGTTTTTCCATTCGAATCCAATAGGGTGCTTCTACTGATTTTGTTGCAATTATCTCACTTTTTTGACCGCTTGCTGATCTTTTGATAAGCTCAAAAAGCCCTTCCTTTGAGATAGAGGCAAAAACACTGGTCGCCTCTTCATTCAATCCAGCTCGTATCATAAGACCTGCTTTAACGGGACTGTCGGTAATGTCGTGCGAGAGCACTTGTACTTTGGCAGAAATATCTCCCTCCATTTTTTGATATACGAAACGACAAGCGTCTTTATCACTGGTCATGGCATTGCCAGATGCCTTAATTCGGATGGTATTTACCTCTTCATCATATCCTGAGTTGCCTGACTTTGGCATATCTCCAATATCTACGGATTGCCATGAACCAGGAGGCGGTGTATTATCAGCCATTCTATTTTCCTCATCCACAATTGTTCGGATATGCTTTCCAAATGCTTTCCCATCAAATGGTATGACGATAATCTTGCTTCCATTTTCATCGTTGGCGTCATCCTTACCTTTCTGCACATCGATAACTGAAAAATTAAAGGCTCGAACTCTATCATCTTCTGTGTAGACGGTAGGTCTCTGAACGGTATACCAATCTTCTCTAACTCCATTTGGATGACGAAATACTCCATGGCCATGCTTATAAGCGAAACCTCTGTTTTTCCAATTGCTTATGCCGTCTTCTGAGGTTAGGTGATAGGTTGCGTCTACTTCTCCTCCGTAGTGATTCACTACGATGTGATACAATCCATCACTATACCAGACTGTGGGGTCTTCCATCTTGAACTGAGGGAGCCCTTCCACTCCCAACCAGGCTTTATCGGACATCATTTTGTAAGGTCCAAGTATGCCATCATCACTGATCATAGTTACACAATGTCTAGCCATCATCATGTACCTACCGTCTGGACGGAGAATAATCATGACATTGGCAAGGTTTCCAACTACGCCAGCTTTTACAGCGCCATCATCCAACTCATTATAGCGCGCCCAACCTGGGTAGTATCCATTTGGATCAATTTTAAAGTTGCCTAGTAGTTTAAAAGAGCCATTTGGAGAATCAGAAACAAACACCTGACCTGGAACCACCTCACTTGCCACCATTGCATAACGACCATCACGCATCCGCAAGCCTATTACATTGTGACCTGCTCCTTTATTCCATTGTGGCCAGGTCAAACCTAAATCTTTGTAGGGCCCCCAGAGGTCGTCACTCACCGCATGAATCGCTTTGGAATCATTGTTCCAACCGTATCCATGATGGTAAGCCTGTGACCAACGACTTGCGTACATATGGTACTTACCCTCATCGTCTTTGACTATGCCGCCATCCCAGTAGCACCAGTTTTTCAACGTGGCATCCTCCAAGCCATTTGTAGTATCTCGTGGTAGAATAACCTGATCTCCCCAAACACCCTCTGATACGAGAGGAGCCTTTGACTCCATTGGAAGGAAAAAGTCAATGAGGGTTTTCTGCTGATCTACTTGCCCATTGGACTTTGCGCAGATTAAAAGTAAAAGCAAAAGGGTCAATATTCGGTTCATGCTTTAGAGATTAAAGTGCTATTTCTGTTTTACTACCGTTGTATTTTACTTGCTTAGCAGATGAAGGCATATCATTGGAGTAGACGCTTTCCGAACCCGACACCTTGATTATATTCAAAGTCAATTCCTCGATCATCCCGTTGAAATCACCTTCTCTTTCCTCTATGGTAAGTTTTTTAGCGGAATCATCCCAAATGAATTTCGCTGTTGCGAATTTCCCCTCTTCGTATTCATAAGTGGTTCCCTCATCTTCATATAGTATATATTCTGCATCCGCTCCCGGATATATGTAGATATCCAATGTCTCCGACTTTTGGAGGGCATGCTTAAGTCCATTGGCCTTTGGCAAAATGGTTCCTGCTTTCACATATAGAGGAATCGTCTCAATGGGTGCTTTTGCTTTAAGGTTGGTGCCTCCGCTTATAAGTTTGTTGGTTCGGAAATCGTACCACTTGGCTCCTTTAGGAAGATAAACCGGTCGGGAAGTTTGGCCTGGTTTGGAAATCGGTGCTACCAATATGGATGGGCCAAACATAAATTCATCTTTCAGATCCATCACTTTATCATCATTCATAAAATCAATGAACAAGCCTCGCATCCAGGGGCTGTTTTCGGTATTGGCCATGTACGCTTGTGTATAGATGTATGGCATGAGATTGTAGCGTAGTTCAAGATAATCAACCAGAATATCCTCTACTTCTTCTCCGTACGACCACACTTCATTTACCGAACGAGACCCATGCGCACGGAAGGTGGGGCAAAAAGCTCCATATTGAAACCATCGCACATACATTTCGGGGTAATCCGGATAATTCTCATTCATTTTCCATGGCCCTTCGTCTGAGGTGATCAGGTAATCTACTTTTGGCGGAACACGATCGCTTTGGAAATTTTGCCAACCTCCAATATCAGATGACCAATACGGCATTCCTGAGGCGCAGAAATTTACTCCACATGCAATTTGCCTCTCTAGCACATCCCACTCTGGAAAAATATCGGATGACCAAAAAGCGGTTCCGAACTGATGTGTTCCTAAAAAAGCACTTCGAGTCAGTACAAATACACGCTCCTCCAAATCACGCCTATGTCCGGCGTACATTCCCTTGGCGTGGCTGTATGGATAAATGTTGTAAATACGCGCTCCCAACCCGGCACTTAAATAGTAATTGTGAGGGATGATATCTGGCTCACTTTCGTCCAGCCAATAGGAGTCGAATCCTTTCGATGTATAGTTATCACGGATGGTGTTCCAATACCAGTTGGCTGCCTGTGGGTTGGTATTGTCAATCAATGCGCCTCTATTATCCCAGGCAGTGCCATTGACCGTTTTCCCTTCCTTGTCTTTCATCAACCATCCATTTTTGTTTAGAATATCAAAGTTTGTGCTACCTGATGTAAATCTTGGCCAGCATGAAATCATGCAGTTGATGTTCATATTCTTAAGCTCCGCATTCATTGCTCCTGCATCTGGCCATCTCTCCGTATTCATATTTAGATCGCCTAGTTCGTTCCAGTGGAACCAATCCACTATCATGTAGTCAATGGGATAATCTTTTTCTCTGTATTTACGAGCTACTTCCAATACTTCATTTTGAGTTTTGTAGCGTTGTTTACACTGGATATACCCAAGTGACTTCTTAGGTGGTAGTGGAGCCACTCCGCATAGCTTGCCATAGCTCTGGTAGATATCGGTTGGAGTTTCTCCATAAATCACGTAGTATGAAATGGCTTCTCCCATTTCTGACTTCCAGGTTGTCAATCCATCTACTCCACAGCTAACTTCTGTTCTGGAGGGGTTATCAAAAACGAATGCATAGTTTTTATTGGTCAGCATAAAAGGGATCGCAATCACCTCGCCTTCTTCTGCTTCATAGTCTTGCTCAAGTGGCACAACTTTGCCGCGATGATCCATCCATCCGCTTTGATGCTGCCCTAGACCAAAGTAGTGTTCATCTGCTGGTGCAATAAAGGAAGCGCTAATCTCATGTGAGCTTTCTCCATGAATGACGTTTGGTTGCATTCTTAGTGCATGCGTCTCCAAGAACACATTGCCTTCTGCATCTTGAAACTTTAACTGGGCAGTCAGAGGATTAATATCGACCGTTACCTCGCTTGATTTAAAGCGCTGAACTCTACTCATATTTATCCTCTCGGCTCCCACTGTTTCGGTAGATGGCAGAATCCCCCATGAAGGAAGTGCGTCGGACGTATACACTGGGTAGTAGGCAAAGTGTACAATCTTTTCTGAATAAAAGGTTAGCTCTGCATATCCTTCCGCACAGTCGATACGCAACTTATCGCCTTCTTGGTTCATCTGCACAAATCGATCGGGGCTGATTGTTTCTGTTTGAGCAAAGAGGTTGAGCGTAAGACCAATTAAAATAATAAATAATTGAATGGATGTTTTTCTCATGTTGTTGAACGTATTTTAAGGACTATTTGACTGTAACGGTGCATGTTGACTTTACACCTTTTTCATTTTTTACTTCAATAATTGCTTGGCCTTTTTTCAAACCGTATACTTTACCCGTAACCTGATCTACTTGCGCTAAATCGGGATTTTGAGTAGACCAATAGAGCTTTTGCTCCCAGGCGTTTGATGGCGATACTTCTGCTGATAGCTCAAAGGTTTCTCCTTCCAATATTTCAATCGTGCGATCGGATAGCTCAATTTTCTTGGCCGCTACGTAGGGATGATAGTATTCAGTCTCTTTCTGCCCACCTATTAATTTGGTCTTCCAATCTCCATTTTTCTCAAGCAGTGAAATATTGAATCGATAAGAGGTATCAGCAGAAAACGTGGAATTGGGGGCGTATTCAAACTGAACTACACCGTACCCCTGGATGATCTGATTGCTAGAATTGTATCCTTTCCATGTAGTTGTGTTTTGCAGGCCTAGACTTAGTTTTCTTTCTTGAGCACATTCATATTCTACCTCGACCATGATTTTACCAGATTCAGGAATGGTGTCGGGTAGATTGTGGGTAAAGAATATATCCTTCTTGGGTTCACCTAATGGGTGGGCATCCAGATCTTTGAAGCGAGCCAGGCTTGCCACTTCTGATTTTGTGGAGCTGGCAATTGCTCCTACATAGAAATCTTCGTCAAGATGGAGTGTGGTTTCCCCCATTTTTGTCCAATTGAATCGGTTAGTTTGGGAAACATAAGAGGTGATTTTGTCGCCCTGCTTTACTAAACGAATCCAATATGGGGCTTGCAATTCATCTTCGGATATGGTTATTGTTTTCGATTTGTTTTTGGTTCTTTTATTCAACTTAAAACTTCCATCTTTTTCCAATGAGGCAAGAAGAGATTTGGAGCCTGATTTTAAATCCTGACGAAACATCAATCCTGATTTGATTGGAGATGATGATATATCGTGCGACATGATCAAGGCACTTATCATCACATCACCAGACATTTTTTGGAAGACAAATCTTCCTTGATCAACTTTCCCATTCAAGTCATTGCCTGACGAGGTGATGCGAACGGTGTTAAACTCTGCACTGTAGCCGGTGTTTCCAGGTAAACTCGGCTTACCTAGATCCATAGATTGCCACTCGGATGGTGGAGAAGCGGCATCTGCCTCAGCATTTTCTTTTTCTACGATGGCTCTCATGTGTTTCCCAAAACCTTCTCCATCAAATGGAACTACAATGATTTTACTTCCGTGGTTATCGTTACCCCCATCTTTTCCTTTATGGACATCTATTACAGAGAAGTTGAAAAAATCCACCTTACCATCTTCCACATATACAGTGGGTCGCTGAACGGTGTACCACTCGTCTATATCTCCATTGTCATATCTAAAAACTCCTCTATTGTGCCCGAATGCCAATCCACGGTTTTTCCAATTATGAATTCCGTCCTCTGAGGAAAGATGGTATGTGGTATCGCCACCCATATAATGATTGACTACAACATGATACATGCCATCACTATGCCAAACAGTCGGGTCTTCCATGTACTTCTGTGGAACACCGGGAAGTCCTCTCCATACAGCTTCGGTCATCACTTTGTATGGCCCCAAAATACCGTCATCACTGATAAGAACTGCACACCATCTCGCCATCATCATGTATCTGCCGTCTGGGCGCTGGATGATCATGACATTTGCCATTTTATGTGGAGGGTTGTTGTAGCGGGTGAGCCCTCTTCTGAATCCATTGAGATCGGTAGTGAGCTCTCCCATGAACTCAAATGGGCCGTATGGGTCCTCTGAAACAAACACTTCACCTCTTGTAATTTCACTTGTCACCATGGCATATCGTCCATCATGCATTTTCAATCCGATGGTATTGTGCGCCGCGCCTTCCCACCAATATGGCCATGTCATACCAAGGTCTTTGTATGGGCCAATAGGGCTATCGGCCACTGCATGTGTCGCTTTTGATTCTTTGCGCCAACCTTGACTATGGTGGTTTTTCTGATCCCAGCGGCTGGCGTACATGTGATACTTACCTTCGTCATCCTTGACGATCATACCATCCCAATAGCACCAGTTTTTCAACGTGGTATCCTCCAAGCCATTTGTAGTATCTCGTGGTAGAATGACCTGATCTCCCCAAACACCCTCTGATACGAGAGGAGCCTTTGACTCCATAGGAAGGAAAAAGTCAATGAGGGTTTTCTGCTGATCTCCCTGCCCATTGGACTTTGCGCAGATTAAAAGTAAAAGTAAAAGGACCAGTACCCTGTTCATGTTTTTGGTGATTAAAGTGTTAAGTCTATTTTGCTGACGTTGTATTTCTGCTTGCACTGAATGTAACCGCAGGTTTTTAGGAGGAAGTGGCGCAAACCGGCATAACTCTCCATAACTTTTGCAAATGTCGTTGGGGTTTTGCCACATCTCATGTCATAGGAGATTGCTTCACTTATTTATTACTCAAGTTTTGGAACGGCCTCCGTTTCCCATTTGGACAATGCCTTTTTTAGACGTTTGGCGATCTTTTGTTCTTTATCTATCAAATCGGTTTTTTCACCTAAATCTTGGCGGAGGTTGAAAAGTTGATACTTCCCACTCAGGTATTTAATCAGTTTCCAATCTCCTCTAATAATAGCCGAGGATTGATCTTCATAGGCTCGAAAAAAGTGTAAATCTCTTTCAGGGATATTGTTACCTTTCAAAAGCGGTAGCAGGCTTACTCCGTTAATCTCACCCTTCTTTTGTTGTTCTCCTGAAACCATGTCTATCAATGTTGGAAAAACATCAATGGTCTGAATAGGTGTTTCGCAAATAGATCCAGCATCTGTCACATCAGGATAGTAAGCAATAAATGGTATCCGGGCACCTCCCTCTCCCAATGTATTGCCTCCTATTTTTCCTCCGCTGAGGGGAGCATTGCTAAAGAATCCTCCCTGATCGGAGATAAAAAGAATTACTGTGTTCTTATCTAACCCTTGATTTTCAAGCTCTTTGCGTATGCGACCTACTGATTCATCTACAGATTCTACCATTGCAGCATATTCTGCATCTTTATCAGTCAATCCTCTGGATTGATATTTCTTGACCAGATCATTCCTCCCCTGGTGTGGTGCATGCACGTTGTAATACCAAAATGATAATTGGAATGGTTTTTTGCTTTCGTAATTCCTGATGAAATCAACCGCTTTGTCAGTCAGTACATCAGAGAGGTATTCATCCTCTGGAATGTCTTTCAGGACTTTTCCACTTCGAAAAAACCGCTGATAATATCCGTTGGGGTGCCCCCAATTACTGGTACCGTACTGTTCATCAAACCCTTGATAGATGGGGTGATAAAATTCGCTTCCCAAATGCCACTTGCCTATAAAAAGGTTATAATACCCCTGTTCTTTGAGATACTCAGCGTACGTCCTCTCTTTCAATGGGAGCCAATTTATAGATCGACGATTTGACGGATCAGTTGGCCAGTAGTTGTATCGTTGAGAATTGCTTCCGTCTTTTTGATCGTGTGTAATATGCCTGGGCATTTCCAATCTTATGGCTTCTTTTCCTGTAAGTATGGAAGCTCTGCTTGGGCTACAAGTAGGAGTAGGTACATAGGCACGGGTAAACTCCATTCCATCTTCTTTAAGTTTATTGATATTGGGAGTGTCGAACTTAGGGTTACGATAACCAAGATCGGCCCAACCCAAATCATCTACAAAAAGAATAATCACATTGGGTTTATCTATCTCTTGAGCTTTGCAAATTGCAACTCCAGATAGAATAAACGCAGTAATAATCAATATACGATACTTAGCTAATCTTCGTGTTTTCATCATTTTGTAAGCTCTTTCACTAGGTACAGAAATATGTATCAGCTCTCATACTTTTGTGACATTGGATAACTTAATCTTTGACTTTACTTCTTAGCTCCATTATATCCTGATCCTTACCTGTAATAATGAGCCTCAGGTTCCTGATTTCTTTATGCAATTCCTGAACATCAAGAGGCAGGTCGGACGCCTCTTTTTGTACAATCACGGACTGCTCATCTTGTGAACGGCTTGAGGCTTTGAAATACTCTTCATCAAAAAGCAAGTCTTCTTTCGTCGGTTGAGAATCTAACGAAATTTCATCCGAATCCAGTCCGTTTACATGTGCATAAACAGTGATCTTTCCTGGTTCTGTAGTGCTACGAATTAAAATAGTGGCTACTCCCATTTCAGTGTAAGAGGGGTTAATCTGATTTCCGATTCCTCCTATAATCTCAGCTGGCCCTTCAACAGTAAAATGCACGTACTCTGATGCTAGTACCTTTTTAACCCCATCTGTGTCTACTATGGTCGCTCGAACGGGAACGATATCTGAACCATCTGCCAAGAGTTCTAAGCCTTGTGTATCAACGCTTAGCTTAACTCCTGCTGTACGTTCTGCATAATTTTTAACCTCTCTAAGCACAACCTCTCCTCCGATGATTCCTTCAGCAACTAGCTCTATCTGATTGGTTTTAGATCGCCAGTCTCTTTTAATTACCGAAAAATCGTAGGCATTTTCGAAAACAAAAGGAGGATGTGGCAAGTGCTTATACGCTGGATCGCTTGATGGTTTTTGCGTGCCTATCTCTTGCCCTAGCCAAGTCAATCTAATCTCTTCACAATTGCTGAAAATGACAATTTCTCTTGGTGAGACTTGTGTCAGTTCATTTGCAATGAAGAGCATCGGGCCAGTTTTAATTCCCGGTACTTGATAGTCCGGATCGTATTGACTTTTGTATAAATAATAGAGGTACTTAGGTTGGCGAGTGCCACTTAGCAAACCTCCCCAAAATGGATCTGGGTGATATCCACGCTGATGGTCGATTCCTGCCCATTTAGATCCTCCAATTCGGACTTTTGGAGTTGGATATAATCCATTTAGCACCTTGGCTTGGATCACCGCCTGTTCTAGAAGTGCGTGCTCCCCCCACTCCATATTGACTCGTGTTCTGGCGTTTTGTGAAGACCAATTATCAACTTCTCCTCCATCGCCATATTCGCGGGTAAATGAATTGATATCAGGATCGTTTCCATGATAATACATATCCATTCCTGCCTTTTTAGCTTCATCATGATCCGTAACTGTATAAAAGCCAGGGAAAGGGTATTCTTGATGTGCCACCTTATGCATATTGGCCATAACATTGGCAGGCTGAGATGGAGTCTCATTGAGGGCTGTCTCCCACATGATCATAGATGGGCGATTTCGATCCCTTCGAACTAAATCACGAGTGTCTCTATATAGTCTTTGCTCGAAATCGGGATTATTAAAGTTGAAGAAATGCCACCCTGGAGTGGCTGTAGTTGCAAACATGCCCAACTCATCGCACGCATCATAAAAAGCAGGATCCAGTGGGTAATGTCCCGCCCGAATGATCCGACTTCCTCCTTCTCTCAAAAGCTTTACATCTCTCCATTGCCCGGAATTAGGGAGGGCATTTCCCAAGTAGGTATAATCCTGATGACGGTTCACCCCTATCAGCTTCTCTTCATATGGTTTTTTGTTAATGTAGAGTCCGGCTGCTCCTCGCATCTCTATCATTCTGATACCAATACGTGTGCGAAGCACATCGACTACACTTCCATTCGCTATTACTTCAGTTTTTAGGTAATGTAAGTAAGGATCGTCTGGATGCCAGAGGTGTATATTTTTTATCTGATGTTGGGTTTCAAGCTGCTTCGACTCACCGGCTCCAAGGGTTAGTTTACTTTTAAATACCTGAAGTGGTTGTTGAGAAGCATCTTCAAGTGTGGTTTTAACTGTTACTTTGGAAGTGTATGCTTGCTCATTGATAACTTCCGTTCGGATTTCTATTTCAGCATTCTTTCCGTCTATGTCAAGTGCACCAGCAAAAACTCCTCCTCCCGCTATTGTAGAGCTTAGTTCAGGGAGCGTAATATGAACTGGTGAAGTCTGAATCAAATAACTATCACGATAGATTCCTCCGAAGTAGGAGAAATCCAATCCATCCTGATTTTTGCCAGGGGGGTAAGTTTTGTCATCACTATTATCAGCTTTTACCGCAACGATGTTGTCTTGTCCATCCGTAGTAAGCATGTCAGAGATGTCAATTGCAAATGGTAAATACCCACCAAAGTGCTCAATTGCTTTTTCACCATTTACCCAAACCTCACATTTGCCCATGACAGCCTCGAAATATAGGGTGGTTTTCAATTGAGTATTTTGTACATCAAACTGCTTTCGGTACCACGCTACCCCTTGATAGTTGCGACCTCCGCTGGCATTTTCACCTAAAACCTCCAGACCGTGTGGAAGATTGGCGGCTTCCCAATGGCTATCGTCAAAATCAATTTTCTCAGCATCATCAATATCTCCTTTGAGAAATCTCCAGCCGGGATTAAAGTTGTAGACTTTCCTTGAAGCATTTTCTACCGGATAGAAGCCTGCTATTGAAAAATTTTGTGCATTGGCAAGGGTACTCCAAATGAGTACGCTTAGGGCAAAGGTTGAATATTTTATCACGTGATTAGCTTTTTAGACTTCTTACTCAAAGATTAGAAACTAGTGTTCCTTCTCTGTTTACTAGCGTATGAAATTTGTGCTCCTCGGTCAATTACTTAAGCTCGAAGGAATATTAAAATGAATCTGCATCTGATCTTAAAGTGACTCTATACCTGTCTGACCTCAATTGCAAAGCTCCTTTTGAAGGCGATTGATAGATATTTTAAAAATCGAGTGGGTTCATTATTGTAAAGTATGAATTGAAATGAAACGCTATCCCTCTATTGGCAAACCCTGTAAACTCTCCTTTATTATAGGTTGTGATTGATCAAAAAGTGCTGACACCACACCCACTTTCACTTCCATGCTTGGATCAAAGTCCCGTGAATTCATATAGTCGATGAGCGACTTTCTAAACTGCCTGGCTACAGGTCGGTTTTGCAAATTATTTTGGATATCCATGGAGCAAATCATAAGTTTTCCTTTCAGGACCTGGGCTTCCAAGACTAACCCGAGCTTTCGGTTTAGTTTCCAGGAATCGATCGGCTGAATTAATGGCTTATAACTTTTTGGCCATGGGGCTTGCTCTTCGAATTGATCCAATATCATGGGCTGACATTGCGTGAGCAATTCCCACCACTGCCAGTTGGCGTGTGTTTCAGTTGGAAAATCTCTAAAAAGAGGGTGTTCATTATCCATCATTATCCCGTTAGCTGATGATTGTCCACCTTTTTCGCCAAAACTTGTCCAGTAAAATGTAGTGAAACATGAAGGTAAATTGCCCTTGAGTGTTCCAATTTCTGGTAAAAGTAAAACAGTCTTTCCAGCATTTAACGCATCATAGGCAGACCGACCCCAATTGTTGACCACCAAAATATCATCCGAAAAAGGTGTCATGTCGCTTTTTGGGTATACCCAAAAATCATAATTATTTTCAAGCTGATGCTCCTTGGATATTAGCTTGATAACGTATTTTGCGGGAGCAGGGAGATTGCTTAGGTCCATTTCAAAAGCCCCTAGTTGCTGCGCATTTCCCTGATCAAATACGCCACTTTTCATTTTTTCACTGATCAAGACTTCTCCCTGATCATTGTAGACTTCTATGGTGAAGTCATTAAGCGCAAGCTGTTCTTTGCCAAAATGAAACAACTCCGCAGTACATTCAAAAACTTCATCAGAAGTATACACTCTTTTGGGGAGCCTGGCCATTAAGGTAGTAGGGCTACAAAAACGTCTCATCTCTTCTGCAGACACGTAGGATTTTGGCTCGTAAAAGGCATCCGTAAAACCTACAGGTGCTGTATTTTGACCGGTGAAATCGTTGAGGGCCAGCCATTGAAAACCGGCATAGTTAGGGGTACGCATGATCGCTTCAGTTTCTTCTTTCGTAAGCTGTACCTGCCATTTCCCTGAATTTTTGACATAGTCTTGTAGCTGATTCATCATGCCACGTGCTTCCAGTTGTTCGGCGGCAATTTCAAGATAAGTAGGACGGAGATAACCAGTATACTTCTTCATTTCATTGAAAATATCAGGATAGCCACAGAATTGGGCCGTTTCGTGTGCCAGCAAGGGCTTGGCTCCATGCATTTCGACATAACCTTCGATTGGACCGCTCCAGTCGATGCTTGTTTGGGGAGCCTTGGCACACAGATCACTATTTTCAGGTAGCGGTGGCCAAAATGCCTGATATCGGGTTCGTTCTCTTCCTTCTTTATACCCCCCTCCTTTGATGTGACCAAGCACTTCAAAATCCATTTCACTAGGTGTGCCCTGATTCGGTGCATGACTCGCCTTCACCATATAGAGCCTGGTGGTATCCATACTCTTCCAAAGTTTAATTAGCTCAGCTGAGGCATCATCTGCTATGCCGCTTTCATTACCCAATCCCATCATAACAAATGAAGGGTGATTTGTGAAATGATTGAGGATTTCTCGTGATTCTCCTTTGAGATAATCGAATAAAGGCCCTTTTTTTACCCATCCCCACTCGTGAACCTCTGGGGACAAGTATATACCCATTTCATCTGCGGCTGTGAAAGCTTGATTTGGAGGTGTCCATGAGTGAAAACGTGCATGGTTAAGGCCAAAATCTTTATAAACCTGGAATATTTCTTTCCAGCGATCAACGGACATAGGGGCGTACCCCGTTTTTGGATTAACCGCACAGTCTACATTACCTCGCATGAAGGTCTTCACTCCATTCACATAGAAATGTGACCCAATTGCCCTTATTTCTCGCATACCAAATGAAATGGAGGTTAGGTGCAGAGGCTCTTCTGCTGACGTCAACAGTTTCAGCTCGACTTTGTAAAGGTTAGGATCGAATTCATCCCACAGTTGGACATCTTCACCTAAATCATAAGTAATCGAGAGATTTTGAATTTCAGAACCATCAAGCTTCACCATATTAGATTTGACTTCAGGATCATGTGTATTCCCATTGTTGTAACCTTTCGCATCTACTGCTATCAAGTACTCTCCTGATACTTTCTCACCATTAGCTACTTCCATTTTAAGCTGAACGGACTTTGTATGAATATCAGGGTATGCCTTCACAGACTTGATATGAAGTTTTGGCAGTGCTGACAGTGAAATCTCCCCTACTATTCCATTCCAGGTGCCTTGTGTTTGATCTGAGACACTGTGGGCCATATTCCCCAGACTATAGATACCACTGTTGTCGATACGGATAGAG
Organism: Cyclobacteriaceae bacterium; assembly: GCA_049115715.1. Taxonomy (GTDB): domain Bacteria; phylum Bacteroidota; class Bacteroidia; order Cytophagales; family Cyclobacteriaceae; genus JAMZMI01. The sequence goes on from JAGDZQ010000034.1 coordinate 105,448, forward strand.
AGTTTATGCTTGCCAGGTTCAAATGCGCTCAAATCATAGGTATGAGGGGTAGCAAGCGACTCATTCTTTCCAATCAGAATACCATCTACCCAAAGACGAGATTCCCAATGCGCTCGTTCTAGATTCAATATGATGTTGCGGTCTTTGAAGGAATTCGGTATATCTATCTCTTTTGAATACCATGCAGCCCCGATGTAATGGTTTTTGGGCATCAAAAATTGAACAAGCTTAAAATTGGTATCCGCTTTTGCATACTTCGACAAAGACGGGTGTCGTTTGGTTAGATCCAATGGCGCCCACCACTCCGTCTTGGGTCCAGGTTGTTCACCATATCCTTGCTCCTGTAGACAGCCAGGAAGTTGTATGGTATTTGTACCATGTTGTTCATACCACTCTTGCTGTATTCCAACGTTTTTCGGGTCAAGCTTAACATACCATTCACCAGATAGGTCGATTGAGGAATTCTCCGGTTGCTCACAGCTCACAGCTGAAACAAAGAGTATGAATAGAGAACATATTAGCTGCCATTTCATTTCGATAAATTTATGGTGGTCATAAAATTTGAGATGTAGTTTTTGTGGGTATATGCTCCAGCATGATACCTGGAGACTATGATGATTTCACCAAGCAAACCTTGGGCTTCTTGCGTCCTGTTTAATCCCAGATATCCTAGTGCCATCAGGTACTTGCAGTGAATTGTATTCTGCCTTGACGGATCATCATCAAAGATCAGTAGGTCCGGAAGTGAGACTGCAAAGTAATCAATATCTACTTTGTCATGGATGTGCTTTTCTCCATAAGCTATCAACTTGTTAAACCTGCTTTTCGCCTCCTCTGATCTGCCCAGCTTCTGAAGAGCAAGCCCCTGATAAAATATTTTATCAGGGCTTTGATCGTTATAGTATATAGCTGCTGTTGGCTCAGACAATCCATGACAAGCTTCGTTCCAACTTTCGATGGCTTTTTCATTTAGACCTAGCCCTTCATATGCCACACCTTGCCAATAGTAGATATCATTTTCCTGCGCACCACAGAGTTTCCCCTCTCCCAGGTTGTGTGGATACTCTTTCGCCGCATCGAGATGCATAATTGCTTGCTCAAATGCTGCTTTTTGGATAGCCTTTTTTGCCATCTCTACGTGACTGTAGATATACTGTCCAGGCACTTTACCTTCCCCACCTTCCCAGGGGTGAAAGTTTCGGGACTGTATCAATTCAAGTGCTTTTTTCTCCTGCCCGACCAAATTGAGCAATGTGATTTGCTCTAGCGCTAAGTCGTCTCTGTCTTCCACGGTTCTTGGGTACTTTTCCAGAAACGCTAATCGCTCATGATAAGCATAGTTTAGCTTTTTATAAAGCTGATCCAGTTCCATTAAGTTTCGAGGTGACTGATTTATGCTAAAAGCCTTTTCCAGCGAAATTCTAGCCTCATCTATTCTTTCGAATTTGTTATAATAAGCCAATGCTAGGTTTCGATGAACGATATCAAACGAATCATCAATTTTCCTCGATTCCTCCCAATGAATTCGCGCTTCTTCGTATTGTCGGTTGGCGTAGTAGAAATTGCCAAGGTAGTAGTTTGCCTTTGCGTCTGCCGGGTTGATTTGGATAACTGCTTGAAGCATTAATACTTCTTCTAGTCTACTGGGGAAACAGTAATCACTCGGCATAGAGCAAGCCTTGCTAAACAGGTGAATTGCCAAACCTTCATTTTTCATAGAACAGGCAAACGAGCCCTGGAAATAATATACCATGGGATATACTGTTGTCTTACCTTCTGCGAAAACCTCAAGTACATTCGAAGCAGTCTCATAGAAGCCCGCAGCGGCATATTCAAGGGAGAGTTCAATGTAGTTGTGCACATCATCTCTTAGCTGTTCTTTTAGGAATTTCAGGTTTCCAATATCTTTTGTCAACAGGTGTTTTTCGTGCAAAACACCAAAGTTGAATCTGTCGAGTTTCAGTGATTCTTCTATGAAGGTTTCTAGATCAGCTTCCTTGCCTAGCTTCCTTAGTATTGCCGCCTTGAGCGTCCTGGCTGAGTGGTTGTTCCAATTTCTGGATAGGGAACGATGGATGAGTTCCTCTGCTTCATGGTATTTAGTCCAGATGCAGGCAATCTGCGCCAGATGAAAATAGGCTGCATCCTGCCATGCAGCGTTCCAGGTAGCCTTGTAAAAAACAGCATAGGCTTCATCCAATCTGTTTTGAAATTTCAAACAAAGCCCCAAATTAAAAAAGGGCTCTCCATCGTAAGGGTTTGGGTTACGTTCTGTGAGTGTCTCAATGGCGGTTCTAAAGTGCGTTTCCGCCTCCTGAAACTTCGCCCGCTTCATCAACCATAACCCCAAAGCATTGTTGTTTCTTATATCGCCAGGGTCGCGACGCAAAGCTTCGTGATAGTAGTCTATTGGCTTGTAAGTCGCATGCCTGTACTGCTCCAGGTGAAGCCCTCTCAGATACAGCTGCTCAGTTGTTTCAATTTCATGAGGCTTCTTTGCTAGCTTGGCAGGATCCGGTATCGGTTTTTCTTCCTTCTTTTGTGGAATGTAATCAACAAGCAACACCCCGTCTTGATTATACAAAGCCAGATGGCAATCTTCTGCAGAAACACCATCGGGGAGGGAGATTGTTCTTTCGAAAGACATGTCCGGAGCAAAATCAACCACCTCTTCAAAAAAATGCTCGTTATTAACCAGTAACAGAAGTTTGCTACCAGGATAAACCCCTGTTGTAAAGGATTGAATTCTAGCTTTACATCCATCAACCGAAAGGTTCAGCATGGCCTCTTTGGTAGCATTTTTAACCACGCCTAAATCTCGGTATGGCATAAAATACTGCTTAAAGCTCTTTTCTTCATAGGGGTGTAACCATGAGAAGTCGGGTTGGTTATCCGTGTAGACACCACACATCAGCTCTATATATGGACCGTCTTCATCTGTAAGGTTTCTGTCCCAGGCATAGCCAAACTCACCATTACCCCATGTCCATTGTTTTTTTCCTGGCGAAACATGATGATTGGCCACATGCAAAACGCCTCCCTTGCTATCGTTTTCATATCCTCCTACAAAATCATTCTCAGAGTTGATGGACATGTACGAAGTGGGTACAGGAATATTCTTGTATTTTGAAATGTCAACGCCTGCTGAGTAGTCCACTTTATAGTAAGTTCCTGTAGCTACAGGAAATGTCGAAACATCTCTTTTGCCATGGTCAAAAACGGCATTCACATCCGGTGGAAAAACGGATTGGTAGTGCTCATTGACCTTGACTGCAGGATTAGCCCACCACAGAAATGTTTGAGGGTGCGGGGTTCGATTGTAGAGTTGGGCTTTTATTTCTAAATAAGCCTTGTCTTCGTAGAGTGTATACCCGGCCATGCCTTTGGTACGAAACATCCGCTCTATTTCACTTACCCAAACGGTCTTAGAACCGTCTTCATTTTCTTCGATCGAAAAATCAATCGGCTCATAAGTAGAAGGTCGATGATGTTGAGGCCAGTTAAATTCAATTCCTCCCGATATCCAGGGGCCGGTCAGTCCTACTAATGCCGGTTTGATCACCTGATTATAGTATACAAAATGGCGCTTCTTCGACTTGTCATAAGCCATCTGAATGCGTCCGCCCAACTCGGGCAAAATCATGATTTTCAAGTACTCGTTTTCTAGAAAAAGCCCAATCCACTCTTTGTCTTCTTTTTCATCAAAGATCTTTTCGACAACCGGATTGGGATACACGGCACCAGAGCTTCCTTGGTAAACCCGGTTCTCTAAAAAAATCGGATTCTTTTCGGGTTCGCCGATTCCGTAAGTAGGAATGGTGACTATTTCTTTCCAAGCTTTTACTTCCACTTTATTAACTATCACTTAGTTTTTGATCAATTCATTTTCGATTTCTTCCAGCGACTTACCTTTCGTCTCCGGCAGCTTTTTGTAAACGAAAAACCAGCCAGCAAGACATATGACTCCATAGAGCCAAAAAGTACCTGAAGCTCCCAATGCTTTGTTTAGAAAGGGAAACGTATAGGTAAGCACAAAGCTCGCAGACCACAGCGCCAAAGTGGCCACCGCTACCGCAGCACCTCGGATCCTATTAGGGAATATTTCAGATATCACTACCCACATAATCGGTGCAAGCGACATGGCATATGTGGCAATGGCCAATAATACCAATACCAATAAAATCCATCCACTGATGTTTAAGGCGTAAGCTGTGCCAATTAATAAATAGATAATCGCCAGTCCTGCAGATCCAATGGTCATCAATGATCTACGCCCAAGCTTGTCAACAGTATAAATGGCCACAAATGTGAACACCAGATTGATTACACCTGTAATGACTATGTTGAAGAGTATATCTGACACACCAAAGCCGGCAGCTTTGAAGATTTCTTCTGCATAATTAAAGATGACATTGATGCCACACCACTGCTGAAAAATGGCCAGCACAATCCCAATCATGAGTACATTTCTCAGTTTAGGGTCTCTCAAATGCTCAAAATGAACTTTCCCCTGGTCTTGTTTAGTGGTTTTATTTATTTCAATCAGCTGGATATCAGCGTAATCCGCTCCTCCTATTCTATCTAAGATAGCTCTTACCTTATCTTCCAAACCATTTTTAGCCAACCAGCGTGGACTTTCGGGCATAAAAAACATCAACATAAAAAACAATAAAGCGGGCACGGTTTCTGCCCAAAACATCCATCGCCACCCTGATTGTCCATTCCAAGAATTGAGCATATCAATTCCTGTAAAGTCTTCAGGAACGGGCTCTGCAATTCCCCAATTTACCAATTGGGCTGCCAATATCCCGATAACAATGGTAAGCTGGTTGAGCGAAACAAATCGTCCGCGCATGGCGGCTGGAGTTATCTCAGCGATGTACATCGGTGATAAGTTTGACGCAAGGCCAATCCCTACCCCACCAACAATGCGGTAAAGGATGAAAAAGATGAAAGAACTGGTCGCCCCAGTGCCTATGGCAGAAAGTGCGAATAGAAAAGCGGAGAGTATCAGCAGCGGTTTCCGACCATATCTATCACTTAGTAATCCAGAAATCAGCGCGCCAATCAAACAACCTGTCAATGCGCTACTCATGGCCCACCCTTGTAGTCCAGGTGAATTGGCTATGTCAAAAAACTGCTCATAGAAAGGCTTAGCTCCTCCTATCACTACCCAATCATAGCCAAAAAGCAGACCTCCCAGAGCCGAGACAAGGGAAACAGTTAAAACGTACTTGATGTTTAATTGCATTTTCAAATCAGAACATTCTTAAAGATAGTTACAAAACAAGCAAGGATAACTGGTGAAAAAAATGGAAAATCCTATACTTTTAATGGAGTATCTTATTAAAAATAAAACTCGTGAAACAAGAAGGGTTTGAAGGCCAACGTTCTGTAACAGTCCCCAAAATCATATTGGATGAGATGCGAGACTCGGTGCTGCACCAGCAACTACATATTACGGATATTGGTTACTATCCCTCCGCTGAAAATCATCAAAGAGAGAGAATTAATGGGTGTGATCAACATATTTTGATCTATTGTGCGCAAGGTGAAGGCTGGCTATCAATAGATGGGCATAGAAAGATAATTCGCAAGAATAAGTACTTTATCATACCCAAAAATCATCCGCATTCCTATGGAAGTAGCATTAAACAACCATGGACAATTTATTGGGTACATTTCTCCGGAGCGATTTCAAACGAATTCACCCATAAACAGCACCATATAGCTACCATCCCTCCTTCAAGCGAATCCAGAATCCAGGAGCGAATTGAGTTATTTGAGGAAATGCTCAAGAATCTGGAAATGGGCTTCAGTACTGAAATAGTCAATTATGCCAATATATGCCTGCTGCATTTTTTGGGGTCATTCAAATATGTAGACCAATTTCGGGTGATTAAAAAATTTGATAACTCGGATATAGTTGAAAAATCCATACTGATCATGCGTGAAAATCTGAACAAAAACATCACACTTGATTCCATATCCAAGGATTTGAAGCTGTCTCCCTCACATTTTTCATTGCGGTTCAAGAAAAAAACGGGAAGGTCACCAATAGATTACCTGCTCAAACTCAGGATACAAATGGCCTGTAGGTTTTTGGACCATTCTTCACTAAAGGTTAAAGAAATTGCACAAAAGGTTGGCATAGCCGATCAGTATTACTTTTCACGCCTATTTAAAAAAAACATGGGATGCTCACCACAGCAGTACCGCAAACATCCTAAGGGATAGATGTTGGAATTGTCATTAACCTGAGCGACTTATAATTATAGAAAACTGCCATTCTGAGGTATCTTCCTGAACCTGTCGAAGAAGACACTGAAGCGATCTTTGTATCATGAGACTGTCACGTCTTTTCACCAAATATTTAAAAGCCAAAAGACTCCTTTAGACTTGAGGAAGTAGTAAAGTTCTAGTTTAAGTTGACCTCCACTGGCCAACCCTCGAATTGCAATGCTTCATCAGTGGTCACGTCAACTTCTCTCGGCCAGCATTCAAATGTTACTTTCTTTTGCTCCACATTGAATCTTATGAATCCATATCCTGCTCCATTAGAAGGGCTATCTGGATTTGCATAGGCATGCATGGTAATTTTGTTATTGAATCCATCGAGATATCTTCCGTTCCAAGGTAAGACTTCATTTGAATTTGCTCCCGCTTTTTCATCTTCTGGCCACCACCATCTGCTGTAGTAGTTATTGACAATTGCCGGTACTACAAAAGCCCATGGACCATCTTCAAAAGCTTCAGATCCATGCTGAATGACGGTGGCTAAATGTTGATCTCCAGCTATATGAACAGCATTGGCTTCCATGATTTTCCTTATTGCACGGTTTCTCCCAGCCTGCGGCCATCCGTTTGAATCCATATCGGCATGAAGACGATTCTCCTTTTTTCCATGTAGATGTGCTCCGCCACAGAATCCTGTTTGAGAAAGCACCACCTTGATACGTTCGGTGTTTTCTTGTCCCCAGGTTTCCAAAAAGTCAAGCTGCCTCGATCCTAACAATTCAAGTCCTTCTAAATCTACAGAAGCGGGATTGTAGCTAGCGTCGCGGATGTGATCTGGTCTTGGGCCTATTTGGGGAATTTTGCCATTAGGCCCAGATTTGAATTTTCGATCTTCAATGATGGCGAAATCAACATCTCCAATGACCAGATTGGTATAGTAAACGCCAATTCCCTGCTCGATCGGTGTGGGGTCAAATGCATCTGGCAAATGAGCGGTCTGACATCTTTCGACCATTTTCACATATTCGGGATGGTAAAAATAGCCTCCATCATCTCCTGCTCTGGTTGAGGCTTTTTTTCCGTATTCGCCCCAGAGATTCCCCTGACCAATATCATGATCATCGGGAATAGTAATGCAAGGTCTATTTCTAAAGACTTCTCTGAACTGCATTCCAAACTTGAGCCATGCTGCCGTATGTTCTTGATGGTCATAGGATTGATCCCCTGCAAAAAACACGATATCCGGGTCTTGGTGATTGATATTTCTCACATAGCTCTCCCTACCTCCTCTATCCTTATTGCTGTTACATGATAATGCAGCTAGAGTTATTTCCTTTTTGGCTTTCGGCATTTTTCGAATTACACCTCCGTATGTAGCGATTTCGCTATGCCTCAATCGATAAGCTACATCGACAGTCTCATCCCAGTCTTCGATCTCAAATAGAGCCGACCATCCTATGTCGTTTATTATCCTTTTCTGAACTTCTTTCCAGCTTCCATTTTCTTTTATTTCTAATCGAACTTCTCTTGTTTCATTCGGGTAAAGGGGAAATAGTTGTGCAGTTAACTTTAATTTTTGATTAGAAACGGTATAAATACCAAATGCTATCACCTCTTCGCGACCAACTTTTACGTCGATAATCTTATTGGGCTTTCTATTCCACCAATCGTTGACTGATATGGTATCCAGTTTTTCAAAAGGAGCCATAACAGGTGGAACCATTGATATCTGATTGCTCTGCTTCTTTGAATCGCAAGCGATCAATAGAAACATAATAAGCAAAGGGGTTACTAGATTCTTTATTTCTAACATAATAGGTCAATGATATGGTAACTGCACAGGCAGAGTTAATAAATCTTCAATAAATCCACGTACAAGAATCCTGGATTTTTCTGCCTTTATATTCTGCTGTTAATTCTATTTTATTTTCACCCTTTATCAGTTCAAGGTTCTTCCAAACATAGGCTTTATTTTGCACTTCCGGTTTCTGGCTTATGGTTTGCCCATTTAATGTGAGTACCAAGTTTTCAGCATTGGAATAAACTTTTACAATCGTGATTGGATTGTCTCGAAAGACATGTCTTTTACTCGTAATGTAAAGCACTGGTTCTTCTGACCAGTTCGCCTTATAGAAATAGAAGACATCTTTTTTGACCTCTCTGTCATATGTCACCAATCCCTTATGATTGATAAGTTCGGCATCTCCTCGATCTACTCTTGGCCAGCTAAAGTCAAACATGTTCCAGAGATACTTCCCCCATAAGTACTTCCTATCGTTAATCTCCTTGTAATTAACCTCATGAACGTAACACTGATACTGTTCCGGGTAAAATTGACCATCTTTTGGATTGGGTCTTGTCAGCTCTTGTCGCTGATGTGCAATGCTCCCTCCTGCTCCATATTCAGAAACAGCTAATTTAAAATTGGGTTCTTTCTCGTGTATATCGTCGAACCACGCTGCGATCCCATTATCGGGTTCTTTGTACCAAGCAAAGTATCTATTCCATGCCATTAGATCTGTAACGCCGTGTCTTTCTACCAATGGCCGATTTGATGCCGCAGTAGTCAATCGATTTGGGTCTTCTGCTTTCATGTGATCCTGGTATTCTTGTACATCTTCAATTGGAATGCCCCACACTTCATTGTACATACCCCAAAACAGAATAGAAGGGTGATTGTAGTTTTGACGTATTAGTTCACTGATTTGCTGTTTACAGTTTTGCTTAAACTTCTCATTCCCTTTTTGATAGTCGGGTGTAATTGGAACTTCTGCCCACACCACGATTCCATTTGAGTCGGTCATGTCGTACATGATTTCGGCCTGCTGATAGTGAGCCAAACGAATGGTATTGGCACCAACTTCTTCAATGAGCTCCATATCTCTTTTGTGTTGATCATCTGATAGTGCCGAACCTGTTTGTTGCCATTCCTGATGTCTACAGACTCCCTGCAAATCAATGTACTCTCCATTTAAGAAAAATCCTTCATTGGAATCAATATGATAATAGCGAAGACCTAATGGTTGTTCAATCTGATCAATTTCCTTTCCATTCTTGAGTAACGAAATCGTGACTTTATAGAGATAGGGATCCTTCTTTCCGTTCCAGAGATGGGGCTTTTTGATTACGGCTTTTTGCAGGACATCTTCGGCTCCTTTGGAAGTCGTTTTGTTCGTTGATTTTTTCCAAACAACTTTTCCTACCGCATCTGTGATCTTTGTACTTACGATGAAAGTCTGTGCATCATCGCTTCCATTATCAACCCTAGTCAAGATGTCAATTTCGGCACTTTTGGCACTCACATCATTTTGAGTGAGATAAACGCCCGGGGAGGCATAGTCGATTGGTGTTATGCACACCTGGTCAGTGAAAATAAGATTCACATCTCTGTAAATCCCTCCGAAACGGGTAAAGAGTTTATCAGTAGACGGAGCAATATCTTTGTTATCTGCATTATCAACTTTTACAGATAGCTGATTGGTCTCTCCGTATTTGATTAGATCTGTAAGTTCAAATGCAAAGGCGGCATATCCTCCATGATGTTCTCCTATTTCCTGTCCATTCAGGTATACGGTGGCACTCGTGAGTACTCCATCAAAGCGGACAAAAACTCGTCCTTGTTCGGCTGAAGATGGGACTTGAAATGCTTTTCTATACCAAGCCTCTCCTTTATAATAGCCTGTGCCTTCAATGACATCCAGATTCCATGTGTGTGGTACTCTTACTCCTCTCCACCGAACATCGTTAAACGCTTCCTTTTGTGCGTGATGGTGTTGGCCTTTAAAAAACTTCCATGGCCCGCTTAGTGACTGAGAAGTCCTACTTTGAGACCATGAATTAAAAACAATTGCAAGGGACAGTATTAAGATCAGATTAATTGATTTCATGAAAAATTTACGTGTATTTTATTTTAAATAGATATGTGTAATTGCAGCACCTTCATTTTGCACAGTTGGACTTACCTCCATATTTTTCAGTAAAACCGATGTATGATTGACTAAGCGTTGTAATAATCTGAAACAGCCTTACGCCCTCCTCGTTGGTACTTCCACAAATAATCGCCAGTTTTCTTCACACACTTTTTGCCAAAGTGATGGGGCAATACAGAAACCAACGGGTAGCCTGTTTTGCCTTCATACATTTCCAAGTGCCTTAAAAACTTCTTTTCTGTAATCACGCTGGTGTCGTTTCCTCCAATGTGATCCAGATTTATGACACGACCGGGTGCAGATTGTGTGCTTACCTTGTAGTGAGAGGAAACTCTTCCTTCCCAATCATATTCGTCGCGTAACCAAATATCATTGGTTCTAATAGTATCGCAATGTTTGACGAAAAATATATCTGGAACATGAAACTCCATTTCCAAAGTTGGGTCGATGTTTTTGGCTGCTCTGTACAATTCTTTGTGAATAAAAAGCATGTCTGATTTTCGATTATACGACATGTCAATTTTAAACTTACGCACGCCCATTTCATGAAACCTCCCTATTACCTCCGAAGCGTACTCGTAGATATCTGCGCTTGGGTTGAGGTAGCGAACGTCACTTGAACCTAACTTTTCTCCTCTGACATCCCAATCGCCTAGTAGGTTTGGTCTTTTCTGAGCTATCGTACTAGCTGCATGAATTTTAGGAAAACCAATCCATAAACCGGGCGTAAATCCTTTTTCGGAGATCATATCCATGGTCTTTCTGAAATCTGGAAATAAGCCTGGATCAGGCTCCCATGAGCCAAAACCTGAATCGATTGACCCATCAGGGAAAAGTCCCCAGCCATGATCCAATGTCATTTTGCCCTTAGGGTAATCAAATTCGATAAGCTTGTCTAAGTAGTCGGAAATGAATTGATGATTGAGTAAGCGAAAATGTTGTCTGGGTGCTTTGGATTGATACTTCTGCTCTACCCATGTACAGTACTCAACATCAGACCAAAAACTTGGATGATTATCTAATGGCTGGATTCCCAGACGCTCCATCATTTCTGAATTATATCTTTTCCAAGCGCGTTCTCCATCGCCTGTTTCATCAATGTACAACTCTTGCCCCGGAGGAACTGTAACGGTGAGTGTGTTCACTCCATCGAAGCTGAAAGTAGAGTTTTCAAACCCAAGATTGGTCGTAAAACCTATAAGCTTACCTTCTGCATCGACGATCAAAGGAGAGCCTGACATTCCGGAGGCACGTATAGTAAACGGGTTATGGGAAAAGGCATTTTCTCGATAGTAGTGGCTTCCTCCTCCATTTGGGTGTCCATCTAAAATGCTGTGATATGGACAAAAAAGAGGGGCTTTCACTGTGAACGTTTGTTTCTCAACGGTCTCTCCATTATTTCTTAGCACCTTTTTGCCACTATTAGCAGTCTGAGAAATACTTCCAAATGTTTGGGGAGCCAGTCCGCCTAGTGCCAGACCAAGACCCGCTTTTCGTATGAAATTTCTACGCTTATTCATATTATCGATGATTTTCTTTTCTGATTTTTAAGGATAAGTTTAATAGGTTCTCGTACCGCCACTTCCGACCTACACCAGACCGCTCCACATTTGGACGGTTTAACTTTATTGTTTTTGAAGTTCTTATTTAAAACATTTGAAGGGACACCCAACAATATACTTTGATCTATTTTGCTGATCAATGATAAAAGCAAACCCAACCAGAAGGCCTTCTGAAAGTCTAGTGTCACCCCAGGCATTTATCTTTTTTTAGCCACCACATTTTCCTTCCTGTTTTCAGGACTTACTTCCAAAATCTGGAGTTTCCCTGACCTTATTTTTCCTTCAACAATGGTTTCTTCGGGAGCAAATAGTTTAAAGTCGCAATCCCAATCTTTGGGCCAAGAAGGCATAAGCATCAATCTATTCTCAAGTGTCTGCAGGAGCATTTCCTGAAGGCCTACCGAACCTGTTCCTCCCCAATTATGGTCAGGAACCCAATCATATCCCGGCCCCCAAAAAGATGGAAAACGAAATGGGCCATCATCTAAAGTCTTTAGCGTCAGGGCGGCTGCTTTTTCTGTAATACCCATTCTTGCAAAAGCGACATTGCCATTGGTCCAGCTATCGACGATTTCCCAGGCTTTGGGTGTCTGCCAAGTGTCCCAGTGCTCGTAGGTGTTGTGAACGTACTCCATCTCCTCATCCCCTATTTCAATTCGGTTAAAGGGAAACATAGGATAATTAATGTAGAGCTCAGTTTTTTTCCACCATGAATATGCCACACTTTTTCCGGGAGGAATAACTGTGTCTCCGTCAATTTGATCCAAGTGAAAATCAGGGATTGTTTTTTGAATCCTTTTAAGGTTCTGAGAACCTCCGAAAAACTCGTCTTGCCACTCGCTTGATAGCTCAAGAGCTCCTTGAACAACTGCTTGTAAGCCTGCCACATCAGGAACCGGATTACTCACATAATAGTGTGATTCACAAGCGGAGGAAGGGAATATAATCAACTTACCGTTTTCATCGTACTCTTTATAATTCGCATTGAACTTGGCTTTATGTCGATAGTAGTTATCGAAGAAATCTATCGTTCCTTTCACTATTGGCAGCCATTTGGATATATCTCTACCCGAATAGCGATGGTATTCGAGAATCATGAATGAAAATTCTAGCATGGCTGTATGATGATGGATGGTGCACCAGTTAGCAGAAAGTCCGGGTTCCATCCATGGTTGACGTTGGCGCCTTTCAATGTACACGGTATCAAAACCATAGTGCATAGGCATGGGCAGTCCATACACTGTCCCGACTTCCTCAAACACCCAGCCCTCAAGACCGTAATGTTTCATGAGCCTTCGTTTGCCCACTTCTAATGTGCGTTCTAAGAAGTTGAACTGAGACTCCATGTGTTCAAAATCACCCCATTTAATCATTGGCCAGTAAACCCAACGTTGATTTTGCATGGTATAATTGCCACCACTCCACGCACGCCAATCTGGATGAAAGGGAAATCTTCCGGCAACAAAACCAGGATCCGTACTCAAAAGCCCTCCATTGAACATTGTAGGATTCTCACCATAAGCATTCAAAGCTGTCATGTATCTAAAGAGATTGTAATTTCTTCCCGCACGCCAGACTGAGTCTTTTTCATCTTTATCCGGGTTTAAAACAATATAGCTTCTATCCCAAAAACGTTTCCACCATTCCAGGTTCTCCTTCCAGGCTCTTTTATTTGATATGCTTTTTTCTATTTTGACCTTTTCTATTTCGTTCAACCAAGTCTCGCCCGAACCGCAATGACTGTTATGAAACCACATGGTCAGATCAAGGCTTTTCTTAAGTGTGTTGCTTTTGTATCTCCAGCCTGTATATTCGGTATCTCCATATTTCCCAAATGTCTTTTTATCAAATGTTATATCTGAACCTTCGAGTTGTCCACCCCATACGGCATCTTTAAGCGGATCATAAAACTTACCATAGTCATCTTCCATTCCAATCATTTGGTACATGTTCTTACTGGTGAGTTTTTCTTCGGGATTTACATGCCAAAATGAAAACTTGTTAGCCTCTTGCTTGAAATGATCTGGTTCTAATACTACTTCTTTAGCCCAACCACCAGTATCCCACCAGCCCCAACGGTCTTTTTCATTTTGGTCACCAATAGAAAGTGCACGTGATTGGGTTCTCCATGACTCATATTGTGCATAGTATGTGATGGGTATTTCTGACTCACATTCGACATGCACTCGTGGGCGCATAACATCAGCCCAAATTTTGAATTTTAAATCTCCATGCTTCGGGTGCTTGGCAGAAATCTCAATTGAGCTTTCACTTAATACGAGTTCCTGCTTGAAGATAGTCGCACCGTCAAAAATATTTGGTTCGGTATAGATTCGTACTCGACCCAATTTTGGAAATCCATTGTATTCATCATGAACGCCACTTCGTTGCGCATAGATAAGTAGCTGATTATCCTCGACCCACACATTCATACCAATGTCTCCTCCTCCTACCGGCATTGAGCCTGCGGCATTTTCGCTTTGACTTGTCCAGACTACATTGTAGAGATTCGGATAGTCCGCTTTCTGCGATAAGGCAGCTAAAGATAGAACTAGAAAAAGGACAGAAATCCAAAAAGAAATTCTCATTACTCTTTAATAATTATTTGACCATAAAGGGCTAAGAAACCCATTTTGAGCTCGATACTTATGACCCTTAGTTTAATTGATGTAACCCTCAATATATTATTGAGGAAGATTGCTGTTCCGTTGAATAAAACAGCCTGTAAAAAGGTAGCCTGAAAGGTGTTTCAGGCTACCTTATTTCAAACTTGACAATAAGTTATTTAACGAAGCTGTTAATATTTATCGTCCAAACATTGGTTGTCTTTCCATCAGCGGCAATGACTTCATATTCAAAACTGGACTGACTGAAGTCCCCTGGGGTTCCTAAAACAGGAGCGTTTCCAACGGGCTCGATAATAGCCGCTACGGAAATATCCATGTAGGCCACCAGATTTGACAGTGTTATGTTGTTTCTTATCGAAGCAGGGAATGACTCGCTTTCGTCAGGAACAGCTATATCACAATTCACAACTGTACTACCTTCGGGAATGTCAACGACGGTATTCATTTTGACAACCTCTAAGCGAGCAAAATCATTTGAATTATCTAACCAGCGATATTCAAAGTTTACACTCGAAATTTCCGCATCCTCGAATGCAGGCAGGTCATCCAACCCTTTCTCAAGACAAGAAAACATGCTTGCAGAGAGAAGGGTGATCATTACTAATCTATATATGAATAAAGTTTTCATTTTTTGAAATTTAATTAATGTTACCATCCTGGGTTTTGATCCAGATTTTCATTCAGCAAGCGCTGGGGTTCAGGAACCGGAAATAGGTATTTTCTGGTTGAAAAGACCGCCTCATTAGTTGTGGCATCCAATGGCAAATCAACAAGCTCAAACGATCTTCCATCTGTAGCTATTTCGATTGCTTTCAGCCCCTTATTGAGTTCTGGAATTATTATATCTCCGGCTTCTTTGCCCCAGCGAAGCAGTGACCAATACCTATCATTTTCATAAAAAAGCTCCACTCTTCTCTCTATTCGATAGTATTTCCAAGCATCATCTAAACTCAATCCTGTTGATAGCTCGGGGAGTTGCCCATGAGCGGAACGGGTCATATTGATATACTGAAGTGCCGTGGCAGGGTCATTCAATCGCAGCATAACTTCAGAGTAGTTTAAATACGATCTACCAAGTCGTGCCATAAGATGATGGAAAGGAACGTTATCCCTCGCCCATAATTTCTGACCTTCAAACACTGATTTTCTGAAGTAGTAACCTGTTCGGGTCATTGACCAGTTACCTGATGCGTTCGACTCCCAATGCATGTTTCCGCCTTTTCTGATAGTTACGAGATTTCCATAAAACTGCGAGGAGTCATGAACGATGGAGGTATAAAATCTAGCATCTCTGTTTTTATAAATGGCATCCGAAACATAGCCGCCATTATCCAAAAAATCTTGATAATAGCTGGTTTCATCCCATTTTTTCGCATCTCCGTCTTGATCAACAACTAAGTAATCGTCAACCAATTCTTGAGAAGGCCAAACCTCTGCCCAACCTTCAAATGATTCACTCAGCTTAGGGACTACCCAATCAAAATTCTTAGGTTCTGAACAATTAGGAACAATTCTTTGCATAGGTGTCAATCTGAACTCGGTATTGTCTACGTGCCTGAAATAGCCCAGTATTACCTCACTTGAACCTATTGCACTGCCATAATCGGAGGTAAGCCCTCTGTAGTCTGAATCGAGGGAGTAACCTAAGGCAAATAGGTCTTCACTCGCTTTTTTTGAAACTTGGTAATATTCTGACTTTCCGCTTTCAATATACGCAGCTCCATGCAGAGCAACTTCGGCCAAATACGCAAGAGCGGCTCCTCGGGTCAACTGACCTGCTGGAGCTACCTCCGGCAGTCCTTCGGCTGCATCTTGAAGATCAGAAAGAATAAAATCATAAGTCTCTTTAATCGTAGATGACCTTGGAAGTTTAAAATCATCTTCTTCAGTCAGCACTCTTTCGATGATTATGTACTTGCCAAAAAGTCGTGCCCGGGAGTAATAAATCATGGCACGCAGCATTTTTGCTTGTGCAATTAGCTCTACCTTGAGTGCTTCAGTGATTTCAGAAGATTCCGTCACCTTTTCAATGGCGAGGTTACATTTTCTGATTATATGAAAAACATCCCATCCAGCATCAAAATTTCTATCTAATTGATCCTTTTTTACGACGTTATTTCTCCTTGTGGCAATGTTATCGCTATAGTCATCGCTCCTAGTTCCGGGCGCACCATTAATGCCTAATGGATTCTTAACTAACTCTACCATTATATCTCCATAGATATCGTAAATGAAAGCCTGAGCAATATTCGCATCGCTCCAAACATCTGCCTCAGAGTATTTGTCGAGGGGCTTTGTATCCAAAAAGCTATCTGAACAAGAAAATAAGGTCAAGCTCAAAAGCAGTATTAGTATATTTTTTATTCCTTTTTTCATGATTCAATTTTTAAAATGTAACATTCAAACCAATCGCATACGTTTTTTGGATAGGGTAAGCAGCACCAGAAAATCCGTTCACGCTATTATCTTGATTAATCACATCTTCAGGATCAAAATAATCTTTCACTTTGGAAGCCGTCAGCAAATTCACCCCGCTAACAAATACGTTGCAATTGTGTATAGCATCCACATTTTTCAAAACCGAGCTCTTTAAGTCATAACCGACCCTCAATGTTTTCAATCGTATATACTTCGCGTTCAAAATAAAGTGATCAGAATCTAGCTGATTGTTTCCTCCGTTTGATTCTGAAACATGAGATATTCGAGGAAAAAATGCATCTGTATTTTCTGGGGACCAATAATCTTTCTGAAAATCAAGGGTCATACTAATTGCTTCTCCTTTCTGATACCCCTTACCTATGGCTGTGTACCTATCTCCAGTGCCTTGAACCAATCCAGACAATGACCAGCCTTTGTATCCGAGATTGAAGTTGAATCCGTAAGTGCCGTGTGGAAAGGTAGGCAAGCCAATCCGCCTTCTATCCTGATCATCAATTTTCCCATCGCCATTTACATCCTTGTAAGCTATGTCTCCCAATTGTGTCTCTGTTGATGCAAGTGGACGTGGAGAGTTTAGTATATCTTCTTCAGACTGAAAAAAGCCATCCGAAATATAAAGACCGCCATCAGAACCGTTGGTTCTTTGATAGAAATCTTTCTCGTGAGTTACACGCGTATATGGATTCTTCAAGGTTACTTCATTCTCGGTATCCAGTCGCTTCCATAACTGATTGAAAAAAGCATAATTAACTCCTAAATTATATGAGAAGTCACCAATGCGATTTTTATGTACTAACCTAAACTCGAACCCTGCTCTTCGCTGCACAGAGTTTGATGATATCTGTGGCAGGTCTTTCCCTAGGGTAGCTGTATAATCAATGTCTGGACTCTGTAAATATCCGGAAGTTTTGTAGTAGAAATAATCAAAAGAACCTTCCAGCTTATTCTTAAGAAGACCGAAATCTAAACCGTAGTTAAGTGACCTTCTTTTAAACCAAGTAAGGGCATTGGGGTTGACAAGTGGCCCTTCTGAAAAGCCGTTCACCAAACTATTCCCAATATTATAAGTGTTTGGCTCAAGGTTATAGACCGGTAAATATCCATGCCTGTTGACCCCATCTGTAAGACCAGTTGTACCGTAAGAGGCTCTTATCTTTAGCATGGAAATCACATTGCTTTCATAAAGCGACTCCATGAAAGGTTCATCCGAAACCACCCATGCTCCAGCTATAGCAGGGAAAAAACCCCACCGTTTTGAAGGAGAAAAATTATCATTGCCGTCATAACGAAAGCTAAACTGAAGAATATATCTAGACGCAAAATCGTACTGAAACCGGCCGACGTATCCTTCGTTGGCACTATTAAAGGCACTACCATCGGTAGATTGACCATCTGCTGGGCCTGCAAAAATTTGATCCACAGAACTGGACAAAAAATCTCGCCTTGAAGCTTGAACTCTTTCGCCCTCCAACCAAATACGGTTGTAAGCCAAAGTAACATCCATACCATGATTGCCAATGTTTCGAGCATAGGAAACATTATAAATAAAGTCTATTTTACTTTCAAATCCTGACTGAACGTCTAACAGGGGTTTGGAAACCGGATACACTGAGCCATCGGTCTCATACTGAGGTGCCAGAAGCTCCCACTTCTTAGTATAACTATCACCATCACGATAGTTAGCCATCACGCCTGTAGACAACCCTTTTACCTTAGGAACCTGCCAATTTGCTTCAAGTTGAGTATTGATAAATTTTTGACGTTCTTTTAGGTAACCTGCTCTTCGATCGTTCTGAGCCAAAGGGTGGTTTACTCCCTCAGCATAGGTACCATCTTCGTTGAAGGCTCTATTGAGCGGAATATTTCTTGCCATATGGTTCCAAATAGTCCACTCTCCAAGAGCCGGGTTTCTGGTATTTTGCAGGCTTCCGTTCAGACTAAAACCTAGCTCAACTCCTACCTTGGGAATACGGGTGCGGACATTACTTCTAATGTTCATCCTCTCAAGCGAAATCGCTTCAGATTTTAATAACCCTCCTTGCTCGAAATAACCAAGTGACACATAAAAATCTGTTTGTTCACTACCTCCTGAGAGAGAAAGATTGTGCTTTTGCTCTTGTGCGTAATCTTTGAGGCTAAGTTTCTGCCAGTCTGTATTAGGATATGTATCCGGGTCAGATCCGGTTCTTATTACCTCAAGCTGTTCGGTGTTATAAAAGGGTTCTACTCCATCATATACTGTAGCTGCATTTTGAATTTGCGCAAACTCATACGAATTTAATCTCTTCGGTAAAACTGTCGGTTGGCTAAACTGCTGGTTAAATGAGTATTGAAGGTTAAGCTTACCTGATTGTCCTTTCTTAGTTTTAACCAAAACAATCCCGTTTGCTGCCCTGGAACCATAAACAGCTGTTGAAGAGGCGTCCTTTAAGAAGGTAATGGAAGCAATATCTTCCATATTCAAGGAGACGAATGAATAATTGTCGTCTTCATCGAGAATTACCCCATCTATCACAAATAAGGGTTTTCCAGCACCTCGGATCGAAATATCGGGCACTTTGCCCAAACCTCCACCGCTGTTTTGAACAATTATACCAGGAATCTGTCCCTGAAGTGCTTGTGTAACGTTGGCAAAAGGAGTTTGCTGCAGTTCTTTCGTATCTATTTTAGAAACCGCTCCAACAAGTTTTCTTTTTGTCGTAGTTCCATATCCGATAACCACTACTTCGTCCAAAGCCTCAGCGTTCTCCTTCATAGTGATATCAACTATAGTTTGATCACCAACAAGTATTTCTTGGGAATCAAAACCTACAAACGAGAATACCAAGACTGATTCTTCGCTCTCTACAAACAGAGAAAATTTTCCATCCACATCAGTTTGTGTACCGTTAAGTGTTCCCTTTTCCAGAATGGTGGCTCCTGGCAAAGGATCTCCTTCTGAATCTAAAACCTGACCACTTATCTTAGGTCCTTGATCTTGTTTGGCATTTGGCTCAACGTCTTCACTAGACACTTGGGTTGAGGTTTTCATAACCACAACTTGCCTGTCCGAAATGGAATAGTCCAAGTTAGTTTTAGCCAATGCCTTATCTAATATTCTAGTAAGGCTTGCATTTTTGAGCTTAATTGAGATTTTTTTATCCTCATTCAGCACATCATCTTTATAAAAAAAGATGTAATCACTTCTATTTTGAATCTCTTCAAAAAGTTGATCTAACGTAATATCCGAAACATCCAAGTCCAACTTCTGGGCATAAGTTGAGTTGGCATAGGAGTAGGTTATTGCAACACATGTAATAATGAGAAATGTCCTCATAATTTCGAAAGTCACACTTCTGCACGCAACGAATTGACGCAACGTGCACTGCGTAAAATTTTTATACATAATTTTGTCTTTAGGTTATTAATCTTGCCAGAATATTGTCCTGGCAATTTTGATTTTCATTGGTTGGAGAATGTTGGCTCATTCTCCGACCTCTTTTCTATTTGAGTTAAGTCATAGGCATATTATTTTGTTGTTATTAGTATTTTGTTGTCTTCAGTCCTTCTGAAGTTAAATGAAGTACTTTGCTGAATCGTTTTTATAACTTTCTCTATATCATCTTTCAGGTCGAGATATCCAGAGAAAGTTTCTTTACCAAGTTCATTTTCCCATATCCAAATATCCTCGTTGTAGTATTTTGAGAGCTTGTTCATGATATGCTCAAGACTGTTGCTCTTCAAAATCAACACTCCTTCTCGCCATGAGAAATATTGATCAACGTTTACATTTCCAATTTTACTTTCTCCCGTTATCAAGTTCAAATTGGCTTTGGTTCCGGGTGTGATTTCAAATGATCGCCCAGATTCACGGGAATTATTTTTATGTGTTACTTGAACCCGACCACTTTTTAGTACTACGAAGTTTTCTGTTTCGTCTTTATAACTGCTCACATTGAATATCGTGCCTAGTACTTCAATCTCTTGATTATCAGAAATAACTCTAAAAGGATGCTGGACATCATGCTTAACATCGAAGATTGCTTCGCCTTCTAGATAGACTTCCCGATCACCATCTTGAAAAGTGGCTGGATAGACCAGACGTGTACCAGAGTTTAGCCAAGCCACAGTTCCGTCAGATAGCATAATTTGCAATCTTCTGCCATATGGTACTAATACAGTGTTATAGGTTACTTTAGACTCAGCTAAATCCTGAGTCAGGATTTTAGAATCTCCCAAATCAAGAAACTGTCCAGATTTAGAATATGTAATTGATGAGCTATCATCAGTCAAAAGGATACTATTTCCTTGACTTAAGATGAGTTGTACATCTTTGGATCCAGTAAAGTCTTCTTCAAAGTCTAGCGCATATCTAGATATATCCTCCGTTGTGTCTAGATACAAAACCGACCAGGTTCCTGCCAAGATCAGGAAAGAAGCTGCTATGCCTAATAGAACTTTTTTTCTACTCTTCTTTCGTTCGACACTTTCAATAGTATCAAAAATTCTATTCTTTAATCTGGCCTTTTCAGAATTAGTCAGTGAGTTGTTTCGAGACATAAAATTTAGAATGTAAAACCACTTATTGTGGAACCTCTAAATACAATAAGTCCAACCCGTCTGTTTTATAGACAAAAAAGGTTAACTTTTTTTTATGTCTCGTCTATTTTTCCTCAATGACATGATTGTCCTGTAGACCAAAGTCCTTACTGAAGGTACTGAAATGTTCATTTTTAAAGCGATTTCGTCGTAGGATAGTTCATCCTCAAACCGCAGCGACAGGCATCTTCTCTGTTTTGATGGAAGCAGCTTCATTGCATAATTGAGCCATTTGACCCGCTCTTGCTTCTCCTCATTGGAGATCAAGACATCTTCAAACGAATCTTCTGAATATTGAAATAGATCTCCTTTTAAATATGATGGATCCAACGAAATCACTTTACCTTTCTTAGGAGTCTTTTTGAGAATTTTTCTCTTCAGAGAACTAAATAAATAATACTCAACATTATCTGTATCAGCCACCTTCGAATGGTATTTGTGCAAATCCACAAACAGATCATGTAAGCAATCCTTCAGAAGCTCTTTGTCATCTGTATACCGACTTCCATAGGAAAATAAAGAATCAATGCAACAATCATAAAGGTCACCCAAAGATTCCATACACCCCTTTCTGATCTGACTCCATAGATCGATTAGATGCTCCTGATTATCAGATTCTTTGATGGCAGCCTTCATAAAATCGAAGAGATTGTTAATCTCATAATTTACATATTATAATTCATTATCTTTTAATCAAATACTTAAAAAGAAGTCCCTATACTGCAAACAATAAAAGAACTCTACTATTCATTAAACACCTCGATACTTGGGTTTAGAAATATGCCTGATGGTTGAAATTTAGATACTCTTCAAAAAGTAAAAATTCAAAGTCCAACACCAGACCCTTGCATGCTTGCGTCATTGTCCCACATGATATACCATGGATCATTGGTTTTGAGTTGAAATTGTTTGAGTCGATTTTTCATTTTTTCTAAAACATCTGCATAGGCTGCCTTGCTAGCAATATTGACAACTTCATCAGGATCATTCTTCAAATCGTACAATTCAAATTCTGCTCTCCGTAAGTAATTCTCAACCTTTCTTTTCCCAAAAAACTCCTCTCCATTTCTGTGAACTCCCTGCCAGGTTGATGCCGCCCACAAGTCTGACGCAAAGGGATAATCCAGCCGGTTCGCCATATTCCAGATAAGCTTATAGTTCCCTTTTCTAATTACCCGCATAGGATAATACATTGTTATTTCATGAAAAGTATGAGATGCCTTTATCTCATCCCAGCCTTCAGCGTTACTCTCTTCTAAAATCGGATAAAAGGATTTTCCATGAAATTGTGTTTCAGCTTCAACGTCAACCATATCCAATATTGTTGGAGTCAGATCCACCCATGAAATCATGGAGTGATTAACGGTTCCCGCTTTCTTTAGCCAAGGTGTTTTAATGATACATGGAAGTTTGATCCCTGGTTCATATACCGTGGTTTTGGCACCTGGAAAAGCAATTCCATTATCGGATATATATATGATGATCGTATTATCAATCTTACCAGACTCCTTCAATAAATCCATCAGTCTACCAAAACCCTGGTCCACTCGCGAGACACTTTGATAGTACTGCGCCAACTCTTCACGACTCTGCCGGGTATCCGGTAAAAATGAAGGAACCAGAACATCTTCAGGGTTGTACTTTACAGGTGTGACATTCGGGTAGCCTGATTTTTTATTTCCAAAACTGTCAGGAGATTCCCACCCCCTCTCAGGCTCAAAAGCTCCTCCTCTATGTGGATCGCTTGTGCAGAAATAAAGAAAAAAGGGCTGATCGGAATTGAGGACTTCAGCCGATTTATCTGCCATTTCAACAGTATTTCGTCTGTTAGCCTCCAGCACTTTATCAAATTTATAAACCTCCTCAGGGGCAACATGATACTTGCCTACTCTGGCGGTGAGGTATCCAGACTCTGATAGTATATTGGACAATGACTTCACATTATCATAGGTGCTAAAGTGGTGGTAGTCGTGCACATGTCCATACGACGCTGTGGCATGACCATACTTACCTGTAAGGATCACAGAACGACTCGCTGTACAACTGGCACTGGTGCAGTATGCGTTTGTAAAACGTACACCTTCTGATGCCAGCTTATCCAGATTGGGAGTTTGAATAATGGGATTGCCATAACACCCCAATGCATCCGTGCCATGATCATCTGCGACAAACAGAATCACATTCGGTTTTTTCAATTCAGTGACATTCTCCTTTCTATTATCACATCCGGACACTATGAATGCCAGAATAATATATAGTAAAACAACGCCTAACACTACTACTATTAGGTAAGCGGTTCTTCTTGGTGTTACTTTCTGATGCATTGAGGTGGTTTATTGGTTTTTGATCGTTATGTGCAAATAACCCCTTATTTAGTGCTTCAGAAATTTCATAACCTTACTTTCTTCTTCGGTCTCTACGCGGATAAAGTATGTACCTGAGCGTAATTCTGTTAAATTCATCTTGATATTTTTTGTGCTTTTGTGGTATTTATGCATAAAGCTCTTCCCATCAATGGACATCACATCTATGTAAACATCCTCATAAATTTTGTCCAACTCGATTTGAAACTCTCCACTTGATGGATTTGGAAATAGGTTAATAAACTTGTTTTCTTTCTCTAGTTCTTCATTAGATAGAACCACCTTTTCATCCAATATTTCCACATAAATCATTTCAAACGGAGCTAGCGTAGGTGAGCTTGAAATTTCATTCCCTGTAAATACATCTACCAGCTTAGTCCCATTAACAGCGTTCTTAAGATTGATTGAAAGTTTGGCTTCTGTCTTCCCTAGATTGACAAGAGATAATATCGCATTTCCTGATTCATTCGTGACGGTTTTCCAAGTACAACCCTTTAGTCCAATATCATTGGTTTCTGTGATCGCCAGGTTAGGCGAATGTCCTTTATCCGATACAACTTGTAATGCCTTGGACTGAAAGTCATCAAGACTTCCTCCACTCATCAAATTACCAGAAAGCCCTGACAGTGATTTTCCGTATTGATCCTTCTTCAAACTTTCTGAGTCTACGATGACAGTACCTCCCGCATCAACATATGCCTGGAGTGCTGCTAATTCCTCTTGGGTAACATATTCGGTTTCTCTGACCAGAATCACATCCCAATCAGGACTAGGATTGCTCTTAAGTATGTTCTCAGTTGCAAACCCAATCGGTATACCTTCAAAATAAAGAGACTCGTAGGTTGCAAAAACTTTATCCATATAGGTTGCGTCATTGAGAGATGATGTCTTAGAATAAAATACTCTAATATCCTTTCTCTGATTTTGTATCTGAGTTATGACTTCTGAATTTGCATTCAAATCCATAAAGGTTGAGGTAACCGTGTAAAGTGTCTTAGGTTGATGCGAGATATCAACCATAGAACTTGCTTGGGGAGACCTCTTTACAGAACCATCAGCTTCTCGCATCCAAACCCACGTGGTAGATGCATTGAGTCCATGCATCGCTCCTAGCCAATACATTGATCTTACATAAGTTTGATCCAAATCTTGCTCAGTAAAACCCGTGTTCATCAGAAAATGGTTTTCTGTATCAAAAATTATTTTTTCAGGGCTTACGGACTTAAAAAAATCGAAAGTCATGAATGCATTTCTCCAATGGACAGAGTACCGTTGCTCCCATGGCTGATTCTCTTTCCACGAATGCAGGTATTGTGTGCCAGCATCACAGCCAATTATTCCTGACAACTCCGTAAGTGCTTCAAAGTCCATCCCATGATCTTTTGCATTTTCACCAAAAAGCCAAGGCATCAATTTGATATGAACCTTTGCATCCGTATCATATTTGCGAATCTCATCCTTTACGAATTGGAACCAGTTTGTAATTCGGAGGTTGTTGAAGGTCATCCAGTCATACCACATGGGTGAACCTTGATTCGCTCCAGGCATAGGTAATTTTATCTCGACCTCATCAAAGCTCTCGAAACTTGCCCCCCACAGGACGTTAAGATCCTCTATTGAATCGTGCTGCTCCGAAAGCCACTTTTTAAAACGAGCACGTGTAGAATCTGACACGCAGATCCCATTGTCATCTGCATTATTCCAAGATCCTTCTTTGGTAAAGAAACTAGGTTCATTCCAAAGTGAATAGCCTAATTCAGTAACCTCTCTATCCGCAAGAAGCGGCACATAATCTTTAGCTAAAAGTCTTATCATTTCTCTAGATCCTTGATGATCAACATCAAATTTTCCATAGTGCCTACCACCAATTTGAATATCAGGATATTTTTCTTTTGCCCAAGCTGGGACTGTATTTTGATCAAACCAAATGGAGCCTATGAAGCCATCTGTTTTTTCTTTCCACCTATTATAAGTCCAACTTTCTCTTGCTCCCTGATCGTCATTTATGTAGACCATTCGCAGACCTTCTGAATCGTGTGGACCGTAATACTTTTCCAATTCTGGTGCAGAAGGAATCCATATATAGCTATCAAAAAATACTGGCTTGCTATTATAAACTAGCTTATTGCCATCTACATCTACTTGAGTCCAATCGACAACTGGTACTGGAGTCCTCACAATGTTTCCCGCTATGACTTCAGTCAATTCATGAATTGAATTATCTAAAACCGTAATGACACTTTGTCTCTGAAAATCAGGTAGCTCCTCAGCTCTCTTTTGGGCTTCATCTTTATAGTAAGGATGAGCCTCATAATGAGTGAGGTTTAAAGAAGTATTATCTTCATCCCACTGAGCATACCCTAAGCAAAGATCAGCGGTATGCACTGCCATTTCTTCTCTTCTTACATCAATTGAAGCCTCTTTGGCTTGTTCTATTAACCCATTTAACTCAACAATTTTAGCCCTAGCTATTTCATCAAGTGATTGACCAAAACAAATCGTAAGAGTACTTACAAAAAGAATGAAGAAGGATATGCGTATAATATTTATCATAGTTTATCTTTTAATATTATCTGATTGCCACGGAAATAGCTCAGATGGTTTGTGTGCTTGATTCATAAGAGTAGTTGCCTTAGCAACTATCTCTGGAAATTGATCTGCGAGATCATTTTGTTCTGAAGGATCAATTGATAAATCGTATAGCTCAACGGCAGATTCCGGGTCTTTTTCAAATTGATAATGCACGGCCTTCCAATTACCAAATCGAACAGCCTTACGTCCTCCTTTGGTGTTGAGCTCCCAATAGAGATAATCGTGCTTTACTTGAGCATCCGAATGCCCTAGAAGTGTTGGTAAAAAAGAAATACCATCTGTTTGTGGGATGTTTTCTAATCCAATTAAGTCACTAATCGTAGGCATCATGTCATAAAAGACAGAGGCATGCGCTGAGTTGCTATTTGCCTTGATTTTCCCTGGCCAGCGGGCAATCATGGGAACACGAATACCTCCTTCATATAAATCTCGTTTCATTCCGCGATAGATTCCATTGGAATCGAAATATTCGGGTTTATATCCACCTTCGGTATGCGGACCATTGTCACTGGTAAAAATTACCAATGTATTTTCTGATAGGTTAAGTTCTTCCAATTTATCCAAGATTTGTCCTACATATGCGTCCATGCGCGTAACCATGGAAGCGTATACAGCTTTGGGTTGATCTTGTGGGCAGTACATTTCTGTCTTAATGTTAGCACCATAATCCGAGGTATATGGGTTAGATTCTGAATGAGGTATTTCATCAAACTCTCCATCATAAAGTGCCAAAATAGAATCTTGAGGAGAGATTAACTCTGCATGAGGGAGCACGAGTGGTACATATGCGAAGAATGGAGCATCCTTATTTTCTTCAAAAAATTTGAGTGTAGCAGATTGAATTACATCTGGAGCATAAGTCTTTTTTTGAATCCAGTCATTTCCGGCCAACATGACTTTTTTGTCGTTGCTCCAAAGGTGTAAGGGATAATATCGGTGAGCCAATCGTTGGCAGTTGTATCCAAAAAAAACATCGAATCCTTGATTCAATGGGTCGCCTTCGGTTCCTACAAAGCCAAGCCCCCACTTACCAAAGGCCCCTGTCTTATATCCTGCTTGCTGCATAACCTTAGCCATGGTCAATGAATGTGCAGGCAATGGAACTTGCCCTTCTGCCCCAACCTCTCGATTGCCACGGATAGGTGTATGACCAGTATGGAGTCCCGTAAGAAGAGCGGATCTGGATGGAGCGCAAACAGCTGATCCACTATAGTGTTGTGTGAAACTTATTCCTTGCTTCGCTAAGCGATCAAGGTTTGGTGTGAGTATTGTTTTCTGACCGTATGAACCTAAATCTCCGTACCCCAGATCATCAGCAAGTATATAAACGATATTGGGTCTCGGTTTTTCATCGTTGCATGAAGTCAACAAAGCACAAGCTCCTAACAAAATAAAAAAATATCGGGCTCTGATTTTCATTATTGATTAATAGTGAAGATAATTTAGAACGGTCATTGCCATTACTCTTTTGACTTAATACATGGTATTATCGTCTATTATATGAAGTATTAAAATTATTTCCCTTGTTCTATAACTCGATTAACTTTTTTTTACAAAAAACTGATTGTTCATGAAACAAAAAAAGAACTACTCACTCTATGAGGAGTAGTTCTAAAAAGGCACAGTAAGTTTTATGGCCTTAGCTCTAATACACTTAAACGATAATCATCAATATAAATAGTCTGAGAACCAGTAACGCCGGCATGATCACTATTTCTTACTTGAAATTCCATATCTGTCATTGCACCAGTAATATTGATATCAGCATAATATGGCGTCCAAGTATCAGCTTCAATATCACTAAAATCAAACGTATCTATCTGCCAATCCGGTTTGGTAATCAACCTAATCATATTGAGTTCACTTCCTGCTGGACGGTAAATCATCAATTGAACTCTGTAAGTACCTGGCTCTGTAGCTACAGAATTTGCTGGCCCCCATCCTTTTGCTTGTTCTGGAGAGGTCTCAAAGGTTTCGTTGTGAAATCTCATAACCCTACTGCCATGTGCAGCATCAATTTCCGTAGTTCCGTACCATAAAAATGGATCTCTATGCTGAGACCAAAAACCTGCAGTATTACCTCCATTTCCTCGATCTTCTTCCGTTTCGAAACTCCATCTATCTTCGTCAGTAATAGAATAATCAAAATGAGAATCCACTTTTACATCTGAAAAAGCTTCAAGAGCTCGCTCGTCTACAGAAATGATGCTACCTCCAGAGTATGAAACAGTAATATCATCTGAGTTATAAATCGGATCTGCTAAAGTTAGCTCTAGTAAAGTACCATCATTGGCATTTACAGAAACTCCACTTACTGCTATCTCTTGATCAAAACCATTTGAATTAGTAACATGAACTGTGAAATCCGCAGAAGTTCCCAAGGCACTTGGCACTTCTCCCGATACATTAAATGTCAATACTTCACTCTCCCATTCCGTAATGGTTTCCGAATCAATTACGAATGGCTTGGTAGACTGAATAACCTCTATTTTAAGCGGAATTCTTGACCAAACATCATATTCTGGAACAGCGGTACCATCCGCTCCCCTTGCGACATTTACAGAGTGGTTAGTATAAGTACCCAAAGAGTTGAACTTAAAAGTAGCCTCAGCATCATTATTGGTACCAACAACCCGTCCTCCCTCAGGGCGCCAGGTTCTTGTCTCAGGCCGACCAATGGTTGTTTCATCCAAGAAAGTAAGTACGTCTCCTGCTTCAACCTTGACCGTAGGCCAACTTGCTGAATCCGCAATAGAAACTTTGTCAGTAGCTAACACTGTCGCCACCGGTGTTCCATTCTGAAGGACTTTGAATGCGGGTTTAATCTTCGCATATACGTCCACCACGAATTCATTTGCAAAAACCCACTCGCCTTCTTCGAATACGGCTCTAAGCGTATCAGTAGCTCCAGAATATCCAACTGAATCTTGGTACGTATTTCTCAACTTAACAGTATTGAGTCCCGGATTCATGAACAATACGTTAATCAAATGATTATCGGATACTGTGTCTTCTCCAGGTATTATGTAACTAAGAAGTGACGTATCGTTTTGAGTAAATTGATTATTCAAAAAGTGGTTACCACTTTCTATTGTCCAAGAACGACTTAAAAGCCCTACTGAAACATCCAAGAAAGATAAATGTTCTTCTTCGTTAACCGCTAGGGTCTGGTTAGGACCAACTCCGCTAATGGACCATGCTACATCCGAAAATTCATTCGGCGCAACAAAATCATCATCTTCGCAACTCCATGCTACTACAAGCACAGAGAAGGCTATAAGTATTTGTTTAAACCTTTTCATTGTTATTAATTATTTGATAATGAAGAAAGTGACGAATTGGTAAGGATCTCACTGAGTGGGATCGGATAGTAGTCGTGCTGATTTGGAATGTAATTTTGAGCAGCTACTTCGTAATCCTTAAACGTAAGGTTTGTACCTGGATCTTCTCCTAATTGAAGGCTGGATCTTCCATTGAAGAAAGTACCTCCTTCTAGCGTATTAAGTGTATAATCTACCATGTGATAGTTTTCTGTAGCAAGAGACTCAAAACGGCTTTTGGTAATACCCCATCTTCTCATATCAATCCATCGAATGGACATTCCTTCTGAAGATAACTCAAGAGGCTTATCGACATACATAAGCTTTTCCATCAAAGTCTCTGCTGTATAGTTCACACCGTCAAAATCAGGTCCTGACCCATCGTCAACTCCAAGTCGTCTAAGTCCCCAGCGTGCCCTAATTGCGTTCATGGCATCTAAAGCTGCCTGAATATCACCAGTCATCATCATTGCTTCAGCATAGTTTAGATATACCTCAGCAAGTCTATTTACTATAACATTTTTACCTGATTTCCATCCCGTACCAAGAGGGGTGGCTCCTTCATCTACGTAAAGCTCATGGTTACCATATTTCTTATAGAAAGCTATCTGCCCACCGTTTACATTGAAGTTCATATTTTCACCTGTGTATCCATCAATATAGTATATTGAATGCTCATCCTCCGTTACGGCGATCATAGCAGAACATCTTAATGGAACAACTCTTATTGTGTCCTTGTCATCACTTGGACGGGTATAATAGTTTCTTGGATCTTTTGTATCCATTACTTCATTCTTATATGCCCAAATGATCCAAAGTGAAGGATACCATTGGCCTCCATTTCCTGAACGACCAAGTCTATTGGATTGACTTAGCTCATCCCACTGGTTCAGCTCAGTTCTTTGCGTCTCGTTATAAAGAACCTCAAATATTGACTCATCATTAAGCTCGCCTGAATTGGTAAACATTAAGCCCATATCTTTAACAAGCTCATACCCATACTCTGGATTGGTCATCACATCTTCGTAATAAGGAATAGCTTCACTATACTCTTCTTGGAAAAGATGGCTATTACCCAATATCGTTGCAGCAGTACCAGCAGTTACCCTTCCAACATTGGAGTTGATCGATTCGTCGTGCCTTGCTGGTAAGTTTTCATAGGCATATACCAAATCCTTTCTGAAAAAATCAATCACTTCTTGAGATGACGAAATGTCCTTATTAAAGTCATCGTCCGATTGTGGAACGGCATCTCTAATAATGATCTCTCCATTGTTGAATGACAAATGAAGGTTATAATGAAACCACCCTCTGAAAAAACGTGCCTCAGCCATTTGACGAGTCCACACTTCAAGTAGCGCCTCACTTCCACCGGCAACAATCTCTGCTTCAAGCTTCTGAAGACCTTCAATCACTTGGTTGGCTCTCCAAATACCTTGATAGCAAGCTTCCCATTTTTTGGTCACTTCAGTCTGTGTATTGGAGTATGTATGAAAATACCAAATGGATTGACTTGCATTACTTGGCGTATTTCTACCCCATCCAGGGTATCCCATGTCTGCACGCTCCGTTTCTGACTCTATATTTAATACAAAGTGATTGAGTAGCGTTGAATAGATTGCGGTAACACCGGCTTCTGTCTCTGACAAATTGGTATAGTAGCTATCTACTGTAACTTCATTGGGGTTAACCTGCTCCAATCTGTCTTCACAGCTTATTGTTGCAAAAACAATAGCTCCTAGTAGAATTAGTTTATTTATGTTTTTCATGACTTTCTTATTTTAGAATTGAAGGTTAACTCCCATTAAGTAAAAAGATGTAACGGGATAGTTACCCTTATCCAAGCCTCTTGAGGTAAGTCCATTTCCTCCAACCTCAGGATCGAATCCATCGTAGTTGGTAATGGTAAGCGGATTTTGTGCTGAAACATATATCCTGAATTTTTCAACGCCGACTCTTTTGCTCAATGCTTTAGGTATTGTGTATCCTAAAGTGACTAATCTTAACCGGACATACGAGCCATCCTCAATGTAACGATCTGAATATGCCCAGTAGTTAGGGTGATCTTTACTTGACCCTCTGTAAGCTGGGATGTCACTATCCGGATTTGCAGGAGACCAAGAATAAAGTAACTCCTTGTGTCTTCCGAATGAAGAAGCATCTGCGTGACTTCCATTCATAATCTCTTGTCCAAAAGCACCGTACCACTGCATAATGAAATCAAACCCTTTATATTCTAAATTCATATTAAGGCCTATTTCATAGTCAGGAAGTCCACTACCGTGATAAACACGATCATCGTTGTTGATAAGGCTATCTCCGTTTGTATCTACATACATCAAATCACCCAACTTAGCTGTAGGAACAAACTGTTGATAAGCTTCCAACTGCTCCTGAGTCTTAGCTACTCCGTTTGATTTAAGTAAAAAGAACGATCCTGCTTCATACCCTTCAGCTAATGCCGTAATCCTAGCAGCACCATCGCCACTAATAATTCCTCCATCGGAAGTAAAGATGTAACCATCGGTCTTCATTTTAGTGATTACATTTTCATTAGTCATGAATGTTCCGTTGATATTTACATCTAGCTCATTGAACCTATTGCGATATCCTATAGCTAGTTCGTAACCTTCATTGGTCATATTTCCGACATTAAGCACAACAGTGGAGTTTCCTCCAATCGCTCCCGTGGATGGAGGAA
Organism: Cyclobacteriaceae bacterium; assembly: GCA_049115715.1. Lineage (GTDB taxonomy): Bacteria > Bacteroidota > Bacteroidia > Cytophagales > Cyclobacteriaceae > JAMZMI01. The sequence goes on from JAGDZQ010000034.1 coordinate 137,796, forward strand.
GTGTAACATTGAAAAGCATGTTTTCTTTCTTGGTCGTATAGTAATCAGCTGTGATATTCCACTTACCGTTGAACAACTCCATATCCAAGCCAATGTTGGTCTGTCTTGAAGTCTCCCACTGTACCAATGCATTAGCATATTGCTCCTGCGCAGCTCCAACTAAAGGTGCCTCTGCCGAACTTTCTCCAAACGTGTAATCGATACCATTTCCAATTGTAGCAGCATACGCATAATCGCCGAAACTTTGGTTTCCTGTATTACCCCAGCTACCTCTAAATTTCAAACTTTCTATAACTGGTTTTACAGGAGTCCAAAAGTTTTCCTCGGAAATCATCCATCCCGCTGATGTCGATGGAAATACCTCAAACCTGTTGGCGGAACCAAATCTTGACGAGCCATCTCTTCTCACATTGCCACTAAAAAGGTATTTGCCCTTGTAGTTATACTGCACTCGACCAATCAAACCATTGATTGTATTCACTGAGTTGTTCAATGATTCAGCAAGCGGGTTGTTAGAAGCTATGTTCAACACTTGAATTGAGTTATTGGCAATATTGGTCTTTCTAGCTCTAAAACCTTCTCTGGTATATTTCTCAAAAGAGGCAAATGCTGTCAGGGTGACGTTGTGATCCCCGAAGCTCTTCGTGTAACTAGCTCCATAATCAATACTTGATGATGTGAATTTTTCACTAGTATTCTGTACAAAGCCATCATCCGGGTTACTCAATTCTACTCCCTCTGGATCAAAGTGAGGTGTGTACTTATTGAATTGGTTTCTTTCTTGATGAGTAACTGAGCCTCCATAGTTTGTCATTAATTTTAATCCTTCTAAAATTTCAAAGGTCACATTGAAAGAGGTTTGCATTCTATCTCTATCGAGAACATCAGTGTTGTTGAGGCTATTAAGCACCCATCCAACTTGTGCTGCTCCTGCTCCCCATCCATTTGACTGAACAGGCTCTACTTGATCTTGTCTTAGGGTCTGCTGACTTGGCCAATAACGAGTGGTCTGTGTGAACATACCACTTGTAGCCTGATCGGTCGTTTGAGTTTGATATCCTATGATACCTCTCACATTCCATTTCCCTTTATTGTAAGATGTCGAAGCACGTGCATTGATTCTTTCAAAATCCGAATTAATGATTACTCCTTCTTGCTTGTAGTAGCCAGCAGCCAGGTTATAGGAAATCTCATTTGTTCCTCCTGTAATGTTTACATTGTGATCTTGAGTAGCTGCATCATCCACATATACAATCTCTTTTAAGTCCGTATCATTGAGGATGGAGTAAGGAGTTCTTGCATATCCTGAAGATACTTGATCTTTTGGGGTATCTGAGATATTGGCATCTTGGATGATTTCAAAATACTCTTGCTCACGAGCGTTCATGACAGGAGTAGAAGCTGTAATGTTTCTTATCCCGTATGAAGAGTTAACATCTACTTTAAGTTTTCCACCACCTTTTTTGGTAGTTACGACAATAACTCCAGCTGCTCCACGAGTACCATAGACGGCAGCAGAAGCAGCATCTTTCAGTACATCAATGGTCTCAATTTCATTAGAAGCCAGCTGTGGGTTACCTGATTGAGGAATACCATCAACCACCCATAGAGGCTCATTCCCTCCAAAAACGGAAGCAATACCTCTAATTTGGATATTAGCAACAGCACCTGGCGCACCTGTACTGGAGGTAACACTTACTCCGGCAATTTGTCCCTGAAGTGCATTGGCCACATCTGAGGTGATGGTTCTTTCAAGGACTTCAGCCTTTACTCGAGCTACAGCTCCAGTGACCTCCTTTTGCCGCTGCTGACCGTAACCAATCACAACAACTTCATCCAAACCTTGAATATCGGAAACTAGTGTTATATCCAACTTCTCTCCTGTGACTTCTCTGGACATATCCTGCATCCCTACAAAGCTGAACTTAAGGATATCTCCATACTTAGCCTTGATAGTGTATTTACCGTCTATATCTGTTATAGTACCCGTCGTAGTACCATCGATTAAAACGGTTGCCCCTGGAACGGGTGCATTATCATCTTCACCGATAACAGTCCCTTTGACGGTTATCTCATCTTGTGCCCTAAGGTCGTAGCAAAAGCCTAAGCTCATTACCAATACCATAAGACTACCAATCAGTCTGTTTTTAATCATTTGCTTGCATTTTATATTAATCAAATTTTAGGTTTCTTTTTCCATTTTATGCTTTAATCGTCAAAAAATAAGATTCGCATACCATGGAAAATTGTTTTACAGTTTACTGTGATTTTTGTAGTTTTTGTGCCATGTTTTTTTTGTTTAAAGTTTCAATTTGGAATTAGAGAGATCAGATTCAATCCTTGTTTTTGCGTTCCCTGAGTAATTATTTTTCGCAAAATCAAGGTTCTTTGATGACTTTATTCTCACAGCTGGGTTTTCCGGAAAAAGTTGAGGGAATGTGTTTGATATGGTTATTGTATTGTTCTTAAATTCTAGGCCTTCTGTATTCGCGATTTCTAAAATGAGATTATCGAAGTGATTAAACTCATTATTCTCTATTAGAATATTTTTGAAGGCTATATTTTCATTGTCATCATCTGTCACAAAACGAATAACACCCCTATTTTGGCCACTGTGGGTACAATCCTGAAAGACATTGTTTCGTACAATCAAATCAGTAGCACTACCAGACTCAAACCAGTGGCCGCTCTCGACCGGGATTAATAGGGCTTCCATCTCAGTGCTGAAATAATTGTTTTCAATGATTGTTTTCTTAGGGCTAGATAGGAGAAGGCCTCTAGCTCTGTTTTGACTAATCGTACAATTACGCACTATGAATTCTGGGTAAGCATCCAGATTCTCTATGAGATCTCCGGGCTGTATATCTCCAGCAAGTTTCTCGTTGAACGTAACAATTTGATAGCGTGAGTTGATTTTCTCGATGCTTTTGATCGTTTGTTTTCCGAATGGAAAAAAAGAATTGCTTAGTCTAACTAATCCAATCTCATCTCCCTCATTGCCAATCATGAAACCCTGCTGTTGAAAATGTCCCATTCGTACTCCGATAGAATTTTCAGACAGTATATCGACTATCTCTTGATAGGTTCCGTGAACGTTACTTGCATCATCAAGCTGGTTGTTGAATACGCAGTTTCTCAATTCCACCTTTCCACGACATCCTACGAAGTGTGTTGCGTCTGCTGTTGTGGAAACCATTCTTCCGTTTGATGGAATGACATTGAATGAGTCAAGAAGAATATCAGAAGAGTTTTCTGCGATCAGCCCCATGCCCCCTGCGTGATGCACGTTTACATTTTCTGCAATGAATCCTGCCGTATGAGTGACTCGGAAAGCAGGAGCTAATCTGTTTTCAGTCTGATGCCCCTTACATACCAATACTTTGCCTATTTCCGGAATTTTCTTCCTATGGTTGTATATCCTTACCAAACCTGGTTTTAACTGCTCAGCTCTAAGCGAATATTCTCGACCAATGTTTGAATACCTTGGCTCACGATGATCCATCTTATATTTATAATTAATCTTATCGACATTGTACTGCACTTGGCTTCTTGTAGTAAGTGTAAGAGGAGTATAGGATTCTGTATCAAAGGCAATTCCACCTCTTTCAGGATCATAAAGTATCGCCTGCCCTAATCCGTGTTCATAGTATTCTTTAATAAACACCAGTTCATTATTCCTGATTTCATATGGATAAGCCTCCGATATCTTAAGGTCAAATGTTTCATTCTTCAAGTCTCGACCCACCACTAATCCTTCGCTATGAAAAGGTTCATGCCAATCAACTGAAAGATTTTTCACCTTTATATTACTGCTGTTATCAATCAAAAAAGGAATCATACGTCCATGAAAAATGAACTTAGATCCTTGACCATCAATTGTCAAATCTTGAATATCTATAAGTGGGAAAGCAGTCTTAATTAAGACATCATTATGATTGGAGATGTAAACAAAAAACTCCAAGCCTTTATCAGGATAAAAGTGATACACTCCTTTTTCAAACTTGATTTCTTTGATTGGCTGCTCCTTTGTTTTCATAATTCTTCTTAAGACTGAAGGAGTCGCGTCTTCGGCTATGCTTAAATCGAAACTAACAGTCTCTTCTTTATCAGATTTATCAAGAAATCCGAACAACACTATTCCCACCACCATTATCAATACCGCTATCAAATTTCTATTTTTACTCATCATTCTTGAATTATTCTCATTTCAGGTTCTTGTTATCAGTTTAAAATTGATATTTCCACAATAAGTACTTATTACTCACAATAAATAAAATGTACCCTTGAGTTCAGGCCAGTCAAAAACACACTTTAAAGCAACTGAGCGTCATTTTTAAGAAATTTTATTGATGATAATTTTAAGTGTCGCGAGCATTAAATCTTTCAAATGGCTAGGATAATTTGCTCTTTTATTCAATCTCAGAACATCTCCATTGAAGCTGCAATTAGTTGTTTTAAACCTCGCAGCAGTACTACCTCACAACGCAATCATATTATCCTGCAAGAGCTGTTTTACGACCTCACCCCATAAAATCTCTCATTTATTGAACAAGACTAACCTCGCCATAAACAAACAAGTCCCCAATAATTTGGGGACTTGCGGTCAAGGTCTTCGAAACATCAATTGACATCACAACTCATATGTCAATTGATTCAATACTGGTAAGGCTATTTAATTGGAAGGGAGTAATCAACCTTCATTCCAGCCGCAGAAGCTGTTAGAATCACATTACTTGCCTCAGCCTCAATTCTCAAAAGAGCTGTTCCAATCCCAGCTTCAGCAAGTACCTCATTGTTGTAATTCATTAACTGTGCATCTCCATCAATCGCAATATCCAGCGGTTCTGAAAATGATGGCACAATGGTTCCATTCTGATCAACTGCAGCGATATAAGCAAAGACTACATCGTTAACACCTGCTTCCGGGGCTCTCCCGCACTCATCAATCCAAATTTTCAGACCTACTATCTCTTCTGGAGTTTTAACTGAATGCTCAGCAACCTTTTTACCATTAATGTAACCGACTGCATTCAACTCCCCAGCCTCAAAAGCATCAAGGTCAAATACAAATGGAGGATGACTTAGATTAGTTGAATTGACATCTATTGTAGGCTTTTTCTTTCCGACGGACTTACCATTCACAAGTAGCTCTACTTCTTCGCAATTACTAAAAACGTTTATTTCTAAAGGTGAATCCTTTGTCCACCAAGAAGCAATATGCAAAACCTCCCCTTCAGAAATGTCTCGCTGGCTTTGGTAGAAGTAATAAGCAAACTTAGGAATTCTAAATAAGTCCATGACTCCAGAGTACTCAATCGTCTTAGCATATCCTCGGTTGTAGTCATACATGGCCCAGTAGCTATCCCCAAAAGATGGAAAATTGAGGTTATCATTATGTGCTTCCTTTACATTTTTATATTGAATAAGAAGTCTCTCTTCTCCATAACCTCTTGCTTGTCTACTACTGAGCTCAGTTCGCTTTTCTCTGGAATGATTGTGCTGATTAAGTCCAGCGTTTCCAGAGAAATATTCCCAATCGCCGTATTCCGAAACCTCATACGGTTTGGTGTGTATCGAGTCATAGTGCATGATTCGATGCTGTCGAGCTTGCAAGTACAAGTCATACACTTCAGGCTGCCAGCCACACGAGTACACGTTTTCGCCCGGAAACTCATCATGAGTAATTTTATGAAGCTTTTCCATGAATGGAATTGGCATCTGTGTCTCATTGAGTGACACCTCCCATGCCAAGACTGATGGTCGGTTTCTATCACGCAAAATCAATTCTCTTGCTGATCTGTAGCAATATTCTTTGAATTTTTCATCCTCAAGATAGTATTGCCAGCCTGAAATAGCATCTAAAGTCAATATCCCCAGCTCATCGCAGGCATCCATAAAAGAGGGTGAATGCGGATAGTGGGATAATCGAATAAAATTAAAACCTCCATCACGGATTTTTTTAGCATCGCGGTACTGAGCATTGTCAGATAAAGCATATCCGATATAAGGATATTCCTGATGCCTGTTAACTCCTCTTAAAAAGGTTTTTTCTCCATTGACGTACAAATCCATCCCTTTGAAAACAAGCTCTCTAATTCCGAAGCGATTGGTTTCAACCTCGACTTCTTTACCATCGGAATGAACCCGCGTTTTCAATTCATATAGGAATGGAGATTTTGGCGACCAAAGGTTGGGGTTGGCAATCTCAATCTTTTCAACAAACTCACGATCCTCACCTGAAGCCAGATCAACACCTGAGGAACTTACGGACTTTACTAACTTTCCTCCTGCATAAATCTCATTAACAACCACAACATTCTTGCTATTACCTGTATTTTCTATATGAGTTTTTACCTGAACGATTGACTTGTCAGTAGAAACTTTAGGATAGGTGATAAAGACTCCTCCTCCTGCCGTTTTATTAGCTAAAACCGGGTGAGTTATATGAACATCTCCTTTGGTTATGAGCCAGGCATTTCTATATAGGCCCCCATAAGTGTTATAATCGAGTATCCTCAGCGGCTTTGGACCAATGTATTTATTATCTCTATTGTCCAACTTGATTGCAAGAAGGTTCTCATCACCAGACTTGATATATTTTGTAATATCCACCACTACTGGCAGGTATCCACCTTCGTGTCTATCAACCTTTTCTCCATTCAACCAAATATCTGCTGTGTTCATAGCAGCTTCAAGTTCGAGATAGACGTTTTGACCATCGCCAAACCCATCTACTCCAAAGTGCTTCCGATACCACGAAACCCCCTGCCATTGATCATTGACCAAAATAGGTTCGATGTTGGTTGTGTGCGGCAAACAGATATCTTCCCACTCCTTGTCACTAAAATCAACTCCCATGTAAACATTATTGGCACTGTCAGCTTCGTCGACTTTTAAAAACTTCCAATCTTGATTAAATGAATTTTTCTGACCCACTATGACACTTGAACAACCTGCCATATAAAGTGCGGCGACTACCAGAAAAAGTCCTGAGAAATACTTCATATTTATATTTTTTTTGGGATAAAATAAACCTGATAGAAATTCTTCTACCAGGCTCAAACTTAAACTATGATGAAAACTACTATGTACTACTTAAATACACCTCCAGAATATGGATAATGTACGTTTTTGGTGCTTTGAGATACTAAAATGTCATTCATTTCCTCAACGACTTCCGGAAACGCTTCACTCAAGTCATTTTCCTCAGAAATATCCTTGGACAAGTCATACAATTCAGTATGATAATTGTCTCCATACCTAACTGCCTTCCAATTATCTTTTCTTGCCGCCTGCTTAAATTCCTTGATGTTGTTTGCTTTGTGAAACTCCCAATAAAGAAAATCGTGTTTTTCCTGTCTTTCTTCAACTCCAATAAAAGTGGGTAGAATAGATACTCCGTCTGTCTGAACCGGAGGTTTGATACCTGCAGCTTCAGCAAAAGTGGGCATGAAGTCATAAAATGCTGCAGGTAAGTTTGAAACCGTTCCTGGCTCTATTTTATTTTTCCAGAAAGCAAACATAGGCACGCGAATACCTCCTTCATAAAGGTCTCTCTTGAATCCCTTTAGACCGGCACCACTGTCAAAAAAGTCCTTATCATGATTATTCTCACTATGAGGTCCATTGTCACTCGTGTAAACGATAAGCGTATTGTCCAATTCACCCATCTCTTCAAGGCGGTCTACCAGCCGTTGAATTTGCTGATCAAACATGGTTATTCTTGCTGCATGTCGTCGTTCTATTTCTGGCCACCCATGTTCCTTATACATCAGAGTGTCTCTTAGAAAATATTCATGTGCATGTGGAATTCTGTACGACATGAAAAGAAAGAAAGGCTTATCATCTTCTTTCTCATCCAAATATTGAAGTGCGAAATTGGTTCTAAACTCATCTATACAATCATACTTTGTGTAATCATAAAAAGCAGAATCCATTCTGTTATTAATCCAATGCATGCGCTCATCAAAGGTTTCTTCCTTTTCTGAAGTACCCCACTGCTCTTGCACTACATAATCGAATCCCCTGCCATGAGCCCAGGTAGACATGTCTTCTGGTAAGCCTAAGTGCCATTTACCGATAAAGCCTGTTTGGTACCCTCCTCCTTTCAACATCTCGGCTATTGTAACTTCGGACTTTTTCATGGAGACCCTCCCCCATTTATCCCCCAGCATCCCATGATTGCCGCGAATGTTTGTGTGTCCGGTATGCATCCCTGTCATCAAAGAGGCCCTCGATGGCGAACAAACGGATGTACCTGAATAAAAGTCCGTAAACTTCATTCCTTGCTTCACCAGAGCATCGAGATTGGGCGTTTTAATTACTTTCTGTCCATAGCTACCCAGCTCGCCATACCCCATATCATCTGCAAGTAGAAAAACTATATTTGGTTTCTTTACTTCCTTAGAATCACTGGATGTGCTGCGGCAACTTGCTGCAATTATTAGGAAAAACAAGTAACTAAACTTGAAATAAAATTTCTTTTCAAACATGTTGGTTAGATTGATATGAATTATTATTTGGTTTCTAAAGAGTACCTAAATCAACTATTTCTTAAATGTTATCTTTTGATTAATCGAAACACCTCATTCTTGGACGAGGTGTTCACCTTCACGATATATGTCCCCGATGGCTGGCCAGCAAGTGTTTCGGTAATCTTGGCTCGCTCATGATACGTTTTTTGAAAAACCCTTCGTCCGGAAATATCAATAATAGAAAGCTGAACTTCACTCTCAATAATTGGGAAACTAACAGTAAAATTTCCTCCTGTTGGGTTAGGAAAGAGCTTTACCTTTTGCTCAAAAACTGTACTTAGAACTTCTTCTGATGCTTTTTCATCTTTGATCTTAACGAAGAATACATCATGTGGAGACAGCTCTATTTTATTTCCGTATGTCTCTCCTGTAAACATATCAACAGCATTCGTCCCGATGCTAGCCCCTTCAAGTTCTAAAACTAACTGAGCCTCAGATTTACCCACATTGACGACTGAAAGCACATTATCTCCGTCTTCATTTTTGACACATCTCCAAACACATCCAGGTTTACCTATTGCGTTTGTTTCTGTGACCGATACTTCCGGCAATCCACCTTTAGCAGATACAATTTGGATGGCTTGCTCCTTTTGGCTTTCAACACTTGAGGCTGAAATAATAGTCCCGGCACTGGCACTTAAGCCAGTAATCGCCTCACCATATTCGTTTTTCTTGATGCTTTTACTATCCATGATGATAGTGCCTCCTGCATCCAAATAAGACTGCAAGGCATCTCTCTCAGATTCTGTGACAAATTCCGTCTCATAAATAGCAATCGCATCCCAGTCTTGATCATTTAATTTGATAATGTTTTCAGAGGCAAATCCCACTGAAATACCTTCAAAAAAGAGCGACTCGTACAAATCAAATACATCATCCATATGATCGCTTTTGACAATAGCTGAAGTTTCAGAATAAAAAATTCTGATAGGTCTTCGCTGGCGTTGAACCGCTTTTATTTCTTCCGAAAAAGAGTTTAGATCCATTATAGTAGTATGTAGTGCTTCTACAACTCGAGGCTGATGAGCCGGAGAGCCAATCACGCTTCCAGGATCACTACTTCTCAGAGAGCCTCCCTCTTCCCTCGGCCAAACCCATGTCTGATTGGCGTCAGCTCCCTGCATATGGGCAAACCAAAAAATTGACCTAACATAGTTTGGATCTAATTCTAAATCCTTAAAAGCTGTTTTGGTTATATAGTGAGCCTCTGTGTTATAGTTGATTTGCCCCGGTTCTACAGAAGTAAAAAAGTCATAGGGCATTGCCATGGGATGCCATTCTAGCGCATAGGTATCCTGCCATTCATAAGGGCCTCCCCATAGCACAAATTTTCTAGACCCAGCATCATTGCCATTAATGCCGCTGAGTCGTGTGAGTGCCTCAAAGTCAAGTCCATGATCTCTTTTATTGCCACTCCACATGTGCGGTATTACTTTGATATGTGACTTAGCATCTGGATCGTATTTTTTGATCTCATTGTCTAAGAAAGTAAACCACTCTGTTACTCTATGCTGATTAAATTTCATCCAATCGTACCACTTGGCAGTTCCTTGCAGTGTAGCTGCAATCGGGATGGCAATCTCCACGCTTTCAAAAGAATCAAATGCTGAGCCCCAAACAGTATTGAGACTTTCTATATCCTGATGCTTTTCCTCAAGCCAAACTCTAAACTTGGCATGCGTATAGTCAGATACTGGGCCGGTCTCCCACGCATCAGCAATTGTATTCCAGTGTGGCTCATTGGTAAGCATATACCCAAGTTCAGAATACTTCTTCCCAGCTGTGTTTGGAACAACGGCGCTAAATATTGATTCCCAGAGCTCTCGTGATCCTGGACTATCGATATCAATTTCAGTATAGAGTCTTCCTCCTACTGTAATATTCGGATACTTATCCCTTACCCATGATGGCGGGTTTCTTTGATTCATGAATATAAATCCAATATTGCCATCAGGCTTAGATTCAATACTGTTTTGCAGCCATTGCTTGATCTTGCCGTTAGCATCATCAGAATGAAACGGGGCAATAAACAACCCATCCTCAGATCCATGATACTCCGTCAACTGTTCGGTGCGCTGTTTCCATGTATAATCGGCTAGAAAAACGGGGCGTCCTTCGAAGGTTAGCTGATCTCCATCCAAAGACACTTTAGACCAGTCGACTTTTGGAGTTGCGATACGAGTGATCTCCCCATTTATAACCTCTTGTAATTCCGCAATAGATTCATCTAAAATAATGATTACATCAGATCGCTCTTTATCCGGAAGGGCAGCCACAATTTCATCTGCTCTATCCTTAAAAGATCCATCATTTTGAAATGCACCAAGCATTTGCCCTGGATTATTTTGATCATAGTCAGCGTATTCCAAAAATATCTCTGCGGTTCTAACGACCATTTCCTCTCGCACCACATCTATACCTGACTCTCTTGCACTTTCCATCAATGCTTCAAGCTCGGTGATCTTAGTTTCTGCTATTTCTTCGAGGCTCTGAGCCTGTCCATATTTCGGAAACATTATAATAAGTACAGCTATACCTAACACTATACCTTTCAACCTGATATTTACCTCTACTTTCATTCTATCCAATATTTTAATTCAAATATTTTAATTTGATAAATGACAACATTTAGTGGAAGCAAAAAACATAAATTTCGCAAAAGGGACTACTACTCACAGTTTATTTAATGTGCTCTACAGTTTAGCAGGTAGTGAGTTTAGTCGTCTTTTATACGAATTGGTTCTCCAGATTGAAAATAGCAGCAAATATGTTGAACCAAATACTTCAATTAAATTAAAGAGGGATTCGTCCTTCTTAAAAGGACTATATAATTAGGCAATTAAAAACTTAACTCAGCTGCATTTTGGACTTTTGCTCATCTGAATACTTACCAGGTGTAACGTCGAAGTGACTTTTGAACGATCTACTAAAATGAGCTCTACTTCTAAAGCCAGTCATCACGTAAACTTCGTTGACGGATCGTCCTTTGGTTAAATACTCGGCTGCCTTCTTTAACCTAAACCCTTTTAGGAGTTCAAAAGGTGTTTGATTGGTTAGAGCCTTTACCTTTTGGTAAAAATGCGTTCGATTGAGATATAGTTCCTTTGCAAAATCATCCAGATTTAGTTCACCATTGCTCAAATTCTCATTCATTAAAGAATATAATTTCTCTAGAAAAACTGAGTCTTTGCTTATAGTGTCAGATTTAAGCTCTAGCGGTAAATCGATTTCAAATCTATCCCTTAGCTGTTTGCGGTTTCTGAGCAATGAATCTATTGTAGCTATCAAATGTTGCACATCAAAAGGTTTCTTCAAATATGCATCAGCTCCGTCTTTGAGTCCTTTAATTTCATCGTCTATGTGAGCGCGAGCCGTCAGGAGAATAATCGGGATGTGACTGGTTTTAATATCGTTTTTCAAAATCTTACATAAATCAAAACCATCAAGCTCTGGCATCATCACATCGCTCAATATCAAATCTGGCCATTCTTGATCCATGGCATTCAGGCATTCCTGACCATTCTCAAAAGCTCTCACTTTGTAGTGCAAAGACAATACTTCTGATACAAACATTCGCATATCCACATTATCTTCAGCGAGGAAAACAGTTAGTTCAGAAAACTCAGCATCCGAGTGAATAGCAGTCTTATCATAGCTCAGTTTGTTTAGGTCATAAGATTCTTGTCGGCTCTCTTCATCAATAATTTTCTGCTTGGTTTCTTTCTCGTTTTCAGTAAGCTTATCAGTAACAATTGGCAGTTTTACAATGAATTCACTACCCTCACCTATTTTACTTTTAACATCAACATAACCATAATGCATATCTATCAAGCGCTTGATAAATGCTAAACCAATCCCAGATCCTGCCGCATTCCTTTCCACTGATTGATTAGTCTGATAGAATCTTTCAAAGATTCTTGGAAGGTCATCGTTCGAAATACCTAAACCAGTATCAGTAATATGAAGAAACAAATCCTTGCCTTCAGAATAATACCTGACACTAATTTTATCTCCAGCTTGAGTGAATTTGAAGGCGTTGCTCAGAAGATTATTAAGTACCTTTTCGATTTTTTCACGATCGGCGGAGACCTGAATTTGCTCATCCAATTGATCCAACCAGAGCTCTTTTCCATCATTTTTTGCCAAGAACTCAAAGTCTTCCAGCACCTCCTTAACGAAATCCTTAAAATCAAAGCTGGTAAAATTCAGCTTAAGCTGATTCGCATCTGATCTTTGAAAATCATGCACCTGATCTACCAGCTGAGACATCTTTTTCGACTGTCTCTCGATAATATCAAGCTTCTCCTTTGCATCAGGATCTTTTCCGAATTTTGCTTTTAGTACATTGACAGGGCCCGAAATAAGTGTGAGGGGCGTCTTAATCTCATGGGATATATTGCTGAAAAATCGCAATTTAGCAGCATTCAGCTCTTTGGCAGATTCTGATTCCAAATGCTCTATTTCAACACTATGCCTAAGCTTTTGAATCTTGGTAACGAAGTAAACAATCACAAACCCGATGAGACCAACCAATATGGAATAAACAAAATAGGCCAGTTTCGTTCTCCAAAATGGAGGATTGATCTTGATTTTCAAAAATTTCGATTCCGTCCATAAACCTTGAGCGTTGCTGGCGGATACTTCCAAATCATATTCCCCTGGTCTAAGACCGTTATAATAAATTCGATATTGACTGGAAGGAGTTATAATCCAATCATTGTTTAAAGGCTTGAGGCGGTAGCGAAGCATGTGATTATTAGGGTCGGCGTAATGCAGCGAGATTACATCTACAGAAAACACGTTTTCATCATACATAAGTGATATAGACTCAACTTCATCCAATCTTCGATCAATTACGACTCTATTTCTCAAAGTATCCCCTGGAGCAATCTCGTCCCCCAAAACTCCAAGAGCATTAAAGTGAACATTGGGAAGCGCACTTTCTTTGGGAAGTTTATCGGGATCAAACAGACAAAACCCATGCTCGCTTGTCAGCAAAATTGTTCCATTCTTCAAAATAGTACTGGAATAAACAAAGTCTAAAAACGGAAGGCCGTCCGAGGCGGTAAATCTTCTAAATCGCCCTGTCTCAACATCGAGTTTACTTAACCCGATGTTGGTCGGAACCCAAAAATCTCCTTTGGCGTCTAGCAACATGCTTTTGACTACATTGTTTGACAATCCATGCTTTTCTTCCAATATCTCAAACTCTGGTCGCTCATTACTCGAATGGACTCTACATATACCTCCTCGCTCAGTCCCAACCCAAAGAACCCCACTCTCATCTCTTATAATTGAGGTTACAAAGTTGCTTGATATAGAACGGGTGTCTTCTTTATCAGCAAGAAATTGATCCACCCTCGCCTGACTCAACGGCACCCCTTCTTCAAGATGAACACGAAAAAGTCCATCTACATCTGAGCCAAACCATAAAAAATCATACTCAGGATCTGAATAGGCAACTCTGACCAAATCAAGAGAGCTTTCCTTAAAAAAAGGATTATCCCTTATCGTTTCAATTTTTTGAACTTTCAAATCCAAATTTAATATCACCCTATAAACATGGTCTCCACCACCCATCCAGATCACACCCTTGTCATCATCAAAACTTAAAGACCTGGGTACATAAAAGTTCAATTCTGGAAACTTCTCTCTGGTTAGCGACTGATAATGGGAATGTCCCTTTCTTATCAGACAGAGTCCTTCTCCAGACATGAAAAACCACAAATTACCGCTTTCGTCTAAAGAAAAAGCAGAAGCAGTATTTAGTTTTTCCTTGGCTATTTCGGAGAAAAACGGCTCAAAACTCTGAGTATTTGTATTAAAAAGAGAGATGCCACCTCGAATGGCCTTAATGATTGCCCTGTGATCATCAAATGGAGCAATAAAGGAAACGTTATCAGTGGTGATTCCGAATGGATATCTTAATTCACTTTTATACCAACTAAAAGGATTATCCTCAATATTAAATCTAAAAAGTCCTAAATCAAATGTTCCAAACCAGCATCCGGTTTTTGAACTTGTATAAATTATGCTTGGTCTAATATTTGGAAAATCTGGTTTAAACTCAGCATTAAAGTGCTTGGAATTCAAGCTCCCCAAAGAATGAATATTGGATACCTTGATCAACCCATAATCCACTATTCCAAGCCATATATTACCCAAATGATCTGTAGAGACTGCCGGAAATTGAAATTCATTGAGATAGTTCATCATCTGATTAAACTTCAATGTACCATCAGAATCAATAAAGAACGGTATTACTCCCAAACCTCTATCTCCCTTTGAAAACAAAATTTGGTTATTTTCCAACTTTATAAGGCTCTTGTTCATATTTACAGTTCCCGCATAGACAATCGATACTTTCTTCGATTTCAAGCTTATATGTACGAGACCTCTGGACGAACCTAAGATCAGGTTATCATCATCAATCGCCAAACCGTGGTAATACTTAAATTCATCATTGCCTGCTCCGTCCTTACTAAGAACATCATCTATCAACTTGTAATTAGAATCAAAAACAAGTATTCCAAAATCTTCTGTTGCACAGACAACATTGCCATTATTTAAAACTATGATATCTCTTATAATAGGACCTTTTGATCTTTTCTTCCCATTGCCCTTTGTATAGACTGTACTAAAGGTTTGAGTTTCATAATTATATAACGAAATCCCTTCATCCGTTCCCAACCAAATATTCCCATTAAGATCCTCCGCAAGCGCTCTCACCCTATTACTGACAATTGGTTCGACATCCAATGTATTTTTAAAGGTGCGAAACTTAAATCCATCATAAAGCGTCACGCCATCGTAAGTACCAAACCACATATATCCATGCGAATCCTCTAAAATTGAAGTAACCCCATTATGAGGTAGTCCATTAGAAATCGAAAGCGTTTGCATTGGTGAAAGCGCGTTCATTTGATCAACAGCAACCACAAATTGAAACGTGTAAATCAACACGAAAGACAAAAACAACCTCAGTCCGGGCAACACATTTTTGATATCCATTTCAAGTCCTCTGGTCATGTAACCAAAAATATGAAAACATTCTCGCCCACCTTTAATCATCCTGATCATTTTGACTCAGGGGTACAATAATTAAACGCTCAATCACAAGTACAAATTCAACATTGATAAAATTTGAAGCTCCTAGAAGTTCTTTTTTGCAATTTTCAATCTTAAATCTTGTTTACTTGAAAATTTTTGAAAGAAGGACTGCTGGGTTGTATTTAATTCTAACAAACTCCAAACACATGAAAAAAATTTACCATGCACTTGTCGCAGTGTGCTTATTTACTACGACGAACTTGATGGCACAGGTCGAGATCACATTCAATGTGGACACTCGAGGTGAAACCGTGGATTCAGAAACTGTTTACTTGGCCTCACAAGACCTAGGCTGGTCAGACCAAGCAATGACTGATATCGATGGTGATGGTATCTACTCAATTACGGTGACACAACAGGGTGTCATTGCAAACTATGAAAACTACCAAATGCTATTTAAAATTGGGAGTATTTCAAGCGAGTCGGGAATACCTGTAGAATGCGGAGGAAATGATGGAAATGGCGGTACAACTCGATTTGTAGATGCATCGCAAACCACTTCTTACACTTTTCTTTATAATGGATGTGAATTAACTGAGTGGGATGGAAGTTGGTCAGATACTCCGGATGGAGAGACTTATTATTCATATAAAATTAATGAAAATTGGACGCCTTCTCAAGATACATATATCAGAGCAGGAAGCTTCGAAGTTTTATCTGGAAAGACGGTGACTATATCTTCAGGAAGCACTCTTGAACTTGTTGGTAAAACAGTGATTGGAAGTGACTTGAAAAATTCTGAATCGTTGCAGGATTATGAAGGTGTAACTGATGTAACGACGGTCTCATCCATTCCAAACTGGAATCCAAATAGTACTTCCACTATTAACACAAGTGATTTTACAAGCGACGTTTTTCAATACACCCACGGAGTAGATGGAGAATCTCGATTTGATGTTTATTTTGATGTTCCAGCGGATGGAGATTATATTGTGTCATTTCAAGAAAGATCTAACACAACAGATTGGGTAAGGAGAATTTTCCCAACGGGAGAAAGTAATTTCGAAACAAGTACAGATTGGACAGAAATATCTACTTCTACAACAATTTCACTGCAAGAGGGACAAAATTCAATTAGTTATCGCTTATTCAATCTAAATCAAGAATTGTACATTGATGACCTTAAGGCAACACTTGTCACGCTATCCGCAAATGCTTCAGGGGGAGACCTAGAAGTAGAATCCGGCGCATCCCTTATAGCTCCGTCTTCTTTCGGCAGAGAAGTAACTTTCAAAAGAAATACTTCATTTGGCGATGCTGAGGCAAAGTACAGTTTTGTTGGCAGTCCTGTTAATCAATCTGCGGACATTACCGGAGCTGATCTTGGATCTGATGTTTACTCTTACGATGAATCGGTAGGTTTCGATAGTGACGCTGGATTGAGCAGATGGGTAGATGCCTCTTCAGAAGAACTAGTACCAGGAATCGGATACACACAAACCTCTCAGGAGGAGTTGGTGTTTACTGGTTTTCCGAATGTAGGTAGCATTATGGTTAATGGACTTACTAAAACCACTACTGGAACTGCTTCAGCTGGAGATCAGGGCTGGCACCTTCTTAGCAACCCTTATGGTGCTGCAATTGACGTATCGAGCTTTCTGACAGAAAACACTTCTGCTATTGAAAACTCAATCTCTATTTGGGACGATGGTCAAGGCACCTTTGGTGGAAGGGGAAATGGTGGAAGCTACATCACTGCCAATGCGATTGCGACTGTCAATGGGTCTACCAAAGATTTTGAAGGATATATCGGAAGTATGCAAGGGTTCTTTGTGAAAGTAGTAACCGATGGTGAAAGTGTAAACTTTACTGATGACATGATTGCTTCTGGCAATAACGCGGACGCGAATTTTTTCAGAAAAACGGAAGATTCGCAAACATCAGGAATCAAGGTATCCATCTCGAACGATAATTTCTACAGCGAATTATTCGTGGGCTTAGTCGAAGATGCTACTGTAGGATACGATGCAAAATATGATGCTTCTAAGCTTATCGGTAACGACAATCTTGAGTTTTACTCGATAGCACAAGATATGAGGTTCGCAATCCAGGCACTTCCATTTCAATCATCTGTAAGTACAGAATTAGCTTTCGATTTGGGAGAATTCTCAGAGCTTACCTTTAACACCGAAGAGTTAAACGGGTTAGAAGAAGGCATGACATTTATGCTCCACGATGCTGTAACAAGAACTACTTATGACTTGAGCGAAACACAAAGCTTCAACTTCAGTAGTGCGGCAGGTACGGATCAAAATAGATTCACGTTGACATACGGAACCAAAGATATCCTTTCCAATAACGTAGTTTCGAATCAGCCTATCTATAGATATTTCAATAGCGAATTAACAGTTGATTTTGGTAAGCAACTTACCGTTTCGGAATATGCAGTTTATGACCTATCCGGAAAATTGGTTTTGAAAAACAAAAATGATTTTCAAAACATCGAAACCCTTAATATTTCATTGAATACTAAGGGAATCAATATTGTGAAGATTTCAACTTCGGAAGGAGTATTCACCAGAAAATTCATTTTCTAAAACTCAACATCAAAATCATGAAAAACATACATATTATATTATCCATCATTTTTCTAATCACATTAGTCCCAGTATTTGCTCAGGGGGCACCTCCCGCTACACCCATAGACGGAGGTCTTTCACTCCTGCTTGCTGCTGGGGGGGCTTATGGTCTTAAAAAGCTAAGAGATTCGAGAAAAAAGTAACTAATTATTTTCTGAGCTAGTAGAAAGGGTATTCTGATTTGGATACCCTTTTTTCGTTTTAGAGAAGAAAATATCGCAAGTCTCACGCCCTTTAAAAAGAAAAGAGGCTGTCTAAAACAGCCTCTTTGATATTTGCGCACTCGGAAGGATTCGAACCCTCAACCCCCAGAGCCGAAATCTGGTATTCTATCCAGTTGAACTACGAGTGCGAAAAGAGCGCAAATATAATATAGCGATAGTGAAGTACTCCTTACAAACCCTGCATTATTTTATGCGTATGATAGGAATCATAAGCTTGCATCATGCTTATTTGCAAGCTGATTTCAATTTCAATGAAAAGAATAGATTTTAAGAGCTTTATAGGAGTCTGGTCACTCATCTTTTGTTGCTTACCGGTAACTCTATTTGCTGACATACACGAAATACGAAAATCTTTTCATTCAGCTCTCTTAAATGAAGAAAACATAGAAACGTTCCATTCCTTAATGGATAGTAATGTAGATACAGAACCAACCATAGTTGCATATCAAGCGGTTTCAAAAGCATTAATGGCTCAAAAAGTTTGGAACCCAATTGACAAGTACATCTACATCAAGAACTTTCACTCACTCATGGATAAGGCCTTGAAAGAAGATTCACTTAATCTTGAAATCCGATTTTTGAGGTTCTCAGTTGAATACCATATTCCGCCTTGGCTGGGGTATTCCGAACATCTAGAAGAAGACATAAAGTTTATCAATATTAATTCCTACAAGGTAAGTCAGCTCATGTTTGATGATAATTATATCCGATACATCTCATATTTTATCAGGCATACCAACCTATTTACGAAAGAAGAGCTTATAGTCATCCTTAATAATTTAGAAAACAGTCCTGCAGATTCCTGACCAGCTGGCGTGGCAGCTTCTCCAGTTGAGAAGAAATCATTAACTTTCCATGTAAACCATCAAAGTCCGATTCTATCATGAAGCAAGTACTTGTTTTAATTTCTATAATGATTTGTAGTTCTGGGTTTTCTCAAACTATAAAAGGTTATGTGGTAGATGAAGAGAATAAGCCCATAATAGGGGCTCAGGTGATGGAATCAGGTCACCGGAATGGAACTACATCGAATATTGACGGTAGCTTCATTCTTACTTTGAACCAACCAAATTCCATGGTCATTTTCAGTTTCGTTGGATTCCAGACCGACTCAGTACTGCTTCAACACGACAAGGTAACACAGGTAGTACTCAAAGGTCAAGAAGAAGGTGGTGCTTTAGCATATGCGAATTGGGCTTCTGATTACAGGGTCTATTTAATTATCCTATGGGCAACCATCTGTGGTTGGCTTGGTGTTAGAACATTTAGAGGAGTAGCTTCCGCCTAAGTAAAGGAACGATTTACACCTTTTTATCAAGCCTATGTATATTGTCCAAACCAATCAATTAGCAAACTAGGATTAAGCTCGTTCAATTTTTTAATAACATTTACTCCCCGATTATACGTTATACTATTTGATGATTAAGAAAATTCTTTCTTATTGGTTAATCGCAATCTTCATGATTAGCACCTTGTATATCCCGATATACAAGCATACCTGTCATCTTTTCAATAAATCCGAGACTTCCATACTCAAGAAGCCAGATCATTGCTGTACTGACTCAAATGAAGCTAATATTGGTTTTCGATGTTGCTCTTTAAGTGTCAAAACGCTAGCAGTTGATCATCAAGCAGTCATTGGGGATGAGGCCTCTTTGAATGAAATCTCGATCATCTGTCAATTTATCCCGGTTGATTTTAATCAATCATACAGCTCTCCTTTCTTTCTAGGTAAATCAATTGTCAGACCTCCTCCTGTTTTAGTATCAGGTAGATCGTCTCTATCCATGAATCAGATATTCAGAATATGATACAGTGATTCATCAATGGAAAACCCATTGATTGGAATCATTTTTATTCTTTTTATCTGAAACAATGAAATATCAATTATTAGTTTTTATTCTTTTACTAACAGTCCTCAAGTCTTCTTCCCAGACTATCAATGGAAAGGTGATGAGCGAGAAACAAGAGCCCTTGATTGGCGCCACTGTTCTACTTCCTAAATCTCAAAGGGGAGTCATCACCGACATCAACGGAACCTTCATTCTCGAAAATATTGATAATGAAACACAGATCATTATCCGATTTGTGGGTTATCAATCCGACACTGTAAATATTGCAGAACAGAAGTTTATCAAAATCCACTTGAAAGAAAACACAAGTGAGCTTGACGCTGTGATCGTAAAATCCTCTTCTACTTTTATGGACAACCTCGAGCCGATACACGCTGAGATCATTACAGAGAAGGAATTGCTCAAGGGGGCATGCTGCAACTTATCCGAAAGCTTCGAAACCAATGCTTCCGTGGATGTCTCCTTCACAGATGCCGTCTCTGGCACCAAGACCATCAGAATGCTGGGTTTGGATGGCAAATACACAGTAATAAATAGAGAGAACATGCCTCATGTGAGAGGTTTAAGTTCTAGACAGGGCCTTAATTATATACCCGGAACATGGATACAATCCATTGATGTAGGAAAGGGGGCTGGATCTGTCGTAAATGGCTATGAATCAATGACAGGTCAAATCAATATGGAATTTAAGAAACCTGGAAGCAGCGAAAAGCTTTATTTAAACGCTTACGCAAACTCATTTGGAAGAGTGGAGGCGAATGCCAACACTTCGTACCAAATAAACGAAAATTGGTCAGGAGCCTTACTCACACATGGCAGCTATTTTGGAAATGAGATAGATCAAAACCATGACTCATTCATGGATTTGCCTAAGTCGAAACAGTTCAACGTACTTAATCGATACAAGTATCGAGGTGAGAGAGTGGAATCTCAAATTGGTTTTAATGTGCTTCAAACTGAAAAGGCTGGAGGGCAGTCAGGTTTCGACTTCAAAGATGATGCATCCAACTCACCCCTATATGGATTTTCGAGCAATGTGAATCGGTTTGAAATATTTGGTAAGACAGGTTTATTATTTCCTCAATCCCCTTATAAAGGATGGGGACTTATATATTCGGGATCATTTGAAAAACAGGGTGCTGATTTTGGGAGAAGATCTTATTCCGGAAAACAGAAAAACGTCTATATCAATCTCATCCACCAAAATATTATCGGCAACACTTTTCATCAATATAAGGCAGGGAGTAGTTTCTTGTTGGATGACTATGATGAGGTCTTTGCAGATTCTTCTTTTACCAGAACTGAAATCGTTCCTGGTGCTTTCTTAGAATACAGCTACCTACCAAACGACAAATTCACCTTAGTGGGAGGAATAAGAACTGACATTCACAACTTATACGGAATCTATGTAACTCCCCGACTACACATTAGATATGAAGTTATGCGTCGGGGTATATTGAGAGTATCAGCCGGAAAAGGCTATAGAACTTCTAATATCATAGCGGAAAACACACAAGCTTTTGTTTCGTCAAGAAAATTGGTGGTAAAAGAAAAGCTTGACCCGGAAGAATCGTGGAATTTTGGAGGAAGCTTCACAAAAGAAATCTACATCGGGAGTGAAAAAATAAATTTAATAGCCGACTATTTCCATACAAGGTTTCAAAATCAAGTAGTAACAGATCTAGATCAAAACTCCTCTGAAGTGAGTTTTTATAATTTGAATGGAAAGTCTTTTGCCAATAGCTATCAAGTAGAAATTGCTGCATCAATCGATGATCACTTTTCCACAAAGGGAGCTTACAAGTATTATGATGTGAAATCGACAATTGACAATGAGCTCATTTCGATTCCTTTTATTTCCAAACACCGCGCATTCTGGAATCTGGCATACGCGTCGAAGTTTGAAAAATGGAAAGCTGATCTAACTCTCCAGTGGTATGGAAGAAAAAGGTTGCCGGATACTAAAAACAAGCCTCTGGAACATCAAAGAGCAAACTACTCTCCTGATTTCACTAACATAAATATGCAAGTGAGTAGAACTTTCCGATGGGGAAATGTATATCTAGGGAGTGAAAATGTGCTCGACTTCAAACAGAAAAACCCTATCATTGATCCTCAAAATCCTTTTAGTGAAAATTTTGATGGATCATTGGTTTGGGGTCCCATTGCAGGAAGGCTCGTCTACTTTGGGGTTAGATATGAAATAAACTAAGAGGAAAAGAATTAGAATATTAAAAACTGAGACATGAAAAAATATACCGTACTATTTCTCCTGATCCTTATATCAATAAGTACACAAGCTCAAGAAAAGTATCACAAAGTTGAGATTAAAACATCAGCGGTCTGTGAAATGTGTCAATATGCGATTGAAAAAGAAATGGCCTTCGAAAAAGGAGTTAAAAGCGCCATTCTTGATCTGGAAACGAAAAATTTGCTAGTAACCTACCATGCAAACAAAACAAGCGTTGAACAAATAAGAAAACGCATAGCACTTACTGGATATCATGCTGATTCCATCAGACGAGATTCAATTGCTTATAAGAACCTCCCTTTATGCTGCAAGGACGGTGCGCATAGTGACGAACATATCGATGAGCACTAGAATATGACTGGGCAGATCAGAATAAAGAAACATTCCGGCGAACTAGACCCATTTTCCGAGGATAAACTGAGAAATAGCCTGAGCAACGCTGGGGCTAAGCAAAATGTGGTTGATGAAGTATTGGCTGAAATCAAACCTGATTTATATGATGGAATCAAATCTAGCGAGGTTTACAGATCTGCGCATCGATCACTAAAGAAAAAGGAACATATCAATTCGTCCAGATATGGGTTGAAGAAGTCAATCCTTCAACTTGGACCAACAGGATATCCATTTGAAGTGCTTGTAAGTGAAATCATGGCATCCGAAGGATATGCAGTACAAACAGGAATCACCCTGCCAGGCAAGCATGTCACGCATGAAATAGATGTACTAGCAGAGAGCAATGCAGAATTATTAATGATGGAGTGCAAATTCCACAATAAACCTGGTTACAAGTCCGATGTGAAAGTACCCCTTTATATAAATTCAAGATATCGCGATGTTGACGATATCTGGAAAAGGCAAGGAAAGTACTCTGAGAAGAATACTCAAGGATGTGTGATTACAAATTCGCGATTTACCCAGGATGCGTTAGATTATGGATTGGGTGAAGGCATGCAGATGATTAGTTGGGATTATCCTGCAGAAAATAGTTTAAAAAAACGCATCAACGATTATCATCTTTATCCAATAACCAGTTTACAATCCATTACTCAGAAGGACAAAAAGCTACTCATAGAAGAGGGGATTGTGGCGATAAAGTCTTTATGCGAAAATTTTGATTTATTGGGCAAGCTTGGCTACTCTAACAACAAGATTTCAAAAATCGTAAGCGAAGCAAATCTAGTCTGCGAAATATAAAAAAGGAGCGAGCCTAAGCCCTGCTCCTTTCACATATCAAACTACTGTCCGATTATCATTCTCTTCTTGACCAGCTATCATTTCTTTCGACTTCTAGTTTGGGTAAACCCAACATTTCTTCCACTTTGTTGTAATCAGAAACATCTACCCTTCCATTGTCCCAAAAGGATCCGGGAACTACCACCACTCTTGCAACCCATCCATCAGTATCGACGGCAGTAAGCTCATCCAGCGAAAAATTAGCCTCCATGAAGAGCCTCACGTCTGTAGAGGAAAAATCATAATTATATTGCAAAGTACCATCTGTAAAAAGTACTTGCTGACTCAACGAACGCCAAACTTCTACGTCCTCTCCATTAACTTCTTCTACATTCCAAAGCAAATACACCAAAGCGACATCCGAACCAAAGCCTTCAAAGTTTGAAGGGTAAGGAAGAAATACTTGATAGTTATTTCCACGTGTGAAATCTATGTTTTCATATTCAAAAACAAAAGCGCTTTCCCCGTCAGCACCAATCGGACCAACAGGACCTTGATCGCCACGAGGACCCTGTGGCCCAATAACAGTTTCTGTACATGATGAAATGAAAATAATGGAAAGTGTGAGTATGGAAAGGAGCGTTTTCATGATTTTAGGATTTAAGATTTTCATATCATAACCAAACTCCGTTCCAAACTCTCATCCTCTCTAAAATTGCTCTTACTTTACTAAAAAACTTTTAAGTACTTTTGAAGTCTAATAAATTATTATTTAATGAATACAGGTAAAGTAAAATTCTTCAATGATTCCAAAGGCTTTGGGTTTATTCAAGAAAATGGATCAAACACAGAGTATTTTGTTCACGTCTCAGGTCTGCAAGATGATATCAGAGAAGGTGACGATGTAACCTTCGAATTGACGGAAGGGAAAAAAGGGTTGAATGCAATTGATGTTAAGCTTGCTTAAAGCTTAATCGACGTAATAGATTTAATCATTCAAAAAGCCCTTTCAGGGCTTTTTTTTATTTCAAAATTTCGAAATGATGCTGCAATTTAATCTCTGGATCAATTGAAGAAGCAACAGAGCAATATTTCGAAACAGCCAGATCAACGATACGCTCTGCTTCAGATTCAGTAAGATCCGGTGAAACAAAAGTGTACTTAATGCTGATATCGGTAAATTTCTTAGGAATCTCTTCCCTTCTCACTCCGTCTATCTCCCCATAAAAATCGTTGAGCGTCTTTCTTCTTTTCTTGACCATCAAGACTATATCGACAGCAGCGCAGGATATAACACCGGATAAAAGTAGTTGCATAGGAGACATGGCCTCCTTTTCTGATGCATCCAGCATGTCTATTTCTAGTCGATTCCCGCTTTCATTCACACAGAAATATTCCTTATCCGCCTTGTAACCTAATTTGATCTTCATTTGAAATTTGTTTTTCGCTTGCAAATATCGTCAACAGAATATTTTATCGAAAAGTTTAGGAATCATATTATCACACAATAAATATCATAGATTAAATCCCTTTTTATAGAATTCTTTTTTGCTTGCAGCATACGAAAACCTACCTTTGCGGATTATTAAAAATAAAAGGGCTAATGATTATTCCAAAGGAATCAAAATTATCTGCGGAGCAACTAAAGGAAGTTTCATCAATCGTAGAGGAATACAAATGTAAAATACAGCCTATAGAAGGACACCACAGAACCATCTATGCTGTTTTAGGAGAAGAACGAGAGACCATCATGATCAATCGAATTCTCGGACTAGACTTTGTTGACAGATTTGACGCGATAGATTCTCCATTTAAGCTTATGGATTTAAAGTCTGAGTTGGCTCAGCACAAGATCATGGTCGGTGATTCTATTATTGGGGAAAGTCCTTTTGTTATTGCCGGACACTGCACCATAGACCCTAAAAACCCTCAATTGTTCCTTGAAACAGCTCATGCTGTAAAAGAGGCAGGAGCTAAAGCTATAAGAGGTGGTGTATGGAAGCCTAGAACAATGCCATATTCTTTTCAAGGTGATGATGCATCTATGAAAATATTGATAGACGCTCGAAATGCAACCGGACTTCCTGTAGATACAGAAGTGATGGATGAGCATCAATTGAGAATCGCCGTTGAAGCGGGAGTAGATGTTTTACAAGTAGGTGCAAGAAACGCTCTTAACTATTCTTTGTTGAGAAAAATTGGGGAGTTAACTGCTGATAAGAAAATAGCCGTTTTACTTAAAAGGTCAATCGGAATGGGGCCTATCAATGAGTTTATCGCTGCATCGGAATATATCGCTGCTGCTGGAAACCCAGATGTAATGCTTTGCCCAAGAGGAACTTCTCCTACCATGGACGGGTACAGAAATCATCCAGATGAGTGTATCACTCCACTTCTCAATGAGAAAACATGGGCTCCTGTAATCGTTGACCCTTCTCACTCTGTAGGAAGAGCTAAGTATGTTCCTTCTGCAGCAATGGCGGCAATGGCATATGGAGCGGACGGTGTGATCGTAGAGACTCACTGCAACCCATCTAAAGGAATTGGAGATGATCCTAAACAAGGAATTACGCCAGAAGTACTTACCAAGCTAATCAAGGATATTGATCAGATATGGGAGATTCGCAAGCACTACAAAACAGAGCCTGCATTGGTTTAAAATATATCTTTCTATAAAAACAAAACCCTGATNNATCAGGGTTTTGTTTTTATAGATATTTTAGTCTCAGAAAGGTTCCCATGACTTACTACGATATACTTGGTGTTTCACCCGAATCAAATCATGCCCAAATCAGAGGTAGTTACAGAAAGTTGGTAAAACAATTTCACCCTGACCTCAACCCTTCAGAAGAAGCAAAACACTTTATTGTCAAACTCACAGAAGCATATGAGGTATTATCAGATCCTCATAAAAAACAGGCTTATGATTGGCTATTGAATGGGGTTTCAGAAACTGAAATACCTGAGATAGACGAACGAGAAACAAGAAGGCAAGCCTACGTCAAAAAGAAACGAGAGGAAGAGGAAAGGTACTGGGAACAACTCTTTCGAATGAAAGTAAAGTTTTACAAAGTTCAGAGATACTTCTCGATATTATTCTTCGCACTCTCCTTTGTGTACTCATACGATTATTTTGTCACTATGCCTCTAGAGAGTTACCAAATTGAGAAAATCGAATTGATCAATTTGGGAGAAGCTAAGGTTGTGCTCAATTCCACACCTTATAAGATTGATGAGTCATTGTACTATCAAATTAAGGAAGACAACTTACAAAGCCTCCTGATTCATCAATCAGGACTCTTAAACACAATTGTAGGAATAAGCAATCCAAAAATCGGATATCACGAAGTAAATGGCACGATATATACGTATAAGAACTTTTTCTCCTATCTGCTTTTTATGCTTGCTTTGATACTTGTCTGCAATAGAAAATACAGCGACTGGTCAATGACTCTGGGTATACTTCCATTCTTCATCACAGCTATCCTTGTCCTATTTACCATTATCACACTCTCTGGGGCTCAGTAGTCTTTGCAACTATGCCACTAGTGCCACTCCTATTTCTTATATTTATTGCATAAATCACCTAACCATCAACCATGTCATCAAAACTCACTGACTCTTTATCTGGAGACGGTCTCAGAAAAACAACGTTCATTCTGATTTCATTAATCGCTACAGTCACCATACTTCACTATAGTGAGGAGTATGTCATACCATTCATTGTAGCCCTTATAATTTGGTTTATCATTCACGAACTCCGAGAAAATCTTCAAATGATTCCCTATATAAGGGATAAATGGCCCCTATGGGTTCAGAGCATGATTGCATTTTTCTTTATCAATGTTGTCATTTTCGTAGTGATCGAGCTACTACTTGTCAGTATGAGCCAGCTCACAGAATCCGCGGATCTATATGAAGCAAATTTCAAGAAGTCCGTACTACAACTCAATGATGTCTTTGGGATGGACGTTATGACAAGAATGACAGAATTCATGAATGAAATGGATGTGTCCAGCTTAGTCTCAAGTGGACTGGATTACGTATCTGCATTGTTGGGAGACGCATTTATTATTCTATTATACATCATCTTCCTTCTGGTTGAGGAAAATGTATTTGATGCAAAAATGATGGCTATCTACCCTAAAAAATCGAAGCAAACAAAGAACAAAAAACTGTTTCAAAAGATGGATAAGAACATCAGTCGGTACCTATCCTTAAAAACCCTTGTCAGTCTTCTTACAGGTTTTGCCAGCTATATTGCCTTATTAGTTTTAGGAATAGACGGAGCTATTTTTTGGGCACTTCTCATATTTGTACTTAACTACATCCCAACTATCGGCTCCTTGATCGCTACAATTTTCCCTGCAATATTTGCGATACTACAGTTCGGAGAGCTAGCTCCATTTATTTATGTATTGCTGAGCGTCGGGACGATTCAGATCATAGTTGGGAATATTATCGAACCTAAGATTATGGGAAACAGCTTAAATATGAGCTCGCTGGTGGTCGTTCTCTCATTGACAATCTGGGGAGCAATCTGGGGAGTTATGGGCATGATTCTAAGTGTTCCAATCACAGTTATGATGATTATAGTTTGCGAAGAAATCCCAAGTCTAAGATTCGTGGCAATAGCACTTTCGGAGAAAGGACAGATTAAAATGTTGGAGCATGATGATGAGGAAGATTGAAAGATTCAAATGACACAAAATAATTCGAGATACCCTAAACTAGCAATATATGAATCCCATCAATTGGTTTGAAATACCGGTGACAGACATGGCCAGAGCCAAGAAATTCTATGAGCACATACTTGACATAGAAATATCGCTTCACGATTTCGATAAATTACTAATGGGTTGGTTTCCGTTCAACCACGAAGCGCCAGGCGCCACGGGGAGTTTAGTCCAAGGCAAAGACTACATTCCCTCTCATCATGGTTCCATGGTCTATTTCATCGTGAAAGAAATTGATAATGTACTGCCGAAGATTACTTCCGTTGGGGGCAAGATTATCAACCCGAAATTCGAAATAGGTGATCATGGGTTTGTTGCCCATTTTGAAGATAGCGAAGGAAACCGAATCGCTCTTCATCAAGGAAAATAGATAATGGAGCACAATGAGTCAATACCTGCCATTTACTCTAACCTTCCTTTTTCTCTAGATTGCGAATGAACCTTTCTACTTTGCTCCACCCCCCTCCATTGACACAGTCTATTCCCTGAGACTTCAAATAAGAAGTAGCCTGTCTGCTCCGCATGCCGGAGGCGCAGCACAAAATCAGCGGTTTCTTCATCCTTTTTATTTCAACCAAACTGGACTCCAACTTTTTTAGTGGAATATTTTTAGACTGGGAAATATGTCCAGCTTCAAATTCTATGACTGTTCTTACATCTACAATTAAGGCTCCATTAGCTAAATATTGATTTAGGCTATGACTTCCTCTTCCAAATAAATTATCCAATAACTTCATTGCTTTTTAAGCAAATGTGAAAAAACACACTCATTCAAATTGTAACCTTTGTTACGGAAAAAGAGAAATAGAGAGAAAAATCATCAATGACAAATTCAAAATTCAATCTTAATAAAATTCAATTTTTGACAAAATTTAATAATACAAGCTCTTTAATAAAAATAATGGAATAATTTAAGCTGACTATTGAATTTTACACATCAATTAAGGTACTTTAATGAATAATTCACACTTCAAACGCTAATTATGAGCAAATTAAAAGTATTCTTACTCGTAGATTTAACCATCTTAATTATTGGAGTTGCACTCTCATTTAAATCTGCTTACTCAGTTTATCAAGGACAACAGAACGACTTCATTTGGATTGCTGGACTATTGGGAGTTATTCTTACAGTAATTGGCCTGTTTCTACTTGTAGACATGAAAATGTTTATGATTAAAATGAACAAGCACATTGCAGACTCATCAATATAATTTGCTAAAGCCTCGCAGATCTGAATTTTAAAAAGCACAAAAAAAGCTTTGTCTTCAAATAAGACAAAGCCAGTTGATTTTGTTGTGGTATGGGTTTACCCTATTTCCACTAGTTCTATTTCAAAAACCAAATCTTGTCCGGCCAAAGGATGATTTGCATCAATTGAAATGCTCTCTTCTGAGACTTCCGTCACTAAAACGTGATTCTGTTGGCCATCCTGACCTGTAGCAACTAAAGTCTGCCCTACTTCCGGTTTCATGTCCTCAGGAAGCTCAGTTCTTGGAACCTTTTGAATCATCTGATCATTTCTTTCTCCGTATGCTTCAGCACAAGGAATAGTCACCTTAGTTTTTTCATTTAGTTCCATTCCATTAACCGCATCGTCAAATCCTTTGATCATCTGACCAGCACCAACAGTAAATTGAAGTGGATCACGCTCAAGAGATGAATCAAAAACCTCACCCGATAACAATGTACCTGTGTAATGAACCTTGACAGTGTCATTTGTCTTGGCTTTACTCATAATTTCTAATTTTAGTTTTCAAAGATGGTGGGGAAACGACTTATCTAAATAAGCAATAATCGACACCTGGACGTACGCCCTATATTTCAGCGCAAAGCTAACAATTCATTTGGGAGTGCAAAACCAAGAAACTCCGATATGACTTACTTGGTTCTGTTGATGGTAAACTTGACCAATTGCTCTAGCGAATCTCTATAAACGGATTCAGGCAATGCTCTTAATACATCATTCGCCTTTTGGTGATAGTTCTCCATGACAGAGGTAGCATATTCGATTCCTCCAGAGCCTTTCACGAATTCTATGACTTCATTTACCTTTTTAGGTTGATCGGCGCTTTTCTTTATTGCAGACAGAATTGATCTTCTCTTTGATTTATCCGCTTTATTCAAAGAATATATCAAAGGGAGTGTCATTTTCTTCTCCTTAATGTCTATGCCTGTTGGTTTACCTATCTCAAATGCCCCATAATCAAACAGGTCATCTTTAATCTGAAAAGCCATACCTACATTTTCTCCAAATTCGGTTAGCTTATCGATAACTTCCTGACTTGCTCCTGATGAACTTGCTCCAACCCTACAGCAAGACGTAATCAAACTTGCCGTTTTCTGCCGAATGATTTCATAATATACCTCCTCGGTTATATCAAGTTTACGAGCCTTTTCCATTTGAAGAAGCTCACCTTCACTCATCTCTTTTACAGCTTTGGATACGATTTTAAGTAAGTCAAAGTCATTGTTCTCAAGAGAAAGCAGCATGCCCCTAGAAAACAAAAAATCACCAACAAGCACAGCTATTTTATTCTTCCACAATGCATTGATGGAAAAAAAACCTCTGCGGTAGTGAGAATCATCTACGACATCATCATGAACTAAGGTAGCCGTATGTAGCAATTCAATTAATGCCGCTCCTCTATAAGTACTTTCATCAATCTTCCCGGCAGTTCCAGCGCATAGAAAAACAAACAGCGGACGCATTTGCTTTCCTTTCCTCCTGACGATGTAGTTTGTGATCTTATCCAAAAGCATCACCTTACTACGCATCGATTTGCGGAATTTCTTTTCAAACTGCTCCATCTCCTTCTCAACAGGAGACTGTATATCTTTTAGCTTAAGTGACATTTCTCTTTTGGCGTTGCAATATTAACACTCTCGCAACAAACGAATCATTAGTTTTAGAACCTTTTGTTTAACAATACTTGTTTCATTTTTATTCCAAAGTCAGAAATTGTTCTTTTGCACAAAAAAACAGGATGCAAGACTCTTCCTACTATTTACTTGATGTGTTTTCAGACAAGATGTTTGGAGGCAACCAGTTGGCTATTTTCCCAGATGCATCTGAAATAGATCCTTCCTTGTTTCAAAAAATCGCAAAGGAATTCAACATTGCCGAAACTGTTTTCCTTTTCCCTCCACAAAGCAACGAAGAAGTCCCATCGATGAGGATTTTCACACCCGATGCAGAATTACCAACAGCTGGTCACCCTACAATAGGGACGGCATATTTTCTCGCTGCACAACAAAATAGCAAGTCCATCATCGAATTGGAGCAAAAAGTTGGACGTATCAAAGTGGAAATATCATACCTGCAAAACGGTGAACCTGACCTCCTAACTATGTATCAACCTCTTCCCGTTTTTGGAAATTTGATCTCCAAAAAGAATCAGGTAGCATCGATGCTGTCTTTAAGGTTAGAAGATTTAGAAGATTTACCTATTCAGGAAATTTCTTGTGGAAACAATTTCCTCTTGGTTCCTGTAAAATCAATTTCTATTCTTCAGAAAATAAAAATCAATTTGGCCGAATGGGGAAAGTTGGATCAAGACCTTGATAGTGCTGGCATATACGTATTTACCTTAAATGGTGTAGAAAACGGAGATGTTCAAGGTCGCATGTTTGCACCCAAGCTGGGAATAAACGAAGATCCGGCGACAGGCTCTGCGAATGGCCCGTTGGCATGTTATCTAAGTGAATATAATCTAGCTAACTTTCCTATGACGAGTCTTCAAGGTTTTGAAATGGGTCGTCCAAGCTATTTATACCTTGATATCGAAAAGGATTTAGAGGATAAAATATCTTCAGTAAAAGTTAGTGGAAGATGCAAATTTGTGGGGCAAGGAGAGTTATTTCTAAATCAAGAATAAATTTAATTCGTCTAACTTGCGCTTAGATAATCTATCATCCCTATCCACCAGTATTTTGCATGCGGAAGCAAAAGATTAGATATTCAGAAATCATTCCCAGAACTAGGCAGTGGCCTATTGTTCAGCTTGCTAAAAACAGAAAATCCTTTATTCAAGAAGTCTCCAATGAGTCTTTTGAAAACCTAAAGAGCACAAAGCGGGGACGCTCTCTAAGAGAAGAACTCGAGATGACTGTCTACCGGGAAAAGCTCAGAATCAAAAACAATCCCTGGCGTGTAGACCCTGAAGATGATAAAAAGTTCTGGCAAAGTATTCAGCAAAAGCTTGCCGAAAGTCAGAATTTGGATTCGGATCAAGCGAATCAGAAAGAAGAAGAAATTCTGCGAGATATTTTAACCCGCTACTCAGATGAAATAGCTGGCAATTTCAAGAAAAATTCTTTTCGCTTTGCGAAAGCAGTGGTCACTTTTGGTTTCGCAAGATTGCTAAATGCCTCCAGAGGCGTGAAAGGCATCATGTCTCTTTTTAGCCGTCAATTAGACCTAGATGATAAGATTCACATAGTTGGTGAGCCTGAGCATATCAGAGCGCTAGCTAAGCAAGGCACGGTGGTAATGGTACCTACTCATTTTAGCAACTTAGACTCAATCCTAATTGGTTGGGTTATTCAATGGCTGGGACTCCCCGCTTTCATATATGGTGCAGGATTAAACTTGTTTAATTTAAAAATATTTGCCTATTTCATGAATAGTTTGGGAGCCTATAAGGTTGATAGAAGGAAGAAAAACCCAATCTATCTAGAAGCACTAAAGACGTACTCTAGCATGGCACTCAGAAAGGGCTGCCATAGTCTTTTCTTTCCGGGAGGCACTCGCTCAAGGTCTGGCCATTTAGAAACCTCTTTGAAATTAGGATTACTTGGCACTTCGATTGAAGCTCAGCGTATTCTTTATCAACAGGAGTCTGCTTCCGAAGCTGCTTCTAAAATCTTCATCGTTCCCGTTGTTATCAATTACCACTTCACATTAGAAGCTCCGGCTTTGATAAACGACCACTTAAAAAGAACCGGTCAGGAAAGGTATTATAAAGAAAGAGATGAATTCACCACCTCATATAAGATATCTTCTTTTCTATTTAAGTTTTTCACGAAAGGGTCGGATATTTCTGTAAGCATAGGTAAAGGAATGGATATTCTTGGGAATTATGTGGACGAAGAAGGTAATAGTCTTGATAGCAATGGAAATCTTATCGATCCTAGGGACTACTTCAAAAGAGATGGGAAAATAAGTATCGATAAGCAAAGAGAAGAGGAATACGTAAGAATACTTGCCAGAAGAGTCACAGAAGAATATCATATATATAATAGAGTATTCGCAAGCCATCTTGTTGCATTTACAGCGTTCAAATACATCGAAAGACAGAACTCAAAACTTGACTTGTATAGCTTACTAAGATTGCCTGATGAAGATCTTGTAATCGAATATCAGGAATTCAAAAAGGCCTATAAGAAGCTAAAGAAGCGAGTTCTTAAATTATATAAAAAAGACAAGGTAGATGTGGCAGGTCATATGCATGAGAAGGCTGACTCGAGTATTAATCTGGGTATTAAAAACCTAGGAATGTATCATGCTCAAAGACCGCTCGTTAAGAAGAAAGGTCATATCATTATTCAAAATATGAACACCCTATACTATTACCATAACAGAATGGAGGGCTATGGTCTTGAAAAGCACATCTAAGAAAGAGTACATTGGCGTGATTGGAGCTGGGAGCTTTGGCACTGCCATAGCTAATATCCTTGCTGAAAAGAATCAGGTCTTGCTATATAGTCATAGAAAAGAGAAGGCTGATGAAATAGAGCAAACCAGAGTAAGCGCAGGACAATCACTCAATAAGGGCATACAAATCACTTCCAAAATAGAAGACATTGGAAATAAATGTGATGTGATTTTCCCGATTGTGCCTTCAGCCAATTTTCGTTCAATGATGAAAGAATTGAGCCCCTTTCTCAAACCATACCATATACTCATCCATGGAACTAAGGGGTTTGATCAAAATACTCCCTCACCTAAACTTACTGGTGTAAATAGACTCTCAAGAGAGCATATTCGCACAATGAGCGAAGTAATTACCGAGGAAAGTTCAGTCGTAAGAGTGGGCTGCCTGGCAGGCCCTAATCTCGCCAAAGAGTTAAGTGAGCATAAACCTGCAGCAACTGTGGTAGCAAGTCACTTCGATGAGGTTATAAAGGTTGGCCAAGCTCTTTTAAAGAGTGATCGATTTCTGATATACGGGAGCAACGATCTAATAGGAATAGAGCTATGTGGAATTCTAAAAAATATCATCGCCGTAGGAGCTGGAACCATAGCAGGGCTTGGTCTTGGAGAAAACTCCAGATCGCTTTTCATTAGTCGTGGATTGGTGGAAATGATCCATATAGGAAAGGCTCTTGGCGGAAATACACAGGCATTCCTAGGACTAGCAGGAGTAGGAGATTTGATTGCTACCAGCGCAAGCAATCTCAGTAGAAATTTCACTGTCGGAAACAGGCTTGCAAAAGGTGAAAAAATTGAAGAGATCATCGAATCAATGGAAGAAGTAGCCGAAGGAGTGAAAACCATTGAAATTATTAGTGAATTAGCCAAAACCTATAAGGTGAGATGTCCAATCACAGAAACCCTTAGAAAAATCATTTCTAAAGAAATGGGTGTGGATGACGCTCACAAATACCTCATGAAATCTCCCTTTGGTGCAGAAATTGATTTTATTTGACTCCAAAATTGGAATTTTAAAGTTCAAATTTGTACCTTTGAGTATGAGGAAATATGGAGCAGCCAACCCAAAATTAAAAGAAGTTCAAGAGCCGATGGCGGCTTACCTTGCGCCAAGCACTCAAATAAACATACTCTCCGGCATGTCAGCGGCAGACTTAGGTGATACGCATCTGACTGGTCAGGCTCTGACCAAAATTCAAAAAGAAACTGCATTGAGCCCAAAGGCTCTGGCTGATGTAGTAGGAGTAAGTAAAAGCAAATATTATGATCTCCTCAAAGTAGAAGAGTTAAGCCTTAAAAATGTGGATGCTTTGGCTGATTTCGCTACGATATGGCAAAAGGGATTAGAAGCTTTTGATGGAAATCAATCGCACCTTAACGAATGGCTAGAAACTCGCAATGAAAACCTTGGAGGCATCCCTCCTATTGATCTGTTATCTACTCGGATAGGTAGAAGAGAGCTTGAAAAAGCTTTTTACAGGATCGAACACAGTACCTACGGATGATCCTTTATCATATATTGAAATCTAAATTTCAGCACGTATGGCCTCCGGAGGGGACTTTATTTGCTGATGGAAGATGGAATCAAATGGGACAATGGATCATCTACACTTCTCCTCATATCTCACTGGCCAAACTTGAGGTTCTGGCCAATGATAGTTGCCTCCCGATAGATAGAGTCTGCATGACTATTGAAGTCTCAGGAGAATATGAGATCCTGGAGTTAGAACCGGATGATCTCCCAAATGACTGGATGAAAAAGCCAGCTCCTTCTTCGCTAGTCCATCTTACCAAGTCCTTTCTGGAATCTGACTGTGTATTGATGAAAGTGCCCTCTGCTCAAAGCATCAGTGAGTTTAATTACCTTATCAATGTCAGACATAGGGACTTTCACAAGCAAGTAAATTGCTCGGTATCTCGAATGAGCCATTCGATCCGAGACTAAAATAAATGCCTACTTTTTATTGGGATGCTTCCATTGCCTTCACCCTTTGAAGCAATGGAGGATGGGAATAATGAAAAAAGACGTATGCAGGGTGAGGAGTAAGATTGGATAAATGGTCTGTACTCATTTTTTTCAGAGCAGATATAAGCGGTTCGCCACCGTAGGTAGTCACAGCATAGTTATCTGCCTCATATTCGTTTTTTCGACTAATTATATTTCCAACTAATCCCAGAATAGTGGAAACAGGGCTGTAAAGAATTCCAAATGCCATGATATTGAGATGAAGTGCCGAAATGTCTCCACCCATAGCATAGCTTACTTCGCTGTTGAAAACCATGCGAGAAAGTAGAAATAGCATGAATCCAATCGTGAGTATACTGATCACTGTTCCTAATATGATATGCTTCTTTTTGAAATGTCCAACTTCATGTGCAAATACGGCTGTAAGCTCCTCGATCGTATGGTTCTCAATAAGTGTGTCATAAAGAACTACCTTCTTTTGCTTTCCCAATCCAGAAAAGAATGCATTGCCTTTGCTTGATCTTTTGGATCCATCTATCACAAAGATGTTTTTCAATGGAAACTGAACCTTATCACTATAGGCTTTAATGGATGATTTCAAATCTCCATCTTCAATCGGAGATAGTTTATTGAAAAGTGGAAGGATCAAAGAAGTGTAAAACACATTGAGGAATAAAACGAAAATCGTAATCACTCCCCAAAAATAAACCCAGAAACCGCTCCCCATTTCCATAACCAAGTAAACCAAAACAGAAATAAGAACTCCTCCAACAATGATAGTAAGCAAATAGCTTTTGATTTTGTCAATGATAAATGTTTTGACAGTGGTTTTGTTGAAGCCAAATTTCTCTTCAATCACAAAGGTGCTGTAAAGTGAAAATGGCAGTCCTATCAGGTCTGTGATAATAAAGATTGCTCCAAAAAAGAGCAATGTTGTTACAGGCTCGAAGGGGGAAAAAATTCTCAACCACTTATCCAACTCTCCGAACCACTCCATATAAAGTGCACAAAACATAAGCGCAAAACTGAAAGTGGCACTTAGAATTCCAAACCTGGATGTTGCAGCTCCGTACTCTTGGGATTTCTTGTATTTTTCCTCGTCGTAAATCCCTTCAAGCTCTTTTGGTATTGGGCTTTTGGAGCTCTTTGTGTTCAGAAAACCTAGTGTTCTTTCCAATACAAAGTCAAATGACAGAATTCCCAAAAGGATAAGCAGAATGATTTGTTCGTTCATTTTGCAAACTTAATGCGAATAATTATTGAATGAGCATCTGCTGTTTATCAAAAGGTTCACGTATGCATGAGGATGCTACTTGAGCAAGGAAGACTTTACTTTTCTAGAAATTATTTCACGGAGGAATTAAGCAGAAACTATTTCGGGGTACGAGCGTCAAGGACTGAAGCGGCATCCTTTTTTCTCTTTTCAGAAAAAAGATATAGCTGAAGGCCTGCCCGGACGCCCAATGTTTAAAAAATAAACGGAACGGGACATCTTAGTTCACGAACGTCTCTCGCCGGCTTGCGAGGATTGGCAAGGCTAAAGGCATAAGATATCGAAATCTCGTGGGCTCCTCCACTTCCAATCCCTAAATCTGAAATGGTATAGTCGAAACTATAGCCAATCGTAAGATCGTTTTTGGATACTCCGACCATACCGATAATAGCTTCATTGTTTGCGATCCCACGCAGGCTCTCAAGTGGAATACCTCTGTACCAAAGACCCAATATTATGGGCTCGAGAGTGAAATAAACTCCCAAGTCAAGTTGCTTAAATTCTCCTTGCTGTCTGTAGTTAAACGATGGGGTAAAGCTTCTCTCTCTACCCTTGGTTGATAGTTTTGCCTTCCTGCTTATAGCCGAGAAAGGAATTTTATAACCTCCATGAAGTGAATACTTTCTCGGAAGTGGCGCGTTTCCTCCCGCAATTGATTGATTGGGTTCCAGAACATGGTGAATGGAATAGCCAAGCCAAGCACTCGGATTAAAAATAATTCCACCGAAAGATGTATCAAAAAATCGTGCTGAAAGACCACTATTGAAAGTTTCGGATGTCAAATCTCTGACTTGTCCCGTTTCATCAAATTGATCTCCAAAAGTCAGTCTATCGAAATTCAAATCGCGCCAATAATAGGCAACTTCAACTCCCGGACGAAAGGTCCATTTATGAGTGAGTCGAACCTGATATGCGTATTGTAAGCCTATGGAAGTTGACTGAAGGCCTACGAGACCTTCTCTGTCTGTATTGACAATTAATCCTGCACTACTATTATAATCCTCAAAATTGTAGTCAATGAAAAAAGAATAGGTTTCAAAGGAGGCATCTATGGAAGGCCATTGATTTCGATAATTAATTCCAGCTCTTCCGCGCTGATTGATCCCAACCAATCCCGGATTGACATACATAGGTGCTGCGTAATATTGAGAGAACTGAGGGTCTTGTGCCTTCAGATTGTCATTGCTTAGAAAAGTCAACAACAAAAAAGCTCCCGCGAGCACGCTAAACCTATTTTTACAAATGATTTGATTATTTCTCAAGTGGATCAAAAGATGTTGAATCAAAGTTGCTAATCTAAGTAATGTAACGATAAGTTGCTCGTTAGTATTTTATGTTAATTTTAATGAGTTCACAATATGATCATAATTTTTTGGGGCTTTTCCAACATAAAAGGGAGCTCCTCTGGATCGGAAATGATTCTCCTTTGGGTCAATTATGATGGTCGATGACTGTCGGGTATTGTGATTTCAATATGATAAAAACATATTTTAGGAGGTCATATTGCGAACTCAGGTTAATTTTACCTAGTGTTGTGATCTGAGGATAGCCCTCAGAAGTTTAACCTTTATTTAGGTCAATGAGGTTTCTGTTTCAGTCAGGTGTATATATAGTCGTTTTTTGCTTTTGTGCAATAGCCCAGCTCTCAGCTCAAAATATTACTGAGAAGAATTGGTTTTTTGGAAATAGTCAGCAAAATCTTGTCTTCGACAAGAGTGGCAGGGGTGTTGTGTTAGAGGAAGATCAGCAGACACCTTTTGGTACAGGTGGATCGTCGGTAATAAATGATCAGTTTACAGGTGATCTGCTTTTCTATACTGATGGCAGAAATACATATGATGCTAACCACAATCTACTTCCGGGCGTATCTATCGATCCTCTGTCTGCCAACACAGACTTCAATCAAGCTGTAGTAACCTGCCCTGTACCGGGTAATCTTTCGCAATATTATATTTTCACGAATTCTGATACTGAAATTAACTATAGTATAGTGGATGCTAGTCTACCGGGGAATAGTACTTCTGCTCGCTTCCCTTTGGGAGAGTTCGTTGGTCCTGTAAATAGAACCATGAGTTTGACAAACCAATCCGAAGGAATGATCATACTCGAATCTGGTGATGGCACGAGCTATTGGTTGATCTCTCAAAGCAGAGATAGCCATGAGTTTCATATTACTAGTATCGACAACTCTGGGGTGTTTACAACGAGAGACACTACACTTTTTTCTGCAACCATTCCTTCATTTGAAGTCAACCAGTTCGGACACTACGCTTACAATGCTGACTCTGTGGATTTGGCATTGGCTCCCAAGGATTTCAACCGAAATATCTTAGTTCTTAACTTCAATACTAATTCAGGAGAAATATCTATTAAGAGTTCATTGAGAAATACAGGAGGACCTGATGAAATCTATGATGCTGCCTGGTCTTCTGATGGCTCCAAACTTTACTTTTCGGTACTTGGAGATAGTACAGATGTAGGGGGTCTTTTTCAAGTAAACTTTGCTGATACGGTAGACACGGATCCATTTCTTGTTCATGACTTGGG
This sequence comes from Cyclobacteriaceae bacterium, assembly GCA_049115715.1. GTDB lineage: Bacteria > Bacteroidota > Bacteroidia > Cytophagales > Cyclobacteriaceae > JAMZMI01. The sequence continues at coordinate 177,692 of JAGDZQ010000034.1, forward strand.
AGTACAAGTGTATCGAAGTTATGGTCTAAGGAGAGGTATTGATGATCGAATTTACCATTTGTATCAGGAGAGTCAAGGTGATCCATTCCAATTGGGCAGAATAGAGTTTGCCGAAAATGAGGTTGCATTACTAGTATATAATGATATTGTTTTTGATGAGGATTTTAATGGAACTCAGTTTCCTTCGTTTGCTCCTCCTCAGCTACCGATGTTTACCAGTGTCAGTTTCGATTACAGGGATAGCTGTCAAGGGAATGCGACACTTTTCTTTCCGGAGGTTGATCCTGAACCGAATAATTACTTCTGGCTATTTAGCGATGGCGTAGCATCCAATGCATCTTCTCCTATTCGCTCCTTTGAACCAGGGTCTTATAACGTAACATTAGTAGCAGAACTCAACGGCAGATTCGGCACTTTCAATCAAATGATTGACATCATAGCTGGAGATACTGTGGATCTTGGTAATGACACTACGATATGTATTGGGGATATGCTTGAGCTCGATCCTCAAGTTGCAAGCGGAGTAGAATATGTATGGAATACAGGAGAAACTACCCCAACCATATTTGCAAATTCTGATACAACACAGGTGTATTGGGTGAATGTAACAACCACAAGCGGTTGTAAAACTTACGGTGAGATCACAGTAACTGTTTATACTTCTCAGCCTGATCAAGCAAGCAGTCAATGGTACTTTGGTGAACGGGCAGGGCTGGACTTCACCAATGGAGCACCTGTGGCTATCGTAGATGAAAATATGATGTCCTCTCCCGAAGGTTGTGCTTCTATATCGGATATAAATGGAGACCTGCTATTCTACACCAATGGATCTACGGTTTGGAACAAAGAGCATGACGTCATGATGAACGGAACACTAATTGGAGGGGACAGCACAGCTGCTCAATCAGCTTTGATAATACCGTTTTCGGACGATGACACTTTCTTTTATATTTTCACTTCCGAAGAAGTTTATGGAGATGATGCATACAGCTTAAAATACTCTATCGTTGATATCAAAGAAGATACTGCACGTGGTGCGGTCATTAAAAAGGGGGTTCCCCTGGTCAATCAAAGCAGCGAACGCGTAACATCGACAGGGTTCGATAGCCCGATCATTCTTACTCACGAATTTGGCAATAATAACTTCAGGGCTTACTCGATAAGTGGTAACGGAATCTCTGAGGCAACTCACTCATCTATTGGAGAGCCGCACTTAAAAGAAAATGAACTAAACAACAGCGGATACATGAAGTTTTCTCCATTGGCATCTGATATTTCCGTGCTGATTCCGGGAGATTCAAATCTGGTCGAAATCTTTGATTACAATTTTTTCAATGGGGCGATCGAGAATCCTCGTCTTATTAATCTGGAGACCACTTCTGCTACCGCACAGGCCTATGGCTTAGAGTATTCTTCGGATGGCCAAAAACTGTATGTCTCCATATCTGACAACCCGGTTTCCAGCATACTTCAGTACGATCTTGACAGTATGTTTTCTCAAAACCCAGCTGCTGACATAGAAGCCACTCGTTTGGAATTGACAGGTCCAACATTGCCGGATTATGGAGCTCTACAGATGGGCCCTGATGGGGTAATTTACTTGGCAATTGATAATAACTCTAACCTAGGATCGATCTCAGGATCCGCATCTGACACTCCCGGCTTCACCGAAACAGCTATTGATGTGGATGCTGATGCTTCAGGAAGGCTTAGCCGCAAAGGCTTACCTAACTTCACTCAATCTGGTGGAGACGGAGCTCAAGCCTCCGCTTCGGTATCTGTAGCCTGTGTGGGGCAGGAAACCAGTTTTTCGGGAAATGGGTTAGATCCAAATCAGCAAGTGGAATTTTTTAATTGGAATTTTGGAGATGGTACTTTTTCCGGATTGATGACGGGAGCCGATACTACTCACATTTACACTTCTCCAATAGATACTTTAGCTACGCTGACTATTACTAATAGCTGTAACGATAGCATAATCGTATTGACTCAGCCAATACAGGCATTTTTCATCCCACAAGAGCCATTGGTGCCTGAGGACACTGCTCTCTGTGGCGGAACGGTCACATTGACGATTTGGGATCAGGATGATCCAGACCTAAGTTTCTATTGGTCGTCAGGAGACACCACAAGAATGGCGACTTTCACATCTGTTGGAATTGTAGATGCAGCCATTATTAATAATACTAGCGGCTGCAGTTCTGACACGGTAAGAGTCTTTATTGGTGATGGCGGAAATATAGTTGACTTGGGAGAAGATTTGCAATTCTGCCAAAACGACCCATTTCCTACTCTCGACTCCAATAATCAGGGCCCTGACTATGTCTGGAGAAGGGACGGTATTATTATTGGCGACTTACAAACCCAAAGTGTGTCTACATCCACCGAGGGTACGTTTGTTTACTCAGTAGCTGTAACAAACGAGTTCACAGGATGTACAGCAATTGATAGCGTAGAGGTTGTCATTTTACCTGCTCCTGATATAACACAGGTGAATACTATTCAGCCTGACTGTGGAGAGGCAAACGGATCACTCAGCGTACTATTCAACGATGGAGGAAGTTATACCTACGAGCTGACACAAGATTCCATTACATATGGGCCATTCAACTTTGATGGGCCAGGAACAAGTCCTCCTATTTCAGATTTGCTCTCCGGAACTTATCTTCTAAATGCTACCAATAATATAACAGGATGTAGAAGCACGGATGTAATGCTGCTTGAAGACGATGCTCCATTTGAAATGGAAGCTATTTCTGACAATGGATGTCTAAGGTCTGGTGATATCAGAGTCGTCTTGAGAAACTTTACAGGCACAAGAGTCGATATTAACGTATTAAATTCTGATGGTGAATCTGTATATCTTGAAGACAATCGCTCAGCATCCAGTATTTTTATTCAAGATCTAGATACTGGAGTCTACTTCGTATCAGCGAGACAAGTAATTGAGCCAATGTGTTTGCAAACTGATACCGTGAGATTGGAAGCAGAGCTTAGTTGCTTCCGCGAGATTGCTGCTCCGAATGCTTTTAGTCCTAATGGTAATGACATGAATGAGGAATTTTTCGTCTTCCCTAGCGACTTTATCGATACGTTCGAAATATTCATTTACAATCGATGGGGACAGATCGTTTTCAACTCGCAAGACGCTAATTTCAGATGGGACGGAAGTTTTCAGAATCAGCCCGCCCCCCCTACTACCTATGCTTACAAAATGATATTCACAAGTACAATTGAACCAGAAATCGGTGAAATCGTACAGTATGGATCGATAACTCTTATTAGGTAATATCAGTTAGGTCAATATGTCTTACTTCGATGAAGTTTATAAAAAATTGTTTCCCAAGAAAACAAAGGGTCCCATTCTTCATGAAGTATTAAAAAGAAGCGATGCTTATTTGGATCAGTATGATTTGTGGAAAGACTCCTCGTTACCTTCGGAATTGATTGGGGAGATTGCTGAATCACTAAGGTTAAAAGCCGAAGGAATTATCAAAAACCCCAATGTGCATCAGTTTTCGGGAGAGTCCTCAAATGGTTTTGCAATCACCTATAATTCTGACATTGATCAAATGCACTTTCATTTCCTTTTTGATCTTTTTGCAGAAAAGGTAAAAGCTCTTGATTATAGAGTCTCCATCAGTGACCTTATTGTGACTGAAAAGAATGGTTATGTTGAATCAAAAGAGAAACACTACCTCAAAATAAAACCAGCAGAACAGACTCCAATCGATCAAAAATTTGGAAACATTGTCATTGAATTGATACGCATAGATGAAGTACCCAGCTTCATTCGTCTGATGGCCAACACTTACAATGATCATCTCTATAAATCACCCAAAAAATTCAAGGAACTGGCAGAATATTTGCTTCAATCCTAATCCTTTGATTAATATGAGAATCATGATTAAACATATAAGAAATTTACTCCTTACCCTCTTCATTATTGGGATATTTTCTTTCCAGAATAAAGAGGGATTTTTACCAACCAAGCTTAAAATATCCGTTATTGATAATCTTGGCAACTTCGTTGAGGGTGCATCTGTGAGTATTTATACTTCAGAAGAGGATTATCGTGCAAGTGAAAATGCCATTGCTAGGGTCTCATCCAATGAAAAGGGACAAGCTTTATTCAAAGGCTTAGAACCAATCTCCTACTACATCGACGCACAAAAAGGAGACTTAAATAACAATGCCGCTGGAGTCAAAACAGCCGCATTAAAAGAAGGCAGAGTCAACAAGGTCAATACCATTATAGAATAGCTTTGAGACTATCCAATCTACTTCTTCTCTTCTCAATTTTACTGCTATCAATCTCAACTAAAGAAGAAGCAGACTTCTCTATCCCCGTTCTGGATGCGAAGACTATTCTCGGAAGCAAAGAAAATCCAAACGCAAGGGCAGATTATGAAAATCAAATGCTTGTCAATCCTCAAACTGGAGTTATCCCCATAGGAATTCGAGATAGAGAAATCCAATTTGAGTCCAAACTCATAAATGAAGAAGAGTATCTCATAAGATCCAACGCTCGCAAGACTCAAATCAATTGGGAGCTCGCTGGCCCATTCAACGTTGGAGGCAGAACTCGGGCTGCTGCCATAGATATTAGAGACAGCCAAGTAATAATATCTGGAGGAGTATCTGGAGGAATATGGAAAACAAAGGATGGAGGACTATCCTGGGAAAGAACTACTCATCCCGACATTCACAATGGAGTCTCATTTCTCATTCAAGATACAAGAGTCAATAAAAGAAATATATGGTATGCTGCCACTGGAGAGAGAAATGGTAACTCAGCAAGAGGGATAGGCGCTCCATATAGAGGCAATGGCATTCTCAAGTCTACAGATAACGGAGCAAGTTGGTCATTTCTCGAATCGACCCAAAACTCCTCTCCTGAAGTATTCAATAATCAGTTTCAGTATGGATGGAGTATGGTTATAAATAATCAAAAGAGCACCGAGAACGAATTATTTGTGGCTTGCTACGGAGGCATTCTTAAATCCACAGATGAGGGAGAATCGTGGGAAGTTGCTCTTGGCAATCAAAGGTTCGACCTAACTCCTGACACTGATTTAAACACTTCAGCAGACCCATCCTATACCCACATCATACAAAACGAAAATGGTCAGTTTTTCGCATCAATGAGTGCTTTTACCTCTACCGATAGTCAATACGAAAATGCAGGATTCTACTTCTCCCAAGATGGAGAAGAATGGCACAAAATTACTCCTCCGGGTTTTTCTGCAATACACGAAAGAACCGTAATTGGAGCATCGAAATCAAACCCAAACAAGGTTTATTTTCTCTCTTATGTAGGAAATAATAACAACCAACTTTGGGTTTACAATTTTATTCGATTTGCGGCCGGACAGCCAATAGGTTCATGGACAAATCTTTCTGAGAATATCCCTGCATTTGGAGGTGAGACAGGCGATTTCGATGCGCAGGGAGGTTATAACATGCTAGTGTGTGTCCATCCAGAGAATGAAAACATTGTTTTCTTAGGTGGCACAAACTTATACCGGTCTACCGATGGTTTTGAATCCTCCAAAAACACCAAATGGGTCGGCGGATATCTTAATGGGTCGACTAACCAATACCCCTCTCATCATGCAGATCAGCACCTACTGATGTTTTATCCAGATGATGCAAGCAAGGCACTCTCTTGCCACGACGGTGGGCTTAGCATTTCTACAAGCATTATCGCTGATTCTGTGCAATACCGAAGCATTAATAATGGATACCTCACATCTCAATTTTATAGTATTAATCAACAACAAGACGAGGCTACCGATATTATTACCGGAGGCATGCAAGACAATGGAACCTACATTCGAGAGTCTTTGGGAATCAACCCAGCATGGGTCAAATTGGTACTAGGAGATGGAGCCTACACCGCGATTGCCCCAAACAAGAACTTCGTGTATGTTGGACTTCAAGAAGGACTCATATTTCGATTAAGCCTCAATTCCACAAATGAAATCATTGGGTTTGGAAGAGTGGATCCTGCTGGAGCTGGAGAAGAATCCGGGCAAGGCTATTTATTTGTCAATCCGTTTATTCTTGACCCACTCAATGCCAATAAAATGTATGTAGCCGGAGGAGATGTGATTTGGAAAAACAGAAACCTTACTCAAATACCCAATGGTTCTCAAAACAAAACAGATATCGGCTGGAAAGAGCTTAGAGACTCCCGTATAAGTGAAGGTATTTTTACGACGTTAGAGAAATCTCAAGATGTATTGTATGGTGGGATATTTCGACAAATACCCGCTATCGCAAAGGTTACTTCTGCCTCTGTAGAAGGAGCTGAGGAAGTCTCTATACTTACACCTGCCAACTTTCCAGAGCAAGGCTATATTTCATCAATTGTAGCTGATAATGAAAATCCCGAATTCGTGCTCGTAACATTGTCTAATTACGAGATCCCCTCCATTTTCCTTTCTACGGACGGAGCGAATACATTCAAAAATGTAAGCGGAAATCTGGAAGAAAACGCAGACGGATCTGGCGATGGCCCTAGTGTCAGATGGGTGGAAATTGCCCCTACTCAGAACGGAAACCGATATTATGTCGGTACCAGCATTGGGCTTTTCAGTACAGATGAGTTAGATGGAGCAAATACAATTTGGACGAAAGAAGGGGAAAACGTAATAGGCCGATCCGTAGTTACCATGATGAATTATAGAGGATTAGATGGGCGAATGGTTGTGGCTACACATGGAAACGGAACCTTTCGATCTTTCATAGATGACCCCAAAGCTACTTTCTACAATACAGCAGAAGACTTCAGAGTAGAGCAGAACTACCCAAACCCTTTTACCGATGATACGCTGATAGAATTTTCATTGCCAAATGACGGGATGGTAAGAATAGATATTTTCGACTCTCAGGGGCAGATAGTAAGAAATCTCCTGTGGGGTTATCAATATGCAGGAGCCAACTCTGTAGAATGGGACGGAAAAAACAGTTATGGGGCTGACGTAAGAAACGGGATTTACTATTACCACCTTAGCTACAACGGGAAAACAAAGACAAAGAGAATGATTTCGATCAGGTAGCTAACTTAGAAGCAAAAGCTTCTACTAGCATCTTCAGTTCTTCATTCAGTTTTTCATTCAAAATATTTCCATCAATATCGATTTTACCATTTAAATCTCCGTGCAAGCTGCACTTCTATTATCTAAATGTAAAGATGGCCAACCCGTAAGCTCCAACCATAAACCAAAAATGATAATTGACAAGGTTTGGAATAAAACCAAGTTCCATAAATACAAGGCCTAGGGCTATAACGATAGAAACTAATCTTAGAATATTTTTTGTGCTTTTGTTCATGGGTACGGTTGTTTGACAGTAAATATAATTGTGGCCTGAAAGTTTTCGTCTTTTTTTAGGAATATTGTGCAAAAATTAAAGAATGGCCGAAATCGGTTCAAGTATTTCTAAGGCGAAACAATATCTAGAGAATGGAGCATTGGTTGGTATACCAACAGAAACCGTCTATGGGTTAGCAGCCAATGGCCTGAATGAAAATGCAGTTCTGGATATTTTCAAAGTTAAAAACAGACCCAAATTTGATCCTCTTATCCTGCATACTCATTCGCTGATTGAGCTTGCGAAATACGTGACTCATATTCCCCAAAAAGCGCTTCAACTCGCAGAGGAATTCTGGCCAGGCCCGCTCACTATTTTGCTTAAAAAGAAAACCATTGTCCCTGACCTCATCACCTCAGGGCTTGATACAGTTGCCATAAGGATACCTAAGCATGAGTTAACTCTGGAGTTGCTCAAATCACTTGATTTCCCGTTGGCCGCACCAAGCGCAAACCCGTTTGGCTATGTCTCTCCTACTACCGCTGAGCATGTAAACGATCAGCTTGGTAGTAAAATACCTTATGTACTTGATGGAGGCTCAAGTAGTATTGGAGTAGAATCAACGATTATTGGGTTTGATGAAAATGAGTCACCGACGATTTTTCGATTAGGAGGAAAAAAGGTTGAGGAAATAGAAGATCTTATTGGAATCACTCAAACTAGCTTAAACAAAAGTTCAAATCCGGTAGCTCCTGGAATGCTCAAATCTCATTACGCCCCTGGCAAAAGTGTCCTGGTCGGAAATATTACTGAGCTCGCTGAAGAAAATAAAAACAAGAATCTGGCGATCATCAGCTTTAAAGAGGACTACTCTGAACTCAAACCCGCGAAGCAGATCATTCTCTCACAAAAAGGTGACTTAGATGAAGCAGCACAAAGAATTTTCTCTGCACTAAGAGAAATGGATACTCCTAAAATTGATCTAATTGTTACGGAAAAGTTGCCAAATCAAGGGCTGGGCCGTGCCATCAATGACCGGCTTGAGAGAGCTTCTGTAAGATAGTGACAAATATCCTTTGCATTTTGAGTTAGATCACTCACTTTAGCGTCCGAATTTCGGAAAGCCGTGAAAGTTAATCGACTGCAAATCAGTCTGATCAACCGAAAACGCCGATAATTCGTTAGATCGAATACCGTAAATATTATTGATATGAAAACTATAGACGACTTCAGCTTTAGAAACAGAAAAGCATTAATTAGAGTCGATTTCAACGTTCCATTGAACGGAGATCAGGAAGTTACAGACGAAACCAGAATAAAAGCTGCAGTTCCAACAATCAAGAAAATCATAGAAGAAGGAGGCTCTGCTATATTGATGAGCCACCTTGGAAGACCTAAGACAGGCCCTGAAGATAAATTTTCACTCCGACACATTATCCCTAACCTAAGCGAAAAGCTTGGTGTAGAGGTTGATTTTGCAAATGATTGCATCGGAGATGAGGCCACTCAAAAAGCGGCAAGTCTAGGCAATGGTCAGGTATTACTTTTAGAAAACGTCCGTTTCTATAAAGAAGAGACGAAAGGTGATGAAGGATTTGCTGAAAAACTCGCGAAACTTGGTGATATCTATGTCAACGACGCATTTGGGACAGCTCATAGAGCACACGCTTCTACTACGATTGCTGCTAAATTCTTCGCCGATAAGTGCTGCGGCTATGTTATGCAACAGGAGCTTGACAATGCTAAAAAGGTATTGGGAGATGCAGATCAGCCATTCACCGCCATCATGGGTGGGGCTAAAATTTCCGATAAGATTTTAATTATCGAAAAACTACTCGACAGTGTTGATAACCTAATTATCGGTGGTGGGATGTCATATACCTTCTCCAAGGCTAAAGGTGGGAAAATCGGAAAATCCCTTCTCGAAGAAGACAAAATGGCTCTCACAAAAGAACTGGAAAAGAAAGCTATCGAAAAAGGAGTAAAACTTTACTTACCAGTAGATACAGTTATAGCGGACGATTTTGATAAAGATGCAAACAGTCAAACAGTTCCCGCTGGAGAAATACCAGACGAGTGGGAAGGACTAGATATCGGACCTGAAACTGCTAAGATTTTTTCAACTGTAATAGAAGAATCTAAAACCATCCTTTGGAATGGACCAATGGGTGTGTTTGAATTTCCGAAATTTGCAAAAGGAACAGATGCCATTGCTGAATCTGTTGTGAAAGCCACCAAAGCTGGCGGGTTTTCGTTAATCGGCGGTGGAGACTCTGCCTCAGCGATTAACAATCTTGGTTACGGAAATGACGTAAGCTATGTATCAACTGGCGGAGGAGCATTGTTAGAATATATGGAAGGAAAAGTACTCCCTGGAGTTGCTGCACTTGAAGAATAACAAATACTTTTGAGGACAATGAAGCCCGAGCAGTTCTGTTCGGGTTTTTTTATGCCCACTCATTAAAACGGCAGTTTATTTTAAGATGAATAAGTAATGTTGATTTCTCAAATGTTTAAGGAAAAAAAGAAACTCAAATGACGAAACTTACTCTACTTTTTTTCAGCTTCCTTCTTTTGATAAATAATTCGATTACTGCTCAAAACGAAAGCTTTTCATGTGAAAATGAAGCCTACCTTTTCCTCCAAAACACGATAGGAATTTGGGAGGTCAGCTCCAAAGACAGAACCTCGCCAGAGGTATATGAACAAAACTCCGGCACCTCTACCATCACTAGTTTGATTGAAGGGTGCGGCATTCAAGAATCTTTCAGAGGAATCTTCAGAAACAAGATTTATGCTAGAGAAGTTCTGATTATTGGTAAGGATAGCACTCATGTAGAAATGGTCACTTTAGACTCAGAGCACAGTTCTTTCTCTTCCCTACAAGGAGAAATTTCGGAAAATGAAATGACTGTTTATTGGTACAGGAATCCTGAAAAAAGAAAATTACAATCCAAATACATACTGAACTACATGAGTGCGGATCAATTCGAGTTCTCTTCTTTTCTTTCTACCGATTATGGAGATACTTGGAGTTTGACACACCAGAGAAAATACAAGAGGCTCCAAAAGTAAACCCCACTAAAGAGTTGAACGCAATATAGCAGCCGTGTATTTTCGCTCATCTTCAGTTTTTGAATTCTGATCGAAAACAGAAACAAAAAAGAAGCAAAATCGTTCTTAAGCAGCTTTTTAAGATTATCTTGTGATCTTTTAAATCAGCAATGTATCTATATGAGTGCAAATCATGTTAAGTTCAATGCACACGATCGCCCAGAATTTTTTAACGAGCTCAGATCTCGAGTAAACCAACACTTCAAAGACAATAATATTTCCAGATATGGGAACCTTAACATGAAGCTGAAAACAGTCTTCATGTTAACGCTATATTTCGCACCATTGGTTTTGATGGTAACCGGAGTAGTCTCATCGGCTTGGGGGGTTATCGGCATGTGGGCACTCATGGGACTTGGGATGTCTGGAATTGGCCTTTCTATCATGCATGACGCCAATCACGGCTCATATTCAAAAAATCAAAAGGTAAACAACATCATGGGCTATCTTCTCAATTTCATAGGGGGATACCATGTCAACTGGAAGATTCAGCACAATGTTCTTCATCATTCGTATACCAATGTGCACGGTCATGATGAAGATATTGATAAAGGAATTATGCGGTTCTCACCTGATCAGGATCATAAGCCCGGTTATCACTTTCAAGCTTTTTATGCGCCGTTTCTTTACGGTTTAATGACCATTTACTGGTGTCTCGCCAAAGATTACATCCAAATCGATCGATACAAGAAAAAGAACCTTCTTAAAGGTCAAGGCTTAACCTACGGGAAAGCCATGATCTATAATACAATTAACAAAATCTGGTACTTCTCTCTATTGCTCGTGCTACCTATACAGACAGTAGCCGTACCTTGGGGAATCATTGTTCTTGGATTTTTGGTCATGCATTTCATTTGCGGGCTTACCCTTGCATTAATCTTCCAGCCGGCTCATGTCATAGAAGAAACCAATTTTTATGTTCCAGATTCATCTGGAAGTGTAGAAAACAATTGGGCCATACATCAAATGCGAACCACTGCAAATTTTGCTAATGGAAGCACACTGTTTTCATGGTTTATAGGAGGTCTCAACTTTCAAGTGGAGCATCATCTTTTTCCCAATATCTGCCATGTCCACTATAAGGATATTTCGCAGATTGTAAAGGACACAGCTCATGAGTTTGACGTTCCATATTATGAGCATAGAACATTTTATGGTGCCCTTAAGAGTCACTTCACGCTTCTAAATCAGCTCGGTACTAATACCTACGAGAAAAAGTTAGCCACCGCCTAAGCATAGCTCAAAAAAGGATCAGCCCCATGCCTGATTCAGTTGGTTTGATTCTACACTTCAAAACTTTTGCTAGTTTTGAAACGTTGGTTTCATACAAATATGCCTAAGTCAGTAACATTTGATCGAGAATCCATCATGGATAAAGTCACAACCCTTTTTTGGAAAAAGGGGTTTAATGCTACATCTATGCAAGATCTTGTGGATGTTACAAACCTCAATCGATCTAGCATTTACAATACATTTGGAGATAAAGAAGCAATCTTCGAAGAATCCCTAAGACATTACGGCAAAATCCAGTCAAAATTTACTCAAGAAGCGCTTCAAGCGTCCAAGAGTCCTTTGGAAAACATTCATTCCTTCATAAAAGCAATTTTGTCGAGCATAGAAAACGATTCTGATCACAAAGGGTGCTTCATTTCAAACTGCACAGCCGAACTGGGAAACAAAGAAGGCCGTGTTCAACAAATGCTTATTGAAAATAAAGACACTGTAATAGGCATTCTCCAAAAGAAGATTGAGGACGCTCAAAAAGTGGGAGAAATTAACACTGACAGAGACGCTAGACGGGTCGCAATATTTCTATTCTCAAGCCTGCAAGGACTCAGAATCACCTCCATTCTTACAGAAAGCAAAACAGATCTGGAGCACCTAGCGGAAGACATTTTAAAAATAATTTAATTTTTTTTCCTTTATTTGAAACGATCGTTTCATTATGTCGTTATTTGAACCAATCGTTTCAAATAAAATTACAACAATGAGTAAATTAGAAAACAAAGTAGCATTTATAACTGGAGGTAATAGCGGCATTGGACTTGCAACAGCAAAGTTGTTTGCTAATGAAGGCGCCAAAGTAGTCATCACGGGCAGAAGACAAGAAGCATTGGATCAGGCAGTGCAGGAAATCAGCGGTGAGGTCACAGCAATATTGGCAGATTCATCGAATATAGAAGCCGGACAATCAGCCATCAAACAAGCGGTTGATACTTATGGGAACATAGACATTCTCTTCCTAAATGCAGGAATCGCTCCATTTACACCTATCAGTGACATCACAGAAGATCATTTCGATGAACTATTCAACACCAATGTAAAAGGCCCTTTCTTCACAATAAAAGCTGCTATCCCGTTTCTGAATGAAGGAGCTGTCATCATTGGCAATACTTCGATTGTTAATCAAAAAGGGTTCCCAGGTACTGGAGTGTACACAGCAACTAAAGCTGCATTGAGGTCACTATCACGTGTATTAGCAAATGAACTCAAAGAGAAAAAGATCAGATCCGTAAGTGTAGCTCCCGGACCAATAGAAACACCTATTTACGGAAAAATTGGACTCAGCGAAGAGGAACTACAAGAATTAGGTGCTGGTTTTGCACAGCAAGTTCCGCTCGGAAGATTTGGATCCTCGGATGAAGTGGCAAAAGCAGTATTGTTCCTAGCCTCTGATGACGCTTCGTATGTAAACGGAGTAGAATTGGAAGTAGATGGCGGGCTAAGTCAAGTATAAAAAAGCAAACAAGAGAGGATACTATACCCCAGTCAGGTTCTGATTGGGGTTAGTTTTTCTATATCCTTCCAAATCTTCTTGCAGCTTTCAGAGAATAATAGGCAAAATAAGAAGAGACAATTCGAGTTAACACATCCAAAGCAGGAGGCAAAGCCACACTGTTATATTCGAACCGATGAAACGGATATAATGTATAGGTGTAGAACTGGAGAAATTCCAATATATCGAAATCTGTAAAGCCAAGATTGTTAACGAACAAAAAGTACTTCCAAGTCAACGAAAACGGAATGATCAGTGCAACCAAAATCAGATGAAAAAGAAGTCCGAAACCAATTGGCAGAATCCAAGATCTATTAAAATTGGTAAATAGCTTATTTGTAAACAGCAAAAACCAATTCTCATTGTACCACCTTCCGCTATCGATGCATTTCAATGTTGCGTCGAGCTCAAGAGCATGGAAACGCTCCGCATCTAGAAAATTATGATTTCTAACAGATAGAGACTTCAACTGTCGAAACATCTCGCGCAGTTGAGAAAAATCAGTATCCTCGGGGATAAAATATTGATCATAATCCGGCCATTGAATATTTGAATATCTAATTTCCGCAAGGTGACTGTGGTAAAACTTCAATCTGGCATTTTTTAAGTCAAAATCAGAGAAATACGTATTATTCAAAAATGTATTTAAGAGTGAAAACTCTTGAGACACCTTGGATTTTATCACTTTGAACCGGTTCCCATTTATAGAACTATCAACGGACATGATATGAAACGATGAATTGGTAATATCCAAACTAGATTCAGATGTAAATGGCTCTGAGATTAAGTTAAATGTTCCATTTGTACAATCCTTCAAATAAATTGACTGATAGATTCCTTCTTTTATAGAAAGATCTCGGACTATTGAATCAACTATACGAAATGAGTTGAGACAATTGCTCTCGCCACTAATCGATATAGTCTCAATAGACGATTTCTTATTTATGGCAATGTGACTCTGAGCATTATTCATTAGCTCAAGGGTCTCTAAACGGGTCTTATCAAATTTGACTTCTACCTTGGCACATTCTGTCAATGTCAAATTTCCAACTTTTGACGGGTTCCCATTTATAGATACGGAAGCACTGCCTTTATGCAAACGACTTGATGTTGAGATATCCTTAAATTCATTATTGGTACCCAAATCAAGGGTATAGATGCCATTGCCAATTTCAATTTCGCCAACTTCCGATAGGACCTCCTTACGAGAAATAAATGAGAGCTTCGCTTCCCCACCGTTTAACTTGATTATCTTAAACTGCCCTTCTAAAAGGGCATCACCTTTATAACCATCAAAGTCTAATGAACCTCCAAAATTGCAGTTTTGAATACTTAATAGTTTAAGGTCACTCGAATTCCCTTTTAAGGTTAGGTTATTAGAGAAGGAGCATTTCGTAAAAGATACTTGAGAACTACTCGACATGTCAATAAGGACATTTTCTGAAAAAGTACAATTAACAAATTTGACTTTGTTTCCCACATTCAGTCTAGCCTCAAAAGGATCATCAAACAGTTGATTCTCAAATTTTCTATTTTCAGATATCTTTTCCATTATCTGAAATATAAAAAGAACAATCAAAACTAACCCGCTACCAAACAAAAAAACCTCTTCAAGAAATTGAAGAGGTTTTGAGTACCAGAGGTGGGAATCGAACCCACACTCCCGAAAGAACACGAGTTTGAGTCGTGCGCGTCTACCAGTTCCGCCACTCTGGCTTATCCGTTGCTAAAACGGATCGCAAAACTATACTATGTATTGGTTTAAAACAATAAAAAAAGGGATGCTCTCACATCCCTTCCGTCCTTTTTATTTAAGTCTTTGACTTTCAGTTAAAAAACAAATGTCTCTTCAGAGAAAGACTCACCTCTATAAGAGAGCACGAAGGTTACTTCAGACGTATTAGCTTCGCTGAAGTTGTATTTCCTTTGAAACACACTCTCCTTCGAGGTTGTCTCTGTATATATTGGATTTTTATCCTCATCGTACACATAAAGTATCACCTCTTTATCTTGTCCCTTAAAACCAGTCATTACGATTGTCTTATTCTCAGCTTTTCTAAAGCTAAATTTCAGATCCGATAGATCTCCAAGTTTCACCTCTTCAGTGTACTTATAGTCCTCGGCGGTCACTACTATTCTATAGTTACCTTCAGGAAGGGTAGAAAGGTTGTATTGCTTCACAAAAGCATCCTTGCCTTTGATGCTTTCGCTATACACTATTTCATCGTCCTCATCTAGCCATTGAATCAAAACTGGTTCAACCTCATATCCTTTGTAAATCAATTTAAATTGATCTTGTTTTTCCTGAGCAACTACTTTGCAGTAGGTGCCAGCTTTAGTAGAATCGATACTTGCGTTTGTTTTCGTAGCACTTAAAACTATTAAAAATGCCACAAGGGTTTTGATTGTGTTTCTCATACTTGTTTTGTTATGAATTACAATACAAATGTGAAGAATCACTGTTAGTATTTTCAACGAAAAGCCTTTTTCATTGAAAATTTTAATTAAAAACAGCAAATAATTACAATCAGACTTATCAATTAAAGCTTATTTTTAAAATCTCTCAAATCAAGCAATTTTAAATCTCATTTTTTGCATTAATCACATGGCAGATATAATCATTCTAATATTTTCAATTTTCGCATTAAAAAACCCAATCAAAATTTGATTGGGTTTACAAGCCTCATATTTCGTTACCAAATTTCTAATTTATCGGATAATATATATGTGTAGTCCATTGCGAGGTATCTGTTTCCACTGTTGGATCAGTAACGTATTCCTCCCATGGAGCACCTGCTCTTTCATATCCGGCAAATTTCATAAACTCATCTATCTCCATATGTGCTGACTTCAACCCCATGTAATCTCCCTTGTACACTGACTTGATTGTGGAACCAGACTGAATCGTTTCCTTGATCATATTCTCGCCGAGATCACTTGTAACCTTACCAACAGGAAGACCGCAGGTAAACCCAACTTCTTCTTCAGACCATTTCGTATAAACAGAAATCGGGTATCCAGTCATTTCAATTCCATTTTGTCCTACATAGCTCATAAGTTCACCGAAATTCTGAGCCATTTTACTCGATATCATTTCCATACCAGAGGTTGACTTTATTCCTACATAATCGAATGGGTCAATATTGACTAAAGAAATTTGAGAATTCGATTTTGGAGCAGATTCCATTCTCTGCTTGAAGTTCTGAAGACCGGCCTCATAGTCTGGTCCGAGAAATTGATCCATCATCATACCGAAGATTCTGTTGATCCCAGAGACACCTAGCTCATCGTAAGTCCATGTAAGCTTTGTTCCTCCATCCATTCCTTCAATAAGGAAAGACGCTGAAGGAGAAGAGTCGAATCCTCCAAACTTCATCATGTTCTTCACCAGCTTTGATTCCTCAATCTCAACAATTTCCATGGAGCCGGTCCCCACATCATCTTTCTCACTCGCCCAGCTCATCTTCGCTCCAACACCAAATATTGGCCCCTCATACACGTATGTAGCTGCAGTATCTTTGGCAGCCCATGGTGACCATTCGTTGAAGCTTCTGAAGCTATTAAGCTCTCCATATACTGCTTCAGGAGCAGCATCAATCGTAATACTACGTGACATGTGTGCTTCATCCGGTAAAAGTTGGATAGTCACAAAAACAATCACCACCAAAGCCACGATGACGATCCCTAAGATTTTCAAAAATTTCATAAGTCTTTAATTAGATTAGTGTTCTATGAAGTTAAAAAAATATTTACAATCGAAAATAAATACACCTACGTGAACAGCGGTGCAGGTTTTTGGGCAAGATTGATGGCTTATAACATCGATCTCATATTTTATTTGGTTGTGGCTTTTCTACTGAGACTAATTATTGACATCCCTTCTACCATGTATGTCTTCCTTGGCTCTATCATCGTTTTATTCGAAGTGGGTTTTATTGCTTCTAAGTGGAGCGCTACCCCAGGAAGAAGGTATATGAAAATTGCCGTATTGGATAAAAATGGATCAAGACTGGCTTTTCATAAGGCCCTGATCAGAACTCTAGCTAAGCCATTTTCTCTTTTGATATTTTTCGGAGGGTTCGCAATGATCGCTTTTAGAAAAGATAAAAGAGCATTACATGACATCATTGCCAGCAGCATCGTGATTTTCAAACACGATCAGTGATTTTCATCTTTTTTTCGTTCCATCTACCCAAGATTATTCTTATCTTTCCATAAAATCACATCAAAGCATTAAAATGGCACAAGAAACAAAATTGAAGAGATTTGAAAACTTCTTCGAGGGCTTCATATTCTGGAGTAGATGGGTGCAGGCTCCCCTATATATAGGACTTGCGTTTGCAGCATTTCTTTATCTTATCAAATTCTTTCAGGAACTCATTCATACTTTTAACCATACGATTGAGTTTCATGAAACTGAAATGATGCTCAAAATCCTAGGGCTGGTAGACATTTCTATGGTTATGAATCTTGTTGTGATGGTCGCTATTGGCGGGTATTCAATATTCACAAGTCGTATTGATGTGGACATGCATGAAGATAAGCCTCTATGGTTAGAGGATTTAGATGCCGGTCAACTTAAGATCAAACTATCTACCTCACTTGCGTCTATATCTGGAGTACAGTTGCTCAAAACTTTCATTGACTATAGAGAGGCAATTGAAAAGCAAGAATCCGAAACGGTTATCATAGAGATCGTTATTCACATGGTTTTCATCGTATCGGCTTTACTTCTAGCACAAACAGAAAAAATCACGCATAGTTACAAGCATGGCGCACATGCAGCTGGCGGATCGGATAGCCATTAATTTAATTCTAAGGCATAAAAAAAGCTCTCAATTGAGAGCTTTTTTTATGCTTTAAATTATTTCCAAAATTCAATTAGTACTCCCAGCTTGCGGCATCCATATCTTCAAGAGATGCGGTAAGTAGAGCTATTGAGTTGCCAATATCACTCTTGTGTGACATTTCAATTACTTGATGGAGATGCCTTGTCGGGATTGAAATCGCTCCAGCTATAGACCCATTTTTTCCCATTCTTTGAACACCGGAAGTATCAGTACCTCCGGCAGCAAGAATCTCTGGCTGCCATGGAATCTCATGCTTCGCAGCAGTTTCCTTTAAAAAACGAACCATACGCGTATCACAGATCGTCATAGCATCCATGATTTTGATCGCAGTGCCCTTTCCTAATTCGGTGACTTTCTCATGAGATTGAGCTCCAGGTAAGTCATAAGCTATCGTGGTATCCAATGCTATCCCAAAGTCAGGATTAATACTGTGAGCTGCTACATTAGCCCCTCTAATGCCCACTTCCTCCTGAACGGTGAAAACAGCGTATAAATCAAAAGCTGGATTGTTAATATTCTTAAGTGTTTCAATCAAAATGTAGACAGCTACGCGATTATCAATTGACTTACAATTAACACACTCCCCCATTTCTATCAGCTCACGCTCTCTTGTTATTGGGTTGCCTATTTCGATCCATTCCAGAAGTTCTTCTTTGGTCATCCCACAATCAATAAAGTAATCCTCAATCTTAGCTACTTTATTCCGCTCTTCTGCACTCATTACATGGATGGGCTTACTTCCCATCACTCCGACTATGTCCTTCTTCCCGTGAATGATGACTCTTTGTGCGGTAAGTGTTTTAGGGTCAAATCCTCCCAAAGTCTGAAATCGAATAAACCCTGCATCATCAATGTGTGAGACTAAAAAACCTATTTCATCCATATGAGCAGCAACCATTACCTTCTTTCCTTCAGGATTGCGGGCTCCTTTCTTGATTGCAATAACATTGCCCATGTTGTCAACACTCAACTCATCGACATGATTCTCTATCTCCTTGATGACCAATTCTCTTATTGGTTTTTCAAAACCTGGAGCTCCTGGTATTTCACAAATCGATTTTAACAAGCTTACATCAACATTCATAATTTTGATCAATAGGTTATAAACAGAAAAAGTCCAGTCTAAGCCGGACTTTAATTGTGCGCACGAGAAGATTCGAACTTCCACACAAGTTAATGCACCACCCCCTCAAGATGGCGTGTCTACCAATTCCACCACGTGCGCAAATCGAAAGCTCATTTGCTCTCTTGGTTCGGCAAAAATAGTAGAATTAATGAAAGCTTAAAGCATTGAAGTAACATTACTTCACCTCCCAGATACTATCTGTAAAAAGCTCCTGGTCGTCAAGAAGATTTTCTATTACGCTAAAACCAGAGGACTCAGCGAGAAGTCCTATTTCTTCTAAATCATATTTTTTGGAAACTTCCACAAAAATGGTTTCCCACTTTTTGAAATGAAAGGTTTCTTCGAGACTTTCAATATGCACATCTTGATCCTTAAGACTCATAAGATAGCTCCTACACTCGCCAGTCGCCGGATCGTACACCGGGTTATGCGAAAATGCCGTAATATCAAAGTCTGCACCCATCTCATGATTGATTCTGGTAAGCAGATTAAGATTGAATGACTTGGTTACTCCTTGCTTATCGTTGTATGCTGCCAGGATTTTATTTGGATCTTTCTTCAGATCAAATCCAATTAGCATTCTGTCTCCCGCATTGAGGTTCTCACGCACATTGGATAAGAATGAGATGGCACTTTCGTTCAAAAAATTACCAATATTCGAACCTAAAAAATAGACCACATTATGGCTGTCACTATCGAATTCCAGTTCACTTAAGACTTGAAAATAATCTCCTGCAAGCGGGGCAATGTCTAAATCAGGAATTTCATTTTGCAGATTCGACTTTAAGATATCTAACACATTGGCTGATATATCAACAGGGCTATACGAAAAACGCTTTTGTTGCTCAACAAAATGACTCAGGAGAACCTTGGTTTTCACACCATCACCAGCCCCTAGCTCGACAATTCTAAAGCTCTCATTTGGCCTCATCAGGTCGAGAATCTTATCTTTCTGATTCTCAAAGATGTTTAATTCAGCCCTGGACAAATAGTATTCATCAAGGTTCATTATTTGCTGAAAAATCTTATCTCCTATCTCATCATAAAAATATCTTGATGAAAGTTTTTTTTGATTGGAAGACAACCCTTCCAATACGTCTTGTTCAAAATATGTTAATACCACCGGAATGTTTTGATTATATGTGTTTAGCTAACCTAAAACCACTGCACATCCAGCGGAGATGAGGATGAAAAAAATTTCTATATGTGTGTCTCACATGATCCTGAGGCGTGGCGTACGAGCCTCCTCTTAGCACCATTTGATTGATCATAAATTTCCCATTGTACTCTCCCAAAGCTCCTTCTAGAGCTTTATAAAATGGATATGGGCGGTACGGGCTTGAGGTCCATTCCCATAGATTCCCAAGGAAGTCCATTTCTCCTGTAGCGGTCGCTTCAAGTACTCCTTTTTCAATAAAGTTGGAATTATTTGAAATCTTCGGTTCGTACAACCTCGATGCTACTTCCCACTCAAACTCTGTAGGCAACCGACAGCCTTTCCATTTTGCAAAGGCATCTGCTTCATAAAATGAAATATGACTTACCGGAGCTCTCATGTCGATTTTTTTCAAACCACCAAGCGTGTAATAAAGCCAATCTCCTCCTTCATTTAACCAATAGAGTGGTGACTTAGACTTCTGCTCATTTATCCAATCCCAACCCTCCGACAACCACAAAAAGTGATTTTCATACCCTCCAGCTTCCATAAACTGAAAAAACTCTTCATTGGTTGCAAGAGTTGAACTTATTTCAAAATCATGCAAAAAGTGTTTATGAACTCCATGCTCATTATCGAAGCAGTAACCTGCTTCCTTATGCCCTATCTCATAGATTCCCTGCTCGACCTTCAGCCAAGATTGTGGTTTAGGACTTAACTGCTCGTTTTTACCTGATGGCTTATAAACTGGGAACGTAGGATTATGCCCCAATATGTATTTGATGTCATAGATAAGCAACTCTTGATGCTGTTGTTCATGCTGAATGCCCACTTCAATAACATGCAAAATCTCTTCATTCAGTTTAGATTTATTTAGAAAATCACTCAGATACTTATCAACATATCTTCTGTAATCTAAAATTCGACTGACGCTTGGTCTAGTCAAATTTCCTCTTTCTGCTCTCAACCATCGCTCGCCTGCTGATACATAGTAGCTGTTGAATAAGAAATGATAACCGGGATCAAACACCTGATAATCAGCATCGTATTTACTTAGAACAAATGCTTCAAAAAACCATGTTGTATGAGCCAAATGCCATTTCGGAGGGCTCACATCGGTTATTGGCTGAACTACATAATCTTCTACTTCAAGAGGTTCACAAATGTCAATCGATTGATTTCTTACTTTTAAAAGTCTATCAGAAATCTTCAAATCAGAGGGGGGTTCTTGTATATTTTGAATTTGCATCTATTCGCGATCTGCGCATTGGAAAACTAACATACTAATTTTTGCAATTACCAATGCCTGGATTGTCACTATTTGGTCGAAGGAAGACAAAAGGAGTTTATCTATTGAGCCATTTTTTGAATGACCCAGATCTTTCTACACTTACAACAACCTCAAGGCTTTTCGTGGGAGCTGGATCAAGATCTATTTTCACCCTGCTCTTAGAGTAGGCCACCATGTTTTTAATTGAATTGTACGAGATAATAAACTTGCGGTTTATTCTATAAAATTTGTCTGGATTTAAATTGTCTTCCAGATCACCAAGGTTATAGTTGATTATATGCTGGCTCCCTTTTGTTGTGACAAGAAAGGTATACCTGTCTTCACTGAAAAAATATGCTACGTTGGGTTCCGATATAGAGCTAATTCTGTCACCCAGGGTAACCAGAAATCGTTCCTGATACTTTTTGTTTGTTGATGGCTTTAAAGCCTGCAGAAGTGCTTGTGTATCAAATTCCTTTTTGCTACTCGACCATTCTCGATATTTATCCAAAGCCGCTTTTAATTCTTCTTTTTTGATAGGCTTGAGCAAATAGTCAATACTATATTGCTTGAAAGCCTGAAGTGCATATTGGTCGTAGGCTGTTGTGAGTACAATTGGAATCTTCTTTTCTAGCTGACTGAAAATATCAAAACTAAGACCGTCTCCTAACTCAATATCTGACAAAATAAGCTCTACATCATTTTGGGATAACCATTCTACGGATTCTTTGACGCTAGTAAGCTTCGCAACTACTTTTGATTCGTTGCAAACCTCTCCTAAAATGGATACCAGATCATCCGCGGCAAGTGGTTCGTCTTCTATAATGGCAATTGTCAACATAGCAGTAGACTTTATACCAATTTAATCACTAATTAGCCAATAAAGGAATTTTTGAGTAGTAAAATCCATCATCTACAAAGAATTCTGGAATACGATCCGTTAAATAGGAATATCTTCTCAATAGGTTTGCCTGACCAATCTGGGTGGAAGGAACCCCACTTTTCGGCTGGTAATTATTCTTCACGATCAACCAATCCTCTTCATGGTAAACAGAAACACAAAGAGGGCTTTCGTTTGTGACTTTGTTGTGCTTCATCGTGTTTTCAATAATGATTTGAAGTGATGCACTTGGGATTTTATATTCCAGCTTATCTTCCTTGATCAAATTATCAAACTTCAATGCTCCCTGGAACCTTACTTGTTGTAAGTAGTAATAATCTGTACAAAAGTCTATTTCATCTTTCAGCTTAACCATATTTTCATCGTTGTGCTCCAGCATGTGTCTATATATACCTGAAAGCCTATTGATGAAATCGCGAGCCTTTCCATTTCCAGAGACTAAGGCACGAAGTGTATTCAGGCAATTGAAAAGAAAATGAGGGTTAACTTGATTCCGAAGACTGGATAGTTCTGTAATAATCATCTCTTTCTCCTGTCTTTCCGACTGGATCAATAGCTCCTTATTGGCCATGGTGAGCTTATAATTATCAATTGCTCTCCCAATCACAATTTTCATTTCCTCATAGGTCCATGGCTTAGCAATGTAGTAAAAGATATGTCCTTGATTAATGGCTTTAATCACTGTATCCATATCTGCATAGCCAGTCACCAGAATTCTAACAGAATCCCGAGATAGTTCCATGGATTCTCTCAAAAACTCAATGCCTGTCATAGTAGGCATCCTCTGATCTGTTAAAATAAGACTTATGTCCTCCTCATTTTCAAGAATACTCAATGCTTCTATCCCTGATCTCGCAGTTATGACTTCATATTCACGCTTAAAGACCGTTTTAAAGAAATCTATATTTCCTTGCTCGTCATCAACGTACAATATCCTTACTGCTTGCTCATGAGGGGCTTTAGCCATGCATCCCCTTTTTGGTGATTACGATAAGAATAGATATTCCAGAAACGAAAATGATTGAAGTCATGATGTTAACCAACCACACCGGACTATGGCCGGTTTCGTTCACAATCATTATGAGAACAAGTCCAAGAAAAGTAATAATGATACCTCCGAAAAAAGCTATTTGTTTGAGTATTTTAATCATGAACTTGAGTATTTGTATCCAAAAAAGACACATCTAATCAAGAAAGGCAAGGTTAAAAGTAAAATACTTTGAAAATAAAATCTCTAATGCCTAACTACTCGTATTTTAACGTGTCTGCCGGGTTAATCAAAATGGCTCTCAGCGCATGATAACTTATAGTAAGTAATGCCACACTGATCGTAATAAAGCCTGCAATTAAAAATGGTGCTACCCCCATATCTACCCTGTATGCAAAGTCAGAAAGCCATTCGCTTAATGCAAAGTAAGAAAATGGAACTGCGACAATAAAAGCTATAAGAATAAGTATAAGAAACTCAGTGGACAACAAAACCACCAATTGAACTGGGCTGATCCCTAGCACTTTCCTTACGCCAATTTCTTTTGTTCTTTGCTCAATACTAAAAGTAGCAAGTCCGAATAATCCAAGACAAGCAACGAGAATCGCTAGTCCGGAAAAAATCACCGTAACGGTACTCAGTTTTTGTTCTGCTTTATAAGAATCGTTTAACCTATCGTCTAAAAAGAAATAATCAAAGGGACGGTCGGGTAAAAACTGAGACCATGAATTATTCAAATCTGCAATCGCTTTTTTCATATTGTTTCCATCAATCTTAATCGCCACATATTTTATAAAAAGATTGAAGCCTTGTTTGCGGGTATTTAGAGGTAGAACAAGCGGGCCAATCGAATGGTGCTTTGAGACGAAATTGTAGTCTTGAACTACTCCAACAATTTTTCCCTTGAGTTCATTTCTAAAATAGAACCTTTTACCCAATGCATCTTCCGGAGTGCCCCACCCCATATTGGCGACCATTTTTTCATTCACAACCAAGGCCAATGAGTCATCGGTGCTTATTGCCATTTCATAATCCCTACCTGCTACAATGGGTATATCAAACGTTTTGGTGAAATCATGTCGGATATTAAAGCGAGGAAATGGTTTTGATTTTTCCATTCCTTCAAACTTATAATTGTTTACCTGATGCTTGGCTCCTACTATTTCCTCTACTGCGGTGATAGATTTTACACTTGGACTTTTAAGTGCCTCGTTCTTAAACGACTCATAGTGATCTCCCATTGGGGATTTGATCACCGGAATCATCAAAACCTCCTCACTATTGAAGCCCGTATCACTGTTTTGAAGAAGCCTAAGTTGACTCACTGCTATAATGGTTCCAATAATGAGCGTAATAGAAACGCCAAATTGGGCTGTCACCAAAATCTTACGGAAATTGAAACCGCTCGCTTTTTGATGAGCATTCTTCAAAACCAACACTGGATTGAATGATGAAAGCACGAATGCCGGATAAAATCCAGCCATAAGCCCCACTCCCAATGCCAGGCCTATCACACCTACTATGGATCTAATATCCAACAGAATAGAGAGGTTGAGTGCTTTTTCGGTAAGTGAATTAAAGGCGGGTAAAATAAACTGAACCAATACCAAAGCAATCACACATGCCAGGATAGTAAGCAAAATAGACTCTATAACAAATTGGATTATGAGTTGCGACTTGATGCTTCCTAGAGACTTCCTCACTCCTACTTCCTTCGCCCTTTTACTTGCTCTGGCTGTTGATAAATTGATAAAATTGATAGTGGCGATAAGCAATACAAACAAGGCCACTGCACTGAAAATATAAATATTACTCTCGTTTGCATTTGCCTGGATTTCATAATCAAGTCTGGATTTTAGATGAATATCCGTTAAGGGTTGAAGATCAAGTGTAATATCATCCGCTACGAAAGCAGGAAAATACTTTTTTACGAAATCTGGAAACAATGACGTAAGATCCTCTTCGGTTGCATTTTCATTCAACACGAGATACGTCCAACAAGGATTCCAATACCACCCATTTGGTATTTTGCCATGATAGTGCGCGTTCAAAGAAGAAAAAGATGCAATGAAATCAAACTGAAAGTGTGCATTCAAAGGAGAATCCGCAAGAATACCAACGACCCTTAAGTTCTGACTTTCTTGAAACTCCAAGGTCTTTCCTATTGGATTGGCTCCATCGAAGTATTTTTCAACCATTGATTCTGTGATAAGAATCGAGTTTGGGTTATCCAGAGCCGTTTCTTTGTTTCCATGCAAAAGTTCAAAATCGAAAACATCAAAGAAGGTTGAATCTGCAAAGAAAATTCGCGATTCATTGAACGACTTATCTAAATCCCTATTGGCTAGAGTAAGTGTCGGAGACTGAAAATTGAACAGCCTGACCGTATGATCAATAATTCCTGAAAAATCGTTTATTAACGTGGGTCCGACAGGAAAGGGTTGACTCGCAGAATGCTCACCTAAGCCTTCGCTCTCAAAATGCTCTACTAATCGATATGTCCTATCAGACTTAGTATGCATCTTATCGAAACTCAATTCATCTTGGATATATAGGAATATAAGGATGAAGCAGGCCAGACCTATTGCCAAGCCAGATACATTAATCAATGAATATGCTTTATGCCTTAGAAAATTCCGATAGGCTACTTTAAAATAGTTTTTGAACACGGTATGGGTAGTTGGATTAATCTTTAAGACGGTTATTACACATGTACGGTTGTCATTTGAGACTAGATAATCAACAACTTATATGTCTCTCTCTAGTCATATAAGATTGAGGCATGTGTTCTTGAAGCAAATAGTTTTCGTGTTAGTCATTGATTTTTTTACATTTAATGGAATTCATCTAACAACAACATGAAAAAGATTACTCTCTCCCTGACGCTTGTGCTAATATGTACGGCTCTCGTTGCACAGACTGATTATGCTTATGAGACGTTTGACGATACCAGAATTGTGAATGGGCACTCCGTAGAAACCAAAAACGAAGGAATATTGACGTTCATCATTGCTCACAGGTTTGGCCCTATGACTAGTGGTCGCAATAATCTCTGGGGATTGGATTTTGCCAGAATGAGAATGGGATTGGACTATGGAATCACCAATAAGTTGATGGTTGGATTAGGTCGAACTTCAACTGACGGCACTATCGACGGCTATGTAAAGTATAAATTCCTCTCTCAGTCAAGTGGAGAAAGAAGCATGCCTATTTCTGCTACATTTTTGGGTGGATATGCGCTCGAAACGAAAGCTGTGCACCCAAACCCAGATTTGGAGCTGGATCTCTCTCAAAAATCCTCGTATGTAGCACAGATACTTATAGCAAGAAAACTCGGCGACAAGCTAAGCCTTCAGGTCATGCCAACATTCTTACATAGAAACCTTGTAGCGGACGATGAGGAGAATGACATTTTCGCAGTTGGGTTTGCTGGGCAGTATCAGTTTCTGAAAAATTGGAGTGTCTCTACTGAATACTACCTCACTCCTAAGTCCAGCCTTCCAAATAATCCTGATGGAAATGACTTTCAGCAATCCCTATCCTTCAGTGTTCAAATAGATACAAAGGGGCACATATTCCAACTTCATATAAGTAATAGCCAGGGCATGGTGGAACGTACCTTTATTTCAGAATCTGAGGGAGATTGGCAGGATGGAAAATTTTTAAAGCGAGATATTTTCTTTGGATTTAACATTACCAGAGACTTCAAAATCAAGGGAAGAAAAATAAGATAGCATATGAAATCAATAAAAATATTACTCTTGGTAATTGTTCCTGCTATTCTTGGAGTTTCAATGATCTCTATCCTTGAAAAACCGGATTGGGATGACGAGACTCCTGTTTTTGAAGTTTTAGCTGAGCTGGGTGAAGATAAGCCAGAGCATTTTGTCACTATGACAGATGAAAAGGTAAAACGTGGCGAGGATTTGGTTAAGCTTGGAAAAGCCACTGGACCCAATGGTGAAAAGGGTAAATACATAAGCAAGTTTTACACATGTACAAGTTGCCACAACTTGAGCCGAGAAGATCCTAACCTTGCTACCGTTGATCAAGACGCAAGATTAAAGTATGCGATGGAAAATAAGATCCCATATCTACAGGGCTCTACCTTTTGGGGAATCGTGAATAGAGAAACCTGGTACAACGACGACTATGTCTTGAAATATGGTGATCTGGTGAGAAAAGCCGAAAACAGCTTAAAAGCAAGCACTGAACTATGTGCTGTAGTTTGCTCTCAGGGAAGAAGCCTTAAGGACTGGGAAATGGAAAGCATTTTGGCTTACATGTGGAGCCTTCAAATGAAAATGGGTGACCTGGACATCTCCAAGGAGGATACCGAGGAGTGGAAAGAAAATAAGTCGGAGGAAAACGTGGCGCTAATCAAATCCAAGTACTTGCAAAAATCGCCAGCTACTTTTGCACACCTTCCTGAGAGTAAATCAGAAGGATACCCTTTTGATGGGCGTCCTGAAATGGGAAAAGGGATTTTCGAGCTTGGTTGCCAGCACTGCCATAGACCTGACGGAGAGAGCGATGTGGTCTTTGAAAACAATAAGCAAACTCTGGGTTGGCTCAAAAAGCACATTACCGATGACAGTGATAAATCAATTTATCAGATCATTCGGAAGGGCACGTATGCAGAATACGGTCACAAAGAGTATATGCCTCATTACACCTTAGAAAAGATGTCTCATCAACAGGTGGAAGATTTGAGAGCCTTTATAGAGGAAGGGGCATAAAAGAAGAGCTGTTCAATAAATTGAACAGCTCTTCTTTTACATTTCTTTAAATAACTAAGCAGCTACTTTCTTAGGCTCAGGGGAAAGTTTTGCTTCGTTTTTATTAACGATATTGATCACCCCTAGCTTATCCAGAACTTTGATAACCTGATATGTGGGATCAATCTCATGCCACCTCACACCTCCAAAGTTGGCTCTAGATCCATACTTATGATGATTGTTGTGATAGCTTTCTCCCATCATCAAAAAATCGAACGGAAGGAAGTTTCTTGAGGTATCTCCTACTTCGAAATTTCTATAGCCATATACATGCGCAAACCAGTTAATAATCGCTCCATGAATTGGAGATAGCAACCACTGCATTGGCAACAACAACCACAACCACCATACATCTGCAAATGTCCAGTAAACATAAAAGTACGACGCAGACCAGAAAAGTCTGGAAACCCATGAACGAGCAAAATTGTCAAAGGCATGCCAGTCTGGAACTCCATCTGTAAATCTGGAGTCAACTTCTACTGTTTTATTTGTAATCGTAGTGTAAGTCAATTTTGTTCTCCACATCATCTTAAACAGATTCTGATCATACTTTGGAGAGTGTGGATCTTCTGGTGTATCCGCATATGCATGATGCATACGGTGCATCACTCCATAGCCATAAGGACTCAAATAGTTTGATCCTTGAAAAAGCCATGTAAGGACGTAAAAGAATTTCTCAGCTCCTTTACTCATTGTAAAGGCTCTATGCGCCGAATACCTATGTAGAAAAAAAGTCTGGCAAAACAGCGACAGATACCACTGCGCTACAAAAAACGGGATAATAACTTCCATTTAATCTCTCTTGTTTGTGTTTGATTGAGAAGGAATTGCCCTTCCCTACCTACAAGACAGGCGGGAAAATCGTTTGTGACAGAAAAGTGAAGAAATAATTATTTATTCTTTTTCAGATGGGCCTGTTTCGAAAATACGATCCATTAATTCATCAAAATCACCCTGCTGTGACGCCTTGTTAATCGCCTGAAAATAAGCATCCATATCAAAAGAAAAACTAAATCTCTCCGTCTCTTTAGAGAGCTTATCCTTGGCTCTGCAAACCAACTGACGGCAATGATCCTTTTTCTTATTGAAAATCTCTTGAAGCTCGTCGTACTCAAAATCAAAACCTTCTCTAAGTAGGAATAATCCTCGTTCCAGAGGGCCTAATTTTTTGTGAAGTACTTCCAGTGCAGAATTCAATTCCAGCTTGATGTCAAGATGAGAAAAGTCGATTTTCTCAAAAAGATCAGGAATCTTAATGGACTCCAAATAATCCTTCTTCTTTTCCTTAATAGAATTGATATGATTCAGGCAATTGTTTGTCACCGACTTAATCAAGTAAGCTTTGGTGTTTTCAATCTTAGAAGTATCTATAGAGAGGTACTTCAAAAAAGTATCCTGAACAATATCCTCAGCGTCATGCATACATCCAACCATCCGAGTGGCTAGTGCCTGAAGCATGGGTTGATACTGAGTAATCGCAATTGGAGTCATAAATCGTATTTATTCTGCAAAAGTAGCATTTTTATCCTTTAGGAATACTAGTGAAACTCATCCGAAGCAAATCAAGTTCATGTTCCTTTTCTTAGTTTTGTTGCTACTTTCTTAAAAACACACAATGCTCCCCATTGTTTATCAAGATCAACACATCATTGCTATAAATAAACCCCATGGCCTACTTGTTCACAGGTCAGGGATTGCTAATGATGCCACTGAGTTTGCATTGCAACTATTAAGAAATCAAATTAATCAGAAAGTGTACCCAGCACATAGGCTGGACAGAAAGACTTCTGGTGTGCTGATTTTTGCGCTTACTTCGGAAGCAGATACGGCCATGCAAATGTTGTTTCAAGAAAGAAAAATCAATAAAACTTACTTATTGGTAGCTCGCGGTTATACGGATGATGAAGGAACGATTGATTATCCACTGAGAAGAGATGATGGCAGAACTCAGAATGCAATCACTAGATACAAAACACTCGATCGCTTCGAAATCAAAGTACCGTTTGGGAAACACAGTACTTCAAGATATTCGTTAGTTGAAGCATATCCGGAAACCGGAAGGATGCATCAAATAAGAAAGCATTTTGCTCATATTTTTCATCCTATCATTGGTGACAGAGCTCATGGATGCAATAAACAAAACAAGCTATTTAAAGACCGGTGGCAAATGGAGACTATGCTACTTCATGCATCCAGTGTCCATTTTACTCATCCAATATTAGAAGAAGAAGTAACCATTGAAGCCGAAAGAAGTATTGAATTTCAAAGAACAATTGATCTACTCAATCTTACTTTGTCTACTCAATAATATAAACTAAATGGCTAGCGTTTTCATGAATTTTTAAACGAATTTCAACAGGTCTAGGACGCCAAGTCGATTTAACAGACTTGCACAATTGGTATGAACCAGATCGTGAAGGATTAATTTAAAACTCAATCAACTACCTACCTTTAATAGTTGTTAGCTAATATTGAAGTGTAATTCGACCAAAGTTATGATAACCTGCCTAGCAATTGACGATGATCCGTTATTTCTAAAACTTCTAAACGCCTTCTTAATTGAAGTAAAAGATATAGAACTAATCGGAACCTATACAAACCCAATAGATGGGGTGCTTGCTGTTGTAAAAGCAAAACCAGACGTACTACTCCTCGATATCGAAATGCCCTATATGAATGGTTTCGAGACTATAGGAACACTGGATAAAGTCCCAAAGATATTAGTAATATCAGGCCATCTCAATAACCCTGAGCTTCCTGATTTTCCAGTAGACAAGTACTTAAGCAAAAGGTCGCTAAACAACCCCGAAGTATTAGAAAAGGCTATACGCGAAGTACTGGTTTAATTAGCTATCTGAGCTTTTCCAGCTTCTGTTATTGCGTAGGATTTGATCTCTTCAAAAGAATCGGTTCCCAGTTCTTCCAAAGATACTTTGGTCGATTCAGGGACAAAGGCTCCCTGACTATCCCACCACTGATCCGCCAAAGATTTGGCCATTTCCTGATCTATATCAAAAAGATGAATTTGAGCATCTGAGATAACCCAAGCTTTTTCTTCCTGACTGTATTTCTTAAAGATCATACCTCGTATATTCTTGGCTGTAGTATCTCCATTCTTGAAGTATGCCTCAGTATAGCTTAAGGTATCAGGCTCAGTCATTACATTGTCCCAAAACTTTCTTGAAGAAATAACCTGTGCGGTTGTGACCAAGTAGCTTGACTCCCGATCAAGTGGTTGTTTACTCAGTGAACAATGAGCTTTGAACTGATTTTTCTTCTTGGTTAGGAATTTGAACATTAGGCTTTTTTGAATTTTCGACTTAATAAGTTTACTCAATCAACGCCTAAAGGTTACTTAAATATTCATTTCATATGAATTAAATATCCATCCAATGTTTGAATTTGGAAACCCGGTCACGACTCACGATTACATCTTGATCAAGTTTTGGGGCAAGATCAAGCAGCAATCTACTGTTGAAATAGCTGTGTATTTCTTTTATCGAAGGAAGGGAAACGATCAGTTTTCTATTGACTCTAAAAAAATCAAGCGGGTTTATCAGGTCTTCAAGCTGATCAAGACTATGATCGATTGGCCACCTAGAGGCATCATTGGACACAAGGTGTGTTAGATCATTCTCATAAAGAAAATAGGATACATCTTCAACATTGACTGACTGCATACGATCTCCCAGTTTCACTAGAAATCGCTTTTTAAAGTCCCCTGAAATTATCTTGTTTAACTTCTCGACTGATTCTTTATCCTGTTGTGATCCTCGTTTTTCTCTATTTCGTTCAAACTTCTCCAAGGCTTGCTCTAACTCCTTCTGATCAACCGGCTTAAGTAGATAATCGACTCCATCAAACTTAAAAGCTTTAATGGCATATTGATCATAAGCAGTGGTAAAGATCACGGGACATTTAATGTCACCAGAGGTAAGCAAATCAAAACCCGATCCATCGCTCAGTTGAATATCAAGAAGTACCAAATCAGGCACAGATTGATCCCTCAACCAGCTTCTGGCAGAATCAACAGAATCCAAAACGGATACAATTCTCAACTCATCCGAAAACTCCCCTACCAACCTCTGAAGCCTCTCGGCAGAAAGGCGTTCGTCCTCAATGATGACGATCTCTGTCATGCAATTCTCAAATTTGATAAGACAGGCATCTTCACAGTAAAGTATTCTTGATCGTGCACGATTACCACTGGTTTTTCCGATTGCAACTTGTACTGGCTCTTTATGTTTTCTAATCCCACCTTAGTAGACACGATTTCTGCACCTTGCTTGCCAACTTGATTTCTAACCACCAAATAATCATCCTCAATGAAGATATTGATTTGAAGTGGCTCTTTTCTTGAAAACTTGTTGTGCTTCTCGGCGTTCTCTACAAGCATTTGGAGCGACATAGTCGGTATAAATGAGTTAAGTGCTTTTTCGTCAATATTCAATGTCACTACGATACTCTCTTCATGCCGCACATTGAGCAAATAAAGGTAGTGATCCAGTATCTCCAGTTCTTTATCCAGACTGCTCATGGGCTCCTCTCTGTACTCCAGAATATATCGGTACATCTTAGAAAGTCTGGATAAAAATTGCTCTGCCTGATCTGTATCCACTTGAATCAGCGCCTGCAATACGCTAAAAGAATTGAACAGAAAATGCGGTTTTATTTGATTTTTCAAATTCTGATACTGACTTAGCAAGAGCTCTTTTTGCACCATCGCTTTGTCCTGCTCAAGCTTTTTATTTTGAACGGAATTCAAGCGAATAATCCTGGCTGATATAATCAACCATGCCAAAATTTGGCCTTGTGCTGTCTCCCTGAAAATTGTGCCTTCCAAAATAGCACAATC
The DNA here is from genome assembly GCA_049115715.1 of Cyclobacteriaceae bacterium. Taxonomy (GTDB): domain Bacteria; phylum Bacteroidota; class Bacteroidia; order Cytophagales; family Cyclobacteriaceae; genus JAMZMI01. Next base: position 210,823 of record JAGDZQ010000034.1, read on the forward strand.
AAATTTGGGTTTCAAATAGAATTCCGAAAACGATACAGCCCCGCTTATGAGCACTCCAGTCCAAAGTGTAAGTATCAAAACCCCTTTGATGGTATCTCGTGATGAGGTGAAATTGTATCCTTGTTTTTCGAAATATGAGAAATTCCTATCCAAAACCTCCCACATAAGGACAACCATTGCAATGGTATACCCCATCAAGATAAAATCCAATGCCCCAAAAACGAAAAACTCACCCATGAAATCCTCATGCCCCAACCTGAGGAAAAAGAAGATTACGAGACCTACAATTGATCTTAAAATGTGTTTTCTAGGCACTTGCACTGAATAAATTTATACCTAATTTATTGATTAGCTGAAATTACAGTTCTTTTTGAAAGAACCTCAACAGGGAGTACCATGGACGTCAAATAATTCCGATCAGACCTTGATCCCTGCACGATGAGCTGATAATGTCCCTCGGATATCGAAGTAGGAGTCACTTTCAAAATATAAGTATCTTTTTCATCCGCAATATGAATACTTGTATGCAATCCTTCAACTTCTTGTACTTGAAGTAAATCAAACACCATTCTTTTTGTTTGCTTGGAACGGACAAGTTTCAAGACCACTTCGGAAGATTCTCCCGAATAGAGCTGAACGTTTTGTGCACTGGTTCGTATCACAGCGCCTGACCTTACCATCTCTTGAGCATCCGCCAATAGGGTGGATAGTAAAAGAAAACCTAGCGCGGTGAGTAGTCGTATGTTTTGTTTCATAACATTGATTTTAGTTCATTAACTAGTCACGTCTGGGGAAGAATTCGGTGCACCTTTTTCCTTGAGCTGTTGATTTTTTACCTTGAATCGTAAAACTTACTGTTTCCCTTGAATTGCATTATTAATTATAGCCAGCACTCAATAATCGCTTCTTTCAATATAAATTTGATCATGTGCTAAATCCATTTTTGTAAATCTCAAAAAACAAACCCTTTAACTCTTAGCTTTGGATTAAGCGTTATCCTTTCAAGAATACAAGGCTCATAAACCCTATCTAATATGAAATCAATTCTGCTATCCATTCTTCTACTTGCGGCTTTCGGCTCGGGTGTGGCACAAAAAGGAAAATTATTCCCGGATTTGGAAGGTGAAAGTCTTACGCATGGATCTATCAATATTCCATCAGAGACAATGGGTAAGTATACACTTGTAGGAATCGCCTTGTCAAAAAAATCTGAAGGAAGCTTGAAAACTTGGTTCAATCCTGTCTATCAACAGCTGATTAAAGAACCCGATGCGGGCTCTCTTTTTGCCTTCAGCTATGACGTCAATGTTTATTTCATTCCTATGGTTACAGGAGCTAAACGACCGGCATATCAAAAAGTAATGGACAAGGTAGAAAAAGATGTAGATAAGCAATTACATCCTCATGTTCTCTTCTACAAAGGTTCTCTGAACACCTACAAAGACGCACTCAACATTACAGACAAAAACGTTCCATATTTCTACTTGATAGACAAGGAAGGAAAAATAGTTTATGCAACGAAGGGAGCTTATTCTGATAGCAAACTACAGAAGATCGTTGACGAATTGCCTTTTGACGAATGATGAAAGAAGGGCCTATCGGAATTTTTGACTCTGGTTACGGAGGACTTACCGTAATGAAAGAAATAGTCAATCGATTACCGGAGTATGATTATTTGTATCTGGGAGACAATGCACGTACTCCTTATGGAACCCGATCATTCGACACGATTTACCAGTACACACTTGAGAGTGTAAAGTACATGTTTGGAAAAGGCTGTCATCTGGTTATTCTGGCTTGCAATACCGCCTCGGCTAAGGCACTTAGAAATATCCAACAAAAAGACCTACCAAATTTAGACCCAAGCAAAAGGGTGCTGGGAGTCATACGTCCAACTGCCGAGGTGATTGGAAATTTTTCTAACTCGCGATCAGTAGGCATTTTGGGAACGGCTGGTACGATTAATTCTGAGTCCTATGTTTTGGAAATTCAAAAGCAGTCTCCTGAGTTGAATGTGTTTCAGCAGGCGTGCCCGATGTGGGTGCCTCTCGTAGAGAATGACGAATCAGAAAACGAAGGAGCAGATTATTTTATACAAAAAAACATCAATCAAATTGTTAATCAGTCACCTGATATCGACACGCTCTTGCTTGCTTGCACTCACTATCCACTCCTTCAAGATAAAATCAAAAAATACCTGCCTGAACAAATTCAAATCTTATCCCAAGGTGATATAGTAGCGCGCAGCTTGAAAGACTATCTTTTGAGACATCCGGAAATGGAAAAGAAATGCAGCAAAAACAGCACTCAGGTATTTAATACTACTGATTCATCTGAAAATTTCGATCTACAAGCAAAGAAGTTTTACGGCGAAGAGGTACGATCTAAATCTGTACATTTATAATATGGCTTATAACTTAGATACGGCAGAAAGAATCCGTGAGGCAATGAAAAATATTCCAGATATCACTGAGAAAAAAATGTTTGGAGGGCTTTCATTTCTACTATTAGGAAAAATGACCGTAGGGATCATAAAGGACGACCTGGCGGTTCGGGTGATTTCATCAAAAATGGATGAGGTAATGAAAAACTCATCAGTAAGGCCGATGGACTTTACTAAAACTCCAATGAAAGAATTTATATACGTTTCTCCATCGGGTTTTCAGACAGAAGAGGAACTTATGAACTGGATCAATCTGGGAATTGAGCACGCCGAAAGCAAATTGAAATAGCTCATCCACTACAATTTTTCACCCATCCATAAAATAGTTTATCTCAACCTGTACAACATAAAGCGTTACATTGTTATTTTCGCCCAATGGATATAAAAATCAGCAAGGCAAATCACAACGAATCTATTCCCATGGATTTACTGCTGCTTGCTGATCCTTCAGAAGAAATGGTTTCCAAGTATCGGAATTCTGGAGAGTCCTATGTTGCCAAAGCAGGAGAAACCCTGATTGGCGGATTTATTTTGGTACCTGTTTCTGATAGTGAAATAGAAATCAAAAACATTGCAGTATACTCGGAGCACCAAAAGCAGGGTGTTGGCAAAGAACTTATCAAATATGCGATCAGAACCGCCAAAATGGAGGCTTATGAACACATCATCTTGAAAACAGCAGACACAAGTAAGTATCAAATCAAGCTTTACACCAAGCTGAAGTTCGAGTTGGAAAGCACCATCAAGGGACACTACGTCAAGTACTACAAAGAACCAATAATCGAGGATGGTCAGGAAGCAATTGACCAGCTCATATTCAAGCGAAAGCTTTAATAACTCAACTCATCTTTTCTGAGAGTAAGATATCGTTAGATCAAGCTCAAGAGGGAAAAATTGTACGGATTGCGATCCAGGTGGAAATCGAGGAGCACTCCTGAATCACTAAAACTGTCTCCTAAGCAGTTGGTATCATATGAGAAGCAATGAGCAAGATTATGAGTGCTTTGAAGAGTCTCTCTTTTCTAAATGCAAAAAGCAAAAGCAATAGGAAAACCAAAAAACCAATAATGAAATTGTTGTTGGTAACGAGTCCTCCCAAGGTATTTTCAAACCACTGTAGTTTTATCCCTAATCTAAGCAACGGATAAAAAAGTAAGAAAGAGCTCATAGGAGCCAAAATGCTTTTATACTCCGAGGTTGAAAACTTTGAATAGTGAATCAATATGATTCCAATAAAAAAGACCATTGCTCCAGAAGCAATAAATTGTCTAAAGACGAAATTGAGGTCTCTTCCTAAAACTGGCAACATAAACATGATAAATGCCAGAGATGAGACAATTAGTAGCAGCAGATTAGCACTCGATTTAGGACGCTCCGAATGAACATAATGACTCCACGTAAAGGTGTAAATGTATATCCCCGTTATGATTACGGAAAAAATGAAAAATATAACGCCACCATAGTTTTCTGCACCATACAAGAGTGAAGAATAGTTAAATAACAAACCAAATCCTATGAGTATCATGGCGGCACGCTCAAGTATCTTTTGGTTATCTTCTATCAGCTTGATTAGCAAATGATCCTTCAGCTTTTTTCTTGAAGTAAGGAAGTAAATGGACAGTGCCGGAAAGAGAATCGATAAAGTAATTACAGAAAAATATAAGAGCATCGTTGCTCCTGGCAAGTGCAAGATTTTAAAGCAAAGACCAGCTATAAAAGAGATAATCAATATTGTGGTAATCACAATAGCCCCTCGTCCTCTGGATTCTCTATATACATAAATGCTTCTTGTCGAGCCGACCAAAAGTGTAGCACACGTGCACACAAGGAAAAGCAGCATAAGCATCCCTGCTCCTTGAAGGTGAAGTATCTTGAAGAGTGTGGCAAAAGCCAAAAGACCAAAGGAAATAATTGCAAAAATCTTCACAGGATTAACTTTCTTTCTTAACAGTTCCATAGTTTCGTTTTGAATATTTTTAAAATGATTATTGGGGATTTCGTCTTTAACAGACTTCCAGGCTGTGGCAAAATCAGCTCCTTCCCGCATCTGAATTTCTACATCGCATATAAGATGATCCAGCAATTCTTCCCGCAAAGGATCAAAAGTGATTCCCTGCTGATGAAGGTCTTCCGAGATCTTATCTAGTTGATCTTGACTTAAGCTCCCCATACTTGTAAACTTGACCCGGGTGCTGGAGCCATGATGTTCTTAATGAGCTCAACGAATTGACTAAGCTCTGCTATTTTTTCCTTGGCTATTTCGGTACCAGATTTTGTCAGAGAATAGTATTTACGTACACGTCCATCCACGATTTCTGAATCTGTGGCAAGAAGCCCTTCATTTTCCAGCTTATACAAAATCGGATATAGAGCGCCATAGGTTAGTTCTATTTCTCCAGAAGAAAGCTCTTTGACCCGCTGACTGATTTCATATCCATACATCCTATCTCGCTCCGACAGCAATTTCAATACGATGGTTTTTATCGTCCCTTTTATGTACTCCTTCGATTTCATAATATATAATTTACTTAAATATATAAAAATATAATATTAAGAAGCAAGATGTCACGACAATTCTTCACAGCATACGTGGAAGTAACTACTAATTTTCTCATCCAGAATAAAACTTAATCGCTATCATTGAAGCTTCGTAAACTGAAATAAATGGAAGCTCATATAGATGAAATAATCAAAAAGTTAGACCTGAAGCCACACCCTGAGGGAGGATACTACAAAGAGACTTATAGAAGCAAGGGTGTAATAAACTTGGGTAGTCTTGGCAAGGCTTATGGGTCAGATCGACATTATTCTACTTGTATTTATTTCCTGTTGACTTCTGGGAATTTTTCTGCTTTTCACAAGATCAAACAGGATGAGATCTGGCATTTCTACGACGGAGCTCCAGTAGAACTTCATACCATCTCAGAAAATGGAGATCATGCCAAGTTCATTATCGGGCGAGATTTATCGAGTGGACAAATTCCACAGCTTGTTGTTCCCGGAAACGCCTGGTTTGCATCAAAAGTACTCGTACCCAATAGCTACTCTCTTGTTGGGTGTACAGTTGCTCCTGGCTTTGACTTTGATGACTTTGTGTTGGCCTCAAGGTCAGAATTGATTCAGCAGTTTCCAACACATGAAAAACTCATCTCCACTTTTACCAAAGATTGATTTATGCAAGTCATTGAAGGGTTGTTTTCTTGATATCGAGTCCATTTATGTGGTTGCACTTAAGTAGTTCACCCTTCGATTTACACACTGAAGATCATTCACCAGCCGTGCGCCCAGATGGAATCTATCTTTTCATAGACGTCATACTGGCGTGACCAGAATAATGAAAACAAAGCTGATTAATCATTCTGCTTCACAAGATTGCTTAATCCCTAATTTATAAGCTCGCTTTAGTTCGTTTTTATGACAATGGTTTCTGACGCTAAACCTTCAGAACTTGCCGTAATCTTAATCTCACCAGCGTCTTTGATTGATTTTACCACCAAAAGACAGAGTCCGTTGAAAGCTGTCCTGTGATTGGCCTGAAAGGATTCAATAGAAGTCTGATCTCCATTGTCAACAGCGGCCAATGTGCCTGCTCCTTCTATTTTGAAATTAACCTTGTTATTAGCCTTGGGACATAGATTACCCGATTCATCCTGTATTCTCACGGTAATAAAGGATAGGTCTTTGCCATCCGCACTTATTTCTGTTCTATCAGCAGCAAGGCTTATTTTGGAAGGCGCTGAAGCTGTTTTAATCTCTTTTTCAACGACAGACTTTCCATCCTTATAACCAATCACTTTCAGGCTACCCGCACTGTAAGGGACATTCCACGAAAGACGATATTTGGATTTATACATCCCTTTTTCAAATCCGTGAAATTCAGCAGGCACTTCCGTCAGATCCACTCCCTTCACTTTCTTACCAAAAGATTTCCCATTTACGAAGAGCTCTACCTCCTCGCAGTTGGTATAAGAAAACACAGGAATGATATCTCCTTCTTTGCCTTCCCAATTCCAATGAGGAAGCACATGAACCATCGGCTTGTCAGTCCACTGACTTTGATAGAGATAATACCGGTCTTTTGGGAAACCACACAAATCTACAGGAGCAAAATACGAGGATCGAGATGGCCAGTCCAGTGTCCAAAGACCATTGGTAGAGTTGTCTTTCCCTGCATAGGGTGTCGGTTCTCCCAAATAATCAAAACCAGTCCAAATAAACTCTCCTAAAGAAAAAGGATTTTCTGCTTGTGCATCAAATTCAGCATCGGGAAGATAAGCCCACGGTGGCCCCACTATCGCATCGTAACTTGAGACATGATGGGTATCATGCTGCTCTTTTGCTTCAATCGGAAAGTGATAGATCCCTCTGCTACTCGTTTGAGAAGAAGTTTCTGATCCGTAAAGAATCATATCCGGATTCTCTTCTTTGGTTTTGCCATACTCTAGTGGCCAGTAGTTGAGTCCTACGATATCTACCTGATAGGCCATCTTGTTGACAAAAGGTGCTGGGTAGTAATTGAAACCGATGGTGGTCGGTCTGGTGGCATCCTCATCGTGGCAGATGTCATTTAGACTCTTGGTGATCTTCCAGCCATCTTCTTTGTTTTGCTCCAATATCTCATTGCCAACACTCCACATGATTACGGATGGATGATTTCGATCTCTCTTAATTAAATCGCGCAGATCTTTCTCATGCCATTCGTCAAAGTACTTATTGTAGCCGTTTGGCACCTTACCCATCTGCCATTCGTCAAAAGCTTCTACTATCACGACGATTCCTAATCGATCGCATACCTGTAGCATTTCTGATGATGGTGGATTGTGGCTTGTACGTAAGGCGTTTACCCCCATACTTTGCATGATTTGCATCTGGCGCTCTTTGGCTCTATAGTTAACTGCTGTGCCCAGTCCTCCCTGATCGTGGTGCATACAAACCCCGTTTAACTCCACAAGCTGCCCATTTAAAATAAAGCCACGGTCTCCGTCGAATTCTATCGTTCTGATTCCAAACTCGCTCTCATAAGTATCAGACAAATTTTCACCCAGCTTCACATTGGTCACAGCTTTATACAAAACGGGTGTTTCGATCCCCCATAGCTTAGGGTTCGGAATCTCAATCGTTTGCGTGATGACTTTATTCGATGCTTTTTCAACCACTACTTCAGTAGAGACCGTCCCTACCTTAGCACCTGTCTCATCAATCAGAACGGTTTCCAGAACAATTTCTGAGTCTGGAGAAACTGCATTTTTGACGGTAGTTTCTATTTTGACCAAAGCCTTTTCTTTAGTCACCTCAGGTGTAGTGACAAAAACACCCCATTGAGGAACATGCACGGAGTTATTTACCTTCAATCGTACATTTCTATAAATCCCTGCTCCAGGATACCACCTTGCCGCTAACTCCTCGGGAGCTAGCTGAACAGCAATCACATTGTCTTCTCCAAACTTAATATTTGAAGTCAAGTCCAATTCAAAACTAATATATCCATAAGGCCTCTCCCCTATATAAGCTCCGTTTAGCCAAACTTTTGCATTGTTCATTGCTCCATCAAACTCAATCGAAATCTGCTTGCCTTGATTTTCTTTTCCTATCGTAAAATGCTTTCGATACCAAGCAACTCCATGTACCGGTAACCCACCAGTTCGCAAGTCGCTTCCTTTGATAAATGGTCCCTCTATCGCCCAATCATGTGGCAAATCAAGAGTTCTCCAGTCCGCATCATCCAGCGTGGGACTTGCTCCTTGTTCATTATCTCCTTTCTGAAACAACCAACTATCATTGAAGTCCTGATCTGGGATGGATGTTTGCGTTACTCCACAGGACATTATCAGTGGTAAAAAAAATATGGAAAGCAAAGCTGAGAGATTTTTTCGGGTCATATGATAAGTATTTGGACGTAAAAATAGCTGACAAATCAACATTCGCTCAGAACAAAGGAATGCTCGAACTCAATATCTCCGTATTCAACCGCCAATGCTTCAGGCAATTGAATTAATTTGCTCATGTTTACTAAAAGATTATCACGACAGATCAATTATGGAACAAACAGTTAATAATAAGTATAAGCCGTCACTCCTGCCTATGCAGGAGTCCCATAATATACTGATGAGATACCTGCATACGCAGGTATGACGTCACTAAGAGCTTACCTTCTAAAAGCTTGAATATTCACTTTACCAAATCCAATGTGATAATGTTTACTATTTCAAATGGTTCAACATAAGGTTTTTTCAAAAGGGCAATTTTCGATCTTCAACATGCTGATGTTGATCGCAATGTTCCTCTTTGTTTGGATTAGGTCAATATATCAGGGAGCCCCAGCGGAGCATGTTGTTTTCTGGCCTGGTGCTTACTTCATTTCTATCCTGATTCTGAGCCCTGCGATCCTCTATATGTTTAGTTCATTCGATTTTAGAAGTAGTAGAAGGTTCTTTTTCATTTATACGGCAACTGGTCTATTTTTCGGACTCATCCATTTTGTATTGACAGGTGGGTTCATTCTATTGCTCGAGCGTCTATTTGGATTTGCTGAGCATTACACACTATTTACTCTAGAGCAATACGCTTCTGACTCTTGGTATTACATCATCGATGGCATTCTTTGGTATTGGGGGTATGTAACCATATTTCAATTATTTAGAGTTAAAAATCAGTTGAATTCTGAAAGAAAAAAGAAGGCCGACATGCAACAAGATTTGATTGTATCCGATTTGACCAGTCTCAGTACGGAGTTGAACCCTCACTTTCTTTTTAATAGTATGAATAGCATCGCTATGAACGTCCGCTTGGGTGAGAACAAAACAGCTGTGGCCATGATTGCCTCTCTCAATGACCTTCTTCGTTCTGTTTTGTCTATGAAAAAAGTTCGAACCATTCCCTTGGCAGAAGAGCTCAACCTCCTGGAAAAATACCTTTTGATAGAAAAAGTGAGATTCGGTGGTCGAGTAACAATCACGCAGGATTTTGATGAATCACTATTAATTGCGAAGGTGCCTCAGCTAATTTTGCAACCCTTGGTAGAAAACGCCTTCAAACATGGTATCAAGGAAAACGAAACCCGACAGCAAATTAATATTTCAGGTACACTGGAAGAAAGCAATTTGACTTTGACAGTATTTAATACAACATTGAATCAGAATCTGCTCAATAAGTCTCAACCAGATGGAATAGGCCTATCCAATACGATCTCCAGACTGAGGAAGATTTACGGTACCAAATTTCGATTTCAACGCGTACTGGAGGCGAGAGGTATCGCTTTCAAAATCACAATTCCTTTTGAAGTCCAATGAGATTAACCTGCATAATTGTCGACGATGAGGTGAGTGCTCGATTGGGCATGAAAGCAATGCTTGAAGATTTTCCGGACTTGGAACTCATCGGATCGTGTGCCAACGGAGTAGATGCTATCGATCAAATCACCTCCTTAAAGCCTGATTTGATATTTCTAGATGTACAAATGCCCGACATCAATGGGTTTGAAGTGCTAAGCAGTCTTCAGAAACCATGGCCAGAGGTCATCTTCGCAACTGCATATGACCAGTTTGCTTTAGGAGCTTTTGAGGTCAATGCTGTGGACTATCTACTCAAGCCGTTTAGCGATGAACGATTTGCAGAGGCAATCGCGAGAGCGAAAGAAAAGATAAAATCTAACTCCAGTGACAAGTTGGATAAGCTGATCAAGCAGGCAAAAGCCAAAGGATCAGGCTCTTCATTAATAGACGAAAAATCACAAGAGCGACTCGTCATCAAAGTTGACGGCAGTGTTCATATGATCAACTTTGGAGATATACACTACATCGAGGCATTTGATTATTATGTCAAAATTCATGTAGGGAATCGCTTTTTCCTGATTCGCGAAACGATGAAAAAAATGGAAGGCAAACTACCCTCTTCCTCCTTTATACGCACACATAAGTCCTATATCACGAACCTCTCACACTTGGTGGCTCTTCATAAACTGAGCAACAGTGAATATGCGCTGGAGCTAAAGGACGGTACAAGACTAAAAGTAAGTCGATCTTCCAGAACCAAACTGATGGAAAGGCTAGGCAACTAACCATTCCCTGCACCACTTTGGTAGTTCCCTGCAAAATCCGCGTGAGCCATTCCCATATTCATTACTTTAGATTTGTTCTATTTGACTGATATGTATGAGGTTTAGAACAGGGTGATGAAAGTGAAGTCGTAATAATCTTTAAGCTATGAGACTATCACGTCTTTTCATCAAAGCTTAAAGGCCAAAAGACTCAGAGTGAGGGTTGAGGTTTAATTAAGTGATATTCAAATCAAGTTTCAGGTTATTAAACCTGAACTAAGTGAGTTGAAAAACAACCAAAAAAACAGGGCATGCTACGAAACCATTTGATTTTTGCGACAAGACTTTTCAAGAAAGATGGCATTTATTCCGTTCTCAATATACTAGGTCTGGCTCTTGGGGTTTCTGTGGGTATCATCCTGCTTTTATACCTTCAAAGCGAACTCACCTACGATCAGCATTTTGCAAAGCACAAAGAAGTCTACAGATTCACCAATCATTTAATGGCAGATGGTGCCGACTTTAATACCGCTACAACTGCAAGGGAACTTGCATCTGAACTAAAAGCCACATTTCCCGAGATCATCGAATACACCAGGTTCATCAAAGCAGATGATCGAGTACTGGTTCAATACGAAAAGGAGAATGGAGACATTGCTCAGTTTTACGAAGAAAACATCTGGATGACTGATAGCACAGTTTTCAAGCTATTTGATCACACATTCTATGAAGGCGATCCTCAGACTGCTCTCGAGGGGCCAAATAAAGCAGCCATAACCAAATCAATTGCTGAAAAGTATTTTGGAAATGAAACTGCACTGGGAAAAAGATTGAAAACCCCTTCCGGAGAAATCAGAGAGATCACTGCTGTGATCTCCGACCTTCCGGAGAACACGCATCTTAAGTACGAAATCTTGCTGTCAAGAATACCTTCAAGGACATGGTTTGCGGAGGGGGATGCCATGCGCAAATCGGAAGCATATTGGAATACGGACTGCTATACTTATCTACTCCTACCTCCAAACTATAAAGTCCAAAATTTCCACGAAAAATTCCCCTCCATTTTTGACAAAACGTTTGGCATGTTTTCCAAACGGATCAACGGCACAGTAGAAATTAAGCTCCAACCTTTGGCGGACGTTCATTTTGATTTGGATCTGGACAATGATGAGGCCGTTGGTAACATGACCTATATCTATGCTTTCTCAGCAGTAGGGCTATTCATCATTTTGCTAGCTTGTATCAACTATATGAATATGGCAACCGCCCGATCTGTAATGCGTACAGGCGAAATGGGTGTAAGAAAAGCACTCGGATTTTCAAAAATATCTTTGTTCAAAGGAGTTTTGCTTGAAGCTGTTTTTCTCGCCTTCATTGCCATGATCATCGCTATCGTATTTTCATGGATTACACTGGAGCTTACCCCATTCAATGATCTAATAGAAAAAGATCTGGGGCTCAACTTTCTAAGCAACCCTACCCTGACCTTTGGCATGCTGGGCATCACCCTGGCGATAGGCATTTTATCAGGGATTTATCCTGCCATATACATTCCTTCTATTCCTGTCACAGATGCACTCAAAAGTTCATTCACTGGAGACCGCTCCGGAGTTATTTTAAGAAAAGGGTTAATCATTTTTCAATTCGTAGTATCACTACTTGTCATAACCTGCACGGTCTCTATGGACAAGCAAATCGAATACATGAAAACGCGGGAGCTTGGTTTTGATAGGGAAAATGTACTTGTGCTTGACATTCAAGATACCAGCATAGCCAATCACATGAATGCCATAAAAGCGGAGCTACTCCAAAACCCCAACATCACGAATGCAGCTACTTCTCACTCTACTCCCGGGATGGGAGTAGGTGGTCAGGTCATGTGGGTAGAAAAGGATTCCATACTGGAGCAGCAGTCCATGAACTTGCTCAATGTCGGGCATGACTACTTAGAGACCTTGGGCATAGAACTTCTGGAGGGTCGCGACTTTTTCAAAGACTCAGACAATGAGTATTACAACTCGTTTATAGCCAACGAAAGTGCTGTGAAAGAATTTGGATGGGGAGAAAACGCAGTAGGTAAGAGCGTTCGTTGGTTTCATGGCAAAGAAGACCTGCACATCATCGGAGTGGTCAAGGATTTCAATTTCCAATCTCTTCATCAAAAAATATATCCCGCTTTTCTGGTATTAGGCAGAGACCAGGGTGGTAGACTTCATATCCGAACTAAAAGTGCGGAACTGCCTGCCACCATAGCGTTTGTCAAAGATGTATGGACGCGATTCGACGATAAGCACCCATTTGAATACACATTTCTCGATCAGGAATTTGCCAAGCAGTACCGAGCAGATCAGACTCAGCAGCGGCTCATATCAATACTCTCCTACATTTGTATTTTCGTCTCGCTCTTAGGATTAATAGGGCTATCGGCCTTTACGGCCAGTCGCAAGGCAAAAGAAATCAGCATCCGAAAAGTTTTGGGTGCTAGTGTCACCACCATCATTTTCCTTTTCTCCAAAGACTACTTCAAACTCATTTTGATTGCTTTCGCTATATCTGTGCCTATTGCCAACTACTTGATAGTGGAGTGGCTTTCGACATTTGCCTATCAGGTACCCATTCGTTGGTTTTATTTCGCCATACCCGGAAGTATAGTGCTTTTACTAGGACTCTTGACCGTATCCATCCAGTCTCTCAAAACAGCCAGAGCCAACCCTGTAGATGCTTTAAACAGGGAATAAGATCTTCAGATAAACATAGAAAATGGATTCGAACAATCTCCAACTCGGTCAATTAAACGATTATAATCGGGTATATCCGATTATTTATCCGGATAATTTCTTAATCAATAGCTTCTAATTCTCTTTATTAGCTATTTTTATCCCAGATAAGTGAAATGTGCGCTTATCGATAAGTTGTGCTCCATCTCCGCACTCTAAAAAATTTCCCTTAAATTGAATCTATTCAGTAACGAATTCGTTACCTTTGTAGTGTGAGAGAAATCGACATTACAACTGAATGTTTGGAGTTCATTGATAGCCAGGATCAACGAGTAATTGACAAATTCTTCCAACTTGTTGAAGTAATTGGTGAGGTGAAAGTTGTCAATACCAACTTTGTCAAGAAATTGCGGTCAAGTAAGTTTTATGAGTTACGGATCAAGGCAGGGAACGAATACCGAGTTGTAATTTTCGCAATCGATCACATGAATTTCAACGAATGTTCAAAAGCTGTTTGTCTTACTGGATTCCTTAAAAAATCTAACAAGGATTACCTCAAGGCACTTAAAAGAGCTGAACGAATTCTTGAGGATTATTTGAACGAAAATGATTGATTATGAAAGCTAAAAGCGCAAGAGAACTTTTAAACGAACGCTACGGTGAACGAGGAACCGAACAGCGTGAACAATTCAGAGAGGAAGCCTTTTCATACTATTTCGGCGAAATCATAAAAAATAGAAGAAAAGAATTGAAACTTAGCCAGAACGAGCTTGCGAAACGCATTGGAAAGCAAAGGCCATACATTTCCAGAATTGAGAAAGGTGAAGACATTCGGATTTCGAACTTCGCTTTGGTCGCAAACGCACTCGACTTATCCATCCAAGTAACCTCAAAATAAAACGGAGCACAACATACGCTATGAATGAATGGGGTTTTATCGGTCAGGATGTTTTCGTGGGGATTGGAAAGTCCGCCACAAGTTTTAAATTTAAATCACGGCGTGGCTATGAGCGAGACGAGAGTTTAGTGCTTTCTAATCCCCACTCATCATAGCTGATCGTTAGGTTTCATGCCGTGACG
>JAGDZQ010000035.1:0-202363 GCA_049115715.1 Cyclobacteriaceae bacterium
TCAACAGAGGTGAATTGTATTATTATAAGATTGTAAAAGCTCAATAAGATGCACTTCAAAGCCAACTTCTAAAAAAAAAAGAGACTGTAAATTAAATCCGTCCATCAAAACCTAAACAAATATGCATTTATCAGGAGTGGCCTAAATAGATTTATGGTCTATATGATAATATAAGACTCTCTTCCAAAAAAAGGCTTCACTAATGTAGGAGTAATCTTACTTAAAAAATTTATTCAATGCTTTAAGATAAAATTTGTAGATGTAGCTTGGTTTTAGGATTCGCACTATTACCCGATTGATTTCCTCCTCTCTTTCCATCAATTTACTATTAAAAATTTCTTTCGCTTCTTTATACAGCATAATGTCATATTTTTCACGCTCTTTTATAGACATTATTGCCTTCTCGGAAACATCTTCTTTCCTCGGTCTTTTATCATTGATATTGGCCTCCAAATAATAAGGTAACCTTTTCCATCCAAGTGTTAAATAAAAAAGAGCCAAAGTGTCACTCATTTGTTCGGTTAAGCCAAAAACCTGAAATTTCTTAAGGTTCTTTAAAGCTTTGCTGTACACCACTTCAGTAACTATATCTCCAGATTGATAACTTTCTCCAGCAACGAGCCTTGTCTGCAAATTATTCAAATATGATATCTCAGGATGATGTATATAATCTTCCAAATCTAGGTTTTCATTATTGATCAAATGCTGGTAGTACATCCCTTTATGTTTCATGTAATAATATTCTGAAATAACCCTTTCAATTGGATCCCTCAGTACAGTAAAATGTTGACTTGGATCCGATAATTTGGGATGCGCCGCAAATCCAAAATGACCTCCGACTACCTCTATCTTGTGTGATGAGGTTATAACATTTTCAAGCAAACCTTCCACTTTCTCAAGAAAATCTTTTGGGTGAGTAAATCGTGTAGGATTTAGTCTTTGAAACCTGTTATATAGTATCTGCCTTGACAAGGTATGAACTATTGTAGTTCCTCCTGTTTTGGGTATATGAATGAATGTTTTCAATTATTTACTGTTTTCAATTTGACTAAAAAGTGAAACTAGAAATGAAAATATTATTAAAGCTCCTGAAATGTAAGTAACAATAATCAATGATGGACTTTGAGTGAGAAATGGTATCAATAAAGCGAGAAAAAATATAACAGCTATAGTTGCTCTGTACTTTTTGGACATTAATTCCTTACCGTCTTTTTTTACCCAGAAAGAAATAATTTCATACAAATATCTAAGTGATCCGGGTACTAATATCCACCAATGCAAGTTTTGTTCTTCTACGTGAATCCAAGATATAGCTAAGACCATAAATGCATCAATCTCCATATCAAGTTTACCCCCAACGTCACTAATATGTTTAAATCGTCTGGCAAGATACCCATCCAATCCATCTAGGCATATTGATATAAGGAAAAAGCCAAATAAGAAAGTGGCACTTAAAGAGTGATGAAATGCAAATAGTAGAATCACTAAAATGAAGCGAGATATACTCACCCAATTTGCATACCCAATCCAAGCACTTAAACTTCCAATGTATTTTGGGATTCTATATATATAGATCCCAAATGAGCAAGTAGTAAATAATACCCATGGAAAAGCATTCCCATAAATCCAGACAATGCTTAAGCCGAATAGATTTAATATTGAACTATAAAGAGCCCATTTATTGTAAAATTTAGTAAACCTGTAATCCGTCTGGCTCATAGTTTGGAATTGAGGCTCCTTGTTTCCCATAGCTTTTCATTATTTCTCTTATGAAAATAGAATATAATGCTTCATGCTTAATGGGAAGGTTGCCGAAACTATTATCAGAGCTAAAACCATAGTCTCGAAATCCTCTAACGAAATCTTTGTTTTTTGAAATTACATGAACTAAAGTCTCTAGCCCATGGTCACCTACGTTAGCAAGATGATGGGGCTGATGATCCCCTAGCATTAAAAAAACATCATTTTCTGTTCCTTTGTTAATTATAAAATCTGAAATAAAATCCAATTGATATTTTATGGATTGAGAATAATCAGCCAAAGCTGGTTTTTTAAGTAATTGATGACCTGTTAATTGATCATTTCCATCATTTAAGTCTCTCCAATTGCTTACTACACTTTTTGGACCAATAAATGGGCTATGAGAGTTTTTTGTTAAGTAGAATAAAATATATGGTTCAGGATTTTTATTTATAATTTCTTCAAAAGCATAATTCAATACATACTGGTCTGTTGGTCCCTCGGTAAAGCCATATCTTTTTCCAGAATATGGGATATCATCTCGAAGTATCCATTTGTCGACACCATACAAGTTAGCCATCTTGTCAAAAGGTACTTTTACACCTGGTTTGTGTTTGGTTGCATTAAGGTTGTATGACTTGTACCCCTGTTTTTGAAAGTCCTTTATTAAACCTCCGACATTATGGAATTTCGTATTGTTTAGAATGTTTTCAAATTGGAAGTTGTTTTCGATTCTATAACCATTAAGAATAGTTGAATAAGCTAACCAAGACGGTCCTACCAATGAAATGCTCCTACTTAAGTTATTGGCTTTGTGCCAAAGGTTTGATTCTAATTTTTCAGAAAAGGATTCAAAGTCTTTTTGATATGATTCTTTTAGCTGAGGGTCCTTAAGGAGAATGCTTCCATAGGACTCAATAAATAGACAATAAATATTTGGTTTAATGCTCAGGTCTAAATCAACATTTCTTTTTTCTGCGAGTGTTTTAAAATCAATTTTCCTTTGCACTCTCATCATCATATAGCTATCGTAAGCATTTTTAAAAATTCGCAATAGCATAATTACATTTCTAAGTCTTAATTCGGTATTTAAATTAAGTTTATGATGATTTATTCCTACTCTGACAATTGCTACTAAGAAGTAAATAAGAATTAAAGCAGTTCCTGAAATAGAATACAAATTTGGACTTAGTGATGAGGTAAATTGCAAATACAAAAGAAAGGATTGGTAAACTAAAATGGCTAATAGCGGAATTATTGTAGCAATACAAAGTACTTTCAATTTAGATTCTCCATATAAAATTCCAATTCCATTTTTGAGAAGCCGGATGTCATTGATTAGAACTGGACTTACGCTATAGAGTCTTAGAAAAGAATAGTAGTATCCATTAAAGAGTAAGATTCCAATATAGAAAACACTTAAAGTAGGTAATAGAAATGAGCTGATTAAATTTGATCTAACAAGTAATATGAAGAATGATAAATCGATACTTAATCTATAAAAATCAGGATTCATACTTTCGAATATTCCCTTATTCCTTTTGTTTAGAATTTTTTTCAGTGGCAGAAATGGGCGACTATCAAAGTGAAGAAGAGAATTTGTTAGGAATAGGATAAAATTAAAGGTTAGAAATAACGCCCAAAAAATTGCTTCTTTTCCTAGAATTTCCAATGATATCAAACTTGTCACATTTTTTATAAGTAGTACGAAAGCGTATTTATATGCATTATAAATATACAGACATGTACCCATGAATTTCTGAAAAGGTTGCTTTAAGCTTAAAACTTAATTGAGAAGCATCAATTCTATTTTAAAATCGTTTATAGACGAAAGAAATACTTGTAAAAAGGGGAGTTAAGAACAGAACGAAAAGTAATACTTAAGTTTAAACCTTAAGAATTCTCAAAAAGAAAACTGAGCACCAAAAGCCTTCACTTCTTCATCGAAAGTAGATATTGGTTTGATATCCAGATATTTTTTCAACTTCAAATCAGTATTAACAGAAATAGATTTCAGATTTAGATGCTGATTTATGAAGATGAACTCCAAAGGAGGGTTAATTGCCTTAAGGATATCAACGATATCCATCATGGTCATGTTTCTCTCAACCAGATTGTAAATTCCAGATGGAACATCTTTCGTAAGTAATTGATCGAACACATCACATAGGAAATCAATTTGAACAAAAGCCCTACTTTGCTTTCCATTGCCATGAATGGAAATTTGATTATTAAAGTTGCTTTCAAAAATCCACTTGTTGATCACAGAATCGAAACGCATGCTTCTGCTGTATCCGTATACATTCCCACATCTAATGACATGAGTTTTGATTTTACTTTCAAGTCTTCTCACGTGCTCTTCACCTCGGAATTTAGAGATCGCATAGAAAGTTCTTGGATTCGCTTCAGAGTCCTCATCTATTTCACCAGAAGAAGAGGAACCATAAACACCAATGCTGCTTATGTAGATGAATTGCTTAACGTCACTTTCTTCTACGGCATATACCAGCTCTGCTGTACCCCAGTGATTTACCTGTTCAAAATAATGAGCATCAACGCTAGAATAAGGTGTGGTTACCTTAGCTGCCAAGTGATAAACTACATCGATTCCTTCAAGTGCTTTTTTGAGCTTCCTTGAATCTAATAACTCTGCCGTAATGAATTGGATCTTCTCAGGGTTCGAGTACTTAGGGCCTGTGAAAAGAGAATGAGTACCACGACTTAAGTTATCATAAACGATAATTTTGTTTACCTCTGGATTTTGCGCAAGCGTTCCTATTAATTCGGTACCTATATATCCGGCACCACCAGTCACTAATACATTCATTTTTTAACTAAATCTGTGTGAAGACCACATTCCACTTTGTTCATACCATACCACCTAGCCTCTCTTTCTTGCATTTCAGGATCAAGCTTTCGGGTGCAAGGTTCGCAACCAATACTCATATATCCTTTAGCGTCAAGAGGATGACGAGGTAGGTTATGTTCGCGAATGTAAGCAAATATCTGCTTCATATTCCAGTCCAACATCGGATGAAAACGAACTGTATTAAAAGGAGCGGGCTGCTCAGTAGTCATAGCTTTTCTAACAGCACTTTGATCACCTCTTACCCCATTTATCCAGATATCGTGATTTTTAAGTAGATGCTCAGTTGGAGCAGTTTTGTTGATATAGCAGCAGTGATCCGGATCTGAAGTAAACAATAATTTTCCTTCAGCGTCACGCTGCATATATCTGGGCATTGAAGATTTAGTCTCTAAAACATTTAGGTCAAACTCTTCAGCGACTCTATCCTTAAAGGCCACAGACTCTGGAAAATGGTATCCAGTGTTAAGAAAATAGACAGGAATTGTATTGTCTATTTTGCTTATTATATGGAGCATAACCAAGCTGTGAGTCTGAAAAGATGATGTAGTGAACATCTTTTTATCCTCATTTTGGTATTTCTCAATTTGGCCTCTTATTTCTTCTATCTGCATCTTGGAGATTTAAGGGTACAAAACAACCCTTCCCGAATTAAAATTCAAAAGAAGCGTGAAAAAATTCAAAATGATTGGATTTGAAGAGATTTATTGAATTTGAAGAACAATTATGAAATACTTTAGGTTTGTAATGAATATTGAATTCTATCAAATCAAAACCAAAAAGGCCTAGGTGAGAATATCCGTCTTTAGAAAAGAACATTTTAATGCAGCCCATCGTCTACATAATTCATCTTGGAGTGATGACGAAAACCAAAAAATCTTTGGTAAATGCAATAATCCAAATTGGCATGGGCACAATTATGAGGTGGTTGTGAAACTTACAGGAGAAATTGACCCTGAGACAGGATATGTTTTTGATATGAAGATTTTAAGTGATCTGATTAAGAATGAAGTTCTTAGAAAGTTTGATCATAAAAATCTAAACCTTGATGTTGAAGAATTTCAAAATCTAAACCCTACAGCAGAAAATATAGCTGTAGTCATTTATAACAAACTAAGAGATAAGATAGACGCTGATCTTGATCTTAAAATTACTCTGTATGAAACAGAAAGAAACTTTGTCGAATACCCCGCCTAAAAATATGGACGAATTAGAATTGGATCACTTTGGAACTTCCGACGAAACACCCCTTCGAGCGGACGCTTTTCAAATGGATGATGAGTTAAAAAAGGAGCTTATATCCAAACATTTTAGAGAGATTATGCAGATTCTTGGACTTGATCTTGATGATGATAGTTTGAGTGGAACTCCAGATCGAGTTGCCAAGATGTACGTAGAAGAGGTCTTTAGTGGGTTAAATCCCAAAAATAAACCGAAGGCAAAACTCTTTGAGAATAAGTATAAGTATGACCAAATGTTGGTCGAAAAAGACATCACCTTCTTTTCTCATTGTGAGCATCATTTTGTTCCAATTTATGGTAAGGCGCATGTAGCATACTTTTCTAGTGGTAAAGTGGTTGGACTTTCTAAAATCAATAGAATCGTTCAGTATTACGCTAAAAGACCTCAAGTGCAGGAGAGACTCACTGTTCAGATTGCGAATGAGCTTAAGGAGGTTCTGCAAACAGAAGATGTCGCTGTAGTTCTAGACGCGAATCATATGTGTGTGTCTTCCAGAGGAGTTAGTGATACGAACAGCATGACTGGTACTGCTTTCTTTGATGGAAAATTCAAAGATCAGAATTTTAAAAGCGAGTTTCTTAACTATATTAATTCCAAGACTGACTTAAGGTAAGTCCGTTTCCTACTGGTAGAAATCGTTTTTTGTAATCAAGCTTTTATCTTGTTTTGAGAGCTAATAATCCATTTATTTCCTAAAGGTTTTTGCATAACCTTGAAAACGATTGCAGGTTTCATCGAAAGATTCGATCCTGAAGTTTAAAAAAGCATATCAAAATGGTTTAAAGATTAATTTATGTGAATCAAAACTATCGTTTTGATAATCTAAAGACTCTTATATCTTTGCAGTCTTTTTTAAAAAATGAAATACTTAATATGAGCAACGTAATTTACTTAGTGCCGATTTTGGCGTTGGTTGGAATACTCACAATGATTGTGAAATCAAAATGGGTAAACAAGCAGGATGCAGGAGATCAGAAGATGCAGGACTTGGCCAATCATATTCGTGAAGGTGCGCTTGCTTTTTTGAAAGCTGAATATAGAGTACTAGCCATATTTGTAGTTATTGCCGGAATTTTGTTGGGAGTGATAT
The DNA here is from genome assembly GCA_049115715.1 of Cyclobacteriaceae bacterium. Classification (GTDB taxonomy): domain Bacteria; phylum Bacteroidota; class Bacteroidia; order Cytophagales; family Cyclobacteriaceae; genus JAMZMI01. The sequence continues at coordinate 6,939 of JAGDZQ010000035.1, forward strand.
CATCAATGGTTGAAACAACACATTGGTTTATCGTGGTGGCATTTGTGATAGGAGCTATCTTTTCAGCGCTAGCTGGGAACATAGGTATGAGAATAGCTACCGCAGCAAACGTGAGAACTACACAAGCTGCAAGAACAAGCCTTTCTCAAGCGCTTAAGGTTTCATTCACCGGAGGTACGGTTATGGGACTAGGAGTTGCAGGCCTTGCTGTTTTTGGATTAAGTATGCTTTTCATTCTTCTCTTTCAGTGGTTTATGGGAGGGGTATGGACCAATTCTGGTGATATGACTATAGTGCTAGAAGCACTTGCTGGCTTCTCTCTAGGTGCAGAATCGATAGCTTTATTTGCAAGAGTTGGTGGAGGAATCTACACTAAGGCAGCCGATGTAGGAGCTGATTTGGTTGGAAAAGTAGAAGCAGGAATACCTGAGGATGATCCAAGAAACCCAGCTACGATAGCTGATAATGTAGGAGATAATGTAGGGGATGTAGCAGGTATGGGTGCCGATCTTTTTGGCTCGTACGTTGCAACAGTTTTGGCTTCTATGGTTTTGGGTAACTACATAATAAAGGATATGTCCGATGCTGGAGTGATATTGGATACCCTTGGAGGTATAGGCCCAATTCTATTGCCAATCATGATAGCTGGAGTAGGAATCATTTCTTCAATCATAGGTACCTTCTTTATTAGTGTGAAAAATGACGATGCAAAGGAACCTGAAGTTCAAAAGGCATTGAATTTAGGAAATATTGTTTCTATTCTAATAACAGCCGTAGTAGGATGGTTTTTGATCGACTGGATGTTGCCTGAATCTATAGTAGGAATGAAATTTTTTGGAGAAGGAGTTAAAGATATTCCAAGTCGACACGTGTTTTACGCAACTTTAGTGGGTCTTAGTGTCGGATATTTGATTTCGCTCTTTACGGAGTATTATACAGCATTGGGTAAGAAACCAGTTATGGATATCGTTCGAAATTCATCAACTGGAGCTGCTACAAACATCATTGCAGGTCTTTCTACAGGCATGATGTCAACGTTTTCTTCTGTTCTGCTTTTTGCCGGAGCTATCTGGGGATCTTATGCATTGGCAGGGTTTTATGGAGTGGCTTTAGCTGCTTCTGCTATGATGGCAACTACAGCTATGCAGTTAGCCATTGATGCATTTGGACCAATTGCTGATAATGCAGGAGGTATTGCTGAAATGAGCGAATTGCCGAAAGAAGTAAGAGAGAAGACTGATATTTTAGATTCAGTAGGAAATACAACTGCTGCTGTCGGTAAAGGATTTGCAATTGCATCTGCAGCACTTACAGCACTTGCGCTTTTTGCTGCCTATGTGACCTTTACAGGAATTGACGGTATCAATATTTTCAAAGCGGATGTTCTAGCCGCGCTATTCATAGGAGGTATGATTCCAGTAGTATTCTCTGCGCTTGCCATGCGTTCTGTAGGTAAAGCCGCAATGGAGATGGTACAGGAGGTAAGAAGACAGTTTAAGGAAATCCCTGGTATCATGGAAGGGACCGGGCAGCCGGAATATGGTAAATGTGTTGATATCTCTACCAAGGCAGCCATTAAGGAAATGATGCTTCCCGGAGCACTTACCATCGTTACGCCAATAATTATTGGCTTTGCAATGGGGCCAGAGGCTCTTGGTAGTTACATGGCTGGTGTTGCAGTTTCAGGTGTTTTGTGGGCAATTTTCCAAAACAACGCTGGAGGCGCCTGGGATAATGCAAAAAAATCTTTTGAAGCTGGAGTAGAAATAAATGGAGAGATGACTTATAAAGGCTCTGAAGCTCACAAAGCTGCTGTCACAGGAGATACAGTAGGAGACCCATTTAAGGATACTTCTGGTCCATCTATGAATATATTGATCAAATTGACGTGTCTTGTAGGGTTGGTTATAGCTCCGATTTTGGGAGAAGTATTCGGCACAGGGAGTCATGCTGAGGTTCAGCCATTGGAAGAAAATAAAATCGAATTGGAATCAGAAATGATGGACGAAGTAAATATGGAAAATACAGTTGAGCTTAACTGATGAATCCTTAATTTGAGCGTCTAACAATTCTCAAATCTTGAAGAAAACCTGTAGTAAAAAGCTACAGGTTTTTTTATGGAGTTGAGGCTATAACGGTTAGATGTATTTATCTGATTAATTTTTAGATTAATTAATATATATTAATAAACTTATACTTTAATAAAATTTCATAAATCGCTGATAATGTGAGTTTTAAAAATTATTCGTATATTTGAACTCAATCAATCAGCTAGAATTATGCAAAAAGTTAAATTTATCGTGTTGGTGCTTACACTGGTGTTTGCCAATGTAAGTGCAGCGTATGCGGTATCTGCCGGGTCAAACATTGAGAGTTTTACCGTATTATCTAAGAAGCTTGGAACCGCAGTAGAAGCACGCGACTTTCATACAGCAAGAGAAGTAGTTGATCAATTGCTTCCAATGATGAAAGAAGATATTAAGTCTGGCAAAAAGACTCTTGCAGGACTTAAGAAATCAGATGATCCAATTATTTCTCCAAAAGAGTATCAAAAAAAATACGATAGAAAAATAGAGTTATACAATTCTGTCAAACACTTCGCGGAATTATCTCCTGCAGCACTGAGGGTTAAATCGGCCTTAATTGTTTCGGAAGTAGAAGAATTTATCCTGCTTATGGATGCAGACTCTGAAGATTCTTAAGATTTTACCTACTGATAATTATAAACCCGTCTGACTTTTGTGAGACGGGTTTTTCTTTGCCTTAATTTCTTGCGAAATTGATTTCCGAAGAAAATACGCACATACACATTTACAGAATGAAGTTCCGATTTTTTTTGATTCTCTCAATTATGATAATGCTGACTGCATGTACCCGGAGCAACCAAGGGAAACGAGCAGAAGAAGTGTCTAAGAAAAATTCAGTTTGGGCTCAGGAACAACCTTACCTCGTCTTGATTTCCTTTGACGGTTTCAGATACGATTATGCCGAAAAGTGCGGCGCGAAAAATATACTTCAGTTTTTGAGCAAAGGTGTTACTACTTCTTCAATGACACCTGCTTTTCCTTCAAAGACATTTCCTAATCACTATACCATTGTGACCGGGATGTATCCATCTACTCACGGTATCGTAAGCAACGAATTTTACAGTCGTAAAAAGAATGATTGGTATAAAGTTGGAAATGGTGCAATAAAGGATGGAAGTTGGTATGGAGGTGTTCCGATTTGGTCATTGGCTGAAAAAAATGAAATGTTAACTGCATCATATTTCTGGATTGGCTCTGAGGCTGAAATTCAAGGTTTCATGCCAACATATATGAAGTCATATAATAGTGCTATTCCAAATAAGAAACGCTTTGATCAGGTAATTGATTGGCTTGAGATGGATGCTGAATTGAGACCACATCTTATTACGGCTTACTTTTCATCAACTGATGATGCTGGCCATGATTTTGGTCCGGAATCTCAAGAGGTAAGGAGCGAAGTTTTGAGGTTGGATTCGCTTTTTGGTGACTTCATTGACCAGCTACAAGAAATCGAATTGCCAATAAATGTAATGATTGTCTCTGATCATGGAATGTCTATTATAGATCAAGGGGTTGTTTTACCAGAAATTGTAGATTTATCTGCGGTAAGAGTATCGAAGAGTTTTCCTCCAATGATCTATTCCGATGATAAGGAAGAGCTTGAGCGCATTTCAGCAGAGTTAAAAAAGGATGGAAGGATAGCGCTTTTTTCGTCCGATTCGATTCCCTCAGAGTGGCATTTTGAAAAGACTGAGAGAGTAGGAGATTTAATTCTCTATACAGAAGCTCCTACCATTATACTGCAGAGAGAAATGGAGGTGAGTGGAGGAACTCATGGTTTTAATCCTTACCTGAATAAAGAAATGGGGTCGTTTTTCGCAGCAGCGGGCTCTTCATTTAAAAAAGGAATTAAACTGGAGCCATTCGAGAGCATACACTTATACCCAATGATGGTAAAAGTTTTAGGGTTAGACTATGAGCATGAGATAGATGGGAAACCAGAAGTACTGGATTTTGTACTGGTAAAACCCGAAGACTAATTCGCATTGGCATTATTTTAGTTATCTAAGTGACATGCTTATATTTTTGGATTACTTCTTTACTGTTTTTCATTCGGCTATCGTTCTCTTTATTCTCTTAGGGTGGATTGATAGGCGCACCCGAAAAGCTCATCTTGTTTTGCTGGGACTAGTTCTAATAGCGTGGTTTGTGATTGGACTTTATAAGGGAGTTTTGGGGTATTGTCCATTGACAGATTGGCATTGGGATATTAAGAGATCTTTAGGAGAGAGAGATATTCCTCACTCTTTTATCGAATACATGGTCGAGAAAATCACAGGCATAGATTTTAAGAGCAAACTTGTCGACGGGTTTACCCTTGGAGGTTTGATTATTAGCCTAGTGATGGCTGGAGTGATGCAAACGAAAAAAAGGCTTTCGAAAAAGCCTAATCTTCAATAAAAACTGTCAATATCAATTCCTAAGAAGTCGTTCGTTTTACCCCTCGGAAACAAGATCTTTCAGACTTTTGATTTGTTTCGAAGCATTTTCATTTTCTGGATCAAGCGCAAGTACCTTATCATAATTCTCGATTGCTTTTTCGGTTTGCCCATCTTCTGCTAGTGCTTCTGCATAGCTGTCAAAAACATTTGGGTTTGTTCTGAAAAAATAAGTGTTGAATTCGAAAATGGTGATTGCTTCTTTCACTCTTCCAGATCTTAAATAAACATATCCAAGTGTATTGAGTTCTCCGCTTTTACCAGCCAGTCTATAAGCAGTATTAGCATGCGTTCTCAAATTCTCATAGATCTCCTCAATGCTTTTCGACTCAAGAAGCTCCATTAAATATGTTGCCGCTTTGTAGTTGGGTTGTGAAGGAAAACCTAACGCGATTTGAGCTAAATCAGTTTCTAAAGCGGAGCTTGGTGATTCTACAATTCTTGCATATTCGGAGTTATTCTTCTTGAAAATAAATGTAGGAACACGATGAATGTTTTTCCCTTTCTCTTCTCCAGAAGGTCCCTGTTTGTACTTTTCGGTTCCATCGTAGAGTGCAATAAACTTGAGTTGCTCTTTATTTAGTCCAAGGTCCTCCCAGAGTTTGACGAATTGAGGAACCCATTTTTTACTATCTCCACACCAGGTACCTAAATAAATCTCTACTTCAGTATCCTTTAGTTTCTTCGCCCATTTTGTGGGTTTATCAGATAATTCGAATGAGTTATAGTTTTTCTTATACCACTCTGAGTATGGGTCTTCCTTTAAATCAGACAAAGTAATGGAGCCACAGAGATGGGTTTGTGCTTGGGCGTTTTGATACTTTTTTGATGTTTGAGCTAGAGAAGTGACCGAGACTAAAAGCGCAAGTGAGAATAGCCTTAATTTCATGATTTGTGTTTTTGGTGTTGAAACAAATGTAATTTGAAAAGCTACACAAAGCTGTTAATGGAATGTTAAAGCCATATTTAGGTGTTTTTGATGGACGGAGTTGATTTGTTCATAGATAAACCCTTACTTCCACTTTACTAACCATTTAATACTTATATGACCCCAATAAGTGTTTTCGATATTCTCAAGATTGGTGTAGGACCATCAAGTTCACATACACTAGGCCCCTGGATTGCGGCAAGGAAATTCGACGCAGAATTACGCCAAATAGGCTTGGAAGAAATTTCGACTATTCACATTGTTCTCTACGGTTCACTTGCACTTACCGGAAAGGGGCATGGCACGGATATCGCAGTTGTGATGGGATTAGTAGGCACAGATCCAGAAACAGTTCCGCTTGAAAAGATAGAATCCGTACCAGCTCAAGTGAAGACAACAAACACTTTACTACTAGACGGGGATAAAGAAGTGGTTTTTCACTTTGACAAGGACATTGTTTTCAGGCGGGATGAAAGACTTCCTTATCATGCAAATGGAATGAGGTTTGTTGCGAAAAATGAATCCGGGGAAGAACTTGTTAATTCTATTTACTTCTCTGTGGGTGGAGGTTTTGTTGTTCACGAAAAAGAGATCAAAGACGAGGTTTCTTTAGATGATATTGAGCAGAAATTTCCTTGCAGTAACGCTGAAGAATTGCTTAGCCATTGTAAGAATCAATCGATTAGTCAGGTTGTCTTAGAAAATGAATTTTCTTGGAGGAACCAAAGTGAAATTAATGGACGAGCCCGGCAGCTTTGGGATGTTATGAAGCAGTCTGTTTACAATGGTTGTAACAAGGAAGGTAAGCTGCCAGGAGGGTTGAATGTAACCAGAAGAGCAGCTCCACTAAGTCAAAAATTATTAAGAGATCAGGGAGATCAGGGAGAACAAGATGTGGATTTGTGGATTAAATCGATTCAAGAAATGGAATTTGATTTTTCAGAAATTATCAAATGGATAGGTTGTTTTTCCATGGCTGTGAATGAAGAAAATGCAAGCTTCGGCAGAATAGTCACAGCACCTACCAATGGGTCTGCAGGAGTTATCCCTGCTGTGCTATTTTACTTAGTTTGCTTCGCAAAACGAGATGTGAGTGAAGAAGATATTTTTAGATTTCTTCTCACGGCGGGGCAGATCGGTATTCTTTTCAAGATAGGGTCTACGCTCTCAGCTGCGATGGGAGGGTGTCAGGCCGAAATTGGAGTTTCGTCTGCTATGGCGGCTGGCGCTCTTACCGAAGCATTAGGAGGGTCTCCTCAGCAAGCATTGATGGCAGCTGAGGTTGCTATGGAACATCATCTTGGTCTTACATGCGATCCGATTGGAGGGCTTGTTCAGATTCCATGCATAGAAAGAAACAGTATGGGGGCTGTGAAGGCTGTGACTGCAGCTACCATTGCATTGGCCAGTGATCCTAGCGAAGCAAAAGTTAGTTTGGACAATGTGATAAAATCAATGTGGGAGACTGCAAAGGATATGAATACGAACTACAAGGAGACTTCACTTGGAGGCTTGGCTGTAAATGTTTCGGTGAAAATTTCCGAATGCTGATTTCTCTAGTTTGATGAGAAACGCTTTGGTAGCGTTGCTTGACCGCTTTAAACTAATCTGGGCGATTGCCTATCTTACTATCCAGGTATTAATTTAATTCGTAATTTTAATACGTGTCAAAATAGCTTGTACATGCAGATTTTGTGTTTTCTTTTCTTTCTTATTTCTCCATCTCAATACGTTGAAGTAGCTGACGGAACTGATGAGATTCTGATTGCAATTGATCAACTTCAGCATGTGGAAGATAAGACCCGTAGTTTGACTTTTGAGAATGTCTCAGCATCATCATTTCAAGAGAAATTCCGCGTTAATTCAGGTTTCAAACCAACAGATTACAACACTGAATCTGACTACTGGGTTAGAATTGGGATTGATATTCCGGGAGGGGAGAAGAACTATCTTTTGGAGTTTTATGACCAGACGATCGATTACTTGGATGTATACATCAAACATGAGGCGGATAGTAATTTCAATATCTATTCGATGGGGGATATGCAGGTATTTGACTCCAAGCCATTTCATCATAAAAACTTTGAAGTTCCATTATCCGATGAGGGTAAATACACATGCTATTTTAGGGTAAGAAGTCACGAGTATGCGGACATTAGAATTGCGATCAGGACTTACAATCGGTTCATTGAATATTCGCTTATTGAATACTTCATCTATGGCGTATTTTATGGAATGATACTCATTATCTCGCTGTACAATATTCTTATTTTTTGGGCAATCAAAGAAATTAGGTATTTGTATTACACCTCTTACATCCTAAGTGTAGGGGTGTTTGCGATGAGTGTAGATGGGGTGGGGTATCAATATTTGTGGCCTAATGCTCCTCAATGGAACCAGATGGCACATGGGATCGCACTTTTTCTTTTGATTTTTTGGGCAATACTATTTTCCAAAAAATTCCTCAATATGAAAATCAGAGCTCCTAGGATAGACAAGGTTTTGTCAATGGTTTTGGTGGCTAGGGTTCTGTGGTTTTTATCCGCACTATTTTTTGATCAAGACCTCTTTCAGTACCGAAGCGTAGAAATCATACCTCTTGTCGTAATATTTATCGGGAGCATAGCTGTTTACATGCGAGGATACAAGCCGGCCAGGTTCTTTATCGTTGCATACGGAATTCTCTTTCTTGGATTTATTGCAAAGTCACTTTTAATGCTGTCAATTATACCCTTTTACATAACAAGCTACTATAGTCTCCATTTGGCTTTTGTGCTTGAGATGTTGTTTTTATCGTTTGCGCTTAGCGATAGAGTGAGGATATTGAAAGACAATAGAGATAGGGCGCATAGAAGGATTGTGATTCAACATGAGCAAAGTTCCAGATTAAAAGACAGATTGAATTCTCGGTTGGAATCGCAAATCGCTGAAAGAACCAGTGAGCTCAGAGAAAAAAATGAAGAGTTGGAGAAGCAGAAACGGGAAATCTCAGAAATCAATTCTTTACTGGATTTGGATAATTTTCGATTGATGAATGATATAAAAGTGATTCAAAAAGAGAGACTCCTCAATAATGAGCTTAGCTACGCAGAATTTCAAAATATTTTTAGCGGCGAAGAGGAATTACTTGAGATTCTCTCAGAATTCAAGTGGGGCGAAGGATACAAATGTGTCAAATGCGAAAACACCAATTTCAGTTCAGGGTCGGTTAGAAACAGTAGACGCTGTACCAAATGTGGCTATCAAGAATCTCCAACTACAAATACCCTCTTCCACAATATCAGATTTCCTTTGGATAAAGCCTTCTATATTTTTTATGAGTCAATGAATAAGGATCAATATTCTTTGACGGAGCTGTCGGATATGCTTTCTATAAGGAAAAGCACAGTTTGGAGCTTCAAAAAGAAGATTCATGCAAAGACAAGACTTGAAAATGAAATGCTGTACAAAATTTTCAATAAAGTAAAAGAACCTGAAAATTCTTGAAAATTTAATTGTACTATTTAAAGTTTTTTTCTTTCAGAAATTGATGTTTTTAAAGCGATACAGGTTCTACGCTATTTTATCATTGATTTTAATAACATTAAAAAATTGAATGTTATTAAAGCGTAACGAGTTCTGAAATTTTAATTTTGTTAATTCTTCTTTCATTGTACTATTCTAATTTTTCAATATTGAAAAATTTTGGCGAATAATAACGAAATCACTAATGTTGTGTCGGAAGAAAACGATTGCAACACAAATGAATCTAATTAAGCACGCTTTTGCCTTCATCGTTGTTATAATATCATTTACACTTCAAGCTCAGGAGTATAAAATCTCGGGGACTGTAATAGATAAGGAGTCTAAAGAGGCACTCATTGGAGCCACCATTTTAGAAAAGGGAACAACGAACGGAACTATAACTGATTTCGATGGAGGGTTTGAGCTGACCATTTCGTCGGAAAACGCACTGCTGGATGTTTCATACATTGGTTATCTATCTCAAGAAGTCAATACACAAGGAAGGTCTTTAATAAATATCTCATTGGCTCTGGACATCTCAGAGCTTGAAGAAATTGTCGTTATCGGATATGGGTCAGTAAGAAAAAGCGATCTGACCGGTTCGGTTTCTTCATTGAGGGGAGATGATTTGGTGAAAATCCCATCTGCATCTCCTGAACAAGCCCTTCAAGGTAAAATGGCCGGAGTTCAGGTTATAAGTAATTCGGGAGCACCCGGAGAGAGTCCAACCGTCAGGATCAGAGGAGTGGGTACGTTTGAGAATGCAGATCCGATTTTTGTGGTAGATGGTTTAATCCTTGATGATATTTCCTTTCTCAACTCTGCTGATATAGAATCTATTGAAGTGCTGAAAGACGCCTCTGCTACTGCCATGTACGGTTCGAGAGGTGCTAACGGTGTAATCATTGTTTCCACTAAGGCTGGTCAAAGTTCAGGTAAGATTCAGGTCAATGTCAATTCAGAATTTAATATCCAAACGATTCAAAAGTACGTGGATGTTTTGGATGACCAAGAATTTGGACGTGTTATCCAAGAAGTGCAACCAGGTACGTTCAACAATTTGGCTTTGCTGGAACACACAGATTGGCAGCAGGAGGTTTACAGAGATTATGCACCGATTCACAATCATCAATTGTCCGTGAGTGGGGGTGGAGAAAAAAGCACATATTATCTGGGCGCAGGATACTTTAAGCAGGAGGGAGTGATTCCCAAGTCTGGGTATGAGCGTATCACACTGAAAATTAATAATGTATATAAGCCAGCTAATTTTTTAAAACTGGGGCACAATTTCACGATCACAGAAACTGATAAAAAAAATGGATCAAGCGTAGTTGCTTCAACCTTAAGAGCTTGGCCAACCGACGCTCCTTATACGACACATCCAGTAACCGGTGAACGAATATTTGCCAATGTTCGAGGCAATGGAAACCCTCTGGCGGCTATAGAATTTAATAATAGTAGCAGAGAAGCGCTTAGAGCAGTAGGCAACTTTTACGGGGAATTTTCTTTTTTGAAAAATTTCACACTGAGGTCTAGCTATGGAATTGACAATGAATATACCGACGATCATTCCTTTACCCCTGTTTTCTTCGTATCACCTCAGCAAAACAATGATCAATCGAGAATATCGAAAGCAAAGGGCGAGAGGACAAATTGGCTGTGGGAGAACACCCTGAGCTATCAACTTGACCTTCCAAGACATTCAATAAATGCAGTTATTGGTTACACAACTCAGGAGGACAATTTTGAGGATTTTAATGGAAGGACAGAAGCTTTGCTTCGAGATGATATTCAATATATTAATTCTGGATTGGCTCAAGACTTGACGGAGATAAGTATCAATCAAGCAGCCAGCATTCAGTCAAGAATCTCTTATTTGTTTAGGGTTAATTACGTAGCGATGGATAAATATTTATTCACAGCTACATATAGAAGGGATGGCTCCTCCATATTCTCTGATCAGAATAGATGGGGGGACTTCCCTTCTTTTGCTGTAGGCTGGAGAATTATAGACGAGTCTTTCATGCAAGACATTTCGTTCCTATCCAATCTCAAATTGAGAGCAAGTTGGGGAATCATCGGAAACGATAAGATTGATGCGAGCGATCGTTTCACTACAATCAACACAAATGCTGGTGCAGTATTCGGAGCAAGTGATAATGAAATATTATATCCAGGAGCAACCTACGGCACCACAGGTAATCCCGCTCTTCGCTGGGAAGAATCACAGCAGACTGACATTGGATTGGAGGCCGGATTTTACAACGATAAACTTACTTTCGAATTTGACTACTATAATAAGCTAACGAAAGACATTCTCATTTCACTTGGAGTACCTGCTCACTTGGGAAATGGTGGTTTCGCTACGGTTAGATACAATGCTGCAAGTGTCAGAAATGAAGGTCTAGAGTTTACTTCTTCGTGGAGAGACCATGTCTCAAATGTAGATTATGGAGTTACCCTGATGGCAACCACAGTGAAAAACAAAGTCACCAAGATGGGAGACAGTGGAGCTGAAAATGCTTTCCTAACAGGTAATCTGGGCAATGGACAGAGTGTCAAAAGGGTAGCCATAGGTGAGCCTATCGGCTATTTCTATGGATATAAAATAGACGGGGTTTTTCAAAATGAATCCGAGCTTGATTTGCCTCGTACCTCTCAGCAGGGTGTGGGCGATTTCAGGTTTGTAGATGTTACTGGAGATGGAGAGATCACGCCAGACGATAGAACTTTTCTGGGTTCACCAATTCCTGATTTGATATACGGACTGAGTGCGAATGCATCATATCGTGGTTTTGAGATTTCGATGGACTTTCAAGGGGAGCTTGGAAAGGAAATCTATGATGGGAAGGATGCTGTTCGTGCTTCACAGTATAATTATCAATCAAGAGTTCTTAATTATTGGACGGGTGAGGGGTCTACAAATTCAGAACCAAGACTATCAGCTTCCGGCCCGAATTACAGTCCATCTGACTGGTTTATTCAAGATGGTTCTTATTTAAGATTGAGGACACTCACGCTGGCGTACAACCTACCTCAAACGCTGATTGATGGAGCAAAAATACAATCAGCGAAAGTGTATTTGAGAGGAACTAATTTATTCACGATAACAGAATACGACGGATATACACCTGAGATAGGAGGTGGTCTGAGAAATAGTGGCATTGATACCGGCTTGTATCCGGTGACTAGTGTATATGCGATCGGTGTAAACCTTGGATTTTAATGATCTATACCATGATTAATAAGATAAAAAAACATCATAACAAGATCATATTGCTGGCTAGCATGATCTTAATTATTGGGTGCAAGGAGGATTTTCTTGAAAACCCGCCGCTTACAACTACCACAGATGAAATCTATCCATCATCAGCATCTGAAGCGCTTTTAGTTACGAACGGAGCATATAACACATTTAGAAACTGGTGGATTTCTGGAGGATATCCGTTAGCTAACATTATGTCGGATGATCAGACTAAAGGAAGTGAAGACGGCTCTAACCCCGATCTACAGCAATTCGAGGATTTTTCTTATAGTGCCAGCCATCAATACATAGCTGCATGGTATCAGACGATTTATCAAGGAATTAGAAGAGCTCATGTGGTGATAGAAAAAGTTCCTGAAATAGATATGGATGAAGATTTGCGTAGCAGGTATGTGGCTGAGGCGAAATTCATAAGAGCTTATATGTATTTCACATTGGTTAGCATTTTTGATGAAGTGCCCCTTGTTACAACACTGAATCCAGATAGGATAGTGCCAAAGTCCACAGCCAATGATATTTATGATCAGTTAATTATCCCCGATCTTCTGGCGTGCATTGATCTTCTCCCTGAGAAAAGTGAATATGCTGCATCTGAGGCGGGAAGAGCTACACGTGGAGCCGCTAAATCGCTCCTTGCAAGAGTGTATCTCTTTAGAGGAGACTTTGTCAATGCCGAAAAATATTCATTAGAAGTCATACTCTCAGGCGAGTATCAGCTTGATCCCGATTTTGCCAATGTCTTTACCGTCGAAGGACAACATGGGATAGGTTCCATATTCGAAATCGGGGCATTGCAAGCTGGGTTTGGAGATGGAGGTAATCAATACGGAAATACTCAGGGAGTGAGAGGCAATCCTAATTGGGGTTGGGGGTTTGGAAGACCAACATGGGATTTTCTTAACTCATTTGAAGCAGAAGACCCAAGGATGGATGCATCTGTGATTTTTCTAGGAGAGGTACTCGGTGGGACAGAAATAGTTGGGGATGCCAATACCTCTGATACTACCTACAATGAAAATGATCAGATAATTGAAATCGAATGCTACAACCAAAAGGTCTATGTGGAAGGATCAGAAAGCACTCAGGAGAATTTCGGACACAACCGCAAAATTCTTAGATACGCAGATGTCCTTTTGATGGCTGCCGAAGCTCTGAATGAAAACGATAAGATCACTGAATCAAGGACATACTTAAATCTGGTAAGAGAAAGAGCGAGAGGGGGAAACACCACGATTCTTCCCGATATAACAACTGATGACAAAGTGGAACTGAGGCAAGCCATTTGGGATGAAAGGAGATCAGAATTGGCTTTTGAAAGTCTTAGATATTTTGATTTGAAACGAACCAATAGAATGATGGAGGTATTAGGGCCACTTGGATTCACCCCAAAGTATACGCATTGCCCCATTCCTCAGCAGGAAATTGACCTTACAGAAGGAGGCATAGCTCAGCATCCTGATTGGGCGAATTAAGAGTTTTTTTAGGAAGTATTAAACAACAATTAATAATCAAACAAACAATTGAATATCATGAGAAAAATCAAACTTTTATCTGGATTGATGCTAATGATGGCGACTACTCTTTTTCTCGCCAACTGTGGTGATGATAACGAGCCAGCCACATTCACGCTAGTGAGTTTAACGGCTGGAGATGTCGATTTGGCAGGAGTTACTTCTGCAGTTAACGTACCTGAAGATGCCGTAATAGAAGCCGTGTTCTCTTCGGACGTAGAAGCAGCTACTGCTACCACAACCACCATTGACATTAAAGACGGTGATGGAGAAGCTCAAGAATACAGTGTAGCTATTAGTGGTGCAACTGTTACGATTACACCTACAAATGGCTGGCCTGGAGGTTCGCAGTTTACGATTGAACTGGCTTCTACCATTGCTGGAGTAAATGGAGCTGTATTTGCAGGAAACTCTTTAACGTTCAGAACATCGGGAATTTTTGTACCAAACAGAGACACACAGGTTCTTCACCTTAGTTTCGATGATGCTTCGTCAACAGATGAGACAGGCTTGCAAACAGTTAAAACTGTAGGAACGGTCACTTATGACACAGATAGAAGAGGAACTGCTAGTGCTTCGGCTTATTTTGATGGCAATGGAGGAATCGTTGAAGTAGCTCATGCTGCTGATTTGGTAGAAGGATCAAAGACAATCAGTTTTTGGTACAAAACAGCCTTAGCAGATTATGAAGGAGCCGAAGGAACAGATAATCCTCAAACCAGATTCTTGTTTGGACTAGGTGTTGAAAGAGGATATATGCTGGAGCTGGGAAGAAGAAGCAACGATGCTACTTCTGATGGTTACGATAGAATTTTTATGAAGATGGCAACCAATCATGTCAATGTTGGAACCAATAGTACGTCCGTTCCAGAAGCTACAGCGTGGACAGAACTTAACGCTGATAGAGTAGAAGACGATCTATCCGATGAAACAAGAGGCAGTGGCTATAGCTATGTAATTGATGCTATGGAAGGAGATGCATCTTTTGTTCGTACTAACGCCATGGATGACTGGGTACACTTCGTAATGGTTGTTGATGGATCTGCGCAAACCAAAACAATTTTCGTCGATGGTGAAAAATGGGCAACTTTTACGTGGAAAGCTTCAGGACATGACTGGTTGTTTGGAGATATGAGCTTAAAAGATATCAACAATGATGGCAGTGCCCTTGAGACAATCGAAGGTAGCTTAGCGATAGGTTTTGCAGGGTCTTCTACCAATGAGGCCACAGGTTGGGCGAATCATACGACCAACTTATCCAATGCAGCAAATCAGAAAAAATTCTTCAAAGGAGGAGTTGATGAATTCAGAATCTTTAGTATTCCGTTCTCTGATGCAGATGTGAAAATGCTTTATGACAATGAAAAATAATCTGTTTTTTTAGTTTGTTCCGAATGAGGCTGTTTCGAAAACAATAAAAACAATAAAAACAATATGTTCGGGTCACATTGAGCCTGTCGAAATGATAAACTATTGAGTTTCGACAAGCTCAACCTGACACATCATTGAGTTTTCGAGACGCCTTATTTTTTAACTTTAGTAATCTTTTCAGAACCACTTTGAATAAACTGTCACTTCTCCTCATACTTATATTTCTTTCTTCCTGTGGAGATGGTGAAGAGACGAATAATCCAAAAGACAACTTACAGTTCATCACAATAAATGTTGGGAATTACCAACTTTCCATAACGGAGACTAACGAAGAAGCACCTTTTGACCAACCCATCGTTATTCGATTTTCGCAAGAATTAAATACTAATATCGCTTCTGAATCAGTCAGGTTGATAAACGAGAACAATACGGAAGTCAAAATCAACCTTGCATTTCTAGATAATAACAAGACAATTTCTATTCTACCAGATGATCATTTGCAAATCGATCATCAGTACACACTGTCAATTTCGGATAAAATATCAGGAATGACAGGAGAGATCTTCCCAGGCCTGGAGGTCGTATTTAAAACATTAAACCCACCACTTGAAATTGCTGATATAGTGATTGAAGATCAGCTCCTCCGAGCGGAGGAAACTACGCGAAACGTCCCACTTCAGCCAAAGATTGAAATCACATTTACAGGCAAGGTCAACGCCACAGATTTTAGTTCCCATACCAAAGTGAGATTAGGGAGTACTTTCCCTTCCATCACTTTGACACAACAGGGCGACTCAAGCCTTAGTATTCAATTGGACGAACAGCTCATTGGATACCGTAAATACAACTTAGAGATTGATGAAAAGGTAAGCGACAATTTAGATCGACACTTTGAAGGACTTCAAACTCAATTTTACACCAAGCTCGATTCGACTTTGAAGTTTCCTGAGATTTCGGATGATGAATTACTGACCAAAGTACAGTCACAAACTTTTAAGTATTTCTGGGATTTCGGCCACCCAGTAAGCGGATTGGCGCGAGAGCGCAATACGAGCAATGAAACTGTTACTTCAGGCGGATCTGGATTCGGGCTTATGTCGATCATAGTGGGTATTGAAAGAGGATTCATTTCCCGACAGGAGGGAGTCGAGAGGATTGCGAAGATTGTGACTTTTTTAGAAGAAAAAGCTGACCGTTTTCATGGAGTATGGTCGCATTGGCTAAACGGTACGACTGGCAAAGTGGTGCCATTTAGCGCCAATGATGATGGTGGCGATTTGGTCGAAACAGCTTTTCTGGCTCAGGGGCTTTTGACTGCTCGTCAGTACCTGAGTTTGGATGATGCCGCAGAATCACAAATCATCTCTGATATCAATACCCTATGGGAAGAAATAGAATGGGATTGGTACACGCAGGAAAATCAGAATGTCCTTTACTGGCATTGGTCTCCAAACTTTGGATGGGAGAAAAACCTTAAGATTAGCGGTTGGAATGAATCCCTGATCGTCTATGTTTTGGCTGCAGCTTCTCCAGCCCATGCAATTGAGAAAGAAGTCTATTCCAATGGCTGGGCCAAAAATGGAAACATTGTCAATGGAGGGAATACTAGCTTTTATGGCTATACACTCCCAATGCGTTCTGATAGAGGAGGTCCACTTTTCTTTTCTCATTATTCATTTCTGGGCTTAGACCCAAGAAATCTTTCTGATCAATATGCTAACTATTGGGAGCAAAATGTAAATCATACTTTGATTAACCGAGCCTATTGCATTGCAAATCCTAAGAACTACGTTGGATATACACCACAAAGCTGGGGATTAACCGCCAGTGATGGCAATTCTGGCTATTCTGCGCACTCTCCAGACAATGATAGAGGAGTCATTACACCTACAGCAGCATTATCTTCTATGCCTTATACACCAAATGAATCTATGGAAGCAATCAAACATTTCTATTATATTCTGGGAGACAGACTTTGGGGAGAGTATGGATTCTATGATTCATTTAACATCACAGAAAATTGGACGGCTCAGTCTTATTTGGCAATTGATCAGGGACCTATCGTGGTGATGATAGAAAATCATCGAACTGGCTTACTTTGGGATCTTTTCATGTCAGCCCCCGAAGTACAAAACGGACTAACAAAACTTGGATTTAACTATGAATAACACAAACCCTACATCACCAGCAAGCAGTATTGGCTTGTTCAAAATGAAGATAATTCCAATTCTGATTATAGGACTTATGCTTTTGGGATGTGAGGTTGGGAAGAAACCGTCAGAAGAATCCTCTGAGCCAGAAGAAAAGCAGATTAGTGAAAGCGAAGCTGCATTATTGACGAAACTTCAACATCAAACTTTTCAGTACTTCTGGAATGGAGCTGAACCCGTATCAGGCATGGCTTGTGAGCGCGTACATATGGACGGTATATATCCACAAAATGATAAAAATGTAGTCACTTCCGGAGGTTCGGGGTTTGGACTGATGGCCATTTTGGTTGGAATAAAAAGAGGGTTCATCTCCAGAGAACAAGCAGTTGAGCGATATGAGAAAATTCTGACCTTTCTTGAAACTGCAGATCAATTTCATGGGGCATACCCTCATTGGTGGTATGGAGACACTGGGAAGACAAGACCTTTTAGCAAAAAAGACGATGGAGGAGATTTGGTGGAGACTGCTTTTTTAATTCAAGGATTGCTGGCTGTTCGCCAGTACTTTCAAGATGGTAACGAAGCAGAGTTGGCCATTGTTGATAGGATCAATACCATATGGGAAAACGTGGAATGGGACTGGTATACCAAGGGAGGAGAAGACGTCCTATACTGGCACTGGTCACCAAACTTTGGTTGGGAAAAAGACTTTGATGTAAGAGGGTACAACGAGTGCCTGATCATGTACATCCTCGCTGCTTCTTCCCCAACTCATAGTGTTCCAGCAAGTGTTTATCACAAAGGCTGGGCAATGGATGGAGCCATCGAGACTGATCAAACCTACTACGGTTACGATTTGGTTCTCAATCATTATGAAAATGATGAAAGCAAAGTGGGGCCTCTTTTTTGGGCACACTACTCATACTTAGGTTTGGATCCAAGAGGGCTTAAAGATACCTATGGAGAATATCAGAAACTCAATGAAACCCATGCAAAATCCCACTATGATTACTGTGTTGAAAATCCTAAGAAGTTTAAAGGGTATGGCAAAACCTGCTGGGGGCTGACCTCCAGCTATTCCATGCGAGGGTACGCTGGACACAGACCGGATCGCGATCTTGGAGTCATATCCCCAACGGCTGCATTGTCTTCATTCCCTTATACTCCTAAAGAAAGCATGCAAATGCTCAAATGGCTCTATGAACCGGAACGAGACACTTTAATAGGGGCATATGGCCCATATGATGCTTTTAGCTTTGAAAGTGATTGGTATCTGAAACGCTATCTGGCTATTGACCAGGGGCCCATACCAGTGATGATTGAAAACTACAGGAGCGGTTTCATTTGGGATTTATTCATGTCCGCACCGGAAATCCAGCAAGGACTGAAAAAGTTAGGATTCAGCTATGAAAAAGGGAATTAAGAGAATCAGTAGATGATTTCATTAACCTGCCAGATATGAGAAAAAGTACAATATTGATTTTAGTCAGCGCACTGGTGACACTAGCTTGTCAGCCGCAAGTTTCGAGTTTGGATTCTCCTTACTCGGATAAAATAGATTCGTTGATGAGCCAGATGACGCTTCAGGAGAAATTGGGGCAACTCAATCTGCCATCCGCTGGAGACATCAACACAGGGTTGGCTGAGAGCACGGGAGTGATTGCAAATATAAAAGAAGGCAAGGTCGGTGGACTCTTCAATATTCGAACTGCTGAAAAAATCCGAGCAACTCAAAAAGTCGCTGTTGAAGAAAGTCGTTTAGGCATTCCGTTGCTTTTTGGGATGGATGTAATTCATGGTTATAAAACAGTATTTCCAATTCCCCTTGCTCTATCATGTAGTTGGGATTTGGACCTAATCGAACGATCCGCTCGTATAGCGGCGCAAGAAGCTACAGCAGATGGTATTGCCTGGACTTTCTCTCCTATGGTAGACATTGCCAGAGATCCACGATGGGGCAGAATTGCCGAAGGGGCAGGGGAAGATGCTTATCTGGGTTCAGAAATAGCTCAAGCGATGGTCAGAGGATATCAAGGAGATGATTTGACAAAGAATAACACCATGATGGCATGTGTCAAGCACTTCGCATTGTATGGAGCTGCAGAAGCAGGTCGTGATTATGGTACTACTGACATGAGTAGAATCAGAATGTACAATGAATACTTTCCTCCATACAAAGCGGCGGTAGATGCTGGTGTAGGTAGTATTATGGCCTCATTCAATGAAATTGATGGGCTTCCAGCTACAGGGAATAAATGGTTGATGTCTGAAGTACTTCGAGATCAATGGGGGTTTGATGGTTTTGCCTTATCAGATTATACAGGCATTACTGAAATGATCATGCATGGAATGGGTGATACCGCTGTGGTATCCGCATTGGCACTCAAAGCAGGTATCGATATGGATATGGTAAGCGAGGGTTTTCAAAATACAATATCCAAATCTCTGGATGTAGGAAAAGTATCCATGGAAGAAATAGACCAAGCTTGCCGAAGGATTCTCGAAGCAAAATTCAAACTAGGATTGTTTGACGATCCGTACAAATACTGTGACCCTGAGCGAGCAAAAAAAGAGGTCTTTACTCCAGAAAACAGAGCATCTGCTAGAGAGATCGCTGTGCAGACTTTGGTATTGCTCAAAAACAATGAAAGTATTTTGCCACTGAAGAAATCTGGAACCATAGCGCTCGTTGGTCCCATGGCCAACAATGTAGAAAACATGGCTGGGACATGGAGTGTAGCTGGAGACTTTAAAAAGTCAGTTTCTATTATGTCTGGATTAGAGAATGTAGTCGGAAATAGAGCTAACATTATATACGCAAGAGGCTGTAATGTGGTAGAAGACCCAGAACTGGAAAGGCGTATCAGCACATTCGGAAAACCAACATATCGCGATAGCAGGTCAGAATCTGAGATGATTACAGAAGCTTTGATAGCTGCACGAAAATCAGATGTTATAGTCGCAGTAATGGGTGAGGCTTCAGAGTCAAGCGGAGAAAGCTCCAGTGTTACAGATTTGAAACTTCCAGGCAATCAGCAAAGACTATTGAAAGCACTTCTGGAAACAGGCAAGCCAGTGGTGATGATTGTATTGGCAGGAAGACCATTGGCATTGACTTGGGAACAAGAAAACGTACCCGGGATCTTGTATGCTTGGTTTGCAGGTAGCGAGGCAGGAGATGCTATCGCAGATGTCCTTTTCGGGGAAGTGAATCCATCTGGGAAGCTGACAACTACTTTTCCTCAAAACGTAGGTCAGGTTCCACTTTTCTACAATCATAAAAATACGGGGAGACCTTTGGAGACTCAGTGGTTTCAAAAATTCAAATCCAATTATCTGGATGTTTCCAACGAACCTTTGTATCCATTTGGATACGGTTTAAGCTACACCCAATTCGAATACGGAGAAATGGAAGTCAGTTCAAAATCACTAAAGGGGAATCAAAAATTAGAAGTTTCGACTGTGGTTAAGAACACTGGAGGAGTAGACGGGAAAGAAATCGTTCAACTCTACATCAGGGATTTGGTAGGTAGTGTCACGCGTCCTGTGAAAGAACTCAAGGGCTTTCAAAAGGTGAATATCGCGGCTGGAGAGTCTAGCAAAGTCACTTTCGAGATTACTCCTGAAGACCTGATGTTTTACAACTATGATCTTCAGTATGATTGGGAAGATGGAGATTTTGAAATCATGATTGGGAGCAATTCCAGAGATGTACAATCCATAACTGTCAATTGGTCTAAATGATACGCCTAAGACTTTCTTTAGTCATTGTGGCGGCCATGAGTTCATTTTCTGGATGGGGTCAGGGGGAAAGTCTATCCATTTGTACATTCAACATTCGGTGGGACAACAAGGCAGATAGTGCTAACCAGTGGGACAATAGAAAAGAAGATATAGTTAATTTCATTAATTATTACACTCCTGATGCGATCGGATTGCAAGAAGCACTTGTGCATCAAGTGCAGTATCTCGATTCAGCCTTGCTGGATTATGGCTGGGTAGGAGTAGGGAGAGATGATGGTAAAGAAGCAGGAGAATTCTGTCCTGTTTTATACAATAAAATAAAATACACGCTTGATAACTCGGGGACTTTTTGGCTTTCGGAAGAACCTGAAAAACCAGGAATTGGATGGGATGCAGCTTGCTCACGAATCTGCACATATGCAGTATTGAAGAATAAAGAAAGCGGTATCCAATATAGCGTTTTCAACACCCATTTCGACCATGTAGGAAAAGAAGCGAGGAAAAGAAGTGCCGACTTAATCATCGATCAGATGCAAAGTATTTCGAAACACTCTTCTAACCTCTTGATCGGAGATTTCAATTTGGAAACTACCGAGCCTCCTATCCAAAAAATTCTCAACTCGGGTTTTTTGGACGCCTATCAGATTGCCGAATCTAAGTTTGGTTCGATGGGAACGTTCAATGGGTTCGATTATGTCAAAATTCCCTCCAGAAGGATTGACTATGTTTTTGTAGATGAAAGCATTCAAGTTCGAAAATATCGGGTTATAAGTGATGTGATTGAAGGAAGATATTTATCCGATCATTTTCCTGTTTTGGTAAAACTAACACTGGAGGAATGATGAGGTATATAAGGTATTTTAGTTCGTTAATTTTCGTAGTTTTTATTCATACTTTAGTTTCTTCTCAGAGTCAAAGGATCGTCAATGATGGTTGGGAGTTTCAGAAAAAGGGTAGTATTTGGGAAAATATGAACATTCCCCATACCTGGAACATTGATGATCCTTTTGATGATGAGAAAGGGTACCATCGAGGAGAGGCTTCATACAGAAAAAAGCTCCATTTTACTGAAGCTCAAATTGGAAGAACCTTTTTTCTAAAGTTCGAAGCAGTTAATCAATCAGCTCAAGTCTACATCAATGATAAGCTAGCTGGAAGCCACAAGGGAGGATATACTGCCTTTTACGTTGATATATCCTCATTTATCAAGTCGGGTTCCAATGAACTTAGAGTTGAAGTTACGAATGCACATGATCCATCTATAGTCCCGCTCAAAGGAGATTTTAATTTCTATGGAGGCATCTACCGAGATGTTTGGTTGGAAGAAGAAAACAATACCCATTTTCACAAAACCAAGTACGGAAATGATGCCGTTTATCTAACCCCCACTTCTGATGGAAACACATCAGCGTTAAATATCAAAGGAGAAATTTTTCAAACTCAAGTGAATCATAAGAGGCTTTTGGTGAATATCAAAATGTCTGATAATCAAGGAAAATTTTTTTTCGAAACCACACAAAAGATTACTCTAAAAGAAGCCATTTCCTCCTTTGATTTTGACTTCAATAAACTTGATGGAGTAGAGCTATGGTCGCCAGATAATCCCAACCTTTATCAGGTCAAAATCACGTTGAAAGACAGCAAATCGAATACAATTCTTGACAGCTATAGCCATGCAATAGGATTTAGATATTTCAACTTTGAAGCCGACTCTGGCTTTTACCTTAATGGGAGTCATTTGAAACTGATGGGAGCAAACAGACATCAGGATTTCTATGGCAAAGGCAATGCCTTGACGGACGACTATCATAGAAGAGACATTCGATTACTGAAAGAAATGGGTGCCAATTTCTTCCGCCCAGCCCATTATCCTCAAGACGCTTCCGTTTTGAATGATGCCGATCGATTGGGACTCATCGTAACCATGGAGATCCCGTTGGATCATGATATGACTGATTCCGAAGATTTTAGGGAAACCACCAAACAGATGATGAAGGAGATGATTCATCAATACTACAATCATCCCAGCATCGTGCTGTGGGCACATATGAATGAGATGTTTCTGGGAAGAAAACTAGAGCGAGATCGGGAAAAGATTGATGTGATCGTGGACTTTGCCAAAGAGCTGGATAAGCTGACTAGAGAAGAAGACCCCACTCGATACACCATGATCCCGAATCATGGAGATTTTAATGTTTATTTCGAATCAGGACTTACGGATATTGCTCAAGTCACGGGCTGGAACTTGTACTATGGCTGGTACGAGCCAGACTTCATTGGATTTACTGATTATCTAAATAACTCACATGACCATCTTCCAGGCAAGCCTACAATCATCACTGAGTATGGAGCAGGAGCCGATCCCAGAATAAGAAGCCTTAACCCTCAGAGATTTGATTTTTCTGTCGACTGGCAGTTTCAGTATCACCTCAGTCATCTTCAGCAGTTTGAAACACTTCCTTATGTTGCTGGCGCGGCTGTATGGAATCTCTTTGATTTTGGAGCCGAACCTCGCAGAGATGCCGTTCCACATATCAATAACAAGGGCTTGATGACATACGATCGACAGCCCAAGGACACTTATCACCTTTACAAAGCATGGTTGACCGAAGAACCTTTTTTAGAAATCTCACCAACACTGTTTCCTGTACTTCCAAAATCCCATGGTCAAGACACAATCTATTGGCCTATAAGAGTCATTACCAATCAACCAAATGCTTCCATAGTAGTGAACAATGTGAAATACGATCAGAAGAACATCATAGACGGATTTGCCGAATGGCAAGTCCCTTTGCTCGGGAATAAGCTGCTAGTAGAAGCTGCTGCTGGAGAGCCATCCATTAAGACAATGAAAACTTATGATTTGAGCGATGCGCTCAATATAAACCTGGGAGCCAGCTACTATTTCTATGATCCAAACTTAGACGAGCTTTGGATTCCAGATCAAGCCTTTGATAAAGGCAAAGCTTTTGGTCACAGCAACGGTACTTCTTTTATGCCTAGAGATCGAGGAGTAGGGACGGATGCGCCAATTGCTTTGACTGAGTTAGATCCAATTTTCCAAACACAAAACCAAGGCCTTACCAGCTATCAGTTCAGTGTCGAGGAGGGAAGATATGAATTGACCATGATGATAGCCAATATTGATAATACAGCTGGTATACAAGAGATTTATATCAATGATGTGCTTAGAGAAGTGCTCGATTTTAACCAAATGAATGCTTTTTCTGCCATCAGAAAAAAGTACCTGATTGATGCAAAAAGCAGCATACAAATAAGACTTGAGTCTCCGTCAGGAGAAACTGTCCTCAATGGATTGAAGCTTGTTAAGATAAACTAGATGTTCGCCATGCGGAGAAGCCTGATTAAAATATTGAAGAATATGAATACAATGAATAGATGCATTATTGCTTCTTTGAGCCTCGTTTTTTTGCATAGCTGTGCACAAACAGGTCAACCCACCAAAGAGACATTTGACAAATCAAATCAGAAAAATGTCGTCTTTATTTTGAGTGATGATCACCGATACGATTTCATGGGATTTACTGGTAAGGTGCCCTTTTTAGAAACACCCAATATGGATCGAATGGCGAATCAGGGAGCACATATTAAGAATGCCTTTGTCAGCACCTCACTTTGCTCGCCTAGCCGAGCCAGCATTCTATCCGGTCAATATGCGCACAAGCACAAAGTGGTGGATAATCAATCGCTTATTCCTGACGGAACCGTATTTTTCCCAAGCTACCTGCAAGAAGCAGGCTACCAAACAGGATTTATTGGCAAGTGGCACATGGGAGAACACCATTTTGGAGTGCGACCAGGATTTGACTTTTGGGCAAGTTTCAAAGGCCAGGGCAAGTACTTTAATCCCGTTATCAACTTCAATGGAGAAGAAAAAGCCCATAAAGACTCAGCCTATGTCACAGATGTATTGACAGATTATGCATTGGATTTTATAAATAGCAGAGATCAGGAAAAGCCGTTTTTTCTCTACCTGTCTCACAAGGGAGTTCATGCCGATTTCAAACCAGCACCCAGGCATTTGGGAAGATATGAGAACGAAGAAGTCGCTTACCCTGCCTCGATGTTTCCACCCAATCATGATCGTAGCACTGTCTCTTCTACCGAGTACAATTATGAAGATTTACCCAATTGGGTAAAAGCACAACGATACAGTTGGCATGGGGTGGATCACATGTACCATGGTCAGATCAGCTTCGAAGATTTCTATAAGAGATATTGTGAAACATTGCTCTCTGTAGACGAAAGTATTGGAACAGTGATCGAACATCTGGAAAAAGAAGGTTTACTTGAAAACACCATTGTGATCTACATGGGTGACAATGGATTTTCTTTCGGAGAACATGGTTTGATAGACAAGAGGCAGGCATATGAAGAATCGATGCGGGTTCCTCTACTTGCAATGGGAGGAGGAATTCCGGCTGGATCTCAAGTTGAAGAGGTTATTCAAAATATTGATATAGGCCCCACAGTAATGGATTTTGCAGGCGTGAAAACCAAACCCCATATGGATGGAAACTCATTCAAATCACTTCTATTCCAAGAAACCATCCTATGGAGAGACACAGTCTACTATGAATATTTCTGGGAGCGCCCTTTCCCTCAAACACCGACTGTTCATGCAGTACGTACTTCCAAATATAAGTTCATCCGATACCATGGAGTTTGGGATGTCAATGAGCTCTATGACATAGAAAATGATCCTGAAGAAATGATCAATCTTATCAGAGATCCAGCATACAAAGAAGTTGCGATCGAGCTAAGAGCATCCTTGTTTGACTGGCTTGCAGGTACAGAAGGAGAATCCATGCCATTGAAACAAGATCATGGCCGGAGGTTTGATCATCGATATAAAAACACCTATTAAACTCAATGCATTGCTATTATTTAGTTTTCATACTTTTCAATTTGGTCGTTTTGAGCGGTTACGCTCAAGATGGCCATTTTGAGAAGAGAACTATTATCTATCAAGACACTCTAGCTCTTGATCTCTTTTTACCCCTAGATGAGAACCTGAAAGCGAAACCGCTATTGGTTTACGTACACGGAGGAGGATTTGCTGGAGGCCGGAGAGATCACCCAGATCATATCCAATTTTGCGAATACTTCGCCAAGAGAGGCTGGGTCACTGCCACAGTCTCCTATCATTTGTTGATGAAAGGAAAATCTTTCGGTTGCGATCAAGATGTCCGAAAGAAAAAAGAAACCATTTTTCTCACCGCCCAAAACATCAATCAGTCGATTTCATATTTGATCAAAAACGCCAAGGAGTTCAATCTTGATCCTGACAAAATCGTGCTGTCAGGAAGTAGTGCAGGAGCAGAAGCCGTCATTCATGCCGCCTATTGGGACGAAACTCAAATCAATATCCTGCCCAAGGACTTCAAGTACGCTGGAGTAATTAGCATGGCAGGCGCATTATTAGATGAGAATTGGATTACCAAAGAGACAGCCATCCCTACAGCGCTCTTCCACGGAACTTGTGATAACCTGCTTCCATACGGCACAGCCTCGCATCATTATTGTGAAGCGAGTGAACCTGGCTTCATGATGCTTTTTGGTTCCCATTCCATTGCCATGAAGCTTAAGTCACTTGACCAAGGATATTACCTGATTTCTGATTGCGGAGGAGGTCACGAGTGGAACGAAAACCCCATTTTGCCTAAGTATATCCATATGGTTGAAGGCTTTTTGGAAAAAGACGTACTCAGAAAAACCCAAAGACAGATTCAACAAAACCTTCATGAGGGAAGCCGTGATTGCCAATCCAAAATTGATTTTTGCACCAATGACTAATCCATCAATACCGTATAATGCGATTTTAATAATCGCAGTAGCAATGCTATTTACAAGCTGTCAAGAGCATGGTCAATTGAAAGTCAATTCCCCTGACCAGCTTATCGAAATGCAGTTGATCAATGCAGCAGGTAAAGTTGGCTACACAGTCAAGTACAAAGACAAAGTACAGATCGATACCTCTTTTTTTGGATTTGATTTCAAGAACCAAACCCCGCTTTCATCTAATCTCAAAATTGAATCCACTCAAAACAACTTCTTCTCAGAAATCTGGGAGATGCCCTGGGGAGAACAAAGAGAGGTTTTAAACGAATACAATGAATTAATTGCCACCGTCGTAGAAGACAAAGAACCCCGAAGAACTTTCGATATACACTTCAAAGCCTACAATGACGGAGTAGGATTCAGATTCGAATTTCCAGACCAGAAGAACCTCAAGGATGTCACCATTTTGGATGAACATACAGAATTCAATCTTACAAGCGACCCTACAGTATGGTGGATTCCAGGAGATTGGGATATCTACGAATACCTCTACCAAAAGACCAGACTATCAGAAATTGATGCTTTGAAACTGTATCAACCGAGCTCACATTTAGGACAAACCTACGTTCCCGAAAACGCTGTGAACACCCCCGTTACCATGAAAACCGATCAAGGCGTATACATGAGTTTTCATGAAGCCGACCTTACCGATTACGCAGGCATGACCCTGAAAGTAGATACAGCAAACCTTCGAATGAAAAGCGAGCTTGTTGGAAACGCTACCGGGGAGAAAGTCATTCAGAAAACACCTTTCGTTACACCCTGGAGAACCATCCAGATAGCCGATCGAGCCGGCGACCTCATCGAGTCCAATTTGATTGTCAACCTCAATGAAGAAAACACCATCGGAGATATTTCCTATTTCAAACCGATGAAGTACATGGGCATTTGGTGGGACATGCATATCGGGACTGGAAATTGGGACTATGCCGGAGAAAACCATGCAGCCAATACCACATACGCCAAAGAACTGATCGACTTTGCCTCCGACAACAACATCCAAGGATTGCTGATCGAAGGCTGGAACATTGGCTGGGAGCACTGGTGGGATAAATCTAAGAAACAAGTCCACTTTGATTTCGTCACACCCTATCCTGATTATGACCTTGAAGAAGTAGTAAAATACGGTAAAGACAAAGGAGTAGAGCTGGTTATGCATCACGAAACCTCCGCAGATATCACACTTTATGAAAGTAAAATGGATACCGCCTTCAAACTGATGAAGTCACTTGATATTCATTCAGTCAAGACCGGATATGTAGGCAGTTTGATTCCAGAAGGAGAGTACCATCACGGTCAGTGGATGGTCAACCATTACCAAAAAGTATTGGATTACGGTGCGAAATATCAAGTCGCCATCAATGCCCATGAACCAATCAAGCCCACTGGGAAGCGTCGTACCTATCCAGTAGCCATTTCTCGCGAAGGGCTGAGAGGGCAGGAGTACAATGCCTGGTCCAACGATGGAGGCAATCCACCCAATCATATAGCCAATGTTGCTTTCACAAGAATGCTCGCAGGCCCTGTAGATTTTACCCCGGGAGCCTTCAATATCAAATTAGACGGATACAAAGAACACAACCAAATCAATACAACGCTTGCGCATCAGTTGGCACTCTATGTAGTCCTATACAGCCCCATACAAATGGCCTGTGACCTGATTCAGCATTATGAAGATCAGCCAGCATTTCAGTTTATCAAAGACGTGGCTGTCGATTGGGAACAGACCAAAGTACTCGATGGAGAAGTAGGAGATTTTGTAGTAATCGGAAGACAGGAGCGAGGAGGTCAAGACTGGTTTGTGGGTGGGGTTATCGATGAGAATGTGATGCTCTATCACTTGGACTTAAAATTTCTAGATTCTAAGAAATTCTACATAGCCAAAATATATAAGGACAACAATCAGTCGCATTGGAAATTGAATCCCACAGCAATCGATATAGAAGAACGAGAAGTCTCAGCCACTGATGTACTGGATTTGATCATGAAACCGGGAGGAGGGTTTGCGATAAGCTTGGAAGCTAAAAAATAGATTCTTTTGGAGCGAAAGAGTATCACCAGATCAAAGAATGCTCCCGCTTTCCGCTATATCTTTCCCCACTACCCTCCGGGATAGCAGGAAAAGGATGCTGCTTCTATCGGGGCTAAACCACTAAAAGAGATGCTTCGAGACTAGATCCGAGTTAATTGAGAAATCGGGAGAGTAATTGTATTTTTCTGTAAGAGTAACGACCATTTTAGCTGCTCAGTAACAGCTTTTTCGCGACGGGTTCTATGGGCTAGTACGTCACTTCTGCGCAGGCAGAAGTCTCACCCCTGAGACTCGCCGGCTATTTTAATGCAGTCAATAGGTAGTCCGGTTTCAATTAAGTATGTATGCGAAGGTAGCGCTAGAGAAATATCATTCAAACTAATAATGCCAGTCTAGCAGGTATAGAAATATTTCGCTATCGGTGGGCGTCCCGATATTTTAGCTAGAATCAGGTACAGACCTTCATTATATTCATTCACTTTTAGTTCATAGCATCAGTCGAATCACCAAAATTTATACCTACGTGGCAGTGAGTGGTTTGGCTAACATCTAAAATCTATAGATTTACAATAGATACGCTTACAGTATGATCCACTATAATGGTCATATTCATTAGAGCATATGATACGAACCTTCATATTGATCCTTACTATATTATTTTTAGCCGGTTGTGGTGAACGAACAATTGATAGTGAAATTCTCGCTTTTGAAAATCAACTTGGAAAGAAGGAAGCTGTTGGGCTATCAAAAATGGTGGAGCATTTTGAGACTGAACTTCTTAAGAAACATCCTAACAAAACCTTAGATGAAGCTTATCAAATTCACCTCGATTTTATTGCAAATAGCAACGGTTCGGAACTTGGAAACAGGGTTTTAGCTCAGTTCAGAAAGGACAGTATCTTTGGAATCTACAGTAAGAGCTTGGTTTCAGAAATTTGGATTAAACCAGATTCTGTATGGATAAATGATTCGCTTTTGTATATCTCGTATCGTGGGAACCTGAATCCAAGAGGCCGTAAGATTAATTATGATATTACAGATTTTGACTCGTTACTATATACCGAGAAGAATACTGAAGCTTTTAACATAAAAGGTCGGTACTTATTGGCCTTTAAGGAAATTTCAGAATCGAATGTACTGGCAAACTGGTATTATGATCTTCACAGCAACGCTGGAACATTCAGTCCTCATATTACTGCTCAGGCGTTTCAGCACAGAAAATTCGAATACTATAATTTAAGAACTAAAATTGACTACAGTGATTATCTCGTCAAAAGAATAATACTCGTTGAAACCTATGCTGATGGGTACTTTAACAAAGTCAATAATGAATGAGGGTTTTATCAGTAAGGAAATTTTCAGGTGGATTGGAAAGTCTGCCTCAAATAATAAATTTGAAACAATACGTGGCTATGAGTTTGAGGAAATGTTAGTGCTTTCTAATACTTTGGATGCAACACTGGATTTTACTAGTTTAGTATTATGCAAGGACTTTGATACGTAACGAATAGATGAGCGTTGGCGATCACTTTACCAAACGAAAAAATATGAATTTTAGAATATTACCACTCACATTTCTTCTAATAGCTTTTAACACATTTAATTCAGTTGCTCAAGATAATGGGCAGTCGTTAATTGATGATTTTTTCTCGGACTATGAGAATAAAGGGGTTGAAGTGGCAGTTGATAAACTGTACAAAACGAATCCTTGGACAACTAGAATCCAAGATGCCATTAATAACGTTAAAACTCAATTATCAAGATACAACGAGGAACTTGTTGGTAAATATTATGGACACGAACCAATTGTCACCAAGCAACTAGGAAACTCTTATGTTCTTCATTCCTATTTGGTGCGGTTTGACAGGCAACCGATGCGATTTACTTTTCAATTTTATAAGCCAGACGATGAATGGAGACTTTACAGTTTTGCGTTTGATGACAACTTCGATGATGAAATTGAGGAAGCAGCTAAAATGTATTACCTAGATCTAGATAAATAGACCCTTACTTTGATGGTAAGTTTGCTACTCGTGTTTTGCTCTAATATGCCGATTTCTGTCACACCAAATCTTTGTAATTTTATCCTTTGAAGGTTTTTTTGCTTTATTAAAACCTAGGTTTTTTTACATCAAACTTCAATATTTCCTCAAACTATAAGCTAAAATAGCATCATTGACCTTTAGACAATAATTCGCCAACTCTCTCTTTCAGAGTAGGAAGCACTTCTTTGCCAAACCATTCGTTTTTCGCTTGCCAGATGTTATTTCTTGGAGAAGGGTGAGGAATGACGAAGTGTTTTGGGAGAAATGCTTTGTAGTTCTTGACTGTTTCGGTGAGTGTTTTAGATGGGTTGTTTTTAAGGTAATAATCCTGCGCGTATTTCCCAATTAGAATAGTAAGCTCGACGTTCTTCATTTTACTTAAGAGCAAGTCGTGCCATTGAGGGGCGCACTCCTTTCTTGGCGGCAAGTCTCCACTTTTTCCCTTTCCCGGATAGCAAAATCCCATAGGAATCAGGGCTATTTTGGAAGCATCATAAAAGACTTCATTGTCAACACCCAGCCATTTTCTGAGATTTTCCCCACTTTTATCATCCCATGGTTTCCCTGTTTTATGTACTACAGATCCAGGAGCTTGACCAATAATCACGATTTTACTTTTTGGGTGAACTGCCAGAACAGGGTTGGGCCCTAGTGGAAGATTTGAACTACAGATGGTGCATTTATGGATTTCTTGTATGAGTGTTTTCATGTTTGAGAATCAGTGAAAGCTTTTTTATAAGGTTTTAAAAAAGCTGAGAAAACCAATTTTTAGTTCCATACTTTTTAATCAATTCTTCAGCGATGGGGGTTTCCAATTCCAGAAGATGCACGATTGAGGTTCTATCGCTTTTGCCGTCTCTCCCGATATGAACATTGACAGCAGAAAGATATTGTCGTTGTTCGTCTTTAAGGTAATAGATTGAAATTAGAGAATACCGATAAGGCTCTCCATAGCTTAAAGTTTCAATGGTTCGTTGCGGATCTTTCATTAGATCACTGGCGAACTGAAGTTGCGTTGCGATATTTCTAAATTGATTATCGAGGGTATGTTTTCTATACCATTTCCTAAGATTTTCTGAGAAGGGAGAAATAGCTTGTTTATTGATTAGAAGTACCGGAATACCTATTATAATTAAAGCTTCTATTCCCCAAATACCCCATAGAGGAAACCCTTTAAAAACAACTCCAAACATTTCCCAAGATCCATACTTGTTCACATCCAGAATTAATTCTATAAACAAATCAGGGGTATAAAAAAGGTCGAAATTATCTTGATAGGACTGGATGGTGAGCTCTCCTGAATCCAGGAATACGAAGTAGGCTATCCATTGAAAATAAAACCCAATGAATCCAATAATACCTGATAATATCAGGCTTTGTTTGGTATTTCTCACCTTAGCAATCCACCCTAGCGCAATAGATGAAAAACCTAACAAAACCCCAAATCCTAAGCATAAGAACAGATTAATATAAATCAAGGGTATGAGTACTATAAGTGAATTATAAATGAACCCTAGAGAGATTGCAAGAAATATTCCCAATCCCAATGCGATTAGGAACCCCGGTAGAGAGGATTTTCCTGAGTGCTTATAAAATTTTTCTTCGATCATTAGTCAAGTGCTTTTTTGAAAAGGAAAATCGAATTGTTTCAATTCGTAAGCTATGTGAAACATAAGTATTTCGCTAATGCATTTTTCCCATTGTCAAAATTCAGAAACATTTCAAAGTATAATAAATCATAATAAAATAATGAGCAGTAGGGAATTGATGAACTTAAAACCATTAAATGTAAATATGAATCTTTTAGCTTTTAGTAAAAGATAAGATAGTCTCATGACCTCACAGAATCCCTTGGCTTTTCTTCACACCATCCTTCTCAAGATCTCCTATAAGGTCGATTCAGTATGATTCCTCGATTGACTATTTTTCTTAACCTCATCAGTGTACCAGCAACGACATTTTGTGAAGTTGTAGTCAAAGCTTGAAATCATCTTGCCCTCTTTTGAGTTTATGGAGCAATGCGATTGATTTTAACATTTCTCATTTTATTGACAGCCAGAGTTCTATTGGCTCAGTGCTGCTCAGGTGGGGTGCCTATGTCGAGCAACTTAGGTATGCCGTCGGCTGATCGGGGGACTTTTCAATTTGATATAAGCTATGATCTTAACAATCTTCAGACACTCAAGCAGGGAACCAACACCTTAAATGACGATACCAGAGAAAGACAAACGCATTCTGTATTGTTGAAGTTTGGTTACTCTTTCAACGATAAGTTTTCGGTTGATGGGTTTGTGTCATATGTGCGTCAGGAACGTACCATTAGTACCTTGGCTGAAGAAGATTTTACCAGTACCAATGGAGTTGGGGATGGAGTGGTGATGCTAAAATACTCCCCCATTGAAGGGCTGACATCCGGTTATGGCATTAAGGTTCCACTTGGTAAGAGTGATATTGGAAACTTGAATGCAGATTTACAGCCAGGAAGTGGAGCCTGGGATCAAATTTTCTATTTGAGTTATACCGGTCAATTTAAATTCAGACCAAGCCTGACCTACTTTGGGACATCCATTTATAGACTGACAGGAGTCAATAAAACATACTTTGTAGATTCTCAATATGAATTCGGAGATGAGTTTCAGATCCTTGGCGGAATCTCGGATCGATTTCTTATTGGCAATGTGATCATTGACCCTTCCCTTAAATTAAGATATCGACATGCAGGAAGAGACAGGTTTGATAATGGCAACTTCCCGGGATCGGGAGGGAGCTTTGTTTTTATGTCTCCGGCCATTTCCTGGCGAATATCCCCAGTGCTCAATTATCATATTAGTGCCGAACTGCCAATATATGCAAGGGTTAAGGAAACTCAACTTTCTCCTACTTTCAGGATCAATACAGGTATTGGCTATACTATAAAGCCTAAAAAACTTAACACAATCAAAATCTAGAACTATGAAACAACTTACTATTTTATTACTTGCCATTGGTTTCTTCGTTTCGTCATGTCAAGATGATGTTGGGTCTGGGTCCAGGCCAGGTGAGTGGCTTATTCCCAGAGGAGATGTATTTGATGGGGGGCCAGGAAAAGACGGAATTCCAGCTCTGACCTCACCTCAAATGGTTCCAATTGGGGACGCAGGGTTGAATTATTTGAAAGATAATGATCTGGTGATAGTGTATAAGTTGGGAGAGGAAGTGCTTGCATTTTCACATGCAGTTTTGGACTGGCATGAGATTATCAACACCAGTTCAGGTAACAATCATTTTGCTGTGACCTATTGTCCCTTGACAGGTACGACCCTAGGGTGGAATCGTGAAATCAACAATACACTCACGACATTTGGAGTATCTGGTAAGCTGTATAACTCCAATCTTATTCCCTATGATAGGTTGACGGATACTTACTACAGCCAAATTTTTGCTCAGGGCATAAATGGTACTGAAATAGGCTTTGAGCCCGAATATCAACCACTAATGGAGATGCCATATGAAACACTGAAAGAATGGTATCCCAATGCTTTGGTGACATCATCAAACACTGGACATTCGAGACAGTATGGAGTATACCCATATCGAGATTACAAAACGAACCCAAGTTTATTGTTTCCGGTTTCAAACAATGATTCCAGATTGTTTAGCAAGGAGAGGGTAATGGGCGTGATAGGATCTACAGGATCTACAAGAGCTTATAGATTTGATCTATTTGAAAACAGAGGGTTTGTGGTTGATGAAATAGATGGTGAGAAATATTTGATAATGGGAGATGAAGTGCAAAATTGGATGGCCGTATATAAGCTGTCTGATTCGGATGAAGTACCTCAGTTTGAAGTAATAGTTGAGAATGGTTCAGGCGTTCTCAGAGATGAAGCTGGGAATACCTGGGATGCGTTTGGTGCGGTAATTTCAGGGCCTGATACAGGCAAAGTTCTTGCTTCTCCGGTTTCATATATTGGTTATTGGTTTGCCTGGGCTACCTTTTACCCAGAAATAGAAATCTTCGAGAGGTAGATATAGTCAACAGACTGAAATTGTGAGAATATTGAAATACTCTAATGGCCAGGGATAGACTTTAAATCATTGGTATCGGGTTGATGAGGGTATTCCAAGTGAATACCCAATATATCAACACCATATTGGTTAGAACTTAATCTTTTGGATTTCCTCTGGTTTCAAAACGATAATATCGCTGGCTTCTATTTTAATGAGTCCATCTTTTTTGAACTCAGAAAGTACACGGATGACAGACTCGGTAGCCGTACCCACCATATTGGCAAGGTCATTTCTACTTACCGAAATTTTGGAACTTTCATGATTGGCTTCCAAGAGGCGAATTAGATTATGCGCCGTTCTTTTTCTAAGCGTATCGTACGCAAGTCCAATTAGCTCCTGCTCTTTTTCGATGATATCTTTTGACAGCATCTTGATGAACTGAGAAGCTACTTCTCGATTTTGAAATACGATGTTCTGAAAGTCAAGTCTTGGGATGAGAACCAGTTCAGTTGGTTCCAGCGCCTCCGCAAATTCCGTATGATTTACATCTTGAATCAACGCATGTTGTCCCATGTATTCTCCATCTGTCAGTACCTCATGAATGAATTGTTTTCCGTCTTCATTGATTCGATAGGTCTTGACCTTACCACTCTTGATGCAGTATAGGTAATGTGGGAAATCACCTTCCTTGAAGATCGATTCTTTCTTTTCGTAGGTTCTCGTTTTGCGATTCTCCCTTAAACTTTCCAGATTTTTGTAATTATTGGAAGCTACTTTGATGAAGCCTTCAACACCCGTCTTCCTTTCTGCTTGAAGTTGATCGAATTTCTTCAATCTTCTTTCTGCAGCCTCGAGAAGTTCCATTTCGTCAAATGGCTTGGTGAGGTAGTCGTCTGCTCCAAGATTCATCCCTTTTCTAAAATCGGTTTTTTCCGCTTTAGCAGTGAGAAAAATAAATGGAATTGCCGATGTGCTGGGGTTCTGAGAAATCAGATACAGTACCTCGTAACCATCCATTACGGGCATCATGATGTCGCAGATAATCAGGTCAGGGAGCTCGCTTATTGCTAATTTGACTCCTTCTTTTCCGTTGGCAGCCTGAGAAACTTCGTAGTTGCTGAGCTCCAGAAGCTCCGCAATATTGTCGCGCATTTCGTCACTATCTTCAATGACTAATATTTTCCTTTTTTCCATTTGGTATATCTATTTGTATCGTGGTTCCTTTTCCTTCTTCGCTCTCTAGTTTGATGTGCCCATTCATGATGGATACATACTTTTTCACAATGTGAAGTCCCAGTCCAGTGCCTTGAATATTAAATGCATTTTTTGCTCTGAAAAATCGCTCAAACAGGTGAGTTTGTTCCTTCTTGGGAATTCCAATTCCATGATCTTGGATTTCAATCAAAAGTGAGTTTTTTAGCTGATTTGCCGTTACGATTATTTCACCATTTTCTGGAGAATACTTTATAGCGTTTGATACGAGATTGATTAATATATTTTTTAGAAGCTTGGCATCTCCGATGAATTCCTTAAGGTCGGTATGCTTGAAGTTTAGGGATTGGTCTGCCTTTTTTATGCTGCCCAATTCGTTGATTGTTTCTTCCAAAAACGAAACAAGTGTAATAGACTGATAGTTGAGATTCATTGCCCCGGAATCTATTCTTTCCAAGGACAGGAAGTCATTGAGGATTTCGGTCAGATTTTTCACCGAAGACTTGATCCTGTTGAGGTGCTTATCTCTTTTATCTTGCTCTTCGCTCTCTTTGTATTTTGAAATTAAGTTTGCCGATGAGAGTATAGTACTCAGAGGAGTTCTGAACTCGTGTGAAGCCATAGATACAAATCTGGATTTCATTTCATTGAGTTCCCGCTCTTGCTCCAAAAGCTTTCTGGTTTCCCTTTCCGCCTTTTTTAGTTCGGTTATATTTTCTTCTACTATTAGAATTTGCTCAGGTGTTTTCTTCTCAAAGAGTATAGGTACAGCATGGACGATGAAAGCCTCAGAGTCCTTCTCATAATGCCAGGTAAGCGGTTCACCCTCATCGCATTTATTCATGTGTAGCAGAATCTGATCTTTATATTCATCTGGAATATTAGAGATGTATGATTTCCCTATGAGTGCTTTTCTCTCCGCTTCAGTTGTATCTCTTCCTTCTATGAATAGAACCTTGAAATGATGATCGATTATACTTACCGTGCCTCCAGGGAAGTTTTTTGCAATCATTTCATAGAGGGTCTGACTCTTTCTCAGAGCCGTTTCAGCGGCTCTTCTTTCCATTACCTCTTTCTTAAGTCCAAGATTGAGATGCTCTAGTTCCTGAGTTCTTTCTTTTACCATCTCTTTCAGGTGAGAGGCGTATTGTTGCAGTTTTTCCTCGCTTTTCTTACGTTCTGTGATATCGTTCACGAAGGCAGCAACAAATCTGTTTTGGCCTTGCACAAAGTGACTAAGGCTGATTTCTATTGGGAAGATGCTACCATCTCTTCTCTTGCCACTCAAATCCATTCCTATTCCCATAGGTCTTGGGCTTGGTTTCTTGAAATACTCTGCTCTGTGGGAGTGATGTTTTTTTTTAGATTTAGTAGGTACCAAATCTTCAATTTTCAAACCTTCCAATCCTGGCGTGGTGTACCCAAACATGCTATCAGCCATTGGGTTAGCAGAAATAATGTAGCCCTTTTCATCAGATATGATGATGCCTTCTGATGCTGAGCTGAACACGAGCCTTAAAAGGTCTATTCCTGAATCCATAAGACAAAACTATTTAAATCAATTGTGGCCTGAACGAATATAATCAATAGACAAGGTGATATAAGTCATGTCCCCTGAAAATCGATTCTTTCATATTTGAGTATTGAAGAAAAGTATGAATAATATAAAAGGTATACTGATACCCACAGATTTCTCTCCCACCGCATGGCAAGCCGTGCTGGCAGGTATAAGACTGGCCAAAACGAATAATTGTCCGGTAAACTTAATTCATATCTCACCCGAGAGTAGCGATAAGAAATACTTGAATGAACTTCGGGTAAAGCTTCAAAATATTGCAAAAAATCTATCTGGTATTTATGGAATAGCTGTGGAGAGCCTTGTAGTTGAAGGAGAACCATGGGCCGAAATAGAAAAATTTATTGAGAGCCTTCAAATAGATATGGTTGTGATGGGCTTGAATGGTACAGGAGGCAATGAGATAGGTAGTCTGACTGGATATGTAATGCATCATTTAAACTGTCCGGTAATGGTTGTGCCATCGAGCAAGGACGAAAAGGCTTTAGTTTATCAATAAAGAAATCAAAAGAATTCCTTCATGAAAGGAGGAATAGTAGGATTATTTCTTAATATCCATTTTTCCAAAGAGAGCCTTGTCAATCAAGGCTCTTTTTTTACTTTATCTTTCTTTCAAGACGAATACGATAGGGACTCTCCTATAAGATCTTACGGGAACACCTCTTTGCTTCCCTGGAGACCATTTGGGCGCATTTTCTATAACCCTTATTGCTTCCTGATCACAATCATCAAATATCCCTTTTATCACTTTTACATCTGTAAGAGATCCGTCTTTTTCCACAACGAACTGTACGAACACCCTACCACTGACATTGAGTCTCGCGGCTCTGTCGGGATACTTTAGATTCTCACCGACATACTTATAAAAGGCAGCCAGACCCCCATGTGGCAATGCTTGGGTTTCCACTATGTCAAAGATCTCCTCGACGACCTCTTCTGGAGTATCTGAGCTAAAATCATAATCCACTATTTCTGTCATTTCCATATCCTCTGTTATTTCAAGATCGATTTCCATTTCAATCTCTTCGACGATTTCTGCATCAGAAACTTCCTTTATTATAGGAGCTACAACTCTTTGTGGAGGTGGGGGAGGTGGCTGCTCCGTGAGAGGAATCTCAACTAATTCTTCGAAATCATTTGCCATTGTTCCCAGGTCGAGAATGTCATCATTATTATATGTTTTCCACTCAAACGCCATTATGACAAGCAGCAAACTTATTGTGAGTCCGATTGCAAAGAATAGCCGAGACAGGTTTCGATCAGATTCTGCCCTTTTTTCTTTTAGAGCAATCAGATCGGTTATCAGCCTTTTTTTTGTGGATTTACTTAGGGCAGACTCAGAAACCTTATCAAGTGGTTTACATATGAGAACTGTCGCTTCTTTATTGGGGTTTTGAACGGTTGCTAACATGACTGTATCACTTTTGTTATTTCATTAAGTAACACGTTTTACGAAGCTTTTTTTATGACCTAGCTCATGGTGTTCATTGATTTGAATAGGAGTGGACTCAAGGTTTGTAGATTTCCAACGAGCTATCGAAGTAGATATACGAAGTTGACAAATCTCATCTGTCAGTATGATCAATGATCGGTTCGTTTAGATTAACAAAACCTACCTTCAAAATACTAAACAGAAGTATTATGAAGAAGATATTGATCCCCTACGATTTTTCTCCAGAGGCAGAATATGCGCTGGATGCGGCTGTGCAATTTGATAAAATCGAGCCATGCGAAATCCATATCGTGCATGTGGTAGAAGTTCCATCTAGTTATTTGAGTTTGTTTCCCGAATATGGAAGTATTGGAGTAGACGGTATTTACAGCGATGAGATTATTCGGTCTGTGGAGGATAAACTGGATAAGGTTAAAGCTGAGATAAGCGGACTTGGTATTTCTGTAAAAAGTAGCACGCTTTATGGGAAACCATTTCAAAGCATTCAAAATGCCATCATTGCGGAGGAAGCAGACTTGATTATCATGGGCTCTAAAGGAGCCACGGGTCTGAAAGAAATATTTGTTGGCTCGAATGCAGAAAGAATCATTCGATGCGCCAAAGTTCCAGTACTTACATTAAAGCAAAAGATCGATCTGGAGGAGATAAGTGATTTGGTCTACGCCACTGATTTTTCTATAGATAATTCATTGAAATTCGTCAAGCAAATCCAGAAGCTATTATATCTGAAAATCAAACTCCTTAAAGTGTTCAATAGTAATGATTGGACGTATACAAAACGTACAGCATTGGAAAAGACTGAAGAGTTTGGTATTGATAGTATGCTCAGGAATTATTCTGTCCATGTAATCGATTCACCCTTTGTGACGGATGGGATTTTGCAATTTGCTCATGAGAAGAAGGCAGATTTGAT
This sequence comes from Cyclobacteriaceae bacterium, assembly GCA_049115715.1. GTDB lineage: Bacteria > Bacteroidota > Bacteroidia > Cytophagales > Cyclobacteriaceae > JAMZMI01. The sequence goes on from JAGDZQ010000035.1 coordinate 47,020, forward strand.
TGTAATGGGGACTCACGGATATACTGGCATAGGTCATTTAATAGCTGGATCCAATGCGGAGGGAGTTGCCAATCACAGCAAGATTCCAATCTTCACCGTTCATAAGTGAAACGAATCAAGATATCATTTTTGAAATAAAGGCTCAGGCAAAGCTTGTCTCAAATCGTTATATATTTTCTTATTGGACTCATTTTTAGCGGAAAAGTATATTTCTTTTCCATCTGTTCTGGTAAGCTGAATATATGGTTGATTTAGGCTGTTCAATAGAAACTTTACTCTGGTTTTTTCGCTCGTGATAAAATACCCCTTCTTGATTTCTCCAAGAGCAAACCCATTGCTTTTGTATTTTATTTTTGGCAGTTGAGATGTTAGCTTAATCGTTTTGATTTGTTGGGGCTTCAAGGTCTCCCCATAAATACCCTCCAACTGCACTCCCTGCTCGTTGATTATCAATCTATCTTCATCAAATCCAACATAGAAAAGACCAGAGATGAAAATTAGTAAAATGATCAAGAAGTAGATTATGACCTTTTTGTACTGGTTACTTACACCAATAGTATATTTTCCGTTTTTCCAAATCCAAAAGATATAGGCCGCTATCGGGTAAAGTCCCATGAAGACTCCAGTAGCATTTTCGCCAATGAAATAGTTAATAGATAGTCCAAAAAAGAGAAATGAAACTCCTAGAACGAAGTGAAATTTCTTGAAACGGGGGATATAGGATTTAATATCAACTTTTTCACGATCTTCTTCGCTCATCATGTTGTATCCTGAAAGCAAGTACTTTGCATTGTTTTCTGTGATGATTAATCCAATTAATACAAAAAGAGTACTCAGTCCGATAATTGCGTAAGGCATAATTTAAAATAAATCAGATATCAATTTTAGAATTCTATTTAGCATTGACCGGCACGATAAACAAGCCAGAAACCAGATCATCGTCACTAAATACAACCTTTAATTTTAGAGGAGCATTCTCAAACTTTAGAATGATATATACCACTCTATATTCTTCAATGGTGTCTAGAATCGTTTTTCCAGATTCCTGATAGGCTCCCACCTGTCCGATCAACCCGTCCCAAACTGTTTTTAACTGCTCTTCTGATAAGACATTTTTCATAGTAGAATCAAAGTCCTTTCTTGCAGCTTCAAAGTTGGTTGCTGTGAGATTATTGAGAATCTCTTCAGATATCTTGGATATCTTATCTGTGTCTTGGATAGGTTCGGAGCTGCATTGAGTAAAAAGTAATACTAATAACAGCATGGTGGTCATTTTTTTCATTTTGGTTAAGTTTTATAATATGAATAAATAGAGTTTGTTCATCAGCAGCATAGTGATTAATTGAGTACCAATGCATACGATAGTGAATGATATCCACAATGATTTTCCCTTTAAGTTTCCGGATACTTTGAGTGCATGGTAGAGCAGAGCAAGTGACCAACCAATTACTGCAAGATGAATGGGGAATACGATTAGCTGGAGTGTTTTTGGACTTACTTCAAGTGATGAGATGAAACCTGCAAGTACAGCAAGAAGATAGGGTGCGCGAGACAAAGCGATGGTACCCATAACATCAATGATTCTATAATTGGATGATCCTCCTATTTGGCACGCAAGCATTCCTAAAATAGATAATACAGCCCAGATGAATAATATTTCTACAAGTGGCACATACCAACCTGTGGTTACTGAAATAAGCGTAGAGATGAAATCTGGAAAGTGAGCGCCAGTATAACCTGCCAATAAACCAGTTGTTAGCATCATGCCAATTCCGATCAGAAGAGCAGACAACCCTGCTATTTTTTCGAATGGATTAAAAATAAAATTAGCCTTCATCGTCTTCTGAATTTTTGAGTTCTTTTTCTAATCCTTTGATCTTTTCGATCAAATCATCCAGTTTATTTCTAAGAGTCGGGTAGCTCATATTCAGATGTTTTGCCATGAGATTGAGCTTTCCGCTTTCCTTGAAAAAATCAAGGATAAAGTTTTGCTCTTCTTGAGATAGACTAGTCATCAGGGGCAATTTGTAATCACCGTTGACAGTGGTTCTGCAGTCGGGGCACTCCAAACTGGTCACATTAAGCATATGATCACAGCTCGGGCAGGAGGCAGGTATTCTCTTCTTCATATTTCAATATTAGTAAATAATATTTTAATAAAATTAAATATATAATTAATAAAATCAATTTTTATTTAAATAATAGTAATAAATAGATGTGACCATCTTTAGATCTTTCTCTCTGTTGTTAACTTATTTTACCTTCTTTTTCTGATTTTGAGATGCAGATGAAACTTTGAGTGCGATTATTGCATCTACTTAAAAAATCGTACTTCAAAAAAATGAATCGAATTGTTGGCTTAGCTTTCTTTTTACTATCATGTGCAACTATACTCAGTGCGCAGAATACAATCGGTGGGATAGTTATTGATAAAGACACTAAAGAACCTATGGCTTTTGCAGCCATAGGTTTTATGGGTACAACTGTAGGTACAGTTTCTAATAGCGATGGTTATTTTGAGATGAATTTGCCAGATGGTTATAAAAATCTTCAGCTTCAGGTCTCCTTTCTAGGATATGAAACAGTTCTGATAAATAGCACCGAGTTCGGAGGCAAAATGCGTGTTGCCATGACATCAAGCTTTGTTGAGTTATCAGAACTTGTCATTCGCCCACTCTCTCCACAAGACTACATCAGAAGAGCTGTGAGAAGCATCCCGTCGAATTACTCAGATGCTCCTTTCGAAACAGAAGCGTACTACCGGGAAAAAATAACAGAAAATGGTGGTTTCATCGCACTGAACGAAGCTTATCTCAAGTCATTCTATCCAGATTACTTAGATACGGTGAAGAACCAACACAAAGTTCTTCTCTATAGAACAGCGGAGAATATTCAAGAAGTGCAGTTTATGAAACAATGGACAGATAAGCAGAAGGCAAAAGAAGAGAGAAAACAAGAAAAAAAGGCGCAAAAGAATAAGAGCAAAGAAGTAGAAATAAAAGAAGAGAAAGTCCAGAAAGATACTGTAAACACGACGGAAGCCGGCTTTTTTGCAGCAAACTTTGGAGGACTTGATCAAGTGTTTCAGTCTGACTTAGTGAAAAGGCTAGAGGATTTTCTAGATAGCACAAGATTTAAGAAATATAGATATGAATTTGCCAACGGCATTAAATATTTGGATCGTGAGTTATTGGTTATCAAATTTCAATCAAAGGGGAAAGTCGAACACGCCAAAACTGAAGGCCACATCTATATAGATATTATGTCTGATGCAATCGTTGCTGTTGATTATTTAGCTGAAGCATTTATCCCAATTGCAATTAGACCGCTTCTTTTTGCCTTTGGTATTAGTGTAGATGATATCAAATACAGGAAGCAATTGCGATATACTCAAATGAAAGATACGTGGTATCTCAAAAGCATGAAAATAGACATTGGAGCCTATATCGAAAAACGCCACATCTTTGGGACAAACGAAAAATCACTATTTGCGGTAGATCAGGTATTTAATGTAAATAAACTCAGTATAGAGAATATCAAAGAGATTCCTGAAGATTACAGATATACTTCTAAGAAATCAATTAAAACTCAGGTCTTTAACGAAACAGGTCTGGACTGGGAAGATGTGAATACGGTCGTATTAGAAGAGTTGTAGGCTCGATTTCTGTGACAGACAGTCTTTATGTCGACTTTTATTAACCTACATATTCAATTGATAATTCTTAGAATACCTTTCTTCTTGACATAGATTTTATCGATAATATTGGCTAGTGTCAGAGCTTCGCAATATTTTAGTGCATTAACTCAAAGATTATAACTATGACCTCACAAGAAGCACTCGCAAGACTAAAGGAAGGAAATGAAAGATTCGTTTCCGATAAGCTGAATAATGAACTCCAAAATTCTGGAAGAAGAAATGCGCTAACCACAGGGCAACAACCTCATACAATAGTTTTGAGCTGTGCAGACAGCCGAGTTGTTCCAGAATTGGCCTTTGATATGGGGCTTGGCGAAATCTTCGTATTGAGAGTTGCTGGTAATGTTGCAAATACATCAACAATTGCTAGCATAGAATATGCAGTAGCACATTTAGGGTCGAGTCTAATCGTAGTTCTTGGACACCAAAGTTGTGGAGCTGTGACAGCTGCTATCGGCGGTGGCGACAATGGCTACAACCTCAATCACCTGCTATCTCATATCAATCCTGCAATAGCGGCTTCTGGTGATGGTGCTGGAGTGAACGATGTTGTGAAAAAGAATGCGGAACTAAATGCTGTAGAATTAGCCAGTAGATCATCAATCATAGGTGGTGCGGTGGAAAAAGGCTCTGTTGAAATCGTTTCGGCCTATTACAATTTGGATTCAGGTAAAGTAGATTTTTTGTAAAGGAGAAGTCATTTCACTCTTTTTTAAGGCTTTGTATTAAAGAACTAAAGGTTAACCTGATTAACTAACAATACATATCCAGAGATAAGACTTAAACACTTACATGCAAACCAGCGTCAAAAAAAATGTGAAATGCTTAATTCTAATCGCAACCTTTTTGACTGTCTCAATGAACGCTATTGGGCAGTCAGAAAACTTTTTCGACACTACCGACAGGTTTTTAAAACAGTACGTTGATGAAGGCAAGGTTGATTATAAATCTTTAGTCAACAATCGTTCATTGTTGGATTCTTTAATTGTGGGAGTCTCGCAGATGAATCTCAACGATAGCTCCGATGCATTTAAGAAGGCTTTCTATATTGACAGTTATAACCTTCTGGTGATCAAAGGAGTGTTGGATAACTATCCTATTTCAAGCCCATTAGATGTAAAAGGTTTTTTCAAAGAGAAAAAACAGATAGTGGCTAATACCGAGATGACTCTGGATGAATTAGAATTTGGAGTCTTATTCAACCTCTACAGAGACCTTAGGTTTCATTTTGTACTTAACTGTGGTGCGAAAAGCTGTCCTACACTTTTCAGTCGCGCTATTCGGCCAGATGGTCTTGAAAGCCAACTAAATTTCAGTACCATTATGGTGATGGATAGAGACGATTTTGTTTTGATCGATTATGCTAATGATAAGGTAATTGTCAGCAGAATATTTGAGTGGTATAGAGATATGTTTGAAGATGGAGGAACTACCATAAGGAGATTTATAAATGATCATCGCTTCGAAACCTTGCCTTCAGGTTATGAAATAGTTTTCGATGAATACGACTGGAGGCTGAATCAGCTCTAATTTTAGTTTCCCTTTAGATCATTGAGAGACCAGTCGTACTCAGCAAATAATACTTCATAATCAATGGGAACTTTATAGAATCTGTACTTATTGATAAAGTTGATTAGCGAGCCAGCATTGTAGCTGAACTGATCTCCATACCAATCAAATATTTTATTGAGAGTGATCGTCTTATTTGCCTCATCAACTTTCACATAATCCGGCCGATCGATGATTGTTTGAGATCGAAATTTCAGCTGTTCCTCAACTAAATCAGGTTTGAAGGCATTGTCATATAAAAAAGGACAGCTCATTGCTCCGCATCCAAGGGCGAAATGAACTCTTGAGTCTCGATATGGAGCCATGATTTTATCAAATTCGATTTCATCCAATGTGAGCATTTCTCCAGCTATATTGAATTTATTAACCTTAAAAAAACCGTCCACATCAAAGGGAGAAGATATCGGATAGTTATCAGTTATTTGTTTGATTACGGTAAGGTTGTAGGCATTCAGGTAGAATGCCTTCTTGTAGTTTTTGTCCTTATTACTGAGGTCTTCAAACGCAATAAGCTGAGTTATTTTATCCAAATGGTCTCTGTTTTCTTTCAGGGACTGGTAATCTAATTTGCCTGCGCTCACTTCTATAAGTAAGAATTTATTTATTTCTTCGAATAGGTTCCCCTCTTCAAGCTGCTGTGCAGATACAAAAACAGAAGATGTAATTAGAAAACATAAAGCCAGTAAGGAATTCATATTACTACAGTTTTTATTTCGAAAGACTAAAAAAAGAGAACCGCTAATTGATTTGTAATTTCTACAGAATCACACGGCTTAACATCCAAACCAAATTAATGCCAAACAACAATACTTTGCCAAGTGAGTTTTTAAACTAGCCAAACAAATAGATTCATGCAGTCTTGTAAACAAAAGAGCCTTCATGAAAATTTCATGGAGGCTCTATTATTTGTGTAATCAATGCTTTTTAGCAGAATTCGTTGAAAACCTCTACCATATGACTTGAGATCATTTCAGCAGATCTTCCTTCTATATGATGTCTCTCTACAAAATGTACCAATTCGCCATCTTTGAATAGCGCGATTGATGGAGAAGATGGAGGAAACGGAAGAGTAAACTCTCTTGCTTTTGAAGTAGCATCCATGTCTACTCCAGCAAACACCGTTGTTAAATGATCAGGCTTCTTGCTGCTTAAGTTCAATGCGCTGATTACCCCAGGACGACATGTACCTGCCGCACATCCACATACGGAGTTGATTACAACGAGAGACGTTCCTTTGTGATCAGTTAGGTGATTTTCTACTTCTTCTGCTGTTTTTAGCTCAGTAAAACCCGTATCTGTAAGCTGGGTTCTCATAGGAGCTACTAATTGTTCTGGATACATAATATTCTATTTTACAGTTCTATTCTTATTCAATAATACTTTTACATAAAACCAAGCTCAAGCTTGGCTGCTTCAGACATCATTTCTGTTGCGTATGGAGGATCAAAAGTCACTTCCACACTCACATCATTGATTTCTTCTATTTCTCTAATTCTCATTTCTATTTCTCCTGGAATACTCTCCGCAGAGGGGCAGGCAGGAGACGTCAAAGTCATCAAAACATGAACGTTATTAACAGGAAATACATTGATCTCGTAAATCAGGCCTAATTCGAAAACGTCAACCGGAATTTCTGGATCATAGACCAACTTGATGGCATCAAGTACTCTGTCCTTTAGTTCTTTTTTTTCTTCTTTTACCTCCATTATGCGCTTGTTTTAGTGCTCAAAGCCAGAGCATATAGCTTCATCTGTTTGATCATAGCCCCAAAACCATTTGACCTCTGAGTACCTATGAACCGGTTCATTCCTATTTTCTCAGGAAAATAGATGTCTTCATTTAGAATGTTTTCAGGTGTTTGATTTGAAAGAACCCTTACAAGAAGACTTGCCAACCCCTTGGTAATTGCCGTATTAGAGTCAGCGTCAAACAGAACTTTGTCATTCTCTAATCCAGCCATCAGCCAAACTTTCGATTGACAACCTTTGACAATATTGTCTTCAGTTTTTTTATCAACATCCATTTCGGGAAGTTGTTCACCCAATTCCATGATATAGTTGATGGTCATTTCCATGTCGCCATCCAACATAGAAAATTCTTCTATGATTTCCTCTTGAATATCTTTTACTGGGCTCATTTACGGAATCGCTTTACTGTGTCCTTAAGAGCTATCACAAACTGATCTATTTCTTCAACAGAATTGTAAACAGCAAACGAGGCTCTGACCGTTCCTTCTATGCAGAAAAAATCCATTAAAGGTTGCGTGCAATGGTGACCTGTTCTCACAGCAATACCCTTAGCGTCCAACCACATTCCCAAATCGAATGGGTGAATGCCCTCTATGTTAAAAGAAACGACACCAGCTTTGTTTGCTGCAGTTCCCACAGGAATGAAACCATCTACATTTTTTAACTCCGATGTAGCATGATCCAGCAAAATTTGCTCATGACTCTGAAGAAAGTCATGCCCAATTTCTTCTACAAATTGAATCGCAGCTTTAAATGCAACTACATCAGCGATGTTTGGAGTGCCTGCCTCAAACTTATATGGAATGTCGTTATAGGTTGTTTTTTCAAACGAAACCTCATTGATCATTTCACCTCCACCTTGATATGGATCCATCTTTTCAAGCAATTGACGCTTGCCATAGAGAACACCTACACCAGTAGGGCCATACATTTTATGCGAAGACAGAGCTAAAAAGTCACAGTTTAGTGACTTTACATCAATCTTAAGATGAGGAGCAGCTTGAGCTGCATCGATCATTACTTTTGCTCCAACTTTGTGTGCGGCTGAGATGACCTTTTCAATAGGATTTATCGATCCAAGTGCGTTGGATATATAGCCTATAGATACAATTTTTGTTTTTTCCGAAAGGAGCTTTTCGTATTCTTCGAAAATTATTTCACCTCTCTCGTTTATTGGAATCACTTTGAGCTTTGCCCCAGTCTGATTACAGAGAAGTTGCCAAGGAACTATATTACTGTGATGCTCCATGGCTGTGATGATGATCTCATCACCCGCTTTCACAAACTTTCTTCCGTAGGCTTGAGCTACAAGATTGATTCCATCGGTCGTTCCTTTTGTAAAAATAATTTCTTCACTTTCAGGAGCATTGATAAAAGCCTGAGCGGCCTTTCTGGTTTCTTCATAGGCTGTAGTCGCTCTTTCGGCCAATGTGTGTATTCCTCTATGAATATTGGAATTATCCGCATTGTAATAATTTACCAGAGCGTCCACTACTGTTTTAGGCTTTTGAGAAGTAGCTGCATTGTCAAAATAGATAAGAGGTTTGCCATTCACCTCTTGATGAAGTACTGGAAATTGTTCTCTTATTTCACTTATCGACAATGTAGATGTTGCATTCATCGCTTATCCTAGTTTGTTCGTAATAATCTCTTCTATTTCTTCTTTGACAAGAACAGATTTGACCTCACTTAAAGTTTCATTTGCAAAAGCATTTAGCATTAAAGCTTTGGCTCTTTGCTTAGAAATACCTCTTGATCTTAGGTAGAAAATAGCTTCTTCATCAAGCTGACCAGTGGTACATCCGTGAGAACATTTCACGTCATCAGCCCAAATCTCCAATTGTGGTTTAGTATTGATGACAGCCGTGTCTGTAAGTAAAATATTATTGTTTGACTGGAAAGCATTAGTCTTTTGGGCTTCAGGTCTTACATAGATTTTGCCATTGAAAACTCCATGAGCCTTTTCGTCCATTACACCTTTATATAGCTCATTGCTATATGAGTTAGGCTGCTTATGATCTACTGAAGTATTGTTGTCCACATGTGTATTGCCGCTTATGAGGTACAATCCATTCATGTGACCTTCGCAGTTTTCACCGTCTATATCAATCGTAATGTTATTACGAATTAAGCTTCCGCTAAAAGTATAGGTATTGGTGTAGAATCTAGAATCCTTCTTCTGGCTTGCATAGATTCCCTCGACAGTGAATACGTTTTTGCTGTAGTTCTGAAGTTTAGTAAATCGAACTTCCGCATTTGAGGCCACATCTGATTCAAGTATTGCATTGACAAAGATGTTGTTCTCTCCTTGGGTAATGGTTTTCTCATAAACCTCTAGGCTGCTTCCCTGCTCAGCTACAATTAGTATTCTTGGTGTAACCACCACTTGTCCTGCATTGCTGTTGATAAACTGATATATGAATACAGGCTTATTTTGCTTATTCTTAAGTGACTTCAAGTAAAGTCCCTTATGAAATAAAGATCCGTTGAACTGCGAAAAAGTGTCGTTTTGCTGGCTCGAAATTTCACCTAGCAAATCCGTATCAGAGTCATCAATTAATCTTATCGATAAATCATCAATGCTACTTTTTATAACAGAAAAGTCTTCCTCGAATGAACCATTGACAAATACTAAGTGATTTGCATCATCGATAGGGTAGAAGTGCTTGTTAAATTCCTCTATACTTTGAGAAGGAGTGGCAGACTGAAAATCAAAAGATTTACTCAGTATTCTCTCAATAGGAGTGAATTTATAAGACTCAGACTTTTTTACCGGCAGTCCCAAAGACTGAAACTTCTGAAAGCTTTGATTTTGAAATTCACCGAGCTTACCTGATCTATTTTCTTTTAGAGAATCAAAGAGAGCAGAGAAGTTATCTTGAAGTGTTAATTCATTCATAATATTATGCTTCGGCAGCTACCTCTTCTTTGATCCAATCATATCCCTTTTCTTCTAGTTCTAGTGCAAGTGACTTATCACCTGACTTTACTATTCTTCCTTTGTAAAGTACATGTACAAAATCAGGAACAATGTAATCCAAGAGTCTTTGATAATGTGTTACGACTATGGTCGCATTGTCTTTAGACTTAAGTTGATTAACTCCGTCTGCAACAATTTTAAGTGCATCGATATCGAGACCCGAATCAGTCTCATCGAGGATGGCAAGCTTAGGCTCAAGCATGGCCATTTGAAAGACCTCATTTCTCTTTTTCTCTCCACCAGAAAAACCTTCATTCAATGAGCGACTCAACAATGATTGATCAATGTCAACAAGCTTCATCTTTTCCTTCATTTCTTTTAGAAACGATACAGCATCCAAGGGCTTCAATCCTTTGTGATCTCTAACCTGATTAACTGCTGTTTTCAGAAAATTGGTTGTTGAAACTCCAGGGATTTCTACAGGATATTGAAAAGCAAGAAATATTCCTTCTCTGGCTCTATCCTCTGGTGATAACTCAAGAAGATCATTTCCGAAATAATCGACACTGCCTCCATTAACTTCATATTCTTCTCTACCAGCTAGAACAGAAGCTAGAGTACTTTTTCCGGAACCATTTGGTCCCATAATAGCATGAACTTCCCCAGCTTTTACTTCCAGGTTAATACCGTTTAATATTTTCTTGTCTTCTATTGAAGCCTGTAAATTTTCAATCTTAAGCATTATTGTTGAATTGAGTTTTTATCCGACGCTTCCCTCAAGAGTAAGGGCAAGTAATTTTTGTGCTTCTACGGCAAATTCCATAGGTAGCTTATTCATGACTTCTTTAGCAAAGCCATTTACGATTAGTGCAACCGCACTTTCTTCATCTATTCCTCGCTGTTGGCAGTAGAATATTTGATCTTCACCAATTTTAGAAGTAGTTGCTTCGTGCTCCACATGAGCAGAACTGTTTTCCACATCTATATATGGAAAGGTATGTGCCCCGCATTGATCTCCCATTAATAAAGAGTCGCACTGCGAAAAGTTTCGAGCGTTCTGGGCACGTTTCATGATTTGAACTTGCCCCCTGTAACTATTCTGGGATTTTCCAGCAGAGATACCTTTAGAAACGATTCTTGATTTGGTGTTTTTACCGATGTGAATCATCTTAGTTCCTGTATCGGCCTGTTGGTAATTATTGGTTACGGCAACAGAATAAAACTCTCCTACAGAGTGATCTCCCTTAAGTATACAAGAAGGATACTTCCAAGTGACAGCAGAGCCTGTTTCCACCTGCGTCCAGCTTATTTTGGAATGGTCACCTGCGCATATGCCACGCTTTGTAACTAAGTTATATATCCCGCCTTTTCCATTTTTGTCTCCAGGATACCAGTTTTGTACCGTTGAGTATTTTACTTCAGCCTTTTCTGCTGCGTAGATTTCAACCACTGCAGCATGCAATTGATTCTCATCTCTCATTGGGGCAGTACATCCCTCCAAGTAAGAAACGTAAGAGCCTGCTTCAGCTACTATTAAAGTTCTTTCAAATTGCCCAGTATTGGCAGCATTGATTCTGAAATAAGTCGATAGCTCCATTGGGCATCTGACCCCTTTAGGAATATAAGAGAAAGACCCATCTGAAAATACTGCGGAATTTAGTGCTGCGAAATAATTGTCGCTTGCCGGGACTACAGAGCCTAAGTATTTCTTTACAAGTTCAGGGTGATTTTTTACAGCCTCACTGAACGAACAAAAAATGATACCTAGTTCGGATAGTGTTTCTGTAAAGGTTGTTGCTACAGAAACCGAATCTATTACCGCATCTACAGCTACACCTGTGAGCCTTTTTTGCTCATTGAGAGAAATCCCCAGTCTCTCAAAAGTTTTAAGTAACTCTGGATCAACTTCATCAAGACTTGAAGCCTTCTTCTGCTTTTTGGGTGCAGAGTAATATTTTATGTCTTGATACTTTATTTTGGGATAGTTGACATTCGACCAGTCAGGTTCAGACATCTCTGTCCACTTTTTGAATGCCTTCAATCTCCACTCCAGCAGCCATTCAGGCTCTTCCTTCTTTGCAGAGATGAAGCGAACAATATCCTCGTTTATGCCAAGGGGTGCTTCGTCGGCCTCAAAATCGACCGACCAACCGTGTTCGTATTCTTTGGATGTAAATTCCTCTAAAATTTGATCGTCTGTACTCATAAAGTATACCTGATTCTTATTCTTCGTTGATTTAACTCTTAAAGAGTTAAAGTGTTACGCAAAAGTAACACTTATTCGGAATCATTCTAAATAAGGAATCAAATAAAGACAGAAGATTTTAGAGTCTTCTCTTAAAACTGTAGATGTCTGTTCAGACTCTCCTCGAGTGAAATGAAAGTTTCTGTTCTTTCAATTCCTTCTACCTTCTGTATTTTATCATGAAGTACATCTTTAAGATGCTTCGTGTCCTTACAGTGTATTTTGATGAAAATGTTATAGTCACCAGTCGTATAGTGAACTTTAACTATCTCAGGAATCTTTTTCAACAAGTCAACAACCTGATCATATAAGGAGCTCTTTTGAAGAAATATTCCCATGAAACAAGTCACATCATAACCTAATTTGGAATAGTCCATCTGTAAGGTAGTTCCTCTTACAACTCCCATTTCCTCCAATTTCTTCATCCTTACATGCACTGTACCGCCAGAAACGAATACTTTCTTTGCTACTTCTGTATATGGAATCTTAGCATCATCCATAAGAAGATTAAGGATCTTCAAATCAATATTATCAATTTCGTAATTCTTACTCATTTTTGAAGACTGTTTTTTTAAATACGCAATGAATACATTACAATTTTAGATGAGATATAAATATTAACCAAATTTATTAAAAAATTTTTAATAATATCGAGAATAAGCTTAATTTTGAATCATCAAAACGTTCTAATACATATCAGTAATGTCTTAGTTGCATACTGTAGGGTGATGAAATTGGCAGACATGCCCTCCTGTCTCGGGGGTAGAGGTAAGGGATAAATCCTGGGTGTTTCAAGGTACTTCTGTTTACAGAATTATCTTGAAACATCGGGGGCTAACTGCTCTGTGGAGGTTCGAATCCTTCCCCTACAGCCATCATTTTTGGGTTAATGTTGTTTATTTGAATCTGGTCGAAGTAGGGGTGCTTCGGCCTTTTTCTTTTTATAGGGTTTTCTGAATTATCCTACAGCATCACTTTTTTCAGCACACGTCTTTCCATAAAGTCACCACTCAAAAAACTTAATACCATCTCAGGCATTCAGATATTAGGAATCCCGCATTTACCAATTATATTTAATTTCTAAACACGAATATGATGAGTAAATACCCCTGGCTTGATAATTACCCCACAGAAGTTCCACATACTATAGACGCAGATAAGTATGACAATATTCCAGACCTTCTACGGGAAGCCGCCTCGAAATATTCAGAGAACCCAGCATATGAGAATATGGGTAAGGTTTTGTCTTTTTCAGAATTGGATCAGCATTCTACCAATTTTGCTTCTTTTCTCAATAATGAACTTAAACTAAAGAAAGGAGATAAGATTGCGATTCAAATGCCCAACATTCTCCAAAACCCAATTGCAATACATGGGGCTTTAAAAGCAGGTTTGGTTGTGGTGAATGCGAACCCACTTTATACTCCTGCCGAAATGAAGCATCAGTTTGTTGATTCGGGGGCAAAGGCAATTGTGATTCTCGCAAACTTTGCTTGCAATCTGGAAACGATTATTAAGGAAACTTCTATTGAGCATGTGGTAACCACTGAAATAGGAGATTTAGTTGGAGGGGTAAAGGGAGCACTTGTAAACTTTGTTGTTAAGCGAGTGAAAAAGATGGTTCCAAAGTATTCATTGCCAAAAGCCATTTCCTTTAAGAAAGCATTAGCTCTAGGGGCGCAATCCTCTTTCACTCAACCTGAGATATCTAATACAGATTTAGCATTTTTACAATATACTGGAGGCACAACAGGAGTTTCTAAGGGAGCAATGCTTACTCACCGAAACCTGATTGCGAATTTGCAGCAAGTTGAGGCTTGGTTGAAACCTAGTAGTCTTGAACCAGGGAAGGCCGTATTTATAGCTGCGTTACCCCTTTATCACATTTTTGCACTTAATGCCCATTCGCTGTTCTCAGCTAAAATTGGTGCTTGCAATATTCTGATCACCAACCCTCGTGATATGAAAGGGTTTGTGAAGGAGTTAGGTAAACATGATTACAATTTAATTACGGGAGTCAATACGCTTTTTAATGGCTTGCTTAATACTGAAGGGTTTGCGGAACTGGATCATAGTACCGTAAAAGTGGCTCTGGCGGGGGGAATGGCGCTACAAAAAAGTGTTTTTGATAGATGGGAAAAAGTGACAGGCCTGAAGATTGCAGAAGCATATGGACTTACTGAAACATCTCCAGGCTTGTGTATTAACCCATTGGTAGGTGAAGCTAGAGGTGGTTCTATTGGAATGCCGCTTTCAAGTACAGAAGTGGTACTTCTTGATGATGATGGGAATGAGGTAGCTCAAGGCGAAAAAGGAGAGTTATGTTGTAAAGGGCCACAAGTCTTTTCTGGATACTGGAATAAGGAGGAAGAGTCTAAAAATTGCTTTGTAAACGGGTACTTCAAGACTGGTGATATTGCTACCATGGATCCGGATGGATATTTTAGGATTGTTGACAGGAAGAAAGAGATGATCCTTGTGTCGGGCTTTAATGTCTATCCAAACGAAGTGGAGGATGCAGTGGCGCTACACCCTAAAGTATTGGAGGTAGGTGCTATTTCAGTTCCTGATTCCAAATCAACTGAAGCTGTGAAAATTTACATTGTCAAGAAAGATGAGGCTCTTACTGAGGACGAAATAAGGAAGTTTTGTAAAGAAAACCTGACCGGATATAAGTGTCCAAAGCATGTTGCGTTTATAGATGAAATACCTAAATCTAATATAGGTAAGATAATGCGTAGAATACTCAGAGAGAATGACCTCAAGGAGAATACCTATTCGTAAAATTTATCAGCGGTGCTGAATAGGCCGCTACAAGTGAATTGAGCTTCTTAATATAAATCGAGTATTGTCAACCTAAAACCTAAAATTGTCCTTGAGTTCAGAAAGAGGGATATTGATTTCAGTGATGCCTTCTGAAGCGGTTGAGATTTCGTAGTTGTTGTAAAAGAATACCAGTCCTCTTTGATTAAATCCAAAATTGTCAGATAAGGCAAATTTGTCATTGCTAAAAAGGTATCCAGCGTCATTCAGACTGGCACTTTCAGATAAATTGTTTTGCTTTCGAAATTTAGATTCAGCTAGTCTTTTGATTGATTGTCTATCGCGGAAGAAATGTGATAGCTTCTTCAGCTCCCTACCTTTGCTGGAGATATTGGTATATACAACTTCTTCGGAGCTATGCGCACCACCTGTATACGATTTGATTTCAAATTTTACAGAGATAAAGTCCGAAGACCTGAACGAAGGTTTTGAATTGATTTCCACAAACCACTTGGTTTGAGCTTCCGGAAATGTTGCTTTATACATCTTATAGCCTTCAATGAAACTTGTCATTAGCTTATCAGGGGAGTCAGTGTCTTTTGAATCAGGCACAAAGTACGAGATGAGCGAGGCAGTTTTTTCCTCAATGGTTTTGTTGATAGATTTTGAGTGCTTTACTTCAGTGGAAAATTTTGGATACCCAACTTTGATTCTGGTGCACTCATCATTGACACAAGGGGTATTCTTCTTTTGAAGGGTTTTTATCTGATAATTAACCTTGCTAGTAGCTTTTTTAACCTCTCTGGTTTCCGTTTTTACTTCCTCTTCCTCCCTTTTGTTTTCTTTTTTACTTAAGAGATCACATGAGCTGGTTACTGCTATTAAAATGATAAAGAATACAATGGTAATCTTGCTTATTTGCATGGATAGGGAGGTGTTTGTGTTATTGATCGAGTTTTTTAGGTATTAATTGTAGCTCTTTTCTTTATTTGCGGAAAATAACATTAATACGAAAACAAATGTATTCTGTCATGAATCTAAATTCAAAGCTTTTTATTCTAATACTAATTGCAAGTTTCAGTCTTAGTGCTCAAACCAGTGATACCACGTATTGGTCCAAAGGTGGCTTTGGTTCCGTTACCTTTTCTAGAGTAGCTATTAAAAACTGGGCAGGAGGGGGACAGTCCTCCGTATCTGTAAATGGTGTTGTCAACTTATTTGCCGATTACAAAAAGGCTCGCACTTCTTGGGAGAACTCTCTTGATCTGGGGTACGGATTGATTCGTCAGGGAAATAAAGGCTCGCTTGTTAAGTCGGATGATAAAATCAACTACGTTTCAAAGTTTGGATATCAAATCGAAGAAGGTAACAAGAAATGGCTTTACAGCGGACTTCTCGATTTTCGTACTCAGTTTGCAGAAGGTCTAATTATAGATGAAGTTTCAGGAAGAAGGAACGTTGTTATTTCCAAGTTCATGGCTCCCGCTTACGTGACGATTGGTTTGGGTTTGGATTATAAGCCAAATGATGCATGGTCTTTTAACTATATTCCTTTGACAGGTAAGTTTACTATTGTCAACGATCAGACTCTGGCAGACGCTGGTGCTTTTGGTGTACCGGATGGCAATAAGGCAAGAGGTGAATTTGGTTCTTATTTAAGAATAAAATTCACGAAAGACGTTGTGAAAAATGTCAATGTAGATTCCAGACTCGAACTTTTCTCAAATTATGTGAAAGATTTTCCAACAGTTGATGTCAACTGGCAGAATGCTGTCGTGATGAAAGTCAATGAATTTCTAACTGCTAACTTCTTTTATCAACTCATTTATGACAAAGATATAAGTGGACGAGTTCAGCAGAAAAGCGTTTTTGGTGTTGGTCTAAGCAAATCATTCGGAGCTAAGAGAGGGTAATTATTGATTGCCCCGTTTCATTTACTAGTGGAGGGGATTGTTATATCAAAGCATGATTCTTGTCATGAGAATGCTATTTCTAAGTTATAACTTTGCTCTCGTTACGTTAAAAAATGAATCGTATTAAGAAATACCTCCTTGCCGTTTTTTTACTTGCTATAAGTTCGACTCTATTACTCTCTCAGGAAAAAAATAGAGTAAACCAAGGGCAGTACTGGCTCAGCTACACCATAAATAAAAAAATTAGTCCAAAGTGGAACACAAAGATTTCGATTGCTGATAGACGCTACTTTGTCAACAATCGAAATCATATGTTTTATATTTTAGGAGATGCCACTTTCAAACTAAATAAGAGTTTGAGCCTCACAGGTGGGTTTATGTACTTCAATCTTCATAGGCCTTCTAATCCGCATAGCAAAATACAGGTTACTCAGCCAGAGTTTAGACCCTATCAAAAGGTTTCATATCGATTGAAGACAGGAGCCAAAGCGTCACTTTCTTTTGGTCTTACAATAGAAGAAAGGATTAGAATGAGGATTGTGGACAACCAGCGACAAGGAGAATATTTTACCTACCTGAGATTTAGGAATAAAGTTTATTTTAAATATCAAATCAGTAAAAAGGAGGCCAGACGTCCGTTGTTTGCCTATGTTTATGATGATTTTATGCTTCATTATGGAAGTACCGTAAAGGGAAATCCCTTTGACCAAAATAGACTAGGAGTAGGAATGGAATGGAAAGCTTCTCGAAACTTCTCCTTAAAAACAGAATATATTTATTGGCATCAAGAGATTGCGAACAGCAATACCGTCTTTGATCGCAATATCATTAATCTTTCACTGGTTCAGAATCTGTGATCTCACCTTCACGAGGTATGATATGAATATCTCGTTGAGGAAATGGGATTTCAATACCTTCCTCTTTGAATCGCCTGAAAATTTCATAGTATAGTTCACTCTTAAGCACAGGTGGTTTATCAGCATGTGTGGAAGTCCATACTGCAAGCATAAAGTTGATGGAATTATCTCCATATTCATCGAAGAAAATGTAGGGAGTTGGCTTTGAAAGCACATGTGGGTTTTCTTCGGCAACTTCTAATAATATTTTTTTGACTTTCTCTGGATCTTCTTTGTAACTAACTCCCACTGGTATTCTAAAGCGGATGTTTCGATCGTTATGACTCCAGTTTATGACTCTGCTTGAGATGAATTCTGAGTTGGGTACGATGATGATGATATTATCATTGGTTTTTACTTCCGTTGCTCGAAATGAAATATTGACCACATCTCCTTGAACATCTCCTACTTCTATACGATCTCCTATTTTGATCGGTTTTTCGAATAGAATGATGATTCCTGAGATAAAGTTGTCGGTGATGTTTTGTAACCCAAATCCAATACCAACACCCAGAGCACCAGCAATTAAGCTGAGGGCGCTAAGGTCGATTCCTGCACTTTGAATGATAATAATCGTACCTATGGCTAAAATCAGAAAGCGAATTGTAGTTCCAATAGAAGCTCTTACTCCGGCTTCCATATGAGTTTTACTTAGAATCCTGTTGACTATTAATTTTCTAATTCGCTTTGCAACAAAGGAAAGGATAACGAATGCAGATATGAAATAGATAATCGTCCCAAGACTAATGCTGCTATCTGCAAGATGGAAAAGTGGATTTGAAAAGATATCGATGAAGCTTGAAATACCCTCTGAAATGGTTGCCGAAAAATCTTTAATCGCGTCCTTCATAAGATGAAATTAGTCAATTTAAGGAATAAGCAAAGAGCTATCCCCATAGCTTAAAAATCGATAGTCATTGTCTAGGGCGGATTGATACACTTCTTTCCACTTATCTCCTATAAGAGCAGCTACCAGCAAAATCAGAGTTGATGCGGGTAAATGAAAGTTGGTGATTAGCCCTTTACAAATTCTGAACTGATAGCCGGGGAAAATAAATATTTCCGTATGTCCTACTAAAATCTCCAGATTTCTTTGATCCATGTAGAGCAAGATGTTTTTCAGACTTTGCTCTTTTGAGATCGTGATGGTTTCCTGATAAGGAGTCATTTTTTCAATAAAGAAATCTGCATCAGGTTGGGAGAATAGTTTCGCACCGAACCAATAGAGGCTTTCCATTGTGCGCATGCTTGTGGTACCGACTGGAATTACAACATCTTTCTTCAGTAAGTTTTCAATGTTTGATTTTGTGATGATTATTTGCTCTCGATGCATAGGGTGCTCATCTACGCTTTTAGCCTTGATAGGTTGAAATGTGCCAGCAGAAACATGCAGTGTGAGGTAATCGGTGGAGATGTTTTTTGACTCCAGTTGCTCAAGAATCTCTTCCGTAAAATGAAGCCCGGCAGTGGGTGCTGCAACTGCTCCCTCATAATTAGAATATACAGTTTGATATCTGGGTTTATCGTCTTCTTCTACTTCTCGATTGAGATAAGGTGGAAGTGGGATATTTCCGATAGCGGTGACTATTTCTGAAAAAGTTTCGTCACTATCCCATTCAAATTTGACATAATTGTCTTCAAGTCTAAGTGCTCTTACGTGTAGGGAGTCACCTATTGATATTTCAAGTGCGGTACCTTCTTTCCATTTCTTGGAGTTGCCAACCATGCAATGCCAGGTTACGGTCTTTTTTGCGGCCATCACTTCCATATGCAAATGGGATGGGGAGGATGGTTCAAGTAAGAAAATTTCTATCCTAGCTCCAGTGTCTTTGTGAAAGATTAATCTAGCAGGAATTACCTTCGTGTCATTGAATACTAAATGACAGCCTGATTCTAGTACCTCAGGTAGTGCACGAAAGGATTTATGGTCGATTTTACCTCCTTTAAAAGAAAGTAATTTGGAATCTGAGCGATTATTTAAGGGGTGCTTCGCAATTTTTTCACTGGGGAGTTCGTAATGAAACTCAGAAAGATTTAAACTTTTGTACATCATACCTACACCTATCACCTATGTTGAAGCTCGAATATAAAGACTACACACTTGATTTTAAATTTGATGCAGGAACCTCTCGCGGAATTCTAAAAAAACATCCAGTTTTTATCATAAAAATATCTGAAGGAGGGCTTAGCCCTTTTGGTTATGGTGAGGCTGCACCACTTGAGCGGCTAAGTGTAGAGAAGTTTGAAGACGTATCAGTTGAGCTAGAGAAAATAGCCCTCAAGGTTGCAGATTATAAACTTCCGACAAACGAAAGAGAAGCCTTGAGCCTTGCGAACGACCTTGTGGAAAACGGTTTCCCAAGCATAAGATTTGCTTTGGAAACAGCACTGCTGGATTTGCTTAGCCACGGTAAACAGAGGATTTTTGAAAACGATTTTTATGCTTCTAACCAGCAAGTACCGATCAATGGATTGATATGGATGGGGGAGAAGGAATACATGAGAAGGCAGGTAGATGAAAAAATTGCCGCAGGGTTTAAATGTATTAAAATCAAAGTTGGGGCGATCGACTGGGATCAAGAATTGGAACTGATAGATTATCTGAGGTCAAAATCTCATCAGGTAATCATCAGACTTGATGCCAACGGAGGTTTCCCTATCAATGAGTCTTTTGCCAGGCTATCAGATTTGGAAAGGTTTGATATACATTCGATTGAGCAGCCCATTATGCCGAAGCAACCGGAGGCAATGAAGTTGATTTGTGAAAAGTCTAAGATTCCCATTGCTTTGGATGAAGAGCTGATTGGAGTTTTTGGAATGAGAGAAAAAGAAGAGTTACTTGATTTTATTCGACCAAGTTTTATCATTTTGAAACCATCCCTTTTAGGTGGGATCACTGCTACTTTGGAATGGATTGCCATAGCACGGAAACTTGGCATTGATTGGTGGATGACATCAGCGTTGGAGTCCAATATTGGTTTAAATGCTATTAGTCAATTTGCCGCCTCTTTTGATGATATTTCGTATCAAGGACTTGGGACAGGGCAGCTTTATCATAACAATATCAAATCACCCCTTCAGGTAAATGGTGATTCGATTAGGTACAATGGACATCTGAATTGGGATATGCCATTCTAGACATCTGCAACTACATCCCCATTCGTTTTCTTTTGTGATGAATCTTTGAAATTACTTCAGAGAATTTTTCTAGTTGTTTTTCATCGCAGAGTTCCCTCATCCTCTCAAAATGGCTAAACATTTCCATTTCTATTTGCATATGGAGTTGTCCGATTTGGTTGATTAGTGAATCACTTGATATCGTTTCATTCTGTGTGCCGATGGCTGCCTTTGCTAGTGATATTTTTGTTTTTCGAATAGACTTTTCAATTTCCTCTTTTTTTCTCTTGTGCTCTTGGAATAATTCTCTAAAAGCTTTTTGCTGACTTTTCGATAGTCCCAATTCTTGTGTAAGGAATCGTGCTCCTCTATTGTGCTCTTTTGAAGGTCGCATTCCTTCATGTGGAGGTCTGTGTTTCGGGACTAAAAACATAAATGAAATAAGTACAATATTTATGATAGCCAGGGTCAAAACCCCCACAGTTAAATATTTTAATCTTTTGTCTTGCATATCAGTTATCGATAATGTCTGTATCCGTTTCAAAGTACTCAGAAGAGAAATCATCAAAGCTTGCAATGGTCTCTGTGTCGTCTTTGGAAAAAAGTAGGTAACCGTTCAAAAGAGACATCACAATCATGGCTGCCACACCAGTCTTAAGTACCGCGATCCATTTTTTGGTTTTCGATTGATCGGATTTCATGCGATTTTCAAGCTTCGAATAGAAATCTTCAGGTGCCTTCGCAGGCCTCAAATCATCCAGACTTTCTAATGTTAGTCTGACTTTCTCATCTAGTTCAGTTTTCTTCATAGTAGCTTTTTAGTAGTTTCTGCAAACCTGATTTTGCTCTGTGGAGCAATGATTCTATTGATGAAATGCTCTTGTCCATAACCTTGCCGATTTCCTCATAACTCAGACCTTCAATTTTACTTAAGGTAAAAGCTGCTCTTTGGCTTTCCGGTAGCAAATCGATGGCCCGCATCAGTACGGTTGCTCTTTCCTTATTTTCAAGTGAGATGCCAGGATGATAGTCGGAAACTCCACTTCTTTGCTCTGATAATTCTACCTGGGTTTCACTTCCGCCTCTTTTTTCGCTCTTTCTCTTACGAATTTCCTCCAGGCACTTGTTTACGGCGATTTTATAAACCCAGGTACCTAGCTGCGCCTTTGCAAGAAAAGTATCGTAGGATTTGTGAACCTCTATAAATACCTCTTGAGCCAGATCTTCAGCGTCTTCCTCGTTGTGAAAGAAACCAAGACAGGTATTGTAAACCCTGTCTTGGTACTTAATTACGATATGTTTGAATTCTTCTTCTGACACTAAAAACCGGTAGCGATTTAGCCTTTTCTTTTTGGCCCAGGAGCATCTCCTCCTTTACCTTTTTTTCTGCGCTCTTTTGCCATGTCAAACATCATCTTTTGTTTGTCATCTAACATTGCGCGTATGGCAATTTGGTTATTTGTTTTTGCTTTTAAAAGCGAGGTTTCGATCTCTCCTATATCATCTATTATATTTTCAATTTTCTTTTTATCAGGATTGTCCGACGATACTTGGGTTTTCAATGAAGCTCTTTTCTCCTGAAGTTCATTTTTCAGAGGCTGAACTTGCTTATGATGAGCCACCATTAAATTTTCGAATTGATTCTTTTGCTCATCAGTAAGCTCCAGCTTTTCTGCCATTCGATCCATCCTGTTGCCATTCTCCTGTGGACCGTTTCCTCCAGGTCCTCCTTGTGGCCTCATACCCGGCTGAGCATAGGCAAAGGAGACGACTGATACCAGCATTGCGATTACTAAAAGTTGCTTTTTCATGGTTATTAATTTTTGAGTTTATGTGTCATGGAAACATTACAAGTCCAAATTGGCTTATTGGATAAGCTTAAGTTTGCACTTTGTCTTTATTCTATGACTGTAAGCATTTTGATTACATTCATTTCTTTAGATGCGAAAGACCTGATAAACTTGCGCAGTTTTTAATTTTTCTTTTGAAAAAACTCAAAACCCTGTTTCTCGTTGCTTTATTCAATATTTCAGATATGATAAGAAGAATAATATTTATTGTTTCGATTTCCATTCAATTCCTTTCTCCATCCAATGCACAGTCTCCAAAAATTCACCATTCAGGAGATATCATTCAGATGCTAGAGAAGCTAAATACATTGGGAAGTGTGTTATATGTGGCAGCACATCCGGACGATGAGAACACGCAACTCATCTCTTATTTTGCGAATGGCATGCATTTACGTACCGGATACCTTTCGGCCACACGAGGAGATGGAGGTCAAAATTTAATTGGCACTGAGATAAAGGAGTCTTTGGGAGTCATTCGGACACAAGAGCTTTTGGCAGCACGAGGGATAGACGGAGGGGAACAGTTCTTTTCCAGAGCAGTCGATTTTGGCTATTCTAAGCATCCAGATGAAACCTTCGATAAATGGGATAAGGATCAGGTTCTGGCGGATTTTGTATGGGCTATCAGGAAATTCAGACCAGATATAATTGTGACCAGATTCAACACAGAGCCGGGAACAACTCATGGCCATCATACTGCCTCAGCTATGTTGGCGAAGGAAGCTTTCCTACTAAGTGGTGATCCTGCGGCTTTTCCTGATCAGCTGACATACGTGGATTTATGGGAAGCAAAGAAAATATTCTGGAATGCCAGCACATGGTTTTTTAGGAGATCAAATAAACAATTCAATCCAGACGATTATGTGAAATTGGATGTAGGGGCTTACAATTCGCATCTTGGTCAATCTTACACAGAGATTTCAGCTAAGAGTAGGAGTATGCATAAGAGTCAGGGGTTTGGAAGAATAGGTACAAGAGGAACCGAGTACGAATACCTAAAGCAATGGTCAGGCCCAGACTCAACGAGTGTTTTTGGAGGTCTCGATATCACATGGGGCAGACTTGAGGGGACAGATGATATACGATATTTTATAGAAGAAGCATTGATGGGTTTTGATGCAAGGAATCCCGAATTGATTGTTCCTTATTTATTGGAAGCTAAAAAACTAATCGCAGAGCTAGAAGATGAGTTTTGGAAAGCCATTAAGCTAAAAGAAATTGATGAAATTATTTTAGCCGCCACGGGCACCTATCTTGAGTTTGTTTCGGATCAGTCTACATACACTCCTGGAGACTCGATTACGATTGAATTCGAGGCGATCAATCGCAGCAACGTTGAAATGTCTTTGTCGGGAGTATCGTTTTCTAGATGGAGCGATAACTATATCTACGATTTGTCTTTGTCCCCCAATCAACTGACTTCATTGGATTACGAATTGGTATTCAGCAAAAGAATCCCCATTTCTGATCCGTACTGGTTAAAAGTAGAAGGAAAGGAAGGTATGTATCAAGTACTTGAGCAGAAAGAAATCGGACTCCCTGAAAACCCACCAGTAATCATGGCTGATATTACTTTAAAAATTGAGGATCAGTTTCTAAATATTGACATTCCTGTAGTTTTTAAAAAATCCGATAGAGTAAAAGGAGAGGTCTATAAACCCATTAAGATTACTCCACCTGTAATGGTAAATATGAATTCTAAAGCCATCGTATATGCTGAGAATGAGCCTAAGGAAGTATTGGTGACTGTATTGGCTGGAAAGGCAGACCAAAAGGGGCAGGTCAAACTAGAATTTGAAGAGGGCTGGGATGTAAAGCCTAAGTTTCAAGAATTTGAATTACTTCAAAAGGGAGAAGAGCAAACATTTGCGTTTAAACTTTATCCTTCCAAAGAAGCAGGAGTTGCAGAAATTCATGCAGTAGCGACCATAGGGGATAACGAATATGGCTTAGGAAGGGAGATTATCGATTATGATCACATTCCCAGACAGATGAAATTTCCTAAAGCCTCCACTAAGGTTGTAAAGCTAGATCTGAAGAAAAAGGGTGAGAGCATCGGATATGTAATGGGTGCAGGAGACGATGTTCCATACGGGTTGGAGCAAATGGGATATAAAGTAGCGCAGCTCGAAAAAGACGAAATCACAGCAGAGAATCTAAAGAAGTATGACGCGGTTGTATTGGGTATTCGCGCATTCAATACAAACGAATGGCTTTCTTATAAGAACAAAGAGTTGTTCACCTATTCGGAAAATGGAGGAACGGTAATCGTTCAATACAATACATACGGGACTGTTACTGATGAGCTCGCTCCTTATCCATTGAAAATATCAAGAGACCGTGTTTCGGTAGAGGATGCCAAAGTAAGGGTTTTGGTAAAAAAGCATGAAGTGCTTAACCGTCCAAATAAAATAACCAACCAGGATTTCGAAGATTGGGTTCAAGAGAGAGGCTTGTATTTCCCAAATGAGTGGGATCAAGAGTACGAAAGTATACTTAGCTCAAACGACCCAGGTGAAACACCCAAGGAAGGTAGTTTGCTAATCGCAAAACATGGAAAAGGTTACTACGTATATACAGGTCTTTCCTTCTTTCGAGAACTGCCTGCTGGAGTACCCGGAGCGTTTCGATTGATGGCAAATTTGATTTCATTGGGAAAAGACAATAAGACAAAGACAAAATGATTGAACAGCTTAGGGCATTAGAGTTAGAACTATCAACGCCTCCTTTTTTAAAGAAATGGAAATCTGTGTACATAGCAGTTAGTCTATATCAAGTTGCAGTTCTTATCACCCTATACTTTCTAAGCATCGCTTTTTAATGAATTACCTTGATTTTATTGTTCTATTCGGGACACTTACTTTCATTGTTGGATATGGAGTTTATAAAACCCGGAATCAAAATAACATTGAAGGATATCTCCTTGGAGATAAGTCACTAAAGTGGGGAACAATAGGTCTTTCCGTAATGGCTACTCAAGCCAGCGCTATTACCTTTATCTCTACTCCGGGTCAAGGGTATGAAAGTGGGATGGGTTTTGTCCAAAACTACTTTGGGTTGCCCTTCGCTCTTATCATAGTAAGCGTAGTTTTTATCCCCATTTATTATAAACTCAAGGTCTACACAGCTTACGAATACTTAGAAAGTAGATTTGATTTAAAAACACGTCTTCTTGGAGCTTTTCTCTTTTTGATTCAAAGAGGGC
Source organism: Cyclobacteriaceae bacterium (assembly GCA_049115715.1). Lineage (GTDB taxonomy): Bacteria > Bacteroidota > Bacteroidia > Cytophagales > Cyclobacteriaceae > JAMZMI01. The sequence continues at coordinate 72,943 of JAGDZQ010000035.1, forward strand.
TTGCGGCGGGCATCACTATTTATGCGCCCGCGATCATTATTTCAAGTATTCTTAAATGGAACTTGACAGCTACCATTTTGGTCACAGGTATAATGGTGATCATATACACAGTATCAGGAGGCACCAAAGCTGTAAGCTTAACTCAGAAGTGGCAAATGGCTGTGATAATGGGAGGGATGCTGGTGGCCTTCTTCACCATCCTCAGTTATATAGGAGAGTACATGTCTTTTGGAGAGGCTGTAACAGTTGCAGGAAAGCTTGACAAGTTGAATGCAGTAGACTTGGATTTTAATTTTGAAAAACGCTATACCATTTGGTCTGGAATCGCCGGTGGACTCTTTTTATCTCTTTCATATTTTGGCACAGATCAATCTCAAGTACAGCGATACCTTGGCGGAAGCAACGCCGCTGAAAGTAGGATGGGGTTGATGTTCAACGCGATTTTTAAGATTCCAATGCAATTTTTCATCCTGTTTACAGGCGTGATGGTTTATGTATTTTACTTGCTGTATCAACCTCCTGTTCACTTTAAGGAAGCCTCTGTGGAACGTATACTCGAGTCAGAATACGCAACTCAATATCAAGGACTCGAGTCAGAATATGAGACTTTGGTAGAAGCTCGCAAGACTGCCACCTTAGGGCTTGCTAAGTCCGAAGGTTCTGATGAAGCGCAGTTCTCTATTGAGCTTAATGATCTGGATCAGAAATCCATTGAGGTAAGAGAAGAGGTGAAATCTTTGATTACAAAGGTTGATCCTGATCTCGAAACTCGAGATTCAGATTACGTGTTTCTGACCTTCATATTGAACTATCTTCCACATGGTTTAATCGGTCTTTTGATTGCGGTCATTTTCAGTGCAGCCATGTCATCGACTTCTTCGGAGCTCAACGCACTTGCATCTACCACATCTGTGGACTTTTATAAGCGGATATTGAAAACTGACGGATCGGATATGCACTATCTGAATACCTCTAAAGCTTTGACCTTTGCATGGGGAGTATTGGCTATACTCTTTGCCCTATTGGCCAAGAGCTCCGAGAATCTAATCGAAGCAGTCAATATAGTCGGTTCTATATTTTATGGAACCATACTAGGGATTTTTCTAGTGGCATTCTTTCTCAAGTTTGTGAAGGGAACCGCTATATTTTATGCGACTATCATAGCTCAGGCGGTTGTAATTGTTTTTCATGTCATGTCACTGAATGGCACCATCACTATAGGTTATCTCTGGTACAACGCTATTGGCTTAGGAGTTACCATTATGCTTAGTGTCGTCTTTCAACTTTTTTCTAGGAAGTAGTTAACCGAGGCTATAATTAGTTTCATCGAGCAAAACTGTTCTTTAAGCTAAATCAAGAGCTTACATTGGAATTTTTGTTGAAAATTTGAGTCAAGAGAGTAAGAGATGGCTCAATAATTAAGGCAACTTGTTGCTTGTTTTATTGAAGTCAAGGTAAACATATAGCAAATAAGAGGGCTGAGTTTAAATTGGATTAATAGAGATTGGTTTGAACAAAAAAAGGGGATCCATTGGATCCCCTTTTACTTTGTATGAAATCTCTTATTTCTTCTTTTTCCACGCAGCTATAGAAGCTGTATTGAAGTCAATGTAAGTTTTGTTTTCCGCTTTTTCTGCCGCAGCTAAGCTAAGTTTTGCTGAGGCTATTGCTTCTTTGTATTTGCCAAGCTCAGCCTCTATCAATGATTTGGTTCTCATCATCCAAAACGCATCCGGTCTTATCTCTGTAGCCTTAGTAGACATGCTCAACGCCTTCTCTAAGTCTTTTTTCTCTGCAAGCAGGTAATTCGCAGCTCCATTGTAATCATTAGCCATTTGCATTTTGCTGTTTTTATCATAATCAGCAATTTGACTCATTACTTTGTTGTCAGAATTTACTGTAAGAGGGATAGATACTTTGGTGTTCTCCCATGTCAAATCAATAGTCGCAGAATTGTTCTTTAGACTATTGATGTCAATCGTGAAGCTCTCTACAGCAGATGAAAGTTTCTCTGATTTCACTGTAGAGGCAGCCAAAGGATCTTTGCTGAAATACCCTCCAACCCCTGCTTTGTCGAACGGGTATAGATTGATTTTCCATTCTGATTCTCCAGGTACACTGAGAATCACATAATCTCCAGCCTTCAACTCGTTTCCTCCAAGAGTTACATCATCGCTAAATGTAAGTTTAGTTGCTGAATTTGCTCCCGTTCTCCACAGTTCTCCGTAAGCAAGTAGACCACCGAATATTACTCTACCTTTCATACTTGGTCTCGAGTATTTGATTGTGACGGTTGTAAGACCGACATCCTGTATCAAAGTTGAGCTTGGACTTGGGGCTGGGGTGTCTATTTGGGCAAAAGCGGCAGAACCAATTAAAAGTGCTAATAAGGTTAATTTTAGGTTTTTCATGTTTTCGATTAATAGTTTGATTCTTAGAATTGTATTTTTTTAATTTATGAATAATCAATACGAAAAACTCCCAAAAGCGTTCTATTCTCGCGGTGATGTTGTGGAGATTGCAAAAGACCTGCTTGGGAAGTTTTTGTTTTCAAATATAGATGGAAAACTGACAGGAGGAAGAATTGTTGAGACAGAAGCTTATAATGGTCGCACAGATAAAGCCTGTCATGCGTATAAAAAGAGAACACCAAGAACAGAGGTGATATATCAAGAAAGTGGCAGAGCCTACGTTTACCTTTGTTATGGAATCCATCATTTATTCAATATCGTGACTAATGAGGTTGGTCTGGCAGATGCAGTTTTGATTAGGGCACTGGAGCCCATAGATGGGATCGATGAAATGAAAAAGCGAAGAAGTAAACAATCAGTCGAGAGAATAACCGCAGGGCCTGGAATCTTGAGTCAGGCACTGGGTATAAAGAAAGAAATGACTGGCGAAGACCTACTAGGAAATACGATTTGGATTGCTTCAAAAAATAATGATCCAATCCAGATAGTAGCAGATGTGAGAATAGGGGTTGACTATGCAGGTGAGGATGCATTATTACCCTGGCGATTTTATATAAAAGACAGTAATTACGTTGGTAAAGAAAAAAAGAAAACCCCGGCTGAGAGCCGAGGTTAATGCATAGACCTGTTTAAAAATATCGCTGATTGAGTCAGTCACTGGTAAGGACCTCATAATATCATAATGCAATTATATATTAAATAAATCATATTATTCGCATATGAAATTAAAAAAGTTAAAAAAAATATCAAAAAAGTTATAAATGAAGTTGTCTGTTGGTTTTACGTTAGTTGGGAGTCTCATTTTCATCTGCACGCTGAGTGCTCAGATGAAATTCTACTCAAACCCTGAACCTGTTTTAGGATTGAATTCTCAAGACTCGGAAGATTATCTTTATCTCTCCTCTAATGGGAGTGAGATCATTTATTCGAAATTGAAATCTTCCGCCAATGTAGGGGGTAATACAAACCCTGCAGATATATGGTTTGGTGATATTTCTGATAAACCTTTGATCGATTCTATCTTAGTAGAATCATTTGGAAATGCTGATTACTTCAGTTCTCCCATTGGATACACACCTGATAAAAGATTTTTCCTCTACAATCGAACCCTATTTTCTCAGGGTATTTATGAAGGTGCTGTGATGGCATTTGATGTTAAGAATCAAAAGCATTCGGAAGTTAAAGTTCCTTACTTCAAGAATAAAGCGCAAGCCCAAACGGGCTTCATATCGAGAGATGGAAATTACATGCTGATAAGCCTCGAATCTGAAAGCGGATATGGAGTCGAAGACCTGTATGTCTGCATCGCAAATCAAGATGGAGAATGGTCTGCCCCCAGAAACTTGGGTCGGACGATTAACACGCAAGGTCAGGAGTTGACTCCCTTTTTGCTCAATGATAACAAGACTCTTTATTTCTCAACTAATGCTAGAGAAGGACTTGGAAGCTTCGATATTTACTTTTCAACAAGACTGGACGAAAGCTGGAGAAACTGGTCAGAGCCTCGGAATCTTGGAAGCTTTGTTAATACTGAAGGAGCTGAAACTTCATTTATGTTCAATCCAGAAAGTGAATATGCTTATTTTATTTCTACCCAGAATAGTGATGGTTATGGGGACATCAAACGCGTTCGCATCTATCCTACGAATGTTGCTCTACCAGCAGACACAGCGACTTCAGAACCCTTAACGATCAACTCCTCTGTGATTTATGAAAAAGAGATAAAATTTTTGGTGCTAAATAAAAAGACTGAAGAAAATCTTGACTTCAATTACCTGGGAAATGTTTTTCGAAACGGAAAGCCTGAGCGAGTCAACTCTTTTCAATCTACTGTTGCAAATGTGAAATTTGGACTTGATACTGGAGATTCCCTCGATTTGGAATTTAAATCCAAAGGATTTTTATCCAAGTCTACCAAGATTCGCTTTAACGAATTGGATTCCTTAAGAGGAGAATATATTGTGAAATTAGACCCTTTGGAAACAGGAAATGTGATTAGGCTGGATCATGTTTTATTCAAAAAAGCAACATCTAGTTTTCTGGAAGGTTCTAAGGAAGAACTGGAATTAGTTTTAGAAATGCTCAATGACAACCCTGATGTGAAAATCTTTTTGAAAGGCCATACTGACAATGTGGGAAACAAGGTTTTGAATATTCAGTTATCTCAAGCAAGAGTCAATGTTGTGCGCGATTATCTTGTGGAGAGAGGCGTTGCAAAAGAGAGAATATCAGGAAGAGGTTTTGGAGGGAGTAAACCTTTAACGGATAACCGTACAGAAGAAGCAAGGCAGCTTAATAGGAGAGTAGAGTTTGAGATAGTACGGGATTGAGTTTAGAATCCCTCAGCATAGTCATCTCCTCTTGTGTAATCGGCTCCTCCTTCAATGGTGCCGTCCTTGTGAATCAAAATGCAGTCATTTTTCCCTATGCTATTGACAATTTCAAATTTGTGTCCCATAGCTTTAAGTGAACTGATAGTAAGAGAATCTAAAGCTCCATCCTCAATTTTGATCTGATCCGGAAGCCACTGATGATGTATTTTTTTTGCATTGACGGCCTCTTGTATATTCATGCCATAGTCAATTACATTGATGGCTGTTTGAAACACTGAAGTGATAATAGTGGATCCTCCTGGAGTGCCTAAAATCATTTTGAGTTTACCATCCTTCTCAATTATGGTGGGAGTCATGGAGCTTATCATTCTCTTATTGGGCTTAATGGCATTGGCATCTGCACCTATTAATCCAAAGGAGTTGGGAACTCCTGGTTTTGCACTAAAGTCGTCCATTTCATTGTTAAGAACGAAACCGGCTCCCTTCACCCAAACTTTGCATCCATAATTCAGGTTGAGCGTTGTGGTGATTGCTACCGCATTTCCCTTATGATCAACTATAGAAAAATGAGTCGTTTCAAAAGATTCTTTTGCAAGCACCACACCCGCATATATTTCAGAAGAAGGAGTGAATTTATTCAACCTAATGTCCTTGTATCTATTCGTTAGATAGTTTGATGATGTAATGAATGCTGCAGGCACGTCGTAGAAGTCTGGATCCCCCAGATGTTTTGCACGATCCGCGAAAACTCGTTTTTCTACTTCAGCCATTAGATGAACGGCCATTTTGCTATTGTGAGGATGAGCTGTGATATCAAGCTGCTCGGCACCATGAAGTAGTTGAATGAGCGCAATACCGCCGCTTGAAGGAGGAGGCATACTAATGATTTTGTGAGACTTATAGGAGCCGATGATCGGAGCTCTCCAAACCGGTTGATAGTTTTTGAGGTCTTCAAGAGAAATAATTCCGTTTCCAGATTTCATTTCCTGGACTATTGATTGAGCAACCTCACCCGTGTAAAAACCATCTCTACCAAGGTCCTGGATTAATCCTAGCGTTGCGGCCAACTCGGGTTGGATGACTAGATCACCCTTTGCCCATTTTCCCTCTTTTATAACCCATGGGGTGTGGGTATTGGCCGCTTTGAAATTATCCTGTTTTTCATTCAAAGCATCAGCCTCATGTTGGGTAATGTGAAATCCCTCTTTTGCCACTTTTACTGCCGGGGCTATCAGATCAGGCCATTGTAATGAACCCATTTTCTTATGCAACTCCCACATACCAGCTACGCTTCCAGGAACGCCTGCAGCCAAATGACCAAGCGTACTAAGGTCTGGAATTACGTTTCCATCCTCGTCCAAGAACATATCCCGACTTGATTTGGAAGGAGCTTTTTCTCTAAAGTCCAAGGTGTTTGTGCCTCCATCAGATAGCCGAATTACAGCAAAACCACCTCCGCCAATATTCCCAGCTCTGGGATACACAACAGCAAGAGCAAATTGAGTTGCTACAGCTGCATCTATAGTATTACCACCTTTCCTAAGTATATCAAGTCCGATTTTGGTAGCTATTGGATGCGCTGACACCACCATAGCACTATCTCCCGTAGACCCAATGATGCGGTTTGACGTCTCTTGCTTTTCGTTATTGCAAGAAATCAGGAGGAAAAGGAATGAAAGAAAAAGGAGAGATGATCTAGTCTTTATTGCCAATCCCTTTCGTTTTTTTTAGTGATTTGTATCTCACAGTTTTCACTCTTTTTTTCTTACTGTCCTTGGCTGCATTGAAATAACCAAAATGCCTCTTTGGTTTGGTCACTTTCACCTTGTAATAGCTCGCATGACAAGATGAAAGACAAACCATCAATAACCCATAAAAGAGTATTCGTGATATTTTCATTTACAAAGACTAACGCTTAACCTTAACGGAAAAGTACTATGCTTTTTTCAGAATCTTGTTAGCGCTGTTTTTTGGTTGTCGAACTTCCACCTCAATATTTTTACTTTCAGCGGTTAAGAAGAAATCATCAATCGTCTCGGCAATATCGTGATCTATAAAGATAGACTCTGTCTCATCAAATATGACTTTAGAATCATTTGGTATCTTTTTGAGTGCCAACCTTAGAAAAGCCTTGTTTAAGAAACTAACATCCTTTTCAAGGGATATTAAATACGTTTTATCGCTTGTCTCTTTCAAAGTTATTGCCTGATGAAGATTCGCCTTGAATACGAAAAACAGTCCGACTCCAATTCCAATCAGAATTCCGATTAGAAGATCGGTGAAAAGAATAGCCAAGATCGTAATAACAAAAGGAAGAAACTGATCAAGTCCCTGATTGAATACGGATTTAAAAAGTGAAGGCTTTGCTAGTTTATAGCCAACCATTAATAAAACAGCGGCAAGGGCAGATAAAGGTATAAGATTCAGTACGTGTGGAAAAAGCGTTACACTGGCAAGAAGTAGAAATCCATGAAATACAGCTGAAACTTTACTTTTAGCACCTGAGCTAATGTTTGCCGTACTTCTCACGATAACAGCGGTAACTGGAAGTCCGCCGATTAGTCCAGATACAATATTACCAGCTCCCTGAGCCCACAGTTCTCTACTTGCAGGAGCAATTCTTCTATACGGGTCAAGTTTATCAACCGCATCTAAGCTCAATAGAGTTTCTAGACTTGCTATGATGGCAATAGTAAGAGCAACAAGCAAAACATCCGTATTTCCAATTTGACTAAAGTCTGGGAATGTCAATTCGTTGAAAAAATCTGCGGCACTATCTATTTTGGGGAGAGAAACTACATGTTTGCCAGACAAAAATAAAGATGGGATCGTCTTTGCATAAAAGATCGAATTAACGACAATTCCGAACACGACAGCTACCAGCGGGCCAGGTACAATTTTTGTCCAGCTCATATTTTTAAAAGCTCTAGATTCCCATAGTATCAATATGGCTAGAGACAGGACACATATAATGAGAGCCCCCAGTTCTATGTTTTGAAGTGCTAGCGCGATTTCTGTAAATGTATTCTCTCCATCTGACTGAAAAAACGCTTCATCACCTTCATAATCTTCATCATCTCCAAGAGCATGAGGTATTTGCTTAAGTATTAAGATAAGTCCAATAGCAGAAAGCATTCCCTTAATTACTGAAGAAGGAAAGAAATGGCCAATGATACCTGCTTTAGCTACTCCTAAAATGACTTGTATTACTCCCGCGAGAAACACGGCTAGGAGAAAAGATTCAAATGTTCCCAGATTGGTGATAGCATTGAGTACGATAACAGTTAAACCAGCTGCGGGTCCACTTACGCTTAGATGTGATCCACTTAACGAGCCTACAACTAATCCACCAACTATTCCAGCGATAACTCCTGAAAAGAGTGGGGCACCAGATGCTAGAGCTATACCAAGACAAAGGGGAAGGGCTACCAAAAAAACGACAATTCCTGCAGGTATGTCACTCCCAAGGCTACTAATGTACTTTTTCATAAACTTAAATTATTGCTCTTATTAGGTTAATTAATGTGCTAGTTAATTACTCAATCGCTAAAAATGTAAAAATGTTTCAATTTTTGATTTTAACACGAAGATAAGGAGAAATTGTACCGACATTTTAATCATTATATTCCTTGCTTTTCTAGTTCTCGATCATGGCCAATTCATAACTGTCTCTTTATCAAGAGCTAAAATATTGTTGGGTGAAGTTGTTTTTTGCACAAAACCTTTGCGTTCTCTATTAATATAATTATATTTCGATTCTATTATTAGTACCTTAACCAGTAAGCGACCAACTAAATGAAAAGATCTCTATCTGAACCTCTTAACCAGGAGGTTCCAAAAGGCTATCGAGCCTATCGAATAAAAGGTGTTGACCACACAATAATATCTAAGAAAGGCGGCCCAAGTGCAGAACAAGTAAAGACCGCAGATAGCTACAAGTCAGTTAGAGAAAATCAAAAAGAATTTGGTGTTGCTTCAGTAATGGCAAAGACACTTAGGGATTCATTGTCAAGCGGAATGACCGAAATATGCGGATCATACGTCTCAGGCAGATTAACGGCGCAATTTAGAAATCTCGCAAAATACGAAGAAGGACAAACAGGCACTCGCCCTTTGTATGTAAGCAAGCATGGTCATCATTTAAGTGGATTTGAATTCAATACCACAGCACCATATGAAGATATTTTTGGAGCTAAGTACTTTATTAAACCAGGTTCTGAAAGAGGGCAGGTCATTATTCATTTCCCAGCATTCATACCTGAGGAGACTTTCTTAAAACCTGATGAAGCAACCAATTTCAAAATCAATGCAAGGTTAGTTGCCTTGTCGGATTATCAGTTCGATGCTCAGTCTAACACATATCGGGCTATTAATGATGAGTTTAATGGTAAGTTTGGTTCGTTTGAGAGTAAAATGTATCCACTTCTAAGGATTCCGGTTGACCCTATGACTACCATGGTGTCAGTGGATGAAGCCAATGTGCCAGAGAACGCAGCTTTGTTTTTGGTCATGGCTATTAGCTTTTTCAAATACGAGAAAGGTAAATTCACACACCTGTCCAAGTCCAGTGCAATGTCAATCAAAAGAGTCTACTAGGTTAATTTACCTTTTATAAAATATTGGAAACTTGAATTGTGGAGTTCGTTAGAAAACTCTGTGAGCAAGTTTTTTTTATGCCTTTTTTTTCTCTCTCTTTTCGGGATAAGCCATGGTCAAAATAAATTTTCACTTGCAGAAGATCATTTTGATAAGGCTCGAAACCATTACCGAAATCACGAATTTGACTTAGCTAGAGAAGAAGTAAATCGCTCTTTGAAATACAGAAGCAGTGCGGACGCACATTACTTGAGCGGAGTTCTTTTTGAAGAAGAAGGCAAGGGCTTAAGGGCTTTATCTGAATACGAGGCAGCTATTAAGAAAAATGCCAACTACAATGAAGCCTATTTCAAAAAGGCACTAATCTATCTTCACTACAATAATCCAGAACAAGCTGTTAAAGATTTTGATCACCTGCTGTCTCAAGGGACTATAGGAGAGACGCGGAGTGTCTATTTTGAAATAGATGCAACGGGAGATTCTCAAAATTCAATAATGACCTTGCAAGGAATGAAAGCCAGACTTTATTCTTACAGAGGTCAGTCCTATCAGAAATTAGGCAAATTAGATAAAGCCTTCGAAGACTACTCAAAATCAATTGAGTTGAATCCTCGTCCCGATTTTTATATTAGCAGAGCACTACTTTCTTATAGCCAACAGAGAGAAAAAGAGGCAATAGCAGATCTTAAATCGGCTATTGCAATTCAATCAGACAAACAATTAGCATGGTATAATTTGCTATTAATAGATCCTCAAGCAGAGATTCCAGCAGAGCTAGGAAAGAACAATTTCTATGCGCCTACATTGAATTTACTTGCAGTGAAAGCGTTTGAAAATACTGATTATAAGCTGGCGATTAAATTTTACAATCAAGTACTTGAGCAGTCGGAGGATGCATTGGCCTTTGTCAATAGAGGACGTGCACTTTCTAAACTGGAGAGATATGAGGAGGCAAGAAGGGATTTTAATAAGGCCAAATATATTGAGCCATCAAGGGTCGAAACCCTTTATTTGATAGGCAATACTTATTTTTTCGAAAAGGAGTATGAAAGCGCGGTTGCATTCTATAATCAATACCTATCAGTAGATCCTTTTCATGCTATGACATGGTATAATGGAGCAATGGCCAATCTGGAATTAGACAACTCTCAAGAGGCGTGCAATATGTTGGCACGAGCTTATGATTTAGGAATGACTGAGTCTGAATCAATTATCAAGAGTAAATGTAAATGATGAATTATGCCCTGATCATGATTTGGTTCATTTGACAATTAGATCACAAGAAGGAGTGTTATTAATATTGCTACGATAATGAGAACAAGCGCAAACTTTGAGTTGGAACTGAGTTCTAATTTGGTGAGTTTAGAAAGCATGCTTGTGTATTTTAAACAAAAAATAGCTGGGCACATGGCCCAAGCTATCTTCCCAGTGTGAATCTGTTTACCGCCAAAGTTTAATTTTCACACTTTCAGCCATAAAGAATGTCGTATTTCCGCCAAAATACTATTGACTTTTATGGTAATCTGGGTGTAAAACGGGAACCATTTACTTTACCCTACTTCTAATTGAATAAAAAATTTTGGACTCAAGACTTTTCACATTAATTCCATTATTCCAATGAGAGCAAGCTTGTTATCTTTGCTTCTATTTTCGTCATAAATACTTGCGATTTGCAGATAAATGAAGAGCCTGTTTGTCAGGAAAAAGTTTTTCAGGGAATATATAATGAGCACGTAGCAGCATTGAGGAATTTTCTCTTTTACAAACTTGGCGATTTGGAAAAGGCGAGCGATTTTGCTCAGGAAGCTTTCACTAAGCTTTGGCTCAATTGTAGCAAGATTATTTTTGAAAAGGCAAAAAGCTATCTTTTTACTACAGCAAACAGAATATTCCTTGACGATATAGATCATCAGAAGGTGATACTCAAATTTCAAAGGAGAGCGGATTTGAGTAGTGGTCAAATGGAGAGAAATCCTGAATTCATTTATCGTGAAACAGAATTCAAGGAAACTTTGGAAAATCTTATTTCTAATCTTCCAGAAAAACAGAGAGTAGCTTTTCTTATGAGCCGGATAGATAAAATGTCTTATCAACAGATATCCGAATCACTGGATGTGAATATAAAAACAGTGGAGAAACACATAAGTGGTGCATTGAAGAAACTAAGATCAAGTCTTGATGAAGATGTGAATTTTAAATTGTAACAGTAGGGTTCTTCCAAAGTTTCCCGTTACAACTACAAGAAACACACAATGGCAAAATCAGATTACACAGACGATAAAAGATTTCAGGAATGGATGAAAGGAGAAATTTCTGATGAAGAAATTTTGTCTGAGATTTCCAAGGAAGAATTCCTGAAATACAAGCAGATTTTGCAAGAAATAGATTCTTGGGTTCCAGCCAACACAGGTTTTTTGCCATCTTACGATAAAATTGTTTCTCAAAAGGAGGCAAAAATACGGAAGCTCTCTTTTGGGAAAATATTCCTTGCGGCTGCTTCAATATCGATCCTTTTGATAGCGTCAATTTTTATTTTGACAAACCAATCAAAGGAAATTCAGTATACGGCTGATTCTGGAGAGGTGAGAGAAATATTGCTTCCAGATGGGTATTCTAAGGTCTTCGTTTCAGGAGGTTCTACAATAGCCTGGAATGAAGAGATGTGGTCTGAGAACAAAAGAGAAGTTTCCTTAAAAGGCAAAGCATATTTTGAGGTGAAAAGGGGGACTAAGTTCAGTGTAAAGCTAGATGGAGCTGAGGTTCAGGTTTTAGGAACCAGATTCGAAGTTGACCAGTTCTATGAGTTCTTAAGTGTGACCTGTTTTGAAGGCAAGGTTAGAGCAACAATTGACAATAAACAGAAGGATATTGTCGCTGATGAATCGTACACCTACATTGAGGGAAATTGGGAACACAAGTCGGGCTTGAGCATCAGACAACCTGAGTGGATTCGGGACAATAAGGAATCCTTTCAAGATGCTCCGCTGCTCCAGGTTATCAAAGCCTTGGAAGTTACTTATAAACTTAAAATTGACTACTCAAAAATCAAGACTAACCGCAAATTCTCAGGATCATTTCCGAAGGATAATCTTCAACTATCCTTAAGAGTGGTATTCAATCCACTAGATATAAAATATCGCCTTGAGGTGAATAATTTGTACCTTGAAGATTAAAGTCATCAACGATTTTTGACGAAGATGAGAATATTCTTGCTTTTATTGTTTGCAGCAGTATTTGTTAGTTTGAAAGCTCAGGATATTAGTTCCAGATACCCTCTTTCGGAAGCACTTAACTATTACGAGTCAGTCAGTGGGGTTAGCTTTTCTTATGATGCAGAGGCTATTGATCTATTGAGGGTTGATTTTGACTATCGTTTGAAGACAATTGAAGAGGCGCTGGAGGTCATAAAAAAAGAGACTCCAATTTCCTTCGAACAAATCTCTGAGTCATATTATTCACTAGCATTTACAGAGCAAGAATTCAAGATTAATCTGGTTGATTCGTCAGACCAACAGCCTCTTGTTGGAAGTTACGTAAACATCCTGGTCAATGATGAGATAATTGCTGGAGGGAATGGTTTGGATGATGGTACATTTTTATTCAGATGCAAACCAGATGTGCGCGATCGATTATCAGTCTATGTGCTAGGGTACAATAGTTTTGATTTGCCTCTAGCCCACCTTCTCGACAATCGCGAACTGGTCGTGAGTGTTAGTCCCAAAACAACCTATCTTGATGATCTGGTTATCCAAGATTATTTGACGACCGGAATTAGCCTCGACCCGGTTAGTCAAAGTATTAAAATTGGAATCGAAGATTTGCCATCCCTTCCGGGCGAGACTGATGGTGATATTTTTGCTTCATTGGCTCTGCTTCCAGGAGTAAGCACGCCAGACAATCGACCTGGAAATCTGTTTATCAGAGGAAGTTCTACAGATCAATCTCTGATTCTGTTTGATAATATTCCAATTTATCATAGAGGACATTATTTTGGAACTATCTCTCCATATAATCCTAAATTAGTTGAGAGTGTGAACGTCCATCGTAGCGGGCTTCATTCGAGATTGGGGGGTAGAGTAGGAGGAGCTGTTGAAATTAACTCATCATCGAATCTTTCCGATGAATCAAAATATGGATTTGGATTAAATTCACTGTATGGTATTGGATATGTGAAGACTCCCATTTTTAACAAAAAGGTGGGTTTTGCTATTGGAGGTAGACGGTCTTTTCCTGTTTCATTCAGTTCTCCCAAGTTAGATGCAATTTCAGACGTGATATATGCGGCGACTGCCGTTTCTACGCAGCAAACCACTGATTTCAATGTTGTATATGAAGATTATAATGCAAAACTTGAATTCCCTATCAATGAACGAGTTAGTTTATCAGTGTCTAGTATCTATGCTGGTAACTCACTAGGGTTTTCGGTTATTAAAGAAGATACTATTTCTAATAAGCAACGAAATGGTTTTGAAAATTTGGGACTCAATGCCTCATTAAAATCTATTATTGGAGAAAAAATAAAGTCTAATACCTCATTTACATTCTCTAATTACCATACTTTTTTCAAGGAGGGACTGAGAGGGCAAAGAGGGTCAATTGCAGATTTAAGAGATTTGAGGTTTAATCAGGAAGTTGAGTTCGGTTCAAGAAAATCACTACTCTATCAAGCAGGGATAGGTGTGGACTACCAAGTGACTGATTACTTGTTTAGAGGACAACAGGCGGGAGTTAGAAATCAACCTCCAATGATAGTATCGTATGGGAATGAGACATCCTCTCTATCTCTTTCTCCTTATGCGAGTGTTCTTTTCAATAAAATTGAAAAACTATCGGTTGAGCTTGGAATAAGAAGCACGTATTATTCAAGACTTGATGACTTGGCTTTTCTACCAAGAGTCAATGCCAGTTTTGACTTGTCGGATTTTTTAATCCTCAGAGGTTCATATGGTAGATACAGACAATATTTAAGTCAAATAAAGCATCTTGAATTTAGTGGAGCAGGTTTTGATAATGAGCTTTGGCAGCTGGCTGATGGTAATGTTAAAATAATCAAGGGGCATCAAGAAACATTCGGACTTGTTGCTTTTAAGGGAAAGATGTTACTGGATATTGAAATCTATCGAAAAAGTGCAGACAATGTGACTTATTCGGTAGATAAACGTCCTGAATCGGGCATTTTGTACGATTATGCAAATCACACAACACAGGGGATTGATGTCTTTTTGAAAAGTGAACTTGGTAAATCAGTCGATTTGTGGGTAGGGTATTCATACAGTCAGCTTTATCTTACTTTTGATTCAGCTAGTAATCAAGATTACAAGTCGCAATATGATCAGCCTCATATATTTTATTTAGGAGGGAGCTATTCTAGAGGAAATTTTAGTTTGTCTGCAAATTGGAAATTGTCATCGGGACAGTATGCCTATTCTGTAGATGTGGTAAAGTCCGAAAACACTTTTGTAAGTGGAGCTCTGAGACAGCCACGCCCTGGAGAACCTACTCCTCCCGCTCGAGAAAATCCTTTTGACGAATACCCCAGGAGACTTAGGAATATTCACACTTTAGATATATCCGCTTCGTATAAGTTGCTCAAGACGGAAAATCGACCTTTTCTAACTTCATTTGGCTTGTCCATTCTTAATGCGTACAATCAAACAAATCAGACCGATCAAGTGGTAAGAGCTGCGGTTGATGTTCCTGTTTCTTTCATTGAGCGGAATGCAATGAAATTTGCTCCTAATTTGATGGTAACAGTAGAATGGTAAGTTTTAGGTTTCCCAATATTTCTTCACACTTTTACTAAATGGAATTACATATTACACCCGTATCAAAAGGAGAATACCAGAGTATTGTCGATTTATGGGAAGCATCTGTAAGAGCAACTCATGATTTTCTTCCTGAATCAGACATAGTTTATTTCAAACCTCTGATACTTAATGAATATCTAGATGCTGTTGACTTGAGATGTGCAAGAGATGATTCTAACCAGATTATAGGTTTTCTAGGAACCGCCGAAAATAAAATTGAGATGCTCTTCATTCACCCTGATTCTTTTGGTAGTGGAGTGGGGAAGCTGCTTTTGAAGTATGGGATAAAAGAACTTGGAGCAACTAAAGTCGATGTGAATGAGGATAACCCGAATGCGGTTGGGTTTTACAATCACATGGGATTTGAAGTGGTTTCAAGATCAGAACTAGATCCTTTAGGAAAACCTTACCCGATATTGAGTATGGAGCTTAGGTGACCCTTATTTTCTCGCTTTTATTGCTTCAGCTAGTTGATAGACAGCTAAGGCATACAGAGAGCTATGGTTGTATCTGGTGATCACATAGAAGTTGTTGAAGCCAAACCAATATTCTTCTCCTTCTTCCAGCGTCATTGTGAGCAAAGTGACAAGGGCATCTGTAGAGATTTTGTCTTTTGATTTGAAACCATTTTTTTCATAAAATTCGATGGTTTGCTTAGGCTTCAGGGACTGCTTGGGAAGTGCGGTTGAAGAATTGTCTTTATAAGTACGTGCAGCAATTGGCTCGCCATTTTTCCATCTATGTACTTTCAGGTAATTGGCCACACTGGCTATAGCATCCTCTGGAGAATTGACCAAGTCTTTGTTTCCTCCTTCATCATAGCTTTTTGCGTATGCCAGATAGCTGCTCGGCATAAATTGACAGTACCCGATAGCCCCCGCATATGAGCCCTTAACCTCGTCGATATTTAAGTTTTCCTCTCTTGACAATTGGATAAATTTTTCTAACTCTGAGGTGAAAAACTTAGATCTTTTTGGGTAACCAAAGGCCAAGGTGTAAAGTGCATCTAGTACTTTGTAGGTTCCCTTCCTTTCACCGAAAAAAGTTTCTACACCTAATATCCCCAAGATGATTTCGGCTGGAACTCCTGTTTTTTGACTTATGTCGTTTAAAACAGCCTCATGTTCGTTCCAAAATTCAACTCCTCTACTGATTCTCTCGTCAGTCATGAAGATGTTGCGATATCGAGCCCAAGTCATGGTTTTCTCAGCTGGCTTTTGCATTTTCTCAATTATAGATTGCTGAAATTCTGCTTTTGCCAGGATGGTTTCTATTTCAGTTAATGGAATCTTATTTTTATAGGCATAATTCCTTGCAAATGCATCCACTTTTTCTTGGTTCACTTGTGCATTGAGGTATTGGGCAAATCCAAGTAGAACGATGAGGAAGAAAATATTAGTTTTTAATCTCATTGTGGCAATTTCTAGATTTTGATCGAGCAAAACACCTTGATTCAACTAAGATTTCTGTTTTTTTAACTGCATTCGAGCGTATTAAATCTTCACATACTTATTTTGGTATTTATTTTTAGTCAAATTCTAATCTATCCGCCATGAGATTAAGAATCCAAGCATCCTATGTGTTTAGATATTTATTGCTATTTATCGTTTCTTTTCTATTCCTTTTTCAAGAAGCACTATCTCAATGTCAATATGAGAAAAGTAAGACCATTACGATAAATAGCTATCAAGTATCTGGGAGCACAGACTTAATCGATTTCCCTATTCTCATATCATTTACGGATACTGATGTCGCCACAAATGCGCAGAGTACTTCCGGCTATGATATTAGGTTTATGCTCAAGGATTGTCGCTGCTGGCTCGACCATCAAATCGAGAGTTATAATTCGGGAACTGGCGAATATGTAGCCTGGGTACGTATACCACGGTTGAGTGCTTCTCAAGATACTGAAATCGAGATGTATTATGGCAATTCTTCAGTATTGACAGATCCCTCTACAGATAGGGTCTGGTCCTCTGATTATGTTGGAGTATGGCCCTGGACGAAGACCCGACAGCCGCTGCTCCTCAGCACATCGATGCTACGGGGACAGGGAATAATGGTACCGTAAGTGGTAATGTAAGTACAGTATCAGGTGTAGCCGGAAATGCAACAGTGTTTGATGGAACTGACGATTGGATTGAAATTCCTGATGACAATACACTGGATTTCACTAATAGCATGACACTTTCATTGTGGTTTGATTTGGATGGACTATCCATCGATGGCAATAACCCTAGACCGTTAAGCAAGGGTCAATCTGGTAATAATAATGGATCCTACTCAATCAGGATTAGAGACACTAGTAATCCTAGCAGGGTCTCATTCCAAGCTCGTGATGGAGTAAACGCTTCCGAGACGGCACAAAATTCTTCTTTGGCTTACAATGATGATAACTGGCATTACGTAGTTTGTTCTTATGATGGGACCACTATGACTATGTATTTTGACGGACAATCCTCAGGAACGAATTTGACTAACATATCTATAGGGAACGAGACACGTCCATTGCAAATAGGTGCAGGAAGAAATCGTAGAGAATGGAATGGAAAAATAGATGAAGTGAGGGTGTCAAACGCCGTGAAATCGTCAGATTGGATCGCGACGGAATTTGCCAATATAAATACTCCTGAAACCTTTATAACTCTTGGAGCTCAAAAAGAAGCTGATTGTAGTGGACCTGGAGGTATTGATCAGATGGATGGTACCTCTAATCTTGTGCTATGGCTCAAAGCAGATTGCGGAGTACAAAATAGTAGCTATGAGACGGTAACGGATGGAAATGCAGTTGGCGTTTGGAGAGATCAAAGTGGCTTTGGAATAGATGCTACAGAATCAACTAACCAGCCTGATTATCAAGAAAATCAGGTTCAGGGTAATCCGGCATTGAATTACACAGCAGCGAATGGAGATAGATTGCTGTCCGCAGGAATTTCTGACGCTGATGAATATATGATCTTCATTGTGGCAGAGCCCAATTCTTATGCCAGTTCGAACATAGGCTTGATCCATGCTGCACCAACCGGAAATGCGTTTAGTGGAACTACTTCTACCAAGTCAATAGGCATGTGGGTATCAACCTCTGGTACTTTTTGGGGAAGGCTTATCCAAACCAATGGAGTGTTTGTGAATTATACTCAATCTTCAACAGCTGAATTAGGCACTTACTTTATCATGACCAATTTTGCCGATGGGAGTGCTACCACAGGCCAGTTTATACGAGGAGTAGAAGCATCAGCTAGCAGCTCCTATGATGGCACTGTACAGTCTTGGGTTGACTTTGGAATAGGTAGACAAGGAACAGAATCGTGGGATGGGCACATCGCTGAGGTAATTGTATTTAATAGAAATCTAAATGATAGTGAGAGGGGACAGGTTGAAAATTACCTTGCTTCTAAGTATGGAGCAGAGATACCTAGACTTTCCGGGTCGACGGGACCTGCGGGTATTGGGGAGAATGATGGCTCATCCAGGTTAGAAGTTTGGTATGACGCAAGTGATTTGGATGGTGATGGAAGCGTGGAAGGAACGATGGAAAGCGGTCAAACGGCCGGAACAGTTAGCACATGGATGGACAAAAGTGGGCATGGTTATGATCTAAACACGGGTTCAGCCACTTTCACTGATACTAATGCGGGGATGAACAGCCTTTCTACCGTGGACTTTAATGGAAGTTCGGAATAT
Organism: Cyclobacteriaceae bacterium; assembly: GCA_049115715.1. Lineage (GTDB taxonomy): Bacteria > Bacteroidota > Bacteroidia > Cytophagales > Cyclobacteriaceae > JAMZMI01. The sequence continues at coordinate 91,834 of JAGDZQ010000035.1, forward strand.
CTACAAACGGCTAATATCGACATTGCCAGCGCAAATGCAATTGAGTTTTTTATGGCATGGGATGATGCCAATTTTGATGGGACTAATAACAATGCAATGGTGAATTGGGAAACGTCCGGTAATGTTGGAGGTTTTAGTTTGGAAGCCGGTGCTGCTACTGGTAGGCTTAGAAACAGGTATTATACAGGAGGCTCTTACACCGATCAAGATATTAATGGATTTTCCTTAACGGATCCTTATATATATAATACCGCATATGGTTCAAGCGGAAGAGAGTTTACAGGGAATGGGACATCACTCAATACAGATGTTACTTCCATTGTTTTAAATAATCCTGCCACAGCCCCTCTTGCTTTTGGAAGAAATATCTCTACCGGGGCAAATTACTTTGCTGTTGATATAGCAGAATTTATTTCATTTAGTGTAGAGCTAAATGATGCTGAAAAGGAGATCGTTGAGCAATACCTATCTGCTAAATACGATATAGCCTTGTCGGGCACGGATTATTATACTGGGCATGCCGCAGATTACACAATAGGTGTTCAGGGAATAGGCACTAGCGATGGAACGGTCATAAATAGCCACGTAGAAAGCAATGCGTCTGATGGATTAATTATTACGATGGCCAATGCTTCCTTTGGAGCGACCAATGAGTACGTATTTGTAGGACATAACCAGCCTACCGACGGAGGAACCACCGATGATTTATCAGGACTAGCCAATGCTGAAGCAAGGTTTTCCAGAGTTTGGTACTTGGATGAAACGGGGACTGTAGATGTTGAATTGACTTTTGACTTGTTGCAAGCTACTGGAGCTAGCGAATTTCCAGCAGGAGATGGATATGTTTTATTATATAGTCCGACATCTGGTCCATATGTGTTTGAAGATTGGACGACAGATAATGGCATCATGCCATCCGTAAACGAAGAACGTATTTCATTCGTAGTTACGAGCGCACATCTTGCTGACGGTTATTATACGGTTGGGTCAACCGATGGACAGAGCAATCCGCTTCCAATTGAATTGGTAAGTTTCAATGCTGAAACATGTGACAACTATGTTTGCCTTGATTGGACTACCGCTACGGAAATCGATAATAATTTCTTCACTATCGAAAGAACCACGAATGGTGTTGATTTTGAAGAAGCAGGGAAAGTTCAGGGAGCTGGAGATAGTAAGGAAATACTATACTATTCTTTTATTGATAAATCCCCGTTGGCAGGAGTTTCTTTTTATAGATTAAAACAAACAGATTATGATGGTGCGTACTCTCATTCAGAAATAGTTCGAATCGCGTTTGTTATAAATGAGGAGTTTGATATTTACCCGAACCCAACTGTAGGTGATTTGAAAATTACAGGTAAAAATATCGCTGAATATAACCTTGTTGTATATCAGATTAATGGGAAATCAATTTTTGTCAATTCCGTGAAGAATGGAGATGATCGGTTGGTTTTGGAAACGAACAATCTGCCTTCCGGAATTTATTTTGTGACATTGGAGTACGAGGGTAGGCTCATTACTGAGAGAATCGTAAAAACCAGATAACTGCCTACACTCTAGGTAAGTCAAGTTACCAAATGCTAGGAAATTTTAAGAGAGGTCATGCTTATAGACCCTGCTAGAAGTTTATCATTAAAGAGTTCGATATCCTCACCTTTTTGTTGAAGTCCCAGCGCATATATGAGTGGAAGAAAATGATCTGGCGTTGGTACGGCTAGCTGTATTGCTTGTCCTTGATTGAAGTAATTAATTAATGGATCATAATTGCGGTTCAGTATCCATTGATTGAATTTTTCGTGAGCCTCTAAAGCCCAATCGTAACCATAGTCTACTTTGGTGAAGTTTTGGAAATCAACCAATTTTAAATTGTGCAGAATATTTCCACTCCCAATGATCAAGACCCCTTTGTTTCTGAGAGATTGAAGTTGTTTGGCCAGTTCGAAGTGAAATATGGGAGGTTTTGTTGCATCTATGCTTAATTGAATCACAGGTATATCTGCCTTTGGGTATAGGTGTTTGATCACGCTCCATGCTCCGTGATCTAATCCCCACTTTTCATCCAACTCTACCTGAACAGGATCGAGTAATTGTTTGGCTTCTTTTGCCAGTTTGGGATTGCCGGGAGCAGGGTATTGCACGTCAAATAATTCCTGAGGGAAGCCACCAAAATCATGGATGGTTTTTGGCATGGCCATCGCAGTGACCTTTGTACCTCTAGTGTACCAGTGGGCTGATATACAGAGAATAGCGTTTGGCTTTGGTATGGTCGTGGCGATTTTCTTAAACCCCGCTACAAATTCATTTTCTTCAATGGCATTCATTGGATTGCCATGACCAAGAAAGAGAACTGGCATTTTCTCTGAGCTGGAGAAGGAAGAAGTGGTCAGGTTAAGATCATGAAGGGAGTTCATATGAAATGCAAAGGGAGAAAGTCCAAGAAGTTTTAAAAAATGCGTTCTTTTCATTTAAATCTCAACCTCGAAGAAGGAAAGTTAGTTCAGCGATCTTAAAATTATTCGATACCAATTTAATAATGATTTGGATCAATAGATGTGTATTCACCTATCGACCCAAATCGTTTGCCGCCGAACTGGCATTTTGATGTAGCCTATTGGCTTTAGCTATTATTGATTATTTATTAAAACCATAATCTTTAATATAATCAACTGGATTTACCACTTTGTCATCTTTGTACACTTCGTAGTGAAGGTGTGAGCCTTTTGACTTACCAGAGTTCCCGACATACCCAATGAATTCTCCTTTTTTCACCTGCTCGTCTGATTTTACAATATAGCTATCAAGGTGCGCGTACTTGGTTTTGTACGTGTCACCATGCTTGATTACGACAAAGTTTCCATATCCATTTGGTTGATATTTGACCAACTCGACTGTGCCATCAGCTGTTGCAATTACGGGAACTCCGATTTCAGTTGCAATGTCAATACCTCTGTGGTGTTTTTTCTTCTTATCATAAGGGTCATACCTCATTCCAAACTGAGATGATACTCTTACTTTTTTAGCTGTTTCTGTTTTAACAGGGAAGATCGAAGGGGTATCACTTTTTATCTCTTTGCTTTCCAGCAGAGCATAAATGTCATTGATAGTTCCTACCGCTTCAAAAGAAAGGTTCTCTTTTGGCCTGAAGGAAAAGAAGACACTCATGCAGGTTATAATTGGTACTATGATTAATACTCTTAGAATTGAGGATCTATTTGATTTTGTTTGATTCATCATCTTGATTCTTCTTTTAGTTATTGAAAAATTGAAGAAACTGACAAGACTTGAATTTTGCGAAGCATTAACCATGTCGAGCAAGGTGATTTGATAATGGAGCTTATCTCCATGACTTGCAACGACAGCAGCATCTGCCTCAAATTCATGAACTTCTATCAGCCACTTCTTAAATAAGTATATGAAAGGATTGAACCACAGAAGAGTAGTGATGAAGTCCATAAGCACCCTGTCGTAAGTGTGTTTTTGCTTGACGTGGTGCATTTCGTGTGTAATTACTTTTTCATAATCGGCTGTATTCCAGATTTTTTCAGGAATATAGACTTGATTGAAAAAGGAAAATGGTTGTGAGGAGAGTATTCTAAATATTCGAGCCTCGTCGATTGATTCGATTAATTCATGTTTATTTTTAAGTTTATAAATGTTGGTAAAATTATATGCGAAGCGAAGCAGTAGAAGTGCTGCGCCCAATATGTAGACAGCAGATAGAACATAGTGAAAATTGATTTCCAGCTTTTCGACAGAGGCAATTGGCTCCATCCAAATCACTTTTTCGATACGTTGAACTGTCGGAACCCAATCAGATAATTGATTGGTTACTGGTGCTGGATAATCAATAGAGAATATGACTAACGGAAGTAAAAATGAAAATACTTGCGAGGCTAGCAAATAGACCCTGTTGACGCTATGAAAAGTATGACTTTTCAGAAAGAGGTGATAAACCAAGGCAAATGCACCTTGATAAATACAAACTTTGATAAGGTAAAACTCCATTATTTACCGGTGTTTTGTTTGCTTATCTCTTCCTCAATCATAGACTTGAGCTCATGAAGTTCTGTAAGCTCCAGATCGTTTTCTTGTGCAAAGAAAGAAGCGAATTGTTTCGGAGATCCGTCAAAGAAGCTACTTAGCATTCCTTTAAATGCGAGTTTTGTATAAGTGATTTTATTAACCAAAGCATTGTATTCTCTCGCTTTTCCGTGAGTTTCAAAGCCGATGTAGCCTTTTTTTACCAATACATTTACCACAGTAGATACAGTGGTATATGCAGGAGAAGGTTCAGGAAATTGTGCGACAATATCTTTGAGATAAGCCTTCTCAAGCCTCCACAAATAATTCATCACTTGCTCTTCTGCTTTGGTCAATTCTTTCATAACTCAAACATATAACTATATTTATAGTAATACAACTATTTTTATAGTAATTGATTTTTGATTATTTAGTTTTAAGTCTTATCTGATACTAAAAATGCGTGTAAATCATAGATTTACACGCATTTCGAATCTTGGTTTCTGTTGAATTTGCAACAACTATTTACCTAATCAATTTTTGAATAATTCAATATTTTCCTTCACATACGTTTCGAACTTACGAGGGTTTTTCCCAGTCACGTCTTTTACGACGCTAGTAATGTTGCCCATGTGATTTGCTTTAATTGCAGCATATAGCATAGCCATGAAGTCGTAAACCACCTCTGGTACTCCAGCTTCTTTTAATGTTGATTTATATTCTTCTTCAGATGGATTGATGTTACTTATCGATCTTCCAAGGACCTCTGTAAAAGTGGTTGCCATAGACTGGTGTGTGATGGCCTCATCTCCCGTGATGACTAACTCTTGTTTATTGTATGCAGATGGGTTGGTCAAAATCTCGGCGGATACTTCTGCCACATCTCTAATGTCAAGATATGAAGTAGCTCCATCTCCGGTAGGGAGGAAGATAATATTACTCTTTATAGTTTCTAAATCATACTTGTCGAAATTCTGAAAGATAAAATTTGGCCTAAGAACCGTGTAATTGAATCCTGAGTTTTTCACCTCTTCTTCAGTATTGTACATTGAGCTTCCTACTGCAGCATCGGCACCATATGCGGTAGTGACAATTATGTTTTTCACATTTTGCTTTTTTGCGACCTCCAGAAATGCCTTTGTTTTTACATCAAAATCGGATGAGAAAGGTGGCGCAATGAGGTAAACCGTCTCAATGCCAGACAATACTTCTTCAAATGAGGGTGTATCGTTCCAATCAAAGACACTGGGTTCAGCTCTTTTTCCAAATCTTTTTTGAAGTTTATCAGCACTGGTTGATGCTACTCTAATTGGGTTTCCTCTACCAATGAGTGCTTCAGCTACTTCACTTCCAAATGTTCCTGTTGCTCCTGTTACTAAAATCATTTTTTCTTTTTTTTGTTATTGTTACTCGAAGTAACTTACATTAGTTACAAAAAGTAATATGTTACCAAAATGTAACTGGTTAAATAGTGGTAACCGAAACGTAACTAATGAGAAAGAATACCAACATTATTTTGGAATGTCCGGTGACAGCTACCATGACCTTGATAGGTGGTAAATGGAAGCCCGTGATTATTTATGCGCTTTCGGGTAAGACAAGGAGATTTGGTGAAATAGCTGCTAGAGTACCAGGTATATCTCGAAAGGTACTAAGCGAGCAGCTCAAGCAGCTAGAGGAAGATGGTCTTGTTTCCAGAAAGCAGTTCAATGAAATACCCCCGCGTGTTGAGTATACTTTGACTCCTCTTGGAGATAGCCTTCAGAGCATATTGCTATCTCTAGCAGATTGGGGAATCAAAAATGTGATAAGTGCAGTTTGATATTTTATACTTTGTTTCTAGAACCTCAAAGGAAATTCTACAATAAAGGAAGTGCCTTTTCCTAGCTCACTTTCACATCTGATCTTACCATTCATCTCTTTTACATATTTCTTTACGATCGAAAGACCCAGTCCGGTGGACTTTTCATCTGCGGTTGGTGTGGGTGTGAGTTTCCTGAATTGGGTAAATAGCAGCTGTTGATCTTGGTCATTGATACCAGGCCCATTGTCTTTAATTGTAATGCTGAATAGCGATTCTTCCAGGTTTGATTTAACAATGACTTTGCCTTTTGGGTCGGTGAATTTGATGGCGTTTGATACTAGGTTTTCTACTATTTTAACTAAATAGTTTTCGTCCAATTCTATTTCTATTTTTTCTAAGTTTGATTCGAATCCGAATGCTATTTCTTTATTGTCCGCAAGGCTTTTGAAGTTCATTATGACACTTTTCAATGCATCGTTCAAGTCAATTAATTCCGACTTGAGTTCTATGCTTTGCGCATTGATGGCACTCACGTCTAATATTCTGGTGATAACCTCATCTTGTCGATCAATCGATTCAATTATTGGCTCAATGTAAGTTTCAGCATTTGCTTTGGATAGCTTCGTTCCTGCCAGATTTACAAAATTCCTAATGGCGTAGAGTGGGCTTCTTAAATCATGGGAGACAACACTGATCAGGTAGTCTTTTTCCTTGTTTATTTGTTGAAGATCCGTGTTCTGCTGATTGAGGAGTTCTTTTTGTTCCTCGATTTTTTGGGTTCGCTCGATTACTTTCTGCTCCAGATTGTCATACAGGAGCGCATTATTAAGTGTGACAGCTATCTGACCTGAAAGAAGTTTCAAAGTATCAATTCTTTGTATTGTGAAACCACCTTTGATGAGGTTGTTTTCCAGATAGATTACTCCCAATAATTCTCCGTGGTGTAGTATCGGATGACAAAGAATAGAGCGGACTTCATTGGATACGATGTAATCATCAGAAGCAAAACGGTGGTCTGCAATGGCTTCATCTAAGACAATGGTATCTTTTGTTCTTTGCACGAATTGTATAATGCTGGAAGGGAAAAATTCCTCAGAGTTGAGCTCGCTGTTTTCGATCATGCCTATTTCGGCATTCGCTAGTCCTTTTGCATGGGCAACAAGTTTTTCTTTGTCCATCAAAAGGAAAACACCCTTTTGAGCTCCTGCATTTTCTATTGTGATTTGTAGCAACTGTGGAATTACCTTACTCAGCTGTAGTTCACTTGAAATAGTGGAAGCGGCCTTAAGTATAGTAGAGAGGTCTAAAAATGGAGCGCCATCCATTGAATTAATAGAATTGCCAACGGATTGAAGCGGCCGGGAGGTTGGCTCCATTAGTAATTGGGCATAGAGACTTTCCATGTATTTGGTTTTGCCAAGGGCACCCCACTGTTTATAAGTCTCGTAAGCCTTTTTTAAATTTTGTGTTTCTTTTACCTTATCTCCAGTTTTTCCAAAATACTTTCCAGCTAGTTCATAGGCCAATGCTAATTCGTTGATATAATCGTTTTCTGAAGCTTCATTGATACTTTTTTCGAAGTAGGCAGATGATTCTTTTCCTCCGTTATTGGCAGCAGATAATTCAGCCTCAACCAAATGATATTTATGACTGAAGTTCATAGGAGCATGATGACTCCATTTTTTTAATTTTTTCTGATTGGATTTTACTCTCTTAAGGATTGACTTCTGCACTCCCTTTATGCTTTCTTCGTAGGTGGCCAGTCTGCATAGAGAGTCATAAAAATAGAAAGTAGGGATGAAAACCGTACTTACCGCTACTTCTAGATTTTTATCCAATATTTCACAATATTGAACAGCTTCCTGGTATCGTTCAAATGAGAAAGACAAAAACATCTTATTGAAGTAAATATGGAAGTATGCGGTATTGTCTCTCTCTTGTTCTTCCGATTCCTCAAAGAAGGTTTTCTCGTTAAAAAAATCTCCTGAAAGTACCGACGGGTCTTCTACCGTTTCATAAAGGTTTAAAATCCCCTGGCAGCAAATGCTGGAATAGAGACCGTAGGATTGCTGCTGAAGCTGGCCAGTTTTTTGTGCATACGATTTTACTCTGGGGACAAGCTCATTGAGGTTTTCTCCTGTGAAATATGCATGATACGAATGCATGAATAAGGAGGCCGCAGCATACTCCTGATCACCAGTCTCCATAGCCGCATAGTAGGACTTCATAAGCAAGTCAAGAGACTCCTTTAGATGCTTTTTCCAGTGGTTGATGAAAGTGGTGAAGATGACATAAGTTTTAGCAGCCACACCACGACTATCAGGATGCTTGTCCAATAGATTCAGGGAGAGTTCCCCAAAGCGATATCCCAAATCTATTTCACCAGTCACTCCACACATAAGAATGCCGTATCCTCCATAAGCAGGAATGGATTCATCTGATGTGCCATATTTTATAGATAGGGATAGCAGCTTAAATACGACTAATGGGAAAAGTTGAGGTTGCTTGTGATAGGCGGCCGAAGCAAAACTCACAATCAGATTAATAAGAGATTGCGCCTTTTGATCCTCCATCGCAGGGAGTTTTTCGAAGAAATCAGTATCCTTCTTGATCATCAATATTTTATTCCCAAGAAGACCAAGTATGATATTTCCTTTACTCGGGCTTTCGGGGAACTTGATGCCTAGTTTTCCCAATATTTTCAAACCATGGGTGATGGCACTCTTGAATTGGTTTTGTGCAACGAGCGAAAATATAATGGTGCGATGAGCTTCCACTTCCTCATAAACTGAAAGACTGTTTGCAAATATGATATTTCCCAGTTCATTCATTCTGCCATAATCTCCAACAAGAAAAGCGCATTGCATGGTGCTATTGAAGAGCTCCCAGCAAAAGGATCTGTCAGTCTCCCATGAATCGCTTGGGAGCATTTCAATCGCTGACTCGAGGTAATTCAGAGCTGTTTGATTTGCAGAAGATTTTTTGGCGATCATTCCGGCTTTATAATTAAGCTCGCTAAGCCTCTTATTCGATATTCGTGAATCCTTAGTAGTAGCTCCTTGATTCAAATGAAATACGATATCAAAAACGTGCTCTTCCTGATTTTCAATATCTGAGTTTTCAAACCATAGCTGACCGATTTTTTGATGGAGTTGAGATCTTTCGTTTTCAGGAGTGAGTTTATATGCAGCCTGTCTGATGCGATCATGAGTGAATTTATATCTAAGCGAAAGCTCAGTGACATCTTCAGTACTTTTTAATGAAGGGGTGTGATAGGCAAAATCAGAATTATCACCAGTAGCTACTATAAGTTGCTCTTTCAATATATTCCACAGGCCCTTCTTAATATAGCCCGCTGTTTGATCACTTATTTGCACCAGAGTGCCCAAGTCAAATTGTCCACCTACACATGAAGCGAGCATGAGAATCTCTTGAGTGTCTCGATCTAGTGCTCTGATTTTTTGAAGCATAAATTCCACCACATTGTCGGTGAAATTCATCTTGCTCATTTCTTCGATGTTCCAGTCCCATGCACCGCCACCTTTTGAATTGTGGTTGAATTTGACAAAACCCTGCTCGTACATAGAGCGAATAAATTGATTGATGAAAAAGGGATTACCGACTGTTTTTTCGTAAACGAGTTTGGTTAGTTCTTTGGCTTTTGTGGGAGAGCAAGAGAAGGTATCCTGTATAAGTAAATTCACATCGTTGGAGGCCAATTCTCCAGTGCTGATTACCTTGACAGAAACTCCGCTTTTTTCTATATCAATAAACGTCAGTGCTGCAGGATGTGCCGCATCGACTTCATTGTCCCTATATGCACCAATGAAGAAAAAATGTTCCAGCTCCTGATCAGATAGAAGTGTTTTGATTAGTTCTAAAGATGCTGAATCTGCCCATTGAAGGTCATCGATAAACATGACCAGTGGATGACGATCAGTTGCAATGGCCTTAATTACTTTAGAAAAAGTATAGTTGAATCTGTTTTTGGATTCATTTAGTCCAAGCTCGCTGACCTTTTTTTGTTTACCAATCACCAGTTCTAGCGAAGGTGCCAGTCGGGTGATCAATTCTCCTTCAGCTCCTACAGCTTTTAAAAGTAGGTTTTTCCAGTATTCAAGTTCTTTTTCGGTCTTGACAAGGATGGTTTCTACGAATTCTTTAATAGACTGTGCAATGGCTTGATACGGAATGTCTTGCTGAAATTGCACATGCTTTCCCTGAATGAAATGCGCTTTTTTTGCTGTGACAGGTTTGTATATTTCGTATACCAAAGAAGTTTTGCCGGTTCCTGAACTCCCTTTTATAAGAGCAACTACTTTCTTGCCTTTTTCAAGCATCTCAAACGAATCCAGCAGCTTGCCCACTTCTGCTTCTCTTCCGTATAGCTTCGAAGAAATCAGGAGTTTCCCTGATTGATCGTTTTCAGCAAGATTAAATCTGTCAATCTTAATTTTAAGATTCAGCTGGTCATGGCATTTTTCAAGATCAGTTAATAGACCATATGCTGATTGATATCGTTCCTCAACCTCTTTTTTGAGAAGCTTAGAGACAATGTCCGAAAGAATCCCAGGAACTTCCGAATTCAACTTGCTAAGCGGCTCTGGCGAAATGGCCAGATGGGAGTGCACGAGCTCCATAGGGTGCGTTGAAGTAAAAGGAAGCTGCCCACTTAGTAACTCATATAGAATTACTCCAAAAGAGTATAAATCGGATCTTTGATCTACGAAGTGATTGGTTCTTCCTGTTTGCTCTGGGGAGATATATTGGAGAGAACCCTTGAGCTCATTTGATAAATTATTAGGACTGAGCTTTGTGTCAATTGTGGAGGCTAACCCAAAGTCAATAAGATTAATTTGACCCGATTGATTCATCAATATGTTGAATGGATTCAGGTCTTTATGAATAATATCTTGTTGATGCACATATAAGAGTGCATTACAAATTTTGATAGCTATTGCAATCGCATCAACTATGGTTACTTTGCTTTCAGCGAATCGTTCGGATAGCGTTTGTCCCTCAAAGTAGGGGAGTACCAGACCTTTTTTATTTTTGATGTCGACAAAATCAATAGACTTACGGACTCCTTCATGATTGGCTTTTAGAAGATGCTCGTGCTCATTGGTAAGAAGAGATGTGTGTGGGTAAAAGTTATACTCATCTTTAAGTACCTTAACTACTACTGGTTGATCGTATGAGCTTTCCTCCAGAAGGTAAACGGATGAATTCCTGCCTTCTCCAATTTTTTTTGATTTCTCCAAAAGCCCCTCCATAGATCTCTGATTAAGGAGCTATTGAATAAGCAATCATCGCACTCAGGAGAATCCATATTCCTTCCGCGATTCCAAGAAGCAGTGCCCAGAGGTATTTCCTCTCAACAGTGAAATACATACAGATGGGGAGCGTAAGCGAAATGAGTGATTCACATATGATGATATAATACGGTGCACTCCACAGCGAGGAGACATTATGGTAATACCACCATCCTGCTTCGTCTGCAAAATGCTCATAAAACGGGATGTACATTCCGCCCATCACAGCCATAATTATCGATGCAAGTGTAATTCCTTTCCATCTAATGAAAAGTAGACTGTAATAACCTAATTGTACAAATACATTGGCCCAAGCAACAGGCATGTATAGTGGAGAACTAACCACCATCGTCTCATTAGTCGGATATACCAAAGCATTAATTATCGCTACCGAGTAGTGATCAGCCCATAGTTCTATAATACCTCCAGCCAAACCGAAAATGATTAGCTTCCACATCAGGGTGCTTTTTGTCAAAAACGCATATACGATGTAGACCCCAAAACAAGCGTAGGTGATAATCGCTGCATAAAGAGGTCCGGCGTTTGTAGCAGCGCATACGAGCGACCACCCCATCATGATGGCCTGTGATATGATAATGAACCAGGTTAGCTTCTTACTTGTACCGGGAATTTCTAATAGCTTCATATTCAGTTGATTTAAATGCCTTCTTCCTTTTTCTGCCACATCAATCTGTTTCCAAGGATGTCAGGAGTTATTGCTACTTTATCTGTCCATTCTTCTGTAAGTTTCCAATCCTTTTGTAGGGAAGGAGGGATAAAGAAGTGGACATCTTTGCCTTCATTGTAATGTTTCAAAAAAGCCTGCAATAGGATTTTTGAATAATGCAGCGTCAGTTTTTTGATAATTTCCGAATGCTCTAACTTTCCTATCGCGCCAGTTATTAATCGAGTAAGGATCATAATGAAATGATCCTTTTTATCTTCATGAGTACTTATCCCAATCATGGCAGCCAAATCCATTTCTACAGCTTTGGATATATCTTGAAAGAAATACCAAATCATATAGGCGGGTAATTTATTTAACAGATTGCCCGGAATCATGTATTGCATAAAGCCAATACATGATTCCGTAAGTGCCACTCCATCAGATGAAGGGATAGATTGATGGGTGAGTATCTTTTTTGTCAATGCCCATCCCTGTTCATAAGTATCAGGAAGGAGATCTTCATCCAAACCCATTATATGACCGATCACCTTCCAGCAATGCATGTATGCCTCTTTTTGGTGCGAGCTTAGTGATATGTTGAGTTGACTCAATCCACTTAAAATGATAGGGCCGAAGGACATAAGCGTCCCAGCAAGGTCTTCCTGATTAATTGGCTCCCCGAATTCATTGGCATCCCAACCCTTCTTATTGTACTTTTCATTTGTGAGGAAATACCGAATAGAAGCGTGTATGAGTCTTACTTTTTGCAAAGTAATGATTCCGGCTCCTCCTTTTTTTAATCCTCCGGGAGACATTGCGTTGAGGATCATTTGAGCTGTTTCCATCAGTCGCCTAGCCAATGGATCTATGTCTCCCCGCTTTTCCGTTAACCTCCCGGTTATGAAAAGCACCTTTGCACCTTTACCACAGGTATAGCACAATGGTAGAGACTTGACATTTAGCAACATGAAAATCTCTGGGCCGTACAGACCAAATACCCTCTCGCCTTCCTGAATCAAATCTGAATTTGCCCAATCGGGGAGTTCAGATGTTTGTTCAAAGTAGTTCGTAACAATTTTGAAAATTTCCTCAGGTAGGCTGGAAAAATGGCTTGGATCGTAGCTGTCATTCCGAACTAGTGCCATGAAAACCTCGTTGATTTTCTCCTCATATCCAGAACTGATGATTTTAGCGACTACATTATCAGCAAGAGGATCTTTCTTAAGACGCTTTTCATTCAATAAGCTTTCAGAAATACTATTGAAAGCATCTGGAGAGAGTTGATTTGATTCCATTTATGATAGCTGGTTGGTTCGACTAATATGGAAGATAAAATCATATTATCCAACAAATCAATTGTGTGATATTCCGGTAAGTGATACTTTTCGATTGATTCCACCCATTCAGCACTGTAGTATGGAAGTTTACAAATAAGATAAGATCAAATTTTCTTTGATTCGAGTTTGTTGGATAAGGAGGGTCAGTGTTGTTTGGTGCGCAATGACCTAATATTTGTCAACTATTGATGAATGCGATCAAACCAAATAAAACGACGTAAACTATCAGAAGGGAAGTTCTTGATATTTCCACCGCTTTTCTATTTAGAGAATATTTTGTGTTGTAAAAGAGTCCGATTAGAAAACTTGATACAACTGTCACTAGAGTTAAAATAAAAAGAAAATCCGTTTTTGTGAGCACACTACCAGTAGGGGTAATGTCTGAAAGCGATATCGAAAAAGCAATAATTGTCAAGAAAACAGCGGCCAGTGGTTCTCCAATATAAGAGAAATCCAGGTTCTTCAAAAAGAGCAATGCCACAGCCAATATTCCAATAAAAAACAACGGTAGAATTACCTGAAGCAAGCCAGGTAATTTTGATCTGGTGACTTTAAACCTGAAGGAGATGTTTTTGAATTTGTTTAATTCCTGAGCGGTCAATTCAAGGTTGCCTTTTAGTCTCGAGGTAACGGTATTGTCTACCGTAACATAAAAGCTGTCTTGCGACCAACCCTTAAGACTTAACTCATCAACTTTTTGATTGAAACTTTCTCTATCAAAAGATACTCTGAGCCTTTCTGCTGTGTTCAATATTTGAATATCAATTGAAATTTCTTGATCATCAAATGGGTAGTTTTTTTCATCATATTTTTCTAAAAACGTTCCAGAGACTTTATAAAGGCGGTAGCTTAAATTGTCAAATACTTTTTCGTTGATTAACTCGACCTCACTTTCGGATGGTTTTATGTTTTGAAAAGTGATATAATTTTCAACGTCGGTAAAAGACGAATCGGAAGTAAGCCAGTAGTAAAAGTCAGCTCCAAAGGAATTGGAGTTGAGGTCTATGCTTTGAATGTCGATTATTTCAATACCAAAATTCAAATTTGGGATTAAATCTTTTTCACTATTGAGTTGAAGGCTAAATGCATTTTCTCCGGACCTCCCATACTCTATGAAGCTACTTTCTCTTATCAGGGATCCAAACTTATCAAATGATAAAATATCATATTTCAGATTAACAGAATTCATTCGCAAGCTGGAAAAAAACTGCGAAACAGTACTCCTGGATGGAATCTCATGCAGACTTAAGTATTCTTCCAATATGCTCCATGAGTCTTTGCATCTCTTGAAAAACAGAGCGGAGTTGAATGTATGATCTGCTTTTTTATTATGATTTCTAAACTCAATAATATCGAGAGCAATACTTTTAGGAAGAGCGTTTTCCGATTGACTTAAAACGATAAGGCGATTACTTTCATTGAAATTCTGGATTGAACCATTGCTAATTACAGAGGCATGTCCGAGCACAGTAATACTATCCAACGAGTCGTTTATGGCATTTATTATTTGATTTCCAATTTGAGAATGAACATTTAGAATCGTGATATAATTTTTTGATGTGGCAGCCAAAATCATCTCGACATCAACAGTATCTGTTTCTGAATGAAGTGGTGGCGTGAGAACCTCATTCTTTATATAAATGCCATGCTTGTGGAAAAATTTCAAATATTTATCATGCAATCCGTAATCAGTTTCAGAAATAAAATTGACTGTATCCGTCCTTATTCCTTTTTTTGCAAAATTTACTATTTCCTCAACTTGATTATCTCCATTCCCTGTAAATAGAGCTGAGCCATAGTCAAGGTCATTCATGTCACCATTTATAGCAATTATCGGGATTCCATTTTTTTTAATAAACTCCTGAGCACCCCTTAAATCTGCACCCCAAGAGTTATCTATTACCATGACTATAGATGAATCGGCATGAATTCTTTTGTAAACACTTAGTGTGGAATCTGGATTTTTACCATTATTGAATGTCTCAAGTTTCAGTCTAATGGTAGATTTTTTGTTGAACTCGTTTATGTATTTACCAATAGAGTACTCATGTATATAATTGAAACGTCTGGATCGTTCTATTTGCATGGGGCTATCCTTCAAACTTGAATATCGCCCTACATATGCAATCTTATAAACCTTAGATTGTTGAGGATTGAAAAGAAATATGTCTAAAAGTGTATAACCTATTGCAATGACAATTATTCCTGAGATAAGAAAGATCCAGTACTTTTTAATGTGTTTCATTGACCTTGCAGTAGGAATGCTTCTATCTTATGACTTGATTGCGTTAATAATAATAAAGATGCAGGTTATTTGTTTATAACGTAACATCTATTTCCGGATTGGAATCCAATTGTCATATCACTTACCCAATCGCCTCCTTCAAATCAGAAACTAAATCATCCGAATCTTCAATGCCCACAGATAGCCTAATTAGAGAGTCTGTGAGGCCAGCTTCCAAACGTTGTTCTTTAGGTATACTTGCATGGGTCATACTCGCAGGGTGACCAGCTAAGGATTCTACACCACCTAAAGATTCAGCCAAAGTGAAAACTTTGAGTTTTTCGAGAACTTTGAAAGCAGCTTCTTGACTGTCATCTTTTAGTTTAAAGGAAAGCATTCCTCCATAGTTTCTCATTTGTTTAGTAGCAATGTCGTGATTGGGGTGATTCTTAAATCCAGGCCAGTAAACATGAGCTACTTTGGGATGGTCATTGAGGTAGTTCGCTATGATTTCACCATTTTTGCAATGTCTATCCATTCGCACATGCAAAGTTTTGATCCCTCGTAATACAAGGAAAGCGTCTTGAGGCCCAGGGACTGCACCACTTGCATTCTGAACAAAGCCAAGTTGCTCATCGATTGAAGGATCGCTCGTACCAACAAATCCCATTACAACATCAGAGTGACCGGCAATATATTTTGTAACAGAGTGCATAACTATTTCAGCTCCTAAGTCAATTGGGTTTTGTAAGTAGGGACTGGCAAATGTGTTGTCAACCACAGTAAGAGCTCCAGCACCCTTGGCGATTTTTACGATAGCCTCAATATCCACAATATTCATCATTGGGTTGGTCGGAGTTTCAACCCATACAAGTTTTGTTTTGTCTGTTAGAGAAGATGAAAATGCATCAAGATCTTTCATATCTACGAAAGTGAATTTGAGACCAAACTTTTCGTAGACTTTGGTGAATATTCTGAAAGTGCCACCATAGAGGTCATTTGTACTTACAATTTCATCTCCAGGCGAGAGTGTTTTTAAGATGGCATCAGTAGCTGCTAATCCAGAACCATAGCATCGGCCAAATTTCGCATTTTCCAAAGCTGCTAAATTTGCCTCAAGAGTACTTCTTGTTGGGTTTTGAGTTCTAGCATATTCATAACCTTTATGCTTACCGGGAGATTCTTGCGCGTAGGTCGAGGTTTGATATATAGGAGTCATGATTGCCCCAGTAGTTGGGTCTGGTTCTTGACCGGCATGTATGGCTTTGGTTCCAAATTTCATTGTGGTAATTTTTAATGTCGTACTAATACGTATATACTAAGTAACAAGTTCGAAATCTAACATTTGCGCCGCTTATCACTGATTACAAGCTTCAGAAAGAAAAAAATGAAATTTATGAAATCATTTTGACCGGTACTGATGTTATGATGTCAGATTAGGCGGTGAAAAGAAGGCGTGATTGTTTCGAAAGGAACTCACGCTTTCTTCTCTTAACGGAAATTAGCCTTTTGAAATCTTCAAATCAGTAAAGAAAGAACCCATCAAAAGCACCAAAGCTACCAATGCAGCTCCTGCTCCTCCGTCTCCAATAGCTATATGAGCTGATGCGGCAAGTACAAAATCAAAAAAGAATCCTGCGTATGCCCAGCTTTTTAAAGTATGAGACAGGCCAGTCCATATTGCCACAACCCCGAGAAGTTTGGCAATACCTAGAGGAATTACAATGTAAGCTGGAAAACCCAGATTTGAGAATACTTCCCGAACTTCATCTGTATTGAGAAAGTAAAATCCAATGACCGAAAACAACATAAGTGCTGTCAACAACCCAGTGAATATGTAGTAGGCGATTTTAATTTTTTTCATCAGCTTAATTTCTTTTTCCTTTAAGAAGCGGAATTTAGAAGAAATTGTTCAATCCCAAAATTGTATTTTACAGGAACGACATCATATCGATATCAATTGATTAATTCACAATATTTTAAATGAGAGAGGCAACCATTTTTTTACAGCTATAGTACTCCATATAAACGCCTAAGTAAAATTGTTTCCAAGTCCCGAAGATCGCCAGTTTAGAGATTTGCTTAAAGCATGCGAAAGGAACAAGAGATCAGCTCAGAAAGAGCTCTATCAAATGTTCTACAGCTATGCGATGAGTATCTGTCTGCGATATTCGAACAACAAAGAAGAAGCTGTAGAGGTTATGAATGACGGTTTTATGAAGGTTTTTATTTACTTAAAAAAATTCGACTTCACTAAGCCATTTCAACCTTGGTTGAGAAGAATTATGATTAATTGTTCCATTGATCACTTTAACAAAGAAAATAAACATAATAGACACAACGATTTGGAATCTGCAGCGGAGATTTCAAATGATGATTCTCAGCTAAGTGACATTTCTTATGACGAAATGCTGGTCTTAGTAACTGAGCTACCTCCGGCATACAGAACTGTTTTTAATCTACATGCGATAGAAGGATATAAGCACGAGGAAATTGCTCAACAGCTAGGTATAAGCGTTGGAACATCTAAATCCAACTATTTCAAAGCAAAGCAGAAATTGCAAAATCAGCTGAAAATATATTTCGAAATAGACAGATGAGCGCAGAGAATAGAAATATAGAAGATTTTTTCAAAAAGCGACTGGAGTCGAAAGAATTTCCATTTGAAGAGGCTCATTGGGATCAGCTCAATGATAAACTTGATGCTGCTGGGATGTACCCTAATCCTGGGTTTTTCGGAATATTTAAGTTCAAGTTTATCATCATAGGTTTGATAGCCATCATCTTTTCTTTTTTCGCAGGATGGTTGGTTCATGATTCTATAATTGGGGATCAAATCGTTGAAGATAGTGACGCAAGCAGATTGTCTTCTATTCAGCCGAAAAGCGAAATACTCCTAGATGAGGAAGAAGTTTGTGATGACGAAATTCACTGTGAAGATGAAAATATAGTAGTTCAAGAGATCAGTGAAAAGAGATTAGTTTCAGAAAGAACAAAGATTATTCAAAGCATACCCAAACAAGACCTTGAATCCAAAGGAGAGGAAGCTAAGCCACCAAAGACTGATTCTAGTACACCAGCCATATTATCACTCCCATCTGGAATCGCGAATGTAAACGGAGTGAATAGTTCTTCTGTATCTACTGATGACAATAATGTTAGGGAGAATCATAATGTTGAGGAAGCTCATAATTCTAAGAAAGAGTTAGATGACTCTGAAGAAGAATTAACAGAATATCCGATTATTAAACTTCCTCTTGATGGGATCGATTTGGAAGAGTTCTTTTCTAAGGACGACTGGACATCTCCTGATTTTCAGCTAATCATACTGGAGGAGGAGGAAGATGAAGATGAAGAAATAGTTCAGCACGTAAAGAAGCCTTCTAGATTTTCCATAGGAATTTCTTTATCTCCGGATCTTAATGGTGTAGGTTTTGGAAATAAGATGTCAGCTTCGATTCGTCCGGGAGTCACAGTTTATTATAGAGTCTTACCTAGGGTGACAGTCTCAACAGGTGCTCATTTTGATCAAAAGAGATATGAAACTTCAGCCGAAAACTATAACCCACCAACAGGGTTTTGGGGAAGGAGAACCAATGGTGTTTTACCATCTGTGATCGACGGGTCATGTAGGGTAATTGATATACCTGTGAATGTGACTATAAAACTAACAGATAATCCAAGGGTGAATTATGGAGGTACTGTAGGAATAAGCAGCTACTTTTTGCTAGACGAAGCGTACGAGTTTGAATTTGCACAGGATAATCCGGGAGCGGCTTCAGGTTGGTCTACAGATGAAAATAGTAGTGTACCAGTTGGTTTGGTGAACATGTCTTTGTACATGAGTATACCAACTGGAAGAAGAACTGAATTTTTAATTGAACCATATTTTAAATCACCAATCAAGGATGTAGGATGGGCTAAAGTAGCACTCTATGGCTCAGGTGTACAGTTTACCCTTAAGTACAATTTTAGTTCGATCAGAAAGACCAAAGAATAGATAAGTCGAAAACTTGTCAAAGCAACAAGAATATATAATTAATAAAACCATTATAAACAATAATTTTCAAAAAATGATTCATCTATTTAAAATCACATTGAAAACTGCATTGCTTGCTTTTATTTTATATGGCTGTGAAAGTAATCAGTTAGTAGCTCCGATTGATTGTGACTTAGAAGGTCCTTCACTCATGCTGGTAGATAAGTCAAATGCTAATTGTGGTGAATCCGATGGCACAGTTGAGCTTTCAGCTACAGGAGGTCAGGGAAACTTGGTTTTTTCATCTGATGATTTACCCGAGCAAAACGACGGGGCTTTTACAGGATTACCTGCAGGTGCTCATTCCTTTTTTGTAACAGATGAGAATCTTTGTCGAAGTGAGCTTATTGTGACAATTGGAAATGAAGATGGAGTTTCCATTAGCACGGTAGACTTGATAGACGCAGGGTGCGGTGTTAACACTGGAGAATTGAAAATAAGTGCGACAGGAGGAGTGCGGCCATATTCGTACAAAGTAGATGATAGCTCATTTCAATCAGACAGTATTTTCACTAGTCTGTCGGAGGGAAGTCATACCGTACAGGTTAAGGATGATTCAGGTTGCGAGTTTAGTCAGGAAGTAGAGGTTATGTCTGGGATTAGTCTAAGTTCTCATATCTCACCTATCATATCGAATAACTGCGCAGTTTCAGGTTGCCATAACGGGAGTCAATTTCCTGACTTGAGACAACCATCTTCTATAATAGCCAATGCGAACCGAATAAAAGTGCGAACCGGGAATAGGTCTATGCCTCAAGGTGGAACACTTACACAATTGCAAATTGACCAGATTTCATGCTGGGTGGGCGATGGAGCACTGGATAATTAATACATAATCTTAAATCAAATTATGATGAACAAAATTCTAACAGGAGCAGTGCTGCTATTAATTGCGGGAGTTGTAGGGTATTATTTCTATGATAAACCAGTGCAAGGTATCGATGATTTGAAGGCAGACTTTGAGCTTACGGCTATTGACCTTGTTAATCAATATATGCTTGATGAGCGGTCAGCTGACTCACTCTACCTCGGTAAGATTTTACAAGTAGAAGGCCAGTTGCTGCAAATAGAATCAGGGGAATTTACGGTGGTTACTCTTACAGGAATTGATATTTCTAATGTGCGTGGACAACTAGTCGTAGGAACCGGTACCGATTCATTTAAAGATAAAAAAAGGATCACCATAAAAGGACGATGCGCAGGCACTCTTCTGGATGTGACATTAAACGATTGTATCATTATTAAATAAGCAACAATGAAAAAAGGCATACTTTTTACCCTCGCTATTATTTGTATCAACGCATCTATTTATAGTCAGAATCGACTTATTGATAGATCAGCCAAAGTCAGTTTCTATTCAGAAGCGGCACTGGAAGATATCGAAGCAACTACAAGTCAGGCACTTGGCGTTCTGGATTTGGATAACAACAAAGTCGCTGTTTCCATTTTGATGAAAAGCTTCAATTTTGAAAAAGCACTCATGCAAGAGCACTTCAACGAGAACTATGTTGAGTCCGACAAGTTTCCGAAAGCAACTTTCTCGGGAGTATTTGATAGTCCAGTTGATTTCTCCAAGGAGGGGACGGTGGAAGCCCAAGTTTCTGGTAAACTCACGATTCATGGTGTCACCAAAGATGTGACCAATACTGTTACAATGGTGATCTCCGAAACTAGTATTTCAGCCAGTACTTCTTTTATGGTCAAA
Organism: Cyclobacteriaceae bacterium; assembly: GCA_049115715.1. Lineage (GTDB taxonomy): Bacteria > Bacteroidota > Bacteroidia > Cytophagales > Cyclobacteriaceae > JAMZMI01. The sequence goes on from JAGDZQ010000035.1 coordinate 112,945, forward strand.
GTGGAAGAATACAAAATTAAGATTCCCAAAGTAGTGGTGACCAATATTGCTGAAGAAGTAGAAGTAAAAGCAAGCTTCAATTTTGATAGATAAACCTATGAAAAATATTCTCTTAATAGCATTCTGTTTATCTACGATAAGCAGCTTTGCTCAGGATGATTTGCTTGATTTGTTGGACGAGCAAACTCCTCAGGAAACCTACATTGTGGAGGCGACATTTAAAGGAACCAGAATTCTCAATGGACACTCTGTCGAAACAAGAAGGAAGAACAATCTGGATTTTTTGATTTCTCATCGCTTTGGTAAAATAAATGGAGGTGCGTATCAGCTCTTCGGTTTGGATCAATCCAATGTCAGAATCAGCTTTGATTACGGTGTAACCGATCGCTTCAATATTGGCATTGGAAGAAACTCATTCGAGAAGACTTTTGATGGGTATCTAAAATATCGACTTCTAAGACAAAGTTCTGGTGCCAAGGCAATGCCTCTTTCTGTGACATTATTTACTTCATCATCGATCAAGACTCTCAGAGATGAGGTGTTCAAAGAAGTAATAGATTTCAATGATAAGCTGGCTTTTACCAGTCAAGTATTGCTAGCCAGAAAGATAAATGCTAACATCTCTCTTCAGCTAATGCCAACATATGTTCATTTTAATACTATAAGACCAGAGCAAAAAAAAAATGACATTTATGCGCTTGGAGGGGGAGGAAGATTCAAGCTAAGTCAGCGTATCTCGGTCAATGCAGAATACTATCATCAATTCAACAGATTAGTTAAAGGATCGAAAAATGCAATTGGTATTGGATTCGATATTGAAACTGGTGGGCACGTTTTTCAACTTCATTTTACCAATAGCCAGTCCATGGTGGAGAAAGGATTTATTGCAGAAGGAAGGAATGATTTCTTTGCAGGAGACATCCACTTTGGATTTAATATTTCAAGAACATTTCAATTAGGCGGAGAAGCTAAAAAGCATATTTAGCGGATCCTGAAAAGAGTTTACTGATAAATTAGGCGAGAGTCATTGGGAATGGTTGTCCCTAGACTCGTGAGAGCTCGAATGCAAATTCGGGCTTTCTTTTTTACTCAAAATCACTTTGCACCCAACCAATCTGCTCTTGCTTTTAGACTTTTCATGTTAGCATCTGCGTCAAGGTTCAATGAAACAGTTGGATCTTGAACAGCTATGAATTTTGATGATTTCAATTTGCCCAATTGCTCAAACGTGACAGCATAAGCCCTGTCGATTTCCAAAGTCTCTACTATTGCCTCAATTGAGCTAGATTCATTAAGTTCTACTCCATTAATGGATACGATACGGTCTCCCTTATTCATACCCGCTTCGTATAATGCTGTTCCTTTTAGCAGAGTATTTCCAATCACTCCGTCTTTGTTGACTTTTACATTACCCGTGTAAACTTTCCCAGGATTTGCAAGCTCCATTTTTACACCAACAGATTGATATAGCGATTTGAAATCGGGAAGACCCGATTGGTAGATATATTCATTGAAAAATCGATCCGCAAAATTCGAATCCTCAGTTACCTCACCAAGAGTGGTTTGCAGATCATCAATTGTATATGAGATTTCGGTCTCCCCGTATTTCTTCCATATCAACTGCATGTAATCATCTAGGCTTAAGTTTTTAAAACTAGATCTGATTTCTAAGTCCAGAGCAAGTCCGAGCATCTCTCCGTAGGTATAATAGCTGATGAAATTATTTGGGTAATTGGTGTCGTCATTGGCAGTACCCGCGTCAACGAATAGCGCATTGTGACTCATTTGGATTGGTGTTCGTATTTTCCTCCCGGGAGAATTCATTACCTTATTTAGCACTGCAGTAGCAGTACTAAGGAATTTCTCTTCATCTATTATTTCTGCTCTACATAAGCTTAGCTCATCATAGTAATTGGTAAAACCCTCGCCGAACCACAACTCACCAGAAAGATTGGCATTATCAAAATCAAACGGCTCTAGGGATTTTGGTCTAATCCTTTCGATATTCCAAGCATGAAAAAACTCATGTGAAATGCTACCAATTAAGTACTGGGGATGTTGCGCGAGATTGCCTGTACTGGTACAAACCGTGCTATTTCTGTGCTCCATTGCATCTCCATGCACCCAAGGGCTATACGAACACAGAAAAGTGTACTTGCCATAATCAAAAGTCGGTAATTCGCCGTAAACTGCTTTTTCCTGATTAACTATTTCCTTAATCCAATCAATATACTGGTCGAGTTCTTTGTCATTGCCTTCATGCAAAGTTGCTACCTCGATTGTTTGTCCATCCACTTTCCAACTTCTCCAGTCGATATCTCCCGCCATGGTCGGGCTATCAAAAAAGTAGTAATAGTTTGGAGCTCTGAATGTTGACTCACTTTCTCTTTCAAGCTGTGTAGCTACTGTCCATTCTGTGTGATCCTTCAAGTCAACGACCAACTCTATAGCACGATCTTCCAAGTCCACTCCATATGCGAAAGTTGCAGGCATATTGAGATGAATTTTGTTAGCATCAATCCCTACGTAGGTCCCATCTGCATAATTTCCATATAATGTATATGTGAATGTTACTGCATTCTCCTTGAGCGGGATTTTCCATGAAAAAGGAGTGACCCTTATGAGGTCAGCAGATTTACCATCTTTATAAATGGCGGTTTCCGCGTACACATTCTTGGCAAAATTGTGAAGCGCATATCTTCCCGGAGAAGCGTTTGGCATTTTGATCTCTAAGGTATCCATGTCCAAGTCTGTGAAAGTCACAGAGATTCCTAGTTCATGATGTTGGATGTTTGATAGATCGACCTTATATGTGATATCCTGAGCAATGGCATAGCTGGCAATACAAAGAAGTAAAAGAAGTAAATATGTTCTCATGAGAAAAATGAATTAGGAAAACAATGTTCGTGCATTTCACTATCAAAGACCACCCATTTAGATAAAAGCTGAGCCGTTTAGTGAAAAGTCGGATAAGAGACAATTAAAAACAATCATGATGCCTTTAGAAGCAGCAGTGTTTTATTATTGTAAAAAAGCTAATTATGAAAAGGTTGATTCTAGTTCTATTGGTCATAACAGGATGTAGTCAAACCAACAAAAAGGAGCAGGTCTCTGATGAAAGTTGGACTCCAAAATCATGGATAGAGGATAGAGCCTCCAAATCAGAAGACCGGCTAAAAGCAACTCAAGCAGGTGCTAAAGTGTGGAGGTCAATTGAAGCACATGGAGGACTTGATCGATGGTTTTCCAATGGCCCTATTGGTTTTCGATTTGATTATAAACCTTTGGATGGAGGTACTAGAAGAAATACTTATCAGACCGTTGACCAGTGGTCCGTTACAGCTGTTCATAAATGGCTTGATGATGAGTCAGTAAGTTTTGGGTGGGATGGAAAGGAGGCTTGGTTATTTCCAGACTCTGCCAATATTCCGATTAACCCCCGTTTTTGGTCCACCACTCCATTCTATTTTCTTGGATTGCCTTTTGTTCTGGCTGATGACGGGATCAACTACGAAGAATTACCATCTCAAGAACTCGATGGGGCGATTTACGACTTGGTTAAAGTAACCTATCAATCAGGAACTGGAGATGCTCCCGGAGACTATTACGTGATCTACATCAATCAGGAAACGCAGCTGATGGGCGCACTTCGATATATTGTTTCCTACCCGGGGTTTTTCCAAAATGGAGGCCATTTCCCAGAAAAAATAATGCGAATAAGTGGGTTGAGTGAGGTCGACGGTGTTAAGTTGTCTACAGGATATCAGACTTTTTGGTGGAAAGAGGATTCTATTGGAGAGCATATTACCAATATTGACGTGCTTGATGTTTCCTTTAACAATGATCTGGACAAAACTTTTTTTAATAGACCCGATGGAGCAAAAGTTCAGCAAGGATATTAAGCCATCCTTTTCTTGAGAAATTGCGTAATAGGTAAAATGCGCAATACGATTTTCTTTCTGGTTTTATCCCAATCAATATTAACCTATGCCCAGCAGCAAGAGATAAAGAATCTGGTCTTTGAAGGAGCAGGTATGAGAGGGCTTGCCTATGCTGGAGTCATCGAAGAACTGGAGTCCAATGAGGTTATAGATCAAATCGAGCGTGTAGGAGGGACTTCTGCTGGAGCCATTACAGCGATGATGATTTCTCTAGGTTATAGTTCTGTGGAAATCCGGAAAATCCTTGCCGAAACAGAATTTCAAAAGTTTAATGACGGAGGCATCAAAGGGGTTTCAAGGATGAAAAAGAACTTCGGTTGGTTTCATGGAGATAAATTCACTAAGTGGGTAGAATCCCATCTGGAGGCTAAAACCGGGAATCCGGACATTACCCTATTGCAGATATATGAGCAAGGCTTTTTACCCATTTACGCTGTGGCAACTTGTGTTAATAAACAAGAACTATATGTGCTTTCACACGAGACTTATCCCAACATGAAGGTGAAAGACGCCATTCGTGCATCGGTTTCCATTCCGCTCTACTTTCAAGCTGTCTTTGTCGATCAGGATGGGAATACTTATGAAAACTATGAAGATGCCGACAATCTGGATATTCTGGTTGATGGAGGGATTATAGGAAATTATCCTATTTTTCTTTTTGATGAAACAAAAACTACCGATCGGAGAGAAATTTTGAGAACAGCAAATCCAAATACTTTGGGGTTTAGAATCGATTCAGAACAGCAAATCAAACAAGACTCTATTTCAAGAAAAATCACACCTCAGGAAATCAATGGATTCAAAGGTTACGTTGCAGCACTCTACAATTTCACGATGGAGTCTCTTAATCGCAATCAAATGACAGATGAAGACTGGGCAAGAACCGTTTCTGTTTCATCTCAGGGAATAAGTCCGATGATTAAAAAATTCTCAGAGGAAGATCAAGAAACCCTTATCAATAGTGGGCGCATAAGCACAAGGAAATTTTTGGAAGATCGCAATTTGGTGACCAATTAGCCCACTGCACATTTTGCTTGAAAAATTTGTCCAATAAAGTTCTAAGGTCAGCCTAACTTCGCGCCATGAATTACTTATCAGTAGAAGGATTGGCTAAAAGCTATGACGAACGTCAGCTATTTGAAAACCTAACCCTAGGATTAGAACAAGGACAGAAGGCAGCACTAGTTGGCGTCAATGGGTGCGGCAAATCCACCTTACTTAAAATCATTGCTGGGTTGGAAACCCCAGACCATGGAGTGGTTTCATTTAGAAAAGGAATTCGCGTTTCTATTCTTCCTCAAAACCCCGTTTTTAATGATGCTGATAATGTAGTTCAAGCAGTATTTTCTGAGGATATTGATGAACTCAATGTAATTAGAGATTATGAAGTTGCTTTACACAAAGCAACCATAGACCCTGAAAATGCCCCGGATATCACACCAATGCTGGAACGCATGGATCAGCTCAATGCCTGGGATTACGAAAGTCAGGTAAAGCAAATGCTTGGTGAGTTGGGTATTCAGAATCTGGATCAGAAAATAGGCGAGTTATCAGGTGGACAGAGAAAACGAGTCGCGTTGGCCAGAGCCTTGATAGTGAAGCCAGATGTATTGATTTTGGATGAGCCAACCAACCACTTAGACTTGGGAGTAATTGAGTGGCTTGAAGCCTTCCTGGCTACTGCCAACATGACGCTGCTGATGGTGACTCACGATAGGTATTTCCTGGATCGAGTGACGAACGAAATTATGGAAATCGATCAAGGTCAAATTTTTAGATACAAAGGAGACTATCAAAACTTTCTGGAAAAGAAAGCAGAGAGAGAAATGCAAGATGCAGCCACAGTAGATAAAGCTAAGAACCTGCTGAAAAAAGAGCTTGATTGGATGCGAAGACAACCAAAGGCTCGAGGAACCAAAGCCAAGTATCGAGTGGATGCCTTCTATGAAACCAAAGAAAAAGCCTCTAAAGATTTGAGTAAGAAAAGCCTCGAAGTGAACCTGAAAGGAGAGCGTCAAGGCAAGAAAATCATGGAGATGGATAAGGTTTCCAAAGCCTTTGGAGACCTAAAAATATTGGATCAATTTGAGTACGTTTTCAAAAGAAAAGAACGAGTTGGGATCGTAGGAGCAAATGGAGTTGGGAAATCATCTTTCCTAAACCTGCTTACGGGCACTGATAAACCAGATAGCGGTACGATTGACCGAGGACAAACAACTAAGTTTGGCTACTATACTCAAGAGGAACATTCATTTGATCCAACCAAAAGAGTATTGGATGTAATCAAAGAAGTAGCAGAGGTTATTAAGTTAGCAGATGGCTCAGAAATTACTGCATCTCAGCTTTTGAATCAATTTTTGTTTCCACCCAAGATGCAATTCAATGTAGTGGGTAAGTTGAGTGGAGGAGAGCGTAAAAGACTTCAGTTACTCAGAGTACTTATGCTCAACCCAAATTTCCTCATACTAGATGAGCCAACCAATGATCTTGATTTGATGACCTTAAATGTGCTGGAGGACTACCTGGACTCATTTGAAGGATGCTTGATGATTGTATCTCATGATCGATATTTTATGGATCGATTAACTGATCACCTTTTTGTGTTCGAAGGAAAAGGGAAGGTCAAAGATTTTCCAGGTAATTATACAGACTATCGAACCCAATATAAGCTCCCGGTTCTTGATGAAAGCAAATCAGAAGACAAGGATAAGAAGCAGTCCAAAACAGAGACCACCACTAAAGTCGAGAAAAAGAAGCTTTCTTTCAATGAACAAAGAGAGTTTGATGGACTAGAAGGAGAAATGGAGAAGCTGGAAGTTGAAAAAGAGAAAATCGTAAAGGAAATGACCGGAGAGTCAGAATACGAAAAACTCCAGAAGCTCACAGAACAGCTAGAGGAGATCAAATCCTCATTAGAAGAAAAGGAAATGCGCTGGCTTGAGCTGAGTGAGCGGGTTTGATTTTTAAATAACTCTACTATATTGCGTTATGTAAAAATGACGTTTTGTGGAAAATATACTCGTTGCTGCTAAAAATAATTCACAATCTTTAGAAGAAATTTTTGAAAAACTTGAACCTTCCCAATTTCAAGAGTTTCTTGCATTCCTAGAGGCTAAAAAAGAGTTCTCAGTGACATTACTCAAAGGGCTGATTAAGGTCAAAGAAATTGACCTATCAAAATTAAAGGTCAAACCATCTTTTTGTGCTGTTCTTGAAACAGGGGAATATAAGAATGGGTGGCAGGTTAGCCCTGCAAACCCTGAGTCTCATTTTGGGAAGTTTGCGGAGCAGCGTAAAACCTTCGATCTCACTTTCGAGGATGGTGAGAAATTCAAATACCTTGCACTAACTGCCGGGACGCTTGGTGTTCCTTTTTGGGGAGATTTTACTTTAGTTTTTGATCCGAATAAGTTTGACAATACCGAATATGCGGCTTTGAGATACAATAGCTTAAGAAAGTCAATCGACGGACTAACTCATTACTATTTCGATGGTAAAAAAGTGGATTTGAAGAAGTTGGAAAAAGACTTAGCTGAACCAGATAATTTAAAAAGACTGGCAGTAATTAAATTGGAAAAGGAGATAACTCAAGTAGCACCAAAGGATTATCCAAAAACCTTACTGAGAGAACTAAAAGGTGATCATAGGGATTATATAGAAGTTATAGCTTGGAAAAAACTGAAGTTGGAAGATTGCTTATCAGCCATTAGATTCAAAAAATCGTATTATGTATTAATAGAAAATGCGATTCAAAAGGCATTTAGAACGAAAAATGGAGATGTGCTAGGTGAGAGCTACCAAAATCTCTCTGAATTAAATAAATTACTTGTACACTATAAGAAGAACAAAGACATTAAGCTTGATCTAATAGAATAATTTCATGATACGATTAATTGCAGAGCACAAGGAGAATGGCTATGGCATTGTTGATGAGCAAGGATTTATGTTTCTTATCAAACAACCCTTTGTTAATGATAATAGACTGCTCATAGATAAGCATGATATAGACAAAGCCCTGGAAATGGGGTTTGACGAAATTGAAAAAGAATTCGAAAATTACGTCGCTCTAGAGAAGCATCTCAATAAGATCGTCAGAGACTTCAAAAGATCAGTTGGGGTAGAACTTAGTTCATATAATGAAACAGACCTGTTTGAATATTTCCAAACACTACCAGAAGAGCTGATCGAGTTGCAGATCGATTTGTTGGAAGAGAATGACGATCATGGCTATGTTCGTTTTGTAACAAAAGCACTTAAGAAAAACCCTCTGTTTTCTTCAATTACAATAGAGAGCAAGGAAAAGCTAGAAGCTTTAGTAAGAAAACTCATCTCAATTACAGTATCCAAATTTGAGGAGATAAGGTTAAATTTTCCATGTCTGGATAAGAATGAGTTTGAAGCTCGGAAAGACTTTAGTTTAGGTCTTCAGGTGAATAACAAACACGGAGCGGCAGCTTAAGTATGAAAACCGTAACTTTTTATTCATACAAAGGAGGAGTAGGTAGATCATTGACACTCTCTAATATGGCCAAAAAGCTAGTAGATTATGGTCTTAACGTCTTTGTGATCGATTTTGACCTGGAGGCGCCTGGCCTTACCTATAAGTTTAAAGATGAGATCAAGGAGACAGCCGTTCTGAAAAAAAAAGGCATTGTTGATTACATAAGCCATTTTCAGGAAACCAATTCAATTCCTCAAGATTTCGAAGAATACTATACCGAATTAAAACCGCGTTCGGAAGGGAAAGGAAAAATGCATTTGATGACCGCAGGTCAATTCAAATCTCCTGAGTATTGGGATCAGTTGGGTAAAATTGATTGGATCAAACTTTTTGAAGAGGATGAAACGGGTGTGCCATTACTCTTAGATTTAAAAGGAAGAATCAAAAATGAACTTAATCCTGATTTCATTTTGATTGATTCCAGAACTGGTGTTACGCCAACGGCTTCTATTACACTTAAGCTACTAGCAGATAGATGCGTGATACTTGCTGTCAATAATGAAGAAAATATTGATGGAGCTGGGATAGTCCTTGAATCTCTGATGTCTATGAAGGAGGAGATCAGGCCTGAACTTTATTTTGCGCTGACTAGGATACCCTATCACAATGAGAATGATAACGAGAGGATAAAGGAAAAAATCCTCATTGAGGAAGTTAAGGGTGAATTATTTTCAAGCGAATCGGTTGATCCATTGAAGTACTTTGGTGTGATTCATCATGAACGGGAGCAAGGGTGGAAAGAAGAGCATAAGCTGGGGTTGAAAGAGGAGAAGCAAAATTTTTTGACTCTTGACTATTTGACTCTTTTTGATAACCTTTTTCCAGAGGCAACTAAAACAAGTAGAGCAGAGAAAAAACTAGAGAAGGAGAAAGAAGCTTCCAAGTTCTTCGATATAGCTTTCAATTCAAAAGATTTAGATGAGCAAATTTATTATTATACAAAAGTCTTGGACATTGATCCTAAAGAATTTAGTGCTTATAATAATAGAGCAAGAGCATATTTTAGACTAGGATACTTTGATTTGGCAATTAATGACTTAACTAAAGTCATTGAGTATTGGCCAGATTTTTCTACCGCATACTCAAATAGAGCTCTTTGTTATTCCCGAAAGAATGAAACAGATTTTGCGCTCAAAGATAATAACAAGGCAATTGATTTGAACCCGAGTGATGGAGCTTTGTTTTTAAATAGAGGTACAGTATTTCACAATAGTAATCAATTGGAATTGGCATTAAAAGATTATAACAGAGCGATTGATTTAGGACATGAGAGTAGTACAGTATATAACAATCGCGCCAATATATATAGAGCTATGAATAGCATTGATTTAGCTTTTAGGGATGTCGAAAGAGCTTTAAAGTTAAATTCAAAAGATGGAGTAGTTTGGTCTACTTTATCAGAAATTCTCCTAAGTAAGGCTGATAAAAAAGGGTTTTACGAAAAAATGAATAAGGCCGTAAGTTTAGGATTTCCATTGTTTGAAAAGTTTTTAAAAGATGATATCTATAATAAAGTCAAAAAAGAAAAGCTTTTCCTTGATCTAGTAGAGAAATCGAAATCAAATACGTCTCAGCAACTCTAAGCCGCCGACCAAATCACTTCCTTAAAAGTATGATTGGCACCTTCAAGTTCAAACCTCAGGGGATAGGGTTTAATACTAAGTAGAGCATGAATCTCTGCAAAATCATCTCCCTCTACTTCCACACCATCACCACTAAAATATTCTTCAATGGATTTCATCTGACTATCAGAGAAGTAATCGTCATAGATATCGAACAATTTATCGAGTAGAAACGAGCCATATTGAAGTTTGATTTCCATCAAATTATCCTGAAGCTCCTTTGCAAGATAAGGATTCTGTTGCCTCTCATTGATGTGAGTATTGATGGTTCTCACCTTTTTAATCAAAGTATTCAATCTGTTGATGTCCATTGCAGTGGGGTTAAATGCTATAGAACTAATATGATTTTTTAAAAATTTATTGTCGTGAGACAGTTTTTAAGTGAGGGTGGTTTGATGAAATTTTTGAGCAAGTATTGATCAAATTTGAATCTGATAAGATTAATAAATTATGAATTATTTAATTGAAACTCCTTTTTAAAAGTAAAAATGAGAATATTATAATTTAAACACAACATTAATACGATAATTTAAAAATTGAGTTGCTTCGAATTTTTAATGAATTGTAGGATTTATTCTCGTTGAAATCTCTCGATTTTATCAATATACCATAAAAGTGGTATACCACAGGGAAATTGCACGATCTATCTTAGTACTCGTAACAGAATACTTCTGGTATCTGTTCACCGCTGGTTAAGGGCCTTCTCTCAAGTGAGAAGGCTTTTTTTATTTTTTGTTGTTTAGTGAGAACATTTGCTTTTCAATTCATGTTTAATATTGAATGGAAAAGACAACTTCGAAAACGACCAAAAAAGGCGTCACCAAAGCAGCCTTGCAAAAGGCTTTTGTGACCCATCTTCTCACACACGGCGAACAGCCTAAATCTATTTTTGATTTTGCTGTTAAGCAAAAATCCACTGAGGGGGAATTTTACAAACACTTCAATTCCTTCAAATCACTAGAGCGCTCACTTTGGGCTGATTGGTTCCAAAATACCGTCAAAACACTCGAGAAAGATGAAGCATATAGCAATTACTCAGTAAGAGAAAAGGCGTTGGCATTTTACTTTACATGGTTTGAAATGCTCCTGGCGAACCGAAGCTATGTGATTTTTAGATTAGAGAATATGAGCAAGAAGGAATTAAATCCATATTTCTTGTTTACGCTAAAAGAACATTTTTCGGAATATATCAATGGCCTTCTGGCTGAAGGTAAAGAAAGTGAAGAAGTAGCTGAGCGACCATTTTCGAATCAATACGAAAAGGCTTTTTGGTTACATTTCCTATTCCTAAATAAGTTTTGGAGTGACGATGAGAGTGAGGGTTTCGAGAAGACAGATGCTGCCGTTGAGAAATCAGTAAATCTTGCACTAGACCTTGTTGGCAAAGGAGCTCTGGATTCCATTCTAGATTTTGGAAAATTCTTATTTCAAAATAGAAATCCTTTTTGATGGAAGAATTAAACAGTATTCCGGTTGGGAAAGTATCCCGAGCGGCGAAGTTTGTGAAGACAGGAGCAAAAGTAGGGGGAAATTATATCAAGCATTACTCTAAGAAACTTGTCAACCCATCCACTACCAGAGAGCAGCTAGATCAAGATAATGCGGAAGATATCTATGACTCACTGAGTCAACTAAAGGGCAGTGCACTTAAGGTCGCACAAATGTTGGCTATGGATAAAAACATGTTGCCAACCGCCTATCAAGACAAGTTTGCGATGAGTCAATATAGTGCGCCACCTCTTTCTTTTCCATTGGTGGTGAAGACTTTCCAAAAGCATTTTAAGAAATCACCCTTGTCCATGTACGACACTTTTACCAAGGATGCGGTAAATGCCGCATCAATTGGTCAGGTACATAAAGCTACATTAGGTGATAAAGTTTTGGCAGTAAAGATTCAGTACCCTGGTGTTGCAGAAAGTGTGAGATCCGACCTGAAATTAGTGAAGCCATTTGCACTAAGGCTTTTTGGTTTGAATGAAAAAGATTTGAATCAATACATGGATGAAGTCGAAGGCAAGCTACTGGAAGAAACAGATTACGAGTTGGAGGTGAAACGTTCCATTTCAATATCGGAAGCATGTGATGATATTAAGGATCTGAAATTTGCAAAATACTATCCTGAGATGTCCTCTGAAAAAATAATTGCGATGGACTGGTTAGAAGGGGAGCACATCAAAGAGTTTTTGGAGACTAATCCTTCACAGGAAGTAAAGGATAAGATTGGGCAGGCCATGTGGGACTTCTATCATCATCAAATTCATAACCTTAGAGAAGTGCATGCAGACCCTCATCCGGGCAATTTCATTATGCAGCAGGATGGTACATTGGGAGTGATTGATTTTGGATGTGTCAAAGAAATCCCCGGAGACTTTTATGAGACCTACTTTCACTTGATGAAAAGGGATTTGATAGCCAATGATGAAGCTTTGATCCCATTACTCATGAATCTGAATTTTCTCTATGAAGATGATTCACCTAAAGAAAAAGAACTATTTATCTCTGTATTTAGGCGTATGACGATGCTTCTGGGTAAGCCATTTCACAACGATAGTTTTGACTTTTCGGATGATACCTACTTCAATGAGATCTACAATCTTGGTGAAGAACTTTCGACAATGAAAGAGCTACGAAACTCTAAACATCCTCGAGGTTCTCGTCACGGACTTTATATCAATAGAACCTATTTTGGTTTGTATCAACTTTTAAGTCAGCTTAAAGCAAATGTGAAGACCACAAAACCTGAGTGGTTGGTTTGATTTTCGAATCCTATTTTGTGTATTCGAAAGATTTGTTTTCTTACCTTCCCTAATATAATCAAGAAGACACCCCATGAATTACACAGAAGGAATGCTTAGGGATGATGCCCTAAAAGGAAAGACAATAATTGTAACAGGAGGAGGAACCGGTCTGGGAAAATCTATGGCCGCTTACTTTTCCAAACTAGGAGCGGATATTGTCATTACAAGTAGAAAACTTGAAGTTCTGGAAGAGACAGCCAGAGAGATAGAGGCTGCTTCGGGCAATTTTGTACTTCCTTTGGCTTGTGATGTGCGAGATTATGAGCAGGTAGAGCATATCATTAAAGAAACACAAAAACGTTTCGGTAAGATTGATGTATTGCTCAATAACGCTGCTGGGAATTTTATAAGCCCAACCGAGAGGCTCTCTCATCGAGCTTTTGATACTGTGGTTGATATTGTACTTAAGGGGTCTTATAATTTTACTCTTGCGCTGGGCAAGGAGTGGATAGAAAGTAAGCATGCTGGAAATGTTTTGAGCATTGTTACCACTTATGCATGGACAGGTTCTGGGTATGTAGTTCCATCGGCATGTGCTAAAGCGGGAGTATTGGCACTGACTCGATCATTGGGGGTGGAATGGGCAAAGTATGGAATTAGAGCAAATGCTATTGCCCCAGGCCCTTTCCCAACCAAGGGAGCATGGGATAGACTCTTGCCGGGAGGGTTGAAAGACAAATTTGATCCTGCCAATAAAGTGCCTGTAGGAAGGGTGGGAGATCATCAGGAATTGGCCAATCTGGCAGCCTATCTCGTTTCTGATTATTCAGCCTATGTCAATGGAGAAGTGATCACTATCGATGGGGGAGAATGGCTCAAAGGAGCCGGAGAGTTTAACCAACTAGATCAGGTGCCAGATGAACTTTGGGATGCTATGGAAATGGGAAGGAAAAAAGAAGGGAGCAAGCTCAAAATGATGTGGCTTTATCTAAATGGTTTAGCGAAGGTTCGATTTAAATAAAACTTCATAATCCTGATTTAGAGGGGATGAAGTCCATTTTTTATTCTTTGAAAAGCCTTTTGTTGTTTATTGATCTTTTGTAATTGTTGGGTTTAAGACCTTTAACAAAATTTTATTTTGAATAGTTGTTTATTATAATAATAAATAACGTAATTGTGGTCATAAATGAAAATAGCCACCTATCAAAAATTACGTTTTTGAGCGGTTCTCAATGTTACCTTTGAGTTCTAAAACACCCCTATAGATGAAACAGGTTTATGACAATTACAAGACGGAAGATTTTCAGGTCTGGAGGCTTCTGTACGATCGACAAATTCAAAACTTACCGAGTGCTGCAAGTCAAGCGTATCTAGAGGGTCTCTACAATGTGGGTTTTAAGCCTGATCGCATTCCCGTTTTTTCACAGATCAATGAAATTTTGACCACTTTGACAGGTTGGAAACTAGCAGTAGTTCCAGGGATTGTTCCTGATTATACTTTTTTTGAGTTGATGTCAAATAGGAATTTTCCGGCTACCACTTGGCTGAGAAAAATGGCCGAATTGGATTATCTGGAGGAGCCAGATATGTTCCACGATGTGTTTGCACATGTTCCTCTTTTATCAAATCAGTACTTTGTCAATTTTTTAGAGGAACTAAGCAAAATAGGTCTGGAGTATGTCGGGAATGATTATGCCATTGAGTTACTATCAAGAGTGTATTGGTTTACGGTAGAATTTGGCTTGATTAGAGAGTCAGATGAGATTAAGATTTACGGGGCAGGAATTCTTTCTTCTGCTGGAGAAACGAAGTACTGCTTATCTGATGAGCCCCAGCATCACGAGTTTGACATAGCTCACATGTTAAGAACCCCATATCGAAAAGACGTTTTTCAAACGCAATACTTCATTACTGAGTCGTATGACCAACTTTATCATAGTATTCCAGAAGTAAAATCCTGTTTAAAGGAAGCTTTGGAAAAAAGAAACGAATAATCACCTTCGGCTTAAACTAAGGTTGGTAACTTTGAGATTTAATTTGGTTGTGGGTTTACTCACAACCTTTTTTTGTTTCTAATGAAAGTAGCAATAGTTAAATACAACGCTGGGAATATTCAGTCAGTAAAGTTTGCGTTGAGCAGATTGGGTGTAGACGAACCCATATTGACGGACGATCCGGAGATCATTCAATCAGCAGATAAAGTTATTTTTCCAGGTCAGGGCGAGGCAAGTTCGGCCATGAAAAGCCTTAGGCAGACAGGGCTTGTGGAAGTTCTTAAAAACTTGAACCAACCCTTTTTGGGAGTGTGTCTGGGCATGCAGTTGATGTGCTCAAGCAGTGAGGAAAACAATACTGAGTGTATCGGAATCATTCCTGAAAAAGTAGTTCGCTTCCCTAATCATGAGGGGATTAAAGTCCCACATATGGGATGGAATAATATTTATGACCTGAAATCTCCAATTTTTGGAGGTGTGGAAGAAGATGAATATATCTACTTCGTGCATAGCTATTATGTGCCGAAATGTGACCGCACGATTGCGGAATGTGATTATGTGTTGCCTTTCAGCGCAGCGATCCAAAAAGATAATTATTTTGCCGTTCAGGCTCATCCAGAGAAAAGTGCAGGTACAGGAATGAAGATGTTAGAAAATTTCTTAAAACTATAAGATGGATATTATTCCGGCTATTGATATTATAGATGGTAAGTGCGTACGTCTTACCAAAGGAGATTACAATCAAGTCAAAAAATATGCTGACGATCCATTAGAAGTGGCTCAAGGTTTTGAAGAGGCTGGAGTCAGAAGACTTCACGTTGTGGATTTGGACGGAGCAAAAGCAAGTCATGTCGTAAATCTTGAAGTGCTCGCTTTGATTGCCAAGGAGACAAGCCTACATGTCGACTTTGGAGGAGGAGTAAAGACCAGAGAGGATCTCGAAAAAGTACTTGATGCGGGTGCTAAACAAGTTACGGCTGGTAGCATAGCTGCAAAGAATCCAGATTTAGTCAAAGACTGGATCAAAGAATATGGAGGAGATAAGATCATTCTAGGCGCAGATGTGCTAGATCGAAAAGTAATGGTTTCAGGATGGCAGGAGTCTTCAGGATTAGATTTATTCGAATATCTGGCAGACTATCTCTCATATGGAATAGGAGAAGTAATCTGTACGGATATTTCCAAGGATGGAGCTCTGCAAGGACCTTCTTTTGATCTTTATAATGAAATATTGAGCAAGTTTCCTGAGCTCAAATTGATCGCTAGTGGGGGAGTTACAGAATATGATGATCTAGGTCGATTAAAGGAAAATGGTTTGACCGGGGCGATCGTGGGAAAGGCTTACTATGAAGGGAAAATTACTTTGCAACAACTAGCTGAATTTTAAAGATGCTTACGAAAAGAATAATACCCTGTTTGGATGTAAAGGATGGTCGCACCGTCAAAGGGGTCAATTTTGTTGATCTCAGAGACGCTGGTGACCCTGTTGAGCTAGCTGAGCGCTATGCGCATGAAGGAGCCGATGAGTTGGTTTTTCTTGATATCTCCGCTACGCTAGAAAAGAGAAAAACGCTTGTGGAGTTGGTCAAAAGTGTAGCTGAAGCGGTTCATATTCCGTTTACAGTTGGTGGAGGAATAAGTTCTGTAGAAGATGTGAAAGCCTTGCTTGATGCTGGTGCGGATAAGGTTTCTATTAATTCTGCTGCGGTTAAGAACCCCAACTTGGTAGATCAGCTTTCAAAGGAATTTGGCTCGCAATGTATCGTAGTAGCCATAGATACCAGACATGTAGCTGATGATGATCTGGTGCACACGCATGGAGGTACTAAACCAACCGAGCTTAATACTTTGGTTTGGGCCAAAGAAGTAGAGTCAAGAGGTGCTGGAGAGATTCTGTTGACCTCAATGGATCATGATGGTACTAAAGCAGGGTTTGCTATGGAGATAACCAGACGAGTTTCTGAAACACTGAGTATTCCAGTAATTGCATCTGGAGGAGGAGGAACGGAGCAACATTTTCAAGATATATTTGAGGGAGGAAAGGCGGATGCAGCTTTGGCAGCTAGCATTTTTCATTACAAAGAAGTTGAAATAGGTCACTTAAAGGGCCTTCTGAAAAAACAAAATATTCCAATAAGACAATAATGGATTTGGATTTTACAAAAGGGGACGGATTGATCCCTGCTGTTATACAAGACGAGGTTACGAATAAAGTGCTCATGCTTGGTTATATGAATGAAGAGGCTTTAGCTGAGACGAAAAGCACAGGCAAGGTAACATTCTTTAGCAGAAGCAAAAATAGGTTATGGACGAAAGGAGAAACTTCTGGAAACTTTCTTTTTGTCAAGACAATCATGCCTGATTGTGATAAGGACACGCTTTTGATAAAAGCCAACCCCGTAGGGCCAGCTTGTCATACGGGAGCGGATACCTGTTTCAATGAGACGAATACTGATGCAATAGCATTTTTAAATCATCTGACAGCTACGATCGAAGACCGCAAAAACAGTACACCAGATGAGTCTTACACCAGCAGCCTATTTGCTAAGGGAGTAAATAAAGTAGCGCAGAAAGTAGGAGAGGAGGCTGTAGAAGTAGTTATTGAGGCGATGGATGATAATATTGATTTACTTAAAAGTGAATCTGCAGACTTACTCTTTCACCTAATGGTGCTGCTATCGCACAAAGGTCTAACCCTTAAAGATGTGGTTGAGGTTTTAGAGAAGAGGCACAGGAAGTAGTACAGTCACACCTCAAAATGTTCTGTAATTAAAATTAATTAATTTTATCCTATGAGAACGATAAGTCTTGATTTCCCGTCTTCTATAGATTTTGATGAGTCAGAGATAAAAATCCTATTGGCAGGAGAACTTTATGAAAGAGGAAAACTATCCACGGGTCAAGCAGCTACTTTGGCGGGTTTAAGTAAGAGAGCCTTTATTGAACTCTTAGGAAAATACGGATTCTCTCTCTTTAGTCAGTCTCAAGATGATATAAATTCAGATATTGAAAACGCCTGAGTTAATAATTGCTGATACAAGTTGTCTTATTGTTCTTGATAAAATTGGTTGCTTAGACCTTCTTCAAAAAGTCTATAATAGAGTAACTATAACTCCCGAAATAGCGGATGAGTTTGGTGATAAGCTACCCAATTGGATTTCAATTGATAAAGCACTCAATTTAGATAAACAGCATATTCTTCAAAAAGACTTAGATCTGGGTGAAGCTTCGGCCATAGCCTTAGCTCTGGATAAACCTAATTGTATTCTTATAGTTGACGATTTGAAAGCTCGTAATGTTGCCAAATTTTTCAATTTAAAAATAACAGGAACATTAGGAGTGATTGTGAAGGCAAAAGAAACAGGTGTTTTAAAAGTTGTAAAGCCAACTGTTTCCAAGCTCGTTAAAACTGATTTTAGAGTATCTCTAAAGGTTTTAGCTCATCTATCTGAAAAGACTGGAGAGGACTTGCTAAATATCTAATTACCTCCTTCCCCCTCTAATTTGTTTTACTATGGTAACGGAGATTTCTACACCTTGTCCGTTTGCCTTTTTTAGTCCCGGTTCCAGATCGCTTAGTGATCCTTTGCTGAAAGATTTACTCTTATAGTTGATAAACCGATATCGCAGCTCTGGTCTTAATAAGACGCCATCTGTTATCGCAAGGGTAGCGCCCCCGTGAAGTTGAAATCCCAGTGAGGTTTTGTATTTTATTCTTCCCAGATATCCGCTGTTGCCATTACCGTTTCCATTCCCATTGACAGTGCGACGAAGAATACCAGGGATTCCTAAGGTAAGTCCACCGCCTCCATAGAAATCGCTGATGAATTTGCTTCTTACCTCAAAGTATTTGTTAGCACCCGCAGTGAAGAATTTTTTGTTCCAAGAAAAAGAAGTTCTTCTCGTTACACCGTTTACTTCTTCATAGTGGAGGTTTAGATTGAAAGTGATTCCGACGGTTCCGTACCAAAACAAATCATCGTTAATTTCTCCTTCCAACCCAGCTTCAAATCCTAAGCCTCCACCTGGGCTATACTTGGTATTTATTCCATTAAAGTCTTGTGAGAGATAGTCGAACCCTATTCCTAAGTTGGCTCTGCCTATCAGGTTAAGATCTTGAGCATTTACCTTCAGTGTAAGTATGCAAATGCCAATAAGCAGCGTTAGTCTATATGCTATTTTCATGTTGAAAAATACCGTTTTAAAAGTCAAAGACAAGATAATAAATTCCGATTGAGCGCAGGATGAATTCCGAAGAGGTTAACGAAGGAAAGTATTTGAAGGTGGTGCTTTAAGCTGCTTTTCTTTACGCTGGAGTTATCATTTGATGACTTATTGATTTTGGAAAATTCAAGTTTCGTATAATTTCTGTAGATTAATGTATTCTAAACCTAACAGGAGCATGGAAAAATATGATGTATGCGTGATTGGCGCAGGACCGGCAGGATATGCAGCGGCTATGAGGGCTGTTGATTTTAATAAAAGAGTCCTGCTTATCGAAAAGAAGCAGTTAGGAGGAGCAGGGATTCACCATGGCGCACTATGGAGTAAGACGTGGTGGGAGCTGAGTCGAGAGGCAGCCTCACTTAGGAAACATAACAAGGCTTTTAATTTCCCTTCGACCAATTACAATTTCCAAAATATCAAAGCTGAGGTCAGAGATGCAGTAAACGAAAGGATGGAGCAACTAGAGCATCACATGAGAAACATCAATGTGACCGAAAATGGAGGGAAATTGGATTATATGCAAGGAAATGCGAAGGTCATAGGGAAGCATGAGGTTGAGATTCGTACAGTTAATGATACCAAGAAGATAGAGGCAGATTATATAATTCTTGCTACAGGTAGCACGCCTCGAAAGTTGCCAAACCTACCCATCGATGAAGAACATGTTTTCACAAGCGATGGATTAGATAAGCTTGAAGAATTCCCAAAGAGTATTGTCATAGTTGGAGCCGGAGTAATTGGCTGTGAGTTCGCTACTATATTTTCGAATTTCGGCAACACCAAGGTTCATATCATAGACAAAGGAGACCGTATTCTTCCATTTGAGGATGAAGATGTGGTTAAAGTGATCGAACGTAACCTGGAGTCTAAAAACGTGCTTATTCACCGGAATTCTAAGTTGGTGGATATGGTATTGGAAAATGATATGGTGGTCTATACGCTGGAATATACTGATGGATCGAAGGAAGTATTTCAGGTAGAGAAAGGACTGATATCTGTAGGTAGAGTACCCAATTATGAAAATCTATTTGATGAATCTATTGATATCAAAATTGACAACAGAGGAATCATCGATGATAGGACTCAAACTTCAGTTTCCAATATATATGCTGTGGGAGACATCACCGCAGATATTTCTCTGGTTAATGTGGGGGAATTGGAAGGAAGGTTTGCTATCGAAAGGATATTTGGAAAACCGGAGCGTGATTTGATCTATGAGAATATTTCGGCAATTATGTTTTTGCATCCTGAGGTTGCCGGTGTTGGGATGAACGAGATTCAAGCACAGCAGAAGGGATTAGAGTATAAAGTCGTGAGTATTGATTACTCCTGTATCCCACGAGCCATCGCCATGCGTAATACTCAAGGGTTTATCAAGATTTTGGTTTCCAATGATGAGGGTCAAAAAATACTTGGAATGAGGGTAGTCGGGGAACACGCTTCCAGTGCTATACAAGCAGTTGCCTTACTTATTTCCATGGATAAGGGTATGCAGGAGCTCGCTGAACTTATTCACCCACACCCATCCATTATAGAGGGAATTCAAGAGTGCGGTAGAATGCTGCTTGGAAAGTCGATGCTCAAACCTGCAGTCTTAAGAAATGCGATGACTTGTAAGACCTTTAGCAATGGCGAATATTCTGATCTGATCGTAAACTAACCGAAGATGAAAAATCTAATCTGGTTCTGACCAAGCGATACCTTCAGGTAGTGTGAAATCATCATCTTCTATTTTTATGGTGTCATTCACCTCGGTGGCAATCATTTCATATCGAATCTTGCCAATCATCTTCACCTCTCTTAATGTGATGCCTTCTAAGGTCCAAATGGAACGAGTAGCTCCTTTGGAGAAATTCCAAATACCGACAGAGTAGTTCAATAATGTGGTGTCACCGCTGAATACCCCTCCTTTAGATTCCATTGTTATTTCTAGAATTTCTTCTGGTGCTTTGTAGGATAACAAACTGCTCCAGTTACTATCCGTGTATTTGGCTCCCTTTTTAGAATTGAGGTTAGCCTTGAAATAGAAATCCCCATCAATAAGCTCAACTGTTTTTTCTGTACTGGATATCCCAAATTTTTCGAAGGTAATTTCTTTGATGAGTATTTGTCTCCATCCATTTCTGTCAAAATACATAGTTGCTGTACCAGTAGCCTCACCTGAGATAATATAAGAGACTTTTGCTGATTCGATCGGAAATTTAGATTTAGCGTTTTTGTTGAGCTCCATCGAATTGCCAGATTGAGCTGATACAAAAAAGGGTAGAAGTAACAGTGCGAGAAAATGGGTGATTTTCATGGGGTAAAAGATTTGTTGAAATCAATTTAGCAAAATACCATAAAAAAATAAACCCTGACGAATAAACGTCAGGGTCCCAACCAGCTATAGACAAGTTCTGAACTTTCTCAGAACTTGTTTCAAATGTAGAACGGTTTTTATTGTGAAAACTGACAATTGCCTTTCAAATACTGCCAAATTCAGAATTTCGAGACTAGATTAAAAATCAAAAAACACATTCGGAATTTCGGAGAATACTTTTATCAAAATACAATTCTGTCAAAATGATCGGATATCCTGCCAAATCAGTAAAAAATACTGACATCTTCTAATTGCTTTCTTTCCAAATCGGGCACAATCGCATTTTTCTTGGCTAAACCAACTGGCAGTAATAAATATGGACGTTCGTTTTCTGGCCTTTGTAAAATGCTGGAAAGGAAGTTCATGGGAGATGGTGTATGGGTTACTGTAACCAAACCAGCATGGTGAATTGAACTGATCAACATGCCACACGCTATCCCAACAGACTCATTGACATAGTAGTTGTTTTTCTTTTCGTTTTCTTCTTTTTCGTAAACGCGTTTGAAAACAACGATGAGCCATGGCGCCTCTTCTAGAAATGGTTTTTTCCAGTCGGTGGCCATAGGTTGTAAATCTTCTAGCCATCTGTCGCTCATCCGGCCATGATAGCTATCGTATTCTTCCTTCTCAGCAGCTTCTCTTATTTTGCTTTTTATCTCTGCATTGGAGATCGCGCAGAAAGTCCATGGCTGTTTATGAGCCCCCGAAGGAGCACTAGATGCGGTCTTGATTATATTCTCGATTATGTCTCTGCTGACTGGTTGATCAGATATTTCTCTCACGGTGCGTCTGCTATTCATAAAGTTGAAATACTCCTCTGCTCTACTTGACATTTCTTCATTGGTGAAATGTTGAGGTTTGAATGGGATATGGTAGTGGTTACCAATTTTTGTCTTTTCCATATTTGTGGGGTGGTTGTCGTGTGATGTTGAGATTATAGTCCTTTTATGTATTTTTTGATAATTGCGATCAGACCTTTTTCAGCGTTCATAGCCGTTTTTATAATATCATCGATGTTGATAGGCGATAAGTTGTCGGGATCGCAATTGTCGGTGAGTACAGAGATAGCTGCTACTTTGATCCCAGCTTGATTTGCCGCAATTACTTCAGGGACTGTAGACATACCCACTACATCTGCTCCAGCATTTCTTAAAAACCTATACTCTGCTCTTGTTTCCAGGTTTGGCCCGGCTACAGCTACATATGTTCCTTTGTTAAGTGTTATTCCAAGGTCGATAGCGGAAGACAATAATGCCTCATTCATGTGTCCATTATACGGCTCGCTCATATCAGTGAATATCGGGCCGAATTTGCCAGAATCTTCTCCTCTGAGCGGATTTTCCGGTTGAAGGTTGATATGATCATCAATAAGCATTAGCTCACCTTTGTTCCAATCCATATTCATGTTTCCTGATGCATTTGAAATAAGCAATTGCTCAACTCCAAGCTCTTTCATAACTCTTACAGGCATCACAACTTCGGCCATAGAGTAGCCTTCATAGTAATGGAATCGACCTTGCATTACCATCACGTTTTGACCTTCCAGTTTTCCAAGAATAAATTTTCCCTTATGTGATTCTACAGTGGAAACTGGGAAATTCGGTATGTCGGTATAATCTATAGATTTGGTGATTTCGATCTGATCAATCAATCCACCAAGTCCTGTTCCGAGAATAATACCTATTTGAGTGTTCTCGAAACCTTGATCTTTGAGGAATGCAGCCGCCTGCAGTACTTTTTCAAACATGTTTATTTAATAAATTAAAAGTTGTGTCAGAATCTTTAATAAGACCTTTTCAAAGGTCTTATTTCAATACAAGAAATGAAATCTACAATAAAATGTTCGCTGAATAATTCAATTTTCAATTCCATATGTAATATTTGCAAAATTTGTCGTGGTTATAAATGCTTTGCACGACGTTTAAAAGTAAAAATATGAAGAAACTAATCGTATTAGCAGTTGTTTTTTTCACTTTAGAAGCCATTGGACAGGCTCCATTGGCCACTGCACCGTTTGAATTGTTTGGAGATCATATCTTTATCAAATTGAGTGTGGATGGTTCAGAACCATTGGATTTTATATTTGATACAGGATCTGGTATTACTGTTATTGATTTGGAGGCGGCAAAGAGTCTTAAGCTGGATGTCTCGCACAAAGAGTCAGTAGCGGGAGCACAAGGATCGATTGAAGGGGCTAAGATCAAGCACAATAAGATCAGAATGGGAGGCATTAAGCTGGAGTCCAACGTCGTTTTAGAGGCGTTCAATCTTAATCATTTGGCCATAAGCATAGGTAGGAAAATCGATGGTATCATTGGATATGATTTATTGCATCATCACGTGGCTAGGTTAAACTACGATGAAATGTTGCTGGAAGTCTATGATATGGATAAGTTTCCTAAAAAGGGTGAGAAGATTCATTTCAAGCTTCACAATGCTATTCCTACCATCCCTGCTAAAGCTTCCCTCAACAATGACGAAGTGGTAGAAGGCACTTTCTATTTGAATACTGGAGCAGGTACTTCACTTGACTTCAACACACCATTTGCCAATCAAAATAAAATCATCGAAAAGACTGGAAATCATTACTCTTATCTGGTAAAAGGAATCGGTGATACTGAAACCAAGCATTATGAAGGACGTGTGAAATCATTGGATCTTGGGTTCTATGAATTTTCAAATCTTCCTATCGGTATTAGTCAGGTCAAGGGCGGTCTTCAGGGAGATAAGAAAGTTTCTGGCATTGTTGGAAACAAAATATTAAGCAGATTCAATATCCTATTTGATTATAAAAATCATGTTTTGTATTTGGAACCTAATGATAAGGTCGAGACTGAGTTCTTGGTTAATTGCAGTGGACTGGATGTGCAAATGAGCAAAGATATGAGCAAGGTTTGGATTCATCAGGTACAAGATGAGGGTCCAGCAAAAATGGCTGGAATCAACGCAAATGACGAGCTTGTTGGGATCAATGGAAACAAGGCGTCAGAAATGACGCTGATTGAAATAGAAGAGTTGCTAAAGGTACCCAACTCAACTGTTGAGCTAGAGGTAAAGGGAAATGGCGGAGTTAAAAAAGTGTCTTTGAAACTAGAGAATCTCCTCTAGAACTTTTCAGGTTCAATTTTAGAACTGATAAAATCAAATAGAATCTATGGCCTGCAAGATCAACTTGCAGGCTTTTTTTATCTCTTCTTCTGTAATGATCAAAGGCGGTGCAATCCGCATAGAATTATCACAAAATAGGAACCAGTCCGTTACAACCCCAAGTTCGATTGCTTTGTCAATGACTTTTTTCAAAGTTTCGAAAGAGTCGAATTCTACAGCCATCATAAGACCACAGTTTCTTATCTCCTTGATTCTATCGTGCTGAAGAAGGGAACGGAAAAGGTTGGCTTTTTTCACTACATCTTGTAGTAGTTTTTCGTCTTTAATCACATTTAAAGTTGCTAGTGAAGCCGCGGCACTCACTGGGTGCCCTCCAAATGTCGTGATGTGTCCAAGGATTGGGTTTTCCTTCAAAGAGTCCATTATCTGTTTGGAACTTATAAAGCATCCAATAGGCATACCACCACCCATTCCTTTTGCACTGACAAGAATGTCGGGCGTAACACCGAATTGCTCAAACCCCCAGAAAGTTCCTGTGCGTCCAAATCCTGCTTGTATTTCATCCAGGATCAGTAACGATCCGACTTCTTCGCATCTTGATTTTACCGCCTCAAAATAGCCCTCATTGGCTAATCTGACTCCTGCTTCGCCTTGCACTGTCTCGATGATAATAGCGGCTGTGTTTTTATCGATCTGATCCAATGAACTTAGGTCATTGAATGGGATTGAATAATGTCCAGGTAGGAGAGGTCTATAATTTTGCTTAAACGTCTCGTTACCCCCAGCCGACAAAGCACCGTGAGAAGACCCGTGGTAAGCATCGATACAGGATATGATATTTGGTTTACCTGTGGATCTTTTTGCAAGTTTTATGGCACCTTCCACAGCCTCGCTACCAGAGTTTACCATGTAAATGGATGAAAGGCTATCAGGAAGCGTTTGAGCTAAAGCTTCGGCAAGTCTGGTTTGCGGAGATTGCACAAACTCTCCATAAACCATCACATGCATATATTTATCTGCCTGATCTTTGACAGCCTGCACAACCTTAGGGTGTCTGTGCCCAATGTTGCTTACACCTATGCCTGAAATGAGGTCGATGTAGGTTTCATCATTTGGGCCATACATGTAAATGCCTTCCGCTTTTTCTATCTCAATGAGAAGAGGAAAGTCAGTCGTCTGTGCACAGTTTTGAAGGAATAGCTCTCGATTGGAAATCATAAAGCAAAGGTGGTGAGGAATCGCCTAAAAGCAATAAATGTTTCCTAACCTAATATCTGCTCCGTATGTGCTTTGGTTTTCACTTTGCTAATGATATCAGTAATGACTCCATTCTCGTCAATTAAGAAGGTAGTTCTTATCGTTCCCATGTATTTTTTTCCAAACGTTTGTTTCTCTCCCCAGGTACCGAAGGCTTCATGCACGCTTTTATCTTCGTCAGCTATGAGAGGGAATGGGAGACTAAACTTTTCGATGAATTTTCTATGCGATTTTGCACTATCTCCTGATACTCCAAGTACCACGTATCCTTCCTTCTGTAACTGCTCGTAGTTGTCCCTGAGGTCGCATGATTCAGCAGTACATCCAGGAGTATTGTCTTTTGGGTAGAAGTATAAGACTATTTTCTTTCCCTTAAAATCGGAGAGCTTGATAGGGTTTTCATCTTGATCAATGCTATCAAATTCTGGCGCCTGATCTCCTATTTGTAATGACATGTTATAGTGTTTTTTTGAATGAAGTTTTGTTATTGGTATTGTCTGATACTTCCAGTATAAACTCACCTTTTAACGGAATGTTTTTGTCTAACCTTTCTGACCAGATTAAGTTCTTCTTTGGCTCATATTTCATCAGAATAAATTGTCCGTCGAGCGTAGCTTCGTAACTTTTGATTCCAGATAAGTCATCGGATATTTTGAAGGAGATAACGTTTTTGGATATTCTGGAGAAAGTAACGGTAGGAGGTATGGTGTCTTGAGCCAATGTGTAAGTGACCAGGTCGCGGGTTTTAAACTTTATTTCTTCATCGACCCATTCTCCTCCCATATAGTTTAATTTATTTCTAAAAACAGAGTAGACCGAGGTAGTCGAATCGGGATATTTTAGTTCAGGCTTGAGGGTTATATCCACATAAGACTTTAGTGGAATGTCAGCGTGTTTGTATTTAAATAATTCTAGGTTTCGTGTAGAATCGAAGCTCTTTTCAAATCTGAGGTAGAGTGTGTCAAAAAGTGTTTTTTTAGAGAATAATAAATCTGATGAGTGATTGTAATAAGCTATTTCCGTGTTGGATGGAATCTCTCCTGTAATACCCGTTTGGATCATATCACCGCAAAAATTGATGGAATCTGGCAGACCCTCTCTTAGATCCCAAACGTAATAGGCGTTACTCTTATCCACCCGATATGGAGAAAGGTCAACAAAAGCCTGACCGAAGAAAAGAGGGATGAGGTTTGGGGTGGTTTCATAGTTGGCTTTGAAATGCACGAAATTCCTGAAGATTTCAAAGTCTTTAATTTTAGGAACAGGCTTGTTTACAATCCTACGATTGTTGACTTGTGTTTCGAATGTAGAGATGTTGCCATAAGTGTCTTTTAAGTAAATCTGGATTCGGTGAGTGGAGTCATTGAATACGAATCCACTAGAAGGCTTTTCATAAATGGTGTTCGTATTGCCATCATCGACGAATAGTTTGTTGTACTTAAGTCCTTTTTGCTTGTACGCTGCATAGTCCATGTGAGCAAGAATACTACGCTGATGAGAAAATGAGAGTTTGGACTTGTTTTGTTCAAAAATGGTGTCTCCATCTATTTTCATAACGATTTCAGAGATTCCGTTTTTGCTCCAAACATCATCTTGCCTGTCATAACCGTAAACTTCCACACCGATTTTCCCACTGAGGCGAATGGGTGTGCGAGTGGTGAAAATTGTGCTGGTTTTTATTACTTCAAATTCTTGCCGACCA
Source organism: Cyclobacteriaceae bacterium (assembly GCA_049115715.1). Lineage (GTDB taxonomy): Bacteria > Bacteroidota > Bacteroidia > Cytophagales > Cyclobacteriaceae > JAMZMI01. Next base: position 140,394 of record JAGDZQ010000035.1, read on the forward strand.
AAGGTGTGATTGACTCTTGCCTCTTTCTCAAGTGATACGAAAGCGATGCGCTTGAGCAACGGAGCTTGTGTATCTCTGATCTCGTCAAACCCATAGAGCAAAGGATCGAGTACATTTTGATCTTTGTCTCGGATTTCAAAGTGTAGGTGAGGTCCGCTTGATGAGCCGGTGTTTCCCGAATAGGCAATAATGTCTCCTTTTTTGACAGGGAGCTCTTCTTTCGAGGGAAACATTTGCACAGTAAAGGACTGTTCCTTGTATTGGTTTTCAAGAATGTATTGAGCTATTTTTTTTCCAAATCTGTCGAGGTGCGCATAGACGGTAGTGGTTCCGTTTGCATGCTTGAGATAGATGGCATTGCCATAGCCTCCGGTGGAGACTCTGACTCTCCAAACGTAACCGTCTGCTGAAGCATATACAGGAAGCCCGATTTGCCCTCCGGTTTTGATATCTATGCCAGCATGGAAATGAGAAGCCCGCAATTCGCCCATTGTTCCGGCAAGGAGGTTTTGCTGTCCCGGATTGATAGGAAACATGAAGTATCCTTCCAAGTCAGTCTGACTCTTTGCTTGAATGAATGAAAATAAAAGGATGAAAATAAATCCGAGGCGCATACCAACTTCTCTTTACCTGTTTTGGTAAATATATCAATCTAAAGGTAACCTACCGTACTTCGAAATTGAACATTTCGCGTCCTTCTAAAAAACCTTCCAATTTGTCTCCGATTTTTACTTTTCCTACACCTTTTGGTGTTCCGGTGAAGAATATATCTCCGGTCTTCAGTGTAAAGAACTGGGAGGCATAAGCTATCAGCTCATCAATTGGCCAAAGCATCAAGCCGGAGTTGCCTTTCTGCTTAAGTTCTCCATTGACCTTAAGCTCAAAGTTGAGATTAGTCATATCAAAACCCTCTTTCGATATAAACTGAGAAATGGGTGCTGAGTCATTGAATCCTTTTGAGAGCTCCCAAGAGAGTCCCTTATTCCTTAATTTGTCCTGTAAATCTCTTGCGGTAAAGTCAATACCCAGTCCAATTTCGTCATAGTAGTTGGAAGCAAATTCGGGGGCAATAGACTTGCCCTCTTTTTTGATCTTTACCAGCACCTCTAATTCATGATGGACGTTTTCTGAAAAGCTGGGATGATAGAAGGGATCGTTGTTTCGTAAAATAGCTGTGTCAGGTTTCATAAAGATGACCGGGCTGTCCGGTCTTTCATTTCCAAGTTCTTCTATATGCTCAACGTAGTTTCTTCCTATGCAAATAATTTTCATATTTCGGGGATTGGCGTTTAGGTAATTAGGTGTCTGGTATTTATTTACTTGTTTAGTCCTTTTAGTGGGCTAGTATTTCCTCCGTTTCTTCTACCAACATCAGTCCATCCGCATCTACCTGTGTAAGGTTAACTGTTTTCAATTCATTGATTAGAATTGGGTCGTATTTTGCCTTTACACGCACATAGTTTTCTGTGAATCCATGCATGAATCCATTCTCGATATCATCTTCAAATAGTACCGAATATGCCCTTCCTATATTTTGTTCGTAAAAGTGTCTTTTCTTCTTTTCCGAAAGCGTTCGAAGCATTGAGGAACGTTTTTGCCTTTCTGCTACGGGCACTGCTCCGTCCATATCCTGTGCCTGAGTATTGGCTCTTTCCGAATATGTAAATACGTGGAGATAGGAAACATCCAGTTCATTTAAGAATTCATAGGTTTTCAGGAACTCTTCTTCCGTCTCTCCAGGAAAACCGGTGATCACATCTACTCCTATACAGCAATCAGGCATTAAAGATTTGATGGTCGCAACTCTATCTCGATATAGATCACTGAGATATCTTCGATTCATTCTTTTCAAAATCACATCACTACCCGATTGTAAAGGGATATGAAAGTGAGCAACGAACCTTTTCGATTCAGAGACAAATTTGATGACTTCATTGGAAAGTAGGTTTGGCTCGATGGATGAAATCCTAAATCGGTCAATTCCTTCTACTTCATCGAGAGTTTTTACAAGGTCTATGAATTTTTCTTTTCTCTTTCCATTCTGAACCCCAAAGTCGCCAATGTTCACTCCTGTAAGAACAACTTCCTTAACTTCTGTTTTTCCAATCTCTTCGGCTTGAAGTATGATATTGGAGATGGTGTCACTTCTGCTCTTTCCTCTGGCTAATGGTATGGTGCAAAAAGCACACCCGTAGTTGCATCCATCTTGAACCTTAAGGAAGGTACGGGTTCTGTCTCCATAGGAGTGGGAAGCATTGAAGGTATTTGCTTCCTGAATCTCTGATGCAAAAACCTGTGGTTCATTTTTAGAAGTAAAATCTTCCAGATATTCGAAAAGCCTGAATTTCTCTGCTGCCCCAAGCACAGCATCGACTCCTTTGATTTCGCTTATTTCTTTTGGCTTTAGCTGAGCATAACAGCCTATAATGGTAACATAACTTTTGGGAGAGATTTTTTTGGCTTCCTTTACGATTTTGCGGCATTTCTTGTCTGCATTCTCAGTGACAGAGCAGGTGTTAATTACAAAAATGTCTGGTTTGTCGGTAAAGTCCACCTTCTCAAATCCCTTGTCCTCGAACATGCGAGAAATAGTGGATGTTTCGGAAAAATTGAGCTTGCAACCCAGAGTATAAAATGCGACACGCTTCATAAGAGCGCAAAGATAGGGAGGATTTGGGTTTTTTATCTGACTAGCCTTCCCGTCTCAATCCCCCACCAATATAAAAGGAGCCCAATAGTAGGGACTGGAGTAATTTTCAGAGTGAAGCAAATTGAGTTTTGCTTTTCTTAGATCATCATTGAAGAGGTTATTGTCTGAATGATGAAGATGTTGTTTGTAGAAATCAATCATTAACTGAGCCGTAGAAGCATCAGCCACTTGCCAGAGTGATACGATTAGATTATGTGCTCCGGCATACATGAGCGATCTGCTCAGTCCTACGATCCCTTCTCCTTTGGCTAATTTCCCTAATCCTGTTTCGCAAGCCGAAAGTGTGACCAAATCTGCATTGATTTTTAGGTTATAAATCTCTCCTGAATACAAGCTTCCATCATCTGTATCCGATGGGCTTAGGAATATTCTCGATAGTTCAGGATTGGATTCATCGACCATACCATGAGTGGCAAAGTGGAGGTATTTATAGTCATGGAGTTTTTCCCTTTTGATCATGGTCTCATTGGCATTTTTGCCTAATGAAACTGTAGGTTTTTGGTCGGTAGATAAAAACAAATATTTGATTTCATTGATTTCTTCTTGCGATCCTGGGAGGTCTGGCATTGCAACTTCGTTTTCGCTGAATGTAATTGGTGCAGTTAGCAGTATTCCTTTTGAATCTGTGGATTCTGTATCGTTGAGTCTATCGAGTAGTAATGTTGCTGCATAATCATAGGAAATAGCATACTTCTCAACCAGATACGTCAATTGACCGTACCCAGTTCTTTCACTGGCAATACCCAAGGTAAAAGCCTCGAATGGAAGTGTGCCTAAAACACCATCAGGTAGAATGATTAGGTGATTGATGTCAGGTTTGATATTTGGAATAAGTTGCTTGTATAATTTGAGTGAAGAAGTTTCGAAAATCTTGAATACATCATATTTGATACTATTTCGAAAAGCTTTCGATACCTGAAAGAAGTCCTCGGATTTGGGAATCGAGGTTACATTCATGTTCTTTTTTGTAATACTAAAAACATAAATATTGTCCGCTCCTGTAAAGTAGGAAAGTATGGCGGAGTTCTGTCCCATTGCTTTTTGCAGATCAGAAGAGGTGGCAAAGTTCTGGTTGTATTTTAGATTGAAGTAAGATGAGTAATCCTTCTCTAATTGATCTATGAAGGTTCGGTAGGATTGCTCGATATTGAAAAGATCCAGTTTTATTCCCTGATCTTCTCCTTTTGCGTTGGCAAGTTTTTGTTTTAGGTAACTAATCTCCGTTTTGAGACTATCTTCTAATGAAAGCAGTTTTTCAGGAATACCTGAAAACGATTTTGCTTTTGTTTCCTGAATAGCTTCGAGTAAGATGGCTGATTTGCTTCTTTCGCAAAACTCGAAAGCTTTGTCGAGGTAATATCTTTTGTTCCACGTCCTATTGCTCAACTCCAGTGCGATTCTAATGCCATTGTCATACACTTCGTTGGAAATCGCTCCAAGTCTGAGCTTATCTGCCTCACTGAGCCTAAGCTGTCTTATCTGGGTGATGAGCTCATCGAAAAGGGCATAGGTATTTAAAGAACTGATGAGATCTTTCGGTTTCAGCGTTTTTTCATAGTGTAGGGCTTCTAGCACAATGGCTTTCTTTTGCAGCGAATAGAGCAGAATATCTGCATTGTAATATTCTTTCAGTTCGGGGAGGTCATAGATAGATTCATATTCCTGAGAAACGAGGTTGGCATAAATGGAGGCTTGCAAATGTTCCACTGCCAATTTGAATTTCCCTTTCTCCTGATAGACCGTTCCGATCAGGTAATAAGCATTAGCGACTTCCGGATGCTTGTTTCCATAAATCCTAAGATATTGATGAAGAGCCAATTGTTGAAAGTGCAGCGCCTCATCGAGAATACCATCTTTTTCCAATATTCTTCCCCTTTGTGACAAGGTAAACGCTTTGTTTGGGTGATCTCCTTCAAACGAAGATTCCCATATTTCCATTACTAAATCAAGATATTGAAGTGCTTCTCCATATTTTCCCTGCTCGCTATTGGCGTAGGCAAGGTTACTATAGCAGTTGGCCACTTTAGGGTGTATATCTCCATATTTTCCTTGGTAGATTGCAAGTGCTTTATTGAATTGTGTAATGGCTTTTTGATGTTGATCTTTTAGGTAGATAAGTCCGATGTTGTTGTAAGAGTCAGCTATGGCAGGATCGTCTTCATCAAGTAATTTCTCTTTTATATTAAGAGATCTTTCATGATAGGCTAGGGCAGTGGTTGTGTTTTCGTTTGTTCCGTACGCGATTCCTAAATTTTCAAAGCAATTGGCAGTTTCTAAACTTTCGATATCAGAGTAAAAGGCTTCCTCTTTGGATAAGTACTCAAGTGCTAAATCGTTTCTTCCCAGATTTAAATAACCCTCTCCAATTATTCCAAAAGCAGATGCCTGCAATGATGCTATTTCTCCTTCAATTTCGTTGATGAAACTGAGCGAACTCTCAGCCAATTGCACACTTAGGTCAGCTTTACCACTTGAGAGGTGGCATTGAGCCATTTTTAGATTACATGCCGCATAGTTTTTGTAATCTTGTTGAGATTTATATGCAAGTCCAGCACTCTTATACCCTTCATATGCACGATCGAGTTGACCATTTGCAAAATCATCTTCTGCTTGTTGATAGGTTGACTCTTGAGAGAAAATAACATGTGAGATTCCCAGGAGAGCTATGAATAGAATGTTTTTTAACATCAGAATCGGTAGATATAACTTAAGCTGATTACAGAATCCCTGGTGAGACCATCTGGATTATTTTTTCTATCTACGAATTTATAACCGTAAATGAATTTGACACTGTTATTCACATTGAACTTATAACCAGCGCTGGCGAGTGCAGAAAATGCCAAACCGGTTGTATTTGGTGCTTTTATCCTTTTGTCGTTTGCAAAATCGTATCTTTCATCTTTTGTTATTCTGTAAATTGGTAATACCCCCAAGGAAAAATTGTAGTTGAGAAATCTAAAATTGCGCTCCGCTCTTAACATGATATCAGTACCTCTTTTTAAATCATTGGCCAGCCAGTATTCGTTGACATAGGCTTGGCCTCCCGGGTAATTAGGCCACTTTCCCCACCTAAAGTCATTCCTATTCTTATGTATTATCGGGATTTGAATACCAGTTGCAAACAACCACTTTTCATTTATAATAGATGCTCCTGCTACTAAATCATACGTTCCCAGACTTACCTGATAGTACATTGGTAAATCACCTGGGTGCGTTCCATCTGGCCCAAATTCAACTTGCTTTCCACCAGCTTTGTCGCTACCATATCCACTTGGTATTTTTCCACCAAGCGTGACCCCCACATTGTATCCTTTTAGTTTGCCTATGGATCTTGATACACTGAAAGAAACATCGCCCATTCCCTGATTGCTTCCAAAATTTCCCTTTACGTGCTGGTAAGGTAGCTTTACCTGAAAAGAGGTCTTATCATTGATTCCAATAGAGATATCCGCTGTGTAAACACTTACAACTGGACTAAGGGTCGTTTTCCCTTTATAGTAATTGAATTCAACAGACCTCAGCTTAAAGTTAATTTTTCTAGAATACGTTTGATCGGGCTTCATGGCCCCCATAGTGCAAAAGCCAGCATCGCTGCAGCCTTGTGCCAGTACTCCTCCTTCGAGGCAAGTAATCAATAATAAGCAGAGAGAAAGCCGTATCATTTGATTTGGGTTAAATATTAAGAAATGTCAAGCTAAGCTTCGGGGGCATTTCATGAGAAAGTTAAAAATAAATATAAAAAAATTCATATGTGATTAAACCTTTCTAATTGACCTCTGTCAAAGAGCCAAATCAATTAGAAACAAACATTTAATATCATGAAAAATTTATCATTATACTCAGTGCTAATTTTACTTTTTGCTTTTACTGCTTGCGAGCAAGATGGAGCGGAAACAGATATGGAAGAGATTATTGGGGCTCAGACAATTGCGGCCTTGGATATTGAGTCAGAGGAAGCAATAGAATCTAGCTTTAGCGATATCGATGTAATTACCGAAGCAGGTATCGATGTGTTAGGAGTTGACTTGAATAGTAGTGGAAGAATCATAGGAAATAGAAGAGGCAGGGACAGAAAAGATCGTGCTTTGGATTGCGCAGAGATAACAAAGGATACAGTCAATCAAATGATTACCATTGACTTTGGTGATGGATGTGTTGGCCCACATGGAGCAATTAGAAAAGGTAAAATCATTATCCAATATTCTGGAAACAGATTTGAAGCAGGAGCATCTAAGATAGTTACATTGGAAGATTTCTTTATAGATAGCCTTCATATCGAAGGAACTAGAACAACAACTTTGGTTTCGATAGATACTGCAGCCAGCATTAAAGTAGTGCGAACCACAATGGAGGGAGGCAAGATCACATTTGCTGATGAGACGTTCGCTACCAGAGATACTGATCATACCAGAACTATGGTAAATGGTGATGATGAAGATGGTGATTACTCAACTTTGGCTGGGGCAGCCAGTGGTGTGAAGAGGGATGGAACAGAATACTCAGCTACCATTCTAGAAGATCTCCTTTTCAAAAGAATATGCTGGGAAGAGCGAGTGTTCATAGCTGTGTCGGGTGTGAAAGAAGTGGTAAATGGAGAAAGTATCGCAGTAATAGATTATGGTGACGGTACTTGCGATAATGAAGTTGAAATAACCGCGGATGGAGAAACTACTACAAAAACCATCGAACCAAAAGGTCGATTAAAGAGAAAAAGAGGATAGAATAATCTAATATTTGGTAGGCGATTTAGGTTACATCGAAAGATGTGGCCTTTTTTTTGTGATAAAAACAGAGAATCAGTCTTCAGCTGTAAAAACATAGCTGATGATATTCGCTCCCATCTTAAGAGCCGCTTCTCTGATCTCTTGTGGATCATTGTGAATGGATTGATCTTCCCATCCATTACCAAGATCACTTTCATATGTGTAAAAACAGACAAGTCTTCCTTCTAAGATAATGCCATATCCTTGAGGAGGTTTGCCGTCGTGCTCATGGATTTTGGGAAGACCTTTTGGGAAATCAAACTTTTGATGGTAGATGGGGTGGTCAAATGGGATCTCAACAAAATCAGCATTAGGAAATACTTTCTTTATTTCTATTCTAATGAACGGGTCTAACCCATAATTATCATCGATGTGTAAAAAACCTCCAGACTTAAGATACTTTCTTAAGTTGTCGGCATCTTCATCACTAAAAACAACATTGCCGTGCCCTGTCATGTATATATAAGGATATAAGAACAGATCAGGGCTTGAGACCTCCACGATATCGTCTTCTCTTGAGATCTGCGTCCGCATTTCTCGGTTGCAAAACTCAATTAGATTGGGGAGAGCTGTCTTATTGGAATACCAATCACCTCCACCGTCATATTTGAGCTTGGCTATCCTCAATTCTTGAGCTTGAGTGCTGATTATGAAAAGTGAACTAAGAATAAGAAAGAGAATTCTCATATTTTATTTGCTAAGAATGGACTTTACATCATTTAGGGTAAATCCCTCAAAATTATCAATAATTAAATCAGCTTCAAGCTCTTCTCTTTTGTGAGAAGTAGCAAGGGCGATGACTTTTGCTCCGGCACTTTTTCCAGCTTTGATTCCTGAAACAGCATCTTCAAATACAATGCAGTTCTCGGGTTTTCTACCAATCGCCTCAGCACATTTAAGATATACTTCAGGATCAGGCTTGCCTTTTGTTACCATCATGTCATCGACCACCCCAAGGAAGTACTTTCTCAGGTCAAGTCCATCCAACGTGAAAATCACATTTTCCTCTGGAGCCGAAGTTCCTACTATCATTGGGATTTCTTGATCCTTAGCAGATTTTAGAAAGGGAATTAATCCATTGGTTACCGCACGATGATTTTTATACAAATCTCGATAGATCTCTTCCTTTTCCATACCGATTGCTCGAGCCTCTTCTCGACTTACATCAAGATCGAATACCACTTTCACCAGATCGTCTATAGTACGACCATTCATATTATTCTTATAGAATTCTTCGCTAACCTCTACACCTCTGGCGTTCGCGAGTTTTTGCCAGGCAAGAAAATGATATTCATGGTTCTCTACGATGACACCATCCATGTCGAAAATAAGTCCTATTTCTTTCATTCAAATAATTCTGTAATTGGCTGACCCGTGCATGCGCTGGGAAGCGATATGTTTAGCAATGATGAGAGGGTAGGAGCTATATCTATTATAGAGATGTACCTACTAGTTTTTCCTTGTTTTATCCCGCTACCAAAGAAAAGAATTGGTATATGCGTGTCATAAGTATGACCTGATCCATGAGTAGTCCCTTTGGAACCATAATCGCCGAATAAATAGCCTGGCTTCATGGTGAAAAGCACATCTCCTGAAAGCTTTTTATTGCGACCATTACTCAAAAGAATTCCAAGATGATCGGCAGATGATATATTCTTTAGTTCGCTAGTAGTGTAGACTTCATATATTCCTTCCATGGAATAAAGAATTTCTGAGACCATATTTTCCACATCCTCTTTGTTCTTTTCGGACTGGATTATTAAGTCTTGATTAAGAAACACTTGTTCATTCGAGATACTGGAAATCCATTCACCTTCACCCAATTGTGCCGATAGGCTATTTTGTATTCCGTTTCTCAACTCTTTGGGGGACATGTATCCACCCGGCAGTTTGTTGTCCATAAGGAATTGAGGGTTTGCTACCACTCCATGATCTGCTGTAATGAAAAGAATGTATTCGCCTTTTCCAATCTCTTGATCTAGAAACGTAAGGAACTTGGAAAGATCCTTGTCAAGCTTGATGTACGTGTCTTCGATCTCAATTGAGTTTGGAGCAAAGCCATGTCCAATGTAATCTGTCGATGATAGACTCACTGCTATAAAATCAACTATTTTGTCCTTACCCATTTCATTGGATTTGATCGCGTCTCTTGCAAAATCAAGCACTAGAGAGTTCCCAAATGGAGTTTGGCTGATTAAACCATAAGGACTGTTTTTTTTCCTTATTTCTTCCAAATTGTAAGGAAAAGTTGGAGACTCTTTCCCCTTCCATATTCGCTCATATTCGGTATCATCTTTTGTGCTTTCTACGTATTCATCTTTTGGGTATGAAAGGTTCCATGTCTGGTCAAGGTATTTATTGACCATTTTCTTATCATTAAAATCGCTAACCCATTGAGGTAATTCGTCCAGATAATAATCTGAAGTGATAAAATTCCCTGTATTGGATTCGTACCAGTATGCTCCATCAGGAGTATGCCCTGCAGGTAATATTGATCCTCGATCTTTTATAGAAACACCTATGACCTTCGACCGGAAGTTGCTTGTGAGTTTAAGCTCATCTGTTATCGTCGTTACCTGAAGGTTTCTTGGAGACATTTTTCCAGCGTTCGATTCTGTCCCCACTCCAACTGCCAAAGTATCGCCTACGCAGTATGTATTTCTTTTGAGCACTTTGCTGTACCAATCATTTCCAATGATTCCATGGTAGCGTGGAGTTGTGCCCGTATATATAGAAGCATGACCAGCGGCCGTTTTAGTCGGGATGTAGTTGTAATGAGCATTTTTGCTCATGAATCCTTCGTTTATTATTCTGTTGAATCCACCTTCTTCATACTTTTCTTGAAACCGATAAAGATACTCTTGCTTCATTTGATCGATCACTATTCCAACTACTAGCTTTGGTTTTTTGGTCTGAGCCTGACAGCAGCTAAGTGAATGGATTGCCAATAAGGAAAGTATGATGAGGGCTCTCATGATCAGATCTATTTTAAAAATCCAAATGTAGAAATTAAGATTTACTCTAATGTTAAAATAGGGTAATGATTAAGCTTTTTATACGAATGGAAAATTGAACTCATTCAATCTGGTTTTAGATAAATAAGTTATGCAAGAAGTTGTAGGAAATGAGAGAACAGATAAAAAAAGATCTTTCGATTCCCACAATCAACAAAAAGACTAATCAATCTGAAGATTGATCGACTTCCTTCCTTGGTATACCTTTTGAAACCCAAAGATTTTTCAAGAAAACTCAGATTCCTTGTAATAAGGCCAATTTACATTTTCTATCTAATGATATAGTCAAGGCGTCTTCAACTCTTATCAAATAGTAAGGGATCTTGAAGGTGATTCCACATGATTTTTGTCCGATATTCAAACAATGACTCCCTTGAAGTCAGATCATTTTGGCTTCAAATTGTCGCTAATTTAGACCTGATTTAATTTGACCCTCATATTGGTCATATAATAGCCCTCCTCCCAAAGTTTCGATTCTTTTAGAATACTAAGCACCCAAATATATTTGTCCGCATGTGATAATTCCTTTAATCAATGAGGGAATTATTGCCGCTTAATCAAAATGGAAACCAAACCAACGAGAAAAATTATGAGAATAACAAAACTACGAAAGTTAATGAGTGGCTTGGCTTTATCGTTTCTGGTCTTCGGGCTTGCAGTGGTAACGTCTTGTTCAGAAGATGAGGCACAAAAGTTCGAGCTACTAAAGGCAGCTTTTACATCTGATATTACATCCGTTACAGAAAAAGGGACAGTGAACTTTTCAAGTGAAACAAGTGAAGGAGGACCTGATGGATGGGAGTGGACTTTTGATGGAGGTACTCCTCCAACTTCTAATGCTCAAAACCCAGCAATCGTGTATAATGAAGCGGGTACCTATCTTGTTGCATTGAGAGTAACAAGAGAGGCAAATAATGCAGGTATTTCTGTTGTTGACTCGACATATATCACTGTAGTAGACGGGCCTGTAAGTAACTTTGAAGCAGTAAGTGCTACAGAGATTAACGTAGGAGAAAGCGTAACTTTTAGAAACTTAAGCCTTAGCGGTTCCACCTTGGAATGGGCTTTCGACGGAGGCTCACCAGCAACTTCTACAGCAGCAGAAGTAGAAGTTACCTATAGTGAAGTGGGTGTTTATGATGTAAGCCTTACTAGCACGCTAAACGGATCTTCTGATACTAAAACAGAAGAAGCAATGGTCACTGTTACATTGCCTGATATGGTTGCTGACTTTACTGTTGATTCAGAATCTGTCATTGAAGGAGCGTCAGTTACTTTCTCAGATGCAACTACTAATGGTCCTGATAGCTGGGCTTGGACATTTGAAGGTGGAGATATCGAAACCTCAACAGAGCAAAACCCTGTTGTGACTTATGCAGTGGCTGGAACATACACAGTTACGCTTTCTGCAACACGTGCAAGTGATATGTTTAATTCGTCTGTAGAGAAAGTTGGATTTATAACTGTTAGCGCAGAGCCATTTGCGGTACCTGGTGTAGTTCAATTTAAGGATTGGAATGCGGGCGGACAAGGCGTAGGTTACAATGATACAGACGCTAATGGCCCTGTTGTTGAAGGAGATGAGGCCAATCCAAATATTGGTTTTACATCTGACGGAGAATGGTTGGAGTATACAATTGATGTTGCGGAAGCGGCAACTTATAAGGTTGATTTCGTTACAGCATCTAATAATGCTAATCCAGGTCAGGTGAAGCTTCAAACTGATGATGGGGTTTCTGATTTGTCTGAGCAGATTGATTTCCCTAATACAGGAGGATGGCAGGCGTATACGACTACCTCGACTACTGTTGTATTGCCAGCTGGTGTTCAGGTAATCAGATTCTTTCAAGTAAGAGGGGGTTCCAATTATAGAACAATGACGTTCTCAAAATTCGAGCTTAAGGTAGTTTGTGATGAGGCGGCAAACCTTGTTGGCTGTGGAGGACATGCAAATGGAGAGACTGATATTCTTAGATGGTATGCATTTGAAAATGGAGCTCCAGAAACTGATAAAAACAGCCTGCTTTCGGTATCAACAGAACAAGCCAATGAGGGCAACAGCAGCATTAAGTATACTTTTGTTGATGCAAATACCACACAGCATTTCGTGCTTAATAATGTGGTATTCGATGTGCCTTCCGAGGCAAGTTATAAATTGGATGTAGATGTATTCGGAGATAACTTATCAGGCGGTACTGACTGGGTGATGGAGATTTCTATGCGACCATCTAACGATATAGCCGATAGTGAAACCTATAAAGTTTGGAGTAGAAAGGCTGGTGGATCTTGGCAGACACTCTCGGTTACACATACGCTACCTGCTGGAGAGTATATTGTTGGTTTCAAAGTGTTTACTCCAGGGTTTACCACAGATCTTACACTTGACTATTATGTAGACAATATTGTGGTGACAAAACAATAAGCTAGTAAATTTTATATTAATCGAAAGCCTTGGAAGAAACTCCAGGGCTTTTTTTGTGCTTATGTTTTAATCGTTATGATACTTATGAATCATCTCTGCCACTAACCCAGTCCATCCGGTTTGATGAGAGGCACCTAGCCCTTCTCCTGTGTCTCCATGGAAGTATTCATAAAAGAGAATGTGATCTTTGAAATTCGGATCGTTTTGGAATTTTAAATCTCCTCCGAATACCGGCCTTTTCCCGTTTTCGTCTTTGGTGAAAATCGAGAACATGCGTCTGCAAATTCCTCGCGTTACCTCAACGAGATTCGAATGATTACCACTTCCTTTAGGGAATTCGATTTTATATTCCTCCGTGTAATACTCCGAATACTTGAGTAGTGATTCGAGGATCAGATAATTGACAGGAAACCATATTGGACCTCTCCAATTAGAATTACCACCGAAGAAAGAAGAATCAGATTCTCCGGGTAAATAGGAGACGCTGAGTGTTTGCCCTTGGATTTTGAGTGTGTAGGGATTTTTATCATGAAACTTAGATAATGCTCTGATGCCAAAGTCTGAGAGGAATTCCTCGGGATCTAGCATTCTTTCAAGTATTTTTTTCATTCTAAAACCCCTAAGAATACTTAGAAGACGAGACTCACCCTTGCCCTGAGACTCCCATCTTGAAACTAGAGAAGCAAGCCTCGGTCGCTCTTTTAGGAAAAACTCTAGTCGTTCTGTAAATTCAGTTAGATTCTTGTAATTCTTATCTCGAAGGATTTGCACTGCATACAATGGGATTAATCCAACCATTGATCGAATTTTCATTCTTTGATTTGACTTTCCAGGAGTATGCATTACGTCGTAGTAGAAAAAGTCGTCCTCATCCCAAAGATCTACATTGGAATCGCCGATGTTATTCATAGCACCTGCTATGTATAAGAAATGCTCAAAAAACTTGCTGGCCATATCCTGATATACAGGATTCTCCATGGATAAGTCCAATGCTATTTTGAGCATGTTGAGTGAAAACATTGCCATCCAGCTAGTACTGTCAGCTTGTTCCAGCTTCGCATCTTCTACCACGGGGTGATTGCGGTCAAAAACACCGATGTTATCCAGCCCTAAGAATCCACCTTCAAATACATTGTTTCCTTCTGCATCCTTTCTATTGACCCACCAGGTGAAGTTCAGGGAAAGCTTATGAAATGCCTTTTGCAGAAATTCAAAGTCAGCTTTTCCATTGATCTCTTTGTCAATTTCAAATACTCGCATCACAGCCCATGCATGTACCGGAGGATTCACATCACTGAAGTTCCATTCATATGCAGGTATCTGACCATTAGGATGCAGGTATCTGTCTTTTAGTAGAAGCAGGAGTTGATTTTTAGCAAACTCAGAGTCAATCCTGGCGATTGGGATGCAATGAAAGGCAAGATCCCATGCAGCAAACCACGGATACTCCCATTTGTCAGGCATAGACAGCACATCATAGTTGTACATGTGTTGCCATGCTGAGTTTCTACCTGTTTTTCTGTTTTTTGAAGGCTTTAATCGACCTGGATCTCCATTGATCCAGTTTTTGATATTGTAATAGTAGAACTGCTTACTCCACATCATTCCTGCCCAAGCCTGCCTCTGAATACTTTTAAGATCAGCATCCTCTACTTTTCCATGTTTGAAATCAAAGAATTCATCGGCATCAGTGCGTCTTTCAGACTGTATTTCTTCAAAATCAGAAAAAGGATTCTCAAGATCTTCCTTACAAAATCTAACTTTTACGGTAGAAGAACCCTTGGCCGGGACGACCAATTGGAATATGCCACTCCCTTTTGTGCCTTTTGCGGATGGGTTTATTGCCTCTTTTTTTCCATCAACGATATAATCGTTAATTCCGTCCTTAGTGTATTTTGTGTGATTTTTGGTTCCATAAAGCCTCTTTCTGTTAGTTTCATTGTCACAGAAGGCCATCTCTGAGAGCTGATCGTCAAAGTAAATATTGAAAGATCCGAGAAGGTGATGATCGACCTTCATGCCATTGGCTCCATCCTTACGCACGGAAGGTTTTACTTTGTCTCTTCCAGATGACCAAGTGTTTCTAAACCAAATCGTAGGTAAAATCACGAGTTCGGCATCTTTATCACCTCGATTATGAACTTCCGCGGTGAGTAAGAAGTCGTCAGGGCTATTCTTGTCGTAATTGAGGTAAATGTCGAAGTACTCATCCTTATCAAATACACCCGTATCCATTATCTCAAACTCTTTCAAGTCTTTCGACCTTCCAGCGTTGGAATCAACCAATTTAGAATACGGAAACTCGCTTTGAGGATACTTATATAGCATCTTCATGTGAGAGTGAGTGGGAGTACTGTCTAGATAATAATATAGCTCTTTTACGTCCTCACCATGATTTCCCTCATAACTCGTAAGTCCGAAGAGGCGTTCCTTTAATATGCTGTCTTTGCCATTCCAGAAAGCCCAGGAAAAACAAATTCGTTGATCCGAATTACAAAAACCGCCAATGCCATCTTCACCCCAGCGATAAGCTTTGCTTCTGGCATGATCATGAATGACACTTTCCCACACATTGCCGGATTCAGTGTAATCTTCCCTTACTGTAGCCCATTGTCTTTCGCTAACGTATGGACCCCACTCTTTCCATGGAGTTCCGTTTTTAGCATTTAGCAATCTCTCTTCTTCTGTAGTCATGATCTTTAATTGAGGCTGCAAAGCAAATAAAAAAGAAGTATTTTCAAATCCTTTAACAAATCGATTTTGGGTTAAGCTGATTCTGCTAATTTTGCGGGATGACAGACAAAATTCTAATCCTGGATTTCGGATCACAATATACCCAACTAATTGCGAGAAGAGTAAGAGAGTTGGATGTTTATTGTGAAATTCATCCTTATAATAAATTTCCATTACAAGATTCATCAGTAAAAGGCGTCATCCTTAGTGGAAGCCCATGTTCTGTATTGCAAGATGAAGCTCCGGATGTTGACCTGGAATCATTTGGAGATTTACCCATTCTTGGAGTCTGCTATGGTGCCCAGCTGATCGCTCACAAGATGGGGGGTGTTGTCAGTCGCTCGGAGCACCGTGAATACGGCAGAGCCAAGTTGGATCATATCGATACCAGAATTGATTTGTTGAAAGAAATGAACTTCGGAAGTGAAGTTTGGATGTCTCATGGGGATACCATTACAAACCTGCCTGATAATTTTAAGCTGATAGCACATACAGAGAGCATTCCTGTAGCTGCTTTTCAGATAGAAGAAAAGCCTGTATACGGAATTCAATTTCATCCCGAGGTAACACATTCGATGGAAGGAAAAACCCTTCTTAGAAACTTCGTTGTACATATTTGTAAAGCAAAGCAAGATTGGACAGCAGATATCTTTGCTGAAAATACGATCAAGGAATTAAAAGAAAAGCTTGGTGACGACAAGGTGGTAATGGGCTTGTCCGGGGGCGTTGACTCTTCAGTTGCTGCTATCCTCATTCATCATGCGATAGGTAAAAATCTGTACTGCATTTTTGTTGACAATGGTCTTCTTCGTAAAAATGAATTCGAACAAGTACTTCAATCCTATGAAGGACTTGGTCTAAACGTAAAAGGAGTAGACGCCAAATCAGAATTTTATGGAGCCTTGAAGGGGCTTACAGATCCAGAGGAAAAACGAAAAGCTATTGGCAAAACCTTCATAGAAATATTTGATCAAGAAGCGCAGAAAATTAAAGACGTCAAATGGCTAGGTCAGGGTACTATTTACCCTGATATAATTGAATCAGTGTCTGTAAACGGCCCCTCTGTTACTATCAAGTCACATCACAATGTCGGGGGACTTCCTGAAAAAATGAACCTCAAAGTAGTTGAACCGCTCAATACGCTCTTCAAGGATGGAGTTCGAAATGTAGGAAGGGCTCTTGAAATCCCTGACTTTATTTTGGGAAGACACCCATTTCCTGGTCCAGGTCTTGGAATTAGAATCCTTGGAGATATCACAGCTGAGAAAGTGAGAATTCTACAGGAGGTGGACGATATTTTTATTTCTTCACTAAAAGAGGGTGGACATTACGACCAAGTTTGGCAGGCAGGAGCGATGCTACTTCCCGTTCAGTCCGTCGGTGTAATGGGAGATGAGCGCACCTATGAAAATGTTGTAGCACTTAGGGCTGTTTCCAGCCTTGATGGCATGACTGCTGACTGGTGTCATTTACCCTATGATTTTTTAGGCAAAGTTTCCAATAAGATTATCAATCGAGTGAAAGGGGTGAATCGAGTCGTTTACGATATTAGTTCTAAACCACCGGCAACCATAGAGTGGGAATAATTTGGCTAAATTGAATGTTTATCTAACCTAACCAGATTTTGAGAAGTTTATTCATCACCTTATGCTTGATTACAATCCCACTATTCATGTGGGGACAGGGATCGCAAGCCGAGTATTTAGAAGCAAAGAGATTATTTAACGACGGGAAGTATACAAGTGCCAAAGGAGCTTTTGGTGCTTTGACCGAGGATCCGAATTTTGGAACTTATTCCTCTTTCTATTTTGCTCTAAGTGCATATTACCAAGGGGACGTGAAGCTTGCTTCAGATATGTGGAATCAGATTCTATCGAAAAGCCCAAAATGGAAGGGCAAGTCTGAGGTTTTGTTCTGGCTGGCTTATACAAATCTTGAGGCAGGAGATTTGAACAAAGGAATCTCTCATGCTGAGAGTTTAAGTAAAGTTTTGGGGTCGGAAGACGTAGAACAAAATTTGTACGAAAACTTATTAGGCAAGTCCTCTATTGATAAAATAGAGGAGGCCTACTCTGCCAATACCTCCAATCGAAATCTTGCTTACATCTACACTAAGAAGCTACTTCAGGAACCATACGAGACAAGAAACTTTGGATTGATTAATCAATTGAGAAAAAAGTGGGATTTTGAAAAAAATCAACTTTCGTTGGATGACCTTCCTGATTTGAAAAAGGATTCTTATCGAGTGGGAGTTGTGCTTCCCTTCATGTACGATGAGGAAAAGCCAGAATGGGTAATACAAAACAAGGTGGTAATGGATCTGTATCAGGGCATGCAGCTCGCGGCTCAAGATTTGGATTCATTGGGCATCAAGCTTGAGCTTTTTCCTGTGGATACGAAAAGAAGCAAGGAGCAGACGACCGAGACGTTGGAGCAACTGCCGGATTCATTTCTCGATTTAATAGTTGGGCCTCTGTACGCAGAACCAATCAATGCAGCCAAACAGTTTTCTTTTGAGAATAAAGTAAACATGATCAATCCTGTATCGAGCAATCAGGAAGTGATAGCAGACAATCCGTATGCCTTTCTATTTAAACCTACCTATGAGACGATGGCAAAGGCGCTCGCTAAAAAAACAATAAGTGAAGTATCGAACAAGAATGCGATGATCTTCTACGAGAACAATACTAAAGACTCACTTTTTGCAGCTACCTATAAAAAGGAAATCGAAGAAGCAGGTTTCAATGTGGTTTGGTACAAAGAATTGACGAAGGAGAATGCTAAAAATGTATTGGATACACTCATCGATTCGTATTTAGTCTATTATACAAAGGCAGAGGCTGATTCTATCAACGAACTATCGCAGCGATATGTGAAAGAGCGACGAGTGAGAAAGGATGAGCTGAAGAGAATCCAAAGATTCAAAGATGGAAAAGCTGAATGGGACAGCCTTTTTCATATGCCTATTACCATTCGAGAAGAAGACCAAAAAGAAGTTACATACTACGAAAAACTGCTTAATATGGAGGCGGATTCTCTTGGACACGTTTTGGGTGCTACAAGAAAGAACTTCATGGCGAATAACCTCATTAGTGCAGTTGAAACTTTTGGAGACAGCACACTTTTACTTGGGTATGGAGAATGGCTGGATTTTACAATGATAGCTTACAATCAGCTGCAGAGAATAAACGTCACGATGGTAGATCCAGATTTTACAGACATATATGATCCATCTTATGATTTAATGGAAAGCCGTTTCTTACAGGAATTTTCAACACTGCCTTCTAAGTATCATTTGCTTGGTTATGAGTTGATTATGTCATCTGGGAAGTTGATGGACAGCTATGGAGTCTACTTTCAGAAAGAGTTGAGAAAAGGAAGCTATTTCGAAGGAGAAATATGTGAAGGGTTGAAATATGGTTCTCAAAACGATAACCAAATTGTTCCTATAATCAGATTTGAGGATGCACAACTCAAAGTTGTGAATAAAGAATTTTATGAAGATTGACAGTAGTAAGGCGCTTTTTGATAAGGCGAAAAATTTTATACCTGGAGGAGTTAATTCTCCGGTTAGGGCTTTTAAAGCAGTAGGAGGGGATCCGATTTTTTTTAAATCAGCGAAAGGAGCTTACATGATAGATGAGGACGATAACTCATTTGTCGACATGATCAACTCATGGGGGCCGATGGTGCTTGGACATGCTCATCCTGATGTTGAAAAAGCGATTATCGATGCTGTCAAAAATTCCCCATCATTTGGGGCTCCCGGAGAGAGAGAAGTGGAAATTGCTGAGTTGATTGCTCAGATGGTACCTTCCATCGAGAAGGTGCGAATGGTCAATTCGGGAACAGAAGCAACCATGTCAGCCATTCGAGTTGCACGAGGATATACCGGAAGAGATAAGTTTATCAAGTTTGAAGGTTGTTACCATGGACATGGAGATTCGTTCCTGATAGCTGCTGGAAGTGGTGCGGTTACGATGGGTTCACCTGATAGCCCTGGCGTAACGGAAGGTACAGCAAAGGATACACTGCTTGCTTTATACAACGATTTGGACTCTGTTGCCAAGCTTGTGGAAGCGAATAAAAATGAGATAGCAGCCATTATCATAGAGCCTGTAGCCGGCAATATGGGGTGTGTGCTTCCGAAGGAAGGCTTCCTTGAAGGCTTGAGAGAAATCTGCGATGCAGAAGGCATTGTATTGATCTTCGATGAAGTCATGACTGGATTTAGATTATCAAAAGGTGGTGCTCAAGAACTGTTAGGAGTAACTCCAGACTTGACCACTTTAGGGAAAATCATAGGAGGAGGAATGCCTGTTGGCGCCTATGGAGGAAAAGAAGAAATTATGGATTTTGTTTCCCCCCAAGGGCCTGTTTATCAAGCTGGAACCCTATCGGGAAATCCTGTTGCTATGGCCGCAGGGCTTGCGATACTCAAGACATTGAATACTAATCCTGATATTTATGCTAACCTCGAGAAAACTTCTAATAGACTTGTTGAAGGTTACAAGCAATCGATTTCAAAACTGGGGTTGAATTTTTCTATCAATCAGATAGGAAGCATGTACAGCATATTCTTTTCGGATCAGTCTGTAGTTGATTTCGAATCAGCCAAGAAATGCGACACACAGCTTTTTGGAAAGTACTTTAGGAATATGCTTAATCGAGGAATTTATATCGCACCTTCACAATTTGAAACACTATTTGTTTCCAATGCAATAGGCGATGTTGAGGTTGAGAAAATCTTATCAGCAAATCACGAAAGTTTAAGCGAACTATAATCTCACAATGCTATGAAAAAACTAATTCTAATTTGCTACATTTTTTCGATAATGAGCTTCACAGCACTGGCGATTCAGGAAGATCAGACTCCTAAAGCTGATGCAACGGAAGCCACAACTACAGAAGACCAAGAGCCACCAGCGTCATCTAAGATTAAACTTGTGGCACTCACGGCTGTTGGTATCGTGTTTCTTGGACTTGCGTTTCGGAATAGCAAGTTTGGAAGGAAGAAGCGATGATCTTGATCTGAAGATTTAAACTTCTTTCAAAACAAGATTGGAAAGGCATTTTAAGTCCGCAATACACCAGCATTAGTCTGCTAAGCCTCAATGATGATTTTATCATCTCCCATAATCACTTCATCCCCAGTTCGGAGTTTTTTTCTAATCTGGGTTTCCACTTGATCATTGACTTTTATATCACCATCAGTGATCGTGAGTTTAGCCTCGCCTCCAGTTCCTGCCCAGCCAACGTTTTTGAGGAGTTTGTTTAGCTCAATAAACGCTTCGCCTTCTCTTAGTTTGAATTTTTCCATAGTCTTATTCGGCAAACTTAGTGAAGTAAACCAATCTTCCTCAGCTCAAAGGCTTGCTGCAGATAAGTAGGCCACATTTTGAAAGTTAATTCGAAGCTGATCCTTTGATTTTCTGATGTAGAATTTCCTCCTTAGAGAAAATGATAATGCAGCCATTCTGATATTTGAGCTATGTTCTTGTTGTGTCACCCTGAGCTTTTAGAAGGGCAACACAAGGCCAGTGTTACTCAATCTCCTTTAGTTCTTGCTCTTCGTCTTCCTCGTCTTTTATTTTCACCTGTTCGATTTTCACTTCATTGTTCATATACTTTTCTCTGGCATTGAAGGGGATGGGAGCGACACCAAATGAGGCCATTAAGATTAATAGCACAAGGCCAATTAGTCTCATAATTCTTTTGAATCTTTTCATTAGAAGAGTTAATAAGTGTGGAGTCTTCGAAGGACACGGAAGCTGTTAGCCTGTAAGTACTCCTGAGACATAATTTAAGAAATGAGCCATTGTTGAATGGCTAGGAGTGGAGTAGCTTAGCCCCTGAAAAGATTCGGTATTTCACTTTCAGTACCCTGAGAATTTGCGAGGTACAGTTGAAACTGAAGATTTGGTTTCAAGATCAAAAAGCAAGCTTTCTGGTTTCGAATATTGACTTTGATCACTCTGTCTTCTTGGATCAAAATGCTTTTGGTAGCTAAGACTGTGAGCGACTTTTTTTGGTAGACCTTGCTTTTATAGTGAGTGAGAGGAGAGGTTTTCTTTGTATCTGACTCTGTTTTGGAAACAAGCTCTATGCTATCATTTTGAGCGACGCTCTCATTATGAGGAGAAGTAAAACCAGTAAACTAGAAAAACCCAATCAATAGCAAAGCAATGAGCAAACATCGCATAGACTTGATGGGTGTTCTTTTATGACTAATAATTCTAACGTAAAATCACGATTTTTATTATTTACAAAACTCATTCAGCTTTTCTTGGGCGTCTTCGAATCCAAGTTCTAATGCTTTTTTCCAATTATCGCATGCTTCTTTTATTTCACCTCTTTTTTGGTGAATAATGCCTTTATTGTAATAGGTTCTGTCGTAGTTAGAATCTAACTCATAGGCCTTTATATTATCTTTTTCGGCGTTTTCTAATTCATTGAGCTTGATATAGGAAAATGCCCGATGTGCCCTTGATTTTTTATTATTGCTATTTAAGTTAATAGAGCGGGTTAAGTCTTTTAGTGCTAGATTATACTTACCTGTCATATTATATGCATACCCTCTATTGATCCATGCACTTTCTGAAAATTCGTCTATTTCGATGATTTGACTGCTGTATTTTATTGAATCCTTATAATTTTTAAGCATGTTATGAGCAAAAGCCAAGTGAAGTGCTATGTCTGCATTTCCAGGATCTAAGTTTATTGCTTCTGATAATGAAAAGATTGCTTGTTTGTATTTTCCAGCAGTATTTTCTAATTGTCCTTTCCAAAACCAATCTTCAGCTGAGTACTCTTTTTCTTTTTTTGACTGTTCGAGTGCTTCTTTAAATTCCTCAAGTGTTTCCGATTGTTCTGGACTTAATGAATCTTGACGGTTTATGTCTACTGATCTGCGGGTTTTTTCTAAGATTATTAGATACTCTTCATCGTACTCTTTTTTTGATTTTCTTATTTCTACTAGCCCTTTCTCAGCTGCAGTTTTTACTTTGTCAACATGCGGAGCAAGCTTTTCTTGAAGCTCTTTTGATATTGATTCTATGGCACCTTCTCCCTTTTGTAGGACTAAGTTTTTGACAAAATCTTCTGTGAGAATATCACCAACTTTCTGAGAAGTCAGCTCTTTTACTTTTTCATCAGCGGTGCTTTCAATTTTCTCATTCACAAGGGTGTCAATCTTTTTTCTTCCTAAGTAGTTCAGTATAAATCCAATGATACTGATAAGGCCAATCAGTACTGCAGAATAGATATAGATGCGACCTTCCAAACTATTGTATTGTAGCTGATATATTTCAAGTTGCTTATCGCCATTCGTCTCAAATGACTTTTTGGTTTCCTCTAGTTTAGTTTCTAAATCTTTGATTTGATCTTTTAGTAGAATAATCTCTAACTGTTCTTTTGTGAAGGATTCTTCTTTTAGATTCTGACCGATCGAGTAGAGTGATGTAAGTAATAGTAGGAAAAAAGCGATTGATTTATGCGGCATACGCGAAAAACTTTAAAGAAAGTTAAAACGTTTTTCGTAAATAAATATATTCAGTCTTGATAGAGATGTTTATTCAAACTCTTCGAAGTATGAATAAACAAATTGTCACGACATATTTTGATATGGTAATAAGCACTTATTGGGAAATATGAACCAGTTGCTACTTCCAGTATGAATCTATCAAAGACTAGGTTCCTGCTGGCTCAAACAATGAAAGCTGCCTAGTCCCCAGACAATATCTGTTGAGTCTATTTCGATAACTTTTCTATCCGAGAAAAGGCTCTGAAGAATCTCTAAGGCAATAGGGTCGTTTTTAGTATCTCTATAGGTCGGAACTACTACACACTCATTGGCAATATAGAAGTTAGCGTATGAAGCCGGAAGTCGTTGATCTTGATAGATCACCGGCTTAGGCATAGGCAGTTCTACTACATTGAGCGGACTACCATCTGGCATTCTGAAAGATTTCAATTTCTCAAGATTTTCTTGAAGAGTTTTGTGGTTTTCATCCGCTTCATTGCTTTCCACCAGCGTAATCACTGTGTCGGTATTAACAAAGCGCGTAATATCATCGATGTGCCCATCAGTATCATCCCCGACTATCCCATCTCCAAGCCACCAAACCTCTTTAGCCCCGTAGAAGTCCTTCAGGTATTGCTCGATTTGAGCTTGACTTAGGTGTGGGTTTCTGTTAGGATTAAGGAGGCACGAAGTAGTTGTTAAGACAATTCCTTCACCGTTGAAGTCCACAGACCCACCTTCCATTACAATATCCGGATGAAAGATTTTCAAATCAAGTTCTTTTGCAATCAAGCTTGGAATCTGGTTGTCCAAATCAAAAGGAGGATATTTCTCGCCCCAAGCATTGTAACCCCAATCTACAATCGCTTTTTCCCTTTCATTGATCACAAAAGCTGGCCCGTGATCTCTGCACCATCCATCGTTGGTGGGATGATGATAAAAGGAAATTTTACTCAAATCTGCCCCTGCCTCAGATAAGTATCTCCTTGCTTCGCCCTCCATTTTCTCGTTTGCCACGTTGATGCAGACTCGCTCACCTTTGGCTACTTCCCTTATGAATTCGCAGTACGGTAGGTAGATCGATTTTATTTTCCCCGGCCAGGACTCCTTATTATGAGGCCAACTCAGCCAAGTCGCCCTATGAGGATGCCACTCCGCAGGAAACTGAAAACCGAAAGAGCGTGGGGTCACTTTTTGCTTCATTCTTCGTCTATGAATCGCTTTTGTATTGGGCCATACGCGTCAATTCTTCTATCCCTTAAGAAAGGCCAGTGAATCCGATAACTGTCAGACTTGGCTAAGTCAACCGGAACCACTTTGGTGACTTCCTCCAGATGAGGAGCCTTATAATCCAGCCAGCCAAACGCATTCGTTACAAAAGAACCGCCCCAAAACTGCATTTCTCCCTCCACACCCGTGCGGTTAACACCCACTACAGGTATTCCATTTGCAACAGCATGCGATTGCTGGATCGTTTGCCAGGCGTTGTGCTGTTCATCATTCGTCCTTTGATCCTGACTATTGTGCCAGCCAATAGCAGTAGGATAGAAGAGAACTTCCGCTCCCATAAGCGAGGTGATTCTAGCAGCCTCAGGATACCACTGATCCCAGCAAATCAGAACCCCAATCTTCGCGTATTTCGTTTCAAAAACTTTGAAGCCCAAATCCCCCGGAGTGAAATAAAACTTTTCGTAGTACCCCGGATCATCCGGAATATGCATCTTTCTATACTTACCCAGATAAGTACCATCCTCATCGATGACAGCCGCAGTATTGTGATAAATCCCCGCCGTGCGTTTCTCGAAAAGTGAAGCCACGATCACAACCTTAAGCTCTCTAGCCAACCCGCAAAATACATCGGTCGTTGGACCCGGCACCTGCTCCGCCAGTTCAAAATTGTTATAATTCTCCACATCACAGAAGTAAAGTGAACCAAAGAGCTCCTGAAGGCAAACTATTTGTGCGCCTTCAGCTGCCGCATTCTTTATTCCCTGAATTGCCTTCTGAAGATTATCCTCAAGATTTCCATCACACGAGCTCTGCACTATGCCAATGTTGACCGTTTTTTGACTAGCCATCTTATTATGATATGATTCTGTGACGAAGTTCGCAAATTGCATTTGATTTTGATCCTGTTTTTTGAACTTTCAAGGTTGTCACATTGAGCCTTACAGCCCATTTATCAAGCTCAATAATTCTCGTGTGGGCGTCCGGGCGAGCTCTCCACTATATCTTCTATCGCTACCCTTCGGGATAGCAATAGAAGGATGCCGTTGCGATCTCTGACGCGTCGTACCACGATCAGAAGTACCAGCAATTTCTCCTTACCAGAGTTTCAAAACCCCCTTAGATTGAAGTCCAATGTCGTTAAGTTAAGAATAGTATTGTCTCCACGACCTTGTCATCCTGACGCAGGAAGGATCTTACTTGATCGGTCAGCATGCATTTCGAGTAAGATTTCTCCTAAAGTCGAAATGACGAGATTCCCGCGACCGTCATCACGAGTGCAACGAAGTGATCTTACGCAAAGAAGATTCTACATGGAGAAGAATATGAGATAAGATTGTTTTGTAGCTCATACGATTTAAAGAATGGGCTCAATGGCAGCAATTACATATTAAATATCATGTGCAAAGTGTCGTATTCCATCGCAGAAAGATTGCTTCGCTTTTATACTTGCAGCCTCCAAGCCCGCAATGACAACTTGTATAGTCAAAGGCTTAACTTAACGACATTGGATTGAATTCAGCCTGTCCAATCACGGAATTTAAATTATCGGATTAAAAATGATTAGACAAAGAACCAGCTAAGCATCGACAGTCACTTTCCCATAGATTTCCTCCAACTTCTTATATCGATAGTCAAAGATTTCGGCAAGTTTATTTTTGATCAATATCGAATTGGCAAGATTTCCAAGTATCCCCATCGGAGGCTGATAATTCACAATGTCCTTCATCCAAATACCATTTTCAGTTTCCTTTAAATGATGCTGATGGTGCCATATCTTATAAGGTCCCATACGTTGCTCATCCACAAAAAAAGCTAGATCTTTCACATGAGTGATTTCAGTTACCCACTTCATCTTTATACCAAGCAGTGGACTCACATGATATTTGATCATCATCCCCGGATACATCTTTTCATCCAGGTCATTAGATAGTATATCAAACCCCATATAGTCGGGAGTAATGTCCTTTAGGTTTTTCGGAGAAGAAACAAAATCCCACAGATTCTCAAGCGTAGTGGGGAGTACCTGCGTACGTTCCAAGGTAAACATGCCCATGCGTTATTCATTTATTTTGTACCTCAACAGTGCAGAAGCATTCATTGTTTACAAATACCACCAATCTTCACCCTGTTTTCTGCAGATTTTTTCGAGATAGATTTCAAGTGCCTCCCTTTGTACCATTTCGGGGTATACCGATACAAGAAGCTGACTTTCCTGAAACACCTCAATCTTTTGATATTCTGCTAATTCTATGATTTCAAATGGGACATTATTAGCTTTTAAAATATCCGTTGTGAGCTTTTGCTTCACGTTTTTTCCCCATACGATGATGAGTTCTTCATTCCATTCAAATTCCAGAAAGTGTCTGATCTTCAATTCAAAGAAGTGCTTTTGGTCATAGTGCTCCGAATTTCTTGATGTCCTCTGCGGATGCTCACGCCATAGCAATGTTATATCCGGCAAGCATTTGATTTGAAAGTCGTTTTGATACCATTTAAGTGTGAGATGATAATCTTCGGGGTACTGTAAATCGTCAAAACCACCCATTTCTAGTAGTTCACTTGTGCGCATCATCCAATTGGGAGAAGCAATCACGCATTCTCTGTAGATGTTCGGCCATTGATTTCCCCTTTCATTGATTTCATTCAGCCATGCCTCATATTTTAGATAACCCTCTGAGATTGGCTCGCTGGAGAAATATTTGACCTTGCCCGTAATAATCGTTTTATCTACAGATTCAGCCAGTGTGTCATGCATCAAACTAATCTTTCTCTCATGCATAAGATCATCCGCATCCATACGTGTCACGAACTTTCCTTTCACCTGCGAAAGCCCAAATTGTAGTGCAGATATGATTCCGGTACCTTCATTTTCAAATACAACGATTCTGCTATCGATCTCGGACCACTGCTTGAGTTTCGGTAGCGTGTCATCCTGAGAGTGATCATCTACTGCGATAAGTTCCCAGTCTTCAAACGTCTGCTTGACGATCGTTTCCAAAGTCTCATCAATGAAGCCTGAAACATCTTTAGCAGGCATGATGATAGAAACAAGCATGATATTAAAGGATACCCATGTTTTTCATTAATTGACTTGCGTTGAAGCTTTTGCAAACTCCAGGCGTGAGCGTATAATCGAAAATGATTTTATCATTTTCCAAGGTACTGTTGAAGCTAAAGTTTCGAATCTTTGGGTCAGTTTCCCCAAGTTCGCCCAAGCCAAGGTCATGCGTGGATATCAAGCCAAAGGCGTTCTTTCCAGTGAGTTTCTTTGCAAGAGAGATCGAACCAACGTGTCTATCCTCTGAGTTGGTCCCCTTTAGGATTTCATCCAAAATGAAAAAAGTAGAAGTGTTTTGTTCCACCTCTTCAAGCAACTGAACGATTCGCTTGAGTTCGGCATAAAATGAACTTGTGTGTTCCTCAAGGTTATCTTTTGTGCGCATACTTGTAAACACCTGAGTACGGCTCATACGCAAGCTTTCCGCGTCAACAGGACAACCCGCTTGAGCCAGCACCATGTTTACTCCCACCGTACGTTGGAAGGTAGATTTACCAGACATATTGGAGCCTGTTATAATATCCAGACTGCCCTTTCCATCAATGAGATAATCGTTCGTTACTTTATCTTTTCCAGATATGAGAGGATGTCCCATTTTTTTAGTTTCAAAAGCAAAAGATTCCTTTTCCAATTCAGGATATGCATAAGACTCATTCACTCTCGAAAACCCAGCAATGCTTACCAGACATTCGAACTCATTCACCACATTTAGCCATTTTTCGATCTCCTGATTATTGGCTTTTTTCCATTTGATCAAATCAGTCAATAGGTGGATGTCCAATAGCAAGGTAGCATCGAGCAGCGCATAAAGCATGTTTGCTCTTGAGCTAATGCGATAAGATAGATTAGCGAGAGACTTGATTGACTGAGTAGCTGATTGTCTTCCTGTAACGAGTCGCTGCGACAGCTGCGTGAGGAGGTCTGATTCGAACTTTTCCTTTTCGATAAGCTCTAAAGCTTGAGCATACGCCGATATGATATAGTGCGCCTTATCGATTCCAGTGGTTAGTTTTTGTAGCCGCTTAATTCCAAAAGAAAGAAAAATCCCATTGATGAAAATAACAGGGTAAATCAATTGGTAGATTATGTAGTCTAATAAAACAAGGCAAGTGACAACACAGGTGACGAAACCAAGGAAATAGGCTAGTGCCTTCAATAATTTTAAGTTGACAGGTTTGTCTGTCTGCTTGACCCAACTGAGGATATCATTTGCTTGAAGAGACGGATCACGTTTTTTCTTTTGAGCAATCGAAATTCTAATTAGTGATTGGAATTTTTGAGACCAATCAATCATTTCTTTCAACTCTTTGCTCGCTTTTTGTCTCAGTGATACAGTTTCTTCTTCTGCTGGTTTGGACAGCCAGCTGGCCAGTTTTTTTCTGGAGTCATCAATCTCGCATCGGTTGATTAACTGATAGACGGAATGCTTCCCAAAGATGTCCAAGTCAACCTGATAGGGGTGATTGTCTTCAATGTAATCCTCACCAGAGTCAAAATCGTGCAAGTCAAGCTTTGACCTTTTGATCTCTTCGCGATTTATATCCATCAGTGTCTCATGGAAAGTCTTCTCTTCTTCACGTTTCCTATGTTGAATGACCATGTAATAGAACCCAATACTAGCCACCCCAGTTACGATTAAAACGGTAGAAACCCCTGAGCTGAAATAATAGATGAGCGTTCCTGCAGCTATAAGAAACAGTATTCCTCTGCCCCATGAAAATGTAGCAGAATCACTTTTAGCTTTAACAAATTGAGCTTGATGCTCATTTATTTTATTTTCAAATTCTTTCAGCATTGTTTTTTTAAAATACCATTAGGCTAATCAGCATCTCAACCAATATTCCGGTTAGAAGAACAAATGAGTATAGAGACCCAGATCCGAGTAAAATGAAGAAAGTTTTCCATCGGGATCTTTCATAATTTTTCCGAAAGGAGATAAACGTATAGATCGTGAGCAAAATGAAAGCAACACTTCTTACAATTTCCATCGAATTCCCCATTAGGATAGTGAGAAACCATACTATGGAGAGCACTGTGAACATAAATGAATGGAGATGAATCGAATGTATTAAATGATGGATATAGAGTTTTTTTCTAAAAAACAACTTGAGAATCAATGCATATATAGGCAGCAAAAGAAACATTAAAATAGGAATGTTTTTAATGATGTAACCTTGGACACTTTCGGAATCACTCATTTGCAACTTGATGAATTGTTTCATGATATACCCTTTTATCATAGGCATTTCATCAACCCTAAGAGAGTCCTGTATTTCATTTCTTGAGAAAGTCTTTAGTTCGGTCAATTGTATGATCAATTCGATTTCTTTTGCGCTTGTGAGACCTGTGTTTTTACCCTCATCCAATATTTCATTTTCATTGTCGGTATATATTGAATCCATACTTTCAGATATATTCAACCTCATAAGTCCAGAATCAGGTATTTCATTTTTATCACTGACTTGAAAAACGGGTTCTTCGGCATCATCATTTGGAATAAGAGATACAATAAAAAAATGCAGAACGCTAATGACCAGATAAAGCCTGATAGGGTTGGCGTATTTGACTCGCCTACCTTCCATGAATTCAGTTGTGAGTTCTCCTGGTTGAATAAAAAACGGCTTGAACGTTCTTCCAAATCTGGAATCGAGTGAAAAATAATTGCTAAAAAAGTCAACAATTAAGGATTTGAAAGTAATGTGACTATCTCTGTTTTTCTGAGAACAATCAGGGCAGTACTCAAATGTGTCTTTGAGATCGAGCCCACAGTTGAGACATTGAGGAGTTTTTTGACCAAGCTTTTTACTACTCATTTTCTGATTCAGCCTTGCGTTTTTCCTTCTTGAGCAAATGATTGAATAGCATGCTAAACCCCCATAGAATCAAAGCAGCAATAGCATATTCCATTTGATCTGTGCTACTTCTGATAGAAAACCAAAAACAGACAACAGCAAGAACCACGAAAACACCGATTGCAATTTTATATAGCTTCTCCAATTTATTTTACCTTCTTTACCTTTAGTGACGTTCCTTCATCGGAAATTACAGTAATCTCACTTCCTTCTTCAATATATTCTCCTCGTGTATAAGCATCATAGAGTTCATCTTCTATTTCTACTCTTCCACTAGGTCTTAGGATTGTATATGCCTTACCTGTTTTTCCAATCAGGGATTTTGTTTTGTAGAAACTTGAAGAAAACCCCTTGTCAGTTTCTTGTGTGTCCTCAAGTGAGATTCTTTGAAACACTTTGGAGTTTGCAAAACGGACACCTCCGAGTGCCATGACAATAATTGCACCGACTAAGCCTAAAAGCGTGGTAATGACTGCAAGGAAGATTTCTTCTCCAGCAACAAATGAGAAATCAAACATATCATTGTTAAGCATGACCAAAACTAGAGAGCCCAGAGTGAGGGTTAATCCCATAATCCCTGCCACACCAAAACCCGGAATGACAAATATCTCAAGTGCGATGAGGAGAATTCCAACAGCAAAGGCAATTATCTCCCAGTTTTCAGCAAGACCATTGAGGTAATAAGGCGTGAGATATAGAATAATTGCGATAATAGAAGCAAGGATTGGGAACCCTACTCCGGGAGTTTGTAACTCAAAGTAAATGCCCCCAATGATGATCAATATTAGAATTCCACTTACGAATGGATTTATAAAAAGTGAAATGATCTTCTCGGATATTCCTAGTTCAAATTCTATTATCTCATAATCTTCTACCCCGGATCTTTTCATTATTTCATCAACAGATTCTACTTGAGCTTCACAGAAGCCGAGTTCAATCGCTTCCGAAACTGATAGAGTTAAGACTTTCCCCTCTGTGGCAATGCTGTCCAGGTCGATATCTTCATCTACCATAGCTTCAGCGATTTCTGGATTGCGACCTGTAGCCTCAGCAGTTGACCGCATAATCGATCTCATGTAGGATTGATACTTGTCAGGAGCGGCAGCTCCATCTTGAGTGACTACAGTAGCTGCACCAATAGAAGACGCATTGGCCATATAGATGCTATCGCAGGCGATTGAAATTAGTGCTCCTGCGGAAGCAGCGTCACGATTTACATAGGCGTATATAGGTTTTTCAAAATCAAGAATTCTCGTTCTGATTTCATCTGCGTCATTTAAAGCTCCTCCATAAGTGTCGAGTTCTAAAATGACATAGTCAACATTTAATTCCACTGCTTTTTCTAAACCAAGTTCGGAATACCTGTTAGTTCTGGGGTCGATATCATCTTGGATTTTTAAATGAAGAACCCTGGCCTTTGTTTCGTTCTGAGCCGAGACACCTAAAGAACAAATGAGGATTATGAGCGAGAGAACAATATTTCTTAGCAACATTTTGGATACTCTTTTTGAGAAAACATAGTCAGGGAAAGTACTCTGTGTAACTTTAAGCTAATTACGCCTACTTTGTCAAGTTAGCATTACTTAATAAAATATTGTCAAGTTGTGCTTGTTGAAACTCTCGATGAGATACGTTTCGGGAGCTTCAATGTGACAACTTCTGAAATCTGACAAAGCAGTATTACTTTAAAATTACCAAATTCACTTGGAGGACGACCTCACTTTTGATTTTTCTTTTGATGTTACTGGCCAAATCTGGCAGATTGCGATTGATGATGCTTCTGGAAGCATCGCAGTTGAAATAAGGGAGGAGGAAGATCAGAAAATGTACTTTTTGATTTTCAACATTCAGACCCTTGAAGTATCCGATTACTTGGCGATCGATCAAGCAGATTGGTGGACTACTTTAGTCTCGGTAAAGTCACAATATTTGTTTTTGGATAAATATCTGGATCCTCAAGACCCTACGAAAAAATCACTTTTGGTATTTGACTCTGCAAGCGAATCATTGATGAAAGAGCTTGAGGATTTTCAATTAAGCCATATTTCCAAGGAAGGATTAGTTGGAACAAAAGCATCTGATAGAGCAATTGAACAGAAGTTCCCCATTCCTGAGTTAAGGATTGATATGAAAGAACCGGTTGAGCTTAGAAATGCTACACATCCTGTATTTTATTCCGAAGGTTCGGATAGTTTTGATTTAGCTAAAACTTTCCTTGATCAAGAAATTTTTTTAGGTGTGGAATATTGGGAAGGACGAAATCATATCATAATCAGCTACTATATTCGTTCTGGTGCTAAATTTGATAGAAAGCTACTTGTGCTTAGAGAAGAAGAGGAATATGTAGATCTTATTTTGGACAAAGGATTGGAAGGATTTGCTTCTGGTGCTTTTCTAATCATCTCAGATTATTTAGTTTTCATTCAAGGATCAAATCAAATCAATGGGATCAAGCTTTAAAATAGTTTCCGCTTTGTTACTTTCAATTTTCTTTTATTCGGCGAATGCAAGCATTTTGGATTCTCTACGAATGGAAGAAAGAGACGGAAGACAAGTTGTTGTTCACAAGGTGGAAAAGGGAGAGACACTATATTCACTTTCAAGACGCTATCAGGCTTCTGTTGAAGAGATCATCGCGTATAACAAAATTGAGAACAATACACTTTCTCTGGACCAAATCCTTTTTATTCCCACAGCACTGAAAACATCTGAGCCCATTGGTATTCCTCAAGTTGAAAAGGAGCTTGATACCGCTCAGGTTGAAGATAGTGTAAGGACACACGTCGTGCAAGCAAAAGAAACGCTATACCGTATTTCTAAAATGTACGATGTGTCAATGAAAGAACTTAAATCTCTAAACGGGTTGACAGGAAATGCCCTTTCTCTAGGACAGGTTTTGAAATTGCCGACAACTAAAGCTGTTCCGGAGAAACAAAAAGATGAAGAAGTAAAAGAAACAGTTCTCCCGGGAGGCTTCAAAGAGTATTTAGTGCAGAGTGGAGATATGTTGGAGACCATCGCGAAAAAATATAGTGTGAGACCGGATAGCATTATCATCTGGAATCAATTGTCTAATACCTACCTAGCAATAGGCCAGAGACTGTTGATCAAAGGGGAGATAGATTCTTTGCTTCAGATGCAAAAGCCGAAAGTTGAAGAAACAGGGTACAGCCAGAAATCAAAGGTTGTGGATGCAAGTGGGTTTAATAAGGTAATTGAGGAGGGCATTGTCAAGCAAATTGAGAATGTAATCGAAACAGATAAGTATTTGGCAATGCACAGAACGCTTAAGATCGGGACAATGGTTGAAGTGCGAAATCTTATGAATAATAAGAGAATCTTTGTGCGGGTCGTAGGTAAGTTGCCATCCACTGGACTAAATGAAAATACACTTATTCGACTTACGCCTATTTGCTTTGAACGACTGGGAGTTATAGACCCTAAGGCAAGAGTAGAAATCTCCTACTATGAAGACTAAGGACTTAAAGTCCTTTTTAGACAAAAAGGTAGATCAATACAATTCACCTTCCTTCATATCCAGTGACCCTATTTCCATTCCTCATCAGTATTCTAAAAAACAAGATGTAGAGATTACTGGGTTCGTGGCTGCAGTGCTAGCCTGGGGTCAGCGAAAGACCATTATCAATAAGTGCAAGGAGTTTTTTGAATTCATGGACAATGACCCCCATCATTTTATCCTGAACCATCAAGAGAATGATTTGAAGCCATTCTTAAATTTCAAGCACAGGACTTTCAACACTACAGACGCGCTTTATTTCATACATTTTTTCAAGTATCATTATTCTATGTATGATTCCCTGGAAGACGCATTTTTACAATCAGGGAAAGAGGAGGGGTGGTTTGCGGGTAAGGCTCTGGAGGCACATTTCAACTATTTCTTTTCTTTAGAAGAGCATCCCATCAGGACATATAAGCATATCCCCAATCCCAAAAGAAAGTCAGCTTGCAAAAGGCTGAATATGTTTCTGAGGTGGATGGTAAGGAAGGACGATAGGGGCGTGGACTTTGGTATTTGGGATCGCATTCCTGCTGAGAGACTTATTTGTCCATGTGATGTTCATGTAGATCGTGTGGGTAGGAGGCTAGGTCTTATTACACGAAAACAAACGGATTGGACTACCGCGGTTGAGCTTACTGAGGAATTAAAAAAACTGGATCCAAAAGATCCAGTTAAGTATGATTTCGCTCTTTTCGGCCTAGGTGTGGAAGAAAAGTAATGGACTAGTTTCTCAATTATTCGAGTTAGGCAGCCTCTTCGTTTTCTCCCCACTGTGCAGGATTGCTTCTCCATGCCTTAAGTGTTGCGAGTTGACCTTCTTTGATGGTGCCGTCTTCCATTCCGATATCGACCATGGTGCTATAATCACTCAGATACCATAGATCCATATTGTGAGCTTTGAAATTTGCCTCAGATAAAGGAAATCCATAAGTGAATATGGCAGCCATACCAAGTATTTCCATTTCTACTGCTCTGATTGCCTCAGCCGCCTGCAGTGAACTACCTCCAGTAGATACCAGATCCTCAAGGATAACAACTTTTTGACCAGGTCTGATTAAACCCTCTACTTGATTTTCAAGTCCATGAGCTTTGCTTTTGGATCGAATGTAGATGAAAGGAATGTCGAGCAAGTCTGCGACTAAAGCCCCCTGAGGAATACCAGCAGTAGCTACACCAGCAATGGCCTCTACATCAGGATATTTTTCTTTGATCATTTTAGCCAAAGATTCTTTCACAAGTGTTCTGGTCTTGGGATAAGATAAACTGAGTCTATTATCACAATAGATTGGGGATTTCCAGCCGGAAGCCCAGATGTAAGGCGTATCCAGATTTATCTTAATTGATTCAATTTTGAGCAAATCTTTCGCCACCACTTTGGCTAAGTCAGCATTGTACTTATTAACGGCCATTCGAAAAATAATTTGAAATTAACGCAAGAATGATAGGATATCATTTACTCGCTGATATATTTAAGGTTTATTTTAAGAGGCAAATCTAACCTAGTTTGAAAATATATATCAACGATATTCCAGTAAGAATTCTAGCACTGGAAAAACTTCCTGAAGACAAGAAGTTTAATAAGATTATCGATGGACGAAATAAAATAAATGCAAAACAACTGATTGATGATGTTTTGATAAAAGATGCCGAGCCTGAGAAGATTGATGAGTTTTTAAGATTGATGACAGATACCAAACTTAAAAATGTCGATTCCATCACTTTTACTAGCGGTGATGTCCGAAATCTTATTCGATATCTAAAAAACAAATTCAAGGTAATAGAGGCTGCAGGTGGTGTTGTAGATAAGAATGGGAAAACACTCTTGATCTATAGAAAAGGAAGATGGGACATCCCAAAGGGGAAAATTGATAAAGGAGAGAAAAAACGAGTTTGCGCATTACGGGAGCTTGAGGAGGAGACGGGAGTCAAAGGGGAAATAATAGATAAAATTTGCACTACCTGGCATACCTATGTGACGAATAAAAAGTACGTGCTAAAGAAAACGCACTGGTATAGAATGTCTTGTGTAGATGATACTAACCTAGCACCTCAGGCAGAAGAAAATATAGAAGAGGCAAAGTGGATGACGCTAAGCGAACTTAGGAGCGCCCTATATGATTCCTACAGATCTATTCGAATCGTAATTCAAGAATATCACAAGTTGCTCAAGGAAAATCAAAGGTCGTAGGGAAGGAAATGAGATACATCCTCTCCGTACTTGTGTACTTCACGAATAATACTCGAACTTATAGGAGCGAGCTCTGGGGATGTAATTAGAAAGATCGTTTCCAATTCATCATTTAAGTGCTTATTGATTTGCGAAATGCTATTTTCGTATTCGAAATCTGTGGTATTTCTTAGTCCTCTTACAAGAAATTTTGCGTTAAAATTATTTGCAAATTTTGCTGTGAGTTCGTCGTAAACCTCAATTTTCACTCTTTTATTGCCTTCGAAAGCCCCCCGAATCCGGCTTACCATCATGTCGATATCAAAGTATCTTTTCTTTTTCTGATTAAAACCGATGGCAATGACCACTTCGTCAAAAAGCCTCAGACTTCTTAGTACTATATCTTCATGTCCTTTGGTAAAAGGATCAAAAGATCCAGGAAAGAGTGCAACACGCTTCATTAGTCGCAGAGGAATATACTGTAGATATCAAAATATCTATGATCCGGCAAGTCTTCGAATTCGCTCGGGAAAGTAACATAGTTTGGTTTTGAACCAAAAGAGATGTTACGGATGTATTTTTTTAACGCTGTAATATGAGGCGAATTGATTCCAAATATCCCCCATATTACAAGCTTGTTTTCCTTAGGGTTAAGCTTAAGTTCTTTGAATACTGAGAGCGTAAACTTCAAAAAGTCATCAGTATTTTGAACCAGAAACTGATTGTAGAAAATCAAGCTCTGCTTTTTCGTAACTATTATGTGAAGTATACCACGATCTACGAAAGCAAAAACTGTGGACTCATGTGAGTGATCATCATATCTGATAACTCCTTCTAATATGGCACTGCCTTGGTGTACCACTTGCGGGCTTTTCGAAGGGTATGCGGACTTAACCCATTCAATGACCTTCTTGTCCGCTGTGAAAATATTTACCGCTTCAGACTTGATATGCTTGTAGTAGTAAATCTCTTCGGCCCTTGTATTTACCTCGCTATTAAGAATCAGATAATCTCCAGCAGCCTCAGGAATGAAAAAATTGCTTGGAACCAATGAGAATTTCTGACTCTTGAAACAAAGCTTAATGTTGCCCCACTTGTATGATCTAAGCAAAGGGTGCTTGTTGAATAAGTCTTTGATAATACTCAGACGATCGTTGATCGTTTTCAACCCCTCCAGCTTATAATCTTCAATATAAAGGCATTCGTTTTGAGAAGTAGTGACACAGAATTGAAAGTCTTTTATGCCAATAAGTAGGCTTAGGGTGTATGAGCCTAGGCTTTTCGAGTCAAAGCTTGAGGCTTTGACTTTCTTTAAGAGTTTGTATCCTGATGTGACGTCTGTACTCAAATTTATTCCCAGTTTCCTGCGGTCGTTACGTTGGTTCTTGATCCAAACATCAATGGTCTTCTATTAGGAATCTCACTTTCAGGATCTCTTGTTTTATCAACTGGTGATGGATTGACCACCTCTATTACATTCACAATAACTCCACTTTTGTCAATTTTATCAGCCCAGATTTCGAATCTAACGGGAGGATCCACACCTGGCACAGTTGGTAGAGAAGGTAGATCAAATTTTGGCCATTTTTTCTTAGTGAATATTGAATCTTTTACCATAATGGTACCAAGAGTATCGATTACTACCCACGAGCTATCTGCACCATAGCTTAGTGTTTTTGTGAATTCTGTTTTTTCAGTGAGGTAAAAACTACCACTATCAACGAATGCCAACAATTTATCCCAGTTGCTTGTAAACTGACCATTTACGGCTTCATATGCCAATTCAGCTTCACGAATCATCTTCAATTGTTCAATAATTCTGTTTTCCAACTTTTGGATTTTTTCTGTTTCTTCGATTTTTGAGCTAATTGAATCAAATAGGAAATATGCAAGCCCTGCAGCGATCAAGCCAAATACGATTGTCAAAACTTTTGTTGTACTCATTATATGGACGTTGTTAGAACTAAGTTAAGTTAGGTATTCTGCAATAATACAGATTTTCTGAAGTCTGGCGAAACGCTATTTGTCTAAATATTATCAAATTTATAGAAGCCTCTTAAATCGAATATTTTTTTCGGGGAATCGCATAGGGTAAAACAGTTATGAAGCGTAGTGGAATTGGTCTTGGCAATTTCGTCATATGTCCAAAATTTGGCCTCAGTCAGTATCTGTTCAGAATCAGGCACTTCCGGATCAAACCCTAACGCCAGTTCGCCTCCTTTAAGTATAACCTTGAAGAATAATTCAACAGCATGATGCAAAGAATCTCGGTATTCATTGATGAACAAAAAATCCCTTACCTCGATTTCGAGGTTTGTTTCCTCCTTGAACTCTTTAATCAATGTTTCTTCTGCGGACTCACCAAAGGTGATTCCACCACCCGGAGGTGACCATATATATCCTTCTGATCCTAAGTCAAGATGCTTTAGAAGCAAAATCTTTCCCTCTACTTCCAAAAGCCCACAAACTCTTACTCTAAGTTTTTTATGATAAATGCTACTCGAAACTGGAAAATCTGGTGTCATGTCTTAACTAAAATATTTTGAGTTCGTTAGATTTGCTGAAAAAGATAAACACTATGAGAATCATTCCTTTATTATTCGTTCTTTTTGTCGGATTTGGAGTTTATGCTCAATCGGAAGAAAATCAAGAAGCACAAACAGGCCCAAAGGTAGTTTTTGAAGAAACCGTACATGAATTCGGAGACATCACTCAAGGAGACCGTGTGGAGCATGTATTTAAGTATATGAATAATGGAACCGAGCCTCTTATCATAAGTAATGTAAAAACTACTTGTGGATGTACAGCTCCAGATTGGAGTCGTGAGCCACTAGCTCCAGGTGAGTCTGCAGATTTGACTGTGAGGTTTAATAGCAGTGGTAAAAATGGAATGATAAATAAGACCATTACCATTAATTCCAATGCTGTAAATAGCACGGAAAGAATCAGAATCACAACTAATGTGCTCCCAAGAGCAACCGAAACAGACCCTCAATAGACTGTTTTGTAAAGATGGATAATTAAGGTAATCCATCCTAAGATAAAGCAAAGACCGCCAATAGGAGTTATGGCTCCCAAAAAGCTAAGGTTGTAAATAGATAAAATATAGAGGGATCCACTGAAAACAAAGATTCCTGACACAAATAGAATAGCCGAATAAGCAATCAACTTATTCGGTTTTTTTATGCTTAAAGTCCCCAATATCAAAAGCCCAAGAGCATGAAACATTTGATACCTAACTCCAATCTCAAAGGTGCCACCTCTGCCATTTGTTTCTAGTATTTGCTCAAGCGCATGAGCGCCAAATGCCCCAATCAAAACAGACATCAAGCAAAAAAATGCTCCTGATAAAAGTATTTTCTTAGGCATAATTTCTTTCTCCAAAAATTGAACTTCCAACTCTAATCATCGTAGATCCACAATCCATTGCAATTTTATAATCACCACTCATACCCATCGAGAGTTCTTCCATTTGAATATTCGAAGGCTGAGCTTGATTTTTTATTTCTGTGAAGAGCGATTTCAATCCTTGAAATTCACTTTCAATCACACTTTTATCATCTGTGAAGGTCGCCATTCCCATAAGCCCTTTTACATTAATGAATTTGAGGTCTTTGAAAGTTTTACTTTGAATGAAACTAAGTAATTCTTCTTTACTAAATCCAAATTTGGTTGTTTCAGTAGCTATGTGAACTTGAAGAAGAACATCAATCACACGGTCAATTTTACTTCCTTCTTTTTCGATAGCAATCAAAAGACGCTCACTATCCACACCATGTATCAGATGGACGAAAGGAGCAATTTGTTTTACTTTATTTCGCTGCAAATGGCCAATCATGTGCCATCGAATATCCTTAGGGAGCTCGCTATGCTTAGAGACCAATTCCTGAACTTTATTTTCACCGAAATCAAGATGTCCTGCAGAATAAGCTTCTAAAATAAGGCTTGTAGGCTTGGTCTTACTTACTGCTATTAATTTGGTGTCGTATTTACTCGACTCTTCAAGTATTGCGTTTAGATTTTCTCTAATATTTGGCATGCACAAAATTAAAATTATTGCCTAAGTTTAACCCTTGCATCAGCATGTTTGTTAATAACCCTGATACAATCTTATGTCGAAGCATCAAACCAGTCGATGGAAATATTAGGAACCCTTTTGAAAAAAGGGATGAGCTTAAAGGAAAGCTTAGAGCAACAATACACCTCACCCCTCGAATTACAAAAACAAGAGCTTAGAAAACTTCTAATCCATAGCAGGCAAACTCGGTTCGGGTCAAGTTATCGATTTAGCGAGATTTTGAAATCATTTAAGGTAAGTGATGCGGATGAATTTTATAAATCCTTCAAAGATCACCTACCTGTTTTTGATTATGAAAGAATCAATTCTGAATGGTGGGAGAGATCACGGGCAGGTGAAGTAGATGTCTGTTGGCCGGGAAAAACAAAATACTACGCACTTAGCAGTGGTACTTCTGGAGCACCTTCGAAATATATTCCCATTACAAAGGAAATGCTCAAGTCTATAAGGAGAACAAGTATCCGGCAAATGATGGTAATGCCGCACTGCAATCTGGATGATGAGCAGTTTTCTAAAGGGATATTGATGCTTGGAGGAAGTACAGATTTAAGAAAGAGCGGAGAATACTTTGAAGGAGACCTAAGTGGTATTACCACCTCTCAAATTCCATTCTGGTTTCAGCATTTTTATAAGCCGGGAAGACGAATAGCACGAACAGCCAACTGGGAAGATAAACTTCAGGAAATCACAAGAAAAGCGAAGAGCTGGGATATTGGGATTATTTGCGGAGTACCCGCATGGCTCCAAATCCTCATTGAGAGAATCATAGCTTACTATAAGGTTGATAATATTCATGAAATCTGGCCTAACCTTAAATTTTTTGTTCATGGTGGGGTCTCGTTCGAGCCTTATCGGAAAGGGTTCGAAAAACTTCTGAAACATCCACTTATTTACCTTGAAACTTACTTGGCCAGCGAGGGATTTATCGCATTTCAGACACATCCTGACAAGAAGTCGATGCGTTTGGTTTTGAATAACGGGGTTTTCTATGAGTTTATCCCATTCAACGATCAGAATTTCACCGAAGAAGGAGATTTAAAAGAGAATCCACAGACTTATAATATCAGCGAAGTTGAGAAGGACAAAGAATATGCTTTGCTGATTTCTACAAATGCAGGAACATGGCGATATCTTATTGGTGATGTTATTAAGTTTGTATCCTCAGTCGAAGCTGAAATAGTTATTACTGGTCGAACAAAACACTTTCTTAGTCTCTGTGGGGAGCATCTTTCTGTTGATAATATGAATAAAGC
Source organism: Cyclobacteriaceae bacterium (assembly GCA_049115715.1). Classification (GTDB taxonomy): domain Bacteria; phylum Bacteroidota; class Bacteroidia; order Cytophagales; family Cyclobacteriaceae; genus JAMZMI01. The sequence continues at coordinate 181,716 of JAGDZQ010000035.1, forward strand.
CATAGAATTGGTCAGTGAAGACTTAAACATAGATATTAGGGAATTCACAGTTATCGGAGAGCCATTTGGATCGTTGTTTTCTCACAGTTGGTACTTGGGCGTTGCAGGATCAGCCGATTCTAAGCTTATAGAACAGGCATTGGATGAAAAATTAAAGCATTTGAACGACGACTATAAAGTTGAACGGATGCATGCTCTCAAAGAGGTCAGTGTGCACATCTTACCTCCTTCAACTTTTTATGAATGGATGAAACTTCAAGGCAAAGAAGGGGGACAATCTAAATTCCCAAGAGTGTTGAAAAAAGATAAGGCAAGTGCCTGGAAGAATTATTTGAAGGATCAAAACCTAATTACAATTTAATGCCTCCTTATTTCAATGGGTTGTTGTTTGGCCTGATATTCGTTTTCTCATTTGGGCCGGGTTTTTTCTCTCTAGTTCAGACTTCAGTACAGCAAGGATTGAGAAAGGCGGTTTTTTTAGCAGTAGGTATTTCACTTAGTGATTTTGTATATGTGACTTTGGCCATATTGGGAGCTGCCTCGTTCCTTGATGAACCAGATGTAAGGCTTGGGTTTGCGATTGGCGGAGCTGTAGTGCTTTTGGGATACGGCATTTACTCATGGTTTAAGAAACCAAAGATTTACCCTGAGTCCACCGAGAAAAAAATCGATAAGAGTTACTTAAAGTATACACTAAAAGGATTTGTTCTGAATGGACTCAATCCATTCATCTTAGTATTTTGGATAGGTATAATAGGGATCGTGGCTGTGAAATACGATTACAACTTCTCTCAGCAAGTGTATTTTTTCTTGGGCGTTGTAAGTACTATTTTGACAATGGACTTGATAAAAGCTTTCCTTGCCAATAAGCTGAGGAGGGTGATTACTCCAAAATTCATTTTGATCCTCAACCGATCTATCGGTTCTATTCTTATCTTGTTTGCTGCACGAATCATCTTCTTCCTATTCCAAGGAGGAGGGGAGATTAATATTCCAGTACCTTAATCCTATTTTATCAAGTTAGGGTTCTTAGATTAAGAAATCCTAACTGGCCAAGTTGAGCCTATTAAAATTCTGAATCTGGTATAAAAACAGAGTACTCAGACTTAATCAGTAATAGCGCTTGTGAGGAATGTAGATTTCAGAAAAAGCCAACCAAGGAAAAACACCAGTGCCCATTTTAAGTAAATCAAGTAGAAGTCAGTAGTGTCTTTGTATCTGGACTCCTTGATTTCAGCCTTTTCAAGTGTGTCGATCTGAGCGAAAACTTGTTCAAGAGCTGTCTTGTCTGTTACCCTATAAAAGTTGCCCTTTCCAATCTTAGCTATCTCCCTTAGCGTACTTTCATCCAAATTATTCTCTACATACCTCACTCTTCCAAAATGATCCCTTCCGAAAGGTACACGACCCTCTTTTCCGATTCCTATTGTGTATATTTTGATGTTGTAGGCTTGAGCAAGTTTTGCAGCTGTCACTGGATCTATGTTCCCTGCGGTATTCTCTCCATCGCTAAGCAGTATCATTACTTTAGAGTTAGATTCTGATTCCCTTAGTCTGTTTGTTCCCACTGCAATAGAGCTTCCTATTGCGGTTTTGGAGCCATTAATTAAATCAAAAGCAATATCATCGATATATGTATTAAGTAAATCATAATCAGTGGTGAGAGGAGATTTGGAATAGGCTTCCGTGGCGAAAATAACCAACCCAATTCTATCCTGAAATCGTCCATTAACAAAATTTCTAGCGACATCTTTAGCTGCTTCCAGTCGATTTGGTTCGAAATCTTGAAGTTTCATTGATTCAGAAATATCAATGACCAACATGATATCAATCCCTTCGCTCCATTGCTCCACCTGTTCGTTAGTAGACTGAGGTCTTGCTAGTGCCACTACTATTAGCACCAATGCTGTTGCAAATAATATAGGAGGAATAAACGTGAATAGACTAATAGGGCTACTTTTGATATCTTTTTTTGTAAGTGCAACAGGAAGTTTTTTAGAGAAAAAGTATTGGATAAGCCATCTCAACAATAGGATCACCAAAATAGAAGGAAGCACATAAAACCACATTGGTGCTTCCCAATCGAATGACTGCAAAGTCTCAGGCTTGAACCATCTACTTGATAACCAATTATCCATTCGTCTTTATTTACTGCTTTTAATTTCTTCTATAATGGTCGAGTATCTATGCTGGGCAAAATCCTCTATGCTATGAAATTGCTTATAGATGTCTCCATCAGCCATACCTCCATAGACATACCTGTCTATTTCTTTCAAAGGATCGGTTAGCTCTTTGGTATACCCTAAGCTCAAGATTTCTTTAGAGGTCATTTTCGCATATGGTACGTTTTCGAGTCTTTCAGCGAAGTGCTTCCAAAGTGATATGGCTGACTCTGCTATCTCCTTGTTCGGGCTTGATTTAAGATTTCTAATATGCGCTGTTAGTTCATCAGAGAATCGGATGTAGTCTTTTTTAAGTTTTCTTAATTTGATTGTTCTCAATATCTTTTTCCCAAATATGGCGAGAGCCACTCCAAGCAAAAGGATAAATACGCCTAATGAAATCCAGAGTAGCAAATGATTGAAGCCTGTGCTGACTTCCACATATTTTAAGTTCGTTTTCAGTTGTGTCGTATCGCTAATCTCCATTACCAAAGGGTTGAAAAGGATGGAGTCTATTTTGGAATAAATCAAGGTGCTGTCCCCTTTGGCTAAAAGGATAGCTGGTAGCTTCAAATGTTGGACTTGATCTACTTCAAAGCATTGAAGGGTGTAGATGGCAGTGTCAGAAACAATTCCACCGTTTAATTTTGATGGGTAGTAGTTTTTTGCCGAGTACTCAAAAGGGGAAAAGTTAAAAGTACTATCTGGTAACAAAACTTCAAGTTCTTCTGGGTAGGAGACAGACAGCCAAAAATCTACATTATCTCCAACTTCAAAATGTTCTTGAAGAAACCCTCCACGCACTTTTACCTCTTGAGCTTGTGCACTTAGACTTAATACTAGACCTAAAAAAATGGTTTTGATAATATTACCTGACACGCTGGATATTTGATTTATTTCTGTGTCTAAATAATTTGATGAGCTTAGGCACATAATCTTCGCCTGTCTCGATAGCCACATAATTGACATCATTTCTGCTACAAAATCTTTCTAACTCTGTCGTATTATTCTTGTGTGTTTTGTCCAATATACTTCGGAAATTTCGAGATGAGCTATTAACCCATACGGTCTTTCCTGATTCTTTTTCCAAAAGTGGAATGATACCTAATCCAGGCATGTTAGACTCTCTTTTATCGAAAAGCTGGACAACTACTAAATCGTGTTTTCTTGCTAATCCTTTTAATGCATGCTCATAAGCCTCGTCAATGAAGTCCGAGATCAAAAAAATCACTGCTTTTCTCTTAACCAAACCTAGCGCCATCTTAATAGCACCTTCCAGATTGGTTTTTTTCGACTTAGGTTTCAAATTGAAAATCCCCGACAGAATTTCGTAAGAATGTTTGGTTCCTTTGCCGGGCTTGATATATTTTTCTTTTTGATCAGAGAAACTTAAGAGTCCAACCTGACTGCTTTCCTTTACTGCTGAGATTGACAAGAGAGCTGTTATTTCTTTAGCCAAGTCAATTTTTTGCACGCCATTATTTCCTATCTCCTGAGAAGCCGAAACATCTAATAGAAATAGAACCGTTTGCTCTTTTTCTTCAATAAATGTTTTGACAAAAGTGCCATGTCCCTTTGCCGTGACGTTCCAGTCGATCGTTCTTACGTCATCTCCGTATTGATAGGAACGCACATCATCAAACTCCAAGCCGGATCCCTTGAAGATAGAATGAAAGTCACCTTGCATCTGGGAGTTGATAGCTTTGCGAATTCTGATCTCATATTTTCTCAGCTTTTTGAGGATGTCCTTCATGCACAGTAATTTTGTATCTCAAAATTATATTAATTGAGCTTGCGCCTGAATGTGATTATTGAGAAATGTGGCGGATTGATTGAAGTTTCTTTCCTTCTGGACTGAATTTTAACGATCATTAACAAAAATCTAAACTTTAAAACTTGTGAAGAAATCCCTTTTAGTGTGTTTGGTCCTTTGTTCGGGTTGTTTCCAATTTGGTAACGACATCCCAGAAGATGTACTAGATCAGAAGGAAATGGCGAAGGTGATGACAGAGATTCATATTCTTGAATCTCGAATTTACAAGCTCTACTTGAAACAAGATTCCTCAAAAGTTCTCTATAACCATTTTGAAGCGCTACTTTTAGATAGTTTGAATGTTTCCGAAGAGAAATTTGACAGGAGTCTGGAATACTACTTTTCCCATGATGTCAAAGGCTTCCAGAAGGTATATCAGGTAGTAGTGGATTCCCTTCTTTCCAGACAGAAAAGAGCGAAAAACTAATTCGAATGTTGATTTTTCCACAAGATTTTAATGACAAGCTTGGTGTAGATCAAGTCATAGATTTGGTTGGTCAGAAGTGCAAATCACCTTTTGGACTTGAATTCCTATCTAAAGTCAAGCCAACAGATCATCTGGCAGATATAACGCTCTGGTTGAATCAATCAGATGAAATGGTGAAGATTTTGAATGAGAAAGAGCAGATTCCTTCAAGAGATTTTCAGGACATCAGAGCATTTTTGAAGCGTGCACGCGTGCAGGGTGTTTTCTTAGCTGCTGAAGATTTTTCGATTTTAAAATCTTCTCTTCTTATCCTCTATCACTGGTCTCAATTTTTAAAGAAAAGGCAAGTCGAATCCCCTGAGCTATTTAAACTCACACTTGGTTTTGTTGCTGATAAGGCTTTAGCTGACGCGATAGACAGGATTATTGATGAGCGAGGATTGGTGAGAGATTCTGCTAGCCCCGAATTGGCCGGTATTCGTAGCTTGCTGATAAAGAAAGAACGAGAAGTCAGAACGGCGATTAACCGAATACTCAAAAAATCAGTTCAGGATAAGTTTACTGATGAGGATAGTACCGTCACAATTCGAGACGGTAGACTTGTAATCCCAGTTCGAGCGGAAAATAAAAGAAAGATTCAGGGATTTATTCATGATGAATCTGCGACAGGGCAGACGGTATATTTGGAGCCTACTGAAGTGCTCAATCTTAACAATGAGGTTCGAGAATTAAAGTTTCAGGAACATAGAGAAATAGCCAAAATTTTAACAGCACTCACAGATCAGCTGAGAGGCTCGTTGGATGATTTGGAAAAAGGAGCTTTCTTTATTGGTTTACTAGATTTTATTCATGCGAAGGCAGTTTTTGCAAATGAGATTGAAGCAGTAAAACCTAAGATTCAAAAGTATCCTTCTTTGAATTGGCGAGATGTGAGACATCCTCTGCTATGGCTTGCTCACAATTCAAAAAGCAAACCCACTGTGCCGCTTTCCATAAAGCTGAACCGACAAGAGAATAGAATTTTAGTCATTTCAGGCCCTAATGCAGGAGGGAAGTCAGTGGTGCTTAAAACGGTGGGCTTGGTGCAGTATCTTTTCCAATGTGGGTTTCTGGTTCCAGTAGATGAAGCATCGGAATTTGGGATATTCAAGAATATCCTACTTGACATTGGAGATACGCAATCCTTAGAAAATGACCTGAGTACCTATAGCTCGCATTTGGCTGCAATGAAGTATTTCAATGAAACGGCAGATAGAGATACGCTTTTCTTAATAGATGAATTTGGAACAGGGACAGAACCTCAGTTTGGAGGTGCGATAGCTGAATCTATACTAAATGAGCTTCACAAGAAGAAAGCCTTTGGAGTAGTAACTACCCACTATCAAAATCTCAAGAAGTACGCTGAGAACAATCTTGGGGTGATTAACGGAGCAATGAAGTACGATGTGAATGCTTTGGAGCCACTTTTCGAACTTGAGATTGGAAAACCCGGGAGCTCTTTTGCATTTGAGATAGCTAGAAAAATAGGGCTGCCCAAGTTCCTGATTGCAGAAGCAAAGACTAAAATAGGAGGCAAGCAGGTTGACTATGAGTTCTTACTGAATGATTTGGAAAAAGAACGAGGCAAGTATCGGCAACTAACTAAAAAGGCAGAGAAGGAGCAAAAAGAGATATCTGAAGTGCGAAATGACTATGAGCAGGTTCGAGGAATGGTGCAAGATGAGCGCAAGGAAATTATAAAAAAGGCGAAGCTCGAGGCAAAACAGATACTATCTGAAGCTAACAGACAGATTGAGAATACGATAAGAGAAATAAAAGAAAACAAAGCGGACAAGGAAAAGACGAAACAAGCTCGTGGAAAACTGGAGGACTATGAGAATAGGAAGCTGAAAAATTCTGAGCCCAAGAAACCAACCAAGCTTGATATAAATATCGGAGACCATGTTACCATAAAAGGTCAGGAAACCACCGGAGAAGTGACCCATTTAAAGGGGAAACAAGCACAAGTTCAGTTTGGAAATATTATTTCGTTTATTGATCTGAAGAAGCTTGAGAAGGTTTCCGCCAATACTTCAAAAAAAGAAGAAAGAAAATCCAGAAAGATTGGAGGCATCAATATCATAGATAAGATGTCTCGATTCAATGGAGAACTGGATATACGAGGTGTCAGAGCAGAGGAGGCTATGAGTAAGGTTGACGAATATATAGACGAGGCTTTGATGCTAGGAACAGATCAAGTAAGAATCTTGCATGGAAAAGGGCATGGAATCTTACGGGATATAGTACGAAATCAACTCAAGGGACATCAGAGTATTTCTACGGTAGTGGATGAGCATATAGACTTTGGAGGAAGTGGAATTACAGTTGTTACTTTCCGATGAAAGAAATTACTCGCTCACAACTAGCCTTAAGAAATGGCTCTGATCGCGATGAAATATGGATTGCTTATCAGGGGAAAATCTATGACGTTACAGATTCAAGATTGTGGAAAGACGGTAAGCACTACGAACACTGGGCAGGTCAAGACCTTACCGAAGAATTGAAAGATGCTCCTCATACCGAAAAGGTTTTTGGGAAATTTCAACAGATTGGAAAACTGATATCATGATCTTAGTAGGAGATGCAGGAGGTACCAAAACAGACTGGAGAATCATCGACGGTGATAGGATTATTGAAAAAGCAACGAAAGGATTTAACGCCGCTATAGACGATCCAACCTCCTTTATATCAAATACTCAGAAGGAACTTTATCCCTTTTTCGAATCAACAGATAAAGTATATCTATATGCAGCTGGAGCTGCGACTTTGGAAAGTGGAAATTCATTTTCAGATCAGTTTTCCAACCTATTTCAGCCCACAACTATCATCGAGATTCAAAACGATCTTGTAGCGGCTGGCAGAGCGCTATTTGGGCATGAAAGAGGGATGGTAGGCATTCTTGGAACAGGCTCAGCGCTTGGGATGTATGAAACTGGTCAAGTCAAAGATAGAGTCCCCTCTTTAGGATATGCCCTGGGTGATGAAGGGAGTGGCTTCTTTTTAGCAAAAAAGTTAATCAGCAGTGTGCTGAGAGGGCAATTTCCAGCTGAACTTAAGAGCTCTTTCCTTAAATCGTATCCTGACTTTTCCGAGAAGAATATTATTGAAGCCGTATATCGGCAGCCTAACCCCAATCGAAACTTAGCTGCATATACGCATTTTCTAAATGATCATATCAATCATCCTTTTATCTTTGAATTGGTCTTCGATGCATTTAAAGTCTATTTTCAAGCCTTCAATCTTTCCGATGAAAACAAAGAAAAGAAATGGAGGTTTTCTGGTTCTGTGGCTTTTTACTTTGAAGAAATTTTGAAAAAAGCGGGATCTGATTTTGATCTGTATATTGATAAAATAATTCAATCTCCCGTAGAGGAACTTGCACGCTATCACCAACAAAATGGATAAACTTCCCATTACCGAAAATGAATCTCACTATCATGATATCGAAAAGATGTCCACATCGGAGATTCTGTATAGTATCAATACAGAAGATGCCAAAGTTGCGAGTGCAATTAAAGCATGTCTTCCTCAAGTTGAAAAGCTTGTAGAAGCAACCTTCGACAGAATGAAAGAAGGAGGGAGGCTCTTTTATATTGGATCGGGAACAAGCGGTAGGCTGGGCGTGGTGGATGCATCTGAGTGTCCTCCTACTTTTGGTGTTTCCGATGAGCTCATTGTGGGAATCATAGCTGGAGGTGATGGAGCGATCAGAAAAGCTGTTGAATATGCAGAGGATGATCGCATTCAGGCTTGGGATGATTTAGACCTATTTAAACCAGATACCTTGGATACGGTTATTGGTATCGCAGCATCAGGAACTACCCCTTACGTTATAGGAGGTCTTGAAAAAGCCAATGAAAAAGGATTATTGACAGGCTGCATTACATGTAATCCAGGATCACCAGTTGGGAAAGCTTCACAATTTCCAGTGGAAGTGAACCCTGGTCCGGAGTTCATTACGGGAAGTACAAGGATGAAATCAGGTACTGCTCAGAAAATGATTTTGAATATGATTTCGACTTCTCTGATGGTTAAGATGGGAAGGATAAAAGATAACCGTATGGTTGATATGCAGCTAACCAATAAAAAATTGGAATACAGAGGAGCGAAGATGGTTGCAGAAGAACTTAGTATTTCAATAGAGGAAGCAAGAGAGCTTTTGAACAAGTTTGTATCCGTGAGAGGCGCAATTGAATCATCCAAGGTTAGCTGAAAATTACTCGATCATTAATTAATTATTAACTACTTTGTTTCATTCAAAAGAGCTAGAGCATAGAAAATTTCGAATTTTGCTTTTGATACCTAGTATTATTCTCTGAGAATTATCTATTTCATTTTTTTCTATGCTACCATTAAGAGATCGTTATGATTGGCTCTTAAACTCATTATAGAAAGATTAAATGACCACCAAAAATTTAATTTTCCCAAAAAGTCTTCGAAACAATCAAAACGTACATTTGCATTCAAACTATGCGATAAACATCTACTAATCTATCTTATCAAATAAGCTTATGAAGAGAATCCTACTATTTAACTTGTTTGCTGCCCTTATGACTTGCGCAGGTCAGATTTATGGGCAGGGCTCAACGAGCTCCGCTATCAACGGAAGAGTGGCCGATAGCGGAAATGAATCACTAATTGGAGCAACAGTTATTGCAACACATACTCCAACTGGAACCGAGTATGGTGCTGTTACCAATGTTGATGGCTTTTATTATTTCCCAACTGTAAGGGTTGGAGGCCCTTATACGATTACCGCTACATACATTGGTTTTGAAGGGGCCAGAGTTGAGGATATTTACCTCAAATTGGGAGAGAAAAGAAACCTTGATTTTGATTTGAGCGAATCTGCTGAGAAACTGGCGGAAGTAATCATAACTGCTAGCTCCGATGAAATAATCAATTCGGGACGAACTGGAGCTTCTACCAATGTCTCATCTAAAACGATTAACACGAACCCATCCATCAATAGGTCTATTGAGGATTTTGCAAGATTGACGCCACAGGCAGCATCTGGTGTTGGTAATGGAGGAGTTTCCATTGCAGGAAGCAATAGCAGATTCAATAATGTTACCGTTGATGGAGCTGTTAATAACGATGCTTTTGGTTTGAACTCAGATGGCCTTCCGGGAAGCAATGCTGGCGCAGAACCAATTAGTTTGGATGCAATTGAGGAGATTTCTATTCTTGTTGCTCCCTATGATGTGACCAAAGGATCATTTACAGGAGGAGGTATTAATGCTGTAACGAGAAGTGGATCGAATGAATTTAAAGGATCGGCGTATTATTACACTAGAAGTGAAAACCTGACAGGTAAGACCTTAGGCGAAAGCCCTGAAAAACAAGCACCATTTATTAATAGACAATATGGATTTAGGCTCGGCGGGCCAATCATCAAGGATAAGGTTTTCTTCTTTGCGAATTATGAGCATCAAATAGCTGAAACACCTTTTCAAGTTAATCTGGTAGATCAAAGCACACTCGATTCTTTTGGAGCAGATGTACCTGCAAATGTTTCTCGAATAAGTATAGATTCGGCTCAGGCAGTCAAAGACTATCTCATGACTAACTACGGCTATGATGCAGGGAGTTTTGGAGCATTTACCCCACAGTCTATTAATGACAAAATCTTCGGTAAGATTGATTGGAATATCAATCAAAACCATCAATTGAGTCTCCGTCATAGCTACTTGAAAGCCACAGATGATATACTTGGAAGAAGCCAAAATCGACTTGAGTTTACTAATAATGGATATGAAAATGAAGTGTTGAGTAATTCGACCATCATAGAATTGAGAAGTCGATTTGGAGAGAATATTTCCAATAACCTTATTGTAGGATATACTTCGCTTAATAGTGTGAGAAACATTGGTGATCAAAACAAGAATGGGTTGTTTCCTCAGATAGAAATTGATACGAAGGATGGTACCACAATCATAGCTGGAACACAAAGAAGTTCTGTTGGAAATATCCTGGAGCAGGGCATTGGTCAGCTTACCAATAACCTTACTTTTTTCAAAGGAAGGCATGTAATTACTGTGGGTACGCACAATGAGCTTTTCAATATCTTCAATTCTTTTGTCAATCGATACCCTGGGCACTATGAATATGACGGCCTGGATAACTTCTTCAACAACACATTGGGAACATCTAGAAATGGTCGATTTAGAGTTAGGTATTCACTTGACTACTTCAATGATCGTTTTCTTCCTGTTGACTTAAGTTTCCTTCAATCAGGTTTCTATATTCAAGATGAATGGGAGGTTAATAATAAGCTAAAAGTTACTGGAGGGCTAAGAGTCGATATCCCATTTTTCTTAGACAAACCAAATGCTAATCCTGCTTTCTCAGCTGAGTTTGGAAGAGAAACCACTGATATGCCTAGTGGCCAGTTACTGTGGTCACCACGTGTCGGATTCAATTATGATTTGAAAGGAGATCAATCTATGCAGTTAAGAGGAGGTGTTGGGATATTTACTGGCAGAGTGCCGTTTGTGTGGATTTCAAATGCATATTCTAATTCAGGAGCAAGTACATCACTTGTGAGCGTCAGAGGAAGCGATTCTGATGGTTTGGCAGATGTCCCTCTTTTTGCAGGCACTGATGGAAATAGAACTTACGAACATTACATCGCAGATCAGTTGGGTTTAGAAGTAAACGATCCAGCCGTGCGTGCCGAAATAGAAAGACTTCAAGCGGACGCACCCACTTCTCAAATTGATATTTTGGACAAAAATCTTAGAATGCCTCAGACGTTCAGATCAAATATTGCTTTAGATGCAAGACTTCCGTTTGGAATGACCGGAACAGTTGAGGTAATTTATTCTAAAGCTGTTAATGCCATTCAATACAAAAACTTACAGCTGCCAGCTCCTGATGGTACAATCCCGTCCGAAAATAACAGACCGACGTATTCTACCAACTCAACTTCTTCCAATTTTCAGGATGTGTTCCTATTAAAAAACACAAACAAAGGCTATCAATATAGCATAACAGGACAGCTAAATAAAGCATGGTCAAACAACTTCAATGCGACTGCAGCCTACACATATGGTGTATCAAAAGACGCAAATGGGGGCACTCATACTACTGCAAATTCAGGTTGGGAGTTTAACCCCACTCCGGGCAGCCCCAATAGACCAATCCAGAGTTATGCTGTTTGGGATCTTAGACACAGGCTTATGGCCAATCTAAACTATGTGTTTGAGTATGCTGACAATACAAGCACTTCCATAGGAGTGTTCTTCAATGCGCAATCAGGCTCACCATTTACTTATATGGTGAATGGTGATTTAAATGGTGACGGTTCCAGCGGAAATGATCAGGCGTATATTCCTGCTAATCAAAGTGAGATTCTTTTTGGAGATGATGGTACAGCTTTTGAAACAGCAGAGCAAGATGCACTGTGGGCTCAGCTTGATGCTTTTATCAAAAATGACAATTACCTAAGTAAAAATAGAGGCAAGATCGCAGAACGAAATGGAGCAAGAACCCCATGGACGCACGTGATTGACATGAGATTGATGCAAGAGTTTAAAATCGATACTGGTGGAAAATCTAATAAAATTCAAGTATCTCTTGACATTGAAAATGTTGCCAATCTAATAAACAAAGGATGGGGTAGAATCTATGATGTTCAATTTGACGTCTATAATCTACTTCAGTTTGATGAGATGGATGCTGCCACAGGAAAGCCTATCTATAATTACTCAGATAGGTTTGAAGCATGGAATGTAAACAATGGTCAATCTATTTGGAGAATGCAGCTTGGTTTCAGGTACATCTTTGAATAATTTAGATTCTTTAATCAAATGGAAAAGGGGCCTGGTGTCCCTTTTTTTATGACCAATTCAATATTGATAAAAGAGAAGACCAAAGTATCAATCTGTTTGTGAGTCCTGGATGCGAATCTGTTTTGGTAAAAAACTTTAACTTGTGAAGTTTAGTTTACTTCTTCAAGTACAAAACATTGAGCCCCGTTGAATGTCTAGATTCAAAGTAGTATTAGCATCTTTTATTTTTTTAGTATCCAGTTCCTTAATCGCTCAGGACTTGGTCATCAATGAAGTGATGTCTTCCAATGCAAGCACTCTGACTGATGAGGATGGACATACACCAGATTGGATTGAGCTTTACAACAGAGGAACTGAAGTTATAAACCTTGAAGGTTTAGGGCTTTCAGATGATAAGGAAAACCGTTGGGTTTTTCCGGCATTCGATCTCAACGCAAACAATCATGTGCTGGTTTATGCCTCAGGCAAGGATAGAAAAGACGTTCCACTTCATTGGGAAACTGTTGTGGATTGGGGTGATTCATGGAAGTACCTTGTTCCTACTTCTGAGCCAAATTCAGAGTGGAAAGAGGCGACTTATGATGATTCAGATTCAGATTGGCAAGAAGGAGAAAGTGGTTTTGGCTATGGAGATGGCGATGATGCCACTCTACTTGATAATCCAATATCGGTCTTTATCAGGAAGTCCTTTACTATAGAGAGTGTAGACGATATTGGAGATGTGATATTGGACATGGACTTTGATGATTCCTTCGTAGCGTACATCAATGGTCAGGAGATAGCTCGAGACAACATATCATCGAACGGGCCACCAGCATTTGATCAAGCTGCGGATAATTTTGATCATGAAGCTTCCATGTATCAGGGTGTAGCACCAAACAGATACACATTGGGTAATATATCAGACATCCTCATTGACGGAACCAATATCATTGCAATACAAATCCACAACCATAGTACCAATTCGTCAGATTTAACAGCTATACCTTTTCTGACTTTGGGACATATTTCTTCTGGAAACTATTTGACCTCAGAGTTCTTGAATCTCGGCCAGGAAGCCTTTCATTCAGATTTTAAGATTTCATCAGATGGAGAAACTATTTATTTGACAGAGATAGATGGAAACCACCTCGATTCGGTAGAGGTTTCTCCCCTTCGTTCAGATATTTCATATGGTCGAGTACCCGATGGTGCACAGGAATGGGGGCTTTTTGATAAATCTACGCCTGGTGCTTCAAATGGATCAATCATATTTACAGACTATGCCAGTGAGGTTGCGTACTCGGTAGCGGGTGGATTGTATGGTGGAGCCTTGGAGCTTGAACTGAGTACTTCAGATGCTGAAGATTTGATCTACTATACGCAAGATGGGAGCAGCCCAGACGAGGGAAGCATATTGTATGATGGGAGCATTGCTATAGAATCTACTATGGTCATCCGCGCCATTGCTACAAGCCCTACGAGTTTAAAGGGAAAAGTGTCCAGTCAAACCTATATAGTGGGAGCATCACATGGAGCTTTGCCTATTGTTTCTATCAGCACCGATTCAGATAACCTGTGGGATTGGGAAACGGGTATTTATGAGCTGGGGCCAAACGCTCAAAACAATATACCGCACTTCGGTGCTAATTTTTGGAATGACTGGGAGATACCTGCGAGCGTTCAACTGATCGAATCGGATGGATCAGGTTTTTCAATGAATGCAGGTGTGAAAATCTTCGGAGGATGGTCAAGAGCAAACGCTCAAAAGTCATTGGCTATCCATTTCAGGAAAAGCTACGATGGCTCACTTAAATACAATTTGTTTCCCGATCAGGACATAGATGAGTACCATGCTATGGTTTTAAGAAACTCTGGGAATGACTGGAATAGATCCATGTTTCGGGATGGTCTGATGAATACACTTGTAGATGAAAGTATTGATAAACAGGCTTTTAGACCGAGTGTTGTTTACTTAAACGGAGAATATTGGGGGATTTTAAATATTAGAGAGAAAGTAAACGAAGATTTTCTAGCATCGCATCGAGATGAGAAAGCAAATGAAATTAGCATACTTGAGCAGGAAGGTACTGTAGTAGAAGGCAATAGTGATCACTTTACTACACTCAGAAATTATATTCAATCGAACGATTTAAGTCTTGCAAGCAATTACGAATATGTCCAGACTCAAATGGATGTTCAAAATTTCATCAAATATCAAGTAGTAAATATTTTCGTAGATAACACTGATTGGCCAGGCAATAATATCAAGTTTTGGAAAGCGGACCATGAAGAATCTAAGTGGAAGTGGATTACTTATGACAAAGACTTTGGCTTCAATCTTTTTGCTGGCAGGAATAACAATAATACCCTCGCTTTTGCTTTGAACCCAAATGGTCCAAACTGGCCAAACCCACCCTGGTCTACTTTGCTTTTGAGAGAGCTTATGGAAAATGAATTCTTTAAGGAGGATTTCGTTACGTTCTTTTCCGATGAATTAAATTCTACCTATCAAGCGGATAGCATTGCATCATCCATAGATCTCTTCGAAAATCAGATTGAAGGGGAAATAGCAAGCCACATGAATAAGTGGGATGGGAGTTTCAATGATTGGCAATCTCAAGTTTCACGTTTAAGAAGTTTTGCAAGAGGTCGGCAAGAGGCAGTTTGGGGACATCTAAGCAATCAGTTTTCGATTACCAGAAGACAACTAAATGTAGAGAACGATACTCCGGAAAAAGGATGGGTCAAGCTCAACTCTCTAGCAATAAAAGGAGAGGAGTGGTCAGGTTTTTATTTTGAAGACATTCCTGTGGAGGTTAAAGCTATAGCAGAGCCAGGATTTATTTTTCTAAGATGGGAGGGTCACATTAATTCTGTAGACCCCATTATAAGTCTAAATTTGACGCAGACAACAACAATTAAAGCAGTTTTCGGGAAGAGAGAGGACATTCCTGAGAATGTAGTTATTAATGAATTCGTTTACCGATCATCCGAGGATGCGGATACCGGAGATTGGATCGAATTAAAAAATGCAGAAACCCAAATCATCGATATTTCGGGATGGATCTTAAAAGACAACAATGATGAAAATAGCTACTCAATACCAGACAATACCTTCATAGCCGCTGATAGCTATTTGATTCTCGCACAAAACCAATTAAAGCTCAACACCCACCTAAGAAGCAATGTACAGGTAGTAGGGGACTTTGACTTTGGACTCTCTTCGGATGGAGATTGCATTAGGTTGTATGACGATGAAGGAAACATTCATGATGAAATTTGCTATGAGACATTAAGTCCCTGGCCCAATGCTCAAGAAGGAGTTTCCATCGCACTCATAGATTCAGATCTGGACAATGCAGATGGTTCGAACTGGTTTTCCATTTCCAATGGTGGTACTCCCGGAGATAAGAATGAAAAAGCACCAGAGCTCAGTAATTATGACATAGAATCTGGGCTTTTACTTTACCCGAACCCAACCCTTTCAGGTGGTACAATAGATTTGCCAAACCTTAGAGGAAATCATGTCAGTGTTATCCTATTCGATGAGGTCGGGAAACAAGTTTTGGAGATATTTAATGACATGATTAATTTAGATCAGACAACTATTGAGTGGACAGATCAAGATTTGAAACCTGGAATATACTTCGTTCGAATAAAGAGTCAGAATTTTGAAAAATCAGTCAAGTTAATCGTGGAATAGGTGTTAATTTGAAAGAAGAAATTGGCGCTTCATGCATCAGATAGAACCCTACTATAGCTGGCTTAAATTTTACGACTCATCAGAAGACCCTGATTCCCCCTTTCATGGCAAGGAGTATAACTACGATTTATACTCAGACAATATTTATGGATTCTACATAGATCCAGGCTGGGATTTTTTTGGATCGGAGACACTCTACATGAAGGTACTATTTGTAGACTATGATCAAGGATACACCATCATAGAACTTTTGGGAGAATGGAACGATGCGATTAATAATGACATCATGCATATGAAGCGCAACATCATTGAACACTTTCTCATGCTTGGTGTCAATAAATTCATTCTGATAGGAGAGAATATACTCAACTTTCATGGCAGTGACGACAGCTACTACGAGGAGTGGTTCGATGAAGTAGAAGACGGCTGGATTGTAGCACTCAACTTTAGAGATTTTGTAGAAGAGGAGATGAGCGCTTATCAAATCGACCAGTTTATCAATTTTGGAGGACAGCTCAATCTTGTCAACTGGCGTACCAGAACACCCGCTGCAGTTTTCGAAATGATCGACGCATTAATGGCTCGAAGACTTAGTATTTAAGCCCTAAGCCTTTATTTTATCCAAATCCATCACACTATCCAGAGTCTTTTTCTCAAAAAGTTTTGAGATCAATTCGTCACACAAATTGTCAAAATCCTTAGATACCGAGCAGTCTGGTTCATAATCCAAAACGGATATTCCATGATTATTCGCTTCCCTTACTCTGGTAGAAGAACCTATGGTAGTCTTGAGAATCAGATTCCCAAAAAGTTCCTTAGAGTCTCTCATCACCCTTCCATTTTGAATGATACTCTTTCTATACATGTTGAAGAATATTCCAAGGATATTGATTGAGCGAAAAGAATTCAATGTCGACAAATACTGCAAAAGCGTCTGTACCCCTGTAATCGAAAAGTTATCAGGAACAGTCGGAATAAGAATGCCATCAATATTATCCAGAAGAGCTTTTACAAATACCCCAAAATGAGTCGGACAATCCAAAATCACCAAATCGTATAGAGGTCCCAAATGACTCAAAAACTTGCGATTGATTTCAGACCCAAAATTGATGTAATGACTATTTGATTCTAACTCAGCCATCCTGTAATCCCCCGGAATTAAATGCAGATATGGAGTTATTTCTACAGGCACGATATCAGGTGTCTGACCATGCAAGAGCGATTTCGTTTGATCATACAGCGTACTGGTGTATTGACCTTGAGAAGCAACATTGGTGAGGTTGCATTGAGGGTCACAGTCAATCAATAAAACCTTGAAGTTTTTTGACCAACTGTAACCCACATTGAGTGTTGTAGTTGTTTTTCCAACCCCACCTTTGAAGTTGTAAACAGCAATATTGTTAGACATAGCAGATTTCGTAACAGCACTGAAATTAGCTAATTCTTTTTATAAGTAAAAATAATATTAATTTAATCCTATTTTGTTACGGGTGCAACCTCCGATATCAAGTACCTTCTTTTAGAATCCACCTCCTGACACACACTTCTCGTCCTTTTCTTTTCAAGCTTTAAGTAGCTTTTTCCGTTGAACTGAAACACCTCCCCAATAGGTACCTTGCTGAGAGGTAAAGTGTCACTCTCCGCATCGAATTGCCTCAATACATTAAACAAAACAGGATCAGAGCAGCTGCTCGCTTTTGGGTTTTTAAAATAATTTTGAAGAGCCAGAAACACCGTTTTAGGAAACACCTCCTCATTCAAAACAGGCTGCATCGCTTTGATGAAATTAGCCTTCCATTCAGCTCCGTGAGGACTTACTTTTCTTCCATGCTCTTTGAAAGTGACCAAGTGAGCCACCTCATGAATATATGTTACCAGAAATGAGTACCGATTCAGATCATTGTTAATAGTTATCGTGTGCTTGCCTGTTTGCCTGTCAAACCGATAATCTCCAAGCTTGGTCTGGCGACTCTTCTTGATTTTAAACTCAAAACCAAAGTAATCATAAAGCCTATTGCAATAAGTCGCCGCTTTTTCTGGAACGAAACGCTCGAATATATTTTCTGATGAAGGTTGATTGCCGATACCTATACGATTCAAAAATTTTCTACAATTCCAATAACCTGCCTAGCAAAACAAAAGTTTCCTCCAATAACCTACTTCTTCCTAAATATCACCTTTACGTTTACACCCTTAAACCCAAAGTGAGCCCGTATTTTATTAGTTAAGAACCGCTCATAAGACTCCCTTATATCTTTCGGATAATTACAAAAGAATGCAAAAGTCGGGCTTGGCGTAGGGAGCTGAGTAATGTATTTTATTTTGATATACTTACCCCTGACAGCAGGAGGAGGGTAGTGTTCTATTTCCTTCAGCATCACCTCGTTGAGCGTAGAAGTAGCAATTTTTTTATTCTTATTCTCTGCTACCTCTAGAGCCAGTTCAATCGTTTGGAATATCCGCTGCTTATTCAGCACGCTTGTAAATATGATTGGGATATAAGACATGACCCCCAACTTGGCCTCTATCTCCTTTTCGAAATCCCTGGCAGTGTTGGTCTCCTTTTCCATCAGATCCCACTTATTTACCATGATGATCAATCCCTTTTTATACTTATGAGCCAGCCCTATGATACTCATATCCTGAGCCTCTATGCCATTTTGAGCATCGAGTACAACTATGCAGACATCCGAGTCTTGGAGCGCCTGTATAGCCCTTAGCACAGAGTAAAACTCAATATCCTCTCTTACTTTCGCTTTTTTCCTAATCCCCGCAGTATCAGTTAAGATGAAGTCCTTATCAAACAAGCGATATCGACTATCCACAGCATCTCTTGTTGTTCCCGCAATGTCCGTGACAATCGTGCGCTCTTTGCCAAGCAAAGCATTCAAAAAAGAAGATTTCCCTACATTCGGCCTTCCCACGATTGATAATCTTGGAATTCCCTCTTCCCTTTCTTCCTCCGCCTCATCCTCAAAATGCTTCACGCATTCATCCAATAGCTCCCCCGTTCCCGAGCCACTAGCAGCAGCAATAGGGAATATCTCCGCATCCAGACCCAAAGCATAAAACTCATTAGCCGTAAACGCCTTTTCCGTCGTATCAGCCTTATTTGCACAGATAAGTACAGGCTTCTTTAACTCCCTCACCACATTGGCGAAATCAGAGTCCAAGCCATGCAATCCTGTGATGCAGTCCACCATAAAAAGAATCACATTCGCCTCTTCCAATGCCTCCTTCACCTGATCCCTTATTGCCCCCTCGAAGATGTCATCAGAGCCCTCCACATAACCACCAGTATCTATTACCGTGAATTGTTTTCCGATCCACTGAGCAAACCCATAGTGTCGGTCTCTCGTTACCCCGGACTCATTGTCCATGATAGCCTGCTTTCGCTCTATTAATCGATTAAAAAGAGTTGATTTACCTACGTTGGGCCGCCCAACGATCGCCACAATATTTGCCACTACAGATCAGTTAAAAATTTGAACTGCAAAAGTAGACATTGTTTTCCGTATTGATAGATTTCTTAGCCTTGGTAGTACCAATCCATATTTGAAATTGGGTGTCCGGGCGTGCTATCGGCTTTACTCCTCGACCTCCTATGTCGGTCTGTGGGGTATCGCCTCTATCACTGACACAATCGCACTTCGCAGAAAAACAGCATTAACCCAACTAGTCAATCACACAAGTCGCACTTTCACCCAATACTAGTAACCAATTCTAATATCCGAATCGCTTAAGCTTTCTATCATCCTTTCTCCAGTCCTTTTCTACCTTCACCCTTGTTTCCAGATGGACTTTCTTTTGAAAAAACTCCTCCAAATCTATTCTGGCCGCAGTGCCCAGTTGTTTGATCGCCTCACCCTTTTTTCCAATAATAATACCCTTTTGGCTATCACGCTCCACATATATATCCGCCATGATCCGAATAATATTTTCCTCTTCCTTAAACTCATGAACCACCACTTCAGAACTATAAGGTACCTCTTGCTTGTATTGCATGAATATTTTTTCTCTAATCACTTCGCCTGTAATGAACCGTTCCGATTTATCAGTCAACTCATCCTCGGGAAAGTAAGGAGGGTGGGATGGGAGCAGCTCGACAATCCTTCTTTGTAGCTCTTCAGTGCCCTCACCGGTCACAGCAGACACAGTTATAGGTTCTAAGTCAGGTATTTCGTCTTTCCAGTATTGTATCTTATCTATCACCTGAGACCCCTTGGCCAAATCAGTCTTGTTGATTACAAACAAGACCGGTACACCAGAGCTTTTCGCAAGTTTCAGCCATTCAGGGCTGCTATTCTTTTCACCAAGCTCCACCATATAGAGAATCACATCCGCATCCTCTAGTGACATTTTAACGAACTTCATCATTTTCTCCTGAAGCTTATAGCTCGGGTCTAGCATGCCGGGAGTGTCCGAGTATACAATCTGATGCTCATCGTTGGTGATGATGCCGAAGATTCTATGTCTTGTTGTTTGTGCTCTGCTACTGGTGATGGATAATTTTTCACCCGTCAGTTGGTTCATGAGTGTTGATTTCCCCACATTAGGTTTCCCAATGATGGTAACAAAGCCAGCCTTAAAGTCTATTTCATTGCTCATAAGCTTGCAATATCAGACGAATTTATCTCATGATTAAGCCCAGATAAAATTTTCTTAATTTTTAGTTTCTCCATGCTTGGTATCTGTTGATTCTTGTGTTACTTTTGCAGTCCACATCGCG
>JAGDZQ010000036.1:0-44431 GCA_049115715.1 Cyclobacteriaceae bacterium
TGCTTAACTAAACGACATTGGAATATAATGTGGCTTCACCTTATTAATACCAAGAATTGTTCGGCTGGGAACTGCTACCAGATTGGAATACGATAGAGCGAGAGCTTCATTTCATAAATGGAGGCAAGGTTCAATGTGATGGTTCAGGCAAGGTAGACCTGATAGGAACGGCATCCTATGGCTGCAAGCCATAGATATAGTGGATAGCAGGAGCACTCTGTCTCCATAGCGGCTCAGCATCTCTCCAAATAATACAAAAAACATTCGGCTTACGTTTTAATCAACTTTTCTGAATTGATAGATAGAACTGTCATCTTGTCATAGGGATCTTTTTTGGCAAAGAAATTGACCTGTGCAGATCACCTTTAACTTGAATTTAAAAATGCAAAAGGAAAAAGTCGAAGAACAGGAAAAAGAAGAGCTGGTAAACCCACAGGAGGAATCAGCAGCAGAAAGTGAGGATCAGCAAGAGGCTGCAGAAGAGCAAAGTGAAGAGGCTGAGGATGTGCCCGAATTGACAGAGGTAGAGCAGCTACAGGCGGAAGTGGCTGAGGCTAAGGACAAGTACTTGAGGTTGTACTCGGAGTTTGAAAACTTCAGAAGGAGGACTTCTAAAGAAAAACTGGAATTGATCGGGTCGGCGAATAAGAATTTGATGTCTGATTTGATCCCGGTTATAGATGATTTCGAGCGAGCTATGAAGGCTCTGGAGACCAACGAGGAAATCGAGGCTGCAAAGGAGGGCATGGATTTGATTTATAACAAATTCAAAAAGACTCTCGAAAACAAGGGTTTGAAAAAAATGGAAATTGAAAAGGGGGCTGAATTCAGTGAAGATTTTCACGAGGCTATCACTCAAATACCGGCCGAGGAAGAATTGGCAGGAAAAGTAGTGGATGTGGTAGAGAATGGATATTTCCTTAACGAAAAAGTGGTTCGATTTGCAAAAGTCGTGACTGGAGCTAAATCATAATATGGCAAAGCGAGATTTTTACGATATTCTGGGTGTAGACAAGTCTGCAAGTAAAGATGAAATAAAAAAGGCGTACCGAAAGGTGGCTATCAAATTTCATCCTGATAAAAACCCTGACAACAAGGAGGCAGAGGATAAGTTTAAGGAAGCTGCAGAGGCCTACGAGATTCTAAGCAACGACGAAAAGCGTCAGCGGTATGACCGATTTGGTCATCAGGGTGTAGGTGGTGCTGGTGGCGGAGGCTTCAGCGGCGGAGGTATGAATATGGATGACATATTCTCTCAGTTTGGCGATATCTTCGGTGGAGGGGGCGGAAGTCCCTTTGATAGCTTCTTTGGCGGAGGTGGTGGCGGAGGTCGCAGAACTCGCAAGGGTACCAATCTAAGAATTAAGTTAAAACTCTCTCTGCAGGAAATTGCAAGTGGGGTTGAGAAGAAAATTAAGGTCAACCGCTTAATAGTAGACCCAGAGACTACTTTCAAAAACTGCACTACTTGCCAAGGTACCGGACAGGTAAGAAAGGTCATGAATACCATGCTTGGGCAGATGATGTCTACTTCTACATGTCCTACATGTGGTGGTGCAGGACAGCAGGTTGATCAGCGTGCTTCCGGTACTGATAGTACGGGAATGAAAAGAAGTGAGGAAGTCATCACTATCAAAATACCTGCTGGTGTGGCTGAGGGAATGCAGCTCTCTATGGCTGGCAAGGGAAATGAGGTAGCGGGAGGAGTAGCGGGGGACCTTTTGATTCTTGTAGAAGAGCAGGAGGATGATACGCTACGACGAGATGGCAACAATGTAGTGTATGAAATGTATGTCAACTTCATTGATGCTACTCTGGGTGCTTCTCTAGAAGTGCCAACCATAGAGGGAAAGGTGAAAATAAAAATCGATCCGGGAACTCAAAGTGGAAAAATACTAAGACTGAGAGGCAAAGGGATTAAGGATATAGAAGGATACCAGATAGGTGATCAACTGATCCATGTGAACGTGTGGACTCCTAAAACTTTGACAAAGGAGGAGAGAGAAACGCTTGAGTCTCTGAGAAGTTCGTCGAACTTTCAGCCGGATCCGTCGAAAGGTGAGAAGGGTTTTTTCGAAAATATGAAAGAATTCTTCGGAGCGTAGATTTATGTCGCAACATGATTCAAGATATTCCGTATCAAGATTCATGTTGCGGTTGGTTCTTTCGTTGGCTCTAGGCCTTTTATTATCAGTCAGTTATGGGCAATTGAAGAAGTTTTATTCTCTCAAAGGCTGTTCTGGGTATGATACAATAAACTTTTCTCTTGAGGCTTCTTCGGGTAATTGCCTGATACAACCTTCCAACGATGAGCATGGCCCGCTCAATATCTACGGCAATCCGGACTTAGAAAAAGTCAACCCTTCCTTCAAAGCACTTGTCGCCAACAATACATGTGATGTAAATCTTTCTCTTCAGGAGTTTAAATCGACTGATATAGGAGACGGCATATTTCTAGCTATGCTCGGTGGAAACAGCTCAAGCGACAATAACTACTGGAAGATTCTCTTCGACAACAGCATGATTTATAAGCTGGATCTAAACTATGGTTTTGGAAGGGCAGATGTGGACTTAAGTGGTACTTCTGTGAAGGACTTAAAAATAAAATCTGGAAGTGCAGATGTGTTGGTTGATTATAGTGAACGCACTCCTAATCCGATCGCAATGGATACTTTTTTAATCAAAGTAGACATGGGGTCTCTGGTTGCGAAAAACATTGATTGTGCCAACGCTTCTTGTGTTATTGCCAATGTTGGCTTTGGAAGGGCTCTTCTGGATTTCAGCGGACCACTTAAAAACAAATGTATGGTAAAGGCTTCTGTAGGTGCTGGAAACTTAGACATCTATCTACCTAGCAGCGATATCCCAATAATCATATATATGAAAGATTCGCCTCTGTGCGGCATAAAGATGGTCCCCGGCTTTGAGCGCGTAGAAAGGGATGTATTTGTAAATATGGGCTACTCCGCCTCTGCAGAGAATCTACTTACATTTGACCTTGATGTGGCTATGGGCAATGTAGCTTTTCACTACGCCGACTAATCAATAAGTCCTGCAAACACAGCTTATCTCTAAGCTGGATGACTTAGCAGACCTTTCACTAGAAAAAATTGTGCGGGAATATAGGTTACCATTACAAAAAAATCTCCAGCGGGAATATCAAACACGAACTTATCCAATCCTAAAATAGAGTCTGATATCACGAATAGAAAGGCTCCAATAAAAGCCAATTTGTAACTCTCCGTATTTGTCCCCCACCTCCTCAGTCTCGCCACGCTTACCATCGCCAATATGCCCAATCCGTAAACGACTATAGCGGGAGCAAGACTTCCTGAGTTTCTTACTAAAGCAAGCATCAACAAAGCTCCATAAGCCATAAGTGGCAACAGCGGCTTCCACTGAAATTCTACTTTCTTGAAACTGGCCTTGGAGAGTGCGTATGCATATATCAGTTGTGCAATGAGGAAAGCAGCAAGCCCTCCTAGGAAATAATATTGATTTTCCTGTTTCAATAGAACCAAATCTCCTACCCAGGAGAACAGCAGCGCTGCTGCCGTGAGCAACCTTGCCAGACTAATGACTCCATCAGAAAAGATGAACAAATAGTATATAAGCAAAGGAATTAGCAGCGGCTTGGTAAAAAATATGATGTCGCTCCAGCCAAAGAGATTAGCCAGAACGTTTACAAAACCGACCGTAAAATAGAGAATGGTAAGAATTCGAATCATTTCCTTGAAGTCAAAAAGATCACATAAAATAAAGCAATCAAAGAGAAAAACCCTGCCACTCCAAAGATTAATGGAAAACGCTCATCCATTCCCTGATAAGCCGTCCCTGAAATAAGAGCCCCCAAACCAATCCCGACTTCCATAAAGATGAAAATAGTAGAGACCCCTCTTCCCCTAAACTTCTCCGGGCTCAAATCAATAGTCCAGGCAAAAAGCGCTGGAGAATTCATGCCATAGCCCATTCCAAATAAAAATGCCCCCACAAAGAACATCGTTACAGAATCAGAAAAGCCAATAACCAACATGCTGAAAAATATAAACGAAGTACTAAAATAGAGTATTGACTTACGTCCGTACTTATCCGAAAGCCTCCCAGCTATCACGCGCGTAAGCATCGATGCACCAGTAAAATAAGAGTAGAACAGTCCCTTGTTCACTATACCATGAAACTCACTAAAGTCTGCCGCTAGCGTTATGACCGTACCGAAAGAAAGAGCCGTGAGTACCATTACGATAGAAGGAACCAGCACGGAAGGCTCATAAATATCTGATCCATTTACCTTCAGCAATGACCAATTAAACTTCTCTCGCGTTTTCAATGTCTCTTTCATGCCAGCAAGAATCAGAATTGACCCTATTGCGAACACAGTACTCACATAAAACATGACGTTGATCCCATATTCCAAGTAAATAGACGATCCCATCAATGGGCCAGAAGCCATTCCAATAGTCCCGAAAAAGCTACTTATCCCTAAAGCCTCTCCTCGCTTCTCAGGGGGAACTATATCCGCAACATAAGCAGAAGTCCCTGTCGGCTTAAACCCTGTAGAAAAACCATGAAACAATC
This sequence comes from Cyclobacteriaceae bacterium, assembly GCA_049115715.1. Lineage (GTDB taxonomy): Bacteria > Bacteroidota > Bacteroidia > Cytophagales > Cyclobacteriaceae > JAMZMI01. The sequence goes on from JAGDZQ010000036.1 coordinate 4,576, forward strand.
GGATCAAAAGAAAACCCCACACTGTGGCCAGCATGGGGTACAAAACACCTGCAATACCACTTGCCACTGCCCCAATCACCATAACCGGAATTCGTCCCCACTTATCTGTTAGTCTCCCGCTAAAAGGTCGAGAAATAGCAGCCGTGACTGTAAACAGTGATATAATCAACCCAACATACTGCTCTCCACCCAATCTGCTCAAATAGCCTGGCAGCTCTGCTATGATCATCGAAAACGATGTGAAAAACATGTAAGAGCTAAACGAAAGCAACCAGAAATTTCTGGAGTAAGTCTTGAGCATATTCTACTTATCTAAATACGAAAAAACCTGTCTGGATTTAGAATCCAGACAGGTTTAATCATGAAACTCGAGAACCTCGGAGCAAGCTCACAAGGTGCCTAGCACTCCCACTAGCGGGAATACAATAACAATGTCCTCAAAAAAATCCCGATCAGATGCAATCCCGTGACCTATATATAAATCACGATTTCTGACCCAGAATCAATCCCCCGTACCATCTTGCCCTTTCAGCAAAAACGCCTTCAAGTAATCCATCAAGTCGCCATCGAGTACATTCTGAACGTCCGTTCGCTCAAACCCTGTTCGAGCATCTTTGATCAACTTGTATGGATGCAACACATAATTTCTGATCTGAGAACCGAAATCGATTTTCATCTTTCCAGCCTCCACCTTATCACGCTCAGCATTTCGTTTCTCAACCTCCATCTGATACAGTTGAGATTTCAACATCTGCATGGCACGCTCCCTGTTAGCCAGCTGAGAACGATCCACAGAGCAGACCACCACAATCCCAGTAGGCTTGTGAGTAAGCTGCACTTTCGTCTCAACCTTATTTACATTCTGACCTCCAGCACCACCACTTCGAGACGTCTGCATCTCGATATCATTAGGATGAATATCTATTTCGATAGAATCATCCGCAATAGGATACACATACACAGAAGCGAAAGAAGTATGCCTTCTACCCCCACTATCAAATGGTGAAATCCGAACCAACCTGTGAACACCATTTTCCGACTTCAGAAAACCATACGCAAGTGGCCCATCAAATTCCAACGTCACAGACTTAACCCCTGCCACATCACCCGGCTGATAATCAACCTCACGAACCTTGTAGCCCTGAGATTCACCAAACATGATGTACATCCGCATCAATATACCTGCCCAGTCGTTGCTCTCCGTTCCACCAGCACCCGGTGTAATCTGAAGCATTGCTGAAAGCTGATCCTCCTCACCTGAGAGCATTTTTTTCATCTCAAGATCCTCAACCAACTTCAGAGCATCATTATACGCTGCATCTACATCTTCTTCCGTGCCCTCACCTTCAGTCAGAAACTCCTGCAAAGTTTCTGCCTCCTCTACTGCAGATTCGACCTCTTCATAAGCATTGGTCCAGCTTTTCTTACCTCTAATTATTTTTAATATAGATTCGGCTTTTTCGGCATCATTCCAAAAATCCGGCTGGGCCGTCACCAGCTCCTCCTCCTCTATCTCCTTTTTCTTGGTATCATAGTCAAAGATACCCCCTCAAGGCCTGTACGCGGCTCTTCAAGTCTTTCAACTGATCTGATGTCATGTTGTTGAAGTTTAAGTTTTGTCGAAAATTCGAATCGCGAATTTAGCGAAGAATAAAACCCGAAGTACAAGAAAGTAAGCACTAAAGATTTAATCCTTTCCTTTTGGAGCGGACATATCGAAGCTCGAACCTATCACATTCCCGCTATCAGCTTTATCTGTTCCCGATGGTCACAGGATACCGCTTCTATCGGGGCTATTATCGCTAAGCACATTAGCCTGAAATTTATCTCCTCTCACGCTCATTAGTCGGAGCAAACAATTCAACGAGTAAACCATAAGAAACTCCTTAATATGCCGTTTTATGAGAGTAATAAAACTTTTTGCGAAGAACCATCAACAGAATCAAGCCACCATTTTTGCTCATGGGCAAGAATGGTCATTTCGTCGAATAACGCATTTTTAATAAGTAGCTTGATCTAAATACTATGCACCTTTACCGGTCTTTGTTTATAGTAAACACTACTTCATTAAGTTTTGTGTAGCGAGAATTTGAAAAGAATTAACAAAGATGTGTTATATTGAATCATTATTTAATACAAAAAGTCAATGGAAGAAAACGATTTAAAAGGAAAGAAAATACTCTTGGCTGAGGACGATGAGATGTTCATTTTCATTTTAAGACGATACTTAAGAAAACTAGGGTTTGATTTTACTGTAACAAGAAACGGCCAGCAGGCCATTGACTTAGTAAGAATTAACAAATTTGACATTGTGATCATGGATTTCGGCTTACCCATACTAAGTGGGCTCGAAGCTGCAAGGATCATCAAAACCGAACTTGGAAAAAAATTCGCAAACCTTCCAATTATAGGATTCTCAGGAGTGGACGAAATTGAGCCTAGCTACTCTGAGTATTTCAATGGATTCATTTCCAAAAACGTAAATCAACCAGAAATGCTGGAAAAGCTTTCTGCTCATTTGAAGTAAAAAGCTTCAATTCCAATTTATCACGCACTATCCTAAGCCTGTTAAGAATTTAGCAGGCTTTTCTTTTGTGAAACAGCTATTAGAAATCAAGATGCGAGCAGAGGTCTGAAAACAAGGTTTAAGGTAATTCAACTTCAAGGCTTATTGAACTCTCCAATTTATTTAAGATTGAAATCGGAATTTTTAGACGAACAACCCATTTCAAGGTATGGGCATAAAAAAAGCCTCAAATGAGGCTCTTAATTTTTAATTTGCAACAAACTCTTTGAGTCGTCGATTTTTGCCTGGTTCTCTTAATTTTTGTAATGCTTTTTCTCTGATCTGTCTTACCCTTTCTCTGGTAAGTCCCATAGCATCACCTATCTCTTCAAGAGTAAATGGATTATCGTGACCAATACCGAAACTCATCATGATCACTTCTCTTTCCCTTGCAGTAAGCGTAGAAAGAGCTCTAAGTGTTTCTACTTTCAAGGAGTCGTTGAATACCAACTCCCCATCCGTAGGGCCAGTTGTGTTGTTCTCCAACACGTCCAAAAGCGATCCAGACTCATCCTCCCCGAAAGGAGCATCCATAGACATCTGCTTCACTTCCGCACCCAATGTATTTCTAACTTCGCTAGGCTTCATGTCAAGCACATCAGCAAGCTCTTCTTCCGTTGGCTCACGCTCAAACTGCTGCTCTAATTCAGCATAAGCTCTTCTGATCTGATTGATAGCACCTGATTTGTTCATCGGCAAACGAACAATTCTAGATTGCTCTGCCAACGCTTGCATGATCGACTGACGAATCCACCATACCGCGTATGAAATGAATTTGAATCCCTTCGTCTCATCAAACTTCTTAGCTGCTTTGATCAAACCAAGGTTTCCTTCGTTGATCAGGTCATTCAAAGGCAAGCTTCTATTTTGATACTGCTTAGCTACTGAAACCACAAAACGTAAGTTTGCTTTCACTAGCTTCTCCAAAGCCAACTCATCCCCCTCACGGATTCTTTTTGCTAATGTCACCTCTTCATCAGGGGTAATCATAGGCACGTTGCTCACTTCAGTGAAATATTTCTCCAAAGTGTGGCTTTCCCGTCTGTTGGTAATGGATTGAGTAATCTTCAGTTGTCGCATATGCGTATGTTTATACTTTTCTATTGTTATTTGATGGACTTCTTATAACAAGAACTAACACCAAATGTCCCTTTTTTGAATCAGCGCAACCCTTCGATTACACCAAAGCGAACCGCGAATTTACTGCTAATATCAATTCGAGTCAAATATTTCTTTTAAATCCAACACACTTTCAACCTATTTATTATCTATTTGGTTTCAAAGAACACGAAGTTTTAGACAAAACAGGCATGTAAGCAGTTAAACGCCATGATATGGAGGCTAGTTGAAAAACCCGTATTCCGGAGGTTTAATGTTATTCATCCTTATATAAAGATTCGCTTTCGCTCTATGATTAGTTAGGTGGTCTTGAATAAAAAGTATCGTGATGTATCTTTTCAACATTCTTCCTCCAAAAGCTTTAATAGTTTCATTGGCCTGCTCATCCGTCATAGAGGCAATGTTTTGAGTTGCAACCTCCAGATTTTGCTTTAATAATTCAATGACTTCCGCCTTGGTCATATCTTGGGTGTCCGGATCCTTGTATTCTCCCCAATCACTATTTACAAATCCATTGGACAAATAGCCACAGGTGAAAGCAATGTGAGCAATTTGATCGCCAAAAGTCTTACTTGAGTCGCTAGGCTTATAACCGTAAAGTTCTTCCGGCATTGCTTCCGCCACTTCGATCGTAATTCTGGATGAAACACTCCAAACATGCAAAAAATCTTTCGCAAACTGAGACTGGGGTTCATCGCTTTGAGCGATTACCGCAAAAGAAAGAGATAGGAATAATAAGGTTAAGGTAAAATTTTTCATTTTTTCTGTGATTGATAACTATAGAATTACGTCAATTGACTGCCGAAGAAGAGGATTATTTGATGATTGGTAATTTGAATCTGTAAGATTGACCGATTGTAAGGAACAACTCAGAGTCAGTTAAGATTCAATCTTTCTAACAACTCCAAATACCTTTTATCTTTTCTCAAAGGTTTCCAAATGGGACTCACTTTGATAAATATAATAGTTCCCAATCTCTCCTCGTAGCATTTTTCCAGGTGATGGAATGCATTATCCAAATCATGAAGTCCTGCATAAATAATTGCATAATCAAAATTGGATCCCGTCCCTTTTTTTTCCAGCGCGCTAAGATACGCTCTAGCTTGTTCCTCATCTCCCTTTTGAGAATACGCATAGGCCAACTGCGAATCTGCCTGTATAGCATGAGATCCTTCTGCACCCATGGACAAGAACAGTGCTATAGCTTGATTTGTATCTCCTTTCATAAGATAAGCCCAAGCCTTAAATTCTATCGCAGCTAAAAAATGAGGATCCTGCTCCAGAATAGAATCATACACGGCAATAGCTTCATCATATCGCTCTGCGAAATAATACATGTCTGCCAATGTGCGGATAGTATTAAACGAAACCGGATCTATCTGGTAGGATTTATCCATGGCTTCCAGAGCTTCTTCTATCCGTCCTTTTATTGCATAGTGCAAGGAATAAAGGAGATGAGCCTCCGAAGAATTGGGATTAATCTCTATCGCTTTTTGGATACCCAAAAAGCCTTGCCCCCAATCCCATTTGTAGAAATACTGAATCACTGCTAATACCAAATAAGCGTCTATGTTATTTGAATCCATAGACAGTGCTTTGTTTCCGTACATTATCGCTTTTTCCGCAGCTTCTTTGGGGTTTCTGTATCCCGTAATAGAAATAAGCGAATAGCTTCTGGCCATCCCCACATATGGAAGCGAAAAATTCGGTTCTTCCTGAATGGCTTTCTCGTAATGCCCTATTGCTTTTACGGCATTTGCTGGTGTCCATTTATTGTAATGAAACAACCCCATCAGGTAGTGATTGTAAGCCTGAAAGTTGTCCGTGTGCGAAATCACCAATGGTTTTGATTTCTCTTTAATAGAAAGTTTCTCCCTCAGCTTATTTGCAATTGTCTGTGAAATCTCATCCTGCACTTCAAAAATATCCTCAAGATTCCTATCGAAACTTTCTGACCAAACGTGGTAACCATCGGCGACATTGATCAATTGTGCCGTAATTCGCACTCGATTACCTGATTTTCTCACACTTCCCTCTAGTATGGATTGGACGTTAAGTTTCTCCCCTATCGACCTTACATCTTCGTTTTTCCCCTTAAATGAGAAAGAAGACGTTCTTGACGTTACCATAAGCCCTTCTACACGAGTCATTGCGTTGATCAACTCTTCGGTGATGCCATCGCTGAAGTATTCGTTTTCAGGATCTGCACTCATGTTCATAAATGGCATGACGGCAATGCTCTTGATTGATTCCTTGACCTTACCCTTCAGTTCATTTCTCTTCGGAACTATCAGCCCTTCATTTATAATAGCAAAAGCTTCAACGGGTCTGGCCACATTTTTAAGTTCAAATTCACCCATGGAGAGGGTACGGTAAGCTGTATGGTTCTTGATTTCATCATATACTTTGTCAGATATCATAACCGACCCAGTAATTGCGAGCGACTCTATTCTGGAAGCCACATTCACTCCATCACCAAAGGCACCTTCTTCATCCACCACTACATCGCCAGTATGAATTCCTATTCTTAGAGGTACCTTGGGATCGTTTTGAGACTCTAATTGAATTTTCACAGCACAGCCAGCTGCTTCCACCGCACTATCAAAAATACTCAGGGAACCATCTCCATAAAACTGAAGGATCGTACCACCATGAGCTTCTACCGATTCAGTCAGTGTTTTTCTATGTGCATCGCGTATTTTCTTAGTCAGAATTTCATTCTCTTGCATCATAGCTGTGTAGCCGACTATATCCGCAAACATGATTGCCGCTAATTTTCTTTTCTTTCGATTCACTGTTTCCAAATTCAAAGAATCCTCAATTTTCATTCTTCTGTTTGCGCTTCCTGTCTTTAATAAACACCAGAGCCATCAGACTCCCCATCAGCGTCATCAATGACGCTACTGTAACGACTCTATTAAAAGCTCCAACGAAAGAATCCTTTAGCAGTTTTTTGACATACACTTTATCCTCACCAGAAAGTGAATGAGGTGCTTCTGCAGCTGCAAGTTTCGATGACTCGACCATGATCTCCGTCTTCATGGAATCGGAAAAATCTGACTTGGCGATTTCTGATTGCATAGATGATTTGAAGGAAAGCATAACCATTGCTCCCATTAGTGCCACAGCTAATACACCCGCCGCTCTGGATACTGTATTGTTAATACCAGAAGCCAACCCTGAGTTATCCTCAGAAACAGCTCCCATCACAGCTGTTGTCAATGGAGCAGCTGTAATACCCATTCCTGCTCCTATTAGCATAAATGATATAAAAAAAGTACTCCAGTATTCACTTGGTCCGGCAGTGATCCCATTTAATGAAAAAAAGAAAAGTCCCAGGCTCGAAATCAAAGGACCAACGATAAGTGGTAAGCGCACTCCTTTGTGGTCTACATATTTTCCTATGAACGGAGATATACCAGCAATGCAAATTATAATAGGCAGCATCGCCATTCCTGCGTTGATTTCACTATATCCTTGAATCTGAATCAAGTTGAGGGGTAAAAAGAATAAGGCTCCTCCCATAGCTCCATAGACAAATAGCGTAAGAAGATTACCTCCGCTAAAAGTAATGGACTTGAATAAATGCAGCGGCATCATGGGGTGCGCCGAATACTTCTGCACCACGATGAAAGCCAGCAAAGAAAGTACCCCTACGACAAGGGAGGCCACAATCTCAAAATCCGCATATCCATATTTAGAGGACTCAATTAGACAGTAGGTAACTCCGGCCAATCCAAGGGTAACCAAAAGTGCACCGGGCAGGTCTAACTTATTAGCACCTGGGTTTCTCGATTCTGGAACCTTCATTATCATAGAGACGAACACTACTATCGATAATGGAACGTTGAGGAAGAAAATTACACGCCATAGCCCTATTCCTGCAAGCCAACCTCCCAGAATCGGCCCACATACTGCAGTGAGAGCACTGAAGGTAGACCATATGCCAATAGCCTTGCCTCTGCCCTCCACACCAAATTGTGAACTAATTATAGAAAGGCTCCCGGGTGTGAGCAATGCCCCTCCAACACCCTGAACTGCGCGTGCCAAAATCAACTGAAGTGAACTCTGCGAAATACCACAAACGAATGATGAGATTGAAAAAATGGTCAACCCTATCAGAAAAATCCTGTTTCTACCATATAAATCACCTAAAGAGCCTCCAACCAGTAGTAAGGCAGATAAAAACAAGGCGTATCCATTTACCACCCAAAGAAGTTCTGTTCCTGTTATTCCCAGATCTTTCTGTAGCGCGGGGAGAGCAACATTTAATGCTGTACTATCTATGAAAACCAGACTAGATGCCAAAATAGTTGACAATAGCGTCCATTTCTGGGTAGCAGTAAATCCTGATTTTTCGACGGTCATTGATTGGTTTAATTATCTCAAAATAGAAGATCGTACTATTTATTGACAAATAGAATTTATTCAATAGGCACATCCGCATCTTGCAACGCACGGCATTAATAGGCACTCAGTATCAGTTTGCTTGGAGTAAGTAATGATATTCAAAGCAAAAAGGAGAATCTCTCACTAGACAATCCAGCATTTCAATCCAAGTAAATACTCCTAAAGTACAATTTCGGCATTAAAAGAGGAATGAAAAAAAATGAAAAAAGGTATTTTTCGGAACGTATGAGAAAAAAATCTCAATTATTTCACGTACCGTCAGGCCTGAAACAGATACTTTCAAGGGCGATTTTGATTTCGAAAAAAAACTAGACATATTTTCCTAAAATGCTGTAAAAAAGCTATTTAGCTAATTTATAATCTAGATATTTCACCATTTAACCAATAATATCTCTCAATTTCATTGTTCAGTTTTAATTGAGACTCAATCAGAAATATAAGAGGGTGATACTGGTAATATTATGATATGTATTGGGTGAAAAAGATTATTTCGAAAGAAAATCTTGGCAACCTGATTTTTCAATACACAACTAAATAGCCTATGAAAACAAATCTCTTGATCATTTATGATGGCTTCACATAGAAGCCATCATACACTATTCACCCGAATAGCTTAGTTCTTCTTAGGAGTTGATTTTCTCACTTCACTCTAACACCTTTTCTGACGATTTTTTCAAAAAATGACCGGATGGTGAACGGGATTGCTATGCCTATTCCTAATTACTTCATTAATAACCAAACTAATACTATCATGTTAAACACTTTTAAAAGTAAGTTGATCGCTCTGGTGATGGCTGTCGTTCTTTGGCAGCCATCCAATGCTCAAAATGTAGAAGTAGATGTCAATGAAAACATCAAACACTCTGTGGGCGGTATTTCCGATTTTGGACGCGAGCGACACATAACTGCACACGCCAGCATCTTTGAAGCGGATTACGAAGGTGAATTAAATCGTGTCGATGAATTCATCAATGACCTTGATGTAACTCTTGGACGCGACAATGGCACTGCCTCATTTTTATTCCAATTCACTCCAGCAGACGAAAACCGTCCAAATAAGCACGACCCTGACAGCTTAACACAGCTTTTGGACTTTTGGAAAGGCGAATACCAAAGAAGACTCGAGGATCGCGGGCTCTTGCAATACAAAAATCAGATAACTACGATTATGGGTACTAACCCTCATCCGACTTACCCCACACTGTCTTATTATGACAATGGAATAAGCGGCTCTGTATGGGGTCGGGAAAATGGACAGACCTGGATACCACAGGATATCGAGACTTCAGCGGAATGGATGGTTCAGTTTATGGACGAGTTCTATGTAGATGATGTCAGCGAAGACGGACAGGTGATGCCAGAGTACTGGGAGGTTGTGAATGAGCCAGATTTTCCATTGAATACCGGACAGTTCATGATGTCAAGCTGGGAGGACATTTTCGAATATCACAACTTGGTAGCAACAGGTATCAAGCAACGCTTGGGAAGCAGGGCTCCAAAAATCGGAGGGATGACTTGGGGCTCCCACGATCTGTTTGGACGGGATTTTATTTCTCGGTTCCAAGACGAAAGCTACGTAGATGGCTTTTATGGTAATACTCCAGCCGATGAGATTGCTAAAGCATATGCAAGGAGTCAAGTTCAATCCGACTATTTAGGGCAAAATTTTGATTGGTTTCAGTGGGATGTCATGTGGAAGGGATTCATAGATGCTGCTGGTGCTAACATGGATTTCTATTCCGTTCACTTTTACGATTGGCCTACCTATGATGCAAGTGGTGGCGCCAGGCGATCAGGAGGACATGTAGAGGCGACATTGGAAATGCTGGAATCTTATGATATCGAAAAGTTCGGATCTCGCAAACCAATAATCATATCCGAGTACGGTGCTGTGCAAAATGCATGGGATAACAAACCACACGATACGCGCTATGACTGGGAAAATTTGAAGCCATTCAGCGCAATGATGATGCAATTTCTGGAAAGACCCGATTACATAGAACTTTCCATGCCTTTCGCACTTACAAAAGCTCAATTCAGGGATATTGATAACAATGGGGATGGTATTCCAGAAGTAGTATATCACTATAAAATGCTACGAGACGATGATGGAGATGGCAACTGGGAGTGGAGCGATTTTATAAAATGGTATCGACTATGGGACGATGTAAACGGCACTCGGGTAGATACGAAATCTTCTGACCCAGACATACAGGTGGATTGCTATGTAGATGGTAACGACACCTACCTGATTCTAAACAACTTAGAGCCGGTTTCAAAGAACATCAACTTGAACTTCTTTGGAAACAGGCCAAACCTCCAGAGTGTAACCTCAAAGCACTTATACCTTTCGGGCATACGAGATATCATATTGGACGAAGATAATTTGAGTTCTGCTCCCGCTACCGTCCAATTAGGTGCCGAAGCTACTATGATCCTAAAGTACACTTATTCGAATAATGTAAGTATCAATGAGACTTCTGTTGAGAAAAAATTCTTTGGAGAATCTGTAAGCAATGATCAGCGTGTACAAATTCAGAATGGGGATAATACATTTTTTGTGAATGGAGTCACTGTTCCTCAAAACCCAAGTAATGCTGAGGCAATGCTAAAAGTAACTGTCAATCTTTTTGACGCTCCTGATGATGAAGTTGGTTTTTTATCTATCGATAAATTTACATTTAATGGCGTTGAAGTCGAGACTCCTCTGGACTGGAGAGGAGGACAACAACTGAGGAGTCGATGGTTCGGCACTTTGGAAATCCCCGTCCCGGCAAACCTTATTCAAACCAACAATACCATCACCCTAGATTTTCATCATGTGGGAGAGGTTTGTGTAGTTAATTTGGTGACCTGGGATTTCAGCACAGCTCCTGGAAGATCCGAAGAGGGGCCTACTGGACCTGATCCAATCGCTGTAACTGGCATAAGTGTTTCGCCAACATCTGTTTCACTCAATATTGGTCAGACTGCCACTATTTCACCAAATGTTTTACCAGCCAATGCAAGCAATAAAACGGTAACATGGACTTCTAGCAACACCACAGTTGCAGCTGTAAGCAGTACTGGTATAGTAACAGGAAATGCAGCTGGCAGTGCTACTATCACTGCCACTACAGCGGATGGAGGTTTCACTGCTTCAAGCACAATTACTGTAACTGGAGGCTCCACGGGAGGAGGTGATAATCTGGCTTTGAATAAGCCTGCTACTCAGTCTAGCACCTATCAAAATAACAATAACTTTTCAGCCTCCGAAGCAGTGGACGGAACGACCGCAAATGGAAACTTCAACCACACTGAAAACGATACCAATGCCTGGTGGGAGGTGGATTTGGAGTCTGTCTCCGATATCACTACGATAGAGGTTTATAACAGGCAGAATTGTTGTCAGGGTCGATTGAGCAACTTCCATGTGTTTGTATCAGATGTACCATTTACGTCTACAAACCTTAGTTCTACGATCAATCAATCGGGTGTAGGGAATTACTTCACCGCAGGTCAAGGTGGCTACCCAACCACACTGCAGGTCAATAGAACTGGTAGATACGTCAGAGTCCAGCTAGCAGGCAGCAACTTCCTCCATATGCAGGAAGTAGTAGTAAATGGTACAGCAGGAACCGGAACCATAGCCGTTACCAGCGTCTCCGTTTCTCCTGCCAATGCGTCCATACAAATCGGGCAGACTCAGCAACTTAATGAGACGGTTAATCCAGGCAATGCAACTGATAAATCAGTCTCCTGGTCGTCCAGCAATCCTTCCATAGCTTCTGTGAATGCCAGTGGATTAGTAACAGCCAATGCTGAAGGATCTGTTACCATCACTGCTACTACAACCGATGGTGGGTTCACGGATACAAGTGCCATCTCAGTAACTGGGGGTTCTACCGGAGGGGGTGATAATATTGCTCTAAATAAACCCGCTTCTCAGTCCAGCACCTATCAAAATATCGGTAGCTTATCTGCATCAGTTGCTGTCGATGGGACTATAGCATCTGGTAATTTCAATCACACAGAAAACGATACCAATGCCTGGTGGGAAGTGGATTTGGAGTCCGTTTCTGATATCACTACAATAGAAGTTTATAACAGGCAGAATTGCTGTCAGAGTCGATTGAGCAACTTCCATGTGTTTGTATCAAACGTGCCTTTTAGTTCTACAAACCTTAGTTCTACTATCAACCAGTCTGGTATTGGCAATTACTTCACCTCCGGAACTGGAGGTTCTCCAACAACGATTCAGGTCAACAGAACTGGTCGATATGTAAGGGTGCAACTTGCTGGTACGAACTTCCTGCACATGCAGGAGCTCGTCGTAAATGGAACGGAAGGCAGCTCCACAGTCCCGGTGACAAGTGTAAGTGTCTCTCCAACTACAGCAACTTTAAATATTGGAGAAACTACGGATTTAACAGAAACCGTAAACCCAGGTAACGCTACCAATCAATCTGTAAGTTGGTCTTCAAGCAATACCTTGGTAGCAACTGTAAACTCAAACGGGCTTGTCACAGCGGTATCTCCTGGTTCTGCAACCATAACCGTAAGCACAAATGATGGGAATAAAACTGCTACAAGCGCAATCACCGTGAATGGAGGTGGTGGCAGTGCCACGCTTGTGATCGAGGCGGAAAACCTGAATGCTACAGGCGGAACTTTTAATGATGCTTTCGCGGGAGGCCCAGGTTTAGGAGTGGCAATATCAGGAGTTGGTATTAACTATGTGAATAGGGATGATTGGGCCGAATACAGTATCAATGTAGCTGTTGCAGGAACGTACTCCATCGAGTATCTGATCTCTACTCCTTCAAATGGAGCACAAGTGCAGTTCGTAGTTGATGGGAATATAGCCGCTACAACCAACGTACCCAACAATGGAAATTGGGATAATTACACTGCTCTTGCTGGTGGTACCGCGACCTTATCTACTGGAGCACACACTATTCGAATAAATGCTTCTGGAACTAACGACTGGCAGTGGAATCTGGACAAGGTCACGCTAACTACAGGCTCTGGAAGTAGAGTAGTGGCCAGCCTCAATCCAGATAAACTTCTCGATTCCAGCAAAATTTCATTGTATCCCAATCCAGTACAAAACATACTGCGATTCGATGGCAAGGAGCGGATAGACAATGTAGTTGTGTACAACATGCTCGGAGCAAAAGTACTAAGTACCTCACTCAATGAAGATTTCATTGATGTGAGTGCTTTGAAGAATGGCATTTACACCCTTCAAATAAGCGGTGAAAACTTAAGCGAAGTTCACAAAATTGTTATCAGGAGATAACCATTTAACCCAAAAAGCGGGAGAGGAAACTCTTCTGCTTTTTTAATTAATCATCTAACTAAATCGTATTTCATGGCCTAAAACGGCTTTTAACTTAATTCTAACAACACAAACTAAAAAAAATGAATGTAATCAGACGACTTATTCTAATGGCAGTTTTCTGCCTACCGGTAGCTATCAACGCTCAAGATTGGGCAGGCATTGCCGTACCAGCAAATCCAGGACAGGGAAACTCATGGGAGCTGCAATCAAACATCTCGGACAATTTTAACTATGTCAGTTCGGAAGGTAACAGACCTTCTCAGTTTACAAGTAAGTGGGTCGCTTCTTATCATAACGCATGGACAGGACCAGGCAAAACTCAGTGGAATTCTGCTCAGGCATGGACCAACGGATCTCAGTTAGGCATACAAGCACAACGCGTGCCCGGAACTGATCAGGTTTATTGTGGTATAATAACAAACAAAACCAGAATCCAATATCCGGTGTACTTTGAGATAAGCGCCAAAATAATGGATCAGACTTTGGCCAATGCCTTTTGGTTATTAAGCCCGGATGATACACAGGAAATTGATGCAATGGAGGGATATGGAAGTAGCCGGCCTGATCAGGTATGGTTCGCAGAAAGAATGCACCTTAGTCATCACGTATTCACAAGACCACCCAATTTCCAAGATTACCAGCCACTGGATGCAGGCAGCTGGTACTACAATGGTGGAATCCCCTGGAGAAACGATTATCACAGATATGGATGCTATTGGAAAGACCCGTGGAATGTTGAGTACTACATAGATGGACAGCTGGTCAGAACCGTATCGGGTCCTGCTATCATTGATCCGAATGGTTACACCAACGGGACAGGATTGAACAAGGCAATGGATATCATCATTGATTGTGAAAACCAGACAGATTGGAGGCCCGGACCAACTGATGCTGAACTTGCTGATGATAGCAAGAATATTTTCTGGGTAGATTGGATGCGTGTCTATAAACCTGTACCATCGTCTGGTGGTGGTGGCTCTGGCGGCACAAACCTAGCACTAAATAAACCAGCTACGCAATCCAGTAATTACAATGGATCTTTGGTAGCCTCCAACGCAAATGATGGGAATCAAAACACCATTAATCACACTCAAAACACTTCGAATGCGTGGTGGCAAGTTGATTTGGGTTCTGTCTCGGATATTACCACGATTCAGGTCTATAACAGAACCAACTGCTGCTCCAATAGGCTGAGCAACTTTCATGTGTTAGTATCCAACTCTCCGTTTAACTCCACGAATCTAAACTCGACTATCAATCAATCAGGTGTAGGCAACTACTTCACCTCTGGTCAGGGAGGCTCCCCAACGACTCTCAATGTTAATAGAACGGGCAGATATGTAAGAGTCCAATTGGCTGGCAGCAACTTTTTGCACATGCAGGAAATTGTAATAAATGGCACTGCTGGTTCTGGTGGGGGCTCTGGTGGCGGAGGAGGTAACGCCACTCTTGTCATAGAAGCCGAGAATTTTAATAACACAGGTGGAACCTTTAATGATGCCTTTGCAGGTGGACCAGGTCTGGGTGTATCACAGGCAGGCAATGCAATCAACTATGTAAACAGAGGAGATTGGGCTCAGTACAACATCAATGTGGGTGTAGCGGGAACCTATTCTATTCAGTATATGATATCTACACCGTCCAACAATGCTCAGGTACAATTTGTAGTCGATGGGAATGTGGCTTCCACAACCAATGTGCCTAACAATGGTAGTTGGGGGAATTACACTGCGCTCTCTGGAGGTTCTGCAAGCTTATCCGCCGGATCGCATACCATAAGAATCAATGCTTCCGGAAGCAATGATTGGCAGTGGAATCTGGATAAAGTCACGCTGGTAACTGGGTCTGGAAGCAGAGTAGCATCTTCAATCGCTGATGAGATGGTCTCAAATGATATTGCCATCTACCCTAATCCGGCTAGGAATGTATTGAATTTTAAAGGATCAGAATCAATCAATGGAATCGTTATTTACAATTTACTCGGAGCAAAAGTACTTGATACTTCTATCAAGGGCAACACGATTGATGTAAGCTCATTGAGCAACGGAATCTATACGATTCAACTTACCGGAAATAACATAAATGAAATACACAGGGTAGTTATCAAAAAATAAATTGAATTGACAAACTACCTGCTAGGCGGAAGGGAAAAAATCCCTTCCGCTTTTTTGTTTTCAGCAAAGACAAAAGGAAACCAAAAAAAAGGCCTAAGAAATCTTAGACCTTTAAATTCAACTACACTGGATTGAACCCAGTCCTATTCACCATCTTCTTCATGATCATCCCCACACTCTTCTTCCCAATCCTCTTCCCATTCATCAGAAAAATCGATTTCGAATGTTTCACCGTCTTCAGTTACTTCTACGATATTATCGCAGCTTCCATCTCCATAGTTTAAACTAAAAGCGCCCGACTCACCATCATAACTATAAGTACCACTTTCGATCCCGCTTACGAAGGTGTAAACGTCCTCCTCCTCGCACTCAAAATTCATCACAAGTGGACTTTCTACAGTTGAGTTATAAGCCTCACCTGTACTTGCTTCAAAGCTATCTTCCATGCTTTCTACGGTGAATGAAAACTCATCAAATGACTCTTTTCCACTTGACTTCCAGCTTATAGTCTCTGTTTCAGAAGAAGTCCCCGTTGAGTCTTCATCAAACTCCTCTGTGAAAGTCAACTCTATTGCAGAGTTGAATTCATAAGTAGATGAAAAATCCTCCCAATCTGTTGTGTCCGTACCGAAGGTGTAAGTTCCTGCGCTTGACTCCTTGCCATTCATCTCCCAATCTTCGCCTCCAAAACCTATGTACTCAGTCATATCAGAAAAAGTGTTATCTGTGAAGGTTCCACTTGAAACAATCTTACCTTTCAAGAACTCCTCTCCTTCTAAATCACATCCATCACCAAAATCAACAACCCAGGTATAGTTCCCATTTTCATCTTCAGTGTACTCTTCTTTGTAGCAAGCATCCTCAGCTACTCGTCCATTAGCGCTGCTAGCTCCTGTAAGTGACTTGAAAGCTTGCATCGGAGAGTGGCTTGCACTTCTACCGTTTCCAGATTCATCAAGACCTCCGTAAAATGCTCCCAGAGGAACCCCAACTCCGTACTCAATCATCAGTTGTCTCAACTCTTCTATTTCTAGCATCGAATGTGCTCCAGATTCTCCAACTCCGTTTCCAATAGTTTGATCAGCAAGCCCGGTAAGCTCCGGGTCTAGTTCTCCCGCATCTTCGCAAGAAACTATCAACGTAAAACAAGTGATGTAAGCAAGTGCGATTAAAAAATTCTTAGTCTTCATATTTATATCATTTTAAAGTTCTGCACATTATACAGGCACCTTAAAATTTACCCTACCGACTATTGAATTTTTTTCTGATTTAATTTACTTTTTCTAAGTAGATATAACTAAAAATGTCTTTAAAAGGCTTTAGGGCTAGTTTTTAAATCAAGAAATTTTTTAACGAAAAATGAGATTGGAGGACTTTTTCTTTTCCTAAAGTGAGATTCGAAGAAAGATACTAGGCGTAAATCCCATCAAAACAATATCAATTGGTCTTACTTGAAAATCGATGAAATCGTCATAGTCTAAGTTTTCAATTTCTCCGCTATTGATTGCTTCGTCCAATGCCTCTGTATCCTCGATCGCTAGCACACCGTATCTTCTTGACTTCACATTCTTTCTATCATAGAGATTGAAAAGTGTACCTCCCATCTCTCCTTGCATTTTCTTCCATTTGAAGTTATACTTTGCCGTAAGGTCCAGTCTATGATAAATTGGCAATCTTCTGGAATTGACCAGATCGATATCATACCCAATAAATCCTTCTCCTGTTTCGACAGCTGGGGTATAAGGCCGGCCACTACCAAAAATAAACACGCTGGAAAAGTCCCACTTGCGCCACTTATATATATTGGTAAGATTGATTTCATGACGTTGGTCAAAAACAGAAGGGTACCGATTTCCATCTGCAATACCGGCAATTGTATTGCTACTTTTAGCAAGCGAATAACTTAACCAAGACTCAAAATTGGCTCCCTTATACTTGACAAGTAAATCAAGACCTCTTGCATCGTTTGTACCATTTTTGACAAAATCCGATACTTCATCTATATCTAATTCCGAATAAGCAGAAAAGAAGGAAAAATCTGATTCTAAAACTCCCGTACTCTTTTTGTAATACCCTTCTAAGTTCAAGAGCCAGTTTCGATATGTGTATTCCGCCCCTATAATAAAGTGATTGCTCGACAGGACAGGAAAATCTTCAAAATCGGCTAGCGTCCAATAAAAGGAATCGCTATTACCAAAAGGAGAAAGTGACAGTTGGTGAATAAATTGATGATGTGTGCTAAATGACGATCTGAGCTTCAAAGAAGGGACAGGAGTATATTGAACGCCTAAACGCGGCTCAAGAACGGCGTAATCTGTTTGATCGTAATACTGAAGCCTAAGACCAGAGGACCACTGCCACTTTTCACTATTAAATTTATAGGTGAGAAAGGTAGAGAAAATGTTAGCGCTTACATCAAACTCATCTTCTACATCCTGAAAGTATAGGATTTCATTAGATGTATTGATCCCATTATATTCCAGCCCAGCATCAAAGGAATGCTTCTGATCCAAGCTGTAGTTTGCCAAATACTTAAGACTTATATCGTTTACCTCATTGTATTTCGAATAGTTATAAAAATCAAAAAGAGAGTCTGACTCTATGGTTCCATCGCTAATTCCAAATTCTTCTGAAATGTTATAAAAAGAGCTGCTGGAAAAGCCTGACACTCCGATCAGCAGTTCATTATAGAACCTGTCGCTAAAGTATTTTCTCCAGTTGGCACTTAGTCCAAGATTGCTCCACGACGCTTCATCCTGAATAGAAAAGCTTGAAAACTCATCTTCATCAAAAAAGTCTCCATTGTAAAAATCCTCGCTTGCAAAGAGGTTCAAATCAAAGTGCTCGTTTTTTGTCCTATTAAATCTGTACTTGGCATAGAGATCATAGAAGTTAATAGATGGCCTTAACTGAAGATCGTCTGTTTCAATATCAGCACTCGTAGCTTCTATCACATCAACCCTTGTTCTACTTAAAAAATCCTTGAAGAGTTTATTGCTTGCTATATCGAAGTGAGAGCGTCTGAAACCTACAAGCATAGATGATCGATTGCCAATTGGGGTTTCCAGATTTATATCCATGCTTACACTATTGAGCCCAAGACTACCATGTATTCCATCTCTACGCCCTGACTTGCCCTGGATATCTACTACTGAAGAAATCCTGCCGCCATATTCCGCTCCAAACCCTCCCTTGAATAAATCTACTCTGTTGATTACATTGGAGTTGAGAGTAGAGAAAATCCCAAAAAAGTGATCCAGATGGTAGATCGTAAATCCGTCAAAGGTCACGAGATTTTGTGCCGAACCTGTCCCTCTCACCACTAGCCCCGAGGCTGTTTCATCTGTAGCACTAACACCCGGCGTAAGTTGGATGGACTTAAAAATATCCGTTTGCCCAAGAGACGGCAGACTGCTGAGTTGACTTGGGTTAAACCCAAAATGACTGGTCTTAGATGATAAATTTTTAGATGGATCAAAGGAAGAGAGTAAAAATTCAGGCAAAACGGTAGAATCTCGCTTCAAACGAACAATAAACGAATCGTCGACAGGAGTGATAGAAAAAGGTTGGCTTTGATAACCCAAATAGCTGACTGTAATAAGTGCTGTATCTGGTGCAGAAAATGAAAAACGACCATTTGGATCTGAAACAACTCCTACCTGATCGTCTACTTTCACATGAGCATATGCCATGGGCTGCCCACTCTTACTATCCAGAATCGTACCTTGAATCTGTTTTTCCTTCTCTCGTTTTGAAGGGACTATCAAAAAGACTTCCTTAGATTTTTTGATTTTGAAAGGCTCATCACGAAACAATCGCTCAACAAACTCTGCTCTCGAAGAAGAACTAAAATCCAATGTGATTGTCTTATCACGAAGCAAATCTGGATTATAGGAGAATTTGAATTTGTATTGTTCCTGAAGCTGCTTTACAACTTCAAGAAGGTTTTCATTTCTAACATTGATGGTGTAGGTCTCACTTTGAGAGAATCCAAAATGAAACTGCAGCAAAATCAGAGTTGCCAAAACCCATTTCATATATTGGATTTGATAATCACAGTATCCCCCTGAATTTCGTATTCCAGATCTAAAGGAAGGCAGATCATCTCAAGTGCTGTTTCCAGATTTTCGTTGGAAAAATAACCTGAAAAAGTAAGTCCCTCAACATCACCGACTGGAATCTTAACTCCAAATTGTCGCTCCACCTCCAGAAACACATCTGTGACCAAACGCTCTTCAAAATAAAACTCCCCAGCTATCCACTGACCTATCGCAGAGATGTCTTGAGGGGCATCTTTTATCTCAGTTTTCACCTTTGATAATCCTTCTCCAGGTTCTAAAATTTTCTCATAATCAGAATCGGAAATTGCGACTTTTACTTTGCCGGTTTTACAATTTACCCTGAAGGATTCTCTTGAATACACGTTGAATGAAGTTCCAAGCACAGACACTTCACCCCATTGTGTGTTTACGCTAAACTTACTGCCTTTTGTTACTTCAAAAAATGCTTCTCCTTCCAGCTGAATCGTTCGATTCCAATCATCAGAGTAACTAATCATTGACGCTGCATTGAGGGTAACTTTGGAACCGTCTGGCAACTCATGAATAAACGATTCCCCAGCTTCGGCAACAATATTAAGTTGACTGCTTTCTCCAGGAATGAATAAAACTACAGAGATGATCAACAGTGCGACTGCAGCGGCTATGCTAAAATAAATTGGCAGAGTCCGTGATTTCTTTTCGGCAGTTTGAGCATCGATCGCATCCCATATATCTTCCTTAGACCTTGCATTGGGAACTTCGACCTTGGTTGCCTTCTCAAGGAACTGGGATATCTCATCATCATGACTTACCTCTTGAGAAGGATCATTGAGCATTTGATGATATTTATCCAATTCCTCTTTCATTATATTTTAATACCAAGTTCCTCTCTGACAACATTCAGAGCCTTACTCATTCGCTTTTCTACTGCCTTGACAGAAATCTCCAATCTGGTAGCAATTTCGTCATATTTCAATTTATCGATTCTGTTCATCAAAAACACCTCTCTACTTCCTTCGGGTATTTTCATCAAAACGTTGTTCAGTTTTTCTTCAAACTCCTTTTCCTCTACCAAAAACTGAGGCGTCTGATTTTCTACACGATTAACTTTCATCTCAGCGTTTTCGTGGGTATTCACCACAGACTTATGATTAAAGTAATTAATCGCAAGGTTATTCCCCATCGTAAAAAGAAGACTCTTGATCGTCTCCTTATTAATTTCATCTCTCTTCGCCCAGATTTTCACAAAGACTTCTTGCACTAAATCTTCTGAGAGCTGGATGTCCCCTGTCTTGTAGTACAGAAAATTTCTCAACCCTTCGAAATAGGTTTCGTATGCCTCTTTTAAATCTGCTTTGGAAAAATGGTTTTTACTCCGTCCGAACATCGATAGGATTTGACACCCAAAGATAGGCAACCGCAGAAAAACGAGTATTCCCTACATGTGTTACAGACTCAATAAAAAAAACCCTACCACAAATCAATAATTTTCTCCAAGAATCGTTTTCACTCAATTTATAAGCTTCAAAAGCTTCGCCTGCCTGTAAGGGATATCGCGCGTTCATCGAATAATTGAACGCCCTTTTTACCAAAAGAATTATCTTTCCCAATTGTTTGATTGAATGTTAAGAGTCTTTTTCTATATCACAATCTGCTTATCCATTGCTCAGGGTATTGCTCAGGACACTGAACTGACGGCTGTTCCGTACAGACCGAAGGTGGTAGAGTTTGGTGTGGAGACGCTCATGGACTATCAGGCTAATTCGTATTCTGAGAACTTTGGCTCTGCCAAAAATGAAGTCGAAAGAGATCGCCTTATCAAAGCCAAAGTGGGAATTCCGCTTATCATGAAGGACAATAAACTCTTCGGCATACAGCTTAAGTACTATCAGCACAGGTTTATGTTTGATACGGAAGATAATCCAATCAACTATGATCTCTACTTGCATCTGGATGCTCGCAAGTTTACTAGCACGGGAATCAGAACCTTCTACAGGCAAGACATCAACGAAAACCAGCAACTAAGCATAATTGGCGGAGCAGAATTAAAAAGTGACCAGATCAAATGGAGTCGCAATACCACCAAATACTTTATTAGCGGGATATATACATGGAAACCTTCTTCTAATACGAAAATTGGAACCGGATTTGTCCTGAATCAAATGATGCAGCTTACAACGTTCTATCCTTTGTTTATCTATGAGAAGGGTCTCTCTCCAAAATGGACTTTGGATCTTACTTTGCCAAAATCTGCGGCGATTCGTCATAAGGTCAACAGCAAAAATTACCTTATTGCCAAAACAGAACTCAGGGGCTGGCGCTATAATCTGACCAATGCTATCGAAAATGGCAATCAGGATTTGACACTTCGTAAGGCCGACTTACAGTTCTCTACATCGTGGGAGCATGAAGTGCACGATTGGCTGTGGTTTGGAGTGGATGTAGGCTACACAAAAAACCTTAGGTACTATCTCGCCAATCCTGGAGACAGAGGCAGAGATGCTTTGATTGATGTAAAATCAAAGGATGCCAAGTACATCAAGTTCTCCGTTTTTATAGTTCCTCCAAAGCGTTTTTACAGGTAGTTTCCTGGACGATCAGGATTCACAATCTGAGATATTCAAGTTTACCAACGATGCGATTCCTAGCTCAATTTCACTAACTTTCAGGGGAAATGATTCGATTTTACTCTCCTATTCTTATCCTTCAGATATTTTGTATTTACCATGCTCATTCTAGGAATGAAGCGCAGAAATGGTATCTGATAATTCTCTTCTTTCCATTTTTCGGCAGTTTAATCTACTTATACCATGCATTTTACAGTCGACGAAATATGGATAATTTGACAGAAGGCATTAAGACAGCCTTTGACTCCACACGAAAAATAAAAGAGCTGGAAAGACAGGTGAAATTATCGGACACTGTCTCTAACAAACTTAAGTTGGCAGATGAGTATATGTCTGAAGGACAAAATAAACCGGCCTTAGACTTATACAAATCTTGCTTGACTGGAATTTACCACGACGACCCGAATGTACTCACAAAAGCAGTTGAAGCGAGCTATCACATTGAAGATTATGAATCGGTAGTTTTATTCGCAAAAAAACTAAAAGGAAATGAAGATTTTAATAAGTCTTTTCAGAAGACCTATTTAGCATGGTCTCTTTCGAAGCTTGACAAAAAGTCTGAGGCTAATGGTGTCTTTCAAGAAATGGATAATAGCTATTCAAACTATCCACAACGAATAGAATACGTACATTTTTTAAATCTGCATGGACATGAAGAAGAGGCCAAGAACAAAATTCAGGAACTTCTTGATGAAATAGAGTCTATGGATAGAAATGGGAAAAGAATGAAAAAGGACATTTATTGGACTCTCAAAAATATTAAATCAAAAACAACTGCTTAAAAAGCAGTGGATTCTTTCAATCATAAATCCTGTATGCGCTGTGATTTGCAGATAGCATGTTGATTAAGTCCTCTTTATTTCGTCTATTCGTTTTATAGCTTCAGGCTCACCTTTCTTAGCAGCCATTTCCAAATACATCATTCCCTCTTCTTTATTTCCCTAGCTCAAAAGGAAATCACCATAATGCAACGCCAACAGATCAACTGGATCAGTTTCCGATTCAAATGCTAATTTAAAACTCTCCTTCGCTCTATCATTTTCACCTTTTGCAACATAGTAGAGAGCGTAATTTCGGTTTGTATAAGCATCATCATTGCTATCAGTCTTAAGAGCATTATCAAGATGTCTCTTCCCTTCTTCTAGTTTTCCAATCTGAATTAGAGCATAACCCAGATTATCATACGCAAATCCATAATCCGGGTCAAATTCAAGTGCTTTTTGAAAATTTACAATGCTTCTTCCGAAATCACCTGATCGCATCAAGTAATAGCCAATATTGTTAAATACGTCCGCCTTTAATCTCTCATCTTCGGTTAGAAATAGAATTTTTTGTAGGGTAGATATTGCAGATGCAAAATCATTGTTCTTATACTCTTGGTACGATTGAGCAAACAAATCATTCGCCTCTAACACTGCTTTATCAAATATGGAAGCAGGGGATTCTTTTAAAAAAGTGATGGCATTTTCAAATTGTGAACGAAGTTCTCGAGGCAATTCACTGCTCCATTCAGGGCTATCCGCGTCTATCAATTTTGAATAAGTTGCAAGACTAAATGCCATTACCTCACTTGGCATCTCAGATACATAGCTCCATTTAGTCTCCCAAAATCCATCATCAACCCTTCCTCTATCTGTTAAATTCTGCGAAAGAGGGATTCCAAGACCAAAATAAATTCCAGCAATGAAAATGAACAAGCTATTATCTTCACCGGTATCAAATTGGAGTTTGCTTTCAAATAATCGAACTTTTATAAATTCATAGATAAGACTAAAAACAAGTCTTTCAGACCTTTTTACTATACTTTTTGCAATATGAATCTTGTATTTACTTTCTAATATTTCTATTTCTGTCTCGAAAGGAATTCCTTCTATCTCATATGGTATTGAATAGCTATCTCTTAAATCTTCATGAATCTCAAAGACTATTTTTTTTGAATCCAAATCTAATAATTGACATAGGTCGAAACTAAGGTTCTTCAAGCTAATCTCATTCGAAGAAAAGGTTTTAGGGAAGTAGTGATCAGAAATAGTGATTTGCTGACTCTGTCTATTAGGATAACCGTAAACTTGTATTAACCACTTGAAGTTATCTTCAACCCAATTCCTGTCGGGTTCGGTTATACGAAACTTCGTTTTCTTGTTGAATCCAAATAATTTCATTTGTGTAATTAACCACAACACTTATAAAAGCTCAACTTTATTACTTATTTCTTGAATTCGTGCTTCTCTTTCGAAAGAAAAAGTGGAGTCATGATCATGCACGTATTTCAAAAGCATCAAAGATTTTTGGAAGCTTTTTTTTGACGATGATTTCTTAGCTTGGTATTCGAAGATTTGAGATAACTGCTCCAAGTTTTCATAACTAAATTGTCTCTCATCAATCAGATAGTGCAACAGCTCTTTATCGTCCATTTGGTCAAGTGAGGTAAAATCAAATCCCAATTTCTCAGAAAACTGCTCTTCTATATAAGACTCAGCCTCTTGGTAATCAGGGTTTTTACCAATAAGTCGAGCCAGAATCATCCCCAACACCTGGCCCAACCTTTCTATTTCATCTTTGATAATATCCCTTCTTTCCATATTTATGATGAGAGTTTTACTTGATCCAGATTGATAAACTCAATCTGATTTTCATCAGATAGCGTGATTCCTATAATGGCATCTTTCTGAATCTTACCGCTTAGAATCTCCTTGGATAATTCATTCAGAATCTCCCTTTGAAGCAATCGCTTCAGCGGTCGAGCTCCAAACTGAGGATCAAAAGCAGCCTTGCCAAGTTGCTTCAATACTTTATCGTCAGCTTCGATCTTGATGCCATTTTCTTCTAATCTTTTCTGAACAAGCTTGAACTGAATGCTCACAATTTTTCTCAAGTCCTTTTTACTCAAAGGTCGAAACATAATCGTCTCGTCTACTCGATTAAGAAACTCTGGCCTCACTGATTGCTTGAGCAAATCGAAGACTTCATTTTTTGTTGTCTCAATCAACTCTTCTGTATTCGTTTCATTCATTTTGGCAAATCGATCCTGAATCAACCCCGAGCCAATATTGGTTGTCATGATGATGATCGCATTCTTAAAATTTGCCACTCGACCCTTGTTATCAGTCAACCTACCATCATCCAGTACTTGCAACAGAATGTTGAAAACATCAGGGTGGGCTTTTTCTATCTCGTCTAGCAATATCACGCTGTATGGTTTCCTTCTTACAGCTTCTGTCAACTGACCTCCCTCATCGTAACCTACATATCCTGGAGGTGCACCGATCAGCCTACTTACGGCATGTCGTTCCTGATACTCAGACATATCGATGCGTACCATTGCATTTTCATCATTGAAAAGATATTCGGCAAGTGTTTTGGCCAGCTCCGTTTTACCGACTCCTGTTGTGCCTAGAAAGATGAACGAACCAATTGGTCGATTTGGGTCATGAAGTCCCGCTCTACTTCTTCTCACTGCATCCGAAACGGCCACAATCGCTTCCTCTTGTCCGGCAACTCTTTTTCCCAGTTCTTCTTCAAGATGAAGGAGTTTTTCTCTTTCGCTTTGCAGCATTTTGGAAACGGGTATTCCTGTCCACTTCGCTACTACTTCAGCAATATCTTCGGCATCTACTTCTTCCTTTAGCAATGTTTCTTCACCCTGCATCTCTGCTAATTGCTTGGTATATGCTTCAAGGTTTTTCTCAGATTCTACGATCTTACCGTATCGAATTTCGGCTACTAGCCCGAAATCGCCGCTTCTCTCGGCTTGTTCTGCTTCTATCTTAAACTGCTCTATGTTTTCTTTCTCTGCTCGCAATCCTTGAATGACACTTTTCTCATTTTCCCACTTGGCTTTGAGTTCGTTGCGGCGACCTGTCAAGTCTGCGATTTCTCTGCTTAACTCTGAGTCTTTGGCCTTACCTCCTTCTCTTCGAATCGCCTCGCGTTCTATCTCAAGTTGCATGATCTTTCGATTAAGCTCATCAAGTTCTTCTGGAAGTGAATCGATCTCTATCCGCAACTTTGATGCTGCCTCATCCATAAGGTCGATCGCTTTATCCGGCAAGAACCTATCCGAAATATATCTACTAGATAACTCGACCGCAGCTATTACAGCATCGTCCTTTACACGTACGCCGTGATGCACTTCATACTTATCCTTGATGCCACGAAGAATTGATATTGCGTCTAGAACGGATGGCTCATCTACGATAACAGATTGAAATCGCCGTTCCAAGGCCTTGTCCTTCTCGATGTATTTCTGGTATTCTTTCAGTGTGGTAGCTCCGATTGCATGCAGTTCTCCTCGAGCTAAAGCCGGCTTTAGAAGGTTGGCAGCATCCATCGCTCCTTCACCTCCACCTCCTGCTCCGATCAAAGTATGAATCTCATCTATAAACAGAATGATCTCACCGTCGCTATCTGTCACTTCTTTGATTACCGACTTGAGTCTTTCCTCAAACTCTCCCTTGTACTTAGCTCCTGCAACAAGAAGACCCATATCAAGTGAAATGATGGTTTTGGACTTGAGGTTCTCTGGTACATCACCATCGATAATCCGTTGCGCCATTCCTTCTACAATTGCAGTTTTACCAACGCCTGGTTCGCCCAAAAGAATCGGGTTGTTTTTGGTTCTTCTGGCTAGTATTTGAAGCACTCTTCTGATTTCCTCATCTCGCCCAATTACTGGATCGATTTTCCCGTTCTTGGCGGCTTCATTCAAGTTAATTGAGTAACGCTCCAAAGATCTATACTTTGATTCGGCATTTTGATCCGTTACCTTTTTCCCTCCTCTTAATTCTTTTATAGATGCTACAAGTCCTTTCTCCACAAAGCCAACGTCTTTTAGTACCTGAGAGGTTTTATCCTTGGCAGCAAGTAGACCCAAAATAATATGCTCAATGGCGACAAACTCATCTCCAAATTCGCCTAGGTATTTCTCTGCTTTTTGCAAGGAGGCATGCGCCTCACTTGATAAATAGGGTTGTCCTCCAGAAGCTTTGGGATAAGTGTCTATAAGCTCGCTGAGCTTGGTTTCTAAGATCGGCTTGGTTGTACCCAGCTTTTTCAAAAGAAAAGAAATCAGGTTCTCATCTGAATGAAGTATGGCCTTCATCATATGGCCCGTCTCTATAATTTGATGTCCGCTTGCAGAGGCAATTTCAGTCGCTTTCTGAAGTGCCTCCTGAGATTTTATAGTGTAGTTATTGAAATTCATATTTTCAAAATTCAATTGTATAATTGGGGGATATCAAATCTTAAACCACTTAATTATTTGCACTATTTCAAGACAAAATGTCTGAAATCAACTTGATCCTTATCAAAATACAGACAAAAAGTCTTACCGCTCACGTGTATTTCATTTGCTGCCCCTTAAATTATGTTTGACTCTGGAGCGACAGTTCTACCGGCAATTTCTAAAAGCAATATGGAAAGCAAGGGACTTGACACTTAGAACGATCGGTGTGTTTTTTATTTGTAGCTCACATAAAACTTAATAAATAATGAATTCAACTAAAGCTATACTCTTGATTCCTGCTGTTGCATTGTGCCTGCTTGTACAAGCTCAACCAAATGCTACAGATCTTATCAAGAAAATGGAAGAGACCTTAGGGGGCTGGGATAAATTATGGGAACAAAAAGATGTTCAATTTGATTACGACTACACCTATCCCGGTAAAGGGGTAAGTGATGTTTCTCAGGAGCGCTATATTTTTGAGGGAGAGCACTCATGGGCCAAATACACAAAGCACCAAATCAATGTCTTTCCCGAAAAGGAAGGTGATGTTGTTCAATCTTTAGTTGCAAACAAACCAGCTTGTACTTTGGCCGGGGAAGCAATGCTAGACCAAAAAGTAGTGGGAACTTCTGCCTTCTTGAGAAAAGCGAATTACTTCTGGTTCACCATGATGTATAAGCTTAACAATCCGGGAACTGTCCATGAGTACATTGGTGAAGAGACTATTTCAGGCACATCTTATCATAAAGTAAAGGTGAGCTTCGAGGCAGAAAAGACAGGTAAAGAGCAAAATGATGCTTACATGCTTTATATCAATCAGGATACTAATCTCGTTGATTTGTTTTACTTCTCTCTACCTGCAATGGGTGTAAATGATATTGCGTTGAAAATGGAAGTGAACTATGAAGAAATAAATGAACTTCTATTGCCTACAAAACGAAGCGTTTACATGCCGGGAGAAGATGGCACGTTCTCAAACGAACCTTCTCTGATTCAGACAAGCACTAACGTGAAGTTTAATAATGGATTTACTCCTGAGGATTTGAAAATATGATTTGAAGCATAAGCCTAAAATAAAAATGGCTGTCTTGAGTTTCAAGACAGCCATTTTTATTCAAATCAATCAAACAATTATCTAACGTAAATTTTCTTTTCCATCTCTACTTTGTTACCAATAATTTTCAGAAAATAAAACCCCTTCGAAAGCACTGAAACATCTACTTCTATTTCGTTGGTATTCTCATAGCTAGATTCTATCCTATTAGTTCCAGATAAACTGTATAACAAAACTTTGTATGCTCCTTTGTCAAGTCCTGAAACAAACAGCTTATCAGAAACAGGATTAGGATATATATTCACCTCTTCTTTTATTTCAAATTCATTTAGGCTTGTATCCGCTAATCTACTCGATGACCCAATATTGAGCGTAACCCGATCCGCATCTTCACACCCGGTGGCTGTATTCAAGCTTGCACCAAAAATTACAGATGGAGGATTTGACCCAAGATTGACAGATGTCCCTTCAGTAAAAGGAACTGTACTCCAAGGATTGTAATACCAATTGATTGAAGAGCCGTGTGCACCAGATTGCCCGGTTGCAATCCAGTCACCATTGGAATCTATACTAGCGGATAAGTTTTGGGCAAGTTGCGGTTCTGGTCTTGGGTATACTGTGATAGCAACACGCGATATAGCTTGACATCCAAGAGCATTAAATGCTTCCGCGTAAAAAGTCTCTTCTCCTGATAATACTCCTGTCTCATAAGTATCACCTGAAGCCAATAGGTTTCCTCCACTTGGGCTGTCGTACCAGTTATAGGAAATAAACCAAAGGCCATTATCATCACCAATCAATTCATACGATTCCTCACCACACTCGTCATATACGGTCTGACTTATATCATTTGATGGAATAGGATAAATACTCCCATTAACCTGAGTTCTTGAGGATTTACATCCTGTACTCGAATTATAGCTTTCGACATAAACAGTTTTATTGATACTTGAAAAAACATTATAGTTAGTTGCGACAGATAACAAGCTTCCTCCCGTTGAGCTGCTGTACCATCTTACCTGATTAGCGTTTACTCCAGGTGAAGCCGAAAAACTTAAAACCCCTGGACCGCAACGCGAGTCATTGCTAATGTTGACTGGGGCACTTGGAATTGCGTTTAAGGTATATTGTACTGATACAGCGGAACTCCATCTAGACGAACCAGAGCATGAAATATCCAAGTATGCTCTCAGGTACAGAGATGGATTTGATCCATTTGCGATTGTGTAAGATGATGACGAATTGGTTTTACTTGTACCATTTGGACTAGTTTGCCAGTACCATTTCACATTAGAATCGGGAGAATTCGAATTTCTTGTTATTGTACCTCCATTGGAGCAATTACTTTGCACTGTAAATCCTGTATCTGGAAGTCTTGGGGAGCATGTGGTATTAAGTGTTATTTGATCATCACCAATACTAGTATCATGATCTGAACTTTGCACCCCGCCAAACCAGGTAACTATCCTATTTTTCAGCTTTAGTGATTTGGTGCCTGTAGAATTCCACTTCACTCTCACTTGGGATGGACTGGTACTTAGCACCTGACCACCAACTACTTCCCATAACGAGCTAGAGTAAGTGTGAATTTCAGCTGGATATGATTGTGGTGGCCAAGTCACGAACTCCCAGACAGTAGTATCCTTGCTGTACTTGTATGTGACTACTTGATCCAAATAGGTGTTTTGTGCCAAGGGGCCACTGGTGCTGCCTTCTCTAAATTGAGCACTAGAAACATTGCTTATAATAATTAATAGCAAGGCAACCAGAGTTACATGTTTAAGATTTGTTTGTTTTGTTACTTTCATAGCATTTAAAAGATTTAGTATAAAAATGAATTTACTTAAGGTAAAAGTGAGAAATAATGTTTCTTGGCTTCTATTCACTTCAAATCAGTTATTTGCAGTAACTCCTAAAAACTATTAATCACATATAACAAACATCAGAGCTTTATATTCAAATAAGCGTATTCCTTCCTAGACAAAAACTAAACAACTATATGTCACACAACTAAATACTACATAAAGGATCGCTTATACCGTAAATCCATTATTATCAATAAAATAGAATTCGATAGGATTTTCAACAAATCCCATGTCCTAAGAATAGAATTTGAGAATGATTCTTCGCATCGACAGAAATACATTCCCTGCTTGCCGTTCATGTACCCGGCAATTAGCGATCATGCATTACTCCATCTTTCAGATATTTTTATTGTGGGTATTTCCAAATTGGGAGTCCTTTTTTCTAAAAAAAAATGAATATTAGTTGATGCAAAAACCCAACAGACGAAAATTCATCACAAAAGCAGCAGGAGCACTTGCTGGAGCATCGGCCCTAGGGTTAACTGGTTGCTTAACCGAGAAAAAAGTCGAAAAGGGCTCCAATATCAATTTCAATAAAAAGTATCGCTGGAAAATGACCACAACCTGGCCACCTAATTTCCCCGTGTTAGGTGAGGGCTGCAAAATGTTGGCAGAATGGGTCAATCAAATGTCTGGTGGCAGAATGGAAATCACGGTATTCGGTGGTGGTGAATTGATCCCCGCACTTGAAGGTTTTGATGCAGTGAGCAATGGTGCCGTGGAAATGAACCATGGTGCTGCTTACTACTGGGCTGGGAAAATTACGGCTGCTCCTTTTTTCTGTGCCGTCCCCTTTGGGATGAATGCTCAACAAATGGGTGCTTGGGTAATCTCTGGAGGTGGGCAAAAGTTATGGGAGGAATTGTATGAACCACACAATCTTCTTCCTTTTATCTGCGGAAATACGGGTGTTCAAATGGGAGGCTGGTTCAACAAGGAAATCAACTCAATAGCCGACATCAAAGGTTTAAAGATGAGAATACCCGGACTAGGCGGCAAGGTGCTTTCCAAGGTGGGTGGATCACCCGTGACAGTCTCAGGAGGAGAGATCTATACAAATCTTGAGCGCGGAGTAATTGACGCTACTGAATGGATCGGCCCTTTTCATGACTATAAAATGGGGTTTCATCAAGTGGCCAAATACTACTATTATCCTGGATGGCACGAGACTGGCCCTGCGCTGGAAATGATTATTAACAAAGAGAAATTCCTTTCCCTTCCATCCGATCTACAAGAAATCATTAGAACTGCCTGCTACAGGCTAAATAGATTGATGATGGCTGAGTTTGATGCCAAGAACGGAGAATACCTGAAGAAAATCATTGAAACTGGCAATGTCGAGGTAAGGCCATTTTCCCAAGAGGTTTTGGACGGATTGAGGCAGGCTACCAATGAAGTACTGGCGGATCTGACCGCTACAGACCCAATGAGTAAAAAGGTTTTCGATCATTATTCGGCATTTAGAAAAACGATTGATCCTTGGGCTGAAATCAGTGAAAAGGCTTACTATGAGTCGATTGGGTAATTCACAAACCTTTTCACATAAGTTCGGCACTCCATTCTTTTTTATAAAATTCTTCTTTCAAGGTCACCGCTCGTCAATTTAAACCTCCCATTGATCAAGCTTTTTTCATTAGAAAACGAAATGCCATTGTTTTTGTACCACATTAAAACGATGCATATGAAAACCATAAAAAAAAACAGCCTTGCTTTAGCAATCATTTCATTACTTGCCGGAATCAGTTGTAAGAGTGATGACTCGATTCTTGCTGAAGAATTATCTCACGACAACCCATTAGTATCTGAGCTCGACAAACAGGTTCACAGCAGTTTCGAATCCTATATGCTGGACACAGATCATGTTGGACTCAGCATCACGGTAATTGATGGGGCAGAGAGCTACTATTATAATTATGGAGAAACCCACAAGGGCTCACAAAAACTACCATCTAATCAAAGCATTTATGAAATCGCTTCTATTACCAAAACATTTACAGCCGCTGTTGTCTCAAAGCTTATTCTAGATAAGAACATCTCTTTTGATACTCCTGTAAATGACCTGCTACCTGAAGATTTTAACGAATTGTCATTTGAGGGTGAAAAAGTTACAATAGAGCACTTACTTAATCATACTTCCGGATTGCCTAGACTGCCAGCAGATATTTTCTCAACAGGTACTACCTCCCAGCCTTATCAAGATTATGGTCAAGACGATATTAAGAATTTCCTAAATGGGCTGACCCTCCAAAGAAAACCTGGCACTCAATACGAATATTCCAATCTTGGGTATACTTTGCTTGCTATGATGGCCGAACATCAATTGCAAAAGCCCATTCGTGAGATCATAAAAGATGAAATTCTGACTCCTCTCCAAATGACAAACACGGACATGGAGTTGAACGAAATCGCTGATTCTAATAGCCATGTAATAGGTGCATACACAAGCAATGGAAGTGAAGGTGACTACTGGGTTTGGAATGCATGGCAGGGCATGGGAGGACTATATTCTACTATGCCTGATCTAGTAAAATATGCCAGAGCGCAAATGAGTGATTACAACGGCGTGCTAAACACACCTTTCCAATCAACCAAGACAAAGACTTACACGGAAGGCAATCTTTCCATAGGTAGAGCATGGCATCTGCTTAACGTAAATGGTAAAGAAGCCTACTTTCACAATGGAGGTTCGGGTGGATTTATATCGCTTATGATCATAGAGCCATCAGAAGAAAAAGCTTTGATCGTATTGGGAAACGCTTTTGACGAAGAGTTATTCTCTCCTTCTTTTCAAATGTTTGAGGCTCTTACAAAATAACTTGTTGGCGTTTGTACCTTTGAGTAGTGTGAAAGTGTTTCTAAGAATAATTAAGCATTTGGCCATCTGGACCTTGCTCTGGCTGGGAATCAATTCCATCAGCTGGGAATTGCAAGGCTTCAATACAGAGGACGGCACCTATCGAATCCCTTCTTTGTACGGAACTACCATCAACGCACTTATCTTTTACTTTAATGCTTTGTATCTATATCCTACGTTTTGGAGGCGAAGCAAAGTCAAGTTTTTCTCCTTCACGGTACTAATGGTTCTGGGGTTGGCCCTTTTAGAAGCTTGGTTTGATTTGACTTACGCGAAAAACGCTGGCATTCTTGAACGCTTCTCCGAGAGTCTTGGCGTCTACGATAAAACGAGCTGGCAGGCGGAACTGGTCTCTTTTTTTGCATACACTGAATTAAATGTAATCATCCACATTTTATTCGGAATGCTCTCTTTTGCTTACCTCCTGCCTAAGGAGAATATTAGGAATGCTCAGCTTCAAAACGAACAGCTCAAGTCCGAACTAAGGTTTCTCAAATCGCAAATTGATCCTCACACGCTATTTAATGGCATCAATGGCATCTATCACCTAATGGATCAAGATGTAAAACTTGCCAAAGAATACTTACATGGCTTTGCCAACATCCTCAGATATCAGATCTATGATTGTGTTGAAGACTTCATTTCTCTTGACAAAGAACTCTCCTTCCTTGACAAATTTTTCATGCTTTCCAATATGAGGAAGCAAGATGATGCAAACATTTCGTGGGAACTACCACAAACACAACTCAACGGATTAAAGATCGCTCCATTGATCCTTCTACCTTTTGTAGAGAATGCTTTCAAATACCTAAGTGATCATGAGGATTCCAAATCCAACTGGCTGTTTGCCTCCCTAACTTTGAAGGATGAAAAGCTTACTTTTCGCATAGAAAATTCTTGCCATGAAATCTTACCTTCAGATACGAAAAGCAGTGGAATGGGGCTTGAAAACGTAAAGAATAGGTTGAGTCTTTTATATCCAAATAATCATACTTTGAATGTAGATCATCTCCCTGATTGTTTTAAAGTTAACCTGACATTGGACTTGAAATGAAAAAAATCAAGTGCCTTATCGTAGATGATGAATCGATTGCCAGAAAAGGAATCGAAAACTATGCAAATCAGGTTGATTTTCTTGAAGTTGTGGATACCTGCAAAAATGCACTAATTGCAAATGAGGTTTTAAGGAAAGAGACTGTGGATCTGATTTTTCTCGACATCAACATGCCACAAATAAAAGGGACCGATTTCTTGAGAACCCTAAATCAACCTCCGAAGGTGATTTTCACTACAGCGTACTCCGAATATGCTCTTGAAAGCTTTGAATTTGATGTAATAGACTATCTGGTGAAACCGATTGCTTTTGAACGATTCTTTCAGGCTGCAAACAAAGCACTAAGGCTGATGGA
This sequence comes from Cyclobacteriaceae bacterium, assembly GCA_049115715.1. Lineage (GTDB taxonomy): Bacteria > Bacteroidota > Bacteroidia > Cytophagales > Cyclobacteriaceae > JAMZMI01. Next base: position 39,181 of record JAGDZQ010000036.1, read on the forward strand.
TACCAGTTCAGACAGTTCGGATGATCATTTTTTTGTGAAGGATTCGCATAAACTAATGAAAATCAAGTTTGATGAAGTGCTTTACATAGAGTCCAATCAAAACTATGTGAACATCGTGACCCTAACACAAAAACATATGGCTTTGATGCCACTCAAATCTGTCATAGAAGTACTACCCAAGAGCGACTTTATACAAGTAAGTAGAGGATGTGTGGTTGCTAAATCAAAGGTGGAAGCTATTGAAGGAAATCAACTGGTGATTGGAGAATTTAAAATCACCATTAGTCGAAGAATGAGAGAGGGCGTACTGGAATCTCTGATTCAAAATAATGTATTGAAACGATGATTGATGTCTCTTTTCTTCTTCCTCAAATTCACGAGACTAACTACCTTCTCTCACCGGCACTTGCTTTGTTAAATTTTTGCTGTAGTGCTTTTTCTTCTTTTATCACGTTTTCCAGATGAGGATCCTGCCATAAACTGCTAACTGTACCTTTTGTCCATTCGGCATATAAGCTTTTAAGCTCTTCGATTTTTTCAGGCATCCGAGCTGCAAGATTCACATGCTCGTACGGATCACTTTTCATATCGAAAAGAAAAAAATCATTCTTAAATCCAGACATCACCATTTTATAATCTCCTTTGCGCACTGCATAGCCAGCACCATCTGAGTATCGCCAAAACAAGGTTTCGTGTGGGGCTTTTTTCTCCTTTCCAGATAAATATGGGAGCAAATCCCTACCGTCCAATATTGCTTCTTTCTGAGTGGAAGCTCCTGTAGCTGAAAGAATCGTAGGAAAAATATCCAGAGCGGTGATCGGTTGATGATAATCTTTCCCTTTGTCGATCTGATCAGGCCATGTAACAAGGAAAGGAACCCGAATCCCTCCTTCAAACAGCATACCTTTATGGCCTCTGTAAGGGAAGTTTCTCGATCCATTTTCAGGTGCTCCTCCATTGTCGCTGTAGAAAAAAATCAATGTATTATCATAGGTTCCCGTTTCCTTTAGCTTGTCTATTACTTTTCCAATGCCTGCATCCATACCTGTAACCATGGCTGCATACACACCACGATCTCCGTACTCGATGTAATCCACCACATCTAGATATTCGCGAGTGGCATGCATAGGGTTATGAGGAGCATTGTAAGCGAGATACATGAAATAAGGTTGGTCTTTGGAAGTGTATTCTTCGATGTAGTTGACGGCTTCATCTGAAAAATTATCTGTCAGATAGGTAATTTCATCCATCGGCACACCTTGTCCGTCTCTCAACACTTTAGATATTGATGGATCAGAACCTTCTTTTCCCCAATAACTCATTCCTCCTCCAGTGAAGCCATACCAGTCATCAAACCCGCGATTTGAAGGCCAGAATCTGGCAGAATCGCCAAGATGCCACTTCCCTATGGCGCAAGTCTTATATCCATTTTCTTTCATCACTTCAGAAATGAGTTTCTCTTCCACAGGGAGTCCGTCTTCTATTGTGACATTTTTATACGGGAGATTATTTTCATGCCCAAATCGGTGCTGATACCTCCCCGAAAGTAAGCCCGCTCTACTTGGGCTACAATAGGGATGACTGGCATATCCTTGTGTAAACCTAACACCTTCACTTGCCAGCTTGTCTAAGTTGGGAGTGGGTATCTCTGTTGCTCCATTGAACCCCACATCAGCCCAGCCTTGATCATCAGATAAAATAATGATCACATTAGGTTTTTCTTTTTGCTGAGAAGAAACAAAGCCTCCGGTAAGAGAGAGCATGACAAGTATGATAAGTCTATTCCTTTTCATTCTGATTGCACTTTTTTTATAAAAGAGAAATATGTCCAATGTATAGTAGTTTAAAAAAATGATAAACAAGAGATATAGCGATTGAACTAACTAGCACGATATTAAGCTCTTTCTCATAGTCCTATCTGATAAAAGGTTTGCTCCAACCCGATCACCTCAATTCCAAAAATCTTTGAGGGGAAGCAGTTGGTACTTGGAGAATTTAAAATGACTATGAATCGAAGAGTGGGAGTGTGTGTGTGTACTGGAGTCTCTAGCTCAAATGAAAAGATACAACTTAATATACATAAACAATAAGTTTCCAAACTTTGACCACCTCAATTCTAGTGGAACTGTTCGTTTTTAGCTCTGAAAATTGGAGGAAGTCCTGATTAAGAAATTCATTACATTCTCCAATCTTCTAGCAAGTCCATGAAGAATTCCTTGTCATACTCCAGAATACTGTCATCGTTGAAAAACCTCATTTCCTTCCTCATATTCATATCTCTCCTTATCCCAATTATATTTATAGTCCTTCATACCATTTGAATCCACAAAACATATCGGGTTATTAGCTACACATACATATGGAGATAAACTTTAAAACTCTTCTGCTAGAGGGGTTTCTACAAAATAAAAAGCCCTCGATCTATCGAAGGCTCTAGTTTCTTGAGCACAAGCAAGACTCTTGCACTAGTCGGGGATTACTGGATTTTAATTAAGCCAAAATCATAATAATTATCTAGCCCCCAAGCATTGAAAATACTATCTGCAAAAAAATGGTCTACATATCTCCCTTCCGTTGGTGGATACCGACTCTTAAAGTATTTTATGAATCTGAAAGATGTGACTAAGTTTTCCTCATATGAATAATCACAAACAAGTCTGTAGGCTATTGAATCAATAGATTCATAATGAAATACATCTCTTTCAGATATGGGAAATCCATCCCTATACCTCACTATTTTATTTAAATGATATGGTATGGTCTTAGTAACAGACTTGTTTTTACCAGCCCAAAACACATGAACTGAATCAAGTTCATGTATTATCCAGACATCTTCTATACCTGGAATATTGATACTATCCCTCATTTTATTCAACTCTTTACCTCCCACTTTACTCCTTTTACTAGCTTATCAGGCTTAAACTCATATAATGTATATACTACAGAACTTAGGGTCAGTAATAACAGAAGTGTTCCCTTTAAATACTTGCCTGCCATAAATTATTGATTTATCTACTTCGTATTTAGACCTTTAGTGGTTCTAATGACCCTTTCCAACAATCCATTCATTCTGTTTCTTACAGTAGTTCCATCATTACGATCTAAATAGGTTTGTTTACTAGATTTGAACATAGCAGCAACGCCCCCTGCATGAAAATTAGCAACTCCATCGGTTCCGTCACCAGAACTTGGCTGAGATAAGAAGTAATTGGAAGTCACAAAGTTCACAGATTCTCCTGTTATTCTAGTATAGTCGGATGCGATGGATACTAATTTTTCAAAACTTGACGAACCATTTGCCTTATCTGATGAACTGGTGTTTGTGGTAGTATTTTTTACACTGCCAAGGCCATCAACCTTTTTTGCAGAAGTTAGATTAACTTTAGTTATCTCGTTTAATCCATATTCAGTAGTGGTTGTTTTAGTAGTGCTCCCTTCTGAAACAACCTCCCCTTGGTCATCAATGACTGAAGAAGAAGTGGTAGTTGTTTATGTTTCCTTCCAACCAGTTTTATTACCCTCATCATCATAGATGTATTCTCCTGTTCTCGTGTAGTTTGTTTCAGTAATTGAATGAGTTTGATTTTCGCCGGATCCATTTACATCGATGGTTATAGTTTGGTGGCTATGATCATCTCTAGCACCCACCGGACGCTCAACTTCATCCTCGGGCATCATTCCATCTGGATCAATAAAACGTATTGGGTTATTGAATGCATAGCTATATGGAGAGTGTCTTCTCATTGGATCGGCTGCAGGATCAACGCTGGTGAATCTTCCTAAAGTCGGATCATATTGTCTTGTAGCCTTCCCTAAAAATAGGACAGTTTAAAAATGAACAAATTAGTAAACTTAAACTGTAAAAATGAAACAATCGAGATTTACCGAGAGCCAAATCATCAAGGCTCTTAAGGAGAACGAACAGGGTCGTAAAACCGAGGATATCTGTCGGGAAATGGGTATTCATAAGGGTACTTTCTACAACTGGAGGAAGAAGTATTCGGGTATGGATTCTAGTCAATTGAAGGAACTCAAAGAGCTGAAGGAAGAAAATAGGCGGCTCAAGCAAATGTACGCTGACTTGAGCCTGGATAACGTCATGCTAAAAGACGTACTCTCAAAAAAGTTCTAAAGCCCTCTGAGAAGAAGCAACGTGCTGAATACCTCCAAAAGAACCATCAGGTGAGCATTGAAAGATCATGCAGAGTAATGAGCCTCTCTAGATCCATGTGGTACTATCAGAGCAGAAAAGATGACCAAGAGGTGATCAATAAGCTCACAGAGCTGGCCAAACTATTACCCACCAGAGGTTTTGATGAATATTATGAAAGGATCCGACAGCAGGGCTATAAATGGAACAGGAAACGTGTTCTAAGGATCTACAGGTTAATGAAGCTAGGATTGCGCAGAAGGCATAAGAAACGTCTCCCTGCAAGAGTTAAACATCCTTTGATATTACCTACTGAGTATTTACATACTTGGAGTATGGATTTCATGAGTGATGCATTGATTGATAAACGTAAGATCAGGGTATTCAATGTCATTGATGATTATAACCGCGAATCTTTAGCTATTGAGGCTGGGCTCAGTTTTCCATCAGAGAGAGTAATCCGCGTGTTAAACCAACTAGGTGAAGAAATCGGATTGCCAAAGGCTATTCGAGTTGATAATGGGCCTGAGTTCATATCCAAGAATTTTCAGCAATGGTGTGAAGACAACAGCATTGAAATCAAGTACACTCAACCAGGCTGTCCAATGCAGAATGCTTTTATCGAGAGATTCAACAGGCATTTCAGAGAAGATGTGCTAGATGCTTATTGGTTTGAAGACTTAGACCAGCTGAGGATTATTATCGAAAGGTGGAGAGCCGATTACAATGAAAATCATCCACATAAATCCTTGGGTAGATTAACACCAAACCAGTACAAAGTCTTTAGCAAAACCAAGGAAATTAAAAGTAAAAAGTTGAATTTAGCTCTGTCCTAAAAAAGGGAAGGTTACAGTCTGGCCTGATAGTCATATAGATTTAAGCCTAAATCTTCCTGATACTCAAATGAGTTGTATTTGTATTTCTGAGTAATAGTCCCTGCCTTTGTGTACTCGTTAAAGGCCATCCCGAAAGGATAGTAATCTGTTGTTTCCAACACGGGGCTTTCTTTCACGGCTACATCAAGATTATCAAAAAACACGTAATTGGAGCTATTGCTCTCATTACTGACGTAAATATAGATAGGCCACTCTCGATCGCATC
>JAGDZQ010000037.1:0-95541 GCA_049115715.1 Cyclobacteriaceae bacterium
TACTTTTGCAGTCCACATCGCGGGATGGAGCAGTTGGTAGCTCGTCGGGCTCATAACCCGAAGGTCACAGGTTCGAGTCCTGTTCCCGCTACTACTAAAAGGCACTTTTTAAGTGCCTTTTTTTATTTGGGTTAAACAATGGTTAAACATTTGCTGGTTTTGTATGGTCTCATTTGATAGGATCAAGCAGATAAACCGTCATAGAATTACCCAAGAATCTAGTCTTGATGGATTTTGTAAAAGCAGATAAATCATATCTTCTATAAATTTTAAGCTTGATCCGTAAAATGAGAATAGCAATGCAGTTCTGATTTTTCTACACCTTCACTTCTTTTATAAAACCAATTTGTTATGAAAATCAATTTTCGTTTACTCTGCTGGTTCAGCTGTCTTATTTGATATAGCTAATATTTACTAATAATATTAGTTAATACTAATATTATTAGTATTTATGAAACTTTTCTTTTTTATGATCATAATCATGTATCTCTAGGTAGAATTTATGCGTATCGTATTCATACATAGTTTGAGGCTGTCCTTCGAGATCAAAAGTGATAATTTTTTGCAGACCGATTACTTCTCCATTTTTTAAATTAATAGTTCCAGTAAATGTGGTACGTTTTTTGTAAAATGAGCTAAAAATTTTAGTTTCGAACATGATAGTATAGCTATCACTTTTCTTTATAAGAGTACAATTGGAAATCCATAGTTTTGTTTTATCACTTTTAATAAATCCATTTGTTTTATCATTTTCGATGATGAGTATAAGTTTTTCCATACGTATCTATTTTTTAGGTCATGATTCACCCAATAGAGGTTATTATAGTCGTGCCTGCTCACGAGTCAGACCTTCAAGTTTATTTTATCAAAGGTTTATCGAGAGATTTTCAGTTTTTAACGAACTAATGTTTTGGTTTCGATAGAATTTACTTTTTTTGACGCTAAATACATGTTTGTAGTATTTAACCGTTAGTTAATAAATCAGTGTATAAACATAAGCATAAATGAGTTTAACTAAAGAAAATTTAGTGATTAAAAAGAAGTTTGAGGAGTTCATGGTTCCTTTGACTGCAGATGAATTTAATCAGCTAGAGGAGAATATCGTGCAGCAGGGCTGCAAAGATCCTCTGGTGGTTTGGACAAAAAAAAATGAGAGTGTTCTCATAGATGGTCATAACAGATTCAAAATATGCTCGAAGCATAGTATTGATTTCAATATCACAGAGCTGACCTTTAAGAATGAGGATGAAGCCATTCAATGGGTGATTAATCATCAAATGGGAAGAAGAAATCTATCTTCTGATCAAATGTCTTTCTATCGTGGACTGAAGTATCTGAAGATGAAAAAGAAAATAGGAGGGTATGACAAGGTGCTAGGCAAAGGGACTACAGAGACAACATCGGAGCAATTATCAAAGGAATTTAATGTCAGTCCGGCCACTGTGAGAAGAGATGCTAATTTTGCTCAGGGTGTCGAACTTATTGGCCAATCCAATCCACAACTCAAACTTGATATTTTGCAAGGAGCTTCCAAGATTCCAAAGAAAGACATTCAGTTTTTAGCCTCCATTAAAGATCATTCACCAAGATTCAAAAACGAAGCTGATTTGTACAACAAGCTTGAAAATTGGAAAAATGAGGCGTTGAATAAAATTGAGGAAAACCTAGAGTCTGCCAAAGTCGAAGAAGTGAAATTGACTGAGGAGGAGATGTTTCCAGATTATGAGGATAGAGTAAAGAGGATAAAGTCTCTTGTTGTAAGCTATATGAATACAGCAATTGAAAAAAGAAACCTTGATTCTATAAAAAAGATAAGAGAAGTGCTGGATCAATTGGAGTCCCTGATTAGTGAATAAGATAGAAAATATCAATTGCTCAAAATGAGCAATTGATATTTAATAAATGCTCGATCATTTAATGCACCCTATAAGATACGTTCAACTAGACAAATAGTCGGCTTAGACGTTACAAAACCAACTAATTCCCAGAAGGGTGAAAACGTTTTTTTTAGCATTTCTAAATTCTTATTACACGAAATTTCTGGATAAACTCTTGCGTTTTTAACGATCTTATTTGTTAATTGCTACTTCGATTAACAAATTCAATGTTCAATTTTTTTCATGAACACATTGTTTTGCCGTGTTTACTGACAGCTTTTGATATGTCTCAAGGACAGTCAAACAACGTTCAAAATCAACACCTAGCTCATAGTCTAGTATTGGTGTTCGAGCTACTAATTTTGCCAACGCTGAATACATCGAATGGGATATAGTATTTGGATTCAAGTGGGACTAAAAGCTTGATTAATAATCAAAAAGAACGATTAGGTTTTATGCCTACGACACTTATAAATTAGTTTTTATGACAAAGTATTTTCTATTCCTTTCATTGATCGTGCAAATGACCATTTTGTTCGCTCAACTTGAAAGCGCTCCAAAACCCAACATTTTCCTTAAACTTGATTATCAGCATGGTAGTGTGTTGCAATCGAGTGATTTTTTCAGAGGGGAAAATGCCTCGGGAGAAGCCATTAAGCGTGTACAGGCGTTTACTTTAGAGGTCGGATGGCAATCTTCCGGTACTAATGAGTTTGATGCACTCATGGGATATCCTGCATATGGAGTGGGTCTCAGTACCTATTTATTTCCGACAACAGATGAACTAGGTGAGCCGGCTGCACTTTACATGTTTCTTGATGGCCCTTTTAAAAGATGGAATAGGTTTTCTATAAAGTACATCGTTCGTCTGGGTCTTTCTTACAACTTTAGTCCTGCAGACCCCATTGAAAATCCTTTTAATCTGGTAATTGGCTCATACAAAAATTTGTATATAAATGGGGGCGTAAATGTTGAGTACTCAGTTGGGAATAGAGTCGAGCTGGGAGCAGGAATAACAGCAGCTCACTTCTCAAATGGTAGGAGCACAGTCCCTAATACGGGGCTCAATATCTTTACTCCAAACATCTATGCCAAGTATCATTTTAATCAAGGCAGAGGTTTTAACTATAAAAAGTTTGAAATATCTCCATTTGAACCAACCACAGAGTTACTCTTTGTTTTTGGTCATGGGACTCATCAAAAAGAATTTGCTGCAGATGATACAGGTGCTCCTGATCAAATTGCAGTCAATTTCCCTAATTTCAATTTTTCCACGACATTAAACAGGCACTTTATTCGACCACTTAAATTGGGAGCAGGACTCGATATCGTCTATTTTGGGCCGACCAATGCTGAAGTTGAGCTTACTGATGGAGGTATCTGGAAGAAAGTTAATACCTCCGTTGCGGATAAGATGCAATTGGGCTTGTTTGCCAATATTGAATGGGTAATGAACAATGTCTCCTTCTATGCACAACCGGGCTACCGTATTTATCAAAAGAAAGAATTTAAAACAAGGCCAAATTTTTACCAACATCTCGCACTTAAATATCACATCCAAGATGTGATTCTTGGAATGGGGATCCGAGCGACCCAATTCACCAGAGCTGAATTCATAGAATGGGATTTGGGTTATCGGTTTAAATGGGGGAAAAAGAATAGTTAATTATGAAAATATTTTACGTACTAACATTAGTATGCTTTATCACATTTGAACTGCACGCTCAGGATCAGAGATGGTTTGGAGTGCAAGGAGGAGCTGGTTCTGCATGGATTGCTATGCCAAAGACTTACATCTCAGGTCCAGCCACTTTTTCTCCAGATATTTACCAACTGTCCAATGCCAATAATGGCATCAATGCTTATTTAGGACTTACATACTCTTCACAGATTAAATCAAGTAGGTTTCATTTTACGCCAGAAATGAATCTGGTGTATACCGCAGGCGATGTGGTAATGAGGAGGGTAAACACAATTGATATCAATGCTGGCTCCAAATCAGTTCAAAGAAAGCAGGAGTATTGGAGATTGGAAGTACCGCTGGTATTTGAAGTGCGAACAGATGATAACTTTTCGGTGGTTCTTGGGCCGGTTCTCTTTGCTAATCTTCATAATAGCAGAGCAATGGAGTCCATTACAGAAGCAATTGCTCCAGATGCTACTATGAGTTCAGATTATGTAGCAGGATGGCGGTTTAGGTTTGGAGTGTCCAAGATCTACAATGAAAAATATCGATTCATTGTGAAGTGGGATATTGATCAGGGGAAAGAGGACTTTCTTACATTTAATGGTTCTAAGTACAAAGCTCAGCTTTATGCTCAATCTATTTCACTAGGGTTTAATTACTTGTTTTTGAAGTAATGATCAAGAACCTGACTAATATTCAGCCGCTCCTTATAATGTTAAAATGTAAGAAATATCGAACCTGGGATTATACATTTAATTTGGTTCTCTGGTGCCACATTCAATAAAACCATAAATATGAAACAAACGCTATTTATCTTATTATCCCTCTCCCTTGCAGGAGCCTTGTATGCTCAGAATCAAAATAAGTCCATTGAAGTGGAGGGGAAAAGCAGCCAAATTGTATATCCCGATTCCATTCTGCTTGTTGTCGAATTAAAAGAATTTTCTAAGGATGATCAGTTGGTGACGCTAAGCGAGCAGGAAAAAGTGATTATTGAGAAGTTAAAAGAGTTTGATCTGTATGACAGTCAGCTCTTTTTTAACTTGAGCAATGCATCTGGTTCAGAAGGTGAGGTCGCTGACTCCATTTTGAGATCAGAAAAAGAAGGTTTTTTGAAGTTTGGAAAGAAGAAAAATAAATCCATGGAAGGTAAGGAAACCTATTACCTTGGCAGTTATCTACTCAAACTCAAAGATTTCAGCGAGCTATCGATTGTGATCGAATTATTGAATACCGTTCCTTTGAATAAGATAGTCGTTGTTGGTGTATCCAATACCGCCTTGTCGCTATTGCAGCAGCAAGTATTGAAGGAAGCGGCTCTTAATGCTCAAAGCAAGGCTGAATCATTACTTACTACGCTAAATGGGTCTTTAGGGTCATTGATTCAAGTAGAAGAAATAGAAAACAGAACCGACTTTCCATTTGAGACAGTCACGATTTCTTCAGTTTCCAGTGTCCCGACTAAGGGGTTGGCTATTAAACTTTTGGATGAAAAAATATCCTTCAAGCCCATTGAAATAGCCAGTACGGTAAAGGTTACCTATAGTTTGAAATAGATAAATCGAACCGGGTATTCCTAACTGTTCCAAGTAACAATGAGTCAAGGAAGTCCAAAATAGAGAGTAGACTTTGCTATTTGTATTTTATGGCATAGCCATTCATTACGATGAACTCGTTTTGTCCATTTAGATATTTATCGACTTTAACGCCTACCACATCAGCATCTTCCACCCTATAAGTTGATCTGGCTTTTGACAGAAGAGCATCGTAAGTGACCTCTTTTGTGCCTACCTTTCCTTCAAGACGGACAGGTCCTAGGATAATATAATCTTTGCTGCTAAGTTGAATATTTCTTCCTATTTCTTTTCCCATTTGATAGGAAGCGGTACAACTGAAAAGAGTTAAGATGATTATAAAAGAAGTGATTTTAAACAGTTTTGTCATGGTAAGTTATTTGAAAGATTAAGTTCGTTAATTGTATTACTCAGGATCAGAAAGACTAAACAATTACCTCAAGACCATCTCTGGCTAGAAAGCAGTTAGAGAACTGTGATTGACATTCTTTCTCTACTGCTCTCAGGAAACTGTCGTCATGGTCAGGGTCATGGTGGGTGAGGTATAGCTTTTTTACGCCCGCCTGCTCAGCAACCTCAATGGCCTGCTCCCAGCTGCTATGCCCCCAGCCTTTAAAGTTGGGAAGCTCTTCAGGAGTGTACTGCGCTTCATGAATCAATAAATCCGCCCCCCTCGCAAGTTCTACTACACTTTGGTCGATCTCTTCTCCGTGCTCTACATCTGTGCAGTAGACTAATACTTTTTCCTCATACTCCAATCGGTACCCGTAGGCTCCCCCCGGATGAGAATGCTTGTTTACCGATAATCTCCCTTCGGGGAAAACAGCTTCATTAATCTTACTTGCTCCAAAGGTGAATTTTGCTCCCATATGGTCTAGTTGTACTGGAAAATAAGTTTCATCCATTTGACGATTGAAGACTTCCTTCAGGTTTGAAATTTTAGAATCATCACCCATAATACCAATATCAATCACCTTAGAAGAGTCATATGCTGGAGCAAAGAAGGGAAAACCCTGAATGTGATCCCAGTGAAAATGTGAAAACATAAGGGTGATCTTTTGGCTGGGATGAAAGGTTCTTTGCATCAGTTCTTTTCCAAGGTTTCTAATGCCTGTCCCCGCATCAAATACAAGAATGTCACCATGTTCTTCTCCAAAAACTGCAACACAGGTGGTATTGCCTCCGAACTCCTGAAAACCGGAATCACAGATAGGAATGGAACCCCGGGTTCCATAAAATTTTACTTTCATGTTTGAAAGAATTAAAAATTGTAAGTGCGCTAATGTAACCAATTATGATAAAATATGTGATCGGCATTTAAAACAGATCAGATGCAATCCCTGATTATACTATACATATTCAATGTCTTGTATTGTGGTGCAACATTGATTAATCCATATTCGTTATGCGGTTGTCACCTTTAAAAAGCAATGATGACCATATTTATGCTAAGTATGCTTTCCTTATTCATTTCGTATCAGCAAGATATATCACCTTCTGGTGTTGAGATCTCTACGCTACAAAATCAGAGTGGTACTGATTCGCTACTCGAAAAATTATCTTCACAGGTCAAGGAGGACTCAAGTCTTCAAGAAGCTTTAAAACAAGGCTTGATAGGGTATAAATATTTTTCAAAGGAAAAGACGCTTAATTCTCAGCTGGTCATAATTGATTTCACCAAGCCATCCGATCAAAAGAGGTTTTATATATTTGATTTGACAAAAGAAAAGATCGTTCATTCGGATCATGTGGCGCATGGCAAGAACTCTGGTCTTACTTACGCTAATTCTTTTTCAAACCAAAGGCATTCGAATAGTAGTAGCCTTGGTTTTTATCGGACAGCAGAAACATACCGGGGGAAGCACGGTCTTTCACTGCGATTAGATGGATTGGAAACTGGAATTAATCACAATGCCAGGGAGCGAGCCATTGTTATGCATTCTGCCAAATATGCCAATCCGGATTTTATAGAAAAGTATGGACGCCTCGGGCGAAGTTTTGGATGCCCGGCTTTGCCAGAGAAAGATTATTCACGTATCATTGATCTCATAAAAGAAGGCTCCTTACTATTTATCTACCATCCAGATGAAACCTACATTCAGAAATCTCAACTATTCTGACAGATTAGTTTATGGCTCAGTTTCAAGATTGACAAATTCTGGGTTACTGTTTTTTATATTCGTTTGCCTATCTATATCATGTGTTCAAAAAACAGAGCAACAGGGTCAGGTTGAAGACGAAGTACAACAAACCCCAGCGGTATTCTCTACCGATACAACCGAACTTCCTCTTTACATAGAGAAAAAAATAAATCTTATTTCAGGAAACATTCCTTATGATCTAGCGGGAGCAAAAATCTATGCTGATCAGGCAATGCATCGGCTTTATGACTTGAACAATTTTCTTCCATTATGGAATGAAAAGGAGCATCTGGAAGCCTACATTTCCATTTTAGAAGACATTCACTTAGATGGACTTATCGCTAAAGATTACGATCTCTCCTTACTTAAAAATCACTTGCTAAAAATGGATACTACTGGTGCTAATACTAGCGAAGATGTCGCCAATATGGATTTAACAGCGACTAATTCGTTCCTGTTGCTTTGTTTGCATCTGGTAGAGGGCAAATCCGAACCGAAACTGTTGGACCCTAATTGGAATTACGATTTTCTTCAGGACAGTCCGGCTGGGCTTGATTCATTGTACCATTTTTTGACTGATTACAACATCAATTATTGTGTTGATCGGCTGAGGTCAAGGAATGAGTTTTATCTGGATATGCGAAAGCAATTAGTCAGGTTATACGAGATCAAAGAAAATGGAGGATGGAATTTTATCCCTTCTGAAGGGAAGGTTACTCCAGGTGATAGCTCTGAGTTAATTCCACTATTAAGGGATCGTCTGCTCCCTAAAAACACCAGTGATACATCCGTCACCAATCAAAATCTTTATGATTCAGTACTGTGTAGTGCAGTCAAAGATTTTCAGACAAGGCATGGACTCCTGAATGACGGTGTAGTGGGTGCTGGAACATTAAAAGCTCTGAATATACCTGTCGAGGAAAAAATAAATAAAGTTCGGATCAATATGGAGCGAGCCCGATGGCTGACAAGTGATATTCAAGAGAAACGTGTCATCGTTAACATTGCGAATTTCAGTGCTTACCTGTTTAATAAAGACTCGCTTATGTACACTTCTAAGGTGATGGTGGGAAAGGCGTTTACCAAAACTCCAGTCTTTGAATCTGTATTGAGCTACGCTGAATTTAACCCTACATGGACAGTGCCCAGAAGTATTACTGTAAATGAGATGCTTCCGAAAATGAGGAAGGATCCGACTTATTTGGTCAAAAGAAATATGAAAGTAATTACCAACTCAGGTAAGGAAGTAGCGCTTTCCTCAATAGATTTAGAAGGTAATTTTCCATTCATGATCAGGCAGGGAGCAGGCTCAAGAAATGCTTTGGGAAGAGTCAAATTTATTTTCCCGAATCCCTTCAGTGTTTACTTGCACGATACACCTTCCAGGTATCTTTTCGTAAAAGACGTGCGCGCTTTTAGCCATGGATGTATTCGACTGGAGAATCCATTGAAATGGGCTGAACTATTGTTGGACAAGCCGAAATGGAACACGAAGAGCATAAATGAGTTGATTCTATCAGGTGAAACCACAAGAGTTACACCAAAAGAAAAGGTCAGGGTGATGATTTTATATTTAACTCATATCGCCACAGCTCAAGGGGAGGCTTACTACTATGAAGATATATATGACCGTGATCAAAAAATACTGAAGGTTTTGGATGCCCCGATAAATGCTCAGATTATTGACTTCAAGAAGAAAGAAAGGTCTGAAACCAGACTTGCTGAATGACATTGAAACTTATTTAGGTTGAATCTCATCACGGTTTTATTATTGAAGAATTGTTTATTCAATAAAAAGTTGTTTTCTTCACAGACCAATTGATACTTTAGTTCTCATCAGCTAAAATGTCTCTTCTCAAAAAAAACCTAAAAAACTTTGGTAAGATCATCTGTGAAAAGATAGATCCATATCAATACATATTGTAATTATTTGTTTCTACTCCAAATAGTAAAAATGAGATATTTTTTATTTCTTCTCGTGCTGGTCACAAGTCAGGCTTATTCTCAAGACGTCAGAGTAGGTATTGTCTCAGATTTTGAGAAAGGACCTGCTATTGATTCAATGTTTCAAGCCATTATTTCCGAACTGGATCGCACGGCAGGATATGGTATTAATATATTACACATAGAGGATGAGATCAGCTTCAATAACAAAACACTGAGTCAGGCACAAAGTAGTTATAGAAAATTGAGTCCTGAGGTTGATTTGATTTTGCTTTTTGGCTCAGTCAGTACGAAAGGGGCACTGGGTGTTGGTTCTTTTTCAAAACCAACTATTGGACTAGGCATTGTAGATCCGGGTTTACAGGATTTACCTTTCGTGAATGGTAAAAGCGGATTGAAGAACTTTAGCTATATCTGGGGAAGCAAGGATTTTGGAAAAGAACTTCTGGAGTTTCGAAGACTTACATCGTTTAATAACCTTGCAATCCTTGTTAACGAGGCTTCTACGGTGACATTCAATGACCAAAAGGGTAAAGCACTCATTGACTCTCTTGGTGGGGCTTTTTCCAGTACAATCTCGATTGTGCCTATAAGCAAAGACGTACAAAAATCCCTTTCAGGCCTTTCTCAGGATGCCGACGCAGTTTATTTATCGGAGTTGAATGGGAGAACATCTGCTGATATTAAACAGATAGCGGATGAATTGAAACGAAAAAAATTACCTTCATTCTCTGGAACACAATCGCATGTGAATAATGGTGTTTTGGGGAGTATCTCCAATGACAATGACTTTGGTCAGGTAATAAAAAGACTCTCTTTGATGGTAGATGGAGCACTTTCCGGCGAACCGCTTTCGGAGATGCCTGTGGCCATCAACTTTAAGGAGACCTTCAATTTGAATCTGCAAACGGCTAAGGAAATCGATCTCTACCCGTCTTTCGATGTGCTATTTACTGCGAATTTTGTAGGGCAGAGCGAGTCCAATTTGCCAACATATTCTCTGGATCAAATCATGATAAAAGCACTTGAGAACAATTTTGATATTCAGTTGACCAATCTGGATATAGCGCTGGCTGAGCAGGATGTGGTTGCGGCTCAATCATCCGTCCTTCCTGATTTGGGTTTGTCAATTTCTGGTTCTCAGGCTAACCCGAACAGCGGCAATAACTTTTCCCCTGAGCGACAGGCTTTAGCTCAACTCTCTTTGACTCAGGTTTTGTTTTCGGAAGAAGCCATCGCTGCTATAAAAATATCAAGGCTGGTCAAAAAAGCTCAGGAATATCAGACAGAAGCCAACGTACTCAATGTTTTGCTAGATACTTACATGGGATATTTCACCGTTTTGTCTGCTAAAACAGACCGGGTTATCCAGCGCGACAATCTTAGAAACTCTCAAACAAATCTTGAAATAGCGAAAACTAAAGCGAGTATAGGGGCGGCCAGTAAGGCAGACGTGTATAGATGGGAAAGTGAGGTTGCTAATGCCAAGCAGGCTTTGGTAAGAGCTGAGACTGCTGTGTCAAGTGCCAAATTGCAACTCAATACCTTTCTGACCAATGTATTGGAAGATGAGTTTGACATAGAAGATGTGACCATAGATGATGAAGTTTATACTTCTTTAAGAGATGATCCTGTCTCAAAGCTGGTAAATGGCCCAAGAGACTTTAAACGTGTCTCAGACTTTATGGTCATGGAGTCGCTTCAATCTAACCCAAACAAACTATTTCTTCTTGAAAATCTGAAGACTGCAGAAAGACTGAAACTACAGAATAGCAGATTGTTATATACTCCGGTTGTGGCTTTACAAGCTCAGGGCGGACGGACATTATACAGAGGAGGGCAGGGATCGGAAGCTCCTCAAGGTTTTGAGTTTGTAGATTACCCATGGCAGGTTGGTATTTCCCTGAGCTATCCTATTTTTCAGGGAAACTTCAGAAAGGCCAATTTGCAAAAGTCTGTAATACAATTGGAACAACTGAATTATTCAAATACCCAGCTCGATCAAAGTCTGGAGCTGCTGGTCAGAACCAATTTACTTGAGACCCTCAATGCAACTACTAACATTGAGTTTAGCAAGGTGGCGTCTGAAAACGCACAAAGCAACTTTGATTTGGTGAAGGACAACTATAAGCAGGGAACCGTAACCATTACGCAATTGATAGATGCTCAGAGAGCAGCTTTGCAGGCACGCTTGAACTACTCACTATCTATTTATCAATATGTGCAGGCTCAGCTTCAAGTTGAGTTTTCTTTAGGCTTTTTCACAAGGATTGCATCTAAAGATCAGATTGATGGTTTTGAAGAACGCTTCATTCAATTTATGTCTGATAACTAGCAATGATCGAAATAGCACCAAGCACAAGGTTTTAATTACCGTAAACACTATAATCCCATGAAGAATATTAAACACGTACTCTATATCTCAATGGTCGTTCTCTATACCCTGATGGTCTTTGCTTTTTTCTCTTGTCAAAAAAAGGAGGAAAAGAAGGCCGAAGTGCTAAGACCGGTTAAATATCAAATCGTAGGTGCATCTGATGGTCAAAGGATCAGAACGTTTAGCGGCGTAGCTAAGGCTGCTGATGCGATAGACTTGAGTTTTAGAGTTGGAGGGGTTATCACTGAGGTGAATGCATGGTCTGGCAATAAAGTCAAAAAAGGTGACTTAATTGCCCGGTTAGATA
The DNA here is from genome assembly GCA_049115715.1 of Cyclobacteriaceae bacterium. Classification (GTDB taxonomy): domain Bacteria; phylum Bacteroidota; class Bacteroidia; order Cytophagales; family Cyclobacteriaceae; genus JAMZMI01. Next base: position 11,908 of record JAGDZQ010000037.1, read on the forward strand.
ATGTCGAGGCACGTTTATCTTTAGAAAAATCTATATCTGCATTGAATAGTGCTCAATCCGACCTGAATACAGCAAAAAGCGAACTGGAAAGAGTGAAAGTGCTTTATGAAAAGAGCAGTGTCTCTCTTAGCGATTATCAGGCGAGCAAAAATGCGTATCAAGTCGCCCTTTCACAATATGAGTCAGCAGAACGTAATAAGAGTATCCAAGAGACTCAGGTGAGTTACGGTTATATCTATGCTCCAAAGGATGGTGTAATAGCCGGCACTGATGGTGGGATAGATGAAAATGTGAGCGCAGGACATCAATTTGCTACACTCAATGCAGGAGATGGAATGCAAGTTGAGTTAGGGATTCCTGAGAATTTAATTAATGAAGTAAAATTAGGAATGGAGGTGAGCCTTGCGTTTTCGTCGATAGACAAAGAAGTCTTCGAAGGAAGTGTAATAGAAATTGCAGAAGCTCTCAACTCCGATGCTTCTACATTTCCAGTAAAAGTAGAGGTTATAAACCCTATAAACCGCATTAAACCAGGGATGGCTTCCAAAGTGACTTTCGCCTTTGGAGAGGATAAGAAAATGTCAGATACTCAAAACAGAATTATGATTCCTGTTAAGACTGTAGGAGAGGACGGTGAGGGGAATTTTGTATTTGTCATTGAAACAGACAATGATGAGATAGGCACTGTGAAAAAGAGAAAGGTAGTAATAGGAGCGCTCACCATGAATGGATTTGAAATAAAATCAGGGCTTTCCGAAGGAGAAAAAATTGCCACGGCAGGTTTGCAAACGCTGCTCGATGGTCAAAAAGTGAAGTTGCAATAGACTCCCGATAACTTATTTACTTATGAATCTGACAAAGTTTTCAATTGAGCGCAATCGTGTTGTTCTAAGTGTGCTGACAGTGGTGATTGTTATGGGCATGGTCATGTATCAATCCCTTTCACGGGACAGCATGCCTCCTTATACAATACGCGTGGCAAGTATCGTTTCCTCTTTTCCTGGAGCAAGTCCTGAGAGAGTAGAGGAGCTGGTTACTGATAAGATAGAAAAGGTAGCCCAAGAGCTTCCCGAGCTAAAGTTGGTCAAGAGTACTTCGCGTACTGGTTTATCAGTAGTTCAGGTAGAGTTGCGCATGCAAGTATCACCCAATGAGCTTCAGCCTGTTTGGGATCGGTTGCGTCGAAAGCTAAGTAACATTCAAGGGTTGCCAAATGGGGTGCGTCCAAATCTCAAAGATGATGGACTGGGAGAAGTGTTTGGTATCGCATTAGGGTTGGTGAGCGACGGGTTTTCCTATGCTGAAATGAAAGATTATGCAGATGATTTACGTGATGATTTGATTAAGTTGGAAGATGCCGCAAAAGTAGAAATCAATGGGGCACAAGATGAGCGAATCTTTGTTGAGTTTGACAATGCTAAATTAAAGACTTACGGTCTGACCTCCAATGGACTTCAAAACATCATTAGCAATACGAATATCCTGAGTTCAGGAGGAGAGATCGCTGTAGAAGATGAGCGAATCATCCTTGAGCCTACAGGTAACTTCAATAGCCTCAGCGATCTTAAGAATACTTTGATTCCAATCGGACAGGAAGGTCAGGTGGTTAATCTAGAGGATATTACTTCAATCAAACGCGGATACATTAATCCTCCTAGTCAAAAAGTTAGAATAAATGGTTTGGAAGCATTATCCCTTCATATTTCCTTAAAAGAAGGAGCAAATGTCATTAAGCTTGGTGAAGAAATAGATGTGCTAATGGAAAGGTGGAAAGGGAACTTACCAATTGGATTGGAACTCATTCGTATCTCCTCACTCGATAGTTATATTAACGTCAAAATCAGTGATTTTGTAGGCAATCTGATACAGGCAGTTTTGATTGTGCTTGCAGTTATGCTCTTTTTCCTGGGGTTGAGAACTGGTCTGGTGATTGCCAGCTTGATTCCGATTGTTACCATCACCACGCTGATGGTTATGGGGCTTATTGGTATGGGGCTAAATCAAATTACTCTGGCAGCTCTGATAATGGCATTGGGTATGATGGTAGATAATGGTATTGTGGTTGCGGAATCCATTATGGTAAAAGTAGAAAGAGGTGCAGATCTTGTCAAAGCGGCTATTGATTCGTGCTCGGAATTGATCGTGCCCTTATTGATCTCTACCTTAACCACTTCTGCAGCTTTTCTGTCCTTCTATATGGCAGAGTCTGTAATGGGAGATATTATGGGGCCACTGTTTGTCGTGATATCCATCGCTTTACTTTCTTCATGGGTGATTTCTTTGAGTATCATTACCCTGTTTTGTGTGTTTTTCCTTAAAATCAAGAAGAAAGATGCCGACAATAAGGTAAGCTTTCTGGACAAGATGATCAATGCTTTAAAGCATTATTACATGAAGCTTATTCTGGTCGCATTGGCCTGGAAAAAGACTGCATTGATCACAGTAGTACTACTGTTTTTTGCCTCCATATTTGGGTTTACCCAATTGTCTTTTGTATTCTTTCCGGATAGTGATCGAAACATGATTACGATTGACATCAACCTTCCGGAAGGAACAAAGATTGAAAAGACGGAACAGACTGTTTTAGCCATTGAGCAATTCATTATTGATAATTTGAAAGTCAATGACTCCAGGCCAGATGGAATCGTTGATTGGTCTGCTTTCATCGGAGAAGGACCATCCTCATATGATCTGGGCTATAATGCAGATGAGGCAAATTCTAATTATGCCCACATTCTTGTCAATACATCCTCATTTGAGGTTAATGGTGAAATGATCAGAATATTAGACGACTTTAGTTTCGCCAGTTTTCCCAATGCGGAAATTAAGATTGGCCGCTTGGGCTCTGCCGGAGGCGGTGCTCCAATAGAAATCAAAGTGTTGGGAGATGATCCGAATGAACTATCCACTATTGCTAATGAGATTAAGGCTGAACTCTTCAAGATAGAAGGGACTAAGAATATCAAAGACGACTGGGGCCCAAAAGGGAAGAAATTTATTGTGGAAATTGATCAGGATAAAGCGCAGATAGCAGGAGTGACCAATCAGGATATTGCTACTTCATTGCAAACAGTTTTAGATGGTTTTAGAGCGGGTGAGTTCCGTGAAGGAGATAAGTCTATTCCTATCATCATGCAAGGGCTTAATAACAAGCAGCAGACGCTTGCCTCTCTGCAAAGTTTGAACATCTATGCACAAGGGTCTGGAAAAAGCGTTCCTTTCCTGCAAGTAGCTCGTGTGGTTCCTCAGTGGCAATATTCAAAAATCAAAAGGCTTAATTTGAGTCGTACAATTATTGTTTCTAGTGAGTTGGCAGAGAATGGGAATGCCTCGGCAATTATGGAGCAATTGACACCTTGGATTAATGAAAAACGAGCATCATTGGGTGATGGGTACTCTTTCAAGCTTGGAGGAGAAGCTGAAAACACAGCCGAAAATATGGGAGCCGTTGGGGCCTATTTGCCATTATCGGCTTTCATCATTGTGATGTTATTGATCATACAGTTCAATTCGTTTAGAAAGATGATTATGATTGTATGTACTATTCCGCTTGGAATTATTGGTATGGTAATCGGTCTCATGATTTTCCAGTCTCCATTCGGATTCATGGCTTTTTTAGGAGTGATCTCTTTGGCAGGGATTGTCATCAACAATGCTATTGTATTGATTGATAGGATTGAGGTGGAGCAAAAAGAATTTGAGCGATCGGCTCAAGATGCTGTAATAGGTGCCTGTTTACAGCGATTCAGACCAATTTTGCTAGCCACATTCACCACTGTCCTTGGATTAATACCACTCTACCTGGGAGGTGGGGCTATTTGGGAGCCTATGGCTGTAACCATCATGGTAGGATTACTTTTCGGGACAGTGATTACCCTCTTATTTATCCCTTCATTCTACAGTGTGCTTTATCGTGTAGACTATAAGGGTTATGTGTTCAATAAGGAGCTGTCCGAGTAAATTCAAGGATCATAGCCAAATCGGGTATTTACCAGATGCTATCACAATTTTACCATAAGCGCTTTACCATTTTCCTTGCAAGCTTTTTGCTTTTGCTTTTTGGTAATCTGCTGGTGCCTAAAGAATTCGATGATGAGGTAAAAGCTGTCTTACTACTCCAAAACATCGTTTGTAGTCTTATTCTTTTCGTACGCCAATCAAAAAGAACAAAGCTTTTGGTGTATCTGGTTGTCTTTTCATCAATTGTAATTGAGCTGGTCAATCTCTTTGGGGGTGATGGTTCATTGCTGTTTGCCTTTGTTTATCTGATTTATTTTGTGCTGATCAGTTATAGACTCTTTGATGATCTCAAAAAGCAACGTGTGGTAGGTATCGAGATGGTTAGTGCAGCATTTTGTGGCTTTATATTATTGGGTGTAGTTTCCAGCATTATTTTTCTCAGTATTGACGCCTCAATGGATGCCTTTTCTGGTGCAATTGAGAACAGAGAGTTTCCTGACTTTCTTTACTTTAGTTTCATTACACTACTTACAATCGGTTATGGTGATATTGTACCTGCCAATGAGTTGTCTCAAAAGTTAGTTATCATTTTGGGTTTGATAGGTCATTTTTACACCGTTTTTGTGATGGCTATTGTGATCGGCAAGTATTTGAGTGCTCACAAACCGAAAGGTGATTGAGCTGGTTTCACGTCTCTCATACGCATCTCGGGTTATACTATTTGACTACCCTTAATACAGCACTCATGGAGCAGCTTTTTCCTGAATCATATGTGCTTATTCATTTCAATACTTCTTTTTTAGTTGTCAAAGTAAGAGATCAATTTTAGCTATTCCAGAAATTGAAACAAGTATAACAATTACCCGCTATCGAGCTTTCCTGAAAAACTTTCGAACCATGGCTTTTATGCCTTTGTTAAACTTTTTACGATCCTCTCCCAGGCCAATGACATTCCCAATGAAGAGCCTCTCATTTACTTGAGCATCGATCAATGTCAGCGTCAATTCGGAAAGTAAGTCTTCTGGTAATACTCCATTGGGTCGCTCGTGCCCGATAGCCAAAGTATCTAAACTGAAATCCATATTAACAACCAGAATGGATGAATCTTTTACATTCAGACCAATCTTGGACATTTGATAGTTAAAACTCTTCAAGAATCTGACGTATTCCTCTTTGGAATTGTAATCGACAGGTGTATCATTGATGACAAAGTCACCGATCATATAGGTAGAGTAGAGACTTAGGTCCTCATGAAACCATTGAATGCGGAAGCTTCCTTGAGCGTGTGCTTGAACGCTATATATCAAACCTATTGCTAGAATGAAATTTTTCATAATGAAATATACTGTTTTGTTTTGAGTGAACTATGTCTTATGAGAGAATTCAGGAACAACAAGGTGTGGAATGCTAGTCGATTTTCATTGTCAAAATAGCTAATTGAGCATGATTTGCCACGTCTTCACTGATACTTCCCTTAAAAAAATGGTCAAGACCTGTTCTGCCATGAGTCGCCATTGCAACTAATGATAGGTTTTTGGTTGCTGCAAAACTCATAATACCGGACTCCACTGACTTACTGTAAATACTGTGAGTGTAGAAAGGCAATGTGTCCAAGTGGTTTCGTTCGAGATACTTCTCTAAAAATTCCTTTGCCGACTCCTCAGATATAGCATTATGCGAAGTTCTAACCAAGACCACCTCCACGCTGAATCCAATTAGTTTTTGGAGTTTCTTCAATGTGGGAAGAATTGTATCTTGATCTGGAGAGCTATCAGTGGATAGGATGATGCGTTGTATATTTTCCAGTTTTATAGGAGCCTTGATCGTCAAAACAGGGCAAGTGGCATGTCGGATTACCCTTTCAGTATTGGATCCAACCAGTATTTCTGAAAGTCCTGATGCTCCCTTGGAGCCCATAACGATGAAGTCTACGTTTTCAGAAGGTATGAGATCTGTGATGTTCTGATAGGGGTTTCCAAAAACCAGTTTGGATGATGCTTGTATATTGTCATCCTCAAGTTTTTGCAATTCTTTTTGAAGATCTTCTTTTGTCTTTTTAACCAGCAACAACTCATAGATACCTTGAGGTTTTACCGTTTGTACCTCACCAACGGTGTTGAACGAGCTTGAGGGAAGTTCGAGTACGTGCAATAAAAGGAGCTCAGATTTAGTTTCTTTGCAGATGTCTCTTGCGAAATCAAGTGCGTTTTGAGATTCTTTAGAAAAATCAATTGGAACCAGGATTTTTTTCATGTGGTAGTTTGATGTTTGAAAAATAGGAAAAGTTCTTAGCTGTTAGGTTGTATAAGTTTTAAGGCACATTTGTTGTTGATTCTAAGGCGATAAAGATGAACTGGCCTTCAAAATGAGTAAAGAAGAGCCGGTTCTACGCCACCAACCAGCTTACGTTATCATTATATTTTTGACTTACAGAAATTTTAATGGTGCTACAAATCCAAATATGACTCTTGCTCTTTCATCATCTGACAATGCCACAGCAGATTTGATTTTATCTGTATAATTAAAAGTTCTGCCGACATATCCAGCAAAGAACTTCAGATTCGTATCGTCCCATGGAAAATATTCAAGCGTGGGCGTCAACCCGTAAGCTGTGCGTATTTTCACAAAACTATTTCCACCTGGTTCTTCAGTAGCAGCTTGATCGACAAAGGCGCTCACATTTAATTGCCATTTTGGTACAAACCTATAAGTAATATTCAACCAATGGCTTTGATATCTTGTATTGGTGAAAACAAATGTTGAGGGATCTCCTGAAAATGTTGGAGATTGATTGATTACTCTTGTGATGATGCCTGTTCTGTCAATATCTTCAAGGCTCAGTTTATAATCATACGCTATAGAGACCTTATCCAGATTGAGCATATTACCAAAAGCCATGTAATTTTTGAAATTGTCTTTCGCCTCCTTGAACACAGAGTAGTGCCAAAGCGTAGTAAACTTACCACTAAAAAAAGACCCTCTCCATGTAAATACACCAGCAATTGGTGTTTTGGATGCCTCTACTGTAGTATTTGTCAATATGGTATCTGCTTGATAAATCTCATCAAATGTCCGGTTTCGAGGGTTGAGTGCCTGCAAGCCAAATTGATGATTAGGGCTTGCCTGATAGGAGAGACCTATACCTGACAGAAAGTTGTCTGCTTCTTCTATGATATCAGAATATTCGTAGACGTCTATGGGGTTGAGATCAAACTCATATCCACCCCAATCAGCGTAGGTTTTCCCTAAAGTAAGTCGCCATTTATCGTTGAACTTAGCTGTGATATAAGCAAAATCAACTCCTTTGATGATTTTGTCTACGGATTGCGGCTCGAAACCACTTGTAAATCTATGTCTGAATCGGAAATAGATGTTATCTGTTACCCAACCTCTGATTTCTAGACGGAATTGCTCCATTCTAAATTTTGACCCTAGGTAGTCACCGTTGCTCCAGTCGTTTCTGAGGCCGTACTGCATATTGGCAATGAAATCCACATTTTTCAAGCGATTTTGCTTGTCTTGAGGTACAATTGTTCTGTAAGTATAAGTTGTATCTCCTTGTTTGAGTTGAGCAAATCCTTTCATGGAAAAGATGAAAGCTAAGAAGATGGTTAGCGTTATTTTAGATTTCATGATCTTCTTGTTTTAGCGTTATCAATAGGTGTAGAAAATTTCCTGAATTTCTTCTAAGCTCCTTTCTTTCATGAGCGTGAGCATAAGCAGGATTCGAGACTTGACGGGCCCGAGATCATGACCTGCTATGGTCCCGTAATCGGCATCTTTGAATTCATTGTCACGCAACACCCATCCTGTAGCCGCCTTTGTGCTTCTTACCACTATTACACCCTTTTCCGATGCTTTCTTTGCTGCATTTAGAGTAGCCGTATTCATATTTCCATTTCCCACTCCTGCGATCACTATGCCTTTAGCCCCAGCATTTACCAGCATGTCTATCAAGTCTGGTGACATATCTGCACAACCGTAAATGATGTCTACCCGGGGAAGCTCTTTCACTCCATCTACTGAAAATTCACTTTGTAGTCCAAGCTTTGTTGTTGGTTCTCTGAAAAACCCCAGGCGACCATAAAAGACTCCACCCAGAACTCCCTTAATTGGAGAAACAAAGCTATTTACGTTTGTAGTATTCATTTTGCTTACATCCCGGGCTCCATGTATCTGATCATTTAAGGAAACCATGACCCCTTTTCCTTTGGCCTCTGGACTCGCTGCAATGGCTACTGCGTTGTAAAGATTAAGTGGTCCTTCTGCACTGATGGAAGTAGAGGAACGCATAGACCCAGTAGTAACCACCGGCTTATCACTCTTTACAACCAAACTTAAGAAGTAGGCCGTTTCTTCTTGAGTATCGGTTCCGTGTGTGATTACAATACCATCAACATCATCACTTGCCAGTAGTTCATTTATCCTATTGGCAAGCTTTAACCAAATGTCAATAGTCATATCTTGTGAACCAACATTTGAAACCTGCTCACCCGAAACATTGGCTATTTCTTTGATTCCAGGTACGGCGTTAATCATAGTCTGAATCCCCACTTGTCCTGCTGCGTAGCTGGAAGAGGTGGCAGATGATGCTGAACCAGCTATGGTGCCTCCCGTGGCAAGAATTTTTACGCTAGGAAGCTTCTTTGATTGAGCCAATGCAACCTGATGGCTGCCTAAGATTACAAAAAAAGCAATTACTAGTTTTTGAAGTGTTAATTTTTTCATAGTTATTGGATTTTTAAATGAGTGATAGGTGTTCTGTGTGCTCGGTGGTTTAAGTCAGTATTCTTGCTTTTATTCGTCTAGCGTTCATTTCGGCTATGTTACTAATAGAAATTCCTTCAGGACATTCCACTTCACATGCACCAGTAAAAGTGCAATGACCAAATCCCTCTTCCTCCATTTGCTTGGTCATATCCATGACTCGTTGATTTGCCTCGGGTTTTCCTTGAGGTAAGGAGTTGAGGTGATTGATTTTTGCTGAAGTAAAAAGTGCAGCAGAGGAGTTTTTGCAAGTAGCTACACAAGCACCACATCCTATGCAAGCTGCAGCGTCCATGGCTCTGTCTGCAATCGGCTTACTTATAGGGATGGCATTGGCTTCTGGAGCAGTCCCTGTTTTAGCACCAATATACGCTCCTTGCTCTATGATCCGATCCAGACCAGATCGATCTACTATTAAGTCTTTGACAATGGGGAAGGACTTGGCTCTCCAGGGCTCTACCGTAATTGTTTCTCCGTCTCTAAAACTTCTTAAATGAAGCTGACAGGTGGTCATATTTTCGTGAGGCCCATGTGCTCTTCCATTGATAAATACTCCGCACTGACCGCAGATGCCCTCCCGACAGTCATACTCATAAGCAATGACCTCTTCACCTTTTAATACGAGTAGTTCGTTTAGATGATCGAGTGCTTCTAGAAAAGACATGTCATCGGTTAATTCATCTACTTCATATTCTTTTAGACTGCCCTTTGATTCAGGTCCATCCTGTCTCCAAATTCGAAATGTTAGTTTCATAGTGGTAATTTTCTCAAAATCGTCATTTACTTGTAGCTCCTTACAGTTGGTTTTACATTTTCAAATACCAACTCTTCTTTATGCAATGAGAACTCACCGTTTTGATATTCCCATGCCGATACAAATGCGTATTTATCATCAATACGAAGTGCCTCTCCATCTTCCGTTTGGTACTCCTCTCTAAAGTGCGCTCCGCAAGACTCTTCTCTATCCAGTGCATCTTTGCACATCAATAAGGCCAGTTCGATAAAGTCGGACAGGCGCAGTGCCTTTTCCAACTCTGTATTCATTTCCTGATGGCCACCTGTGACCCGCACGTCTTTCCAGAAATCATCCTTTAGTGTGGTGATCTTCGAAATGGCATCTATTAAGCCTTCTTTGTTCCGACTCATGGCGCATTCTTTCCACATCACTTTTCCCAGCTCTCGGTGAAAATGATCTACTGTTTGAGAACCTTTAACGGATAAGATTTTTTCAATCTGTTTTTTTACCTCTTTTTCGGCTTCTTCAAAAGCAGGGTGATCAGCGGAGGTATGCTCTTCTTTCAATGCAGAAGCCAGGTAATTGTTGATCGTATTGGGCAAAATAAAATATCCATCCACACTTGCCTGGAGTAATGAATTGGCGCCCAATCTATTCGCTCCATGATCCGAAAAATTACATTCTCCAACGGCATACAACCCCGGAACAGTGGTCATTAACTCATAATCTACCCATAGTCCACCCATGGAAAAATGAGCCGCGGGCGAAATTTGCATAGGTTCTGTATACGCATCAATACCCGTAATCTTCTTGTACATGGTAAAGAGATTGCCATATCGGTCTTTGATAGTATCCAAACCAAAGTTTGCAATGGCGTGTTTGAAATCGAGGTAAACCGCATTCTTCAATCTCCCCACTCCATAACCGGCATCAATCCTTTCTTTAGCTGCTCGGGAGGCAATATCTCTCGGAGCGAGGTTGCCGAAGCTGGGGTAGCGTCTTTCTAAATAATAATCTCGCTCTTCTTCAGGAATGTCATTTGCCAATCGCTCATCACCTTTTTTTAATGGCACCCAGATTCTACCATCATTTCGAAGGGATTCGGACATGAGCGTAAGCTTAGATTGTGCTTCACTGGACTGAGGAAGAGCGGTTGGGTGAATTTGCGTAAAGCTTGGGGAAGCAAAAAATGCCCCCTTTTTGTGCGCCTTCCATATGGCGCTCCCATTGCATCCGATAGCAAGCGTGGATAACCGAAAGACACGTGAATAGCCTCCTGTAGCCAACACCACGGCATCAGCCGCATACCGCTTGATTTTACCTGTTTGCAAATCTCTGGCAATGATGCCTTTGGCTTTTCCGTCTACAACAACCAGGTCCATCATTTCGTGGCGTGTATTCATTTCTACTTTCTTAGCCCTCACCATCTTCGACAATTGGGAATAAGCGGCCAAAAGCAATTGCTGACCCGTCTGCCCTCTGGCATAGAAAGTTCTTTCTACCTGTACTCCGCCAAAACTGCGATTAACCAATACACCTCCGTACTCTCTTGCAAAGGGTACTCCCTGCTGAGTGAAGTGGTCAATCAAAGGAGCAGATAGCTCAGCCAATCGGTAGACATTTGCCTCGCGTGATCTAAAGTCACCTCCTTTGAGTGTGTCGTAAAACATTCTCCAGACGCTATCCCCGTCGTGCTGATAGTTCTTTGCTGCGTTGATACCTCCCTGAGCTGCCACGGAGTGGGCTCTTCTTGCCGAGTCTTGGTAACAAAAGCATTTTACTTCGTATCCTAATTCTCCCAAAGTGGCCGCAGCACCTGCACCTGCCAGTCCCGATCCAACAACAATTACTTGTAATTTCTTTTTATTGGCAGGATTGATCAATCGACTATGCATTTGATAGTTTCTCCACTTCTCCTCTAATTTTCCTTCGGGGATTTTTGAATCTAAAATCATGTCAATCGCTATTTGAAGTAAACAATAATCGGAATAATGCCAAAACCTGCAGAAATGATCAGCGCATATACTAAGGATACTTTTGCGAGTATTCTCAGACCTTTTTTATGATAAAAACCGAGTGTTTTAAAACCACTTTTTAAACCATGATTGAGGTGGTATCCCAGTGGAATGGCCAATATGGAATAGAAAAGAACGTAATATCCGTTTTGAAACAAACTGTATGTCACGTCATAAACATCAACGTTTCCATTGCTATCTAATCCCACACTTTCTCCAATGCCCAACTTAATCCTTGCCCAAAAATTGGCAAGGTGAATGACGATAAAGATTAGAATCAATATGCCAAGCCAACCCATGTTCTGAGAAGCGAATGAACTGTTTTCCTTTGCATGATTGACGATATACTTGTCCGGTTTTGCTTTTCTATTGATGTACGTAACGATGGCTGCATACACCACATGGAGAATAATGGAAAGATACAGTGCGTAGGCGACTAGCTTTATCAATGGATTCTCTCGCAAGGTGGTGGAGTAACTGTTGTAGAGATCACTTGCGATACTTTCTGGTAACAACAGAATACAGTTCGCAGAAAGATGCACGATCAAAAATACGCAGAGAAACAATCCACTTCCGGCAATGATGCTTTTTCTTAAGAACAGGCTCACTTTACTTTTTTTACGTTGTGTATATGTTTTCTGAGTATTTAGCTACAGCCCAATAGGCGATGATTGGAGTCACGATTCCTCCGAGAATACCTGCCCAAATGCTTTTGAAGATCACATACGTCCAAAGAGATATTGGATGTGTATAAAGAAATTCAAAAAATAGGATCACCGGTAGAGAAGCCATGATTAATCCAAGTACACCCAGCCATAAAGCTCTGAAAGGCATTGATTTTAAATGCATTCCATTTGTGTTCTTTGCTTCTACGTACATTTTGAGTTTACCCTTTCTTAATTTGTTAAGAAGTATGGGCGAGATAATGACGCAACTCAAAAAGGGGAGCAGGAATCCAGTAGCGAGTATATCATTGCCAAAACCAGCATCACCCCAAAGAGTAAGTTTTGTAAACTTCATCATCACCAGCCAGGCGATTAGGCCATTTAAAAAAAAGTTTGTGACAAAAGGTTTAATTCCCTGCTCCTTTATGAAAAAGTGTTTTTGTTCACTTGATAACTTCATAATCAATAGTTTACACTTAGGGTTTTATCCGACAAGCTTGATTCGATTGGTATTTAAATGGTGGTAGATCCGCCATTCAATACAAGGGTTTGTCCGGTTATCCAGGAAGCTTCATCTGACGACAGGTAACTTACTGCATGTGCCACATCTTCAGGTGAGCCCATTCTTCTCATTGGGATTGTCTGAATCATTGATTCTGCCCATTCTCCTCCTTCATTGTTATTCATTAAGCCTAAAGCCAATGTGTTGGTCGTGACTCCATAAGGCCCGACCTCATGAGAAACATGTCTCATTAAATGTGCTGCACCGGCTTTAGCTGCGCCATACAGAGATACGCGTATGGGCAAACCTATTCTTCCGGCATCAGAAGAAATGGTAATCACACGGCCCCATCCTTTTTCGCACATATCAGAAAGCACCGCATGTGTACAATTCAGTACCCCGTTTAGATTGACTGCTATATATCGGGTCCAATCTTCAGGACTGGTATCTTTGAAATCAACCTGCTCCATGTGCTTAGAACTTCCTCCTGCATTTCCTGCGTTATTTACCAGAATATCAATGGTGCCTACTTTCGATCTTAATTCTTTTACGGTTTCATTGACCATCTCTGAACTAGTTACATCAAAAGGTGCCGGAGTGGCATTTCCACCAAGAGATCTGATTTCCTCTGCTGCTTTTTCCGCTTTTTCAGGAACAAGATCATTGACTAATACATGAGCTCCCTGACTAGCAAGTAACTTAACAATTCCCAGGCCCATCCCTTGACCGGATCCGGTTACTAACGCTGTTTTGTTTTTAAACTTTTCCATAAGTTTTAAATTTGATTGTATTTGGGGTTTGTTTTTTCTTGAAAGATTAACGCGATCATTGCTTATGCAATTCTGCTTTATACTCAGGATGCATCAGGTTTTCTACACTCAGAATCTGATCAAGTTCCTCTTCACTGAGCAATTGCTTTTCTAAAACCAACTCCTTGATAGTTTTACCTGATGCCACTGCCTCCTTGCCAATGAGGTCTCCCTGATGATGTCCGATATACGGATTAAGGAAGGTGATAATCCCCACCGAATTGAATACCATCGCTTTAGTGTGTTCCGCATTGGCCGTAATTCCGGCAATGCATTTATCTGCAAGGGTTACGCAAGCGTTGGAGAGTAGTTCTACTGATTCGAACATACATTGCGCAATAACTGGCTCCATCACGTTTAACTGCAATTGACCCGCTTCCGCAGCAAAGGAAATGGCCACATCATTGCCAATGATCTTAAAACATACCTGATTAACCACTTCCGGGATGACCGGATTGACCTTGGCCGGCATGATAGAAGAACCCGCCTGCATTTCTGGAAGATTGATCTCATTGAAACCGCATCTCGGGCCTGAAGATAAAAGCCTTAAGTCATTACATATTTTAGAAAGCTTCACAGCTGTTCTCTTCAATGCTCCTGATATCATCACATAAGCTCCTGTATCGGAAGTTGCTTCAATGAGGTTGGACGCTTTTACGAAGCTGGCTTTGGTGATTTTTTCCAAATGACCGATCGAAACCTCCGTAAATCCTTTTGCAGCATTTACTCCGGTTCCAATGGCAGTTGCTCCCAGGTTAACCTCAAGGATGAGGTCTCTTGATCTTTTAAGATTTTTGGTTTCTTCCTTCAGATTTGCTGACCATGCGGCGAATTCATCACCAAGAGACATAGGCACTGCATCCTGAAGCTGGGTCCTCCCCATTTTTAAGACTTTGTCAAACTCTGCTGACTTTCTGTCCAGAGATGAGTTTAAAAGATTGATTTTCTCAAGCAGGTGATTGATGTAATAATATACAGATACACGAAAACCAGTTGGATAGGCGTCATTGGTGGATTGTGATTTGTTGACATGATCGTTTGGATGCAGGATGTCATAACTTCCTTTTTCATGCCCGTTCAACTCAAGACCAACGTTGGCAATCACTTCGTTGGTATTCATATTTACTGATGTGCCTGCTCCTCCCTGAAATACGTCTGATGGAAAAAAAGGAGCATACTTATCAATATTGCCTAATATCTCATCACAAGCCTGAATGATCATATCAGCTTTGTCAGAAGGAATGGTTCCGATTTCTTTATTAGCCAAAGCGCATGCTTTTTTCGTTACTACCATTCCTTTGACGAAGAATGGGTAGTCACTTATTTTTGCATTAGATATTTTGAAGTTGTCGATGGCTCGCTGTGTGTGAACTCCAAAGTAGCTTTCACTATCAATTTCCAATTCTCCTAATAGGTCAATCTCTTTTCTGGTACTCATACTAGCTAGATTTTAAGTTTTGGTTGTTAATCTGTTTAAAGCACGACCCCACCTATTATAAATCCTAAGATTACACTGAGAGCAATTGTCACGGTACCTGGGATTATAAAGGGGTGATCAAAAATATATTTTCCAATTCGTGTTGAACCTGTATCATCCATTTCCACCGCGGCAAGCAGGGTTGGATAAGTAGGTAAAACAAAAAGTGCGCTTACTGCTGCAAATGAGGCGATGGCAGCCACTGGGCTGACTCCTAAAGCCAAAGCAGCGGGTATCATAGCTGTTGTGGTTGCTGCTTGTGAATACAACAGCATACTAGAGAAAAACAGCACCACCGCAAGCATCCATGGAAAGTTTGTTAACAGTCCTCCTGCAGCCTCTTTGATTTCCTCTATATGATTACTGACGAAAGTATCCCCCAGCCAGGCTACTCCAAGTACGCATACAGCTGCACTCATTCCTGATTTGAAAGTTGACATACTAGTGACGTCACTTATTTTCACTTTGCAGATCAATACTATGGCTGTTGCTGCTAAAAGCATCACGGCCATGATGGCTTCATTTCGAGCGATTGTTGGATTTTCGATAACACCAATTTTCTTCGATATAAGCGTGGCGTAAGTGACCACTCCAATGATGGCAACTAAGAATATCAACACCGAAAATTTAGCACTTTTGGGATCGTCATGTTGGTCATTATTCTTATGCTTAACCAAACCATTAGCCACTCTTTCCTGATAAATCTTATCTTCTTCCAACGGCTTGCCCAGCATATTTGCTACAACAGATCCACCCATGCAGGCGAACATGGTCGATGGTATAGCTATCGCCAATAGTTGGACATATGAAACCCCGAAAGGCTCAAGAAATGATGCGAAAATCACTACTGCAGCAGAAATAGGAGAGGCGGTTATGGCTATTTGAGAGGAAATTACTGATATGCTCAATGGTTTAGATGGTCTTACACCACCTTCTTTTGCCACTTCTACAATTACCGGTAGTGCCGCATATGCAGTGTGGCCTGTTCCAGCCAAAAGTGTCATCCAGTAGGTCACCGCTGGCGCAATAAAGGAAACACGTTTTGGGTTTTTTCTGAGTATTCTTTCAGACAAATGAACAAGGTAATCCAGTCCACCTGCCTTTTGCATAGCAGCTATGGCAGCTATAACCGCCATGATGATGAGTATAACATCTACAGGTACCGATCCTGCATCTAATCCAAAGATTAGCGTGAGAACCACCACTCCGGCACCTCCGGCATATCCAATGCCGATACCACCCATTTTAGATCCAATGAAAATAAATACAAGGACAATAAGAAATTCGATCCAAATCATCGGACTACCAGATTTTGTTCAGAAAAAAATATAACGTACTAAGACATCCTAATTCAATGAACCTATTTTGGGTTCAATGCTTTGACTTTGTGTATTGTTGAATGACTTATTGAAATTTTGTAAACAATGATAAGAACAAAATAATGTTTTGAACAAGTGTGAGTCGTATTATTTTTTAATATTGTCATTATAATTCATCATCTATTTAGAAATCCAATACGAATTGCTACCAGGGATGGAATCAATAATTCTGAGGTCAAAAAACGTCAGAATTAATGTTTTTTATCTGGACTTATCATTAATAGGTGTCTGACGTAGTGTTCGTATTTGACAATAAAACCATTTAGATAACAAACCAATGTTGAAATGAAAAAATACTTGTCCGCTTCGCTTTTTCTCCTATCATCATACTTAATTCTCCACGCTCAAAGTACAAATCCACTTAATAGCAATTATCTGATAGAACAAGGGGTATCACCTCTGGTTTTGGATGCAGCTGCTAGCCAATTGTTGCAAGAAGGGAGTTTCGTTCAGGATATTGTAATTGAGATTACAGCTTCAGGCGTAACTAATACTTATGAAATTTCGGTGATTTATGATCCTGCTTATAAAGATGGGAAAGATCTTCGGTTCGTTGTAGAAGAGTCTGCTTTTTCAAAGAAAGAGTTAAAAGAACTTAAAGCATCTATCGAAGAATCTCACCAATATAGTCGCCTCTCCAGAAACTATTTATACAATGAATCAACATTGAAAATTGTGGAGGAGAGTTCAGAGCAAGTGGTACTTGAGTACTACTATCAGAAAGATGACCTTGAGCCAGGCTTAACCACCATTAAAAGACTGAAAGGAAATGTCTACTTCAATGATGGAGAGTTAGATAAAGTAGTCTTGACAAACTTTAAGCCACTAAGGGGAAACAAAACCAACTTCGAGCGTACAGTCAACTTTGAGCGCACTAAAGATCACGGAGGACATATTGTCTCATCGGTCGTTGAAAAATTCACTGAGAACAAAGGCAAAGTTTCCAGGGATATTGTAATGTGTTTTAATACGCTTGATTACCGTAGTGTTGAGGGAGAAAGCGTCTCATGGGAGAGCAAAGGAACTGTTGAACCTCAGTTTGATCAGAATTCAGCCATAGATACTGTCGCGGTAACACTTGGAGGAGTTCTTCCCTTTATGGGTAAGCCAGCAACCAAGTTGGGTTTTGGATTGCCACGTCCCTGGGGTGTGAATATTATCAGACATCAACAAAATACTGACTTGCAGTTTACCGACCTTCAAATCGGTCTTAATGATGGTGAATTATCTTCTTTGGCAGGTTTATTTGCATTAGATCAATCTTCCTTAGAAGAGAGCGTTAGCTCATGGATGGTGAGGGCTGATGTTTGGTTATTCCCTTTTTTGAATGTGTATGGTTTGGTAGGCAGGGCAGAAGCCAGTATTAAAGGTGATCTTGTTTTGGATGAAGAATTGAGAAGTACAATTATTGGACTGGCCCCTTTTCTAGGTTTGAACCCTGCTGATATCCCAACGGCTATCCCTCTTGATTTGAATGTGGATGTTAACACTGTGGGAGGAGGAGCAACGCTCGCTGGTGGAGTTGGAGATTTTATGGCAACTGTAAATTATCAGTTTGTGGTTGCATTTGTTCCAGAGGCCAACACGTCCACACCGTCTCACATACTTATGCCTTTGGTAGGGTATAGGTTGCCTTTTGGCGTAGCGCTGATGGCAGGAGCCATGGGGCAGTTTTATGATTCCAGTATTGTTGGCTTTATCGATATGAGAAATGGGGATAAATTGAATTACAACGTAGGTTTTGAGCCCAGACAATGGAATGGTATTTTAGGTGCTTATGTAGGATTTGGGAAACACTGGGATCTTGCTATTAATGCAGGGTTTGGAGATCGAAAATCTACGACAGCTGTATTGGGTTATCGGTTTTAATAGGGGAATTGAGTAACCTGAAACTACTTTTTTAGCATGAACAAGTGCTCAAGGTTATAGTGGATTTCAGGTTGTCATATACCCCGAAAGTCACCTGCTCATTTTGAGCAAATGATATTTTGACCTCAATATGATAATGTCAATTGTACTACAATAATGGTTCAGGTAATTAGCGTTTTTCTTTTATATCCTTTGTTTATACTCTTACCTTATTGGGCTCATGCTCAGGATGGTCATTACTGGACTCAGAATTTTGGCACTAAATCAATGCTCCTGGGTAACTCGGTGGTAGGAGGAGTGGAAGATCTGGGGTTGGTGTATTATAATCCTGCTCGGCTAGCGGTAATTAAAAAGCCAGCTTTTCTAATGAGTGCTGATGTGTACGAATGGAATAGTTTTAAATTCAAAGATGTCCTGGGGGATAGTAAAAACCTTTCAAGCACCAACTTCAGGGGATTGCCAAATTTCGTTGCAGGAGCCTTCAAACTCAAGGGTCTAAAGAAGCATCGTTTTGCATACGCTTTTTTGGTTCGTCAGCGTTTTGATGTTGATGTTACTTTTAGCGAAGAGGTTGATAACAGTCAGAATGAGCAGGTAGATAATCTGTTTTTTAACAGCACGATTGGAATTAAACAAAGAATAAATGAAGAATGGACGTCTCTTACCTGGTCTTACCTGATTAAGGACAATTTGAGTTTTGGTCTCATGGCAGGAATTTCAACAATTAATCAACAAAAGAGTAACTCTATTGGAGTGAATGCTCTGGCAGATTCGAGTAATGTCACAGCATATCTTTTTGATCGCAGCTATGGTTTTGAAAGAGATGGGTTCATTTTGAAAGCAGGTCTTTCTTACCAACTCAAGCAGGTACTTTTAGGGTTTACTCTGCTAACCCCGCGAATGAATTTTAGCGGAAGTGGGGGAAGTTACACTTACAGAGAGCAATTGTCCGGATCTTCTGGAGAGGATTTTTTCACTTCCAGTGTTCAAAAAAATCTCAAGGCTGCTTATAAGTCTCCGTGGGCTGTAGCTGTTGGAGCCTCGTTTCCTGTTAAGTTTGGCAAACTTCATTTCAGTTCTGAGTGGTATAGCGGTGTACCTGCTTATATGATTTTCGAAGCAGAAGACCATCAGAGTCAAAGTAATGGATCGGTTAAGGAGTTTCGTTTGGTTGATGACCTCAGGAGTGTATTAAATGTTGGTTTTGGCGTGGAAATATTGTTAAGTGAAAACTGGTCTGCTTATGGGAGTTTTAGTACTGATTTTTCGGCAGCTCCAAATGAGTTTATAACCGTCACAGAGATTAGATCAATCGCAAACAATACAGCACTTAGAGCCAATTATTTTCATACAGCAGGTGGAGTAGTCGCAGTATTAAAGCAGGTAAGTGTTACGCTTGGTGCTTCTTATACAAGTGGATCTGAGCGCGTACCTCGATTGGTTGATTTTCCAGAAGAAGGAAATGATAATCATTTAGACAGAGCTAATGCTTCTAAACTTGTATGGAACAGGTTGAGGTTGGTCGTTAGTCTTTCTGTTCCTTTTATTAGGGAATTGGAAAAAAGGATTTTGGATTGACCAGTGATTGATACCCAATGAATCTGTTGCTCAAAATGATCAAATGATTTAAACCTTTTTTTTGAAAATTAATTCTACTCGGATTTTTTATTTCATTTCTTTTTGCATTTACTTTGATTCATCAAAATAAAATTTTCAAATCTAAAGCAAAGCGAAACGACCTAATATCGACGAATCGATGTTGTTTAAATCAATTTGTAAAAGCAAACCATACCTTTGGTAAAATGGGAAAAATATTAAATGCTAAAAAAGTAATACTTTCATTTCTGGTCGTAATACTGTTGTCAGCTTGTTATCCTGACGAAAACTTTTCGTCAAGGGATCGAGACATTGTAGTTACCTCACCGGAGGTTGAAGTAGACTACTCTGCTTTCAAAACATATAGCATGCCAGACACGGTCGTAAAGATTGTGAATGGGGAAGGTGTAATAAAGGAAGTTAGTTTGGATGCGGTTATCCTCTCCAATGTCAGGTCGAATATGAATAGTCTTGGATATGTAGAAGAAACTAATCCGAAGGTGAATGAACCAGACTTGATCTTATTAATAACCGCTCAAGAGGATAAATTGAAGCAATTTAATGAATATCCACTCTGGGCATGGTGGGGCTGGTGGGCAAACTGGTTTCCAGGGTGGGGCTATGGTCCGAATTGGTCAGGTGTTTCCCCTTATTTAACCGGATTTGTAAAGTATGAAGCCGGCACAATACATATTCTTATGATAAACCCTGAGAATAATGACGCATCAGATAAGCAGGTGCCAATTATCTGGAGTGCTGTGATAAATGGACTTATAACTGGTAGTGAAAACAGTATAGCAGAACGAACAACTCTTAACATCAATACTGCTTTCGATCAGTCTCCGTACTTAGGTACTAATTGATATCAAATAAACATAAAATTCAATTCAAACTTTCCTTTGCGTCTTAATATTGAGAAATGAAACGGATCTCCCTAATTATTATATTTTTATTGACCCTTAATGTGGCAACTGTTGTGGCACAACAATCAGTTGTAGGATTTAACTACAGTATGGCTTTCCCTTCTTATGATCTAAATGATCACATTGGGGAAACCAGCTTTCGTGGGATTTCAGTTTATAACCGCCTTTTTATTACTGATGATTTTAGTGTGGGGACTCATATCGGCTGGCAGGTTTTCAAAAAGCGTCTGGAGGGAACGTTTTCTACAGATGATGGAAATGATATATCAGGAACACAAGTAAGATACGTTAATACATTCCCCCTGATATTTCAAGCGCATCATTACCTTGGGGAATCGGGTTCTGTTCGACCTTATATTGGAGTGGGTGCAGGGCCTATGCTGGCTCTTCGGAGAACAGACATTGGTATTTTTGCCATACAAGACAATACATTACATTTTGCGGTAGCATCGGAGATTGGTATTCATATTCCAATGGTAGCTTGGTCAGGAATAAATGTGAGTGCCAGGTTCGACCATGCCTTTGGTACCGATAATTCGGGAATGGCGTATTCCTATTTTACTATCAATCTCGGGGTTTTTGGGTTTGAGTAAGTGATACCTGATTAATGAGTCTAAGACTTCCTAATCGAATAACTCATAAGTTATGTTAAATGTTGAGTGGGTTAGAAGAGTTAGGTTAGAGCAGTGCTACAAGGTAGTCACTGCTCTTTAATTTTAACTGAATCGATACCCTTGTTGAATTTACCAGGCCGGAAGTGTTTGATATTCTTTAATTAAGTAAAAAAGTGGGACACTTTAGAGTCATTTCATACTGATTCTTGGCAAAGTGAAGAAACTGCACATAAGGGCTTTGAGCATGAGTATGACTTGGTTTCTGATCCAATTTTTCGTCGAAATATGGGTATAGAGACATAGAACCTTTTTGATTCTCAACTTCCTCTATTGAAGCATCTGAAAATCTAAAATAAGTTAGGTCTAATTGAGACTGTATAAGAAAGTCACCTCCAAAGGCGATTGATTGTGAAACGGATGGATCTACAGAATCCTGAACAGAAATAATAAAGAAGCCACTGGTTCCATGATTTTTAGGTGTAACAAGTCCTTTAAGTGGTATTTTCAATTCTTCGCAACCGATCAGGGATAAATGTCCTTTCAAGAAGTTTCCTTCCCTTCTAATATAAAACACATCCCCAACAAGAGACGTCCATTTACTGTAGTTAGTGTTTAGCATGATTCTCGTGGTATAAGTTAATGAAATTACTATTTGTAAATCTAATGTGTATAATAATATTGGTTGACGGTATGGGAGCTGAGGCTGCAAAATCAGGTCGTGAAACGTTAATAACTAAAGGTAAAAAAGGGCTAACTAGTTGGTTGCCCATTCTTTGAAATGACGCATTCTTTCCCGGCTGATTGTGACGATTTCTGCAGGTTTCGGAGATAAGTTCAGGATAGATTTTCCGTTTTCTGCTATTTCCAAATCTACAATAGCTGTTTTGATCACGAGAAACTGGCGGTTAACACGATAAAAGAGTGCAGGATCCAATTGCTTTTCTATTTGCTCTAGGGAGTCATCCACTCGATAATTTTCTCCACTATATGAGGTTAAACATACACTATTGTCCGAAATATGAAAATAAGCTATTTCAGCTATTTTTATCAGCTTTATTTTTTGTTTGAAATAGACCAAATAAGCCGATTTGTATCGATGTGTATTCAGTTTTTCTAGGACTGAGTGTAATTGATTAAACTGATTTTCCACCCTGAAGGAGCGATAAAGATTGAAATATCTGTCGATGGCTCTTTTCAGTTGTATTGAATCAATTGGCTTAAGCAGATAGTCCAATCCATTGACCCGAAAAGCTTCAAGCGCATATTTGTCAAATGCTGTAACAAAGATGACTGGAGAAGGGACAATGATTTGGTCAAAGATGTCAAGGCTAGGCCCGTCCGATAGCTGGATGTCCATAAAGATCAGGTCAGGAGGGAGGTTTTTTTCTAACCAGGATATGGCTCCTCTGCACGTTTCTAACTCCCCAAGAATATGTATTCCTAAATTCCCGATTTTTCTAAGTTCTTTCTTCAACTGGTTTGATGCAGCATCTTCATCTTCTAAAATCAGCACGGAAATATTTTTTGACATACTTATGATTTTTTCAATAAGAATTGTGCGCAAAAAATAGATTCATTCTTAACTATACTCAATGGTTCCCCGACCACATGAGACAAGCGAAAATTAAGATTTTTGAGACCTAATCCATGACTGACGATGTTTTTGCGAGATTTAATGCGGTTTTCAACATTTATTCTTTGATCAGAATAATGCACACGTATAACTAAGGGGTACTCTTTGGATACCTCATTGTGCTTGATGGCATTCTCGATAAGTATTTGTAGCGAAAGTGGTGGTAAGAGGTTGCTCATCACTTCTTCTGGCAGGTCTATCAGAACGGATAGCTTACTCTTAAATCGTTGTTCCAATATATGCAGATATGCTTTCAAAAATTCTAGCTCGTCGTAGAGTGGAACCAAATCTTCAAGGTGCTTATCAAGGACATACCGATATACCGATGAAAACTGCTTAACGAAATATACCGACATGCCCTGATCTTCTTCTTCAATAAGATCTACAAGGGTGTTGAGGCTATTGTGCAAGAAGTGAGGATTGATTTGTTGCTTCAGAAAGGAAAGTTTGTTCTCTGCGTTCTTTTTTTTCAATCGCTCGTTTTCGATCGCACTATTTCGGGATTTCGTAAAATAATCGTAACCAATTTTCTGTCCCTGTGTGATAACGGTGAGCCAAATACTTGCGTAAATAATTGAGCTTTGTAATTCAATATTAGTTATATTATTAGGTGCTCTTATGAACATAAATTGCAAATTGATAATACAATCTGCGAGTAGAAAGGTGGCTCCAAAGCTCAATAGCCAGAATGATACTGCTTTGTTCTTCGACCGGAAACGTGTGATGTATTTGCCAAAGCATTCATTGAAAACAAAGAGAGTCATCCATGATAGAAAGCCCATGATGAATGAGGCCCAGGCCGGGCCTTTGTATCTGAATACATCGTCTTCTACAGAGGTAGCTTCCAAAGCAGCCATCGCTCCAAGGAGTATCGAAATAAAAAAGGTAATTTTTATATTTGAGTTGATTCGCATTTTACAAAAGAATGGTTTTTTAAAAAGAAAAGAATATTTTGACTTTTTATAAGCGGAAAACACAGGTGCGTTGCAAATTAGTCAGGATCGTCATGTGGTCTGTATTCAGTTTTTCCAGCCTTGTTTCTTTTTCTCAGGGTGGTGAAGAGTTCAGCGAATATGCTAAATATGGGGGGGAGCGATTGGTCTACAGGGTTAGCTACGGCGGTTGGTTTACTCTTGGTCGTTCCACAATTGAGGTGGATTCTACTTCGGTTGAGATCAGAGGAGAAAAGCATATTAATGCGATGGCCAATATCAAAATCACATGGTTGCTGAGTCTTATTAATAGCATGGATGATAAATACAGGGTTCAGTTAAGAATGAAAGATTTAAGGCCCGCGTTTTCAGAAACTCACACAGAAAGGAAGGGTAAACCCTGGATTCAAAAGACTTTTTTCGATTATGACTCCATGCAGATGCGCATAACAAACCACTCAAGTGGTGAGGTCATTCCTCATAAACATTGGGAATTACCGATCAGCGGTACAACCTACGATATAGTAGGTTCTTTTCTTTTGTTTAGAGAGGTTAATTGGAATGATATGAAAATAGGCGACAGTCTTAAAATTAAGACCTTGGAAGGACACAAGGTTTGGGATTTTGGAGTAGAGTATGGAGGATTAGAATATATTAAGTTTCAAGGAGAACGTAAGTTGGCGTATAAGATCATTGGGCTTTTTCCTATTACATCTACCTTTTTAAGGGAAAAAGCTGTGACCTTCTGGGCAATTCAGAAAGGAAAGATCACACTACCTGTGCTTATGGAGGCCAATTTGAGTATCGGAAAAATAAAGGCGGATTTAGTAGATTTCAATCATTAATTGAGCTTCAAAAGGGATAGCCAATAGCCAGATTCCAAATAATGTTTTCTCTTCTCCACTGTTGATTGAAAACATTGATTTCATCAATCACCCACCTGTCATCCTGAGGAAGTGATGGTACTCTTAGTGGAAAGGCAAAATCCATTCTGAGGACAAAAAAGTCTGAGTCAAACCGAATTCCCAGACCGGTTCCAACGGCTATTTCTTTATAGAACCGATTCAATTGGAAATCGGCACCCTCTCTTGATTCATCACGATTTCTTAACCAAATGTTTCCTGCATCTGCAAATAGAGCCCCTTTCAGTAATCTGGTAAGGTCAAATCGATATTCAAGGCTGGTCTCAAGCTTGATGTCTCCTGATTGATCTACACCCAAATTAGTCGAAGGAGGTTGATACGATCCAGGCCCAACTGATCTTGCAGTAAAGGCCCTTATACTGTTGGTTCCTCCAACAAAAAATTGCTTTACGAACGGCATGACGGATGAATTTCCATAAGGCAAACCAATACCGGAAAACATTCTAAAAGCAATTTGATTATAGGGGTTGATTGACCAAAAGTACCTGAAGTCTGTTCCGAACTTAGCAAATTGAGAGATCGGGAGCCCAAAGGCTTTTCCGGTTGTTTCTGAAGGCTCTGGTGGTCCGTAAACCAGCCTGTCTGCAAGTCCTATTACATTGCCAGACAGGTCAATTCGTCCCTCGAAGAAGAATCGATTCGAATTACCTGTAGGTTGACTGAGCGTATAGCGATATCTCGATCCAATAATTAATTGATCCTCAAAACTGGTTTTGACATTGGGGTTTCTGTCAAGAAAATCTTCAAATTCATCTGTCTTATCTCTCACCTTCGTCAGCGAAACATCTATCAAATCCAGATTTTGTGATACATGGGGAGAAGAATTCCAACGATAGCCATAATAGGTAAAAAATGAATTGAGCGTATATAAGTCCAGCCTCCTGAAGAGCTTAAGCCCTACTTTGATATCAGTTTTTGGGACATATCTTCTGGGAATGAAACTGCTATTGATCAGCAGGAGCCTTGGAATCTCCAGCCCTGTTTCAATTTCTGTATCTATCGATGTGTTCAGTGAATCCGCGCCCAGCTGCACCTCAAACTTTCCCGATAAGTTGGTTACCCATTGCTCAGCTCCCCCAAAAAGGTTTCGATGTTTATAAGACAATCGCACTCCAGGGCCTATGTATCCTATTGAGTTTGAAAATGAACCCGTTTCAGCGCTTATCGCCATTTTCTCTAAAGGAGTGAGATAGATAAAGGCATCAAGCGTTTGTGGAGTCATGCCTTCTTCAAATTGGATGGAAGCGAAGCTATGCGACCCTAAACTTGATAAATGATTAAGTGTCCTTCTATGGTCGACTATTGAATATAATTGGTTTTCCTTCAAAAAAATAGAATTACCGAGATGCTTGGGTTTAAACTCATGGTTTTGAGAAATGAAGCTGATGCCAGAGACAACCGAAGTGTCAGGTTGATAGTTTTGAACCTTAAAATCATCAAAAATATAGATTTTGTTTAGGGCATATTGCTGCTTCGCTTTATCATAAATTTCAGGCTTCACACTCAGCTCCAGGCTGATTTCTCTGGTTTTTTGTACAGAGTCTGCCTTGAAAATGAAATCTTCCGGTTTGATATAATAATATCCCATCCGCCTTAAATACTGACTAAGTCGATTTCGTTCCTGTATGAGTTGATCTAAGCGATAAATTTGACCAACAGCCAGTTTCGTGTTTTTCATCCCTTCCAATACATGTTTTTGGAAAGGAGAAGAGCCTTCCGGATATTCATATTTTTTAATTCGGAAAGGAGTCCCTGGTCTTACAGCTATTACGATACCCTGGGTCTTCTTTTTTTCAATGACCTTATAAGTTATCGCGTATTCAAAGTATCCTTGATGATTCAATTCATTCTTAAGCGCATCTATGGTGTTCTCTGCATTTACTTCGCTAGTCAAAACAGGAGGAGTGCCAGGCTTATTTTTAATCCAGTATCTCAGTCCTTTGGTTTTCTTGGGCTCACCTGCAAGATTATAAAAGGCTACTCCAGGCCTCATCCACAAAATTTTGCCATTAGGCTTTGGACTTAGCTTTGTCGTGAGGATAGAGTTCAATTGTTTTCTGGTCTTTGGATCGGCTTCAATTTTCAATCGAAACCCCGTGAAAAACTTGTTTTCAGGAGTAATTGATTTCAGACCGGTACAGCCAGATACAAAAATGAGGACAATGCCGATAAAAAGATTGACTGTCTTATTCAGAATCCTTGTTTTTAAGTGGACTTTTATTTCGCTTGTTTTTAGTTACCTCATCAATAGAATTGAATTCTTTTACAAAAATCACCGATAGGCCAGAGTTTCTAATTTCCTTATAAATAATGTCATACGATGCTCCATCAAAGGCCTTAAGCTTAAGGTCTCCGGATTCTGACAAATCGTAGACTATAGCAAAATCACTTCTCAGCTTGGATTCTGACGACTGCCTAGAGTTTAAATCCATGTTTCCTTTTGCTTCAATCATTAGACGCTCATTGGCCATGCGTTTCGAGATTCTATAGCTCATGGTTGTTTGAGTCTCAACTCCGGATTCTGCAAGATCAGAATAGGAGCTAAGCCCGAAATCAATATCTATACTTTTTATGAGTTGCCCAGTAAGTTTATTGAGTTGCCCAGTAAGTATGCCATTGATGCTGTTAGCCGCCGCAGTAGATGCGAGAGTAGGAGCAAGGGCGCCTCCAGAAGCGTCTTCTGGTAAGAATCCTCCAATAGTGAGCAAACCCAATACCTGTCTGTGCAACGAGTTTTCATTGTCAGAGCGATTAAGCTGATCCAGCTTTGTCGATATGACCGGATAATTCAACCTGATATCACGAGGGAGATCCAATGAAAAGGTGATTTCAGGCGCTTGTACAGATCCTCCAATGTGGAGGATCAATTCGAAAGGAAGTGTTTTTCTATAAATCTCTTTTTCCTCATCTGAAACTCCTGCTATTTGATTGGCAAAAAGCGAATAGGAATTGGTACGCACAAGATGTTTTGAATCAATATTGATCCTTCCATCGTCGAAAAATCCAGACCATGCAATACTGCTGCCTTGCTGAATCAGAAAATCTTTTCGAGCAAGTCCATAGTATGAAACACGATAAAGACCCTCACTGATCTTGTAAATTCCAGAGAAAGAAGGCGGCTCACCTTCGGTAAAGTCTAATTCGAGTATTCCGACACCTGTGAATTCCAGAAAGTCACCTGATTTTTGATCTATGTCTAGTTTAAACATTGCATCTTCTTCTATGACAAGTCTTCCTTTGAGCTCAGTACCACGCCAATCCTGAAGTATTGTATCTGCACTCAACCTGATCTTCTGTGTTGATTCTATGCTGTCATTATTACCCCAGTCTACTATTCCAAGGTCAGATTGTAGTTCAACTTTAGCAGGAGGTAATACAAATGTGAGATTTGTTTCGTCCTTGATAGTAATGTCAGCTACAGCATTTGGGAATTGAATATCTCCTTCCGCATTGAGAGACAAATCCACAACGAGAGCACCGAAAAGTGTATTGTCACTTTTCGGTTGTGTGTTTATCACCATGAAATCATCCGTTTCCATTGTTAACTCAAACTCCGGTAACTGAAAAGTGCTAAGGTCTAAATATCCGTCCAAAGTGAAAGTGTGATTTTCCTTGTTTTTGATTCCAAAACTCTTGAAAAAAGCGCGATTATTATAAAATTCGATCTCCTGATCTTCAAGTTTAAATGAGTTGTTCATCTGAGTTTGATCGATCGTAATTTCATTGCAACTTAGATTTCCCGTCCAAATCAAACTGTCTACTTTTCCATTCACACTGACAGTGCCATTCGTATTTCCCTTTAAATTGGAAAAGCCTTCTGGCAACAAATATTGAAAAGCAGATAAATCCTGAAAGTCAATTCTTGTCTCAATATCTACTTCAGGTTTAGTTTTTTGAACGTTAATGGCACCATTAATCTTTATTTGGTTTAGCTGATTTCTCAATTGAAGGTCAAAAACAGTTCTTTTATCAGCTTCGTTTTTGATTGCGACAGACATATTTCCAAGTTGATAATCTTGTAGAAACAGACTATCCAGTTTAAGGTCAACATATTGATCAGGGTCGTCGGGTTCGATGGCAATCTTCATCTCACCGTTGACCTCACCAGATATTGGGATATATCCATCAATTCCTTTTATAAGATGGGTAATATTTTCTAACTGAAAGTTTTTGAAGTTCATTTCTAAATCATTCTGTCCATTCAAAATGAAGGATTGAATCCCATTGGCCATTGTGAAATGATCGATTTCCCACAATGAATCAGCTATTTGAAGATGGTTTTGTGGATCAATTTTCCAATGCTGATTATTCAGGACTAATGGAGAACTTCCCAGAGAAATATTCCACGGCGAGGAGAAGCTTGAGTCTTCTCGGGTAGTAAATAAGTCTAAGGAATAGGAGGGTGTAGTCAGATTCTCACCTGCTCTTAAACTAGTGATGATTTCATCGTTTTTATATTGATTACTTAGGTAAAGGTTTGGTAGGAAAAAATCATCACCAAATTTGAGTTTGTTAAGTCTGAAATCCCAATTGGCTTTTTTCGGATCTGAAGCTAAGTAAAAGTGCATCGAGTCTAGCGTATAACTTTCATGGGAGAGTTCAGAAATTGAGGCCTTCATAGTAAAGAAAGGCTGAGATCCGTTATAAACTGCACTAAAAGTATCAATTCGAATGCGCTGAATTCCAGAGTTGAAAGTTTGTACCAAGTCATCATTTGAGAAGTGAGCCTTCAAATCGAATTTTTTATCATCTCTTTTCCATTCTGGCCGGATAGGACTAAAAAACCTCGCACTAAGCGTATTGTTGTCCCGT
This sequence comes from Cyclobacteriaceae bacterium, assembly GCA_049115715.1. Lineage (GTDB taxonomy): Bacteria > Bacteroidota > Bacteroidia > Cytophagales > Cyclobacteriaceae > JAMZMI01. The sequence goes on from JAGDZQ010000037.1 coordinate 41,520, forward strand.
TCAATATCCCTAAAATCAAAATTGCTGTTGAAGGTTAATTTGAATGGCTCTGAGTCCAGAAAAAACCTACTGGAATCAGGTTTGATAAATCCAGAAAAAAGAAGTCGATCGAGTTTCGTTTTGTTGCCGTCCTCATTGATTAGCAGATCCTGCAAAAGGACATTTCCACTTAATTCATCCTTATTAAACCTCCCTGCTGAGCCGATTTCAAAGCTCACTTTGGTGGGCTTGTTGTTGTATTCGGTAACATCAAGCTTCTCTACCTTCAAATTAACATCGTAAATATTGAAAGCGTCTGATTTAAGCATTCCATCCAGATCAAAGGTTGCCGCAGAGTCTGAAGATGATAAATGAAACTTTAGTTGATTTTGTTCCCAATCCCCATCTACTGAAACATTTTTTAGCTTGAACTGATCAATATCAAAAAAATGTACATCCTGTTGGAAGCTTATTTTTGGATTTTCATAAAAGAGCCCGGTTCCTTCAATCAATCCTGAGAAAGAGGTTTTGCCTAATGTAGTCTGCTGAAGTAGGGATTTCAAGTCCAAGCTATCTACCTTATGAGTCATCCGAAATGAATCAAGATGATTTTCAAACTGTTTGTAAGCAAAGTTGCTTTCCATAGATCCAACACCACTTTTGAGTTTATACTCACCCTCTACACCCTGAATTGTACCACTTATATCTAGATTTCCTTGCAATTGATCTGGAAGATAAATGCCAGATTCCTCAATTTGATATTTGAAAACTCTCTGGATATCAGTTTTATTCAAATCAAAATGTGTAGACAGGTCGACAACCATTGGAGCTTTGCTATTGAGTTCGATGAAGCCGGAGGTAGAGATGCTTGATTCAGGAAGTTCAATATCAAGCTTTTCCAGTAGCGGTCTTCCCAAAGTACCTATAACGATTGCGCGAAGTTGGTTTTCAGGAACTTTGAAGCTCGACAAGAGTTCAATATCATTAGGAAAAAAAGACGGTAGTGTTTGTTGATTCAGGCTGGCTTCATCAACATTCAGATTGATGGAGCAACTGTGAAATGGTATTTGATTAGCTGAAAGTACAGGAAGTCCCACGAATATATCACCTCTCAAAAAACTTGAATCAGCGGCAATCTGAAAGCCGGATAGATTGAAGCCTTTCTCATCCCAATTGGTGTCGAAGCTTAGGTCAGCCTCTATTGATCGAATACCGTCAAAAAAATGAACTTTTGGCGCTTTGCCTTTTAATCCATCTTCGCTCACAAGGACATCATGCAGTTCAAATTCAATGTCGACCAGTTGAATGTTTTCCAGAATCTCATGCGTTTGAGGAAGACGGAGCTCCATGGAAGATTGAGTGGTTTGTACATCATCTGCTTCGATGTGCCATCCATCCAGATAAAGCCCTCCCCAATCATAGATGACCTCTCTATCTTTAGGGAGGATATTGGCCTGTTGACTGTTAGTTGATTCAGGGAATATGACTGAGCAAGCTCCCCTTCGAAGCATCAAACTGTTTACATTAATGTACTTTTCATGCAAGCTAAATAGCTCCGGAAACGCAGTGATCTGGTCTGCTGAGGCTTTTATAGTATCTGTTGAATCTGTATAGCGAAAATCGGCCTTGGTAAGCGATACCGGACCATTAAATTTGAATTTAAGATGAGGTAAGCCTAAATCTTCGCTACTTTCCTTTGCAGGCTTGTACGAAGGTGCAGGTTTGCTGTTTTCAACGACCACTGCGGGATCAAGTAATTCCAGATAGTCCAATTCAAATTCCATATGTTTTAAATCGATCTTTTCAGGCCTTAAGAGAAGTTTTTTAAGCCTGGCACTTACGGTAATTCCAGCTCTTAGATCAATGAAATCAAAATGAGTTTTCCCCAATTCAACTTCTGCTACATTTAACGAGAAAGAGCTTTTAGTACTTTGAGTTTTAGATTCTTCCAGATCTTTAAGTGAGGCTTTCTCTTGTGAAAGCAGAACTTTTTCAAGGTTGAATGCTTCATCATCGGGGGGTCGTTTCAGATGGATTTTAGTATAGTTCAACCGTAAATACCTAATCTCAACATGATTATGAAGTAAAGGCAAAAAAGCCACTCCGACTTTTAATTGATTACAAAACACCAGGGTATCGCCAACTAAGTCTTCCAGATATAGGTTTTTCAATACGAAATCCCCCATCAGGTCAAAGCTTACACCCTCGATACTAACAGGAGTGATTACTTTCTGCTGAAGTACCTCATTGGCCGTATTGCTTAACCACTGCTGAACTTTCGGGGTATGGATCACCAAATAAATAGTCAGTATAATTCCTGCTAAAGATCCTACAAACCAAGCTAGAAGTTTAAATAATTTTTTTAAACGATTTTTCAATTGATCATGAAATAACTGTTCACAAGTTTACCAAATTCGCTTTCATTTTGTAATTTGAGTTAAAATAAATTATCAATTCTTAGCTTTTCAAAAAGCCAAATAAGCAGCTCTTAAGAATTGAGTGAATGAATCTTTCTATGAACCTGAATCAGAACTTAATCTCTCTTCTGACAGCTATTGCTTTTTTAATACTCAATGAAGCACCTGCTCAGAACAATAGTCCAAAAATAGGCCTTGTGCTTAGTGGAGGTGGCGCAAAAGGAATGGCTCATATTGGTGTCATACAAGCCATGGAAAAAGCTGGAATTTATCCGGATGTGATTACTGGAACCAGTGCAGGCAGTATTGTCGGTGGTTTGTATGCATTGGGTTACTCCGGGGATGAGCTGGAGGAGATTTCCCTGAAGATTGATTGGGATAAAATGATTACCAATGAGGTTCCCTTCAATGAAATAGCCTTTGAGGAGAAGGCATATTATGGTAGATATGTTGCCGAGCTTCCAACCAGAGGTTTGGTTCCTGAATTACCTAATGGGTTAATAGAAGGGCAAAATTGGCAGGCGCTCTTATCTACACTCACACGCTCTGCACATGGTATCGAACATTTTGATGATCTACCAATTCCATTCAGATGTATGGCGACCGATATTTCAACCGGAGAAAGGGTTACGATAGAGAGTGGCCCTCTGGCGGAAGCAATTAGGGCGAGTATGGCTATACCTTCCGTATTTACAGCAGTGGAAATCGATGATCGATTGCTCGTTGATGGAGGTCTGGTGCGTAATTTCCCAGTTCAGGATGCGATTGATATGGGAGCTGACATCATTGTTGGGGTTTTTGTTAGCTCTGACCTGGAGCCGAAAGAAAACCTTAACAGCATGGTGGATGTGTTAATACAATCCACATTTGTCCTGAGTGCGTATGATAGTCGGGAGCAAATTGCACTTACGGATTTATTTATCGACCCGGACATGAGCGGTTATGCGACATTGGATTTTAATGAAACTGAAGGTATTATAAGTAGGGGCAAGAAGAAGGGAGAGGAGTGGTTGCCTAGGTTTGAGATGCTTGCAGACTCCCTTAAGGCACTGGGCAAAGTATTCCGTGCACCGGAAAAACTGGAATCCAGTGATTCTTATTTCATCAATAATATTGTACTGGAAGGGAATAAGGAAGTCCCAAGGGATTTGATATTAAGTAAGCTTGATATTGCCGAAGACGAAGAAATCAATATTGATCGGATCAATAAAAAAATCAAGGCAGTTTATGGAACTCGATATTTTTCTAAAATTAATTATGAGATTATTAAAGAAGATTCTACCAGCACACTATTGATTAGAGTCAAAGAAAGGCCGAAAGTTCACCTGAAAGCAGCAGTGCACTATAATAACGAAGTTGATGCTGGTCTAAACCTTAATATAACCGCACGAAATATTATTGGCAATAATTCCAGATTTATTACGGAAATCGATTTTTCGAAGAATTTTAGAGGCGATGTAAATTATTTAAAATACCTGGGATCAAGGCAAAATATGGCCATCACTTTGGGATATAGTCTTCTCGACGCTGAGCTTCCTGTTTTCCAGGACGCATCACAGATTGCCACCTTTAAGGATACTCGAAACAACTTTTCTCTCACAATACAGAGTACTAAAAAAGCTCATAAAAGTGTAGGCATTAGAATTGAGAATTACTTCAACCGGTTCAAGCCTAGTATTTCTGACCAATTCAGGTTTATAGAAAAGGGGAAAGAACAATCTACTTCGGTTACCGGATTTTGGTCCTTAAATACGCTGAACAAGGCTGTTTTGCCGACCTCTGGGATGGTCTTAAGTGTTGAGCCTGGTTACATTTTTCATAATGACCTGTCGCTTACCTTATCCGATAGTGTTGGAGCGGAATCTTCTGCCGAGCAACTCTTGGAGGCCAATCAGTTTTTCAAAACCGACCTTTCTTTTGCTTATTTTATTCCTATGAGCAAGAAATTTACTTTTATCGCCAAAGTACAAAGCCGGTATTCGAGCGTGTCAAAGGTAGGCTTAAATCGAGAGTTTGGTATTGGAGGTTTCTATACGAACTATCCATTTACCGTACCTTTTTGGGGAGTAGCATTCGACGAATTTCGATCCTCATCTTATGCGATGGCTAGTGCAGCATTGCAAGTAGAACCGGTTAAAGATTATTTTATAACGGCCCAACTCAATTATATAGATAACCGCTATCCAGCTAAATTTTTTCACAGTTCTCGCACTTTCTCAGGTTTTGGAGGCAACCCAGGGTTGCTAGGAGGTGGGATTGGAGTTGGTTATAGATCTATTTTAGGTCCAATTCTTATTAACGTAGGTCGTGCAAGTCACTCCAAACGCTGGAAAGGAGGAGTAAGCATCGGGTTTTCCTATTAGGAAATATGCATACTCTAAGAACAATCCTGCTTAAGTCTTATAGACACATATTAAGATAAATTCTAAAACGCCTCATTGACTCCAAAGTAGAAGCCGTTGTTTCCATCTTTTCCGATACCTATATCTGCTCTTAGCCAGGCATTTTGAGTTTTGACAAACTTAAACCTGAAACCACCACCAAAACCTGGTTTGACTTCACTGAAGAAGTTTTCGGGCAGACTAGCTACTTCTCCGACCAGGCCGAAAGCTGCGGCTGTCCATCGAGGGTGAAAGCGCCATCTATATTCTGCCTGAGCCACATACATATGATTTTCTATGAACCTACCTCTGAAGTAACCACGTGCTCGTTCACCGCCTCCATACCAAGACTTTGCCTGAAATGGGACATCTCCATAAGCGCTCTCATAATAAATCTGAATAGCCAATACGCTCTTTTTACCTAATGGTCGGTAGGTTCGGAGGTCTGTAAAATACTTATTAAAACTATTGGTAGAACCAAAACTCTTGCTGGCAAAGCGGGCATTCAATTGAACAAAATTGCCAGAAAGGGGCGCAGCTACGTCATCGCGATCATCAAGATTGAATATGACACCCAATCCGCTGGCAATTGCTTTATCATTTCCAACAATACCTTCACCGTCAAGTAATCCTCCTTCCTCAGTTTTTGTTACATCGTAAAAATCAAGTACATATTCAAAGCCAAAGTTGAGATGCGGAGGTAAGCGCTTCAGAAAAGCCACTTTTAGCTCACTGGAAGTCATTTCATAGTCTTCTTCAAATTCGTCTGGGTTATTGTTCCCTACACCCCAAAACACGTTCGGAAATAACTTGAATTTGTAGGACATGTCCAGTAAGTAATCACCCTTATTTAAATAGATCTGAGGCTTTAGGTCCAAAAAAAGTTGATTCTTTAATGTGTAAATTCCACTTACGAGGATATTAGAAGATCTTGAGTTGTAAACATTGGATTTGTTTAGAAGAAAAACCTGAGCTCCACCTCCAAAGCCAAAACTTGTTTCCGGAGTAACGAAAGCAATAGGTAAACCAATAAGATTAAATCCTTTTTGATTGTTTCCAAGAGTGTCCGATCGAAAGACAGCTTCTTCACTTTTTTGAGCCTGCCCACTAAAGCAGAACCCCACCAAAAGAATGCAGGAGTAGATAAATTTTTTCATTAAAAGAAATAGTCTTCAAGTAAAATATTGAAACCAAAGGAGAAAGAGATGTCACTGACACTTATTCGTTCTTTGCTGATATTTGCGGAGGGCTCTTGTTTTCTTTCAGCCCAAATCCCATAGTCGCTCACGTCAACACCTAAGTCAAAAACCACTCTATCATGTATTACATAAGAGTAGCCTAATTTTATGATACCGCCAACGCCCTGACCTTTTAAGACATCTCTACTCGCCATTGCACCCTGGCCGGCGATGGTTTCGCTTCTAAACCTTACATACCCTGGAGAAACCTGTAAGAATAGCGATCCCTGACTGCTATTTTTAGCGAAGTAATAGGCAACCATCGGGCCTGCAAAAAGCGACTCGGATTCTTGAGTCGAAAATCCTTCTGAATTTTCTCTGGTAGCATTAATCCTTGCTCCGAATAACCATCCATTATTTGAGAATTGGCCATTAACGAAGTTTAGACTATACCGATTGGAAAAAGTTTTTTGATTATTGATCTCGTTAGTTCCTGAGCTGATGCTACCTGATAAGCCTGTGAGCCTTCGGTCCTTTCGAAAAGGGGTTCTAACCGAATCTTCGGAGTTCGTTTCATTTAGTTTTTCAGATGAACCTCCCTGTGGTTCCTGAGAATAGACTGTTAGTGTTGTCAAAAACAGTGTTACCCCTAACATTAGAGTTTTATGTGTTAACATGAATATACGTTGAATCTATGCTTTTTAGTTATCAATTTTAATTACAGACATGTGTCTCGAATCCTCTTATTTCCTTTCAAGCGTAATTACCTTACCACCTCTAAGTACTGATATTTTAAGAGGATCTTCCTGGCTAATTTGAGAAGCATATTCACCAATCTTAACAAGGGTTTTATCAGTCATTTCAAATTTTATGTCTCCGATAGAAAGAATAATATCTCCCCCAATTACTAAGTTTTTTCCATTAATTATTGTCTCAATATCACCTCCCTGCAAACCAAGCGTCCCAAACGGGGATAAGAATACTACACGTTGAACCAATAAACCGTGTGCCTGAGGTAGATTAAAAGCTTTGGCCAATTTACCAGTTATTGGATAGCTATCCATCCCACTCCATAATATCGAGTTTTCCAGAAGAAGTTTCCTTGCCATGTTAGAAGTAGCGGCAAACCCAATGCCTTGAAATCCGCCAGATTCAGATAATATCTGGCTAACAATACCAACAACTTTCCCATCGAGATTGAACATCGGACCTCCTGAGTTTCCCTGATTGATGGAGGCATCAGTTTGTAAATACTCCATTTGGCTAAAAGGATTTTTAATGGTTTGTTCTATTTTTTTTCGTCCGCTCACATATCCTGATGAGAGGGAGTGGACTAATCCGTAAGGCGCTCCAACTATAAAAATTTGTTCACCTATCCTGACATTGTCAGAATCAGCTAGTTCAACGGTTTTTGGGTTCTTTCTAGCCCACAAAAGTTCAATAAGTGCAACATCAGCTCCTTGAAAAGAGGAGGTAACTTTAGCCGGAATGACCTCTCCATCGTGAAATTGAACATTGATCTTTTCTGCAACCGATACTACGTGTGCTGCTGTGATAATTTCTTTATCTGAAATCATAAATCCCGACCCGAGCCCTGCATCATGAGTATAGTTAGACTTTTCTTCCGAAGTAGCGATTTTTTTCTCTTCGGTTAGTATGATAACAACTGCAGGGCTTACCTTTTCATAAATCGCTGATAAGTCCTGAGCAAAAAGCGTTTGCGAAAAGAAGAAAAATGATAATAGATAATTCCTCATAGTTATACTCGGATAGGGGGGCTAAACCAGTTCTTAAAAACGACAACAACGCAATTATCTTATGATCGAACTTTAGATAAATACATTGGATAAAATACTTTTTGGGTTATATCTTTACACTGCGTTTCTGCAATAAGCATCAAAAGTAAACAATATTATAAAAGTGTTATGACTTAACCGAAACAATTGGGTCAGAGCCAAGATGTTTGATTTGTTGCCTATGGAATACAGCTTAGTTTATTTATCGGAAGTCATAGTTACTTATGAAACTAGAAAACAAACCACATTCTAAGGGTACTGCGTCCCTTTTTTCTAACAGAGCTCTGGAAAGGTTGACCAGAACACATATTGTTATTCCTCTTGTTACATTTATGGTGATCTCCGGTAGCCTGATCTACTATGGCCTTTTCAAAAACCATATAACATTTATGGATATTCCTTTTCCCTTTACTGTTGGCCTTTTGGTATTTACTTTGTTCGAATACGTGATGCATCGCTTTGTTTTTCATTTGATTCCGAAGACCGATAAGCAGAAAAAATTTGCTTACACAGCGCATGGAGTTCATCATGACTATCCAAAAGATAGAGATAGGCTGGCTATGCCACTTCCTTTGAGTTTGCTCATTACGTTTTTGTTTTATATCATATTCAGAGCAACGATGGGAGATTTGGTTTATGGTGCTTTACCAGGCTTTCTAATGGGCTATACTGCATATCTCTGGGTACATTACATGGTTCATGCCTATAAACCCCCAAGGAATTTTTTTAAGGTATGGTGGGTGCATCACGGTACCCATCATTACAAAGATCAGGAGAATGCCTTTGGAGTGTCTTCACCTCTTTGGGACTGGGTCTTTGGAACTATGCCAAATAAAAAAAATAAGAACAAAGTCTATTAAATCAATCATCCGTTTAGATTCTGATCTTCTCACAAAATGACGTGTGCAGTTGATCTTGTCTCGTAAAAAGAATAACTATCATGTCTAACAAAATCTTATTGAAAATGAAACGAGCATTTATCTTCATCTTGGGCATCATCATACTTTTTGGATGTTCTCAGAAATTGATTACAGACTGGACTAAGTTAGAGTATACTGAAAGATCATTTTCGAAAATAGTGGTGGTTGGAATTAGCAAAAACTTAGAGGCCAGACTCAAGTTTGAAAAGGACGCTGTGAAAAGGCTTAAAAAGTCAGGGGTAAATGCTATTCCGGGAATAAATATTTTTCCGGAAAACCTTTCAGGCGATGAAGACCTTGAGAATATTATTAAAATCCTCAAAACAGAAAATATTGATGGCGTAATAACGATGAGCACGGTGGATATAGCAGAAACTACCAGGTATCAGCCTGGAGAGACTCAAATAGTGCCCGGAGGATATGGCCATTTCGGTAAATATTACTATCAAAGGTATGCGGCAATACATAGCCCTGGTTATTTCATTGATTCTAAATCTTACTTAATCGAGGCGATCTTGTATGATTTGAAAGGAGGGAAGTATGAAGAGAAAGAAGCACTTGTATGGACCGGCCAGTCCTCATTAGTTGATCCAACTTCGATTGAATCTGCTTCTGAAAATTTCACAAAGAAATTGGTTGGGCATTTGATCGGTCAGGAAATAATTAAAGTAGACTGATTTTTATGGAATTCGGAGCTAGAGACACCATCGTCATCGCTTGTTTGGTTTTATTTCTGGGGAAGTATCTAAACAAAAAAATAGGTTTTCTTAGGAGTTATAACATCCCAGAGCCTGTGACAGGTGGATTACTTTTTTCTATTTTTTTTGGATTTATCTATTATTTCACAGGATTGAAGGCTTCATTCGCTCTGGATTTACGCGACGCTCTACTTGTAATATTCTTTACGACAATAGGACTCTCTTCAAGACTTAATGTACTATTGAAAGGAGGGAAGTCCTTGGTGATGTTATTAATTCTGGCTGTAGGCTACCTATTCATGCAAAATTTTACAGGAATTGGTGTGGCTTACCTTACCGGTTTTAGCCCGGCGATGGGAATCCTGGGGGGCTCTGTCTCTTTTAGTGGTGGACACGGAACAACGATTGCATGGACACCAATATTTCAAAATGAATTTGGACTTAGCAATGCAGCAGAAATTGGTATAGCCTGTGCAACATTTGGCTTGGTGTTGGGGGGTGTAATTGGTGGTCCGATAGCTAAATTTCTTATCAAAAGACACAATCTTAAACCCATGGAACAGAAACCTGTGACAGTAGGAGTGTCCTTTGATGATGACTCATCTCAGATAGATTACAACCGCGCACTACAGATGATTTTCATTATTTTCTTTACCGCTGGTATTGGGATTTTTATAAATGACTTTATTACTTGGTTGGGGTTAAGCCTGCCGACCTTTGTTACAGCATTATTTGCGGGTATCATAGTCACAAATACACTTCCTTTTTTATCCAGAAAGCATAAATGGAAGCCTGAAAAATCCAAATCACTAGCTATGGCTTCTGACCTGTCTTTGGGTATGTTTTTGGCTATGTCACTGATGAGTCTGCAACTGTGGAGTGTAATGAACCTTGCAGGCACATTGGCTTTGATTGTGGTAGCTCAGGTGACTGTTGTCACCTTATTCGTTATCCTTATTGTATTTAGAATGATGGGAAAAGATTATGATGCTGCGGTAATGTGTTCCGGCTATGCTGGCCTGGCTTTAGGAGCTACACCCACAGCTATTGCGAATATGACGGCTGTTACACAAAAGTTGGGTGGTTCACCTAAAGCATTCTTAGTCGTTCCGTTGGTAGGGGCTTTCTTCATCGATATATCAAATGCATTAATCATCAAGTATCTACTTAGCTTTTTCGGATAGAGAGAATCGAAATCACTTGATCATTGTGAGCATTTGATTCTTATTTTATATAGCTCTTTACGTTATAATTAAAATAATTATCTTAATTGCAATAGACAATTGTACTATTAAGTATTCTTTACAGGGAGCGAAGATGCCCAGAGGGGGATTTTTAATGTCATTAAAGAAGCCTATCCTTTTAAGAAGGTGGTCAGAGAACTTTTACATACTTTGTAGAACTGGTCTTTATTGCATGGACGCTTAATTTAGATAGAGGGTTTTCAAAGGAGGGGTAAAACAAGAAGTTGAAACCTGTACGCCTAGCTTTTGGATAGGTTAGGTTATATAGTAGATGAGTTGAATGTTCAGCCGGATCGTGTCCATCTTCTAGCGTTGGTTTTTCTAAAGATTTAGATCTTTCAATTAATACTCATCGACCATGATGGAGGTGTCTCGTGCAAATCATCTTCTAAAATTTCTGTCTTCAAGGTTTTCATGCCGAGCTTTTGATAAAATGGGATCACCTTTTCATGGTTTGTTGATCGGCTAGACAGATAGATGTAATCGTGCTTTTTGAAGAGTTCATTAAATATGAGAGGTAAGAAAGTTTTGCCAAACCCTTGCGCATTAAACTCAGGAAACAATCCAAAATTCTCAATTTCTTCGACAGAGTGCTTATTAAATTGTGAAGTGAGATCAGAACGATCTATTGCCAAGCAGTAGCCCTTAACTTCATCAAACTTTTTGAGTAGGAATAGTTTGCCACTATCTACACGCTCTTTCAGGCTATCTTGATTGTAATATCTTGGTCTGCGATCCCATCCCCACTCTGAACCGACCTTTTTGAATAGCCTCATATAGTCCTCAAAATGTGGAAACACTTCTTGAATGTTTAAGTCAGGGTCAAGCTTGTAGTTGAAGTTTTCAAAAGCGTCTTTTGATATTCCGAGGTGATAATTAGTAAACATCTATTGGGGTTTCCTCTGCTGAGTTGTCCCACACATCATTGAACTTATCTCTTTGACTATCAGCTATGTCCTTTTGCTCTATCAGCAATATTTTCACTTCATCATTGAAACTGATGAAAGCTGTTTTTCCACCATATACATAGTCGGTCTTTTCTTTGAATTTTCCTTCTGGAAGCCATTTATATTGTGCCCATCCCGCCCCAATGAAATTCGTGTCTCCATGTCTTATAAGTGCACGAACACTATTTTTTAGCTTTGACATTCTATCAGCGTGCATCTGATAAAACTCTTTGCCTAAATGCTCTAAAAGCTTTTTTGGCACTCCATTATAAATGACAATTTCATCTCCGGTTTCTTTGGTTGTTTCATATATGTCATCGAACAATGTTCGTAAGCCCTCATCTCCATGTAAGGTTATATGGTTGATAGATGGCTTTCTTTTTATTCCATCATGGTCAAGAAACTCAATTTGTTGTACGGTGAAAAAATCAAAAAGCTTTTGAAGGTTTTTGGATGAAAGGGAAGCCATTCCACGCTCGAACTTGGATAACTGATTTTTGCTTATCCCAGTTACTTTATGAATATCTTTTTGTTCAAGCCCTAAATGCGCCCTTGCGGATCGAACCTGGATATTACTTAAATGCATTTTTTATGCCCTTCGTGCCATTTATTATTACTTGATACACAAAAATGATGACTGAGTAAACATTTTTCTTGACACAAAATCGCCTTTATAGTTACTGAGTACATATAAGTGATTATTGAATAACTACTGTGTGGAGGAAGTAATGCGTAAACCAACCAAACCAAGAACAACAGTCAAAGACATTGAAGCAGGCAAACGCCTAAAAACTATCCGAGAAAAGAGAGGCTTTCGCAGGCAAGAGATTGCCAACCTCCTCAAAGTGACTTATCAGCAAGTCCAAAAATATGAGATAGGGCAGAACAGAATACCAAGCAGCATTTTACATGAGATTTCCCGCATTCTTAATGTGCCAATGGAATATTTCTTCTGTGAAGCAAATGAGCCACATAAAGCCAGGTTAGCAGTTAAAACTATTGCAGGATCAGGTTTGAGTGAGTTTGAATATATCGAGGACTCATTTAATAAGCAGTTTGATTATCATATTTATTGGACACATAAAGCGATAGAAGCAGACATTAAAAACAACTATGATCAATGCATGGCTATCGCACATTATGAAGAGATCGTAATGGTTTCTACTGAGCATATTATCAAGTTGGGGAACAAGACAATTAAACGCCTAGCAAAAGGCGTGAATGATAATTAACGCCAAAGTCTTGCACTTATTGGTTTTTTGTGTTGGCAAGGGAAGTGAAAACCATCATTTCCCGCCAATTAAAGAGGGTGCGTCTTTGCGTTTTTTCAAAGATTTGGCGATTGTCTCACAAACATGAGAATTGGGGCGATATAAACTATTCACCGTTTGGTTTCCTGGCAAGTTGTCAAGAATGCAATAATCATAACCAATCTCTACCTGGTGGCGGATTCCAGTGCCATCACTTAAAGGTTCAGGGTTTTGAAAAGTAGAGCTGAACTTGAACTTCTGGTAAATTAGAGCATTCTCTTTATCCTCTCCATCAGCCAAAACGATAGCCAGATACGGGTAGCCCCATGTAATCGGCAAGTTATTCATGACAAAATCAAGTTGTTCACGTGTTGGATTGTTCAATCTTATAACAACAGCATCTTCACAAAGCGTATTTATGGTACGGCTTACAGCTTCCTCTGATTGACCGTATAACTTTTTAACGGGCATACTATACGTTCTGGAAGTCGAATAAAATGAAGCCCAAATATCATGCATGATCGTATCGCGGTTTTTAACAAATCGTCTATCCATTGCACGAGCATCCTTCGATCCCTGATCTCGACAAGCTTCAAACAGATTCAAATACAGAGTTTTGTATTTAACGTATTTTGCGTCAGGTCTTTTACTATACGGTCTAAATATCACCATTGAAAACGGCACTGGCTCATTGCCCCATGATTTCGGAGCTTTATCATAATATTCCAGAAAACCCTTTTGATTTATCAATTCACCACTTTCATTACGGAGAGGCACATCAACCACGATAAGCTGAGTACCAGAAGCACGACCATTCAGGGAGTAAGTAATAAAATTGATAAGCCTTGTTTGTGCGTGAGCTAATTGATCGCGATCATCAATAAAGTTTACAATGATATAGGGTTGATCATATTTCTTTTTAAGTCTCTTAATCGTTGCCTTTACATCTGAGCAATCTTCTATGATCTCATCGGCATCTGCCGCACTTGAATTATAGGTAATATGTGTGCCGTATTGATCCTGATGCGCTTTAAAAGCTTTAACGCTTGCAATACTTTGGTGATTGCGGTTTTTAATTGAACGCCAATTAAGACCATAGGGTATTGTATCCAGAAGTTCTTTGTCTGCCTCTTCAACAAATGGCTGCGTTCTTTTTTCATCTAAAGTCTTTTGATCCAGCAGAACATATTTTTCTTTCTGTTTTCCCCACATGGCGCTAATGACTTTGTTATCAATAAATCCTGCACATTCACTGAAATAATATGCTAGCTGTCCATTGGTCGCCTTGTAATGACCATATAAAATCAAACCTGTTGCAAGCTTTTTCCCATGTTCTTCAACAAAAACACGCAGCTTAAACTTACTATGCATGAGAAAGGTAACATCTCCGGGCGGGATCGATGTCAGGCCGGAATGTCTTATAGACTCCAGATCAAAATAGCACATGGCCTGTGTCATTGCTGGAAGACCCTCAATATATTCTAATACTTTTTCTTCGATGAAAATTTTAAACACAAAACCTCCTCATACCAGTCAATGCATAAATTATAGCATTCAAAACCTTTAGATTTTCTTAACTGGTTGGATGTTCGCTTGCTAAATAATAGATAAAATTTTATGTAAACCTAACTATTGTTTTACCCTTAATAGCCTATAATGAACGTACTGGATGTAGCCGTACATTCTATTTATTGGGGGCAAAAGTGGTTAACACAGTAGAAGAACAGAAAAGTTTAACAGAGACATATAATCTAGCCACCAAGAGTGATGAGCTTGGTGAGGACTATGCGCTTAAAACAGGCGCAATGACCAATAGCGTAAACGCCGCTGTTGCTTTGAATATCGAAATCAAGGCCAAAGCCGAGAAAGATAAAGAGCTTCTGCATATCCTAAGCGCTGCTGAACAAGCATATAATGACTTAATGGATAGGCTTGGCGAACATCTCGACAGAATTGACGCTGCAATGCGTGATCTTGAAATAAAGATGGCTGAGAACCGTAGGCAGTGGGAGATTATCGCTGATAGGCTCGATGCCGTTGACGACCTTCTTGAAGATGTAAGAGGCGGAAAAGATCTTGATGTCAATAAGGCTACTGCAATCGTTAAAAAAGCGGGTAAAAACGCGCCAGAAGACGAAAGCACCGCTGATTATCTAGTTCTTCTTAACCAGATCAAAACCGAAGATTGCGTTCAAATTGCTGAACTAGATAATGAGTATGGTGTACAATCAGTAGAATACGGCAACTTAGAGCATGATAAAGAGATCGTAGAAGCCGCACAAAGAGCTGTAGACGATGTTGCAAATAACAATGATCTAAGCGATGAACAGAAAGAGATTGAATACAGTAAGATCAATGAAGAGTATGGAAATTCTAACTTCTTCTCCGCAACGATGAAAGCAGGAGACCCAGACTCCGATATGGTAGCCTCATCTGAACAAGGATATGCCAAAGAAATGGAAACAACATCTTTTGAAGCTGGGGGGCTGAACTTTTAAAGCTCGTTTGCGATTAGGGCTTGACCAGGCTCACTGCGCCCAATACTCGCTGTTGTAACAGTTGGATGAGCCTCTTTAAAGTTGCGAACAGCCTCAGGCAGCATTGCAACAAATTCTTCAAAATTAAATGGACCGTTTTGACGGCCATTGATGAAATAGGCAAACGCTGCACCAGGCTTATCTACCACTTCAATAAAGAATTTATGGGGGATACCCTTTTCGGTTAGCTTCTTACTTAATGCTTCCTTGAATTCATTAAATTCTTTTTCTTTTTCCGACCCTTTCATTACAGTAATGCCCAATTCAGCATTATCAACAGTATGATAATAAGCTCTGGTTTGAATGGTTGAAGGAACTTCCGTTTTGCCTTTTGCAGCACCATTAAAGCTATTGGTATTGGTGCTCGCAAGCGTTTGACCATTGGCATTCGCCACGATCAATGTGATCACACCGGATAGAAACAATGCTTTTAATACGCCTTTTTTCATAGCTTTTACCTTTTACTGGGCCTTATTTATACCATTAATGCCCCTGGATTGATAGGCATTTATCGTTGTTTGTTAAGAAATTAACTTTTCTGAATGCTGCTTAAAGGCATTTCGTTATCAATCATGAACACCGATCAATTATCGCTTAAAAGCCTTTTCAAGCGATGATTTCGAATGGCATTTCTCTGATTTGGCAGAAAATTAGATATAGTATGCCACCATGAATTTTTTAGAAGAAATGAGCCTGCAGTGTAGTTTCTGAAAAATAATGGACACTTAGCCATGAGTTCTGCTCAGTGCGAGCGTAGCATTGGATCGAATGGCGTATCCCTGGCCATTGGGCAAGATTAGGAAAATAGGAAATCCGATGCAATCAGGATGATTTCCCGCCCCTATCAGGGCATTTCGTCGTTCAGCTAAGCACAGTCGGCTCAGCATTTCAAATATCTCAAAATTATCTGATCCAGATGCCCTTCGCAAATAACTAAGTAAGCCGATGGAGCTTAGTGCTTATTAGCAGTATCTTTTAGACTTAGAATCTGTCCAAGCCGATTTTCTTTAAAGCCAAATGTTCTCCGGGTTCATGTGGAAACCAAGCTAGTTTTCGTTTCGCTTCTCCACATATTAATTGAGAAATATCCTCATCTGAAATTTCATTCCCTAACTCATCGGCTCTCGCCCTGTAAAACTTTGTTCGGGTTAATATCTCATCATCACTTAAGTTCAGAGCATCATCAATATTTCCTCTCATTGTGGCTCCTGTACGATCAGGTTCGGCTAGTTGACCTATCCATAAGTCATCAATGTTTTTACCTTCTATTATATGTAAAACCTGAAGATAGCAGCATTGCCAAAATAGTTTTGATTCTGCCCTTGAGGCCCTATTTTTATAGAAGTGAGTCCGCTTATTAGTTAACAACACTTCTCCAACCTGTTCTGCAACCTCGTATGGATTTGATTTATAGACTATTGCCTTTTGAGCAGCAAGAATTGCTGAGAACTTGCCTACTTGTTTGGAGGTCACATTAATCCATATTGGAATGGTTGGCTTTGAGAGGATTCTTACAGCATCAAGCTCAGCCCGTGTCCAAGTCTTATTAAAATAAGTTTCGGTAATGACAGGTAGTAAGTACCGAGTACTGTTTAATCCTTCATCTATTTTCTCAGGAATGGAATCTCCAGGCTTTATCATAATTCGGTCTAACCAAGAGGAGGTAATTCCAGTTTCATATATTGCCATAAACAATTCAGACACACCTGATTCTAGATCTTCAGTAGCATATGATATAAAAAGATCACTGGTATATTTTTTCTTCTTCATTACCAATTTTCAGTTTAATTGATATTATACCACTAATTGCTGGGGTTAAGGCGAGTGGCCATTTAACTTGGAAGATATTTAAAATAAATGTTAGCAGGAAGCCCTTAACCATTCGCTTTAACTTCGTGTCGTGCAAATGTGTTTCGTTGAAGTTATCTGGAAAATCAAGTTAATATTAATGAAAGTGTTGGTTAAGGGAGTATCCTTGGCCATAACGATCCTTTGATTCATGATTTCAATAATTGGTCATACCCTGTGAATCTCCGAATGCATTTAACATAGTTTTCATCTTCCAACATTAATCGAATGACAATATCCAGATTCTTATCTTCAAGTAGTGAAAACCAAGCATCATTGATAGCAAGTAGAAATGCATTGGCCCTTTTTCTATTTTTAGAAAAGCTATGTTGTAAAAATAGCATTGAATCAAACCAATATTCATCATGGGCTTTGGGCATCTGAACTTGACCTAAGTTCAGCTTATCGTACATTTGCCAATGGGGACTCCAAACTAACAGTTTCTTTTCTGGGTTCTTTTCTTTAAGAAGATCAATGGATTCATGAGGCTCAAGAGTTTCAATGTTTACCCTTTTATCATCTATTATTCCTTTTTCATTCCATTCTTCGAAATGCAGCAGGGTTGTTGAGATTTTATCTCCAATAAAGAAATAGTCTCCCTCATTTATTTTTGGTTTAGTAAATATGGAGTTTTTATAGGCAATAACTTTTTGATCAGTTCTTGGTAAAAACTGCACAAAGTCAAATTTGGGTCTAGTACTGTTTATTATTTGCAAGGAAGGAGCATCTGCTAGAACACAAGCGTGTATTTTCTTAATAGATCCTTCGATTATATTCTCGGCTAGCTCTATTGCATGAGCAAAAGAATGTTCTAAACATATGTTGTAACCCCTTACATGTTTTAAATGAAAAAATATTGCTGAAACTGCCAGCATTATTGGAGAAAAAGCTACGTTAATTTGAAATTTTGGGTCTTTTAAATAGTGCTCTAATCGATCGTCCTTGCCTTGAATTCCAAGAACCCTCGAAATGTTATTTCTTGACCGTTTTTGTATCTCATTCAGGTTATTGAAGAAATTAGAGCGTCCAGAGCCTTTGTGAATCTCTTTTGAAAATATTGGTTTATTCAGAATATTGTCAATTGCACCATTCACACCCTTAGTTCTAAAGGTGTGAATACTTTTTAGCTGCTTCGGGATATTTTCTTTTAATATATCTCTAAGTAAAATTGAGAATTGATCTTGTCTTCCTAGTTTTGATAATTCCTGAATTTTAGCCTCTAACAGGACTTTGGTTTCATTTCTGTTTGCTTCAGAATCTTTAAATTGTTTTAGTAGATTATCAAGAAGTTCTATTATAATCTTATCTCGTTCTTTAGTTTCAATATCACTCCAAAGCTGCGAAGCACCCCCTGTAAATGGAGCAGAAGCTAACCCTGCCTTTATCAGCATTTTGAGAATTTCCGTTGTGCTTGCCTCTTTAAGAAAACCCTTTAACGTCATTCGGATTAAGGTGAGTGGTTATTTGATTTTGAAGATATTCAAAATCAATGGAAACCAGAAGCCTAACCATTGCTTTAATTTATTGTTATGAGAATGTGATTTGTTGAGGTTATCGGGAAAATCGAGTTAATATTAAGAAGGTATTCACGAAAGAAATATTCTTGGCCATTGCGCAAGATGAGCAAAAAGAGGAACTCCAATGCAATCGGGATAGTTTTACCGTCCTCGTCAGGGCACTTCGCTTGTTAGTCAATGTTATATCTCCAGAGTTCGAGGATTTCTAGTAAAATACCCTTCATGATAGAAACTGGCACTGTGTTTAAACAGCTTTATAACGTTTCCACTGACATACTGATTCATTTCCGCTATTTGATGAGCTAAGATTTTCCCAACCTCTTCTGGTGTTACGTAATTGTCATGATCTCCATTCGGCTTCTCTTCAATTACTCTATTAGTTCTTATTGTTGGCAGAGCAATTGCTGCTGCACTTATGTTATACGGTGAATACTCATTTGAGTAGCATTTAATAAATGTTTCGACAGCTGCTTTAGCACATGTGAAAGCGATCATGTCCGGATAATTATAGCCTACAGAGTTACAACTGAATGCGACAAGTTTTCCACCTCCCAACCGTATCATTAGAGGAGTTATACATTGAGCTACATTGCAAAGTGTTAGATAATGACTATCCATCATTTCCTTAATTTCTGAAAACTCCGTCCTAACAAGTGGTTTGTGAATCCAAAAAGCACCAGCAAAATGGATAGTTTGAATTGGTCCATCAAAGAAATTCGAGCTAGCTTCTTTCAAGATATGTTGACTTTTGAAATCTGTCAAATCAACACTATCTAGTTGCAAGATATTAGCACTGGGATGTGATATTTCTTGTTGCTTCTTTCTTGAGACCAACATTAGATTTAAGCTAGGATTCTTAACTAGGGTTTCTTGAACGAAACTGCCTGCCAATTCTGATGTAGAAGCTGTGATTAGAATATTCTCTGGCATTTTTAAAAATTAATTTGTGTTTCTGGTGAATATAACTCTACCGTTATAAACTGGTGTTTGACCTTGGGCACAGTGAAAAAACTCACCTGATAATTCAATGGGCCTACCTCTCGAATCACGACTCAGGACTTTTAAAACTTCATACCCTTTTGCTCTTTCAGGAAACTTGCTTAAGTCACTATATCTCACCCAATATGCGTATTTGATGGTATTTCTGTCGGATAAATTAGCGGCTTCTGACCCCCAGTTCACGTAATCCTCTCCATCAGTCGGAGCCAGTTCGAAATCGAGGCAACTTTGCACAATTTTTAATTCGTGTTCTGAAGTAAACGGTAATGTATCAGGCTCATTTCCCATTAGAACTTTCTCATAAGTGGTTGTTCCTGTCCAAATTCCATCAAAATCGTATTGAGGTTTTTCAAGTTTCCATAAGTAGTTATTTATCAAAAAATGCGCACCAGTTATAACGATCAAAACCGAAGTTCTAGAAGTTAAAGCATCCATTATTTTAACATACCAATGTTTGCTTCCATATCGACCTTTTAAGAATGGTATAAGTTTGGTGGGAATTAGTAGGACAGAAAGAAGAAGAACCACTGTTACGGTTATCATTCTGCTACCATAATATTCATGTAAATACTCCATCTTAGTGAATATTGACTAATGGCCAGAGTTGGCGACTAGCAATTTGCTTTGAAGATATTCAAAATAAATGGTAACCGGTAGCCTTTAACAATCCGCTTTAGCTTCCTATTGTGAGAATACGATCTTCTGGAGTTACTGAATTTCTAATACTACCTTTTTTCTTGATTTTTTGTCCGAGAATATCTAATACTCGGACAGTTATATTAAGAAAGAGACTGTTATGCATGATAATCCAATATCACTACATAGTAGAGATGGACAGCGTAAATATCTGAACCAGCAAGAAAGACTTAGATTTTTGGAAGTCACCAAACGGCAATTAATTGAAGTAAGGCTATTCTGTCAATTACTGTATTATACTGGAGCGCGCATATCAGAAATCCATAATCTGACTGTTGATAATATTGATATCTCTAACGGCACTGTCATCATTGAAAGTCTTAAGAAACGCAAGCGAGGTGTTTATCGTGAAATTCCTGTTCCCAATTTTCTATTAAAGGATTTGATAGGTTTCATTGAAGAAATGCAATTTCGTCATGATGATTCCTTATGGTGGTTCTCCTTGCGTACAGCTTCCAGGCGGATCAAAAGTGCTATGGACGCAGCCAATATCAATGGTATTCGAAGTTGTGCCAAAGGGCTTCGTCATGGATTTGCTGTATACGCGGTTACCAGAGTACCTTTAACCTTAGTAAAAAAATGGTTGGGCCATAGCTCACTAAAAACCACTGAAATTTATCTGAACATTTTTGGTGAAGAGGAACGGGAAATCGCCCGTAGCCTTTGGTGATGATTGGGGATAAACAAAGGGAAGGAGTGAAAGAATGTCTCGTATCCACAAACAGCTTCATATGCTGGAAGATGAGATCATACAGATCAGCGGCCTTATAAAAGCCCTTCAGCAAATCCTTCCAGATAGCAGCGAACATACTTGCCTGACCAATGCTATTGAGGAAAGGTTTGATCGTTTAAGTGAGCAGTTCTACGAACTCTGGAAAATATTAACATACAAGTAGCTTGACAAGAATTGAAGAAAGTTTTTGTGGAATTTAAAATGGCGTAAACCTGAAATTATTAATTCTGTTCCGGTTTTGGATGCTCTGGAAACCCCTCTGGCGAATTCTTTCAATATATGGAATTGGCGTAAATACATCTAATTGCTATAAGTTATCCTATCGGGCTTTCGTTTTAACCCTTACCTCGCTGTAATCTCTAACTCAGACCTAAACATCAAAAAATATCATTTTCAAGGTATCCAAGGAGCAAAAGCTATATTTAACACACCATAGTAGGAATATATTCTTTTTTGATTGACTTAATCTCAATGACTTCCTACAAGCCTCTTTATTCATTGTGTGGGAATTTAATCCTATACCTATTTCAAAAAGGAGTTAAATAGAATGAATAATGAAACTGCGTACTATGGATATTATGGTGAAGTTGTAGCCCGAATATCTGGCGTTTTACACTACAACAGTTCAGAAGATGAGTTATCCAATATCTTCAATGATGGAGATACAGTATTTACCTTCTCTGCCGAAGCAGCAAGGATATTCAACACTTTGGAAGACCTCTCAGGAGAAATGAATGTTGATTGGCTAAAAGCCTTGGAACGCTATTCTTGCAAATTACTCAGTGCCCTCATCAATAAGCAAAAACCCAATGTGGTCGATATGATTTCAATGGCAGCTTGTAGTATGGAAAACTCAAGGTAAGCCTTTATGGCTAGGGTGTTCCCCATGCAGCTCACTATGTAGTGGCGTTTCATTACAAGATGCATACACCACTAACTAAACATTTTTAATCTGGCAGACAAGAAAGGAAAATACCATGTCAAAAGCCGATAAGAAAACCTCCGAAAAAACTAATGAACCAGAAACCAAAACAGAAGAGACACAAGAGCAAACGGCTACACAGCTTTTTGCTGATATTAATGTCTCGATGAAGTCGGGGCATTTAACCAAAGACCCTGAAATCGTTGGTGACGGTAAATATGCCAAGCTCCGTATTGCCTCTAACAAACAGTATTTAAACGCTGACAGCGAGATCAAAACCAACACCAATTACTTTGATGTGCTGATCTCCAGCAATCTAAAAGAAGCTTTTGAACTGGCTTGTACCTTCAAAAAGGGTGATTGGGCTTACGTCAAAGGCGAGGATAGTACGAAGTCGTTTGAAACGCCCGAAGGCTACAAGAAAACCGCCTGCACCATCTTTGCCTATCACGCAGCCTTAAAGAAAGCTAAGAGCGAAAGCCAAATCCTTGAAGCTTCTAAGCAGGCCAATCAAGCGGAGCCCATTAACGGCTAATCCTTCCCTTAACCTAACGGGAAAAGTGCTTCGTGCTCTTTTCCTGCTTTTTGAAAGTAAAAATCACATGACCAATGAAATAACGCAGCAACAAATCCCTTTAAACAAACTTGATGTAGCCCCTGAAAATGCTCGTAAAACCAATATTACAGCAAGGCAGGACGAGCTAAAAGCCTCTCTTAAAGCCTATGGCTTATTACAGCCCTTACTTATCCGACCAGCAGATAAAAAAGGACGGTTTTTTGTCGTGGACGGTCAAAGGCGGCTCTTAGCTCTGAAAGCGCTCGTAAAAGACAAGGATCTGAAACCTACGCATTCAGTAAAATGCGAGCAAATTGACCCAAAGATTGCACAGGAGCTTTCGCTAACAGCCAATGTCCATGCAGAAACTATGCACCCCGCAGACCAGTTCGAAGCATTTTTTGGTATGAGCCAAAATAAGGTTTCAGTAGGCGATATAGCGGCACGTTTTGGCGTTTCAGAAAAAACCGTCAAGCAAAGGTTAAAACTGGCAAGTATATCGCCAAAACTCCTAGCCCTATACCGTGATGGGGAAATGTCCCTGGAGCATTTAGAAGCCTTTACACTGAGTAATGACCATGAAAAGCAGGAAACACTATGGGCGCAGCTAGAGCAGTGGCAGAGACACCCGCGCCAAATAAAAGCTATGCTGACAGAAAAGACGGTAAGCGCCGAAGACCCACGTGTTAAACTCGTAACCATCGAAGCCTATCAAAAAGCCGGAGGTCATTTAGAGCGCGATTTATTCTCAATGGACATTTATCTCACGGACGTGGAACTTCTTGAAAAGCTCATCATGGAGAAAATTGAACAGACAGCCGAAGCACTTAAAGCAGAAGGCTGGTCATTTGTAGAAGTCTCACGCAGTTATGAATTTGAGCGTTTCCAACACTATGATCGCATCGGTCCGGAGCGTGTCGAATTGAGTAAAGAAGATGCTGAATGGCTTGATGTGATTGACAGTAAAATTCATCACCTTGAACTCATCTCGGATGATGTGGATAATCAGGATGAGCATCAAGAAAAAATTGATACTCTTGATCTCGAACGTGAACAGCTTATCCAAAAAATGGAAGCGTACACGAAAGAGCAAAAAGAGAGTGCTGGAGCTTATGTGTCGTATCATCATGGTGAAATCGACATCATATGCGGTCTTGTAGAAAAACAAGACTTAGTCCCGAAATCAAGAGATGAGCCGAAAAACGAGGCAAAACCTAAAAAAGAGATTTCCGAGCGATTGCTTGAACGCTTAACAGCACATAAAACACTTGCCCTTCAGGACACTTTGAGCAATTCGCCTCAAATCGCATTTGACCTTATGCTTACTGAAATGGTTAAAAGAACATTTCCGGCCTTCTTCGAGCGCGATAGCTCATGCTTTCATCTTGCTATGCAATCACCAAGCTTTCCTAACGATGATGAAAGTCTCAAGGACAGTATTGCAACAGTAAACCGTGAAAAAGCTTTTGAACAATGGACAAAAACACTCAAAGCCAAGAGCGAAGCCCCACTATACGAGGTTGTATCATCCTTGAAGCAAGACCAGAAAATGAAGCTACTGTCTTTTTGCTTTGCTGGTTCATTTGATGCGGTAAAGCACCCCAAAGAGTATGTTTCTCAAAATCGGCAGAACGCAATCAATGGACTGGCTGATCTTCTCAAACTGGATATCACGAAATACTGGAAACCCAACGCAAGCCTTTATTTTAATCATATTGCTAAAGACAACATTCTAAATGCTGTAAGGGAAGTCAAAGGCTTAGATGCCGCTGACAGCCTCAGAAAACTCAAAAAAGCTGAACTGGCCAAAGTCGCAGAAAAGCGGCTTGAAAATAGCAACTGGCTTCCCAAGCCCTTGCATGTGGGCGTTCATGCGCCAGACGCATCTTAGACAAGCCAAGAATTTTTAATCATTCAAACGATATTTTTAAAAGGAGATTAAAGTGAAAAACCTTTCAGAAACCTATGGAAAGAACAAACCTGATGAAGGTATGACCAATAAAATCGACATTCCTTCAAAAGTCGAAGAAGTGCGACTTGTCTATCAGAGCAAGACACGAGCCAATGAACGCCCCAAAGTCTCAAGCCCTAAAGAAGCTTTCAATATTTTAATGAAAGCCTGGGACATGGATCAGATTGAGCTTTTAGAAGAATGCAAAGTCCTGTTATTGGATCGCAGCTTGCGGCTTATGTCGGTTGCTTCGATTTCCAAAGGTGGTGTCGCAGGAACGTTTGTTGATCCCAAGATTATTTTTGCAATGGCTCTGAAGCGTAGAGCTACAGGCATCATTTTGGCACATAATCATCCATCAGGAAATTTAAAGCCAAGCTCCGTTGATATCCAGCTTACGAGGAAGTTTAGAGCAGCAGGTATGATATTAGACATTAAGGTAGAAGATCACCTTATTGTCACGCCAGATCGTCAATATACCTCACTGGTTTGTGATGGCTTTGTGTAAGGGTAGTCAATACGGTGTCCACTGATTTCACTTCCCTTAAATCCAAAATCAACCTTCCTGAATATGCAGCCTTTCATGGCTACGAGATAAAGCGCGAGAAAACCACTCGCCATTCCATTGCCATGCGAAAAGGAAGTGAGGATAAAATCATTATCTCAAAGCGTAGTGGGATTTGGATTTACTTCTCGGTTTATGACGACCAGGATCACGGAACTATCATTGACTTTGTACAAAACAGAACAGGCAAAATCATTCCCGAAATCGTGCAGGAGCTACGAAGCTGGATTAGCGCAGATATTCAAATTTCCCATGTCAGACACAGCACAATCAATATCAAAGAGAAGAAGGCTGAACCTGAACGCATCAAACGCTTATTCGGACTTTGCCGCCGAGTTTCCGCAAATAGCTATTTAGCAGGCCGGGGTATCAGCCCCCAGGCTTTGCAGTGTCCACGATTTTCTGGACGGGTCTTTCAGGACCGCTTCAACAATGCTGTATTTCCACACTTCAAGGATGGTCAGGTCTGCGGTCTGGAGCTGAAAGGGGAAAACACAGGTCTGTTTGTCAGAGGCAGTAAAAAAACCCTATGGCGCTCCAATATCAAGAGTAGCGACAACACCTTAATGATTGCTGAAACCCCGATTGATGCCATGAGCTATCAAATTCTACATGAGCTAAAAACGGCCTTTTATGTAGCAACAGGAGGTGGCTTTTCAGCAGCGCAAGGCAAGCTGATAAGTGAGCTGACAAACAAGCCGTCATCTATCAAAAACATCAAGCTCATTACTGACAATGATAAAGGTGGCGATGCGTTAGCCTTAAAGCTATTAGCCGTTATTCGAAAATCAAAATATGACGGAAAATTAGCCAGAGACAGCCCCGCTATCAGGGGGCAGGACTGGAATGATGTCTTGTGCGAAAAATTAGGATTATGAATGTGTTCGAATGGCTAAAGCCAACGAACGCTTCTTTAGAATGCACCGCTTCTCGGTGCATAGAACCCTATTTCCAGCTTACTTCAAAATCGTGGACGCTCTGCTTTTTGTCAATACTCGCTTCCGTCTCATTTTTCAAGATATTGAAAAATGACGTTCGTGAAGCGTGACAAATCCACGGATTTCGAACGAGCCGTCACACCGCTTGCGCGGTTTTTATGTGACGCTCGCCGCTTGGCAAGGGTTCATGCAACAGGGAGAAATCCCTTTAGTCAAACTCAGTGAAAGAAAGGAAACTAAAATGACTAACAATAATCAAAACTCAAACACAGGTAAAAAGCCAACCCGACGCCTTGTTCAAGAAAAGGCATTTTATAGAACCGATGGAAATGGTCGACAGGTACGACAAACCGAAACCATTGAAATCACGCGCGGTTGGGATGAAGTAGGACGCGAAAGCGGAGCCCCATATGTTTCATGGGCGAATACCACCATTCCCGTTTTACCAGATGTGGATGGGCGTATTGTCTTGCGCACATTCGAAATCACTTACAACGAAGACCAGTAACCAACAAGAGGCAGGGACAATCGTCCCTGCCTTTCCAAAAAATTAATATTGGGAAAGGAACAAGAAAATGGAACAACAAGCTCATTTAATTGGCGAAAAATATATCAATCCATTAAGCAGAAAACGCAAGCTAGAAGACGGTTTTGAAGTCTCAAGAAAAATACTGGATTTGGCTTACTGGTGCATTCACCCAGATACGCACCAATACATTATTGAACACTTCAACAATGGTCAAAACACAAATCAAGTAATGCTCGAACAGCATCACCTTGCCATGATTATTGATGAGGTTCCGCGAATAAAATTCCCCACAAAAAAGGTCGTTTCGTTCGGCAGACAAGAGGCCATGAGGCAACTGAAAAAGGATGCCGAAATCTTTGCCATAGCAATGAAATGGCTGAGAGAAAGCAATGAACAGGGCATAGAAAAGACGGTTTTCTACATCACATCAAATTGAACTTCTCACGGTTTTAGTTCTCAAACAATCTATTTTCATAAGGAGCATAACAAATGCAGATACTCCATTCCATAAGAGCATCAAAAGCATATCACAAGGAATACATAGATCATATCACTGAGGAATTTTCACCCAAATGGATTGAAAAATATAAAAGCATTTTCCCTGCCAAGATCATAAAGGCAATTGAATTTGGTAAGCAGGATATGAGGGGCGCTCCCTCAATAACTCTGTTCGATGAACGTTCATGTGTCCCTCATCAAAAACACTTTAACAGCTATGCAGAAATGCTTGCCTTCATAGAGGGTTTTCTTGCTGCCTCGCTTGATTATATGTAGGAGGATAAAATTGACCAATCATTTTAATGAACTCACTAAAACCCTTGACCCTTTGAGCCGCAAATATGATATTTCAAAAGTCTTTAATGACCTTTTGTCAATGAGCATATGCGCTTTTCATCGCACTAATATTCAAAGCCAATTGCAGGAAAAGGATGAAGTAAACGAGAGCCTATATTTTGAAGCAATCAATAATTATAGCAAAGATGATTTAGAAAGCCTTGGCAAAGCAATGGGTATTCTTCAGCTTAATGTTTTGGAAAACCCTTATTCAGATATTTTAGGGGAGTATTTTACGATCTATATAACAAACGGACAAAACGGGCAGTACTTCACACCTATACCTGTTTGCGATTTTATTGCAGCGACAAACTTAGGAAACGGCCAAAGCGAAGGCAATAGAATGTTAGACCCCGCTTGTGGTTCTGGGCGTATGCTTTTAAGCGCTGCAAAGCGCAATCATAGAAACTATTTCTTTGGGGCTGATAACAGTAATACATGTGCAAAAATGGCAGTGCTCAATTTCTTCTTAAATGGCCTAAAAGGTGAAGTGGCTTGGATGAATAGCTTATCAATGGAATGGCATGGAGGCTGGCATATCAACACAAAAGGCATTGGTATTATCCCTATCGAAAAAGAGCAATCGCAGATATGGAGCGAAGCCCCTAAAATTGCAAATCCAAAGCCGATTGAAAAGGTCAAAAGTCGAGCCGGAGAACCAGCGCACCAGCTTACACTTTTTTAGGTTCTAAATCCTCCAAAGGTCACATAAGAAACCAGATCATGCTAAAGCCATGATCTGGTGTTTTTCTGTAATTTTTCTCTAAATCTCTACATTAAATCAAAGTCGATATTTCAAAGAAAGCTAGAAGTAGCCAATTGTTAAAATCATAGATTAAATGACCTGAAAAAGGTCGGGTCATGATGCTGGAAGTATATCAACAGCTATTAACCATAAATGTGTTTTTTTCTGTCAGACTTCTCGTCAAAGCCAATCAAGGCTTTGAAAGTCTCTTGTTTCATTGACCTAATATGAAGCTTAGATGCTCTCTGCAAAAAGTGAAAAACGAGGCTCCAAGAACCTCGCTCCCTGATTCTAACCAAGCCAAACTTCTATCAATTTCTCGATGATTAGCCAAAGTAGACGCACAACAACTTTTAGTAGCTGGAAAACGGTTCGCTTTCTACGCATGATTACTCATTTACATGGCTCAGTGCGCTACTCATAACACTTGTTGTTATGAACGACCGAGGGACTCCTTGGACTACCTATGCAAACAAGAATTCAAAACGTGGAATAAAGATAATGACTTGGAACAAAAAGCGAACAAATCATTGACTCCAGTAGTATTTAGGATTATAGTCCTAATAATTGTTTAAGGAGCACAATGCAGAAAGACTGGAGCCCACAACTAGCACTGGAAAAATGGATTGAAAGAAATCGTAAAAGTCACTTTAAGGAGCCAGTTGCATTCCTTAACAAGACAATTCACTTTTATCAAGAAGGTGAGTATATACCCATTTCAGAGCTTGAGGATATTGTATTAAAAGCAGCGAAAGTCGTTCAAGATTTAGGCCCCTCATACATTGATATTTTTGAAAGAGCAGAAGCTGAATTAGAAAAGGCTCAGAGGGATCTGAGTACTCTGGAAAGAATTGGAAACATGAACATTGACAATAATTCAATTGACTTTAAAGGCAATCTTATTCAACCAAACTCTTTTTTGTTCCAGGCTTGGACCGAGGCCGTATCGCTCTCTGACATATTTGTGACCCATTAACGCAGCTTGTACTTTGTCTGGAGGTTCAGCAGCAGTCAGACGATCTTCAAAACTATGTCTGAGAGAATAGAGACTGTGATGCTTGGAAAGAAAAATACCATTCTTGCGATAAAATTTATTGATTGTTGTTGATACCAAATCAGGCTTGCCAAAATACCTCTTAAAAGGTCCTCCTAGAGCTTGAAAGGCGTGAAGCGAAGACCCTACTAGTGGTAGGTCTCTTTCACTTTGTGGTGTTTTGAGAATTCTGGTTTCATTGGGTCTGATCTTGATGTGTGGAATTTCTGAGTCCAGAATTATATCCTCTTTTTCAAGTCCGGCTAGCTCTCCTAGACGTGCACCAGTATCAGCCATAGCAAAGATGAACAGCCGAGCTTCATCATTAAGGTCTGATTCTTTCTTTAGTAAAATGGTTTGAATAAAGCTAACTGTGAAAGGAAACCTAGTCGTTTTCTCGACTTCTTTTAGCCGTATTTCAACGAATAGTCGACTTGTATCAAGATTCAATGAATGATTATCACTTGTTGTACGAATGATTTGCTTGATATATCCAAACTCTTTGTTGGCGGTGTTACTGGCTTTATCCAATTGATTAATTCTGTCAATCCACCATGATCTGAAATCTAAGAGATCTTTTCTGCTAATCTCCGTTAATTCTTTGTTGCCGATAACCTGAATAAAATTCTTAATTGCCTTCTTTCTTGGGTTTCTCCACTTCCTAATCTGAACATCAGAATAACCAATCAAATTAGATTCTGCGAAAGGTAGAAATTCGTCCAACGCTTTTGAAAGAGTAATAGATGGTGTTTTTATACCACCAAGAACAGCTTTCTTAATATCCGGTTCATTCATCACACAAGCGGTGTTCAGTCGGTTCACAAACTCGGCAAGCGAGCTGCTATTTATGATGTCTTCCTTAGTCTTGTATTGAAATCCATATTTCTTTGAGTTTTCAACCACATCCTTAAACCGTATTTGCGCTTGGTTTTCTTCTTTGATGTCGGTCAGTGTTTTCCAAAAGTCTTGAAGTATCAAGTTGAAATTATGAGATCGCTGTAAAGCTTCTGCTCTACTTTCTGTCTCAAGACTTACCTGAATCGACGGTTGTGCGAACAGGTGTAAATATGGCCTTGGAATGCGCTTTTGAAAGTGAAATTTGTTTCCTCTCTTTTTTAAATAAGTAGACATTCATAACTCCAATATCAATTAGTTGTTGCTTAAATTGTAGTACAAAATGTAGTACAAAATCAAGTGTCAATGAAATGAAGATGACCATGATTTAGGTCTCAATTTGTTTAAAAACCTTTTTATAATAGTGATTTAATGAGATTGGCTTCGAAGTCCGATTGGTGAAAAAATGGTGGACCCTAGCGGGATCGAACCAGAAGACAGATAGCAAATAATACATTGATTTAGCTGAATAATATTCCGAGCCTATTCTTTGCAATTTCTAAAATGTAGTACAATTTGTAGTACAGAATTATGAAAGCCATAGATACTGATGCCGGTGGTTGCGGGAGAGAGATTTAGTCACGATCAATACAAAGTACTGACATCGGTGGTTGCGGGAGGTGGATTTAGTCGGAACCAGTACTGAATTAGGATTTCAGCAAAAATTTAAATCCCTAGTGTCGATTTTTTTGAAGTCTATAGCATCTAGAAAGGCTGTTTTACTTCAACAATCAAAACCGAATCAAATTATGAGTTATAATAGTTGAAGCGAAAAGTATATAGGGAATTGAAATTCAATTGTAATATTTGATCATTAGGATCATGGACATAGCAACCCAACCATCTCATCCGTTTGTTCATTGTAGAAAATTCTCATATTATCCCCTTTGCCGATGGCGTCTTTGTAATATTTAAGCAAGTAATATGGCTTTCCGGTTGCTTTGGAATCTGGTTTAACCCAGGTGTAGTATCTTGTTGCTCCATCCCAATCCTCTTGCTGAAGCATAAATCCAAAGGCAGCTTTCATTTTTTCATTTTTGCTCAAATAATCATAAAACTCAGATTCTATATCTGAAATGCCAGCACCATACCACTTACGTCTGTTGTTTCTCTTATATAAATCCCATTTGCTCAACTCATTTTTAAATTCATCAATTTGACCAAATTGACTAAACTTAAGGTCGTATTTCCCTCGATCAATATTAGTTTTAAATCTATTCCTAATGTTTTCCCATCGTCCATTACTTATTTTGGTGAGGTGTCGATCGGCATCACTGTAGAACTTTCTTATAGATTTAAGAGATCGTTTTTTTAGCTCAATTTGTTTGAGAGAGATTCTCTGAATATCACTCTTGATTTTTTGAATACCAGATTGGGTACGTACTCGATCACTAAGTAATGCCTCCAATTCCTTATCAATATTAGACAGTGCTTTGCCTGCCTCTTCTTGGTTGCCGACTATAATATTATGAAAAACTTCATTTGTTTTCTTTACAAGATAATCTTCAATAGGTTCATTAATTAGTGGGTCTAATATTTCATTCAAAAATGGAAAGTCGTGTCCAAGATTACTAACGAATTCTGTGATCCAACTTTTCCCTGTCTCTTGATAGCCCTTTTTAATAAGCTTGGTGAAAAAACCTCTGTATTTGTAGTAAACATCATGAATCTTTTTACGTTGTTGGTTGGAAATTGTGGCAAAAGAACTTCTGGCCTTTCCGATTCGATCTTGGCTTATCTCTGATATGTTGCTTCTTGAAGAACTAAAAACTTGATGTCTCTTCTCAAATCTGTAACCGTAATAATCTGAGTGCGCATTTTTACTTGAAAAAGATTCTCTAAAAAGTGCCTCGGCCTCAGAAAACATCCCTCGCAAATCGTAAGCGCGATGGTTAAATGATGGATTGTTTTTAATTGGGAGATTATCAATTACATCTTTTGATGCATATAAGAAAAAATCCTCTGTGTCTCTTTGTGATTTAAGCTCCTTTTCTGCATCTACAATTCTTTCAATCCCATCGAGAATCTCTAAATAGCCATGATTTTCAATTAGTTCACGAGCAATTTCATCAACTACTTTATTCTCGATTTCCTTAACTAAGAGCTTATTGTTCTTTAAGATTTGAAGCTTATGGAATTCCAATTTTTCAATTTTTCCTTCTTGTTCTTTAGAAAAAGAATTGCCATAAAAAGTGAATGACGTGGAAATAGTTAAAAAATATATGAGATATCCTACTATGGCTCTAAACCTCTGATACTTCTCCTTTACTTTCCATCTTTCAAAGAAGGCTAAAAAGGAAGCTAAAATTGTCAATAACAGACCTACAAGAAGGTCTGTAGCCCAAGAAAATTTGAATGGATTGATGAAATCTTTTATCGTAAATTGAGCTTGTTCTATTTCTAGAATTGTAGACTTAAGGTAGTCCACATTACTAGCAGTAGTTAGCATTAGCTGCAGAATAGAAAAAAATACAGAAACAATGGTTAAAGCTTCAAGAAACTTTCTGAGGGCTTTAAGAATAACCAAAATACTATTAGGGTTATGGCTATAAGGAGTTTTATTAATTAATAAACACCTTTTCCAGTACCAAGCTTTTAAATGAGTAATGGGGTTGAACTTATGTCCTACCTTAATGTCTGGAGAGTATCCAGTTTGATAAGCGCTGTATTCATAAAACCATTGATTGATACTAACTATAGAAAATACAACAATTGAGATGATCGCAAGTAGATAAATCATAATTCATTTTTTGACACTCATTACATGATTGAAGATTACGATTCACCTCAGGTTACCAATTCACTATAAAATCAGATGATCTGAAACAGATTTTTGATTCATTCAAAAGATTGATAACGTTAATACGTAACTTTCAAAGACCAAGAAACCGTTTTGCTACTACCCAAGTGAGGCCTTCAAAATTCTGATTAACACTTGCATACAAAAACTATACGACTGCCCAGCGTATGGGCAGCAACAGGTATTTTTTTTCAACTTGGTTAAATAAATGTACTAATGTGTCCCCAAGAAGAAAATACCATATTTATGGTATTTTCTGAAAATGAAGTTTCCACTAACATTACCAGAGAATAATTTCAAAATTGCATTTTGATCAGCGTATCCCATGTCAAAGATTAAAAAGGCTTTAAAAGATTTAGCAGTCGATTTATCTACAATTGAGGTTGCTCTTCTAGATGAAGTTTCCTCTAATTCCTCAAAGGTTTTGGCTTACAGTAGAACAGAAGTAGAAGGCGATAGTATCGTTTTCTTAAATGAGGAGCTTTCTATAGATCAGAACAGACTTTTTCAATCAATGATTGCTGGCTCTGTGAAAAGTCGAGCCGCGCTTATTAAAATGATTATTTCATCAATAACATAGAACTATGAGTTTAGCAGAAAAAGTCAAAAAAATAGCTAATGACTTAGCCACTTTAGAAGTAGCAACACTTACTAAAGTTGGAAGTAACTTAAGCTTAGAAAAGGAACTGAAGGATGCCGAAAAGGCAGAATTAGATCGCTTGACTGAAGCAATAAATACTGCTCATCAAGAGTTAAAAGATCTCAGAGAAGCTGAACCACCTGCATCACAGACTGATATTGACAGTGCAATTGATAACTTGAATAACGCACAAAAAGAACTAAGAGAGAAACAAGAATCTTTTGGGGTTTTCAATCCGAAGGACACATTTGGAATTATCAAGTCCCAATTGGTTAACACTGATCTTGTGGCATACTCTCGTTTTGAGTTAGAAGGAGATTCTCTCAATTACATCAGCAGTAATGAAAACCTACAGGGGTTGGTGGATCAGCACAAAAATATGGTCGAAGCAGCTCAAGCTTCAAGAACTGCATTCTTTGATACTGTGGGTAGAGCAATTAATAAATTGTTGCCTTAGTAGATTCTATGGAGAAGAAAAAGGTAAAGTTCATTTTCTTTTCTGATAGAATTGTTGTTCCAGAATGGAATGAGAAGAATAAAGTCCAAAATGTGATAGAAACGAAAGGGATATCATTTCATGTGCCTTCATTTATTGTAATAGAAAACGAAGATATTCTACGGTTCTCTCCACCAGTCATTGTGAAAAAGATATTTAGCAGTTTTAATCGATTTCTCACCTTTACAAAGGTATATAAATCAAAAACCCATCTATGAGTAATAGCCTTGAAAGGGTATTTGATGAGGAAGTCTTTGGGGAATTTCCAGATAGGGAATTTGAAAGGATTCAATCTAATGAGACCGACCTACTCTTAGATTTCCTTGGTTACTACAAACAGATTGTTCCTGATAATAACGAAAGGAAGTCAGCAATAAAACGTTTTCGAAATGATTGTACTCATCTCCCAATTGATCTTAGAGAACGATTAATGGGATTACCAATTGAAAAAAATGAAAAATTCCTACTTAGTCAAGAACTAGCATTCCTAGACTTCGTCACCTCTTATGAAGGCGAGTTTGCTCTTCATAAATACAGCGATTTGGAAATTAGAGAGAGCATATTTCTAATAAGGTGTTTTCGCTTTCGCTTTGCGGCCTTGCGCCTTATCAATGACCAAGCACTTAAAAAACTTGATCAGATTATCTCCACTTACTCAGCAAATCGAAAAGAAGTAAAAACCATTCAGAAAATTTTTGCGGAATCCATAGGCAAATTGATGTTTTGGAGCAACGCAAGAACAAAAGAACATGCAATTTGGCTTTCTGGAAATCTAAGCGAACTTTTAAAACGAGCCCTTTCCAATAAAGCTCTTCTAGGTAAGGGGTATTTCGGGCTTTTAATATTACACAACCGAATAGATACCGATGATGAAAAAAAGTTTGATGGTGATTTAGTAAGATTCAAAACGAAATTTACCAAGCCGCAAGCATATCACTTCAAATTCTTTAGGAAGGAAAAAAAACAAATCGGGATTTCAAAAAGAGGAGGAAAGCCCAAAGAAGTTTGGATTGAAGAAAGTAAAATAAGGTCTAAAGCCGATTCAGAAATAAACCAATTCCTTAAGAAAGTGATTCAACTAAGATTATGGGATTTAGGGCTTTATCCCGGTCGGCCTGACAACCAATTTGGGAAGAAAAGTTTTCAGTCCATTAAGCACCTACTGGAACTATACAGTTTCAATGAAGGTAAACATCGCGGTATTAAAAAAAAACTACTCATTCATAACATCAATGATGATTTATGGCTGCTTAATCCAATATTGCTTAACTCCATGCTTGATGAATTGCAGGAGGAACAGGAGAATACCCATAGTGCTGAAAAATTATCAATATCAGGCCAACTATCAGACTATGTCAGTCAAGTCAAGAGTCAAAAAGATCAGAACATTTTGCTAGAGCAAATAGAAAGTGAAATTGATAGTAAAGTAAGCCATCCCAACTGCAGTAAAAAGGTCTCAAAGGGCTTTTTTAGATCAATACGAAACTTTTTTAGAAAGGCTAAAAAATTTGTGGTTGGTATAATCAACAAGGTCAAAGATTTGATAAAGAGTTTTTTTAAGTGGATAAAAAATGCTGTTGATATACTTCTCAAAGAGATCAAAGCCATCTTCCGAAAAATAAAAGAGGCTTTAACATTTCTTTTTGGAAAGAGGTATTTCAGCTCTTCAAAAGTGCAAAAGGGAAGTGTGTCCTCTGATTATGGTTTCGACTTTGACAATATAACAATGATTCGAAATGCTTCGAATGAAGTCATTTTAGAACACATTAATTTGAATAACAGAAAAGTAAAGTCATTTGAAGAAGTCTTGGGTTTTCTTGGATTAACTCTAAATATTGCAATTAATGCATTTAAGGGGCCTGTTGGGTGGATTCAGTTAGGTATTGACTTGATTAAGGCGATTTCTAGTAGAGTTCGAATGTCTACTTAACTATTATCACTCTCTGATATATTTCTATTTTTTGTGATAACGGAGATTGTGGAAATTCAAACAAAAGGGATAAAATTTTCAGTTTGATCATTCGCATATAGCTCAGGCAGGTTTTCAATTCCGTTATTTTATAATTACTTTCATCTAATTGAATTAAAACTCAGCGAATGAGAGTAGTAGAGATCAATATCAGGAATTTTAGAGGTATCAAAGAATCCAAAATTTT
This sequence comes from Cyclobacteriaceae bacterium, assembly GCA_049115715.1. Classification (GTDB taxonomy): domain Bacteria; phylum Bacteroidota; class Bacteroidia; order Cytophagales; family Cyclobacteriaceae; genus JAMZMI01. Next base: position 77,719 of record JAGDZQ010000037.1, read on the forward strand.
ATTACCGAGGCATGCGGTACTGGTCGGTGACAATAACACTGGCAAATCCACTGTTTTTGAAGCCATTGATCTTGTTTTAGGCCCTGAGCGATTAAATAGACGGCCAGTGATAAACGAGCACGACTTTTATAAAGGTCAATATATTTCTAAAGATGAAGATTTAGAATCTGCAGATATTCAGATACATATAATTGTTTCTGATCTAAGCTTAGAACAGAGGGATCATTTTGGAGATTATGCAGATTGGTGGGACTTTGAAAGTAGCAGGCTTATTCAGTCTTCGGAACTTGACCAAGTTGATGGAGACAAAACTCAACAAGCCTTACAGGTGACTTTTAAAGGTAAGTACGTAGCTGAGGATGATGACTTTGAGGGTGAAACATTTTTCACCAAAAGTTTGGAAAACGAAAACCCTCAAAAATTTCGGAAAGCGGACAAGCACAAATGTGGATTCCTCTATTTAAGAACAGTTCGAACTGGATCGAGAGCTCTTAGCTTGGATAAAGGTAGTCTTCTCGATATAATTCTTCGTCTAAAGGAAGTTCGCCTGCAAATGTGGGAAAAAGCAATTAGCGATATCTCAGCAATAAGTGTTGCTTCGGATGAAGAACTAGGAATTAGTAAGATTCTTACAAGTATTGCCGAGTCCATCAAAAAATATGTACCTAAAGAATGGGGAGTCGACCCTCATTTAAGAGTTTCAAACCTGACAAGAGAGCACTTAAGAAAGATAATTACGGCATTCATTGCAACTGGAGAGGGAGAGCATTCAGCCCCGTTTTTCAGACAAGGAACAGGGACAGTCAATGTATTGGTTCTTGCTATGCTATCACAAATTGCAGAAGACAGGCCAAATGTGATTTTTGCCATGGAAGAGCCAGAAACGGCAATCCCTCCCTACAGTCAGAAAAGAATAGTTCACGAAATAAAAAGGCTTTCTACTCAATCTTTGTTCACATCTCACTCACCGTATGTCCTTGAAGAATTCGAGTTAAGCGAAGCCGTAGTTCTATCAAGAAATAATGACGGAGAGTTAAAACAGTTTCATATCGAACTGCCTAAAAACCTTAAGTTAAAGCAATATAGGCAGGACTTCAGAAATAGATTCTGTGAATGCCTTTTATCAAGACGAGTAATCGTAATGGAAGGAGCCACTGAAAATTCTGCTATGCCAGCAGCCGCACGGGTATTATCGCGAATTGACCCTGAGAGGTATTCTTCTTTTGAGGAACTTGGGTTGAGTTCAATAGATGCAGGCGGAGAGTCCAATGTTAAAGGATTAGGGAGTTTTTATAAAAGTTTAGATAAGCAAGTGTTTGCTTTATGTGATAAACAAGGTGACTCAGAAAAAAGAGAAATAGAGTTAGAAGTTGATCAACTTTATATGCATCAAGAAAAAGGGTTTGAGGATTTGGTGATAAAAAACACTACAGAAAGTGCACTTATAAGATTCTTTCGAAGCATAAATTTCCCTTCGCATTTACAAATGAAATTTCCTGATCCAGAAAGTCAAATTCATGAAGCCATGAGTGCTTATTTTGAACAGAAAAAGGCTGAATGGAGTATTGCCGAATTTCTCTTTCAATGCGAAGAGAGTGAAATTCCTCTTTGGATACGAGAGACATGTATTTCATTGAAAAGCAAATGTTTGGTGATAAGCAACCAACCTACTGTTGAAGTCAGCTAATGACAAAGCTAAAACTAACAGAAAACCAACTAAGTGTTTTAGCCGATGAACAACATCAACTTGTTATTGGTGGACCTGGATCGGGAAAAACCACTATAGCTATTCTAAAGGCTATTGAATCTGCTAAAACCAATTCTCTAACTAGTAAGAAAATTCTCTTTTTGAGTTTTGCCAGAGCTACTGTCTCAAGGGTGATCGAGGCTCTGCATACTGAACTTATGGGTGATCATGAGACTCAAGAACAGATTAAAATAGACACCTATCATTCTTTCTTTTGGCAAATTCTAAACACTCATGGCTATTTGATCGGATTGCCTAAGGCAATTTCAATAATGACACCACCTACGAAAGCGGTAGTCCTTTCTGACATAAGAAATAATTCGGAGGAAGCCCTTAAAGCCGAACATGAAGATAATAGGCTCATTGAAATAGCCTTTAGGAAGGGACAGATTTCTTTCGATCTATTTTCGCAACTGGTAGTACAGATTTTAAGTAGCAAAAGGATAAGGGAATTAATTTCCTCAATGTATCCCTGCATTATTCTTGATGAGTTTCAAGATACAGACAGCGGTCAGTGGGAAATTATAAGGAAATTGGGTGAAAACTCTACATTAATTGCGTTAGCTGACAATGAGCAAAGAATCTATGATTTCATTCCAGGTGTTGACCCAAAGCGATTGGATCATTTTACACAGTATTTTAACGTAAAACCTAAGAGTTTTTCCAATACAAATTACCGAAGCAACGGCACTGATATACTCGAGTTTGGTAATGATATTTTACGGTCGAAAATAAAAAAAGATTACAAAAATGTCACAATCAAATATTTCCCGTCTAATGAAAATCAAGCATATTCAAGTCTAAAATTTGCAAGTTTGGAGGCAAGAAAGAGAATAATTAACAAGAGAATAGATGACTGGTCTCTTGCCATTCTTGTACCTACCAAAAAACTTATGAAGGAAGTTTCCAACTATTTCAGGTCTAGCAGCCCACCGATTAGCCACTTTGCAACTATTGATATGGATGGGCCAATTCTTGCTGCTGAGGTGATAGCTCATATTCTCCAATACAAATTCGATATCACCAATGAATCACGGTTTGTTGACTCGTTAGTATCATTTTATCAAGGAAAAGGAGGTGATTGGCCCACTAAAACGGACATTGAAGAAGCTGAAAATCTTACTAAAGCGTATGAAAAGGTTCAAGTTGCTAGAAGGTCAAGTAAAGCAATTTCACAAAACAATAGACTGAGAAAGGCTATTGATACGTTTCATTCTATAAAATCTCTTTCTTTTAGTGGCGATCCTGCAAAGGACTGGCTTATGGTTCGGAATCAGTTAGAACAATCAAATTGTAGGCGTCTTGAGTTAGTCGCAGAAGAGGTAAAAAGTATACGCTTACTTGATAGAGGTACCTATCTAAGAGATACTTTATCTGAAAATTGGAGGGAGTTCGGCTGCTACAATAACGCACTGAATATTGTCAAAAGGGCATTTATTCAAGAACACTTCTCCCTTACAAAAAAGCCTGAAACGGGGATTGTCGTTATGAATATGCATAAAGCAAAAGGCAAGCAGTTTGATGAGGTAATCATATTTGAAGGTTGGCCAAGAGGTACTAGAACGAAGATTTTTAGCAACCCTAACCGAATTGTTAGAGGTAATTTCCCGAATGAAGAACTAGTTCAAGCCAAACAAAATCTGAGAGTTAGTGTTACACGGGCAAAGAGTCATACAACAATTCTAACCCCAGAAAATAACCCATGTATTCTTCTTAGGTAAGAATTTAGAAATAGTAGAATGTGATAACTAGCGATATGTATTGTTAATCTGGAAAAGTGATTTTTCTAATGCAATGATTGCCTGAATCAGATATAAAAATATTATCACCTGAAGCATTTACAGCAACCCTTTCAGGATGTAGGAATCGAGCCTCAGATGATTTCCCATCTTTGTAACCTCCAACACCATCACCAGCAATTGTGCTAACCACCCCGAATGATGCTATCTTTCTAATACAATGATTTCTTCTGTCAGCTACATAAATATTATCATTATCATCAATAGCTATTCCAGAAGGGTAATTAAAAAGGGCTTGTGAACGATTTCCGTCTCTAAGGCCAGAGGTTCTCGCAACCCCTGCAAAAATAGTGACCTCACCAAGGCTTGATATTTTTCGAATACAATGATTGTTTTCATCAACAACGTATAGATTCCCTGCTTTATCTTGAATTAAATCACTAGGGTAACTCAATTGAGCTTGGCTAGCACTCCCATCTCGAAACCCTGCTACACCTGTTCCTGCGAAAGTGTTCACCATATCTGATGAGATTTTTCTAATACGATGGCCCCAACCAACAACAAAAACAGCTTCTTCTGGAGATACTAGGATGCCGGTCGGATTATGAAATTTAGCAATACTGACATGCCCATCCATAAATCCAAATGGGCTACTACCAGTCACAGTACTAACAATTTTGCTATCTAGTGTGACCTTTCGAATGCTATGATTACCAGCATCTGCAACGTAGAGCTCATTATTATACCCTAAGGTTATCCCGACAGGGTTATTAAAAGTACCTTCCGAACCATCTAGAGAACCTTGAGAGCTTCCTGCGAATGTACTGACTGTCTGATCGGGGGTTATCTTGCGAATGATATTGTTTTGTGCATCAGCTACGTAAACCGTACCCTCTGGATCTATTACAATACCTCTTGGATTATTAAACCTTGCTAACACACCCATCCCATTCAAGAAACCTGACGTACCGTTTCCTGCATATGTGCTCACCAAAGTATCGGTTTGAATAGGCGAAATAAACTTCTTCTTTGTAAAAACTAGATTTAAGGGATTATCGACAGTAAAGGACTTTAGCTCTTCGAATGTATAGTTGGAATTAAGGTCGGAAACTAAATTAAGATCTGATCGTAATGGTATAAACTCAAAGAATGCTAAAGTATCATTTGGAATACTTACGGTATTAATCTTGGGCAGTAGAGTTCCATAAGTTGTATCTACACCATTTTTCACTAATGCATAGTCCAATGAGTCGAGTCGCAAAGAATTAGTAATCGAATCATAAACAAGCGCACTTACAAAGAATCTCTGGGTTCTAATAAATTCAAGGCTAAAAGTTGATAGTCCAAACGCACTTGCGGTTTCTCCTTCAGTAGAAAGTACTTGTATGCTAAAAGTGGATTCTTCTTGTCCAGTTACTTCAAAATGATATGGTAATGGATTGCTTACGAAAGAAGCTAAGTCTGAAGTGTCATTTGGTGTTGCATAGGTTATATTATTGTTTGCATCAATAACCAAAAACTCTTCCACTGAATAAGTGCCTGATTTTAATGATATAGCTGCTGTTAGATATTCTCCTAAGAGTTCATATAAGACAATTTCTTCCCTATTCTTCTCTATACCTCCAGTATCATTCTTAATAGTAATCAAGACACTTGAAACATCATCGTTGAATGATTCAAATTGACTTTCAGTTTTCCTGCCAGATGATGTATTAGCACTCTCGATGTCAATTGAAAACTGTACTTCGCTTTTCAGTTCTATACTTTCTGCGCCAACATCTTTGACAGGTTGTGGATTCTTTTCTTTATTACAAGATATCATCACCACTAAAGTGAGAAATATGACTACTTTCAATAAACCTATATTTTTCATATCAAGAGCGCTTTAACTAATACATCTATACACTTTCAAGGACCAAAAGCATCCATTTTGCCCTTATTAATTTACTTAAGAATCACGTAAAAAATAAGAAAAGGTTAGGAAACAATTTCTGCTTGGAAATGGAGATAATAATAGATAGCATGCGATATGAGCACACTTGATTTGGTTAAACTAAGATCAGTTTAATTAAAATAGAACCTGTTTTTGAAGTCGAATGCGATAATGTATCATATGAAAATATTCGATAATCTCAACATTGCCAAGGTTGGGGTCGAGAGTTCGAATCTCTTCACTCGCTCCATTAATTCCCCGGAAACCCTTCAATACAGAGCGATTGAGGATTTATTTAAAAAATAAGCATTAGGTCTTTTTAGGTATAAAAAGTGCTATTTAGGTATGTTTCGTGACACGTTTTTGACACGTGGTGTTCAGTGTTTGTTCTGATGGTTGCGGGAGAGGGATTTAGTCACAATCAGTACTTGGTTAGCATTGTAGTCGCAGCTTAGATTTTATTATCCCATTCATGTCATCAGCAATTATTATGGTGATGATACATTTTTAGAAAAGGTTACTTATCTAAAATGAGGGCTTGGCGGGTTTCTCTTCATACTTTATATACTTTTCTTTTTTCTCTCTTTCCATTTCATCCAAGGTCGCTATTAGCCTTTTAACCTGAGTGCCTCTCCAAATGCTACCGTTACTCGTTTTGTATCCTAATTCATTGAACCTATCTGCAATGCCTTTAGCACTAGTGATGCCCTCATTTTTTACCTTCCTTAATTTAACCTTCATTTTTTCAGCAAAACCTCTAGCACGCAGCTTGCCAGGCATTCCCAAAGAATTAATTTTAGGATCTAAAAATGGTTCAATGGCTGTTTCAAAAGCCCTCAAAAGCTCAATGCCTGATGATCCAAGAACTTCAAATTCATCTTTTGTTGGATAAAATTTCTCCTTCCTTTGAATTTTATTAGAAATGAAGGCTTGGCTCTTGATAATTGTCATTAATTGATCAATCTGTCTTTTTGAATAAGTTTTAGCATTCCTTTCCTGTATTTTTTCAGGAAGAGTAGATGTCATAAACCTCTCTAATATTTCTAGTTTCATCCTATCTAGTCTTCTGGCCAATATTTTTCTGAGCAATTAATCACTCCCTTGCTATTTCATTAGTTAGTGTTGTTATGAAATTAATAAAAAACACTATCTGTTTATTCAAAAATTTTAAACAACAAAGGATATGTTTTTCTTATTTTCATAAATATAGCAAAAACCTTTAACACGCTGGTATTTTTATGGCAATAAAAACTTACCTTGCATTTGAAGGTTTTAGTGTTTCCAGAGAGAATTTGGAAATGCTGAGAAGGAAATAAAAAGGAAAGACCTTAAATCTTTCCTTTAGTAAAATAATGTTTAATCTGGGAGGAGTTCAATTGGAGTTGGCACTTCTCCCACAAACAAAATTTGTATGACAATATTATAGAAAACTCACCACATTTCATAATAAAGAGCGTTGATTAAAGTCATTATCTAGCTCTTTTAATCCATCGTTTTTCAGGTAAAAAACTTAAGTGATCTGACTTTCTACTCACTTCTCTGAGAAACGAGTGTGTCAAGTACGATTTTTTATCGGCTCTTACGGTAAAGGAAAATCTCTCCTTAATACCGTTTTATTGAATTTTATTGAAGACTAAAATGTATTTGCAGCTTAGCAAGTTGCTATTGGATGTGTGATCCAACAGCACTTTCAAGTCTGTATAGTATCAAACACCAATGGAACATGAAAAATCAATTAATACAAACACATAAAGAAGACCCTGTAAAGCTTCTCAAGCAACAGATTAAACTGGCGCAAGGTTGGAAGACAAAGGGATTAAGCCCTGATAGCTTTTTGGAATTGAAGCAACTGGAACATGAGCAAAGGAAGATGGCAAGCCTGTTTTTCTATTCTGGAAAAATCCTTTCGCAGAAGGCGAAAAGAGAAGCAACAATTACTGAGCTGAATGACATGGAGCATCGCCATCACGACTATATAGAGGTTGAACATACGAATGTATCTGATGAGCACTATGCGGCTCTTGATAAGAAGCGTGCCCATCTAAATGACTTGAAATCTCAGCTTAAAGAACTCAAAAAAATTATTTCACAAACAGAAACTGAATAATATGGATAGAAAGAAGATTATTAAGATCATCAAAGATGATGCTGTGCACTGGGGTGTGATACTGTTCATTGGCATTCTCATGGTTCTTAATGAGTACAATTTTGCACTCCCTTTTTATCGGGACGTAATGAAGATGGGTGACCTGTCACCTTATCTGTCTGGAGGCTTGCCAGTCTTATATCTCATCACCGCTAAAATCTGTGCGCTACAATTGGTGAGGAATAACTATCTCGCCTTTGCTCTGGGGCTTTTAATATTTCTTGGAATAATGGGCGGTATCTCCTTTGTAGGACAAGAAGAGGCTAGTAAAATTCAGGATTTTAACCTTGATGACTTACTAAGTGATGAAGACATAGTTGAAGATGATGATACTTCACAGTCTAATAGACATTATCTAATTGTGAGTTTAGGTACACTGCTTTTTGGACTGGCTCTATGGATAGATTATTTCTTCACTAAAGCTCATGAAGCAGTCAAAAACACCAAGCAATCCATGCAGCTTAATGAAGAGTTGAGATCACTCGAAACTCAAATTGAGATAGAAGAAGGCGAGTATAACAGAGCGCAAAAAGAGCCTGAAAAAACAGCCAGATGTAATGTTCATGATCGAATGGAATTGCGCAATAATGAATTTGTAGAATGTGAAAATAAGATCCGTGACCTAGAGGCTCAACTTGAAGGTGATCAGAAATATTTAGAGCTTCTTCATAAACAGGTCGTTGTGGCAGCAACGGCTGTATTCAATAGAAAACCTCATGGATTTGGGGGCAAACTAAAAAAACTATTTACATGAAAAATACAGTATATGGGATAAGTTGGGGCAAGGCCCTGACAACCCTTTGTTTAGGGCTGACTTTGATGTCAGCGCATGCGCCTAAGATGAATAACACAGGGCATGGTTACTGCTTAGAAGAAGTAGTAGAGGAACCGGAATGTTTTACGGCAATTCAGGTACAAGAGGTGATGAATGTGGTGTATATCCGAGATGTAAGTGGCAGTGCAGAGATGGTTGAATTTGATAGCAAAAAGACCCTTAAAAAGGTCTTGTCCATGCTGGATCTAAAGGAGTCAAAGGCAAAGGTAAATTTGTACACCAGCACAATAGGATCACACGGTATTCCGGTGGTGAATGTAGCTACACTTCCTGGTGTAGAAGGTCGTTTTGCTTCGGCAGGTGATAGAAACAACGATCTATATAGCTTTGTTAAGAAATCACTTGCTGATTTTGCTCAATTGGATCAGCCCACTCACGGAAGTACCGAAATATTTAGAACGCTGGTAGCCGTGACTGATCTGCTTGAACCAGGGGCGGATAGAACTATTCTGATCATAAGCTCAGATTTCATTTCATCGGGGGCTGTGACCTCGTTTTTAAAGTACAACCCACCGGAAGAATTGATGAAGGATTTTGAAGAGATCATGGATAAGTTCAAGAAGGACAATGGTGGAAAATTGCCCAACCTCACTGGTGCAGAAGTCATCATGGTCAGCTTTGCTGGAAGCAATCAATTGGCTATTTGGTCAACCAATTTTTGGGAAGATGCCTTCTATTACATGGGAACTAGCAATGTTGTAAAGAAAGCCGCTTTATAGCGGTTTTCTACCTCATTCAACATTATTGATATGGTATCACCTTTAATATTTTACTGATGATTACAACTAATCAAGCAGATCAGGAGATTGAGATCAGGAAGACTACATTGATTTCTGATTTGTCGATATTCCGCTTTTGGACGAATAGATTTTGGAGCCTTCTGGGAGAAGGCTCCAAAAAAGCCATACCAAAGCTCCTACAACATTACCTAAAAGCCAGTGCTGCAATGTCCAGCTTTTGTGTATTTTCTCCGCTTAAATGGAATTGGGGGCAATTGACTTGCGGGCTACTATTGACAGCATGGTCAACGAGTACATTACTGGTTTTGAACAGCGCTGAAATACATGGTGCGTTTACCATGTTCGCCCCAATTATAATAATGGTGTTGCCCTTCTTCAAAAATGTAGATGAGCTTTATCACCTTTTTGTAATCGAGAGTCACTCACTGCCGTTATTTTTCTGGATTTTACTCCATTTTCTAATCAGCGTGGTTCATGTTGTCCGTAGCTGCTGGCTGGGATATGGAGCGCAGCTAACGAAGCGGGGAACCAGTTTCTTGTATATGTTTCTGAACTGGTGGATTGGCAGGCGTGTGAGGGTCAACGAGTATTTTGTTGATTTCTTTCAGGCCTTAGCAATAACGACTTTAGGGGCGTGTCTGGTTGGATATGACATAGACCCTTACTTCGGGATTGTTTTGGCTCTTGGAGGTGTCAATGAATGTTTCCTACTTCTTTTAGAGCGTACTGCTAGGCTCAGAGTAGATAGAATTTTGCATGCTTAGGTATGTCGTTTTGAAGGAAAATATTCCCACTATGAGCAAGTATCTGCTACAATAAAACTCTAAAATGAATGGACGGCAGGGCATTTTTATGCCCGCTCCATTCTCAAATTCCCAACATACTTAACGAAAACGGAAAACGAATGTTGACGAGCAACGTTTGGTCAGGATCAGGCATTAGCGCATGCCTTGGTTATTACAATCATCTTTCACAAGAAGAACAAGAACTGGGCTATTACCGAAGTCAAGAGCAAGGAGATACACTGAAAGGAAAAATAGCCGAACGCCTCACCATTTCGGGGAAGACTTTAGATGACAAAATATTCTCTGACCTCCTGCATGGCATCTATGAGGGACATAAGCTCCGTGTCCGTGATGTCGAGGGTGCGAAGGTTGGAATAGATATAACGGTATCGGTGCCGAAAAGTATCAGCATCGTCTACGAATTCACCAAAGACCCTGTGATCAAACAGGCAATGCTGGAAGCTAATACAGAGATGATGACTGCTTTAGAGGCTTACGCACAGTATCAAAATAACAGTCAGACACAACGAAACTATGTCTATTCGGGAGAGCTTTTACGCTGTGAATTTCTACATAGCAAATCACGGCCTAGTAGGGTCAAAGTAGGTGAGAAAACGGTGATCGGGCCTTCTATGAATTATCACATTCATAATTTTTTGTTCACCACGACATATAATAAAGAAAAGCAACGCCTACAGGCGCTAGAAGCGGGTGAGATATTCCGTCGCCTACCCTACTTTGAAAAATGCTTTCATGCCCATCTTTCAAAATCCCTTCGAGAGGCAGGCTATCAGATCGAGCATACCCGTTATGGCTATGAGCTGGCTGGAATATCAAATTCAGTTATTGAGCGGTTCTCTAATAGAACCGCAGAAATAGAGCAATATGCGCTAGAAAATAATATCACTGATCCAAAAGCCAAAGGGGAGATTGGAGCCAAATTACGGTTAAGCAAGAAAGCCTCAACCATCAAAGAAGAAGACTTGCTTGATCATTGGAAGTCGAGATTATCCAGTGAGGAACTAGCGAATATTTACGCTTTGAAGGGGCGAACATTCGACCTACCAGAACCGCTCTCCATTGAACAGGTCGTAGAGCGTTCACTGTCTCATCATCTGGAAAGGGAAGCGGCAGCCCAACTGCCAAGAGTCATGGCAACGGCGTTGTCATACTCTTATGGTCACTACCTACCACAAGATATACGCGATGAGATCAATAAAAGAGAAAATCTGGTCTTCCATGAAATCCAAGGCATGGACTACCTCACCAGTCGAGAGTTAATACAGGCTGAGGAAAAGCTAATCTCATTGAGTACCGAGGGCAAAGGCCGTTTGCCAGCATTGCATCCCTCTTACGAAGTCCAAAAAGACTTTCTAAACGAGCAGCAAGTCAAAGTGGTCGAAGCCTTTTTAAGCAGCACAGACCGTTTGATGATCCTGAAAGGACGGGCAGGGACAGGGAAATCAACTACGTTAAATGCAATAAAAAAAGCAGCAGGACTGGTAGGGAAATCTACGTACGCTGCCAGTCCGACCACGCAAGCCGCAAATGTACTTATCAGTGACGGCATAGAGGCAACGACTGTCGCGGCCTTGTTACATTCACCCGAGCTTCAGGAGCGCTTACAGAACCAAATTTTAATATTGGATGAGGCAGGATTAACGGGACTTCATGATCTCAACGCTGTGCTTCAGCTCAGCAAGGAACGCAATTTCCGTCTTTTGATGTCGGGAGATACAAGACAGCATTCGCCAATTTCTCACGAAGCTTTGAGCATTTTGGAGCGTGATGCACAGGTGAAGACGGTCACCCTCAATAAGATTATGAGGCAAAAACCAGATGCCTACAAAGCCGCCATTTCCAAGCTGGCAACGCCTAGGCGAACACTGGAAGGCTATATGGATTTGGATAAGAAGTTAGACGCAATAAAAGAAGAACCTGACCATGATAAAAGACTTAATCAATTGACGGATGAATACATCGGTTCTATCTCGCAAGGCCGATCTGCCTTGATCGTGTCACCCACCAATTACGAAGGGGATCTAATTAATCAGTTATGTAGAAATAAGCTTAAAGAAAAAGGCCGGATTACAGGCAAAGATCATGTCATAGACCGATTGGTTAATTGCTCATTTACTGAGGCTGAGAAACAGCGAATTTCTAATTACTCTGAAGGCATGATGGTGCGCATGAGCCGCAATCAAAAAGGTGGACTATGGGCAGGCAATCATTATGAAGTCATGCCGCGAAAAGATAATAAATCTGTTCAGGTACGTGACCAGAAATCCGGTAAAACCTATGACTTGCCAACAGCAGCACCCAAACATTTTGAGGTCTTCCAAAAAACACAATCACCTCTCGCAAAAGGTGATTTGATCCGCTTAACCCAAAACACAAAAGCGTTACAAGGCAATAAACTAAGTAATGGCAGTACGCACCGCATTGAAGCCATCCACAAAAACAACATCAAGCTCGATAATGGCAAAACCGTACCCAAAGACTTTTATCATTGGAAGCCTGGATATGCTGAAACCAGTCACAGTTCGCAGGGTAAGACCACAGATGACGTTTTTATATCTATGAGTGATTTATCAATGGCAGCAGTGAATGAACAAACGTTGTATGTCAGTGCCAGCCGGGGGCGGCATAGTGTATCCATCTATACCTCATCGAAAGAAGATTTAAAAAAGGCGGTGGCACGTAGTGCAACCAGAGTGACCGCTCGTGAAGTGGCCGCAGGACATGATTTGCGTGTCTTGCGGCAGAAACAGCAAGTCCATAACCAGGCATTGAATGAAAAGAAGATAGCGAATGAAAGAATACACGAAACTAGACAAAGGACTCCAGGAGAGCTTTCCAAAGAGCTTTAAAAGGACAGGCGCATCCTATGGGAATGGGTTCAATACTGATGAAGCTTTGGAGCATTCCGGGCAATGCTATGCAATGGCTGAAAAAGGACTGATCAAACGCTTTAAACTTATCAAGCGGAATGCAGAGACTTACAGCATACCCTATTCGCTCTTACCTGTTTTTGTGCTGGCAGAAAATAAGCATTTGGTCATTCGTGCACATGGTGTTCACGTCATTGTGACTGGCCGTAGTCTTGATGCTATTGAGCGTTATTTATCATTAGAGCAACTACTATGGATGAAAGAAAGCACCAGTACAAAAGATGATGGATCATCTAATGTCTTCATCTCAAACATCCATGTAGGTGGGGAGTATCTCGAAAAATAATGAAGGACTTTAAACATGAAAGACCATGAAAAACGCAAATGCAGCGCAGCAAAAAACCACCCCTCAAAAAGAGGATCATCTAGCCCCAACCAAGATAGAAGAACCTAAACCTGTCAGTGCTCCGGAGCGGACAGAAAACCTTTCCGAAGCTGAGCTTGAAAACAAATTTCAGGTGCATGAGCATGTGACTAATCAAATGTATGTGCGCAGTACGGTGGCAAGCATAAAAGAAAAATACAGAGATGAACAACAACGTCGGACTGAAATCCGCACTAAAGTCGGTATCAACTATGCAATGGGAGAGCGGGCAGGATTACCGCAAGCTCGCCATGATGCCATTGCACTCGCCAAGGAAATAGAAAGTCAGCATTTAAGAGATGCTACGGCCAAAGAGCTAACTGAGGACTATAAGAAGCATGCTCCATTACCCAAACTCTTTGATGAGCATGGTCATCCCAAAGCCAGTGCTGTGAAACAGGAATTTTGGAGAAGTCACGGCATGGGAAAGGGACAGGAAGAAAAGAGCAAAGGCAAAGACATGGATATGGAGAAATGACAGCATCATAGAAACGAAAAACACAACGATAAAAACAATAGGAAAAGAATGAAGCATTTAGAAAAACCGAAGACAGCATGTTTAACGCATAACCTTGAACATTATGAATTTAACAGAGCATGAACAGCGCACCTTTTTTGAAAGGGTAGAAGCATTGGTGGGGGTCATCATGGAGAAATACAACCCGCCGCAAGACCGCTACATTGATGGGGAAGAAGCCATGCGCAAGCTCCGCATCAAATCCAAAACCACCCTGCAAAAATACAGGGATGAGCAAAGAATTGCATTCACGGAGACTGACCCCATTCTCTATGACCGCTTTTCAATTGATGAGTATTTAGAAAAACGAACCATCAAACCCCTTTGATCATGGAAAAATTAAAACACTCAAAAGACTATCAAAAAGCGTTTAACCACGCCGAAATGATCATCTCTTATATGCCACGTGAGCTTGAAAAGCTTGGACCGATTGAAGGCGTATCACCGGAATATAAAAGAGGGTTTGAAGACCGCCTCGCCATGCATGAAAAAGAGCGTGAGCAGGGAAAAAATTTCAACCTTGAAGATTACAAAAGGCAATACCAGATGGATTTCGATAAGGGCAAAGACCCATCAAAGGAGAAAGGCGAGGATTTAGAAAAAGAAATGTAGCACTTAAAACTTTTACAAATGAAATTTTTCAACACACCAACCAATACAGACAACAATGATCTGTTAGATCAGGTATTGTATAAAGTCCCCGGAACAGGCACGCCCATAACCTGGGCGGATGCGGTTCAAGGCACATTAATATTAGGTGCAACGGGAAGCGGGAAGTCATCAGGCCCAGGAACGCACATTGCCAAAGCCATGCTCAAATCGGGCTTCGGGTTTTGCATTCTATGTGCCAAGCCTGATGAGGCGAAACGGTGGATTAAGTACGCAAAAGCTGCCGGACGCGAAAAAGACCTGGTGCTGTTCAACAAAAAGAGCTGTATGTCATTCAATTTCTTGGAATACGAACTGTATCGAAGTGGAGAAGGCGCAGGAGAAATCAATACGGCGGTTCAGTCAATCATGAACCTCAATGAACAAAACCGCATTCATTTATCTGGCGGTGAAGGAAAGGAGGAGCCTTTTTGGAACAATGCACAGCGAAGAATAATCAGTCGCGCCATTTCTTTATTGATGCTTGCAGGAGAAGAGGTGAGCATCCGAAACATTCGAAAAATGGTGGCAGGTTGTTTTAAAGACGATGAGGCAGAGTCTTACCAAACACTGAAAAACACAGCTTCCAGCCAGCAGGACATTGACCCGCAAATGCGAAAAGACGCAAGGCAGGCTTTGAAAAACTGGATTGCTTCAAGCTATTTCCTAACGCTAATAGAGCGTGTGAGCCAAAAGACCTTCAAGGATGAAGATGACAAGGATGAAGCCGATCTGGTGTTAACCTACTGGCTCTATGACTTTCCAAGAGTGCCGGACAAGACTTCCAGCACCATCATAGAGAGCTTTAATGGGGTGATTGAGCCTTTCATGACGAGAGGCATATTGAAAAGCCAGTTTTCCAATGGGCTAAGTCCTGAGCTGATCCCCGAGAACATCATCAATGATCATAAAATCGTAATTGTGGATTTTCCGATCAAAGACTATGGCTTGCCAGCAATCTTTGCAGCCACCATATACAAAAGTGCTTTCCAGTCTAGTATGGAAAGGCGCAGGATTGAGGAAGAGGAAAACCCTGTCCCTGTAAGCCTCTGGACAGATGAATATCAGGCGTTTTGTTCGCCCATGACCGATTCTTTATTCCAGGCAACCGCAAGAAGTGCATGGGTAGCTACCGTTTATATAACCCAAAATCTCAATAACCTGTTTTTCATGATGGGGCATAACCAACCCCAGGCAAGAGCCAAGAGTTTATTGGGTAATCTTAATTTGAAATATTTCTGCTCGAATGATGACCCTGATAGTAATAAGTGGGCCAGCGATATGATTGGGCAGCACTTAACCTATCTAGAAAATCTGAGCATCAGCAAGAATATGGAGGTCAGCAAAACCAAAAATCAACGCATGCAATACCGCATTACACCCGATCATTTTACGACCCTTAGAACAGGCCGGAAAGCCAATAAGTATATCGTAGATGCAGTAGTCTTTAAAGCGGGTAAGAAATGGGGACGAGGAGAAGAAAATTTTGCACTTGTGCCATTTGATCAGAGAAAATGAAATCAATTAAACAACAATAAATATGGAAGAGACAGATAAATCAGGAATAAATAAAGAAGAAAAAGAAGACCTTAATGAAGTTATGCCAATTCCAGCATTAGGGTATGTTACAAACAAGGAGTACAGGGAAGAATCCACTGTCTATCAGCCTTCGGAAGAAGAGATTGAAAAAGAGGAAGAGTGGAGACTTAAGGAAGAAGCATTTCTTTTAGAAGAAAAACTGACCTCTAAAGAACAACTTGATGCAATTCGAAATCGAGCCTTAAACATCGCAAAAAGTTCTTTTCGAAAACTTAAACCGAATACAAAGGATAGAGATATGGAGAAGTAGTTTCTAAATTGAAAAGAGCTGGAATAAGATGAGAGGCTTGGATCGTAAAATAAGTTGTTATTAATTGATTACACTCAATAAAGCATCATCGGCTTCTTTATTGATGAAGTTGCCCTGATATTTCACAGTGGTTCTGAGGTCGCTATGTCGGTAAAGCTTTTGTAGCATGACAGGGTGGATTTTGTCACCAGCAAGATTGCCGAAAGTATGACGGGCAATATGATTGGATAAAGCTTTATCAATACCACATCTTTTTGCAATGATTTTCAAATGGTCATTGATCAGACTTGTGGCATTGCGCATTTTAACAAAGATGTCACGCTCATTTTCCAGATCAGCTTTCTTCATGTAAGGAAAGACAAAATCAGACTTACTCTGTTTTTGAGATTTGTAATGATCCAATATCACTTGCGCCTTTTCAGGGACAGGCAATGAACCACCTTTATTGTTCTTACCCATGACATAGAATAGGCGAGCATTCTTAAAATCATCCCATGTTAGGCAAACGAAATCACTGATCCTGACTCCAGCAAAATAGAAGGAAAGGAGCCAGACATTACGGGCATGCCAGATTTCCGAATGCTCTTCCAGTTCCAGGTTTTCAATACGCTCTACTTCTTCTTTTGTAAGTCCTATTTTCAAAGCATCAGGTATTCTGATTTTTTCCTTTTCACCTGCGAAAGGGTAGTATTTCGCCTCTACGATTTCATCCGTCAAAGCCTCATTAAAGAGCGTTCGTATGAATATGAGTTGATTGGTGATGGTGCGCGGCTTTACTTCCAGATGAGACTTGCAAAAGGCTTTGTATTCATTGATGAAAGTTTGATTGATATCCTCAAAGTGCAGTCGGCTGTTTTTCTCAAAAACCTTAATTTCTTCCAGAAATGAAAAGTCGGGCTGTCTGCTTCTGGATATTCTTTGTTTGCGTCTTTCTTTAATCCCCCTAATGGCTTCTTCAATAGATTGCGCAGGGTTCATATTTACAAACTCTTCAATGTTATGAAGGATTGAGCGCTCGGCTTGTGCAACCGAATAGGTCTTGCTCAGATATTTGCGTTTTACTCTTTCAGCACCAAATTTGAAAAAAGAGGTTCTTTGAGCCTTTCTTTTGACGCTCTTTTTAATGTCCTTGCTTGAAACATCATCATTCTTTGTTTCAGCCTCCAGAGCCTTGTCATTGGCTTCGGACAGTTTTTTTAAAAGAAAGTTATTTAGCTGTTTTGCATTCGGATGTGATTTTTTTACTCGACGTTCATCAGCATCCCAGTGCTTTAATTGGATCGAATGATCTATGTGAATATATTTGGGTTTACGGTCTTTGATAATTCGAATTGCTAAAGGATAAGTGCCATCTTTTTTTTGTTTTTCCTTTCTCAATACAATCTTTATAGAGGCCATAAAACGCTGTTTTTCTTTATATAAAGATACAAAAGAAAGGGCAAAAAAAGGTTAAACAATGGTTAAACATTTACCGATTTCATATGGTTTTGTATGAATTCATTTGATCTGGGTAATCATCAAAAAGGCGCTTTAAAGTGGTTTAAATGCATATCGCGGGGTGGAGCAGTT
>JAGDZQ010000038.1:0-45904 GCA_049115715.1 Cyclobacteriaceae bacterium
GCTGAAAGGTTGGACTTCTGCACAGTACCTAATGTGCAATGGAATAAAGCTCTCAGCCATAGCCCTGATCGAATGGATATCCTTTTTATCCCCTTAAATCAACGCATTAAAAAGATAGAAAGGAGAGCAGGATGCAAATCCTATCTATGACAATAGAATATCTTGATGCTACAAAGGGGAATGGAAACCAAATTAAGAAGGGCATTAAAATAAATGCCCTTTCTCTTAGCTTGATATTTCTCCTTTAAGAATGGTCTCTGTTCTGTCTGGACCTATTGACACAAGGTTGATTGGTGCATTGACTCTGCTTTCTATATATGCTATGTACTCGTTTAGCCCTGAAGGTAGGTTATCAAAGTCTGTGGCTTCTGTTTTGCCCCAGCTTTTAAATGCATCATAGTTTACGGCAAAGTCTTTGTTATCCAGATATAATGGCAACTCGTCTGTTGGCTCACCATTGTTTAAATATCCATTTCCTACTTTGATTTCGCTCATTTGCTCAAGAACATCGGCTTTCATCATGAAAAGCTGTGTGACTCCATTGAGCATGGTTGTGTAGCGCAGGGCTGGTAAGTCTAACCATCCGCATCGTCTTGGACGTCCTGTAGTCGCTCCAAATTCGCTTCCGAGTTTTCTTAATTCTTCTCCTGTCTCGTCGTGTAATTCTGTTGGGAATGGCCCACTTCCTACTCGCGTGCAATAGGCTTTGAAAATGCCATAAACCTCCCCTATTTTGCCTGGCGCCACTCCCAAGCCGGTACAGGCTCCTGCAGCAACGGTGTTACTACTTGTAACGAATGGGAAGCTTCCGAAATCTATATCGAGTAATGAGCCTTGGGCTCCTTCTGCTAAAACGCTCTGCCCGTCAACGATTGCTTGATTGATTAGGTATTCTGTACTGAGGATATCGAAGCTTCGAACTATTTCGATTGCTTCAAAGAATTGCTTTTCTTCTTCTTCTAAATCAGCGTTGAAATCGTATCTCTCTAAAATCTGAAGATGGAAGTCTCTTAACTGCTGATATCGGGTTTCAAAATCGGGTTCGTTGATATCTCCGATTCTTAGGCCTTTTCTTGCTGCTTTATCTTGGTATGTAGGGCCTATACCGCGAAGGGTTGATCCTATTTTTTTATCTCCTTTGGCTATTTCATAGGCTTTATCCAACATTCTGTGTGTTGGGATAATCATTTGCGCTTTATTGGAAATGACAAGGTGTCTTTTTAGGTCGAGATCGAAGGGTTTAAGTTCTTCTATTTCTCGCCTGAATGTGATGGGGTCTAGAACGACTCCATTTCCTATTACATTGAGAATGCCTTCATGGAAAATTCCGGAAGGGATCTGGTGCAATACGTGTTTATGTCCATCAAATTCAAGTGTGTGACCTGCATTTGGGCCTCCTTGAAATCTGGCAACTACATCGTATTTTGGAGCCAAAAAGTCCACAATCTTTCCTTTTCCTTCGTCCCCCCATTGGAGGCCTAAAAGGATATCTACTGATGACATAATGTTTTATTTTGAAATTTTACTGAATGCTTCTTCTTCTGTACTTACGATATTGAAGATTGCTTGAAGCTTTGTGATGATTAATAGTTTTTGTACGTGCTCAGACGGGTTGATCAGATAGAGTTCGCCTGATT
The DNA here is from genome assembly GCA_049115715.1 of Cyclobacteriaceae bacterium. GTDB lineage: Bacteria > Bacteroidota > Bacteroidia > Cytophagales > Cyclobacteriaceae > JAMZMI01. The sequence continues at coordinate 1,638 of JAGDZQ010000038.1, forward strand.
TGTTCCTGAATTTGGTAAGTATGGTGATTAGTACTCCGATACCGCTTGAATTGATATAGCGAACATCGGAGATGTCAATTAAACAATATTTGATGTTCTTGCTCAAAGCATCATTTATTAACTCTACTAAATCTGGGCCATTATTTTCCCCTATTAAATCTCCAGAGAAAATAAGCTTGATCTTATCTGTGTCTATATGGTGTGAATACTTCATTCTTTTGGTGGTTTGTTTTCGCAATTTTCCTTCTTGCAGTTTCCGTAGAGTATGAGGGAATGATGGATGATATCATATCCTAATACTTCGCTAACTGTATTCTGGATGTTTTGGATGCGAGGGTCACAAAATTCCGAGACTTTGTTGCAATCCGTGCATATCAAATGATCGTGCTGCCGAAATCCATAAGACTTTTCAAATTGAGCCAAATTTTTTCCAAACTGATGTTTGGTCACTAAATCGCATTCTACAAGCAAATCAAGGGTATTATAAACGGTGGCTCTACTAACTCTGTAGTTTTTGGCCTTCATACTTATGTAGAGTGATTCTACATCAAAATGCCCTGTACGGGAATAAATCTCCTCAAGAATGGCAAACCTCTCAGGTGTCTTCCTGAGTGTCTTCCTTTCTAAAAAAGCTGTAAATATCTTCTTTACCTCTTCAAAAATAACCTCTTGCTGCATTGCTCCGCAAATATAGACTAGTAGTTGAATTAATTATCAACTATCTCTGGTAACCGAAATAACACCTTGAACTGCTTTGAGGTTTTGGATCAAATGCTCCATGTGAGAGGTGTCATTGACATAGAGTTTGATTTCTCCTTCAAAAATGCCTCCCTCAGTGTTAATGGACATGGAGCGCATGTTGACTTTGAGTTCGGATGATATGATGTTTGAAACATCACTAATCAAACTCATCCTGTCTGTACCAATGATCTTAAGGGTAGCAAGGAAGGAATTATCTTGGCTGGAGGTCCATTTGGCTTTGACTATTCTATAACCGTAGTTGGAAAGTAGTGAAACGGCGTTTGGACAATTGGTTCTATGGATTTTGATTCCTTCATTGACTGTAACGAATCCGAAAACATCGTCTCCTGGAATGGGATTGCAGCATTTGGCAAATTGATAGTCAACAACATCTAAATCTTCTCCTATTAGTAGTAGATCGTAATCTTTTTTTCTTACTTGCTTAAGTTGTTCTTTGAACGCCTTGGTATCGGAGACTCTTCCTATTCTTCGAACTGAGTCTGTTTTCTTTTCATTAAACTTCTTGATTTCACTATGATCAATCTTTCCTTTGCCTATTTGATAAAATAAATCTGTAGGGGTACTGATGTCAAAGTGGGTAAGTAATTGTTCGATTACTTCTTGATTGAACTCAAGTTTTAGTTGTTTTATTTTTCGTTTAACAACTGCTTTTCCCTCAGCTGCAAAGTGTTTCTTTTCTTCTTTGAGTGAATCTTTAATATTATTCTTTGCCTTGGATGTAACGACGAGCTTTAACCAATCTTCCTTGGGTCTTTGTTTTTTGGAGGTAAGGATTTCAACTTGGTCTCCATTTTTTAACTCGTAATTGAGGGGTACGAGTTTCTGGTTTACTTTGGCGCCTAAGCAACGGGCTCCTACTTCGGAATGAATGTCAAAGGCAAAGTCGAGTGCTGTTGCTCCGATTGGCAGTGTAATCAAATCTCCTTTTGGGGTAAATGCAAAAACTTCTTCTTGAAAAAGGTTTGATCTAAAATCATCAACGAACTCTATTGCATTGGCGTCATTTTGTTCTAAGATTTCTCTGACTTTCGTAATCCACATTTCAAGCCCTTGATCTCCGCTATCGTCTTTGCTTTCTTTATACTTCCAGTGTGCGGCATAGCCTTTCTCTGCTATATCGTCCATCCTGGAGGTTCGTATTTGCACTTCAACCCACTGCCCTCTTGCACTCATAACGGTGGTATGCAGTGACTCGTACCCGTTGGATCTTGGAATACTTATCCAATCTCTGAGTCGGTCTGGATTAGGCTGATAGTGGTCTGTAACTATGGAATAAACTTGCCAACATGCTGCCTTTTCATTGTCAATGTCTGTATCCACAATTATCCTTATTGCAAATAGGTCATAGACTTCTTCAAAGGGGACGTTTTGTTTTCTCATCTTATTCAAGATGGAGTGGATGGACTTGGGCCTGCCTTTTATTTCATACGTAAATTCTTGTGCGTTTAATTCGTCCTTGATTGGTTTGATAAAGTTTCGGATAAATTTTGCCCTGACGTCTTTGGTCGCATTGATCTTGTTGGCAATGTCGCTATAGGTTTCTCTATCTGTATACTTAAGATATAGATCTTCCAATTCTGATTTAATGGTATAAAGACCCAATCGATGTGCCAGAGGTGCATATATATATATGGTTTCGTTGGCTATTTTGAGTTGCTTGTCTCGTGGCATACTAGCCAGCGTCCTCATGTTATGGAGTCTGTCTGCTAGTTTTATGAGAATTACTCTAACGTCTTCCGAAAGTGTCAGAAGCATTTTTCGGAAATTTTCTGCTTGCTGAGAACTTCCTTGATCAAAAACTCCAGAAATCTTGGTTAACCCATCTATGATTCTTGCTACTTTTCTTCCAAAGAGTCTTTCAATATCACCCAGCGTCATGTCAGTATCTTCCACCACGTCATGCAAAAGGGCAGATACAATGGAGGTAGTTCCGAGTCCGATTTCGTCAATGCAGATTTGAGCGACTTCCAACGGATGGAATATATATGGCTCTCCAGACTTACGCCGCATATTTTTATGCGCTTCGGCTGATATTGTAAATGCTTTTTTAATGATCCCGGAATCGCCCTGTTTTAGAATGGGCTTGGCTCTTCTGAGTAATTTTCGGTATCTCCGAATTATCTCTTTTCTCTCTTCCTCTAAATCAACTTCTAAAATCATAAAATAAAATTTATCTCAGTCTTGAAGATTTTAAAATTAAGACTATCTTTGCACTCCGTTTCGGCGGATGTGGCGAAATTGGTAGACGCACTAGACTTAGGATCTAGCGCCGCGAGGCATGGGGGTTCGAGTCCCTTCATCCGCACATAGAAGCAACCCTCTTTTCAAAATTCTCATTCTGAGTAAAATCAGAACATGGAACGGGAAAGAGGGTTTTTATTTTATACACATTATACACTTTAATTTTCAATATTTTGGAAATCGTACTTGACAAAAAAGACAAGACAGAAGCTTCAATTAAAATTAGCTTAAAGGAAAATGATTACCAACCTGCTGTCACACAAAAGATCAAAGAGTTCAGCAAAAAAGCTAGTATCAAAGGTTTTAGGCCCGGCAAGGTTCCATTTGGTCTTGTGAAAAAGATGTACGGGAAATCGATTTTAGCCGAGGAACTTAATAAAATCCTCTCTGATCAGCTAAATAGATACATAAAAGAGAGTGATTTGCAAATTTTAGGTGAACCAATGCCTAAAGAAGATAGTTTTGAATCCCTGGATCTTGATTCTCAAACAGATTTTGATTTTGAATATAACATCGGGTTCGCTACAGAGTTTGAACTTGTTATTGACAAAAAATTCAAAGTTGATAAAAGCACAATCAAGGTTGATGAGAAAGTAATAGACGAAACGGTTGAGAATCTACAAAAGCAGTTTGGTGAAATCTCTAATCCTGAGGTCTCTGAAGCTGGTGATGTATTGCATGGGACAATTTCATCAGAAGATGGCAGTATCGATAAAGAAATTGTGATTGATTTAAATGAGACAGAAAAGGCAATCTCTAAGAAATTAATCGGATTGAAGCTTGAGGATGCGATTCAAATCGATCCTAAGAAACTGTATAAGGATAGCCATAAGCTTCATCATCAGCTTGGTATCTCTCATGAAACTTTTGATGAGCTTAAGGGGAAATTGTCTTTCTCTTTAAAGGCTATTGACAGAACTACTCCTGCTGAAATAAATCAAGCGTTGTTTGACAAGACTTTTGGTGAGGGTGCAGTAGACTCTGAGGATGCTTTTAAAGAAAAAGTAAAAGAAGCTGTAAGTGTTAATTATAAGCAGGAAGAAGAACACTTCTTTACCTTGAAATTGCAGGAATCGCTTGTAGAAAAGGCCAAAATAGAGTTGCCGGATAGTTTTCTGAAGTCTTGGTTAATGAAGACCAATGAAAACATAACTGATGAGATGCTCGAAACTGAGTATGTGTCTTACGCGAAAGAACTTAAGTGGTCTCTTATAAGGAATAAAATTGCTAAGTCTGAAGGTTTGACTGCTGAAAACGATGAAGTACTTGCTGAAGCAAAAAACATGATCCGTGCTCAGTTCGGGCAGGCTGGAATGATGGGACAACTGGAAGATCAGCTTGACACTTTTGCAAATAACTACTTGCAAGGTGAAAATGGAGAGAATTACATGAAAGTGTTCAATCAGGTGTTGGCAGGCAAAGTTTTTGATTACATCAAGTCTCAGGTTACTATTAAGGAAAAGGCGTTAAGTCTAGATGATTTTAGAAAACTTTAACGAACTTACTTGTAATAATTTGAGTTAATATGGAGTCCTTAGCTTGAGTTAGGGACTTTTTTATTAAAATGAGATAATTTTAGGTTAAAGAATGATTAATAAAGAGGAATTCAGAAAGTTTGCAGTAAAAGGTCAGGGAATAAGTGGTTCTACTTTTGACTCTTATGCTCAAAAAGTGGAAAATTTGACACCATATATTATTGAAGAACGTCCTATGAATGTTACTTCAATGGATGTGTTTTCAAGATTAATGATGGATAGGATCATTTTCTTTGGAACGGCAGTCGATGATCAAGTTGCTAATATCGTTACAGCGCAGCTTTTATTTCTAGAGTCTGTTGACTCTGTAAAAGATATACTTTTATACATAAATAGTCCAGGGGGATCCGTGTATGCTGGACTTGGTATATATGATACCATGCAGTACGTAAGTCCTGAGGTAGCTACAATCTGTACAGGTATGGCTGCATCGATGGGAGCTGTACTGATGTCAGGTGGAGCAAAAGGAAAAAGAGCAGCATTACCTCATGCGCGCATTATGATTCATCAGCCATCTGGTGGTATGCAGGGACAATCTCGTGATATGGAGATTACATTGAAGCAAATGCAAGAGTTGAGAAAAGACCTTTACAATATTCTAGCAAATCATACTGGTAAATCTTACGAGGAAATTGAGAAAGATTCTGATAGGGATTACTGGATGAGAGCCAGTGAAGCAAAAGAATATGGTCTAATAGATGAAGTATTGGAAAAGAATCCAAAAGGATAAAAATAATGGCACAGGTTACTTGTAGTTTTTGCGGGAGAAATAAAAAGGATGTTGATCTGATGATTTCTGGTATACACGCTCACATCTGTGATAAGTGTATTACTCAGGCTCAGCAGATTCTCGGAGAAGAACTCAAAACTAAAAGTACTGTTGAATCTCCAAAGTTTAATTTAATTAAACCAACGGATATGAAACGCCATCTTGATGAGTTTGTAATTGGTCAGGATGAAGCCAAAAAATTTATTTCTGTAGCTGTTTACAATCATTACAAGCGTCTGATGCAGACTGAGAATAAGGATGATGTGGTGATTGAAAAGTCAAACATCGTAATGGTAGGGCAAACAGGTACAGGAAAAACTTATCTAGCCAGAACATTAGCCAAAATTCTTCAAGTTCCTTTCTGCATAGCTGATGCTACCGTGTTAACGGAAGCTGGATACGTTGGAGAGGATGTTGAGAGTATTTTAACTAGGCTTCTTCAGGCTGCAAACTATGAAGTTGAAGCTGCAGAAAGAGGTATCGTCTATATAGATGAGTTGGATAAAATTGCTCGTAAATCAGATAATCCTTCCATAACAAGAGATGTAAGCGGAGAGGGTGTTCAGCAAGCTTTGCTGAAGTTACTGGAAGGAACATCTGTAAACGTGCCACCACAAGGTGGGCGAAAGCATCCTGACCAAAAAATGATCTCTGTTAATACTGAGAACATATTGTTTATCTGCGGCGGGGCATTTGATGGAATTGAAAGGCATATTGCCAATAGGCTGAATACTCGCCCTATCGGGTTTGCTAACAAGGAGGATTTTAGCAGTGGCCCTGTTGACAAGGAGAATTTATTACAATATATCACTGCATTGGATCTCAAGAGTTTTGGTTTGATTCCTGAGCTAATAGGACGATTACCTGTTCTGACTCACTTGGATCCGCTGAACATAGAAACACTGAAAATGATTCTTACAGAGCCTAAGAATGCACTCGTAAAGCAGTATGAGAAGCTTTTCCAAATGGAAGATGTGAAGCTTGTATTTCTTCCTGAGGCTCTCGACTATATTGTAGAGAAGGCGCTTGAATTTAAATTGGGTGCTAGAGGGTTGAGATCTATTTGTGAAGCAATCATTACGGATGCGATGTTTGAGATACCTTCCTCTGATGAGATAAAGGAGATAGAGGTAAGCAGAGAATACGCCGAGGAGAAATTTGAAAAATCAAAGTTCAACAAACTCAGAGCGGCTTAATTTACGGCCTCTCCAAAATATTCCACATAGTTTCTGGGGGTTTCGTAAAGCTTGAGTGAATGTAGGTCACACTTGCTTCCTAGCTCTTTGACCTTTGGTTCAAGAATTTTCCAAAATTCGATAACCAGATTTTCACAGCTAGGCATTTTTCCTAGCATAAAATCGACATCCAAATTGAGGTTTTTATGATCCACTTTCTCTGTGATATCAGATTTGATCAAAAGGCTAAGCTTTTTTAAATCAACAACAAAACCTGTCTCCGAATCAGGGACTCCTTTTACTGTCACGATTAGTTCGAAATTGTGCCCATGCCAATTGGAATTGGCACAAGGGCCAAATACATCTATATTCTTTTCCTCAGTCCAGTTGGGATTGTAGAGCTTGTGAGCGGCATTGAAATGTTCTTTTCGACTTACGTAAACCATGATCTTAATAAAGCGCAAAGATAGTAAACGAATCAAGCATTAGAAACCTCTGGGACTTCATTAGATTTGAGGTATGATACTTATTCTAATTGGCAATATTGAAGAAGGGGTTGCTTTCATAAACGCGCTCAACAAAAGAAATTTCAATAATTTGATTATTGCAGTTCAGCAGGTAGCATCATCAACCTTTGATGGTTTGAAAATCACCGAAGTAATTGATTTCAAAAATGTTCCTACTTGGGAAAATATCAATGTTGAAGAATTAGAGTTTGTGTTTGATCTCACTGATAATCTCACCATAGCTCAACAGCAGTGGGAGTATTGCATTGAGAATCAAGTGCCTATTATACATCTCTGTGACAATGAAGATTTCAAAAACTGGACTGAAGATCAAAACAAAAGCCCTTTTTATTGGTCGCTACTAAAAAGGGGTGATGATCCGTCCAGCATATATGCAGAGATCATGAGTAGGATGCTGGTTAGAAACTTTGCCTGAATGGATGAAAAAAGCCCATATCTTAATTGATACGGGCTTTTAATATCTACCTCCATGAAGCTTTTATCACATAGAAGACTCACTAGAGTCTGTCTTTTTGATGATTTTATTTGATTGCAAATCGTAAATCTTGACAAAATCTGATTTTGATTGACCTTCCTTCATTATTCCAGGGACAGAGTAGAACTCTATTTTAGAATCATCAATCCACTTCACATAACCTCCTGAAACTGACTTTTCGAAAACGACTTTATCACTCTTCTTATCTATCACTAGAAATTTCCTCAAGTCATCAACTTGAGAATCATTTAAGTCAGTCTGACAAAGTTCGAAAGTATTGCTCCCGTTGGATTGACAGCTAACTTGATCGTTTAATTCAGTAATTAGTCGTTTTTTAACTTCCTCAAGCGTCATCTTCTTTTCAGCCGTCTTACACGAAAACACAATTAAAAAAACGAAAAAAACTCCAGCTAAAGACTTCATAGTTTAATGATTCTTGATGTAAAGCTACCTTCCACCGTACGAACCTTCAGAAGGTAAACTCCTGTCTCAAAAGCGGATAAATCAATCGTCATATTTTGCTTCAAAACACTCCAAGATCTTACCTTCATCCCTGATAGATTGAATAATTCTAACTCTTGAATTTTCAAACTTTCATCATTCAAATTAACATTAACAAGATTGGAAGCTGGGTTAGGATAAATCTCAAATCTATTTGCTAGATCTTGAATACTCAAAACCGACACAGTAGTTTTCTTGGTACTTGATTCAAAACTAAAATCACCTAAGTACCCTACAGCGTAAACCTCTTGCTGTCCAGATTCCTCCACATCGATAGATACTTTGAGTTCTCCTGTTTCAGTAATTGCTCCCAAAGACTTGACTACTTTGTCATTTAAGACAATCTCCAGCTCATCATAAAGTTCATCAAGAATTAGCACTACATCTACTTGAGAAGGATCAGCTCCTCCAGGTTTAACGCTAAATAATGTTGGCTCAAACTCGGGCTCTATGAATTGTTTTGCTGATCGGTAGCTTTGATCACCACTTGTTGTGACCATGTAAATCTCAATAGATTCCTTATCAGTAGGATCCAAATCTATTTCAATTTCTTCGCTACCAGCTGTAACATTCGTAAATGTTTTGACAACAGTCTTATCAAGATAAAGATCTACTTTATCAAAGTCAGCAGTATAATCTACGTCTAATGATACCTTTAAGGACCCCTGATAATCTGCCTCGCCGATTAGACTTTGCGAAACCAATAAATCAGACATTGTTACGGTCCAGATTCCTCGACCATGTGTTCCTAGTACTACTTCATCATCTACAACCTTCATTGACCAAATGGAGACAGCCGGAAGTCCTATATCGGCATAAGACCAAGTTTCACCATCATCCGTTGATTGAAACAGTCCTATCTCTGTACCAGCCCATAAAGTTTCCGGGCTTTGAGGTAGAACCAAAAGACTATGCACAATTACATCTGGAAAGCCATTGTCGCTTTCAGTGTTTCCTTCAAACCCTGAAATGTCTTCCCAAGTCTGCCCCAAGTCTTTTGTACGAATTATTTTCGTCGACTCAGGAAAGGAGAATAGAATGTAGGCGGTGCTATCTTCAAATGGATGAGTAGCGATACCGCTGATAAAATCTGAACCTCCTTCATAACTAGGCACAGCTGAAAAACTCTTTCCTTCATCTGCCGAAACAAAGACTTTCAACGATTCTCTGAACATTGCTGCTCCAGCCCAAACGATATTATGATTAGATAATGAAACCTCTACATCAAAACTTGAATAGGCTATTGGCCCGTCATTATTTGCATTTGTCCATCCTTCTTCAACTGATATTGGGGTGAGAGACCAGTTGTCTCCAAAACTTCGAGACTTTGCTACTCCTGTATTTTGAATAGCAAAAACAACATCTGGATGAGTTCTTGATGAACTCAACCTACTTATAAATGGAGAATCATCATCAAGCCCATTGGTTGCGTCAGTCCATTCACTTCTCGTTGCTCCTCCCGTAATAGACCTTCTAAATCCTCCATTTTGGCTCCCTCCAATCAGTTTATCTGGGTCTTGAGCATGCCATATAACTTCAAACCCATCTCCTCCTATCATCTCAGTATACTCGCTTGTCACAGAAGCATCTTCTTCATCTTCCGATCTCCAAGAACCATTATCTTGCATACCGCCAAAGTACACCTGTTCTTTTGGTTTCTTATCTGCTCCATAAAACTGTGTAGTTATGTATCCATCTAAGAGCTGTTCCCAAGACTCGCCCTTGTCTTCAGATATCCCCAATCCTCCGTCATTACCATTCACAATGATAAATTCTTCATTCTGCACATCTGTTGGGATTATGGTTAAGTTATGATGATCCGCATGCAGGTTATTGCTCTTCCCTCCGTATGTTCCTCTAGGGTCGGATACAATAGTAGGAAACGCTTCGATTGTACTCAAAGATCCATATTTGATTCTCATTAGTCCAGTTGGTAGATTCGAAGAATCCCAAGTTTCCCCATCGGCGAGAATTGGCCAAAAGAAATACATGTTCTTAGATAAGTGACCTCCAGCAGTTGTAATATCAGAACTGGCGCTTTCAGCATAGGTTATATTACTTATAAAAAGGTACTCACGCGCTGTGAGCAAGTCAGGATCATTGGCATCATCTCGTACATTTAAGTTAAACCCCCCATCACGTTGATTATCTCGAAATGAAATCATGAGTTGCCTATCTGAGTCCGTATCCCATACTTCGAAAGGAACATCTATGTAATCCTGATAAGCATAATCCCCATCCGGAACACCTGCCCCTCCATTGTTTGTACTACCCCCATCTTCAGGAACCGTAAACCGATGCGCTTTTTGAGTAAGACCTGCCCCAAAACGAATTTCCACATTAAAGAACTCCGAAGAAGCATCATCTCCATCTCCGATAGCAAGAGCTCCACCAAAAAAATTCTGACTGAAGTTCACAAAACTTAAGAAATTAACAGACTCCAAATCAACACCTAGAAAGCTTGCTTCAGAAACAGCTTCTGGTCCAGTGACAGAATATTTACCTATATACACTCCTCCCACATAAATCTCATCAGGATCATATGGGTTAACAGCAATAGCATTATCGTACCACCCCTGTTCTCCTAAATAATTACCATCATCTTCAGCATCCTCAGCAAAATCCAAAAGCAACCAAGATGCCCCCTGATCTTTTGAACGATAAATTATTGTTTCGTCATTGCTATTGTATGTAGATGCGTAGAGTATATTAACATCAGATGGGGCAACTGCAAGTTCGAACCTTTCTCCAGAACCTATTCCTTGTGAAGAATTGTCCCAAGTGTCTCCACCATCAGTGGATTTATAAATACCAATTGAGTTAAGTGCAGCGAATTGAATACTAAAGTCCCCCGACACATACTTCAAATCTTGAATCTCAGTATTGCTGCTAAGTTTTTCATCCCATGTAGCACCACCATCAATCGACTTATAAATCCCAGTATTTGTACATATAACCACTACATCCTCACTGTTGGGGTCAACAATTATTCGATTTACACTTTCAAAGGTTCTATCATTGACTGTTGATATGAGTTGCGTCCAAGACCCCAGGATTCCTCTCTGCGTCGATTTGAAAATACCGTTTCCTCTTACAAAAGACGTGTTACCTGCAAAAATTTCTCCAGTACCTGCATAAATAACATCATGGTTAGATGGAGCCATGGCCATTGAATTAGTGGACAGGTTAGGTAAGTCGGGAGTCATATTCTCCCATGATTTTCCCTTATCTGTAGTCTTCCATATTCCTCCACTTGAAGAACCCGCTAGCCATGTACTATTTGTGTTATCATCTGGATCGATGACAATTGCCCTTGTTCTTCCTCCTACATTACCAGGGCCTCTTGACGTGACGGCAGTTATTGTTGAGGTCTTCCTACTTGAGGATGCAACAGAACTATTAAGTGCCTTATTAAATTCTTTGAACCTATAATTGGGGAGGTATTCTTGCCCCTCTCTCGTAGCTATTCTGTTGAAATACTCTACAAAACCAGTTGGACTTTGGCTCCTACTTTTTATTGTCTTTTTTTTCTCAGAGATAGGTTCCTTATATACCGAACCTTCTTCCCGATTACCGACTTTAGGAACATTAAAAAAGACAATTAGAGATATTGTAAATAACGTTCCTAAGAATACTATCTGGCGTTTCTTCATAGTAGTTTAATTATAATTAATCCAATCTCAGTAAGAAATTGATTTATTTCGGCCAATACAATCCTTCAGCTGACCGATACAAATCAGACTAAGATTTAACAGGTTAATAAGAAAAGTGAAAAAAAAAGCCATCCTTGTAAGGATGGCTTTTTGAAATTTATTCTACTTATAGATCAGCGGAAGCACTAAACGAACTACCACTCTTGGTAATAGTCATCAGTCTCCACCCACTAGCTCCTTCAGTATAGTTATCCGTAAGTGAATTGTCAAAAGTCATAGTAAACTCTTCAAGAGAACCATCAGGATAATTAATAGAAACAGTGAAATCTGTCACAGTGGCTTCCACTGCCCATGCGGCAGCTTCAACAAAATAATCACCATCATCACTATCAGCAGCTAATAACATGATCTCAGGATCAGCTCCGGTTTCAGCTGAGGCTACTGTAGCATCATCCTCATCATTAACATACACATCCCAATCGTCACTACTATCTGGCCATGCTATAGCAATAGTCACGGCAGTTTCATCATGAACATTAGAAACAGTTACATTAGAAGCTTCAACATCCCCATTAGGGCTCAGTTGGAAATTGTATGCAATATCTGCTGATGCATTAATTTCAAAACTGAACGTTTCATCTGGCTCAGGGAAGTCGTCTGCCAAAATCGTAACCGTAAGAATAGTCGATTCTGCAAATGGCTCAAGCGTTCCTCCTTCAACAGTATAATCACTCGAAGTTACTGTAGAACTTTCGCTAAGTTCCACACCAAAGTCAATTGCTTGTGTAACAAACTTATCCACTGAAATCGTGTAAACTAGAACATCACCTTCTTTAGGCGATGAATAATCACCACCAGGCTCAACTGTGACAACCGGATTATCATCAGGAGAATCAATTGGAGCTACGTCTTGACCACTATAGCATGAAGCTAATAAAACAATAAGAAGGCCAAATACGGATATTTTATTAAAATATGTTTTCATAAATAATTTCATTTAAACGTTTTAACCAAAACTATTGTCTCGTGTAAGTAGAGTTCCATGAACCAGGCCAATTTCCTGTGAATTCCTGGATATGACTCATTGTCAATACTCCAGTATCCTGATCCCAAGATCCTCCCGTTATGTTACCTATATCATTACTTGCTCCAAACCTAAGATTATTGGTTGGCTGAATGACTCCACAAACCTCATTGATATTAGCCCAGTTCACAAGACCTGTATTAGCAGTACATTGATGAAGTCCTCCTCCATCACCAGCAGCGATAAACCAGCTTCCATCAGCGTTGGCTGTTATTGTGGTAGTGAAAGTTGGAGCACACCAATCGTTTGTCACCGTATAAGTTCCAGATAAATCTCCAGGACATAAATAAAGAAGATTAACAACTAGAGCTTTACCACTCCCTACAACTGTTCTATCTCCTGAAACTGATTCTACGTTTAGAACCAAAACAGGGTTTTCTGCTAATGGAGCTACAATTCCCTCAGTCAAAAGTGTGATCGGTAACACACCGGCTGAATTCTGATTCGGCGTAATCGTAAGCTCATTAGATTCAAACTCAAAATGGGTTCCTTCTATGGCCGTGGATTGATCAGTATCGACCGACAACCTAACTGTGACGTTCTCGGACAAATCCTTTGAAGTAGGTCCTGCTACTAACATACGAATATCAAAATCGTAAGTAGAGCCGTCTGCTACACCAGACATAGGCATCACAGACAATGCAAAACCAGCCGTATTCGGAGAATTTGATATCTGAGACGCAAGTGAGTCACCTTCTTCACTACATGAAGTTGTAATTACTGCTCCAATTAGAAGCATATATAAATATTTCATTTTTTTCATAACGTCCTAATTTTAGTTAGCCCAAAATATTTTTTCAGTGAAAGGGTCAGGTAGCTGAGATGGCAAGTTGTTAGAATTTCCCGCCACTTCGCTCGCTGGATAGGCAAGTCTAACTGGCCTTACCAAATTTGGTTGCTCCTGAGAAATTGGCAAATCCAAAGGGAACCCTGTGCGTACCCAATCAAACCATGATTGCTCTGCTGTGATTCCATTCATAGCCAACCATTTCTGAGTAATGATTGCCTCAAGTTTATCACTGCTATCAGCATAAGAAACATTTTCAACTGTTTGAGCTAAGTAAGTGGTAGCATCCGCTGCTGTCAATCCAAGCGATACGAATGAAGCCGTAACCCCAGCATTATAGAGTGTTGCCGCATCTCCGGTAGCAAAATTATTCAGTGCCAATTCCGCCAAGTTAAAATTCATCTCAGCCATGGTCATGATCTTAGCTCCTTGCGTAGGACCTACCAGTATGCCTGGACCGATATTTGAAACTTGCTCTTGGCCAAAATCATTAGGATCTACAGTAACTCCCTGAGGAACACCCAAATGTCCGGTTGCAGGCTCTTCATACAGACGACCAATACGAGGGTCACTTAAGTCAGTAAGAACAGTAAGTATGTGCTCTGATGCACACGTAGCATTGTTTGTCAATGTATTATCCCCATTAACCGACTGGCCAAAAGAGGTCCAGAAAGGACTTTGCTGATCCGTCTGATTTGCGTATCCAGGATTGATTTCCACATCTGATGAGATGTAACCTGAACCTTCCGCAGCAATTGCAGCCAATTCAGCTGTAATGAAAGCTGCGTCTTTAACACCAGATACTCTGTTCAAGATTCTAAGCTTAATTGTATTGGCAAATTGCTTCCACATCATAAGGTCTCCTCCAAACATAACATCATCACCCTCTGGCACAATACTAAGTGGATCAGCTTCTGCAGCATCCATTAGCTCTATTGCATTCGTCAATTGAACCAAAAGATCGTCATAAACTACCGTAGCAGCAGTGTACGCTGGAGTTGGGTTATCACTTCTCTGCAAAGCTTCAGCATATGGTATATCTCCATATAGGTCTACCAATATTTGAAAATGAAATGATTTCATGATCATGCTTATTGCCTTATAAGCACTATACTCATCGCCTAGATCGTCTAAGTCAGCATATTGCTTCAAAGCATCATGATAGGTATAGTCAAAAATCTCATTGTAAAAAGTAGAATTTGCTAAATATAGAAATTCATCATTGTACCATGAGAACCCACCAGATTCACTCCAGTTGACCATCATCATATTACCTAAATGATTGATCCCTCTATCCTCCTGCATAATCCTTGCCGAGTAGTGCTGAGCTACAGGTAGGATCAAGTCAGGGTTGATCTCCGTAGGGTTGTTCGGGTCAGTATTAACATCTAACCAGTCGTCGCAACTAAATAAAAGCGTTGCAAATAATATATTAACTATTAAAAATTTCTTCATCTTGGTTCTTTTTAGAATTCAACATTTAAACTAAAACCAAATGAGCGAGTTGGGGGTCCCATTAAGTAACCACCGACACCAATACCATTGGCATCATCGGAAACTGCTGTGGTTCCAAAAGCTCTGTTCCTTGTATTTCTAAATTCTGGATCGGAGAAGTTACTCTGATCTTTCGGCAAAAAGACCCAAAGGTTTCTTGCAACAAAACCAACAGTAACTTTATCAACAAACTTTGTTTTAGAAAGGATGGACTGAGGGATATCGTATCTCACGGCCAATTCTCTAATCTTAAACGCAGTAGCATCCTTGACGTAGTTTTCTTTGATCTCATTGTAAGTATTTTGCCATAGTCCCATTTGACCGTTTGTGGTTTGGATATTTTCATTCTCCACGTAAGTACCATCTCCTAATTGATAAGAAGAATTCGGCCAAACAAAGTTTTGTCTATTAGCTGCTACGCTTTCCACAGAACGACCAGTAAACTCCATTGCATCATTTCCTTGCGAATAATACACATGACCTGTTCTAAAATCAAATGTTCCAGACACAGTAATTCCTTTGTAGCCGAATTGTGTTGTACCTCCAAGTATGTAGTCTGGAGTTACTTTTCCATGAGATTCTACATCCCCTACTAATGGGTTTCCACTCGAAGGATCTATTACAACTCTACCTTGTGGATCTCTCACATATGACTGAGCTTTTAACTGAGGGAAAACCTTATCCTCCACAGCAAAAGTCCCGTAGGTTGTAAAGCTCTCTATCGTCACCTCTTTAGAATCCGGATTATTCGGATCTATTTCATTCACCACTGTTTTGTAAGTAGTGATGTTAAGGTTTGCCTGCCATGTGAATCCTCCAGTATTAATGATTGTACCAGAAACTGAAGCTTCCGCGCCAGTAGATTCCAATTCACCAATATTGGTCAAATAAGATTGAGCCCCTGAAGCAACAGATGGAGTTGTAAAAGTGATCAAATCTGTTGTTTTAGTATTATAAACAGCACCACTAAAATTCAATCTATCATTGAAGAACCCTAGACTAAGCGAAACCTCAGTATTATTTAGCTTTTCTTTCTTAATATTAGGATCTACCGTGGTTACTGATCTTTCAAAACCATTTACGGCACCATAAGGGAAAGGGAAACCAACATTTATACCTCTTGCATCTCTAACACTTCCTTGACTGTAACGCTCATTAAGTGCAAATGGATCCAAGTCGTTAAATACCGTGGCATTACTAACTGTTAGTTTAGCAAAGTTCAAAATATCGTTATCCTGTAGTGCAGGAATCGCATCAGTCAAAATAACACTCGCGCTTATCGCTGGATAGAAATAGCCATTGTTATCTAAAGGAAGTGTGGAAGTATAATCCTGTCTACCTGCTATATTCAAGAAAGCCCAGTTTTTAAATCCGAATGTAAAATCTCCAAAAAATCCTACAACCCTTTCCTCCGTTTGATCAACTTCGCCCGACAAATTGCCCGTTCCATTCGAGATATCATAAAATCCTGGTATACTAAGATTGTTGGCACGAGTTTTACTCCTTCTGTAGGAAGTGTTTATAAATGCAGCCCCTACCATAGGAGTAAAAGTGAAGTTACTACCTAAATTAAAGGAACCTGATAAAATGGTATTTCCATTGATCTCTGTGAATTGATCTTCAGTATCTATAAGGAATGAGGAAACAGTAGAATGAAAAGCCTGTAAATCCTCATCATATCGCTGCTCATCTCTCCAATACTTACCAGTTCTTGAAGCATTGTTGATACCTACCCTAGTAGATAATTTTAGATTATCTAGTATCTCATAATCAGCACTTATATTTCCTACAAACCGATTTCCTTTTCTAGTATCCCTGTTTGTTCCAATAGCCCAGTATGGATTCTGATAGAAAGCATTATAGTAGTTATTCGCATGTGCATAACTCTCTGGATTGTTCCAATCTTTATAATTAGTTAATGGAATATTTGCGGGAGTGTTAAGTACAAACCAATATAAGGTTCTGTCTTGATCACCAATATCACTACCTACAACATCGGTTTCATCCTGCATAAAGCTTGAAGCTAATCCAAGAGATAATTTATTAACCCGGGTATTGGCATTAACTCTAAACATATATCGCTCATATCTATCATCTGGAATGATACCTTTAACATCCTGATGACCGATAGACATGTAAAAACCAGAGTTTTCTGAACCTCCTCTGAAGTAGGCAGTATTTTGAATTGTTCGCCCTGTTTCGTAGAAGTCTCTCAAATTATCTTCAATTGGCGCGTATGGAAGAAGCTGATCTTCAAGCACATAACCCTCTGGGAAACTTGGGCCAACTGGTCTTAGCTGTCCATCAAATCTTGGCCCCCAATTGGTATTCTCAATTCTATCGTAATGATTGTCCCATCCGATACCATTTCGGGTTTGAAACTCAGGCATGAAAGCTACTTGCTCAAAAGTAACTGCTGAATTTAATCCTACAGTGAATTTATCACCTGGTTTACCTCTTTTGGTTGTAACAACAACAACACCATTGGCTGCTCTTGATCCATATTGTGCTCCTAAATTGGCACTTTTCAAGATGTTGATATTTTCAATATCAACCGGATTAAGAGCACTAAAAGCTGCAGATGTTGCGATTGCACCATCAATGATGATCATCGCTTCATTATTAGCTGAAATAGATCTTAAACCTCTAAGTAGAATTTGTGTCTGAGGATTTACTCCATTATCCTGAACATTGATTTGAGCACCAGCAATCTTGCCGACCATTCCAGCGGCAGCTCTAGTTTGCTGACCAACCATCAATGCATCAGAGTCAATTCTTTCCGTTTGGTAGGTAATTTCTCTTGCTGCTCTCTCTATACCGTATCCTGTTACAACAACTTCGGTAAGTTGCTGAACGTCTGACTGCATATTGACGTCAATGACGGAGCGAGCTCCAACTTCAACTTCCTGAGCCGTAAGACCGATAAATGAAAACACCAATGTTCCTCCCTCTTCTGGTACACTAAGTCTATAGTTACCTTCAAGATCAGAAGTAGTACCTGTAGTAGTTCCCTTAAGAACAACGTTTACACCTGGTATACCTGCACCGTCCTCGGCAGAAGTAATTTTACCAGATACAGTTCTTTGAGCTATTGCTCCGAAAGCAACGATCAAAGACATGAAACTGAGTAGTAGAATCCTCTTCATATCATACTGTTTAAATTGTACATTATATTTCAATTACTAAATTTATATTAATTAAGTCGGATTCAGCAAAACAGTTAAAGCAATTAATGGAGGTCGGAAAAGGGCTGTTTTATTGAAAAATCTCAAAATAAGAGAGAATAACTTATCTAAAGCGGGCATTTTTAAAAATGACCGAATAATCATCTATGAATAATAGATATAGTTTCAAGAAATTTTGAATACTATTTTTTAAAAAAAGTACAAAAAAATGAAACCTTAGGAGGTATTTGTCAGTCAGTCACACGAAATACGATCCTTCTGTTGACTTTGTGTGTGGTTTCGTCCTCTTTAAAATCAACTAATTGGGAGGCTCCATAGCCAACTGCAGAGAGTCTGGATTGCTCGATCCCTTTGTCAATTAAGTATGTTCTAACTGCTTCTGCTCTTTTCTGAGAAAGGGTTAAATTATAACTATCACTACCTCTATTATCAGTGTGACCTTCAATCACAAATTTGATAGAGGGATTGGATTTGAGATATGCTATTATTCTCGAAAGTTCTTGAATTGATTTGCTATTTAGGTTGTATTCGTTGAAATCAAAATAGATATTCTGTAGTGTTACAATTTCGC
The DNA here is from genome assembly GCA_049115715.1 of Cyclobacteriaceae bacterium. Lineage (GTDB taxonomy): Bacteria > Bacteroidota > Bacteroidia > Cytophagales > Cyclobacteriaceae > JAMZMI01. Next base: position 20,397 of record JAGDZQ010000038.1, read on the forward strand.
CCGTTTTTATAGGTCTTAACCGAATATCTATCGTATCTGGGTTAAATGCTGAATTTTGCTTAGCTAAGAAGGAAACATTTTCAAAGAGATAATCTTTTTTATCTATAAAAAACCCATACTCTATGTTTTCAGTGACTGTAAGAAAATATCTTCCTGTCACTGAGTCCGAATTTGCATAGTAGAGATCTGAACTGTCATTTAAGTTCATTAAAACCAGCTCTGCTCTTAAAAATTTGCCTGTACCTGTTTCTTGCACTACACCTGTGACATATGTTGATTTGTCTAGTTCTATTGAATCTTGAAGAAAATCGAATCGAACTATTTGGCTGCTTTCTATTGCTCCTTTTGTAAATACCTCTTTTGAATAGTACGCTTCATTCCCTTCTGCACTTACGAATATGCTAACCTCATCTTCAAACGAATTGATTGGAAACCCTAGGTTTTTTGGTTTTTTCCAAATATTATTTTGTTTTTCTGAAACAAAAAGATCGTATCCTCCCATCCCTGCGTGTGATGTGGAAGAATAAAACAACGCATTATTGCTTGCGTGTATGAAAGGGGTAGTTTCGTCTTTAAAGCCATTGATAGGGCGGCCTAGGTTTTTGGGGACAGACCAATCTCTTCCATTGTTCCTTGTTGACCAAAGGTCACGCTTGCCAAATCCTCCAGGTCTGTTTGATGAAAAGTATAAAGTACGACCGTCTCCGCTAAGTGCTGGTTGCGAATCCCAGTATTTTGAATTCACTCTGGAACCCATGTTTTCTGGTCTAGTCCACCGATCTCCCTCTTTCACGCTGAAAAACAAATCACAACTTCCATAAGTGCGGCCCTCATCGCAACTTGTAAAGATCAACAATCTTCCATCGGCAGAAATCGTACAGGCTCCTTCGTTTAATTCTGTATTAATAGATTTTGAAACAGACACGGATTTGGTCCATCCTTGATCAGATCGCTGGCTAAAGACAATGTCCTCATCAGAGTTCGGTTGATTCGTATCTCGCTTTGTGTAAAACAGCGTTCCTCCGTCTACTGTCAAAACAGGAAAGTATTGGAGCTGGTATTGATTAACCTCCGAAGGCAAATAGTGAAGGTTTGTGTTTGTCGGATTTTTAATCGCTTTTATTGAAAAATCAATACTGCTTGACAACAAGCTTAATTCTGGCTCATTGAAGTGCTCAGGCTTTAGCTTTGATAATTCTTTTATTGCGAAATCTGCTTTTGAATATTCTCCCATACTGAAGTGTAGGTAAGCCAAGCTTTTCCAAACCTTCCAACTCACTTTTTCCTCTGGGGTGACTTTTACATAACCTTCGTAATAAAGCTTTGCAGAATCTTTGTTTTGATAAAGCTTATAAATGCCCGCTAGCTTCAGGTAGGGTTCTCGAAAACTGCTATCAATTTTTATTGATTGCTGAAATAGGTCAATAGCATTACGAAAATCTCTATCGATAACTGCTGCTTCTGCCTTCTGGAATTTCTTTAAGCTTTTCTTATTTTCTGTGGATAGCTTTTGCGCAAACCCTGACAAGCATGTAATGATTAGCAGTAAGAGTATTGCAAAAGACTTTGTTCTTCTGATCAAGGAATATTGAGATACTTGTGCGTCTGTAAAGATATTCTCCATTTTGGGTTTTCCTTCACGTAATCTACAATCAAAGGCATCATTGCCTCTTTCTTTTCCCATTCGGGTTGCAAAAATAAACTGGCTGAAGATAAACACCTATCCGCATGTTGCTGCGCCCAATTTAAATCTGACTTATTGAAAACGATAACTTTCAATTCATCTGATTTATTGTAGTATTCTTCTAATGGTGCTTTGAATTTTTTTGGGGAAAAGCATATCCAATCCCACTCTCCTGTAAGCGGATAGACCCCAGCCGTTTCAACATGAGTTTTTAGTCCGTTAGATTTGAGCGCTTTTGTCAAGTTTGACAAATCATACATGAAAGGCTCCCCACCTGTCACCACGACTATTTCCGCTCCAGATGCCTTAGCGTTTGAGACGATGTTTTCAATAATAATTGTGGGATGGTTCTCTGCTTCCCAAGATTCTTTAACATCACACCATACGCATCCAACATCACACCCCCCAATCCTAATAAAATAAGCTGCCCTACCTGAATGACTTCCTTCTCCCTGAACGGTGAAGAAAGATTCCATAATAGGAAGCTCTTTACTTGAATCGATTTTAGGCATTGGTTTGTTGCTCGTAAGCAAGGAGTGTGTTGTAAAGTAAAGAAGCGATAGTCATAGGGCCTACTCCTCCTGGAACTGGTGTGATGTAAGAGCTGATCTGAGAAACTTCTTTATAATCAACATCTCCACACAATTTGAAGCCTGACTTTGTGGACGCATCTTCAACTCTAGTAGTGCCGACATCAACCACAACTGCTCCTTCTTTCACCATATCTTTGGTAATAAGATTGGGTTTCCCTACAGCTACTATTAGGATATCTGCCAACTTGGTATGACTCGCTAAATCTTTCGTGTATTTATTACAAACCGTGACCGTGGCTTTTCCTTCTTCCAAAAGCATCATGCTTAAGGGTGCTCCAACCAGACGGCTAGCTCCAACCACCACACAATATTTACCTTCCACGCCCACTTGATATCTTCTTAGAATCTCCATCACACCAAAAGGTGTAGCTGGAAGAATCAGCGGGTTTTTGGATACGATACTTCCAAAATTTTGATTGGTAAAGCCGTCTACATCTTTTTCCGGCCGAATCCGCTCCGTAACTTTTTCTACTGAAATATGCTCTGGCAATGGAAGTTGGACTATGAAGCCGTCGATATCTTCATCATCATTGAGCTGATCTACATGCTTGATGAGTTTTGTCTCAGAAATAGTGCTTGCAAAATGCATGAGCGTGTAGTCAAAACCAACAGACTTGCATGCCTTGATCTTACTATTAACATAAGTATGACTCGCACCATCATCGCCAACGATTATAATGGCCAAATTTGGCGCTCTTAGTCCTTTGTCCTTGTAAGTCTGAACTTTTTCTGAAATCTCCGATCTGATTTCACCTGCAACTTTTTTTCCATCAAGAATTTCAGTCATCTCTAATCTAATTTAAGCACTGCCATGAAAGCTTCTTGCGGAATCTCCACATTGCCTACCTGACGCATTCTTTTCTTACCTTTTTTCTGCTTTTCAAGGAGTTTTCTTTTCCTCGAAATATCTCCTCCATAGCATTTTGCCAATACATTTTTACGCATTGCTTTTACGGATTCTCGGGCTATGATTTTTGTCCCAATAGAGGCTTGAACCGCTATTTCAAACATCTGTCTTGGTATTAACTCCTTGAGTTTTTCGCAAAGGCGCTTGCCCCACTCATAAGCTTTGTCTCTATGAACGATTGCTGAAAGTGCATCAACTTTATCTCCATTCAGTTGAATATCAAGCTTTACCATTGTGGATTTTCGATAGCCGATTAGTTCATAATCAAGGGACGCATACCCACGAGAAATTGTCTTTAGCTTATCGAAGAAGTCAAAAACAATCTCGGCAAGTGGAAGTTCGAAGGTAAGTTCTACTCTATCGCTTGTTAAATAGACTTGATTTTTGATCTCACCTCGCTTGTCCATGCATAGCGCTATCACAGTGCCGATAAAATCTGATTTCGTGATTATTTGAGCTCTAATGAACGGTTCTTCTACATGAGAAATATAGTTTGCTTCTGGAAGCTCGGATGGAGCACTCACTTTAAGTAACGTTCCATCTCCTTTCACGGCGTGAAATTGAACGGAAGGAACCGTGGTGATTACGGTCATTCCGAATTCTCTTTCTAATCTCTCCTGAACAATCTCCATATGGAGCATCCCCAAAAAACCGCATCTGAAACCAAAGCCTAATGCCATGGATGTTTCAGGTTCCCAAACAAGGGAAGCGTCGTTGAGCTGCAACTTCTCCATTGATGCCCTCAGTTCTTCAAATTCGGTTGTATCAACTGGGTATATACCCGCAAAGACCATGGGTTTCACATCCTCAAATCCTTTTACTTGTCTCTGAGTTGGATTATCTACATGGGTAATCGTATCTCCCACTTTTACTTCCTTGGCAACCTTGATTCCTGAAATGAGGTAGCCCACATTACCCGCCGAAACTTCCTTCTTAGGGTCATGCTGAAGTTTGAGTACGCCTATTTCATCTGCCTCATAAGTTTTGCCAGTATTGACAAATTTTACGTGATCTCCTTTCTTAAGTGTACCATTGAATACTCTAAAGAAAACTTCAATCCCACGATAGGTGTTGTAAACAGAATCGAAAATCATCGCCTGAAGAGGTTCATCAACGTTTCCTACTGGAGCTGGTATTCTTTCAATTACCGCATTTAAGATATCGGTAATCCCAAGCCCTTCTTTTGCACTGGCGTGAATGATGTCTTCTTTTTTGCAACCAATTAGATCAATGATTTGATCCGAAACCTCCTCGATCATGGCTCCAGGAAGGTCAATTTTATTTAGTACGGGGATAACTTCTAAATCGTGCTCCAGAGCAAGGTATAGATTAGAAATGGTCTGTGCCTCAATCCCTTGCGCCGCATCTACAACCAGAAGTGCTCCTTCGCAGGCTGCAATGGAGCGCGAAACTTCATACGAAAAATCCACATGACCAGGAGTATCAATCAGGTTCAGTGTGTGTTCTTTTCCCTCGTACGGGTAATACATTTGGATTGCGTGGCTTTTGATTGTGATACCGCGCTCGCGCTCCAAATCCATATCATCTAGAAGCTGCGCCTGCATGTCTCTATCAGCCACAGTCTCTGTAGTCTGAATCATTCGATCGGCCAATGTGCTTTTACCGTGATCAATGTGGGCAATGATGCAAAAATTCCTGATGTGATCCATATGAGCTATTAAAAGTCTGCAAATGTAGCATATTGAAGACTGAATACGAATGGTTTATTTCACAAGCTTTTGATGAAGGTTAACTGACCTCAGTTTTTGAAATCTTTAAGTCCAATAAATAGGCTTAACCAGAATAGAAAAAAAACTGTGTAATATTTGATTTTTTCATTTTATGGACGTTTGCGGTACTTATAAAGTGGGGAAATATTTTCCTTTACTTAAAGGAAATTCCACTAATAATCCTGCCCTATAAGAATACTTCGAAAATTATTTAATTGTCGATCTCAACCTTTTTTGGCTTGATTATTTTTCGCTAAAACGCGATAGCGCATGATTTGGGAGGATTCCTGCTAAGCAGCCTTCTACAGGGTCTCTTAAAGAGGGGTTTTAAAAAGTAATTAACAGGTTGAGCTTAGATTCGTCGGCTCAAATGAAGATGACGTGTTTGTTGAACCAATCCCGAGCAATCAATCAATATCATTCACAATACTTTTTTATATATCGAAGGGAATTGGGGTTTCCCATATCATTGGCCCTTTTCAGGTCACGACATGCCTGGCTATTGCTTTCAATTTTAAGTTGAGACACTCCTCGTAAGTGCAAGGCATTGAGATCATCTGGCTTTTCCTTCAATAGTTGTGTAACGTCGTAGATTGCTCTGTTATACCTCTCAAGGTAATATGCACTTACAGCTTTGTTGTAGTAGCAATTGCCAAGGTCTATTGGGTAGTCATCACTTAGGTTCGCTAATGAAATGGTGTAGTTTTCGAAGGCTTTCTCATACTCTTTCGTATGAAAATAAATATTCCCTGCACGATAGTGGTAATCGGGTTGATTGGGTTCTAGAGAAATGGCCAGTTCGATGTATTTTTTTGCGCTATCATATTGTTGAATTTCGTAGTAGGAACTTGCCAATCCAAATGGGTAATCAGAGCTATTGGGGTTAAGTCTAATTGCATTGGAGAAACTCGATATTGCAGAATTGAAATCGTCATTTTCGTACTGCATCTTCGCTGTGTTATGAAATTCGACAGCTTGATTGTAATCTACATTGGCTATCATGTCGCTCTGCGCCATGCTCAATTGTACTAAAAGAAAGGATGCGAGGAAAAGTGTAATTCTATTCATTAGATCAGGTATTTACAAGCTAAACCATTCGTTATCAACCCACTACAGTCAGTGAATGTGTATATAAATTTAAATATTGTAAGGGGTAATCTGATCCTTCAGACCTATGCTTTCGAGGTGATCAATCATATGATCGACCAACATGAGGTTTTAGACAACCAATGAAGAAGAGACTATTATTCTGAACAGTCTTTTAGACTAGTAATGATTTTACAGTTTGCTTTTCTTCACTCTTTTCCATGTTAAACATCTTCCAACTTAAATGGAGCATTAAACATAGGATGAACCTCCGATTTCTATTAATAAAAAAGTCGAGTTCAGGTGAATGTTGATTGCCCTAATCTTTGTTTTTGGTATCTATTATAATCGTAACTGGACCATCATTGACCAGAGCTACTTTCATATCGGCTCCAAATTCCCCTGTTGATACCAGCAGACCAGACTGAGATAGTTCTTTTACAAACTTCTCGTAAATAGGAATGGAGATCTCTGGCTTAGCAGCTTTTATGTAAGAGGGTCTATTTCCTTTCTTGGTACTTGCATGAAGGGTGAATTGGCTTATTATAAGAATGCTTCCATTTTCTTCCAATATACTTCGATTCATTACACCGTCTGAATCTTCAAAGATTCTCATGTTGAGAATCTTTCTTGAAAGCCACTCTATATCGGATTGATCATCGGCATCCTCAATTCCTACTAAGATCATCAAACCTGTTTCGATACTGGCTTTTCGGAAACCGTCAATGGTAACAGATGCTTCGGATACTCTTTGAATGACTGCTCTCATAAAGTCTAATCTGCTAATTCAGCGTTTTCCCAAATTTCAAACTGCTCGACATCAGCTTTTATACTTCTAAATATGAACATGACAATAGATATATCATCTGAAAAACCCAGAGCAGGTATAAAATCAGGTATCAAATCAAATGGAGTGATGAAGTAAATCAAAGCGAAGACAAGTAACAGCATCGATTGCATTGAAAAAGACTTGTATTCTCCCGTAAAGTGAGCTCTGATCATTCTGATAATCAGTTGAATCTGATTGATGAAGGATTTTTTATCCTCGTTGTTAGAAGATATTTCATCTAACCTTTTTTTGCCTAACTCCAAGAGCTTCTGAACTCTTTCGTTGCTTGAAATGGTGTCCTTTGCTTTGGACATTATAGATGTCAACTTCTTATTTGCCATATTAGAAAACGTCTTTGATTTCTTCTTTCAGGAATCTTAACGCTCCTTTTATGGTATCCTGATCATTTTTCATCGATTTTTCGAAAATCACTCTTGCAAGCTCAACGCTTGGAGCATCTACTGCGACCTCATTGCCCGCTTCATTGATCATGGAAATGAGCTGCTCTACGGCACCAGAAACGAAAGACCATGCATCATCAGACATATATACTTGCTGAGAAAGATTGTGATTGACTTCATTTCTAATTTCTGAAATTAGGGCTACTTGTAAATCTTTCACTTTCATTTCAGGAAGATTCAACCGTGGAATGATATTATTGGGAGAGACTCGCTCAAGTAGCAGACAAACTCGTTCATATGCCTGCAATCGAATAGGAGTTACTACTTCTTGGTTTTTTTGCCTGACGGCAAGACTGTATTCATCAAGTTGCTTTTGCATAATTGATCTTACTACCATTAAAACGGCATAAAGTACAATAAGTGCTGGAAGGGTGATCTTTAGAAGGTCGTAAACCATCTCCATAGGATTGGTGTTTGTGTGTTAAGGTAAACGTAGATACAATTGCCTGAATGTTTCACTTTGACAAGTTCAATGTGACATTCGCTTTAGATTGATTCAAAAATAACCATTTTCTTTGGCGATAGAATGCAACCGGTAACAATTACAGAAAAAGCTCTTGAGGAAATCAAAAGCACCTTAAAGAATAAAAACATTCCTGAAGAATATGGTCTGCGAGTTGGGGTCAAAGGTGGCGGCTGTGGAGTTTCCTTTGTCTTGGGGTTTGACAAGAAAAAGGAAGGCGACCTTGAATTTGATATAGAGGGCGTGCAGATGTTTGTTCAAAAGAAAGAGACTCTTTTCTTAGTTGGGAAAGAAGTTGATTTTTATGAGGGCTCAGACGCAAGAGGGTTTGTATTTAAGTGAATGTTTCGATCACTAATCACGATTCTTGAAATGGATAATATTCATAGCCATTCCTTTAAATATAAATCCGTGAAAGGGTAACACTAAATACCAATAAAACCGCCCAGCCAACCCTAAGGGACGAAACGTAGCTGTTTGGATTAATCTATTTTTCCCGTTCTCCTTTTTAATCCTAAATTCCAGCCAGGCATCTCCCGGAAGTTTCATTTCTGCAAAAAGCAATAACCTCTGCTCTACCTTGTTTGCATATAGTACTCTCCAAAAATCTAATGCATCTCCTCCTTTTAGGTCGTTTGGACTTCTTCTACCTCTTCTTAGTCCTACTCCTCCGACAATTTTATCCAGAAACCCACGCATTCTCCACAAAAAATTACCGTAGTACCAACCACGCTCTCCACCTATCTCCCAAATATTTTCAATGACATCATCTGGAGATCGTTCGAAAGGGAAGTTTTTCACATCTGTAAAACACCCATGTTTTGGTGCTTCCACTTGATTAATGAATATATCATTAAAAGAAGGGTCAGAAAATGAGTCCTTCCAGCTTGATACCACTTGTTTTTGATTGATCTTCAGAAAAGTTCTATGAAGTGATTCTTTATAATTGAGTTTGTCAATCTTCAATATGTCATCAATAGAATCGTCTCCACATATAACTTCATTTTTCATGCTCTCGACCAGGTTTCGCGCGAGTCGGTATGAAGTGGATGTAACCAGGTAAAGCCATAGAGAAGAAAGTCTTATGGTTAAAACTGGCACTGTGATGATCAATCTTTTCAACTTTCGCACTTCAGCGAACTGTAAGAGCATTTCTTTATACGTCAACACATCTTTGCCTCCGATATCGTACACATGATCATAGGTCTTAACTTCCAAGAGCACCCCGACAAGGTATTGCAAAACATTGGACACGGATATCGGTTGGCATCTACTGAGAAGCCACCGCGGAGTAATCATGACTGGAAGTTTTTCTACCAAATCCCTAATAATCTCAAAAGATGCTCCTCCTGAGCCAATAATTATTGCAGATCTAAGTACTGTTAACGGAATATTGGCTTGAGCTAATGCCTCCTCAACATTTCTACGAGAGGACAAGTGCTCAGAAAGCACCTCGTCATTAGCGATACCTCCAAGATAGATGAGTTGCTTAGCTGTAGTTTTAGACAAATAACTGGAAAAATTGAGGGCCGTCTTATGTTCCAGTTCCGCGAAATCCTTACTCCCCGAGGAAAGAGAATGAATCAAATAGTACGCGGCATCTATATTTGTAGGAATTGAATTTAAACTTCCCTGAACAAGAAAATCTACCTCTAGTACTTCAACTAATTTTAAAAATTTTTCATCAAAGTCTTCAAAATCGAATCTTCTTTTATCTCTCACAGGACAGATTACGTAGCATCCAATATTCACCAACTCAGGTAATAGACGTCTTCCAATATATCCTGTAGAACCTGTAAGTAATACTCTCATAACGTTCGAAGAGAAGACATGCCTCCATCCACCCCAATAATTTGCCCGGTTATCCAAGAAGATTTTTCTGATAATAAAAACAAAGCCGCATTGGCAAGATCCTCAGGAGTTCCCACACGATGAAGTGGATGCCTTTTACCCGACACCTCTTTCTTATCAATTGTAGACAATAGTCTTTCTGCTAAAGGTGTATCTGTAACAGAAGGAGCTAGGCAATTGACTCTTATCTGCGGAGCAAGTTCAGCAGCCAGCGACCGAGTGAGACCTTCAATAGCACCTTTGCTAGCTGCTATAGAGCTATGAAAACCCATTCCCTGTTGCACCGCAACAGTACTAAAAAAGACAGCAGAAGGATTATCTGCTTTCTTTAGGAATGGAAGCACGCTTTGTAAAATCCTAACTCCACCAATGACATTCACTTCAAAATCCTTTCGAAAGTCCTCTGGTTTTATTCTTTGAAATGGTTTTAAATTTATCGTACCTGGACAGTAAACAAATCCATCCAAAGACTCTTCCCCCAATTCAAATCCATCTTCAGAGAGTACATTATACGACATAAATCTAACATTATCAAGATTTGATAAGCCTCTCTGGTTTCGTGCTACAGCTATGACCCGATCTCCTTGATCAACCAATGATTTGACAATCTGAAAACCAATTCCTGAGCTCGCTCCGATGATAAGGTAATTTTGCATAATTCAATCTTGTATGCTTGAATAACATGAAAATGGCAGCATAGTTTAGTATTTACAATGTATTAACTAAACGACACAGGCATGCTGTCAAACATCTCATTGGCGAGACAAGGTAATTGGATTCCAACTAAAGAAACTACGGATTAGAAAAGAACCTTTTTTCGAGCCAATATCAAAACTTGAATTGACCTGTGAGTTTGAAGAAAAGGGTGTACCAGTAGTGAAGTGGATTTCGGAAACAGCGTCGGTCTCATCTAGGAGTCTGGATTCTGTTTCGAATTGAGTTTCATTCCACTCTTCGTTGAAAAGGTTTTCTATGCTAAATCCTATCTCCCGTTTTGGCCGACTATAGTTTAAGGAAGCATCAACTAAAAAATAACCTTCCGCCTGTAGTGCATTCGATTCATTTGCCGCTCTCTCTCCAAGATATCTATATCGAATATTACCTGATATTCATGAGCGACGCTTGGCTGAAAGCCCCCACCCTATGACTCAGGGATTAAGTAAAAGGAAGGGGTAGAACGTCAAATTTGCTGAAGTAAATACGCTTGCGGCTCGCTCTAGAGAACTAGGCCTTATCCGCTGCTTCTTCAGATAATACTCTTTCAATAGTCGATTTCATCTGATCGAATTCTGTATATCCGTGATTAATTTGAAAGAGTTGACCTTTATGCTTAAAGAGTACTGTAGGATATCCTCTCACACCCCAAGATCGATTAAGCTGAAACTCCTGATGGGTAGCGTATTTGGTCTCTTCACTTTGAAAAACCACTAGAAACTCATCAAATGGAATATCAAATTGCTCGCATATCGCTCTATAGAACTCCGGTTCATTGGGATCTTCATTGTCAACATAGAATCTCTTGGAAACAGCTTCATTGAAAGCCAGTTCGTTTTCGCTCATCCATTTACGAGATGCAACAACTGCCCTACACGCTGGCTCTGTATCATAGTGAAACTCTTCTCTATCAAACAAATCATAGCCAAATGGTTGACCGCTTCGCTCAGTTACTTCTTTCCAATGGTGCATCAGAAACGATTTGAAGTTATCATCCCATGGATCACCTCCTCCAGGCCTTAGTCCTCCTGCCACGATCGAAAATTTATATTGTGAAAAATGACTTTTGAGTTCTTTGAGGTGATTGGAAATACCCCAGCACCAAGAACACATAGGGTCTCCAACATATATTATTTCTTTATCTGTCTCTTTGACTATCGCTGGTTGGAAATCTCCCAAATCAGCTGGTGTACATTCACCAGTAATGGGATCGCAGTATTGATTTTTTGATGTCATAATTGGGCAAACAACAATTTTCTAATTTCTGTTCGTTGATTTCACGAAGATTCAAATCTATTTCGTTTTGTCGAATCATCGTCTATCTTAGGCATTTGGCTAGGAGTCGGACATGTTTCGATTGCTTTAGGTTTAATATTAAATGCTTCTTTATTGAAAATGGTTGGCTTTACTGAATCCGAAATAATAGCAGAGCTCAAGGCCAATCAAGAATCTGCTCTCAAAGATCTTTTTGATCTTTTTTTTCAAAAACTCTACAAGTATGCTGCAAAAATCGTGAATGAAAAGGATGCAGCTGAGGAGATCGTTCAGGATGTCTTCATCAATCTTTGGAATGGTCGTGAGACACTTACAATAACACAATCAATTGAAGCTTATCTCACCACAGCAGTAAAAAATAGAAGCATCAATCATTTGAAAAAAAAGTACGTGCTATTGGAAACCGGTTCTGATGACGAAATAGTGAAAATCCATCATTCTGATCAATCCGATCAACCTGTCATTACAAATGAGCTGGATGCCTTAATTCAGCAGGCGCTTACCCTCCTGCCCGAAAAAACAGCACTGGTGTTTTCTCTTAGTAGAAATTCGGAATTGTCTCACAATGAAATCGCAGCTCAGCTTCAGATCACAACCAAGACTGTAGAATATCACATGGCAAACGCTTTGAAGCACTTAAGAACATTTCTTGCAGAGCATGGGTATAGTATCGCGCTCATTTCACTACTGCAATAAGATCATTATAAAACGGCTTTAAGGTCATATAAAGTCGGTTTCAAAAAGTTTTTTCACATTTTTTATTTTTTCTCCTAGGGTGATTGTCAAAACTCCTGTCACTTATAATGAAGGCGGTCAAAAACTGATATATGAAAGAATTGAAAGATGCGGAGTGGCTCATGTTACTCAAAGCAGTGAAAGGAGAATATGAGGGAGAAGAGCTTACCTCATTTAAAAACTGGTTGAACCAGCATCCAGATCATGCTGAAATCTATAAGAGAGTGCAAAAGGATTGGGATAAATCCGGGAACATCTCTATTGATAATCACCCGAATCCAGAGGCAATATGGACGCACATCTCTAATGAGATACGGCCAAAGGCAAAGGTCGTGCGTATGGGTTCAACTTGGCTTAAGTATGCAGCCGCCATTGCTCTTCTCGTTACTATTGGCGTCTTCTATTTGCAGAAAAATTCGGTTCAGGAAAAAGTTAAAATTACTGCCTATGAAAATTCAGCGGAGGATCAGTCTTTTATTGAATTATCGGATGGATCAAAAATCTGGCTTGATAAGAACTCTTCTCTAGGGTATTCTAATTTCGAAAATTCGAAATCAAGATTCGTCACACTCAAGGGCAAGGCCTACTTCGAAATTGCTCGAGATGAATCTAAGCCATTCATCATTGAGTCGGGTTCATCACAAGTAAAAGTTCTCGGTACGGCTTTCAATCTAGATTCTCATAAACCCACAGAGGAAATTTCTGTAATGGTAACACATGGTAAAGTGTCCTTTACTAGTGGTGGTCAAGAAGTTATTCTCACAAAGGGAGAAATTGGGAAATTGGATATCCTCAAGGGGAAAATAACAGAGACACTTAACGATGATCTAAATATTCTAGCCTGGAAAACCGGCATCCTAACCTTCGAGGATATGGATATCTCCGAGGTATGCCAAGTACTTAGCAAACATTATGATATGACTGTTCGGCTAGAGTCTGGGAGCAAAGCAAGGTTGACTGCTAGCTTCGATAATCAACCTATAGAGGAAGTGGCAGCAATTATTGCTGAAACACTTGATCTCCATACCGAAAGAAAAGAAGGCGCGCTGATATTCAAATAGAAGTGCCATTTATCAATTCTTTAAAAAAGTGCAACCAACACAATTTTAAAAACAACCTAAAATCTGATCATAAAACAACAATGATTATTAGAAAAAATAAAAGTATTCTCATCGTTTTCCTATCGATGATAACGTTTGGGCAAATTTCAGCTCAACAGACGAAAGACGTGCTTCAGACATCTATAAGCATCACAACAAACCAGCCTAAAAGCATCAATGAGATCATCTTGCTTTTGAAAAGCCAGCCAGAAATCAATCTCTCTTTCAACAAAGAAGATATCGACATGGAAAAACCTATTTCACTAAAATCGAACAAGGAGGATTGGCCAACGCAAGAGCTACTAGATATTGTAGCAAAGGAAGCCGGACTTACCTATAAGGTAATCGGCAAGCAAATCGTATTGAAAAAAAAAGTCACAAGTGGCGATAAACACTCCGTCTCTGGCTACATAAAAGACAGCAGCACTGGAGAGCCACTTATAGGAGTGCTTATTATTCTAAATGGAACCACGGGTGTAGGAACCTCAACCAACCTATATGGGTTTTATTCTATCTCACTTCCCGAGGGAGAGCACAGCGTCTCCATCTCCTACCTCGGTTATGAGACTGCTACAAAACAGATCAGTCTCTTTGAAGATCAGTCTCTAACCTTCGAACTCAAAGAGGCAGTAGATAAACTGGAAGAGGTAATTATAACCGACAGAAGAATTGATGAGAATGTGACAGCCACCAGAATGGGTACTGAAAGGCTAAGCACAAAACAAATTGGGAAAATACCAGTCCTATTTGGTGAAACTGATCTGATCAAGGCAATCAAATTATTACCCGGAGTACAAATGACAGGGGAAACAAGCTCAGGATTCAGTGTAAGAGGTGGAAACTTTGATCAAAATCTCATTTTACTTGACGAAGCGACTGTTTACAACCCGTCTCATTTGCTTGGCCTTTTTTCTACTTTCAATAATGACGCCATCAATAATGTGAATTTTTATAAAGGGGTATTCCCTGCAAAGTATGGCGGACGTGTTTCTTCAGTAGTAGATGTGAGAATGAAAGAGGGCAACTCAAAGCAAATAAGTGGACAAGGTGGAATCAGTCTCATCTCCTCAAGACTGACGCTTGAAGCTCCCATTGTAAAAAACAAGGGCTCTATCATTCTCTCGGGAAGAAGAACATATGCCGACTTGGCTTACAGAGCTTTTAAGAAAGGAAAGCAAGACGTAGCTCTGTACTTCTACGACTTCAACGGCAAGGCCAATTATATGCTCAATGACAAGAATAAAATATTCCTCTCTTCTTATACCGGTCGAGACGTACTTGAATTGGGCGATCCTACCCAATCTCCATCTTTTGATTGGGGCAATATCACTACAACGGCAAGATGGAATCATGTTTACAACAGCGGACTGTTTTCCAACCTCTCGCTTATATACAGCAAATATGATTACAAATTAGGTTTCGGTGCTCAGGACTTCAGTTTTGACTGGAAATCCATATTGAAGGACTATTCCGTGAAAATGGATTTTGACTATTACGCTAATGCATCAAATTCGCTCTCGTTTGGGTTTTCATCTACTTTACATACAATTGATCCGGGTGATGTTACATTGAAATCTAAGGATGAGTCAGGCAGCTTGCACCTCCCTGAAAATAATACACTGGAGCATGCGGTCTATATTGGAAATGAACAAAAGATAACTTCCAAATTCACTCTGGATTACGGTATTAGGTTTACCCTTCTTCAAAATATAGGGAAAACTAAAGCCTTCAAATTCGATGAAAACTTCGAATTCACAGATTCTGTTAATTACAAAAAGGGCGAAATCTACAATGTCTACTATGGTTTGGAACCAAGGATAAGTGGAAACTATCTGATCAGTCATAATCAATCTGTCAAATTTGGATATTCCAGAACTCAGCAATTTTTACATCTGGCTTCAAACTCCATATCCGGTACTCCGCTTGATATTTGGATTCCATCATCGCCTAACATAAAACCTCAGATAGCCAATCAGGTTACGGTGGGGTATTTCCGAAATGCTTTTGGAAATAAGTTAGAGCTATCAACCGAATTGTACTACAAGTATTTGACCAATCAGATAGATTTTAAAGATCATGCGGACTTGTTTCTTAATGAGCAACTCGAGGGCGAACTACGCTTTGGTACTGCCAGAGCTTACGGGTTGGAATTCAAACTCAGCAAGCCAAAAGGCAAATTGAATGGATGGATTAGCTATACGCTATCTCGATCGGAAAGGAAGTTCAAGGATATTGCCAGCGGCAAACCTTATTTGTCTCCATTTGACAGAACTCATAATGTCTCAGTAGTTGGTAACTACGATCTCTCTAAAAGAATCTCAATCTCGGGCAATTGGGTGTATTTTAACGGACTGCCCTTCACTGCGCCTTCTGGGAGATTTGTCTATGGAAATAGTATCGTACCATCTTACACAAAGAGAAATGGCGATCGACTTCCTGATTATCACAGACTTGATATTGGGGTAACCATCAATAATAAAGTGAAGCCTGGAAGCAGACTAAAAAGTAGTTGGAATGTATCTGTCTACAATGTCTACAATAGGAAAAATGCAAATGTGGTAAGGTTTGCCAGCAATGAAAACGACACTCTTACCACTGAAGCTACCAAAACATCAATCTTTCCAATAATTCCTACTATCAGCTGGAATTTTGAATTCTAAGAAAACAAACATGAAAACATATCTCTATTTACTTATTGCCCTGACTTTGATATCAATCGCTTGTGAAGAGCGTATAGACTGGGATGTAGAAAAAAGCGAAGCAAAACTCGTTGTAGAAGGTCGGATCACTTCCGAGCGAATTAGACATAGTGTAAAGCTGACAGAAACTTCCGATTACTTTTCATCTGCCCTTCCTGTCGGGGTGACAGGAGCAAGTGTAAGTATAGCCGATGGTTCGCGGGAGTATATTTTGGAAGAAGAAGAAAATGGTATTTACCGCATGGCGGACTCTGTAGCTGGTGAGGTGGGCAAGACCTACACCTTGAATATTAATTTGTCAAGAAAGATAGGTGGTGAGTCAAACTTTACTGCTTCATCTCTACTGAGTCCTGTTATGCAAATAGACTCCATTGGTTTGGAAGAGGTTGAGGATGTATTTTTTGGTTCGGACGATACTTATACGGCTCTGGTCTTTTCGGGCCAGGAGTTTCCTCAGCTACGAAACAGCTACTTCGTTGAAATCTCTCATAATAGTACGATGATCACGGACTCTGTCCAAAACTTTGTTTATTTCAATGACGAATTAGTAGAGGATGATTATTTCGAAGAAATAGAAATATGGGAGTTTAACAGAGAGATAGAAATTGGAGACAACATCTCTGTTAAGTTCCTTTCTGTAGAGGAAAACTATGCTAGTTTTCTAGATGCGATCCTCTCGGAAATAGATGGAGCCGACCCGCTCGGTTTTAATGGCCCAGCAGCTAATGTAAAAGGCAATATAAGCAATGAGGCCATTGGTTATTTTTATGCAAGCGAGGTATCCTCTGCATCTATGATAGTGGAAGAGTGGGAGTAGGATTATTCCACTTCTTCCCTCAGCTCGATGGTGTTTTCATTCTATTCATCAACCTAAAGAGAAAAGACAATAAACTAATTGTCTATGATATTTTGAAGATGACTCAAAGTATTTGCGTCTATTAATAGAGTCAGGTCATTATTTTCGAATGAATATAACAGGAGAAACTCAGACAACTCATCCAATGGTATGCTGTCATTCCTAGCATCTGTAGCCTTAAATGTGAGCTTATCAATGTCTTTCAAGTATTGATGAGTATCTATCCTATATCTGGTGTTTTCAATCTTATTGACTTTTTGATTTGAGTGATCATATACAAATACTTGTTTGAAGTCCTCTTTATTCAATTTTCCATCCTGATTTGTGTCTTTGTCCCAACCTGTAAAAACGATCAATAACCTTTTGTTCGATTCAATAATCTGATAGTTGTCAATGCTAACACGCTCATCAAGTAAGATTTGACAATCTCCAGATGCAAAATTGTAAAGTAGGATATTGTTATAGTCTCCATAACCATAGTAATATTCTCCAGCTGATGATCTTACATCAAGTAATGCGAATTCCTTATCATACCTGGGGGATGCATTCGTGAGCTTCTTATGATACACAGGAATTAAATAAGTACCAGTAGCTGAATCAAATGGACGAATATTTTCAAGAGAAATAACTTGATTTCGCAGATTCAATTGCTTTAAAGAATCTAATTCAGTTTCTGCAATAAGGCTATTGTCTGGATAGTCGATTACTCTAAATTCATCCACTAGAAGTTTTACTCCCAACACGATCAAAAACCCCAACATGATCGTTCCCATCAACGCAAAAACAATCTGATTATACTTTTTGAGCTTGTTCATACTATGATTTTAGTTTTTCATTTATCTTTCAAAATCCCTTTTCGATAATCATTTGGGGTGACTCCCATCCATCGTTTAAATGCTCTGGTAAAAGCACTGATATCTGCATAGCTCAGTAGATAAGCTACTTCGCCTATACTCAAATCAGAGCGCTTGAGATAACTCAACGCAAAGTCCTTCCTTAAATTCTCGATGATGTCCTTGAAGTTTTGTCCTTCTTCTTTGAGCCTTCGCTGTAGTGTGCGTGGACTTACGTTGAGGTGACTTGCTACTTGCTCAATTGTGGGGAATTCTGGCTTAACCAGGTTAACTACCGATTCCTTGACCAGCGCAGCAAAACCTTTATCGGTCTTTATACCCGCCGACTTTTCCTCGGCATGTGCTATGAGAATGCGAAGTAGATTGTAATCAGAGGTAACTATCTTTTCTTCCACATGACTTTTGTTTAGAAAAATAGCAATCTCATCTTTTTCAAAGCAAACGAGACATCCATACACTCTTTCAAGTTCTTCGACATTATGCTGCCTTTCCCAGGTAAGGTGGATTTTGACTGGAGAATGTTTCATTCTGGTTAGGGAATGAAACTCTTTGATATTAAAGGCAATCACCCCTTCTGTTGTATGTCTTACTGCCACATCAGATTGGACTGCCCATATAGGGTTTGGTGTCATGGTGACTTTGTAGCAATCCCCCTCTTCAACCAGCGCCATGGGCAGGGCACTACACCCAAGATTGGCAAATTCGCAGCATAGTTCAAGCGCTTGCTTTACTGTCTCGCTCGTTTGTGTAAGTTGAGCTATCAAGCCAGCAGCTGAGAGATTGAGGTTTTCTCCTGCGTGTAACCCAAAGTAAGGATCGCCTGATAACGCTACCGATTCTTCCACAATTTGATTGTAGGTAAGATCGTCCAACATGCAGGTTTCCTCACTAAGTTCTGAGGCGCTCATGCCTGTCATATCGATAAGTCCCCTGATATCGGCTCCAAGTTTCCCCGCAAAGTGAATGATGTTGAGCGCGAATCTTCCATTAAAAGCCATACTTAAATCTAGTGAATTTGACGATTGTCATGAAATGACAAAGGACTGTCGCAAGATGCAAAATGACTTCTTTGATACATCCGCAGCTTTGTTCAAGAAATTAATAACAAACCAAAATCAACAACATCATGAAAAAGTCAACAATCACAATCGCATTAATCTTGGTTGGAATGATCAGTCTTTCCGCACAAAAAAAAGTAACAGTAGAGTTTGAACTCGACCCCCTGGCCTACACCATAGGTGGCGCATCAGGTCATGTGGCATTAGCCTGGAAAAACGAACGCATGCAACTTGGCTATGGTCAACTCACAATTCCAGAATCTGTACAAAACCACAAAAATGTCTCGGAGCACTTCAAGGCTATCTCTTTTAAATGGGATTATTTCCCGGGAAGGGAAGATACCAACCAGGGGTTCTTCTTTGGTCCAACGGTTGATTACTTGTTTTTAAAATACGAAAATGAAAATAAGGTCTCAGTCAACGATCAACAAATAGCCGTAGGCATCAGAGGTGGATATAAGTTTGACCTTTTTAAGAGCAATGACACTTTGAAGGGTTTGTATCTGACACCATGGATAGGTTTTAGCTATCTCACAGACGCAGACGATATCCAGATTCAAGACGAGTCTTACGACCGAAAGTCGACCAACATTTTCCCAACGATACATCTTGGGTGGGCATTTTAAGCCCATCCTTTCACTATATAAATCAAGAAACCATGAAAAATTTCGAAACAAGCATAAACATTAAAGCAGCGGCAAGCTCAGTCTGGAAAGTACTAATGGATCATGAAAATTATGCTACCTGGAATCCTTTTATCACCGAGATATCTGGAGCTACCGAAGTAGGGGGTTCACTCAGTCTTATGATTCGGCCTGAAGGAAAAAAGCCAATGATGATTCAGCCTACGGTATTGAAAAACGAATCAGAAACAGAGTTCCGTTGGATTGGTCATCTATTCGTCAAAGGATTATTCGATGGAGAACATTACTTCAAACTAGAACCTATAGGTAAGAATGAAACGAAACTCATTCATGGCGAAAACTTCTCCGGCTTAATGGTCGCTCCCATTCTAAAAATGGTAGGTGAAAGCACATTGAAGGGCTTTCACGCAATGAATCTGGCGCTCAAAAATCAATCGGAAAATTTATAAATGGTAATCATGACATCATCAGAAAAGAGACTTAGAAATACACTCAAGCTCAATGTAGTTTTCACCACCGCATCTGCATTCAGCCTTGTTTTCCTCAAAACTCTCATCGCCGAGGTAATGAATGTTCCGCTTCCAGAAATTCTACTATACATCGGTGTAGGACTGTTGTTATTTGCTGGATTATTGATATACAGCGCAACTCGCACACAGATCAATCCCAAACTAATCAAGCTAATCATTGTTCAGGACGGGGCATGGGTCACTGGGAGTGCTGTTCTGATTTCCCTTCAACTTTTTGAGATTTCTCTTATAGGAAATATTATGATTGGAGTAATCGCCATGGTAGTTGGTCTTTTTGCTGTTTTGCAATACAAGTACCTTAAGTGAGAAATTGAGAGAATAATACTTATTTTAAATAAACAAGTGCAAACAATTGTGACCTAGATTAAGGATTGTTCAACAGATCGTATGACAGCCCTCATCGTCCATGAATGGAGCTATTGAGGCTTAAAACCTACCTTGTATTTTCAACACTTAGGGTACCGGTTTTTAAAAGAAAGCATTTATACAAATGAAACCTTTTATAAGCCAAATGGAATTGTGTACTTTAAAAATTGATAACTACCCGGATTGTAAACACGGCATATAAAATGCAAAAGAGCCTGAATATATGATAAGGATATTATTCATCATTATTTGTGCATTAACAATTTCATGTAGTCCCAGATATGAAAAAATGACTTATCAAAGAAGTGAATATTCTGGGGAAGAGATAAAAACAAATGGATATTTTTATTCTTTGGACACATTTAAGAGTACTTATCAAGGAGAAACGCAATTGTTACCAATCGCACGAGTTTATTTTTTCAATAAAAATGGCTTAATATGGCAAACCAATATTCCATTTAAGTCGATCAATGACTTAGAACTTTACTTTAGAGATGAGAATACGGATGCTAGTAGAAATAACCTTGGAATTTTCTTGGTAAAAGGTGATGAAATTAAAATTCAGAGGTGGGCTTCAAGCACTGGGGGTATTCACCCCGTTTTTACATACAGTGTGGATATTGTTAATGATACAATACTATACGAACCATACACTCGCAGTTTCTATCTCTTCAGAAATTTTGAGCACAAGCCAAGTAGCGAAAACACATTTATTGATTAATATATCAATAAATGTGCCTGAAAATTAAGATCCCAAACCCAGTTTCCATATCAATAATTGAAACTCCTTCAGCTTATCTTCAGGCGTACCATACCCACTAAAAAGGTGCTCATTTATGAAGCACCTCTTTGCAATTCTCCATTTCCAAGGCTAGGCCAAGATCTAGCCTAAAAGCCCTTTATCAATAGCTTAAAATCTACTTACCAAGTCGGCAATGCGATTAGAAATCCCTGATTCATTGTCATACCACCCTTGTACTTTGATCAAGTTCCCCTTCACCATGGTCAACTCTGAATCGAAAATAGACGAGTGCGTATTCCCGACGATATCTGCGGAAACTATCGGATCAACCACATACTCCAAAACTCCTTTCATTGGACCTTCTGCCGCCTTGGCGAAAGCCTTATTGACCTCCTCCACAGTAGTCTCTCTTTTCGTCTTCACTGTGAAATCCGTTATCGATCCAGCTGGTATAGGCACCCTCAACGCTTGTCCGTCCAATACACCATTTAAATGGGGGATCACTTTGCCTATAGCTGATGCCGCCCCGGTTGAAGTGGGGATGATAGACAATGCTGCAGATCGTGCTCTTCTCAAATCTCTATGCGGTGCATCATGCAATTTTTGATCTGCCGTATATGCATGCACGGTGGTGATAAACCCTGATTCAATGCCGAAGTTGTCATCCAAAATTTTCGCCAATGGAGCAAGACTGTTTGTCGTACAAGATGCGACCGACACTACAGGTTCATCCCCTTTCAATATATCATCATTGACGCCTAATACAACAGTTGGCACATCCCCTTTAGCAGGAGCTGTAATAACCACCTTTTTTGCACCAGCTATGATGTGCTTCTCTGCATCGTCTTTTGCTGTGAACCTTCCAGTAGATTCAATGACCACTTCCACGCCCAACTCTTTCCAAGGCAAATTTTCCGGTTTTGCCTCCGCGTAAACTGGAATCGAATTTCCATTGATTCTCAAACCATTTTCCTCAGCAACGGATTCTCCTTCAAAAACACCATGAACAGAATCGTATTTGAAAAGATGAGCCAAAGTAGACGGCTCGGTCAGATCATTTATGGCGACCACTTCCACATTCTCTTTCTTCAGTAGGGCTCTCATACTCACTCTGCCTATTCTTCCGAACCCATTTATGGCAACTTTTACTTTCGAATTTTTCATTTTATATGATTTACTGTTTTATATAATTAACTTTTTAACCGAACGATCGTTCGATATTTATTTAAATTTTTTTAGTGATTAAATGAGGTTTCAATATCTCCTAACACTCTGGCGAATATTTCTGTCCGTCCTGTCCCCTTTGCCACGACCAATCCTCCTTGAATTTTTATTACGATATCTTCTGCTCTCTTCCGAGCATCTTCTTTGTCAATCCCAAAGTCTTCTATATTTTTTGCAAACCCACTTATTAAATCCTCAAATGCTCCCTGAATCAACTCGAAGAAAAGGTCTAGTCCTGTATTCATCGAAAGCGCTCTGAGTATACAAGTATTTGTCCCTCCGGAATAGAGCTCATTTAAATTTTTCAGCACACTGCTCAGCCGAATCTGTGGATCCCCTTCTGCCCTGAGCGTTTTCATTACGATTTCATATCGCCTCCTATTGGAGAATTCTAAAACCTCTCTCGCCATTTGCTTTTTTCCTCCAGGAAAGCGATGATATAGACTCGATTTTTTCAGTCCAGATGCACGAGCCAATTCTTCAAGACTTGCACCTTCATATCCCACTTTCCTGAAAACTTCCAGAAAACCCGATATTAACTTATCATCACTTACTTTGATCTCTGCCATCTCTTAAGTCTTGTTACACAGAACGATCGTTCGGAATTTAAGTTTAGGAAACTAAACTTTATTTTTTCTTTATTCATATTTCTTAGAAGGAGGCAATCATGAATCGGTGATTAAACTCATGAGGACGAGTAGGTCAAATGTTTTCTAACTATTCAACCATTCCGATATCAAATCCCCTGATGAGAATGACACGGCTATTTCAATCTTGGCCAAAATCCCATTTTACCTTCGAAAGTGGAGAAAGGAGAGCGAACTTAAATGAAGCTGTCTTTTTCTATGCGAGCTATTGATTTCTTGATGGATCTTCTCACCCAATATTGCCATGTAGCCCCTGCTACCAACGCAATGGTAAGCAGTGAGCTCACTATTGTGAGCAATAGAGAATATAGGTTTTCATTTTTAGCGGAATTAACTTTCATAAAGAAACCGGCAGCTAGAAGTTCCATTTTGTAGTGATCTTTTGTTCTTTGGATTTCCTCTTGGCGCTTTAAGAACTTATCATTTTCCTCAATATACTTTTCTGTGTAAAAGCGTGACTTTTCAAAATCCCCACTTTCAAAAGCAATCGTCGACATGAAATCGTATATCCGATAATTATCAGGATGCAGCTGAACTTGATCGTATATATCAAGTGCCTGAAGTCCATATCGTTCAGCTGAAGGGTAGTCTTTGGTAAGTATCATCGATTCACTCAAGTCAGTCCATGTGATAAACAGTCTATCTTGTCTTGAATCTTCTTTTTTAAAAACCTCGGAACTCTTATACGCCGCAATTGCATCTTGATGTTTTCCTTCAGAGGTATAGGAATGCCCCACATTGTGCCAAGCTATGCCCAGAAAATGGTTTTTCGAAGCTTTAGTAAATTCCCAGTCTATTATCTTATTAAAACACTTTCTTGCTTCTGCATAATTTTTGAGCTCAATATGAAACAGTCCCTTGGAATTGATGGTGGTTAAGATTCGCTTTTCATTTTCCGATGCAATGGCACTCTCTATAGCTGATTCAATCGTAACAAGCGCTTCGTTAGTTTTCCCAGCTTCGCTTTGCGCACTTGCCATTTTCCAATATGCAAGAGACAAATCGCTATGCATGTCATTATCGCCAGCTAATTTGATTGCCTCATCATAATAGTTAATGGCTTCATCGAAAGCAAAATGCTCCGTCAACAAATTGCCAGTACTAATTAGTAAATCAACATATAGCTTAATGGAAGCCGTTGATTCATCATAGGCGGGCTTCAAAACCTCAAGAGCCTTCAAATAGAGGATGAAGGCTTTTCCAAGTTCGTTTCTTTTCTTTTTATGAATCCATCCCTGAATAAATATGGAGTTGGCTTCTTCAACCAATAGCCCTTCGTGCTCAGCCTGTACTTCTGCTTCTAAACTCAATCTGTAAGCTTCATCGGGATTTGAATTCAGAATTGAATATATCCGCTTATGGGTATTTGCAATTTCCTCCTTCGAAATGGAAAAGGATGAAATAGAAATAAGTAGTAGACCTAATAAGAAGAATTTACGCATATAATCGCCGATTCGCGTTAAGTGTAAATCTACAAAAAAAGGGCTGACAAAAAGTTGAACAGCCCTGTATTTTCGATGAATGGCATTTTAACCTCCGCCACCAGGTGTTGGATCACCATCAGGCTCATCTCCGTTGGATGGAGCTGTTTGATCCAAATTCGAATCCAACACAATTTCTTCAAATGCTTCGTCCGACGAACATGACGGAGCTACAATCGCAATGCAAAACACAATGCTTAAGAGAGTAAGTAACTTTTTCATAATTAACTGATTTTGGTTTAAATATCTTCCCAAGGTAATTAAATAATTCATTTTTACAAACTAAATTACTGATAGTCAGATAGTTATGATTCATAAGTCTCTGAAAGCTAACCCACTAATCCGCTATGCTTAAAGTGATTTTTTTTCAATTGTTTTATCTAAATATGATATATAGCTGGTCAATGATGCTGTCTGATGCTGTCTGATGCTGTGAAAATATGAGTCTGGTAATTTTGAGAATAACTGTAATCGAGATAAATACCCTATAGTTTCTGGAATCTGTTCCTGACTTATTAATCCGAAAAAAGCTGTCGTCTAGAAGCTATTTGGGAAGGATAACATGAAAGGAAAGCCATTGGAATCGAGACTAGCATGTTTCGTAAGACCTTAGAGCAAAAGCTCACCGTAGACGTTACGATTTTACTTTTATCATTTCTTATTTAGGAGATTCCGGGATCAAGCCATATTTCTGTGGAGCAGGTTAGAATAATACAATTCACATTTCACAAAAAAAAAGACCTTTCAAATACTAGAAATCTATTACTTATCTTACTCTGATATTTCGGACTGAATACTTCTTCTGCTAGGTTCTTTAGAATAGCACGTCACTCCTAGCGTATGCAGGAGTCCCAGTATTATTCTACTCTAACAATAGTGCTGATGAGATGCCCACCTACGTGCAATGTCGTTAAGTTAGGCCACTCCTGATAAATACATAGTTGTTAGGTTTTGATGGACGGATTTAATTTCGAGTCTC
>JAGDZQ010000039.1:0-131666 GCA_049115715.1 Cyclobacteriaceae bacterium
AACTCTCCTCGCCGGTGATGCCACTAGATGGATCAAAGGCGTTATTAGATAAATCTGTAATACTTGGAGTATTTACAAAATCCAAATCAAGACTTCCATCAGCAGAGTAACTGTCTACCGTTATATCATAAACTGAAGTGCTGACTGTGCTTACCGACGATATGGATGAGCCGGTTGGTCCAACAACTGCAAAATCAGAGGCGCCAACCCCATTAACATCTTCATTAAAAGTAACCCTAAAAACAACTCCAGTTGTACCATTCACATTGGTAAACTGGTTAATAGGAATTGAGCGAGAAATAATTGCTGAAGTGGCCGATTTATCAATAAACATCCCGGAATTAGGTTCCGTAACCGTGGTGCCAAGATTCCCTGCAGCGTCTGCAAATGAAATTGTATAAGATACCTCGCCTTCAATATCCAACGATGATATCTGGTAAGCTGCTGTGTATTGATCGCCACCTAAATCAGTAACCGTAACTGAATTCGATACCGGCACGTTTCCACTCCTGAAACTAACTGAAGGATTACCAAACAAAGCTTCATCAAAGTCAATTGTAACCGTTACTATATTTCCTTCCTTCGCTAAGGTCGCAGGCGTAATTGTATTGTTAGAGGAAATAGTGCTTGACGTTACTTGAGGTGCGGTATTATCTATTTCATAGGTATCCACTCCAGTAGCCAACGCATTCGAATTTCCAGCTACATCATTAACACTAATACTAACGGTAACATTCCCATCTGCTGTCGTATTATCTGGTACATCCCAAGCGTATGTCCATACTTTTGGATCTGTGGTAGCTGTCATAGCTGCATTCGTCACTAAGCTTCCGCTTATACTCAGCGTGGGATTGGCAGCAAAGCTGTTCGTCTCTACAAACGTAGCTGTGATCGTTACCAAATCCGCATCCTTCACTATCGCATCAGTATCATTACTGCTCAACACAACTGTAGGCTGGGTCAAATCAATGATATAACTCTGTTCGCTAGTTATTCCGGTTGAAGGGTCAAACGGATTGTTGGCCAAATCAGCTATTGTTGGGATAGCTATGAAGTCTAAATCTAAACTACCATCTGCCGCATAACTATCTACTGTCACGTCATAAATTGTTGCGCTGATTGCGGATACAGCAGATATTGATGAACCTGTTGGCCCAACTACTGCAAAATCAGAAGCATCAACACCGGTTACATCCTCAGTAAAAACAACTCTATAAACAACTCCTGTTGTTGCAGTTACATTTGTGAATTCTGCTGTTGGAACCGAACGTGCAATTGAAGCTAATGGAAGCACATTGTCCAATGAAATATTGTCAACATCTGTTGCCAAGTTACCTGACAAATCAGTTGTATTAATTGCTATCGTAATTGTTCCATTATCCAATGCACTGATGTCTTGTAGATCAAGACTAGTATTCCATGCGCTTGATATGACCGTAGTTGATGCTGAAATAGCTGCTGTAATAGGGTTTGTATCATCAAAAACCACATTTACCGTTCTTCCATCTTCAACACCAAAAGTGATCCCACTCACTTCAACATGCCCATCTTCAGATGCATTAATGATATTATCCCCTTCAATAGTTGCTGCCAAAGTAATTAGTGCCGTTTTATCTAAAACGACAACCTCTGAATCACTTCCAGGATTTAAAGAAACATCAGTCACTGAAGCTGAAACAGATATATTCCCTTCATCCAATCCAGATATGTCAATGTCACTTGAAGCCCAGGAACTACCAGAAACAGTTGCACTTGCATTCACATTGTTACTTCCATCACTTAAAACTAGGCTTACAACCTGACCTGACTCTACACCTGCGGTTCGCCCCGTAATAACAACTGTAGAAGACTCGGCTAAGGACACTCTATTGTCATCCTCTATTGGCAAATCAATGGTCAATGATGCTGATTTGTCAATTTCAACTGTTTTTTCCGATGATGCCATATTGCCAAAAATGTCCTCAACATCGACTTCAATATCAGCTCCTCCTTCCGACAAAGTGGTTAAGTTCAAGGTTGTAAACCACGTATTTGAAGTAACGGCTGGACTTGCTCCAACAATCCCCCCTAAGCCATCAGATGCCAAAACAGTTACTAGCTGCCCGTCTTCAACACCAATAGTCTGTCCGGATATAACAACATCCGCAATTTCTGTTGAGTTAAATACGTTATCTCCCTCTAATGGATCATCAATTGAAATTGAAACTGTTTTATCTAAAGTAAGAACAGCGGCACTTGAAGAAGTATTACCCGCGATATCAACCACTGAAACAGAAACATTTAGTGTTCCTTCGGGAAATGAGCTTATATCAGTTCCAACACTCGTCCAATTTCCGCTACTCACAACAGCGCTAGCAAGAATTGTTGTTAATCCATCTGTAAATGAAATCGAAACAGATTGGCCAGTTTCAACATCTGTTGTCGAACCTGAAATAACAAATGCCTCGGACTCATCTGCATTGACTCTCAATTCATCAGCAGTAACTGGAGATCCTATAGTAATTGTTGTCAATATATCGTACTCAATATTACGTGTTGCTGAAGCCGGATTCCCTGCTACATCTGTAAGACTTGCATTAATTGATAACGTTCCATCATCTAAATCACTAACATCAATTGAAGAAGTCATCCACGATCCATCAGCCTGTACTGTAGTGTTAGCATTTACAGCAGCGGTAAGAGCATTGGAATCATCAATGACAATTGTCACAGTACGACCAGTCTCAACATCTATTGTAGTTCCACTAACTTCCACAAGCGTCTTCTCTGAATCACTTATGATATTGTCTGTCATAAGCGTAGCATCAATACCTATAGAAGCTGTTTTATCTAAAGAAAAATTCTCTACATCAGAGCCAGCGTTCCCAGCAACATCTTGAACCGTCGCTGTTAGGGTTAAAGCATTCCCATCATCCAACCCACTAACATTAATGGTATTAGCATTTCCAGTATTAAATTCCCATTCTCCAGATACAACAGTTGTAGACTTGGTTACTTCATTGCTCCCATCTGAAAAAACCAAAGTAACAGTTCTACCATCTTCAGCATCTGTAGTCCCCTCCACCTGAACCGTATTATCCTCAAGTCCACTTATAGCATTATCAAATAGATCAATCGAAATCGCAACTCCCTGATCCAACGTTACATTTCTTGAATCGTTAGCGGAGTTACCTACAACATCGCTTACTACTGCAGAAACAGTGATTGATCCATCATCTAAGGTTGAAATATCTGCAAGGTCTAGATTTGTACTCCAGGTATTAGTTATGACTTGTGCTGAGGCAGTAACTGCTGTGGTTAATGCATTCGAATCATCAAAAGTTAAGTTTACCGTTTGATTGTCTTCAACTCCAATGGTTGTTCCAGAAACTAAGACATCCACCGCTTCAACGCCATTTACTCGATCATCTCCTTCAATAGTACTGATGGTTATTGACGCTGAATTATCATAAGAGATTCCCTTTCCCAATGTTGCAACATTACCCGCAACATCTGTTGACGTTGCAATAATACTGATCGGTCCTTGCTGGAAACCTGAAATATCAAAATCAGGATTTGCATCATCGGTATTCCAAGCATTTGAACTAATCTGCACCGTTTTGCTTTCAGAAAGCGTTCCATCACTTAGGGTAATCGTAATATTAGCTGCATCTTGTATTCCTGTTGTAGTTCCAGAAAGTCTCAAAGCAGCTGCTTCAGCTCCATTGATTTTGTCATCTCCTAACGCATCATCTGTAACTACTATTGTTGCAATACTTGCAGACCTGTCAATTGAAAGTTGGGAAGTAGATAGAACACTTGCACTATTGCCTGCAATATCTGCTGAAGATATACTTATGTTAATGTTTCCTTCAGTAAACCCGCTCACATCTGAGGTTCCTGAAACCCAAACGTTGCTATTTACGGTAGCTGAAGTGTTAGCCGTATTTGGCGTTCCCGCATTATCTGATAGTGCTACTAATACAGTTGTTCCATCAGGAATACCTGATGAAGTTCCAGTAATTACAATATCACTTTGTTCGGTGGCATTAATTAAATTATCAATTTCTAAGGTTGCATCAAGTGCTATAGCTGCTGTTGCATCATAGACAAAGTCTCTGGTACTATTGGCATTGTTGCCTGCATTGTCAGAAGTGGTAACTGTTATGGTAATAGTTGCTTCATTAAGTCCTGAACTAGTAATATCAAACGAGTAGTTCCAGTTCCCACTTCCATCAACCGTAGCTTCATCTCCTAGTGGATCAAAAGTGTTCGTACCGTCAAAAAGAGAGACATTGACTCCATTTGTAGCCTCTACATCCATTGTCATCCCGGAAATAGTCACATTTGTATTATCTTCAACTCCATTTATATAATCATCTCCTTCAACAGTACTAATGTTTATGGATGCATCATTGTCAATTGTATAAACCGCAGAGGTTATATCTCCATCTACTGATCCGTCATTATCATCTAAATTATTCCCTGCATTATCTTGAATACCTGCTGCCGTAATTTGAATTCCAATTGTTCCGGTTCCAATGATTCCAGAAACTGTATAAGTTACAGCCGGAAATCCTCCTGTATTTAAGTTGATTCCAGAATAAGCTACAGTACCCGTTGTGACGATATTGTAATCAAGTACATCAATCGTTGATGAATTAACATCTGCAACATAAGTAGTTGTGAAAATAGCAATACCTGTTGCTAAAGTTGCTGGGGGGCCTGTTATTGCTACAGTTGGAGCGGTATTGTCCACCTCGAAAGTAGCTCCACTCGTCGGAGCACTCGTAATCACATTAGCGGCTAAATCTGTTCCGGTACTTAAAGCTATTGTCGCCGTGCCATCGCCTGCCCCTACTGTGTGGGCATACGTATAAACAGTCGCACTAATCTTCGTCATATTGGTCGTCGTAACAGCATTCGACCCTGTAATAGCGATCTGTGGTACTGGACTGTCGGCCATATCTTCATTAAATGTCGCGGTGATCGTTACTGCATCGCCACTCTTATAAGGTCCTGCTACCGAATAGGTAATCGCAGCGGTCGGGTCCATGTTGTCTACTTCGAAAGTAGCTCCACTCGTTGGGGCACTTGTAATCACATTAGCGGCTAAATCTGTTCCGGTACTTAAGGCTACCGTCGCTGTACCATCACCTGCGCCTACTGTGTGGGCATAGGTGTAAACAGTCGCACTAACCTTAGTCATATTAGTAGCCGCAACAGCATTCGAACCTGTGATAGCGATCTGAGGGACAGGGCTATCGGCCATGTCTTCATCAAAAGTCGCAGTGATTGTCACTGCATCACCACTCTGATAGGAACCGGCCACTGAATAGGTAATCGCAGCGGTTGGATCGGTATTGTCTATTTCAAAGTCTGCGCCGCTTGTCGGGGCACTCGTGATCAAATTAGCGGCTAAATCTGTTCCTGTACTCAAGGCTACCGTAGCTGTACCATCGCCTGTGCCTACTGTATGAGCATAGGTGTAAACTGTTGCACTAACCTTAGTCATGTTAGTCGCTGTAACGGTATTTGAACCTGTGATCGCAATCTGCGGTACCGGACTATCAGACATGTCTTCGTTAAAGGTAGCCGTGATCGTTACTGCATCGGTGTTCTGGTATGGGCCTGGAGACGAATAGGTAATAGCGGCTGTTGGAACCGTGTTGTCTACTGTGAAAGTGGCTCCACTGGTTGGGGCACTCGTAATCACATTACCCGCTAAATCAACTCCGGTACTTAACGATACTGTCGAGGTACCATCTCCTGCGCCTACGGTGTGAGCATAGGTGTAAACCGTAGCACTGACCTTCGTCATATCAGTCGCGGCAAAGGCATTAACTCCAGATAGGATAATCCTTGGTACTGGACTGTCAGCTATATCTTCATTGAACGTCGCTGTGATAGTCACTGCATCGCCACTCTTATAAGGACCAGCTACTGAATAGGTAATCGCGGCAGTAGGATCCATGTTGTCTACTTCGAAAGTAGCTCCGCCTGTTGGAGCACTCGTGATCAAGTTGCCGGCTAAGTCTTCGCCAGTACTTAAAGCTATTGTCGCCGTGCCATCGCCTGCCCCTACTGTGTGGGCATACGTATAAACAGTCTCACTAATCTTCGTCATGTTAGTCGCCGTAACAGCATTCGACCCTGTAATAGCTATCTGTGGTACTGGACTGTCGGCCATATCTTCATTAAATGTCGCGGTGATCGTTACTGCATCGCCACTCTTATAAGGTCCTGCTACCGAATAGGTAATCGCAGCAGTAGGATCCATATTGTCAACCTCAAAGGTCGCTCCACTCGTTGGGGCACTTGTAATCACATTAGCGGCTAAATCTGTTCCGGTACTCAACGCCACTGTCGCAGTACCATCACCTGCCCCTACTGTGTGGGCATAGGTGTAAACAGTTGCGCTAACCTTCGTCATGTTTGTGGCTGTAACGGCGTTCGAACCTGTAATAGCAATCTGAGGGACAGGGCTATCGGCCATGTCTTCATTGAACGTCGCGGTGATCGTTACTGCATCGCCACTCTTATATGGCCCTGCTATGGAATAGGTGATCGCGGCTGTTGGATCGGTATTATCTACTTCAAAGTCTGCTCCACTCGTCGGAGCACTCGTGATTACATTAGCGGCTAAATCTGTTCCGGTACTCAAGGCTACCGTAGCTGTGCCATCGCCTGTGCCTACTGTATGAGCATACGTGTAAACGG
Organism: Cyclobacteriaceae bacterium; assembly: GCA_049115715.1. Lineage (GTDB taxonomy): Bacteria > Bacteroidota > Bacteroidia > Cytophagales > Cyclobacteriaceae > JAMZMI01. The sequence continues at coordinate 6,700 of JAGDZQ010000039.1, forward strand.
TCGCACTAACCTTCGTCATGTTAGTCGCTGTAACGGTATTTGAACCTGTAATAGCGATCTGAGGAACTGGACTGTCAGCTATGTCTTCATTGAACGTCGCTGTAATGGTCAATGCATCGCCACTCTTATAAGGCCCAGCTACCGAATAGGTAATTGCAGCAGTCGGATCCATGTTATCTACTGTGAAAGTCGCGCCACTTGTTGGGGCACTTGTAATCACATTACCCGCTAAATCAACTCCGGTACTTAACGATACCGTCGAGGTACCATCGCCTGCGCCCACTGTATGAGCGTAAGTGTAAACGGTCGCACTAACCTTTGTCATATTAGTCGCCGTAACTGCGTTCGACCCTGTGATAGCAAGCTGTGGAACCGGACTATCTTCCATGTCTTCATTGAACGTCGCAGTAATGGTCACTGCATCTCCACTCTTATAAGGCTCTGCTACTGAATAGGTAATCGCAGCAGTAGGATCCACCACATCTGCAACCATTGCTACTGTACTCGAGGTTGCCTGATTTGTCAGGGCATCTTCCACTACCAAGTGTGCATAGTATGATGTTCCATCTGACATAGTTAAGCTCCCTTTGACATCAGTAGCTGCAGAACCAGTTGTATAGGCTATGCTAGCTTCAGACGTCAAAACACTTCCTGCCCCACCTGCACCTGCTTTTACATCCGTATCTGATGGAGCCGCTGCATTATCAGTCACGACATACCAGATAGTAGCGTTTTCATCTAAATCAAAGGAAACTGTAACCTCATCACTTCCCGTTTGTGTCAAAGTCGGTGTACTATTTATAAAACCAGGGGCAACTAAATCAACTGTATGGTTGACAGATGCAACACTTGTCGCATATACGCCTGTTGGACTATTATTACCATTTCCTAAGTCATCAGTTGTACCACTTGTTGCATTTATATCAATAGAAATCGACCCTGATCCACTTGTTATCGGAATCGTAATCTGATAAGTCCTGTCATCGCTATCGCCATCAATTCCAAGACTAGTCGCCCCGAGTACAACACCCGTTGGAGTAATATCAAAATCTCCAATTACCAGACCGTTTGCATCTTCATCAAAATCAACATCAACTAAAATGGTGGTAGCATTGACTGCCGGGCTGCCATTGATGGCAATAGTAGCTACGGGAGCAACTAAGTCAACGGTATGATTCACGGATCCTGCACTTGTTGCATAGATTCCCGAAGGGCTATTGTTTCCATTGCCTAAATCATCCGTAATTCCACTTGTAGCGTTTAGATCAATTGCTACAGAACCTTCTCCTCCAGATATCGGAATTAGTATCTGATAGGTTCTGTCATCCGCGTCACTATCGTTGGTCAGAATAGCGGTACCGATGGTTACACCTGTTGGAGTAATATCAAAGTCACCTATCACTACACCGTTTGCATCTTCATTAAAATCAACATCCACAAATAGAATACTGGCATTTGCTGCTGGACTTCCACTGATAGCAAGCGTTGCAACCGGAGCTGTTGCATCTATGGTGAAACTTGCCGTTTGAACGGGGGACTGATTCGTAGCAGCATCTTCCGCTATGAAATGGATATAATATGTACCGTCTGACAAAGTGCTTCCAAACGTGATAGCCTCAACCTGATTACTTCCGGTCCCAGCTATCGTAAAGTTTGCGAACTCAGTACCTACAATATTAGCTCCACTTCCTGCTTTAATTTGAGCTACTGTAATTGATCCGCTCTGGTTGCTGCTGTGAATAGAATAGTATATGTCTCCCGCCTCACCAACATTGTAGGTCAGGTTGACTCCTGTATTGGTGACTGGAGCAGCACTGCTTGACGCAAAAACCGGAGCAGATCCATCGTAGGTAACTGAGAACTGAGAAGCAATGTTACTGTTGTTTCCAGCTAAATCCGAAGCTGCACTTGCTGCAATATCAACAGTCACTGCGCCATCTGCAGATGGTGTAATACCTGCGATAAATTCACCTGTACCAGTACCCAAAAGTTTTTGTACTCGATCATTTGTTTCATCGGCTATCAGAAGGTTACCAGATGCATCTACAACAACACCTCTATTGGCACCAAACTGACCATCTCCAGAACCTTGGGATCCAAATTTAGATACAAACTCTCCATCCATTGTAAAAACTTGTATACGGTAACCCGCTTGATCGACAACATATAAAAAAGTGCCGTCCGTATCTATACCAGAGATGCTAGTAAACTGGCCATCACCGGTACCAGTAGATCCAAAACTTGTAATAAAACTTCCGTCAATTGTGTTAAAGGATGAAATGCGATTGTTGGCCGGACCATCTGCAACGTATAATGTATTACCAGAAGTGGTTATGAAACGCGTGTCAGTAAATTGGCCAGAACCTATCTCACGTACAAAAACTCCTGCTGCATCATACATCACGATTGACCAATTGGCATTCGTGCGATCTACCACAAAAATGTTTCCTGAACCATCCACTTCAACATCCCATGCAAGATTTACTTGTCCAGCTGCTGTCCCTTGTATACCAATGTCTGGAAGTGTAACATCCGGGTTTCCGCTGTTATCATATTTTTTCACAACCAATCCTGGTTGTGCTTGTACAGCTACATATATATTGTTGCTTCCATCAACAGCTATACCCTGTGCACCTGCTAGTGAGATAGAAGGACCTATATAGTTTCCTGTATTGTCGAATTGTTGGATATTATTAGGTGCATTATTAGGATCTGACACCCAAATATCACCGTCATTATCAATTGCTATTCCAAAAGGAGTAACAAATGTATCTCCGCCCCCATCACTACCATCAAACTGAGAGTCATACGAATAGTTTTTTACGTCTCTCAAGCTTGCCATGCTTCCATTGCCCACCATAATGTCTCCAGATACAAACCCATTGACAGCCTCACTAAAATCAATGTTGACCACAATCGGGTTATCATTGGTTGGAGAAGTAGATGCTGAAGTAATAACAGGTGTAGGGGCTGTGCCATCTGCTGTAAAACTGACCGTTTGGATGATCGATTGATTGGTAGATGCATCTTCGGCTATGAAGTGGATATAATAGGTTCCGGCTGTCAATGAACCCGCAAATGTAATCGACTCAGTCTGATCACTTCCGGTTCCTGCAATGGTAAAATTTCCAAACTCTCCGGTAACAATATCAGTTCCTGTTCCTGACTTAATTTGCGTTGTGGTAATAGACCCACTTTGATTGCTACTATGTATGGAATAGTGAATATCTCCACCTTCATCTACATTGTAAGTCAAGTCTGCTCCTGTGTCCATTATTGCCACCACACTATTAGAAGTAAATACAGGGGCTGTGCCATCCAGTGTAGTAAAAGTCTGCACACTCCCCTCAGTAGTCCCAATGCCATTGGTCGCATAGGCGATGAAGCTATAACCATTTGCTTCATTCAACCCGCTCAATGCACTTGAAAAAGAACCTGCGCTTGTACCTCCTTCTACTACCTGAAAAACTGTAGCTCCAACCTCACCTATCGTTGGCGTAGCATCATCACTCGTCAAAGCATAAACAAACCCACGAGCAGTTATAGTAGAACCACCATCGCTGCTAATCGTACCGTTTAGGTCTGTTGTGGTTGCTCCTATCGAGCTTGCCGCGTCTGTCGTCAAAGTTGGAGTTGCAGCGGTTCCTGTACCGGTCAGATTTAAGTCAAAAGGATTTTCATCACTATCACTACTTGTAAGAGTAGTTCCCAAATCTGTCGATACAGCACCAAGAGCTGCCGGATTAAACCTTACAGTAAAGACATCAGTCGCTCCCCCTGTAAGAGTCGTTTGGGTTGGTTGCACTTGAAGCGTATAATTGGTATTGTCTACAACATCTAGTGTAGAATTATTCAAACCAGTCAAGCTACCTAAACCAACATTCGTAATTGTAAAAACCTGATCGGTATTAGTACCCACTCCTTGTGAACCAAAATCAAAAGCTGCTCCTCCAGATGTGTAAGAGATACTTCCTACGGAAATGTCAATCTCACCTGTGGTAGCTGCGGTAGAGGTTAAGGCACCTGAGGCAATCCAGTTAGAGCCAGCCCCAGCAGTAGGGAAACTCGTGCCAGAGAGCGTACCGTCATATCCATTTCCAGTCAGATCCGTCAATGTCGTTGTGCTTGTATTGGTTCCTGAAGGGATACCGGCATTAAAGTCATAATAAGCGACAAGCCCTGTTTCTCCTACTGGATTCGAAAGCCTAGAAGCGGCATTAGCTCGGATTTGAGCGGCTGTCCTGGCCACACTCCAAATGCGAATCTCATCGATGCGACCATCAGACTTTCCATCTGCACTGGTATTACCACCTACTTTAAATGATTCTGTTGCCGGCCTTATCCCTCCTCCAGGTACTGTGGTCACAGTTGATTGGATACCATTTACGTAGATTGAAAGCTCTGTACCATCAAGCACCCCTGCCAAGTGATACCAAGTGCCTGTTGTCAGTGCCAAAGTCCCTGATGTATATTGCGTGTTATCATTGTCCCTATACGTAAATGAAGCCACTCCATTATAAGCTGTCAATTCAAAACCTTCCGCTACACCAGTAGTACTGTTTGATACAATTGCATTTTCTTGCGCGGCGGGAGGCCCCAATTGATCCAAGTTAACCCAAGCCTCCACAGTCAAAAGAGTAGCATTATCTATTACTGCAGTATTAATACCTGTTCCCACTTCGATAAAATCATCGCTACCATCAAAATCCAATCCGTTTTCTACCGAGTAGATAGTATTGTTGTATGCTGCCCCTACAAACGCCTCTCCGTCACTTACAAGGAAACCAAAGTTGACGTTTCCAGCTGTAGTAGTTGCCTGATACTTTAAATAACCTGCATTGATTTGCTGTATCGTGATGTCTGTACCAATACCTACGGTCTCTCCTCCTCCATCGTCTGTATTATCCAAATCCAAATCCAAAAAGATCCCTGTCAAACTAACGTTGCTTCTAACCAACTCCAAAGCCTCTCCAGCCTGAAGGTTTCCGATAGGAAAATCCGAAGCACTAAAAGTCAAAATATTACCTACACCTATGCTGGAAGAAGTATGAGCGGATGTAACCACTGTATTTGCATCAATGGTAAATACACTAGCAAAGTCAGTAAGGTCATAAGCACCAGAGGTAGTGGAAGTCCAATTGGTAGCAGAGCCACCGTTGATCAGGTTTCTCAAACCTGATGCTGTTGACGCTACTGTCGCGCTGCTGTAATAGGCATCATCGCCCACAGCATGATCCGGGCTGATGTCAATGGCTGTTTTGCCTGAAATTAAAGTGTTTGGCAATTGTGTAGTCTGTGCATCCGGAGCACTACTGATAAATCCGGCATCATTGGTATTGATAACAGACAGATAATGACTAGCCGTACTACCATCTCCTTGATAGGCAAATACCTGATCTCCACTATTATTAATCTGTAATGAACCTGAGGTCACAACTGTTTGTGAAACTGTACTTCCATCTGACTCTTGAGTGATCGTAGGTCCAGAAGGGTTTACATAAAGTATGTCACCTGCCGTAATGTTTTCTAGAAGTGTAAAAGTAAGGATACCCTCACCAGACCTTTGACCTGTGCCATCCCATGCATTATCAGAGAAGGCTAGTTCAGTGCCAGCCTCAACACTTGCCAACAACACAACGGCAAAAGTCTCGTTGGAAGGGCTTACAGCTACAAAAGCAACATCTCCTGCTGTAAGGGATGTAGGGTTTGTCCCGATCCCACTTACAGCAAAGGTATATACCTCTTCTCCCGAAGTAGGATCATCAGAGTTGATTGTAATAGTGGACGTTCTGGTTCCTGAAGCATTAGGGTCAAAAGTAACTGTAAAGGTTTCGGACGCTCCAGGAGCAATAGGAGAAGCCGAAATTGAAGAAACCGCAAACTCCGTATTATTCGAGCTGGTTATGGATGTAATGGCTAAGTCATTCAACCCATCGTTGATCACAGTGAATGTGTTTATTACATTTCCACTGCTTACGAGCTGTGTGCCAAAATCTGTATCATCTCCCGTATTTGGAGAGTTTGCCCCATCAGAGATTTCAACACTATTTCCAGAAACGAAAATGTCCTGTAGACCTGTAGAAGCAAGCGCCGTGGATTCTGTGTAGGTAGACTCGGTATTGGTGCCTCCTGCCCCATCATTCCATGTTCCATCCAAAGCAGCTGGCGAAATTTCCTCAACTAAAGTTTCACCTCCTAAATGATTAAAACTGTAGGAAGCAACTAATCCAGTGCCACTTGTTAAGGAAGTAGTCGCATTTGCATCGATTTCGGCATTGGTTCTAACTGTAGACCAAATACGAACTTCATCTATTTGGCCATCAAAGAAATCACCATCTGAAGAGCTTACAAAGCTAGATCCTATTCTACTAAAAGCGGTTTGCACCGCATCATACTGCGTTGTAGTACCTGATCCATCTAAAACACCATCTACGTATATCTGTACCAGTCTGGTTGATTGATTATGAGATACGGCAACATGGTGCCAGCTCCCATCATTTACAGCGGTAGCTCCATCGATTTCATCAAAAACAAGTCCTGAACCGATCCAATGGGTATATCGTACTACTCCGCCATGTATTCCAAAAGCCCCCCTTATGTTGTTGTTGACATCTCCAATAACCGACAATGCTGGGTTACCAGCATAACCACTTGTCGCATCTGTGGAAGTAGTATTGATCCAGGCTTCAAAAGTAAGTCCTGATGTCAATGTTGTTCGCGTTATCTCCACACGATCATCTGTCCCATCAAAGTCAAGTGCGTTTTCTGGATTTGAAACTGTTGTCGACCAAACTGGAGAACCAATTAGACTTCCATTGTTTGCTGGTGTAGTCAGGTCGTTTGCAGTTGTTCCGAAACCTTCGTTTAAACGATAATATCCAACTAGACCTGAAGAGGATGAAGATATGACATGCTGATAATTTTCTGCTATCTGAGTAGAAGTTCTTTCTGTATTCCATATTCTAACTTCATCAATTTGACCATCGATATTAAAATTTCCTCCAGTATCAACAGTTCCTATCTCAACGTTGGAAGCGGTATTCTCCATACTAACATATGACCCAGAAGCACCCGTTGTGGTGGTTGTCAAAAGTACACCATCGACATATAAGTCTATGCCTGCATTAGAGCCTGTCCCGTCATAGGTAAAAGCTAGGTGATACCATTGGTTCGTATTGAAAGTAAATCCCGACGAACTTTTGGATATAAACTCTCCTGTGGATTGTTGTTCTAGATAAATGGATAAATCTCCTCCGCTGCTAATCACCATATGCCATTCATCAATCGCCCCTGATCTCTTTGATACAATACCGCTTAAATTGACTACATCAAATTTTGCCCATGCCTCGACCGACATTGGCTGATCTGTGGTTCCATTTCCGAAACTAAAAACGTCATCATCGGGAATTGATACATAGTCAGCAGCTGTGCCTCCAAAATCAAGAGAATATTCATCTTGAGAATAACCTGAAAACGACCATAAAAATATGGCCAAAAACAGCAGCAATGATCTATTAATCAAATTATTTAACTTCAGCTGGATCATCATTGGATAGTTAGGCTTCAAAGTATTTTTCGAGAAATATTTATCAAGGAATCTTGTGAACTTCATACAATAGATTAAAAGATATTAGACTTGATGTAACAAAACGGGCTCAAGGTTGCCTTGAAATCTCGTTTTCTCAAAAGGTGAAAAACGTATATACCCTACCTTATTTTTGGACTTTATATCCATATCTGATCCTAATAGACAGATATTTAGGTAGTAAATAAAAGAAGAGAGTGTCTTTAGCAGATTGATCATCGGTGGTTTATTAGTACTATTTAAAATCCAAAGCTCAATATCGAGCCTTAAATTCTTGAGCATAGAAAGTCAAATTTAATTCTTATTTGTGACTTCTTTATCACAATTTAATCCTATTTAATCATAATTAAATGCAATGCGAGTAGACATTTGGTAGACATTCTTCTTAATCCTCTCAAAAAGAGCCAAAATAGGGTCTTTTATTGGAATAAATAAGACTTAGTTCCGCTTCAATAATTCCCCATGAGCATGTTTTTTTTCTTTTTTTTCAAATAATTCAAACATCAGGGTTAATCGATTGGTTGATTGAGCTTTACAGGGAGTATAGGAGCTTTGGATGATTATGTTTTTATGACTGGAAATATTTTTTGATTGGAATCGCGACACGACAAATCGACGCTCTATTTATTGATCATTGATTTTGGACTTGTTGTCCTTATTTGGATGACTCAACTAATCGTCTATCCAAGTTTCAATTTCTATAGCGCAACGGAGTTAGTTTCCTGGCATAGCCGTTATACAATTGCGATTTCGTTCATCGTGATGCCACTGATGATTTCGCAAGTGGGATTGCACGTGTATAGTGTATTTAAGTTTTTTTCAATTGTCAAACTTGTTCCTATCACGTTTATCATACTTGCTTGGGTCAATACCTTCTTGTTTGCGGTACCGCTTCACAATAAAATATCGGCAGAGCAGGACGTCTTGAGATGTGCAATAGAGCTGGTCAGAATAAATTGGTTTCGGACGCTTTTTTGGTCTCTCACTTTTTTCTTTTCCTTGTATCATTTCTTTTCAAATAATTTAGAAGATCAATGAATAACTGGATGTCTCTGGTTCTACGGATTGCGGCCATTTACAACCTAATCTGGGGAGCTTGGGTGGTTTTCTTCCCCCAGCACTTTTTCGAACTTGCTGGTATGCCTCCTATCAATCATGAAATGGTTTGGCAGGGAATGGGAATGGTTATAGGTGTCTATGGGATAGGTTACTGGTGGTCAGCCCAAAACCCCTTGGATCACTGGCCGATAGTGGCTGTCAGTTTTCTTGGAAAAATATTGGGTCCTGCAGGATTCTTTTGGAATCATGCTCAAGGTAAGGTTCCCTTTGAATTTATTTATACGCTATTCACGAATGATTTTATTTGGTGGGTTCCATTTTTCTTAATCCTGCGAAAGGCTCATCTTACTGGGAAAATTAGGTGGATATGATGAAAAAATTGTCTTTTTATTTTCAACCAATCTTCTACATTCTTGCTGGAACTAATCATTTCATTCAGCCTGATTTTTATCTGGAGTTGATACCAAACTACTTACCTTATCACGACTTTATAAATACCATAAGTGGAGCTGCAGAAATTGTACTGGGAATTGGGTTAATCCTACCAAAAACAAGAACTCTCTCTGCTTATGGAATTATTTGCATGCTAATCGCTTTTGTTCCTTCTCATATTTACTTTATCCAAATCGATGGATGTGTACCTGATGGATTGTGCCCTCCAGTCTGGGTAGGCTGGGTTCGATTGATTGTCATTCATCCAATTTTGATTTTATGGGCCTGGAGGTATAGAGAATGATTTCGTAGCACATAATGTTTATAATCTTACAAACTACAAAATTCAAAAAAAAGGCAGGATGCTATTTTCCATTTAAAATCTAAAAAAAAGCCACTTTGGATCAAGCAATATTGTTGGGGAGGGATTGCACAATACATAGGTTTTAAGAAGCAGAATAATTAATCAGCTTTGTTTTCATTATCCTAGTCACGCCAGTATGGCGTCTATGAGAAGATAGATTCCATCTGGGCGCTCGGCTAGTGAATGACCTTCAGCGTGTAGATCGAGGGGTGAAATGCTTAAGTGCTACCAGATAAATAGGCTTGATATCAAGAACTCAACCCTTCAATAAAACCTTGTAATTGAATTATTTTAAGTCCCTCCACAGGTTTACGCTTGATCCGTTACTTTGACCTAAAGGTTTAGGTTTAGGTCATTTTCACTTTCACTCCTGATTTGTTCTGAACACGATTTTCCTTGCATTGGCTTTCTTAAGCTCTTCTTGTATGTCGGAGATCAACCCCATGTGTACTTTCTCGTCTGACTTGAGCAAAATGATCATCTGATTTTTGTAATATTCTGGAAGGGATTCTCGCTGCTCGATGGCCCACTGGGCTATTGCGGATATATCAATCATTTTGTTGTCAACGGAGATCTGTGGTTCTGTTCCGAAGAGGGCTTTTTTAGGAATGCCCACGCTTATTTCTCTAATTAGTTCCTTCTTATCTACCTTGGTAATCGCTGCGGCATGTGGGTACTTCACAGCGAGTGGTTCTTCTTTTGGCCGAATGGTAGCACTAACCATAAAAAAGAATAGTAGTAAGAAAACGATATCTGGTAGTGAGGCAGTCGAAATTTCCACTCCTCGGTTTATTTTCTTTTGAAATTTCATAGTGATGCGCTTTTTGAGTTTGTGATTTGATCTGGTTGTGCAATGGAGATATTCATGGGGATATCTGATTTGCCTTCTTGGTAGAGGGCATGTTGCTTTGGTTTTTTGTGATCGAGGCTTCTATACTCTGCTGAGGAAAGGCCTACTTTACCTCCGTATATTTCATAGTAGGCCTCTTTAACTTCATCTAGCACTTCGATAAAGTATCGGTACTCTGTTCCTCGATTGGTCTTAATGGAAATGATGGCTTTTTGAGGGTTGATGGAGAGTTGGGGGTTTGCTCCATTATTGAGTACAAAGCGCTTCACTTCTTTTCTCAGATCTTGCAAATCTGTTCTTACTTCTCCTTGTATGAGGTATTGATTACTGGAGTTGACTCGGATTTTAAAAAGGTTTCGTTCATTGACTTTGGAGATTGGCTGATCTTCTTGTTTTGGTGGGAGTTGCATCATCAGTCCTTTTTCTTGAAGTATGGTGGTACTTACCAGAAAGAATATCAGTAGCAGGAAAGCAATGTCTGCCATAGATCCGGTATTGACTGATTCTATTTTTAAGTTTTTCGATCTCATATGCTTGGGGTTTGTTTGTGATGGTATAATCCTGCTTGTCTCAAATAGTCACATCGAATGTTGATGTTTTCTCATTTCACGGTACTTCACTTTGGGATGCTGGCTTTCAATCATTTGGATCATGGAAGGGTTAGCAGGATTGAAATAGGGAGCAGGGTTTGCGTTAAGGATAGCAGCGGAAATCCTTTTTGTGAGGTACGAAACAAAAAGATTGGAGCGGATAGCCTGTTAAAACGCCCAAATTATTTTATATCGAAGTATCTCTTTGCTCTTCAAAGAATGCCTGCTGAGTGCTCATCTAATGGGGATGCATTAAATATTTTCTTTTTTCGTTGTGACTATGGGTCACTTCTCGGATTAAGCATGTAATGATGGGTTCTTCACTTAATCGTATGTCATTGGAAGAGGAAAGAAAATGGATCGAGTTGTCCAAAAAGGAGATTCGGAATTTTCAGCCTATCTATGAGCGGTATCACGGTGTGATTTACCGATTTATTTTTCGAAGAACGGATGATGAGATACTGACGGGAGATCTTTGCAGCCAGACGTTTTACAAAGCGATGATAAAGATTAAGGGTTATCAATGGCAGGGGAAACCGATTGTAGCGTGGCTTTATCGTATTGCGTTGAATGAGGTGCGGAGGCACTATCGTGATAGAAAGCCGGTTTTCTTAATTGAGGAGGACAAAATTGTGGCGTCTCCCGACCTGAGGGATGAATGGGAGCTTGCCACTAAAGAGTGCCTTACGGAATTGCTAGGAACGCTCAAGGAGGGCGACTTGCAGGTATTGGAGTTGAAGTATTTTGAGGGGCATACTTTTAAGGAGATTTCGACTATTCTCGGAGTGAAAGAGAGCACGATCAAGATGAAGGTGTATAGATTGTTATCTAAATTGAAAGAAACCTTGAGCGAACGATATGTCTAGATATGATTTCAGGTTTAGGAGACAGGTGTTTCGAAATAGGAACATCGAAAGGCATCAGGATTTTCATTTTATTGAAAAACGATATGCGGCAAGGAAAAGAACGCAAGGCATTTCCCGTTTGATAGTGATCCTTATTGCACTTGCAATTTTGATAGGGATTGCGATTTTTACGGCAAACGCGGATCAGAGAATCTCAAAGCATGCTCCGATTGAATATCGACCTGAAAGGGAGTTTAGGAGTGTTCCGGATAGGTTATAAATAAAAAGCAGCTCCTTGCGAAGCTGCTTTTCATTATTTTGATTGAAATAGAATTAGTCAAATACGATCTCAAATTCTACTCTTCTATTCTTAGCTCTTCCTTCGGCTGAATCATTATCAGCGATAGGGTTCTCTGCTCCATATCCTTTTGCTGATACTCTGGAAGCGTCGATTCCTTTGCTTACAATATATGACTCTGCAGCATGAGCTCGTTTGTCAGAAAGATCTACGTTATAAGCAGGATCACCAGTATTATCTGTGTATCCTGAAATCTTCAATTTGAAGTCTTCATGCTTATTAAGCAGTGCCACAACTTGATCCAACTTGGCGTTAGAATCTCCCACCAACTCATCGCTATCCGTTTTGAATTGAACTCCTTCAAGTGCGTCTTTCAAAATGCTGGTTTCTTCAGTAGATAGTTCAGGACATCCGTTGTTTTCAACAGGTCCTGATTCGTGTGGACATTTATCCACGGCATCTTTCACGCCATCTCCATCTGCATCATCTGCACATGAGGCTGAAGCTACTAAATTTGGTGCAATCACGCACAGTCCATTGGTTGTAACGACCTTTAGTCCAGAGCCGTCAACTACGTTGCAGCACACTTGAGCGTTCGTTTCAAGCACAAATAGGAAGCCAATTAAGGCAGTAGCGAGTAACGTTTTTTTCATTGTTCTTTTATTTAGGTTTTAAAGTAAATATAACTCACTAAACAATACAATTGAAGTTAATGTTTGCATAACTCTTCGATGCTATAGCTTTAAGTATCGTTGAAGTATGGCCTATGCTCGTTGAATTCACTGCGATATTTTCAATATTGGGAAAACACCAATTGCATAATCTTAGATCGCTTATTTCCATAAAAATAGGATTATATGCCATATTAAAAAGAAGAATATGCGGATAGGTTGTGCGAATTTCTTTCTGTATTAATATCGAGGGAAACAGTGAATGACTGAACATTGTGACATACAAGTCGTTTTCTTTGATATAAGATCGCAAGTGAGTCATTGAAATATTCTTAGCGACTTAGCCCTTATCTGGATCAATTTCGTTTTCGATCCATTTTATTGCCTTTGACTCCCAATCTGGATTAGAGGATGCGTCGATATACCTCTCCCATTCATATATACCACTTTTTTTTCCTATTTTTCTGAATTGCATGGTAGTGATCGCACTGTTGAGAATTACCACGGATCTTACCATTCCTTTTTGTTTGTAGTGTCTTTGTCCTTTCTCCATTACTGATTGACTGGCTGGTGGTAGCACCGACATGGTTCTTAAATCCGCTAAAACCCCAAACCCTGGAACTGGAAATTGTAATACTTCTAATGATTCTTCATACCATTTTTTCATTTCCTCTTCTTTGATTAGTCCACTAAATTGTAAGTGATACCCAAAAGGTTTTTTTTCGATTTTGTACATGGTTTACTTCCGTTTTTTTTAGTTTATTAATGTATCTCTATGACATATAGAGCTTAGCGGTTAAGATAATTTAATCTCTCAAAAACCAGAACTTGAGTACTTCTAAAATGGAAAAAGGTCTAAAAGCAGACTTATCTAGAATGAGAATTGAGCGGAGAGGCTCGGAGTAATTCCCATTAGTTTTACATCGTAAGGAATGGCCGAGAGTGGCGCTCCTCGACGCATATCTGTTCTTCTTGGTGCTTCGATGATTTCTAGTTTGCGATCATAGACATTGGATCGATTGTAGAGATTGAAGACACTTGCTGTGAATTTCAAAGCTGACTTACCGAGATTCAAATGATAGTTTACTCCCAGGTCTAGTCTATGGTATTTCGGTAAACGGAGATTGTTTTTTTCGGATTGCTTTAAAAACGTAACACGATTTTCTCGTCTTCTTGGATCAGGCGGCATGGGTGAATTTTCAAGTATCAACTCACTGTATGGTTTTCCTGAACCGAAAAACCATGTACTAAAGATCTCAAACTGCCCAACCCTGTAGGAGCCAAATAGATTGAGCTCGTGTCGCTGATCGTGATCTGCCAGAAAGGCCTTCCCTTGATTTAAGTCCGGGAATTTATACTTCACTTTACTAAGCGTATAGCTAGCCCATGTGTTGAACGTCCTTCCTTCTTTTTTGATCAAAAACTCCAATCCTTGGGCAACTCCTTCTCCTTCGAAAAACAGGTCTTCATAGTCTTCGTATTCCGTAATTAAACCGCCTTCTCTGAAGGCATAATCCATGATTCCATCAAAATTCTTATGAAACAGATTGACTGAAATGAGTAGCCCTTTTTTGGTTCTAGATATACCTGTCATGGCATGAATGGCTTTTTGATCTGGAACCTGATGATCTGATACTACCCAGAGGTCTCGACTGCCTTCAAGTGCATTTTCTGTATTGATTTGATTAACGAATTGTCTGTAGACTCCTAAAGCACCGCTCCATGTGACATTGGTTCCTATATTTTGGGTGAATGAAAGACGGGGCTCTAGATAAAGGGACTTGTTAGAGCTTAGATAGTTATTTCGCAATCCGATAGAGATGGTTGTATTTTGTGTGGGTTGAAAATGGTTTTGAATGTATTGGGTGTGTAGCCAAATTTGCTGCTGATTTTTGTAGGTAATTACGCTATCATCCAAGGTGCTGTTGATGCGTGTTTGGTACAGGGAAGAGGCCGCTCCAAATTCTAATCTATTCACACCAATTGTCCACTCGTGATCTGCCTTGATTGAAATATCTTTAATGAAATTGTCCTGATTGGTGTTTGTATTTGTCGCTGTAGTCCCATTGTTGGTGCGGATATTTTGTGCGGATAGCTCACTATAGGTGCTACCGTAATGTGAGTAAGATGCGAGAAAGTTGGAATAATGATTCCCATTCCAAAGTGTGGCCCATTTCAGAGACGCCCCAATATTGCCCCAATTGACGAACCCCACATTTTTGACGTCTACAGTGGTATCGGCTTTAATAGTAGCAGTGTAGTCCTCATCATAATTAAGGATATCGTTACTGTCGTAAAAGCTAAATGACAGGTTGTTTCTAAGGCCTAGCTTTGTTGATATTTTGAAATTAAGGTCGGTATAGTAGAATTCCGGAGTAAGTTTTTGGTCTTTTATCATCACTCCTTCCTGCTCTTCATCATTGAGTTGTTTTTCATAAAGAGAGAATATTTTTTCAAAAAGAGAGGTGCTGAGTATATCGGTATAGGATCTCCTTGCAGATAGAAAAATGGTCGTATTGGCATTGACCGGAACCTCTAGAGATGAATTTGCACTTAGCAGGTTGAAGGATATGTTCCCTCCTACTTTTGACGCATGTCCGTCTTTCCCGATAAACTCTACAATACTCGAGGAGCGGCCTCCGTATTTTGCATCAAAGCCTCCTTTGAACAGCCGCATGGACTTGATCGCATATGGGTTTATGGCACTGAAGTACCCGAAGAAGTGATCTACATGGTAAATGGGAATGCCGTCAAAAATCACCATGTTTTGATTCGCTGTTCCGCCATTGATAAAAAGACCAGATGAAAGTTCATTGGTACCATTAACTCCCGGTAGCAACTGCATGGTGCGAAAGACATCTGGCTCAGCAGCTTGAGGAATTTGTGAGGCAAAGGTTGGAGAAAGAGAAACGACATTGACACTCTCTGTTGGCTCAAAAGATTGACTATTCCTATCATAAACAACGACCTCCTCCAGTGTACTTGGCTCTCTCTTGAGGTTGATAATCAGTCTTTGTTTTCTGAGTCCCTTCCCTAGATTGATGATTGTGTCTTGATAGCCAAGATAAGACGTTAGAAGTACAGACTCATCTCGGATATTGTTGAGAGAAAATAAGCCATCTTCATTTGATGTGACTGTCTTTTTAATCGGTTCTAAAAAGAGATAGGCAAACGGTAATCGCTCTCCAGACTCAGCATCTACTACCTCGCCAATAAGATCGAATGATGCGTCTTTAAGCTCGTCTTTCTTGACAATGATAGCATCTGGTGATATGTACTCAAAAGTTAGTGATGCTTCCTCTAGTAATTTTTCAAAAGTCTCAATGATGCCAAGGTCTTTGACTTTTAGGTTGATGTTGACATCTTTAACCAGCCGCTCACTGTAGGCAATCTTCAGCTGATACTTGTCTTTTAGCAAGACGAATGCTTCTTTGAGCGAAGTATTGGTGAAGTCCTCGGTAATGGTAAGGGCAGGATCTACTGCTAAGGCTAAGCTTAGGTTAAGGGATAATAAGAGTAGAATCAGATGTTTTGCCATTGCTTGGGTACAGCTCGGGGTTTTGAAAGAAATTTTTATCTAATTTCTTATCAGTATAACGGCTTAAAGTTAGAAACTCCTAACGAAGTAGGTGTCCCAAAATGGAAGAACCATTTAATCTCCTCAAAGAATCAAAAAAGCAGAACTACTTCTCAATCGACCTAATCAGTACTTCGTCGTTTCGTTTTTCAAAAGTCAGCCCCATGGGATCACAAATGAGCTTAAGCGCTATGTCCATATTGTTGGACGGAAAGTACCCTGAGTATTTCATGGAATCAAGTACATTATCCAAAACCACTTTCTTTCCGTAACTCAACTCAAACTCCCTTAGCACGCTAGACAAAGTTTCGTTGCTGAAGTGATACTCACCCTTAACCCAATTCTGAACTTTGGTATCAAATTGAAAATTCTGAATCGTTTGATCATATTCAAACTTGACCCCTTGTCCTTTGGTCAACACTGCAATCTGATCTCTGGAATCGACCTTTACTTTACCTGTATAGCATTGCACTTTATAAGCATCATTTCGCGTGTTGATATTGAAGCTTGTGCCCAGCACCTGAGTCGTTCCCAAATCGGAATAAACAGTGAAGGCACTCCCCTTTTGTACTTCAAAAAATGCTTCTCCCTCCATCCTCAGGTCTCTGGTCAAAATCCAGCCAAGTCTGTTGTACGAAATCTCAGAATCCGCATTAAGAGCCACAACTGAACCATCTGGCAGCTCCACATTGGCCGTTTCTCCTAAGCTCGTTGTAATTGTCTTATACGTTATTTGGTAAGCAAACAAGCTAAGTCCCATGACCAGCACCACGGAAGCTGCCACCTTCCAAACCCAGCTAAGAGAGTTTCCGGCATTGCCGCTCTCTTCATCCATCTGCTCAAAGAAAAGATTTACTCCCTCTTCGCTCACGTCATCCTTATATTCATAAGAAGTGAGTTTTTCATTCAATTTTTCGTCCCAGTTCTGCATAATCAATTCGTTAAGCTGTGGTTAGAAAGGATCGCCTGCTTCAATTTGGCCTTGGCTTTAGCCAAGTTTGACTTTGAGGTTCCTTCTGATATGTTTAATTTCTTTGCTATCTCTTGATGCTTGTACCCTTCGATATTGTAAAGCGTAAAAGCGACTCTATAAGCAGGTGGTAATTCCTGCACGTGTCTCATGATATCTTCTGCACCCATTTTATCCAACACCGATACATCCTCATCGTGCACCGTAGTGGCCTCTGTTATGTCAAGCGCATGGTAGTGCTTCTTATTGGATCGGAAATAATCAATCGCCGTATTAATCATGATCTTCCGTACCCAGCCTTCTATCGGAAACTTGGTGCTATAGTCTTTAATATTCTTAAAGACTTTCATAAAACCATCATTAGCTATTTCCTCAGCCTCAAACTTCGATTGGGAATATGGCATACAAATACTCATGGCGTATCTATAAAAATGCTTGTAAAATTGCTCCTGCGCTGGGCGATGCTGCCTTTGGCAGGAGTTAATCATTTGTGTTATATCTGCTACCACCTTAATATTCTTTCTTTACTCAAATGGATCCGACCATCTCTCATCTGTATATAAATTCGATCCACTCAAAGTTGCAACAAAAGCGACAATTGCATCAATCTCATTATTACTCAGGTTGAGGTTCTGACCGTTTCCTCCTCCATTTCGACCACCTCCCATCAAGCGTCTATCCAGATTCTGATTTCCTGCTGCTACATCTATGTCATTGTAGTGCTCCACCACCTGTCTCATTGTCGTCAAACTACCATCATGCATCATTGGACCATTGAGGCGTCCTTCAGCATTGAAAATATCTCGAAGCGATGGAGATCGCGTTATCGTAAAATCCAAAGCATTGGGATCAGAAGCTACTCCGGTCACACCATTGTTTCTAGAACCCGGGTCAATGTCAAACTCTGGTGCCTGATGACACCTATCGCATCCAGCCCTTCCCATAAAGAGTGATTTGCCCAGATTCTCTTCGGCTGTGAAGTTGCTGAAATTCTGATCTTCCCTGTTTTGTTGTGATCTTCCCTGATCGTACCTAGAGTCAAGCGACTGAATACTGCGAACAAACTGTGCAAGCGCCTGTTGCATTCTTGCCTCCGTGATTTCATCATCTCCGTATGCCAGCACAAACAGTTCATTGACATATTGTAGATTACCCAGCTTCTCAATGAGGTCATCCATATTTCCATCCCCATTGCTTCCACTGAAGCCCATTTCGATATGGTCCTTAATTGGCATAGTAGTCTGCACCTCTAAGTTTCTTGCGCGCTCATCCCAAAAGAACCTTGACTCATCCGCAAACCTTGCATTGACCAGTCGCATCGAATGCCGTCCTGTAAGTCCGTTTACTCCCCCACTCAACCTCTCGGGATCACCAAAAGCAAAGGCTTGCTGATGACAGCTCGCGCACGATATCGTGTTGTCTGAAGACATACTTTTATCATAGAAAAGTGCCCTTCCCAGCGTTGCAATTTCATCCTTAATCGCATTGCCATTCGTATTATCATCCCTGATGTATCCGGGTACTGTTTGACGCGCATAGTTGAAGAGATTGTCCGGATCTATATTATCTCCAAACATTTCGAAAATACCTGCCGTTTGAGCTTCGCTATCATCATTTCCCTCTGTATCATTGTCAGAATCGCTATCTGAGTCATCACCCCCGTCAACTATCACTTCCTCCTCGGAACCTATTCCTCCCTCTTCAAAAAATTCGTCTTGTTTACAAGCGGTGAATAATGTGATGAGAAGCAACAACAATGCAATATTTTTATTCAAACTATTCATATCGGTAGACCTTAACCCGAACAATCGGGGATTATACATTCTTTAAAAATTCGGAATCAGAAACTAGAATGAAGCCAGTTTTCCAATCGTATTAGGTATTGATATTTACTAGGTTTGGGTGGGTGAATTCAACACTTCGACAAGCTCAGCGTGATACTTTATTTCGGTAAGCTCAGTGCGATAAAAAAGAACAGGCTTGATTTAAAAACAAAGTTGGAGAGCTAAGCACTCCAACTAAGAATCGAACCAACTTAACCTCTCTTCATTCCACACTCTCTCAATTCGACGAACACTCCAGCATCATCGAAGATCAATACACCCGTCCCAGCCAGAGACACATATGTTTGTACTTCTTCGTTCACTGTTGCAGTTCGTGCTCTTAATACCTCTATATCGGGATAATTATCGCTTATATAAGTCGTGATCGCCTCAGAAAGATCTTCAACAGCTACCTCCTCAAAAGACGCACATGAACCTCCCCCTCTTTGGTACAACTCTACAAAAGCACCTTCCTCATCAAAAATCAGCGCTCCTACATTTGCAATCAATACTTTGTAGACCGTCAATTCCTCTCTATTCACTTTGCTTAGCACCTTCAATACCGTCGAATCCGGGTAATTCGTTGTGATATAATCCTGAGATACTTCCGGAAGCTCCTCCACTGTGATTTCTGTAGGCATAGGGCGCTCCGCTCGAGTGCTATCACCCATAGGTCTTCCCTTTCCACCTTTACCACCTCTTCCAGGTCTTCTATCACAGTTCAGCGAAGAATCATCTTCTGCAAAATCCAACAAAGCGCCATTGGCATCAAATACCAGATTAAGCTGAGTCGACAACAAAGCATCGTAAGCCTCTACTCCCTCTGTCCCCACCAATGCATTGGAACTCACGACCAACTCTCCTACAAAATTCGTAGAAACAAACTCTTTCACAGCTTCAGGTAGCACAGCCTCCGTGACCACTTCCAATCCATCCACATCAGATGCGATTGAATCAAACTCCTCTGAATCCTGGCAAGAAAAAAACACGCTTGCCGTAATTGCGAATACTAAAAACTTATTAATCATCTCTATTCAATTTTTGGTTAAAATTTCAAATTCGGACTCATTACGTAGCAAGCCTATCGAATGGTTGCCTAGCCCAAAAAGAAAAGTTCTCAGAGAAGCGATTAAAATAGATATTTCTTTATTTATAGCCCTTAAACGCACTTTTTGTTTATAAAAAATAATTTAAAATTTTGGAGAGATGCTGTTACCCCAGTAGCAAATAGTGCTCCGGCTATCTGTAGTATCTTTTCCCACACCCATCCCTTCGCGAAAAAGGATACTACTGTCTATCCGGTCTATTGATCCAGGCAATCACTTCGTAGAAGCTTCCGCTTTTGCAGATGCAATTGAGATTCAGAATCCTATTGAAACTCAACTCGATTTAAGCACCACTTTAAAACCCCGAACCTTCACTATGAATCTTTTAGCTTTTAAACTTTGATAAAAAGACATAATAGTCTCGCAACCTTAAAGATTCCTTCTGCTTTCCCTATTCTTTGGAATCATAAACAACCACACCATTCGATATAGTCATAGCAATGTCTCTACTATTCTCAATATCCTCAAGAGGGTTTGAATTGAGTAATACAAAATCCGCCTCCTTATCAACTTCAATCGTTCCTGTTCTTCCATCAATATTCAGGAGTTTCGCACCATTGAGTGTTCCCATCTTTAGTACCTCGGCACTGCTCAGTCCACATTCGGTTAACAACTTAAGCTCTCTATGGAAACTATCACCCCCTACTATCCACGGATTATTAGCATCAGTACCTACAGTTAGCAGCACACCTCCATCGTGTAGCATCTTAGTGAATCGCTGCACTTTAGGCCATACTTTCTGAGCATCCACAAAATCTTGCTCTACCCACCCAAGGTTGAAATTGAAAAAGCTGCGCCAATTCCCAATCAATGTTTCAGGCAATTGATCCAGAAACGGCGAGGTATTGTATTGAGAAGTATTACCAAAGAAAACAGCATGAAAAACGACCAAAGTTGGATCCACAGAAGTACCGTTCTCCCTGAGCCTCACTATCATATTTTCGATCGATACGCTTTCAAGATCCACATATTCGAACCATTTGTAAAATGCCTTGCTTCCAAACGCCGTACTCTGATTGTAGGCAGACCGATATGATTCCGGAATGTAGGAATCATTTCCTGGTATAATATGAACAATGTTGTCAATACCCATCTGAGAAGCCTCTGTCCATGAAGTGCTATGCAAATGCCCAATAGTTCCAAGATTAAGGCGGTGGGCTTCTTCAATACCCGATTGAAGCAATTCTGGCCCCAGAGAAGTATAGAATTTAATAAAGTCTACCCCTGATTTTTTTTGCCTTCTAATTTCTGCAATTACATCATCCTTATTCTTTCTTGATACAGCTAGGTTTATAAATTCTGAGGTATCGATGATGGTTCCAGCAACGAGAAATTCAGGCCCGGCCATTTTGCCCGATGCAATATCCCTCTTTACCTGCACAGTGACACTTGTCTTCCCTCCAGGATCTCTGCTCGTAGTAACACCGTGACTTAATAGGAGCTCTGAGGTAATGCGCGGAAGATCTTCCTCCAATCTCATCCCCAGTACAGGTTTAGAGTTAACGATAGAACCATACACCGGACCTATCGCCACGTGAACATGCGTATCTATAAAGCCAGGCAATAGATATTTTCCATCTCCTTCTATTTCAACAGTGTTCTTATTCTTACTTTTCTTCGATCGGTGTTTTGAGATCTTAGTTATGATTCCATTTTCAACCCAGATATCCTGTCTGGCTATAATACTACCCTCTTCAACATCAATAACGTTGACATTTTTTATTACCAGATTTTGTCCATTTGCGGTGAGGATTGTAATTGCGGCTACTACTATACCCACAACGATTATTTTCATCTTCTTCATAAGTAATTGGTTATAATTCGTGGGGATTAGTACCAATTTCATTTCATTCCTTACAAAATAATCGGCACTGAAAATTTATATATTGAAAAGTGTAAGGAATGCTCGATCGTACTTACTAATAATCCTTTAAAAGCATAAATCCTGATAGAGGATGAACCAAGAAATAAGGCAAGAGAGATTCGATTCATTTTTAAAAGATCACATCGGCATTATCCAAAAACTATGCAGAGGATACACCAACTCCAGGGAGGATTTTGAGGATAATGTACAAGAAGTCTGCTATCAACTATGGAGGTCAATAGATCGATTCGAAGGAAAGTCAAAATCCAGCACATGGGTATATAGACTAGCTCTGAACGTCTGCCTCAACAATCTCAATAGAAGAAAAAAACAACCTGATCGCCCAACTGAAGATGAAGTAATTGTAAAGACTCTTGAGAATAAAACTGAATCAAACGAACAAGAAGAAATGATCGCTATTCTATACGAATCAATAGGCAAACTAAAGCCAATCGATCGAGGCATCATCATGCTTTATTTGGAGAAGAAAGAGTACATAGAAATCTCCGAAATAGTAGGATTAAGTGTGTCCAACGTAGGAGCAAGAATTAGCAGAATCAAACAGCAACTTAAAAAACTAATCAATGAAAGATCTGCAGCAGCTGTGGGATGAAATACCAGAGACAGGGTTGAATAAAGATGATATCAAGGGAATCATCAATAGAAAGTCGAACAGTGAATTGAATACTTTCAGGAGGATTCTCATCACTGAATTAATCGCTACTACGCTACTAATCATCCCCATCTACTTTCTTATTAATTCTGTGAACAAAGATTTTATGCGGGTAATATTCACCACTGTTTTCCTTGGGTACAGTCTCAATGTTTTAACACTAATCAAGCTAAAAGAAGTTCGCCTAATCAGTGATGTCAAGACATATTTGAAATCAATATTGAAGTTTCTAAGAACTTTTGTTTTCCGGTATATAGCACTATTACTAATTGTTGAGATACTTGTGATTGTGACATTGAAAACTGCACTAAATGCAGACAATGCGTGGATAGATTGGTTTATCTCCAAAGATGGTATGATAACCTTATCAATAGTACTTCTTACAATGGTGGCACTTTTAATCTATGCAAGGGTATTCTACGTAAGCCGAATTCGATCCATTGAAAAACTGTTGGGTGAGATTGAGGGGTAGAGTTGATTTCTATTTGTCATCTTTTTTGATATTTCATGTTTGGGTCTCATTATTAATGATTGAGTTTTTCTTATAGGTGAGAGGTTAGTTTCATATGACCCTGAAATGCTCAAAGCAAGTTATTCCAGCTCATCGGTTTTTATTAAATTCACACAACCCTAACTTATGATTATATCGCTATGAAACCCAATCGAATCTATTTTATCGCATTTTTATTCGCAATAACCTTTCTGACGTCACATGTATCCGTAAGTCAGAAAATAGCACAATTAAAAGGATTATACGCCACCTCTACAGCTATTCCTCAAGACGAATATGACGTTTCAAACATTTTTGATGGTGACCAAAATACCTACTGGTCTACTATGCCTGGAGCTGGACCAGGGGAAGGAATAATGATCTATTTTACTGAACCTCAACCTGTCAACTATATAAAAATATCTCAGGTTAAAAGTGATAATTATGCTCCGTTTGATAAAATCACCTATTATAAAAATGGATCTAATCCGAAGACCTTAAACGTAAAGTCCAACGAGCAAACTTTCATATATGCTCACAACACCAGATCGCTTTTCATAAAATTCGAAAATAGCTCCAACTCTAATATTGAATATCATAATGGGATTGAGATTCGGAAATTTCAAAACCTGTCTTACGCTATCTCGGAAATTGAGTTTTTTTCTAAAAAGGATGAAAAACTGAAAGTAAAAGTTCCAATAACATTAAAAGCCAATGTCGAAGCATCCTCTACGCTCGATCCGAAACTATCTTACGGTATTCAAAACTTGTTTGATGGACGTAAAGACTTTGGCTGGGTAGAGGGAGCTAAAGGAAATGGAATTAATGAATCAATCACAATAAGTCTGAATCAACCACAACCTATTACAGGAGTGAAAATCTCCAATGGATTTCAACGATCCCCGAAACACTTTACTGCAAATACACGAGCAAAAGAAATAGAAGTCATTCCTGATAATGGAAACGGTCAATCTTTTTTCTTGAAAGATGAAAATTCGGAGCAGCAGATCCAGTTCGACGCTCCTATAGAAGGAAAAAATCTAAAATTCGTTTTCAAGGAGGTATATCCAGGAACCAAATATCAAGACCTTGTTATAAGCGAATTAAAACTTATGAATGGAGAAGCTGAAATATCCATCAACCCTCAGATGACAGATCAGATTAAAACTGAAGCTTTAGAAAAAATAAAAGGCACTGTATTAGAAAATGTTGTCGACAAACAAGTTTACAATGCAATGGAAGGCATGGATGGTTACAGGAGGTCTATAATTCTAAGGTCTGATTATACTTTTGTTTCATATGGAGATGAATGGGCTGACGGCTCATCATCTAATGAAATAGTTGCTGAAGGAAATTGGCAGATTAAAGAGATAGGATCAAGCAGAGCCAGAATAAGAATATTCGGAAAACTTACTCAAATTTCCAAAATTATTGATTTTTACAGTGGTAACTCAGAATCATCATATTTGCAGATTTTCCAGGATTACTTAAACATCACCTATAATAAAATCAGTGGTGAAAAATTTCTTGAAGACTTTATAATTTCTGCAGAATGAAGGTTGTAATGAAATTAATTTTGATTCTAAGTATCCTGATTTCTTGTACTGTAAAACCAGAGAAAGAAAAGGTTCAAAGTATTGCGGTTCAACCTGATATAAATCCGGTTTCTGAACTACCTGTCCCTATAAAAGAGAAAATTAATTATCACGATACTTCAATGGTTGTTTTGCAACAGTATTCTGACCTCTTTGTCTACGATATGAAATATGCAACCGCTGATAATTTCCTAAAGGAAAAGGTATATGAATGTGATAATTGTCTATTAAGATTCAAAGTGGCTGAAGCATTAATAATAGCTGCTAAGAAATTCTCTGAAAGTGGAATGAAAATCAAATTCTTTGATTGCACAAGACCTGTGACTGTACAAAAGAAAATGTGGGAGATCATGCCTGATGGAAGGTATGTTGCTAATCCCTATAAATCTGGAAGTATTCACAATAGAGGTGCAGCGGTGGATATTACACTTGTGGATAATCAGGGGAATGAACTTGACATGGGGACAGGTTTTGATCATTTTGGAGAAGAAGCACATCATGCTTATAGCAACCTATCAGATACTGTAAAAGCCAATAGGACTTTCCTAAAAGAAATTATGAAATCTGCTGGTTTCAACCCAATCAGAACTGAGTGGTGGCATTATAACTATGGTGCCGAAAAGTATAAAATTTCCGCCGTGGCTCTGTGCGACTAAGCAAGCAAGACATCATCTATCTGGCCATTTTATTCCTCGCTTCTTTTGGATTAAGATGGCTATCCCTGAGCCAAACAGAATATGCAAACGGCTGGGACGCTTATTACTATCTGGTTCAAGTGAAATCACTTTCGGAAACAGGTGCTATGCATTCGTCCGAATGGAGCTTGGTACATCCATTGCTTTATTTTTTCTATAGCATTACTAGCGGTTCTGTGGCTTCCATAAAAATATTAAGTGCCTTTTGCGCTGCTTTGATTGGGATACCTGTATTCTTGATAACAAGAAAAACAACTAATGATACTTTACTATCAGTTCTCTGCGTCTCTATTACTATTTTCAGTCCGGAGCTCACTTACTTTGCCGCCCAATGGCCCAAGAACCTGCTTGGTATGGCCATCTATCTTTTCCTTATATATGCATTACTGATAGGAAACCTGAAATTAATAATAGGGTTTCTTATTGTAGGATTTTTCGGACATAGAATGACTGCCATGTTAGGAGTAATTACAGTCTTGGTTTGGTTTATGATCGAAAAGTTATCGCGAAAGCAAACATTACTGCTTCTTGTAACCACTTCGTCATGCTTAGTAATTGTATTGTTTGCTCCAGGCCTAATTACCTTTTATGATTTAGAAAGGTTAAATGGCTTTTTGCAATGGGAAATTCAATTTGCTCCACTATCGTTTATCAGCCTCTTTGGTTTTAAAAAAATCACTATGTTTTGGTTGATTGAAATGGTTTTAATGTCTGTTTTTCTTTGCTATAATGCCTACTTAGCTATAAAATCATTAGTCTTGAAGAAAGATAGCAATAGCCTAAACTTGGTACTTTTAATTGTAATCGCAATCTTGTGGTTTCCTCTTTTTACTCTAGATCTCAGCGGTGTTCCATATAGACTTTATCATGCTGGCTTACTACTATTACCATTGATTACTATTCCGGCAATTAGTGATCTAAAAAAAAATCGCATCTTAAACTGTTGTATTCTTTTTGGACTACTTGCAACCTCATTGATTAGCTATAAGTCATATAATCCCGAAACTCAAGATCCTCCATATGATTTTTATAAAAGTATAACTGAAAAGATCGTTAAATCAGATCAACCTGAAGCATCTCCCGAGCTAATTATTGCCCATAAATCACTAGCAGAATTCATCACATTTGAATCTAGCATAGATGCTATGCCATGGGTTCCTGAATATGAAATTGAAGACGATAAATTGTACAGAGTGGCCCATTTACCATTTCCCAAACTATTTCTCTACCATACGGATGTGGTACCTGAAAAATTGAGAGGAAGCTATTACTACGTAAAAAATTCAGAATGGAATGTCTTTGTTAAAGGGCTTATTAAAGAGGAAACTATTGATTTACAAAACCAACATTTCGATTGGAAAAACCCAATTAGAATTCGCCCTGACTACCTGCTGAAGAACAGATAATTAGGACTCCAACAGAGGTTCATACATCATGATTGCATGATTTTCTAGCAGTGTTTCGTCAGATATCAGTTTATCTTTCTCATCAAATCGCTTCCGACATATTTTATTGTGTCTAGTGTATCCTCCCCAAGACTGATGAACAATTCGATGATCACTTTCGTAAACTTCAAAACGTTCATTTGAAGTTTGTTCTGACCTCACTTTCCCATTCAAATATTCTTTATCTAAAAACAACTCGATCTGATATTTCTCCTTCGTATTGTTCTTAACCTGAAAATCTATGTAGTTATAAGCTAAGGTCGCTCCCGCACCAAAAGGAACTTTCCTATTTACATCAGGAAATACATCAAAGCCATGTCTGTACCGTTCAGTAATCGTGAGCGGAGAATGAAGAATCATCCAAAACAGAAGGTTGCCCAACTGGCAAAGGCCTCCTCCAATATCACTTTCAATTTTTCCCTGATTCAAAACCAAGCCTTCAAGATATCCCTTTTTCTTAGTCGGCTTTCCTACTAAGAACCAAAGTGAGAATATTTCTCCAGGTTCGATAATAAGTCCATTTATATGTTGAATTGCAAGTCTTAGGTTGGTAATTTTATTATGCTGTAGCTGCATATCCACATCCTTCAGAGGACGCAATAAAAGTGATTTATGTTCTCTTATAATATAAGGAAGCTGATCTTGAACTATGGTAGTGGCGTAATTGCTTTTATTGCTCAGCCAGATTATTCTTCTTTTCAAAGAATAGTACTTTCTCCCAAGTTTTCTTCTGATTTTAGATCTTACGATCGGTTTTGAAACAAAATAGTTGAACATTTCAAACGATAGCTAAGTTTGACAAAGCTAAATGTATAACGTCTAGAATAAGCTACTAAAAACTTTTTAATCTTCTTTCCCGCATTGGCTTTTTGCGATGAACTAAAAATGTTCAGAAGACCAGTACAATCTGTAAATCTATTATCGATTCGTTTTCTTTTGGTGTTTCCAAAATCACCCCTGTTTTTCTTTTAAGATCATGCCTCTTGACTGGAACCCAATTTTAGCTATCTGACAAAAGAGCTTCGGATAAGGGAAATATTCTCTTATTTTACGCCCCACCAGCTTCAAACCGAAACGATTAAAATGCATACATCTGTCACGCTAGAGTTAGTTCATCTGATAAGCATTTTATTAGGATTGGTATTTCTCTTTTTGCTTTTCAAAATACTCGAATCTAAGTGGTCTTATAGGATTAGCAAACCTCACATGTGGGAAGAAGGCGTCAAGCAAAAAACAATCCCTTCTGGCCTCCTATCCCTTGAGCGTACTTATAGAGACAAAGTCAGATTTTATACTTTTTGGCTTCAAATCAAGCGACTGGAAAAAGAAAAAGTAGAAGGTGACTTTGCAGAACTAGGTGTTTATGAAGGTGAAACAGCCAAAATCATTCACCAATCTGCCCCTTCCAGAGCATTGCATTTATTTGACACATTTGAAGGTTTCAGTCAAAAGGATCTCTCTGTGGAAAAAAGCAATGAAAAAAAATACAACTCCTCTAATTTTTCAGATATCACTCTCGAAGAAGTGAAGGAAAATGTTAGTGGGAATGAAAATATTCATTTTCATAAAGGGTATTTTCTTGAATCAACTGAAGGTTTGGAAGATAAGAACTACGCGTTTATTCATTTGGATGCAGACCTTTACATGCCTACTTTGGAAGGCTTAAAATACTTCTACCCAAGACTCGCGGTAGGTGGAGTCATAATCATCCATGACTATAACCATACCTGGGATGGAGCTACCAAGGCAGTAGATGAATTCTTGCGATCAATCCCTGAAACGATTGTTGAGATAGCAGACTGGCAAGGCAGTGCTATGATTGTTAAAAATGAGGACTAGTACCAATCACTCACTTCCATATCTACTCTTTTGTATTCACGCGGTTCGGGCTTCACAGTATGAGAAATTTCAAACTTTGTGTGACCGTTAAACTCAGAATCAAAGGGATAACTATAAATATGAAACCTAGTGTGAATAAATCAATAAAACCTTTTTAATCTAGTATCCGTTTCCTTACTTTGTATTTCAAAGTACTTTTTATGGAGAAGCAAAAATATTTAGAAGATCTACAAGACATTAAATCCATCATGGATCGATCTTCTCGTTTCATTTCCCTTAGTGGCATGTCCGGCATCATAGCGGGTACACTGGCTTTGCTCGGTGCTTATCTGGCTTATCAGACAGTATACATTGATCAAAACTATCTAAGCTACAGAAAAGCCATATTGTCAAATGAAAACGTACTTACATTATTGGGAATAGCTGCCACGCTTCTTGTGCTGGCTTTTGGAGCTGGAGTGATCTTCACATACAGAAAAGCCAAAAAGAATAATCAAAAGCTATGGGACAGTCAGGCAAGGAGACTTGTAATCAACCTGATGATTCCTCTCGTAGCTGGAGGTATTTTATGTTTGATTCTTCTCTTGAAAGGTTTCATAGGGCTGATTGCCCCTCTTACCCTCCTATTCTATGGTTTGGCTTTGGTCAATGCCAGCAAGTACACTCTTAGCGAGATTAGAGGTCTCGGCATATTGGAAATTATATTGGGGTTGGTGGGTTGCCAGCTGATCGGTTACGGTCTTATATTTTGGGCCATTGGGTTTGGAGTACTTCACATTATATACGGAGTGCTTATGCACGTAAAATACGGGTCGTGAAAGAAATTCTCAATGACTTAAATAAGGCTTTTGAAAACAAAGTCCGGCTGGGGGTCATGTCTGCGCTTGTGGTCAATGACCACATGGATTTCAATACGCTCAAAAACCTGCTGGATGTGACGGACGGAAACCTTGCCTCTCATCTCAAGTCACTGGAAAAGAGCGCTTACATCAAAGTAAAAAAAGAGTTTATCGAACGCAAACCCAATACCCAATATTCTATCACTTCAGAAGGCCAAGTCGCGTTTACCAAACATATTCGTGCAATCGAGCAATTGCTTAAGCATTGAAAATCTAAAAAAAATTTATCTAATCACTTTGTATTTCAAAGTACTTTTAAAAACAATAATAAAATGAACGAAGAAAACACATTCACAGACAAAGCAAACAACTGGATCCGCAGCTCCGTAACGCTCAAGTTAATCAGCATAACCATTCTGGTACTGCTTTTACTTATACCTTCCTCCATGGTCAAGTCTATTATTTCCGAGCGGAAATCCCTCAATAGATTGGCGACTATGGAAGTCAGCTCAAAATGGGCAAATGAACAAGTCATCAATGGCCCTATTCTAACAATTCCACTTTTATACGAGTATGAAGAAGAAGTTGAGAAAGAAAAGATTTTGGCTGGAAAAGACGGTGACAAAATAAAGATCATCAAAGAGATGGTTAAAGTTGAATATACAGAACTCTTACATATCCTTCCAGAAGATTTAAGCATCAAGGGAACAGTAGCTCCAGAGCAGTTAAAAAGAGGAATCTATGAAATCATCGTATATAATTCTTCATCATCAATAAAAGGAAGCTTTGTCATAGACCAAAAGATTGAACAGCAAAACCTCAAAGCCATAGAATGGGAAAACGCATTCCTTACGATTGGGGTATCAGACTTAAGAGGCGTAAAGAATGATTTTTATGTTAATTGGAATGGCGAACCGCTTAAAGCAAAAGCCGGTTCTGGGATTCAGGATTTGATCAGCTCTGGAGTGACAGTTGACTTACCCGATCTTGCTACATTGAAAAACGAGACTTTTCAGTTTGATTTTGACCTTAAGCTTCAGGGGAGTAAAAACCTATCCTTCACTCCAATAGGTTCCAAAACTAATGTTGAGATTAGTTCTCCTTGGACAACTCCCAGTTTTAATGGCAACTTCCTCCCTGATAACAGAAATGTCACCAATGAAGGTTTTACTGCCAATTGGAATATCCTGCAACTCAACCGTAATTTTCCTCAAAGCTGGGTCGGTGATGACAATTCAAAGAAAGTAGCTTCTTCTGCATTTGGAGTAGACCTCATTCTTCCTATGGGAGATTATCAAAAGTCTATGCGATCAGCAAAGTATGCCATTATGACGATTGCACTAACTTTTCTCATTTTCTTCTTAGTGGAAATTCTCAACAAACGAAAAATTCACCCTTTTCAGTACACACTGGTCGGGCTATCTCTATGTCTATTTTATGTGCTTTTGGTCTCGATATCAGAACATTCCAATTTCAACTTTGCGTATGGAGTTTCCACATTTGCTATTGTTTTGATGGTTTCTCTCTACTCCTACAGCATTTTCAAATCGATTCGTCTCACAACCATATTAGTCTCGACTCTGCTTGGAACATATGGGTTCTTATTCGTGACCCTTCAATTAGCTGACTATGCATTGCTTATGGGAAGTGTCGGGCTTGTGTTGATTCTCGGTTCTACAATGTATTTCACCAGAAAAATTGATTGGTATGACCTTAAACCTAAGCCAAATGCTTAAACTAAAGTTCTTTAAATCTATCAGACAAATGTCTGATAGATTTTTCAGTATTTTGGCTGATTGGAAAAACCTCACAAAATACATCCCTCCTTTCCTATTCTTCACATTCATCTGTTGGATGATTTTCATGGCAGACTTGAACAGAGAGAATCTGATTATGACCATTGGTCACAAAGTGCCTTCTGGAGATAAAATCGGTCATTTTATGCTTTTTGGGATATTGGCATATTTCCTGAACACAGCGTTGAAATTCCGACAATTCAAATTCAAAAAACAGCGATTTTATCTAGGATCTATAATCGTACTCCTGTTTGCTATATGTGAAGAGTTTAGCCAGTTGGCATTCGAAAACAGAACTTTCGACTGGGTAGATATGGTGTTTGATTTCTGGGGAGTCGCTGCTCTTTCCTCCGAAAAAGTAAGAGGTAAAGTCAAGCTCTATTTACACCAATTTCAAGTCAGGCAAAAAAGGGGTTTCTCTTTTTCTATTTTGAGGAAGAAATGAGGTTTCTAATATTAATGTTGACAATATTTTTTATCTCGTGTAATAATATGAGCCCTGCAAGGTTCTGGATAAGTTTCAAAGAAGATCAGATAATTTCAAATGAGAGTAATCAGGGTCCTTGGGGTGGTCGCAGATACATCCATTGGAAATCAGAAATTGATAACGATTTTGATACACAAACAATTATGGATTTTGCAATTGAAAACGGCTGGATATTATCCAAGATCAATTCATACTCAAAGGATGAAATTTCAAAATGGGTTTGCTTTAATAAACCCATTTTCCCTCTATCTAATTCTGGGTTCAGCGATATGTACTCGGTACTAAACATAAACACGTGCAAAGATTTCCCTAGAGTAATTGATGAAGACTTAACAATACTTAGTTTCAATTCCGGTTGGGTATCGATAGTCCCTGGAACCAATGAATCTACAGAAACCAACGGCTTCATTGTTGTCAATTCTAAGAGAAATAAAATGTCTGTTTATCACCTCTGGGGCGAATAAGGTCATATATCATGATACCTAATTTATTTATGAAATCAAGGCTAAAAAGCTTCTCCCATGCCTACAACGGAATGAAAATCGCGTTTTCAGAAGAACCCAATTTTAAGATCCAAATCATCGCTTCTTTAATCACCATAACATCTGGGTTATTTTTCAGAATTTCATCACATGAATGGCTGGCAATAATTCTTTCTATAGCGTTAGTCATGTCTTTAGAAGCAATCAATACAGCAATTAAAAATATTGCGGACTTCATTCATCCAGAAAAAAACATTCAGATTAAGCGAATTAAAGACATTTCAGCTGGAGCCGTGTTAATTGGAGCTTTGACCGCATTGGCTATAGGGTTTATTATTTTTATTCCTAAGATTTATGAAGTCATTAACGTGCTCGTAGGCACATTTTGAAAAAGTAATCTTACAGATGATTCTGACCTTCAAGCTAGGAAAATGCGAAAT
Organism: Cyclobacteriaceae bacterium; assembly: GCA_049115715.1. Taxonomy (GTDB): domain Bacteria; phylum Bacteroidota; class Bacteroidia; order Cytophagales; family Cyclobacteriaceae; genus JAMZMI01. Next base: position 39,515 of record JAGDZQ010000039.1, read on the forward strand.
AGGGAATCTCTAGCGCAAACACTTGCCTTGCTTCTAACCTCCTCGTTTACCTACTTTGTTGTACAAGCTTCTCATTTAAATATATTGCAAGGCTCATGAAAAAATTAGGCCAGTACCTTTTTGCTGCTTTTCTCCTATTCAATGGCTCACTTTTGACACTTGCTGATCCACCAGCAGCTCCTGCGGGTAAGGTTTGGATTTTGGTAAAATCTATGTCCGATGAGTTCGATCAAAATAGTCCAGACACTGAGATTTGGGACATCTTTGGACAAAAGAAATCTTGGGATCGCACCGCAGCATTCGATGAGCGTATTCACGAAGTTTGGCAAGAGCCTGGAACTGACAATTACTATCTTGCCATGAACCCAATGTGGTATTATGAGGATGAACAATTCTCCAATTCGAACGGTAGAACCTATCTATTTGCCGGTGGAGGAATGGAAACTCGATCGCAAGCTACATACGGGTACTTCGAGGTAAGATTAAGGCCTAGTAATTTCCCGATGGGCTCAGGCGTTTTCATGAACTCAAGAAAAGCTTCATCTGATGATTGCAACACCAAATACAATACGGAGTTGGATATCATTGAAAACATGGGCTATAATGGCCCTGGGTTTAATGAGGGGTTCAACAATACAATGAATGTCAATTCTCACGCTAAGCCTTTTGAATTAGTCGATGGAAGCTGCCAGAGTTTGCCTTTTGAGTCAACCAAAAGTGGTGTCAACTCACCAACACTGGAAGACCCTCTTGGATTCAACGTAGTAGGTATGTGGTGGAAAAACGGTCAAGAAGCTGAATTTTATTACAATAACGAAGCATTTGGAACCATAACTCCAAAGCGAAACTTCAACCTACCTATGCCCATGATCATAGTAATGGAGACCTATACATGGGGAAGTGATGAAAACAATGCGGGTAATCCAAAACCAGAGGCATATATGTTTGAGGATGAGTTTCGCTCCAAGGATGAACGGGCCGTCCTATATGACTGGGTGAGAACCTGGCAACTTGTGGATATTGATCAAAACAGTTTCAATGCTGAAACAGACAATATTAAGTTATTTGATAAGAGCTCCCCCATTTACGATGTATCAAGTCTAAATAATTCAATTATCTACGCAGCAACTGGTGAACGCACTGTTGTATTTAGTCTGTTAAATGAATCCAGCGAGATTATCTCCGAGAAGACGTACACAACTAAAACAGGAGTTAATTCTATTGATGCGAACCTTGACTTTTCCGATAATCTTAAAAAAGGCTCCAACTATACACTCAAAGCTGAGTTGATGAATAACAATGAGGTATTGGCCACAGATTCGTATTCTTTCACCGTGCAAGAAAGACCTCTTACAACTCAGCTTTTTTCGCATAAAATGCCCGACAGATTACCTCCCACTCAAACAGGCTATGAAGTAGAAATTGTCTACGAAACTGCAAGTGAAATGGAAATTGCAATAGAGGTTCGTGACCCTAATGACAAATGGATTGGTGGTGGTCTATCCACTCCTGTAACCGGGAGTGGATCCTATGTTTTCAATGTCCCTGTGAATACTCCCACAACCCCACAAACGGGCTATTATTTCAAAGCGCACATGCGTCCCGTTGGTGAGACATGGAGAGAGGCCGTTTTCGGATTAGATAATGTTCCCTTTGTAGTAGCAGATCTAATTTCTCCTATACTTGATATCACGGAAGCCGACGTTAAGCTTTCGGAGGACAAACATATCATAGATGTCAGTTTCGATTATGCTATAGAGAGTAATGTTTCTGTTGATCTACTATTGCTGGACAGCCTCAATGATTTAAGAGCTAAGAAAAACAGGATTGAAAGGATTGGGGAGCGATCTCTTACCAGAAGTATTTTTGCTGACTCTGCTCTGTCATATGCCGATAACTACAAAGTTGTAATTCAAATGACATCACTTGAAGATCAAAATCAAGTGTTGTACGACACACTAAATGACCTAAAGATTGGCGAGCCTGGAGCTAAAGTTGATGCACTCGCCAACGACCAAGTTTTTAGTCAAAAACTCAATGTTTTTCCCAACCCATCCGAAGGTGATCTCACTATCCAATACGGCGGGCAGTATAGCGAAATCAAGCACATAGAAATATTGGATTTGCTAGGTAGATCAAGGATGAATATTACTCCCAAATTTGAAAATAATGACTTATTAATCGATATCTCTGATTTAGCCTCAGGCACTTATATCCTAAAGGTTTCGACAAATAATGACGCTATCAATGTGAAGATCATTCGTAACTAAATGATTGAGTGTATGCACAATTGAGAGCCTTTTCTTGGAACTTACTTGTTGAGCAATTATGAAAATTACTCAGGCGCTAAAACTGCAAAAGAACTCAGAGTATACTCCACTCCTAAATCATCCCTCTTGATTTCAACTCCAGATACTTATTCAAAGTATTCAATGTCAGATCTTCTGGCTTTGTATAAATAATCTGAATCCCATACTGTTTGAGCTCTCCAACTACCTGACGCTTTTCATCAGAAATTTTTCGCGCAATGGTTTTATTATAAATATCCAAAACATTTTCAGCTGGAGTATCATGATAACTTTCTAATTCTTCGTTTTCAAATACTACCACAACAAGCAGATGTACTTTGTTGATTTTTCTTAGTACAGGTAGGACTCGTTCCAATGCATAAATACTATCAAAGTTGGCAAAGAAAAAAATTAAACTACGGCCATTTATCTGCTTTCTAATACTACTAAACAACAATTCATAGTTTGCTTCTATTTTGGCCTCTTCTTCCTTATACAGTCTACTTAGAATGAGATTAAGTTGATTCCTTCTATTGTCTGCCTTGATGAACGTTTCAATCCGATCAGAGAAAGTCAGCAATCCCGCCTTATCCTGTCTCTGGAGAGCTGTGTTGGTAATGATCAGACTTGCATTAATAGCGTAATCAAGTAGTGTAAGGCCATTAAAAGGCATTTTCATATACCTACTCTTATCTATAAATGAATAGACCGGTTGTGCCTTCTCATCAGTATATTTATTCACCATAAGCTGATTCACCCGGCTAGTAGCTTTCCAGTTGATACTTTGAAAATCGTCTCCTGTATTGTACTGACTCACCTGCTCAAATTCGTAGCTATGACCAAGTCTTCTCATCTTTTTGATACCATAAGAATTCAAAGAACTTCCAGCAGCTTTAAGTTCATATTTCTTCACATCTATCAATGAAGGATAAACCGGCACCATTCGCTCTAGATCAAAACTGACTCTTCTCTGAAGTAGGGATATTCTGGATGTAACGTACAACCGAACCTTACCAAAATTATACTCACCTCGTGCTAAAGGACGAATCGGCCTTTCAAACTTTAGTTGCTCGTAAGACCCAAGTCTGAAAGATTGCTCGATATCTCTCTCCTGCAATTGAAACGGCAATTCATTGACCATATTGACAGCCACGGCCATGCCTGACATGTTTTCTACTGTCACCGATGTATTATTCTCATTCCCCAGAGACATGACTTTGGGAAGAAACCGCTCACACTTAAACTTCAGTTTAGGATTAAAAATCAGCACCCCATCGAGTAAAACGCCCGCAATAAATAATACCAGTACAGTCTTAGCTACAGGAAACAGAAAAGGAGCTGGAAAAGCAACTACAAAAAGTAGAATAACCACTCCGAATACGACAAAGAATCGCCGATGTATATAAAGGCTCCTAAAAAAGTTTATCACCTTGGAATCTCTACTGTTTTGATAATATCATCTATGACATCTTCGATTTCTGTCCCTTCCATTTCCCGTTCTGCACTAAGAATAATACGATGATTGAGAATAGGGGCAAGTACATACTTGATGTCTTCAGGAATTACAAAATCCCTCCCTCTCATGGCTGTTATAGCTTTTGCCGCCTTCATGATAGACAATGAAGCTCTAGGAGAAGCACCTAGAAACAGCTCTCCATTGTTACGCGTATTATTAACTATTTCCGCGATGTAGTCAACAAGTTCATCTTTGATATGGATGCTCTCTATGAGTTTTTGATACTTAGCAATTTTGGTTGGACTAAGCACCTTTTTTACCTCTCCTGTAATTTTGGCTCCAAAATCATCCCTGAATTTTCGAAGTATCAACTTCTCCTCTTCTAGTGACGGATATTCCATTTTAACTCTAAAAAGAAACCTATCCAGCTGTGCTTCTGGCAGCTTATAAGTTCCTTCCTGCTCGATCGGGTTTTGGGTAGCGATTACCATAAACGGAAATTCCATCGGGTAGGTAATCCCGTCAACAGAAATCTGCTTTTCTTCCATTACTTCAAAGAGAGCTGCCTGAGTTTTAGCTGGAGCTCGGTTTATTTCATCAATTAGGACAATGTTGGAGAAAATAGGTCCCTGTTTAAATGAGAATTCTGAACTTTTCAGATTGAAAACCGAGGTTCCAATAATATCTGTAGGCATCAAATCGGGTGTAAACTGTATTCTGGAAAAATCAGATGATATGGTTTGTGACAGCAATTTTGCCGTAAGCGTCTTTGCTATACCTGGAACCCCTTCCAACAGCACGTGACCATTTGTAAATAAGCTGACCAGAAACAGCTCAATCGCTTTGGACTGGCCTACTATTACCTTAGATACTTCAGATTTTACTGATTCAACAGCTTGGTTAAACTCATTTAAAATAGGGTTGCCAACATTTGGCTCAGGAATTTGCTCTTCCATTGGTTATTTGCATTTTTGATAAAACGATTGTGTCAGCTTATTGTACTCAATAAGCTCTTCATCTGATATTTCAGTAATGAATTCAAGTCTTTTTGCTTCTTTTAGAATATAATCAATATCGATTCTTGAAACTCCCGATTTTGATTCGGCCCTACGAAGAAACTCTTCATCGATCTTATTGGTAGGTATTCCATACCTTACTCTTATGTAGGACAGAAACAAATTCAATTGATGTCTAATAATCTTTAGATTATGTTTTTGTTGATAATAGAGATCTCCTATTGTCTCTACGAATTCTATGGATGTATTAGACCTGTGAGGTAAAACAGGAATGATCCTTTGTCTTCGCTTTGTGTATAAAATCAGATAAAGCAATGCCATAACAAGTAAAAGATACCATGCCCATCTCAGACTCGGTTGCTTCAGAATAAAGGTAAGGGGTCCCGGCCCATCATAATCTGATTCATAAGGAGTGTGATTAAACTCATCCCAATAAATTGGCCCGTCATTTAGTCCTGCAAACACTCCCTCTGCATACTCAAGTTTGTCCTCATCCTGCAGGTAAAAATTGCTGAAGAGAATAGGTTCTAAATGAAAATAAATCTTTCCTTCTCCGTATTCCATTTGAAAGAAATTTCCTCTTTCATCATTCAGATAACCAAGGGTATAAATAGAGGAATCAGAAAAATCATCTGCGTACAGCCACTCGTATTCTTTAGATTTCCAATCTACAACATACCGGAAAGTACTTGTTGAGCTGTCCGAAAGTTGAGGCCTTTTCACAGTTACATCAATAGTAGAATCCAACCATGAATTGTAAAAATTAGTCGCGTGTACTCCGGCATACTCCATGATATATGTGGGCTCATACCTTGAAATAATGTAAATACTACTGCCTTGCTCAGCAAAACCAAACAATGCATCTATATCTTCATCTGAGTAGAACCACTCCTCACCTAAAAAAATATAGTTTCCATTTTCAGAGGCAGAGTCTGATAAAAAGGAAGGCAAAGGTTGTTTTATCTCAACAAAGTTTCCGTTACTTTTTGACTTCAATAGCTCATGAATAAAATAGGCTCCATATGGAGCTTTGGAAGAAGCCCTGAAGCTTGAAGACCAGTCGTATCTGTTCGTGTTGGAAGTGCTGAGGTAAAAGAAAACCAATAACAAAACTCCTAGCACTCCTATTGCAATCTGACTGGCTTTCTTATTCATTTCGCAGAACTATTTAAGTCACCCAGAAACGTTCTGAAATTCTCGATTTTGTTGGTCATAGCCTCCTCAGAAATGGGTTTTTCACCATACCATATTAAATCAAAATCCATCGTCCTGTCTCGAAATGAAGGCTGCAGCTGATGTCCGTCCAAATCTGCAAGATAATCCCAATTCGTCTTTTCCTTTTTCCATCTAATTAGGCCTTTCTTTTCGAGATCCTGAATAATCATAAGGAAATAGATTCTGACTGCCATCCGGTAATCCTTTTTGCTCAAAGCCTTGTCTAGCCAGCGCTCTAAATCCGTTTTTTCAGGAACTTCATTAAAATCATAGTCATCAAGTTCCGAGTCAGATTTAATCCTTTTCGGCTGACTTTTAAAAAGCTCTCCTCCCACAATTGTATAAAGCAGCCACACTATCAAGGCAATAAATAAAACAATGACAATAAGCTGCATCACAGGCCCTAGGTTTATTGTATAGGGTGTAGAATTTGATTCAGATGTTCTCAGTTCTGAATCTTCAAGCTTATTTCTAGAGTTACCATTTTTTGTTTCAGATTTTTCTCTCTCTTTTTTTCCCTTAACGTTTTGCTGATAGGTGACCTGTTCCTTGAGTTCCTTCCATCTTCCCCGATCAAAATGCTCTTCCTGAGCATGACAAAAAGCAAATGCAAACAGCATAGCAATGAGAAAGGACGCTCTTTTATTCATTCCCGAATTGGTTGAGGCTAGCCATAAGACCATCTGCCTGGATTATTTCTTTAAAAGAAAAGTATGAAAAAGAGTGAGCGAAAAGGAAAAGTGGGATTATAACAAGCAAGCTGAACACAGAAATAATCGAATTCAAAATAACCATGATCATATTTATCGTTTCCTCTTCTACAGGTAAATTCCACTGTACAAAATCTAGATAAAACAGCGGAAACGGGGAATTCATAAAAACATATCCCAGACCTGCCACGAGAAAGATAATGATATAAAGACCAAGCAAGCTTTTATAATTTCCTTTCAAAAGTTCCAAAGAACGATTTATCGCTGTTAAAAAATTTAGATTTTCATTGACAAGCACAAAAGAACATATCAGTATAAAAGGAGACAAAATCAAAAAGATTAAAATGCTCCATCCTCCATTTATAAAAAAACATGCCTGAGCCAGAAAGATCAAAAAGCTCATGTTCATAATTTTAATCAGCCATTGATTAACGGACACTTTACCTGACTTCTCACTTTCTGTATCACTCTTAAGCATTATCAGCATAGCGGTAATGTAACCTGCAAAGAAAATCGTGTTGATTAGATACAATACAGGAAAGTTCTGATAATCAATGAAAACAGTCATTTTATCCAAATACCACGAATTGACAGAAAAGGTGGTGGTATAAAGCGAGTTATAAAGAATCCAGAGTACACCCGGCAAGTAAAGTAATATCCCGACGATATTCACCCGCATGATCTTACTTGAATACTTTCTATAGAATAAAAACACATCTTTTAAGATCTCTCCAGTTCCCTTTATGATTCCTTCGTATTTGATATTGAAATCTGGAGTTGGTTGCAGATTGTGAGTTCTCCAGTCTTCCCCAGTACTATTTTTCTTCGCAACCTTAGCCGGATACCAGATAAAATAAAATATTATGAAGGCAAGTGAGATTACGATAAGAGCCAGTCTCAACATATCCGGCACGTCGGTGTATCTGGTAAGAAATGACTCAATTAATGCCGCAAAGGTTAATATAGGAATAATTCCAAGCAGCAACTTTGTTCCCTTTTTTGCTGCTATTTGAAAGGACTGTAGGCGGGAATATGTTCCAGGAGAAATGATCCCCTTACCTAAAACAATTCCAGCCGCCCCAGCTATCACTATTGAAGAAATCTCAAGTGTCCCGTGCAACCAGATCGTAAGAAATGAATCCCAAAAAAGGCCTTTCTCAAAAAAAAAGTATTGAAAAGTCCCCACCATAATACCATTATTTATAAGTATTATCACAGCTCCTATTGCATAAAGTATTCCAAGCAAAAAAGTATTAACAGCCACCATCAAATTATTGAAAGTAATGCCAAGAAACATATCGACTTCATTCATTTTCTTATAAACGGCCATTGGGTCACCGCTCTGAATGTTTTCCTTTGTCATTTCAACGTACTGATCCCCCAGAATAACTTTAACAAACTCTGGATCATAAACAGATGAAACTACTCCTATACATACGGCCATCACAAAAATGAGAAGGGCTGTTAAAAGCTCTCTTCTAGACTCAAAAGCAATCTTAGGAAGTTCATTTACCCAAAAATTCCTGAAACCAAAATTTCTTCTGGTTCTTTTTGATTTGTAAGTAGTATAAAATAATTGCTGGCAAAGGTTATTGAGATAAACACGAATAGAACGATTATTGTAAAATGTGCGTGCGTAGGATAAGTCGTCAGTGATCTGAATAAAAAACCTGCTTAACTTATCAGGGTCTTTAATGTCAAGATCAAGGAGTTTTTCGAATTTTACCCATTTGTCCTTATTTTGCTCTACGAAGCGGTGTTCTTTCATTCGGATGACAAATTAGTGCTAAAGTGCAAAACATAGAAATCAATACCACACAAAATGTAAGAATCACCTATGAGGTAGCTCCCCTCTGGGATCGTGTCTTTGCTTATCTGATTGATGCCTTAGCCATCGGAGCGGGTGCATTGATAGGTGTGATCTTTTCTGCCATCATAGGAGGCGCAGCTACTACGTGGGTTTATTACCTTATTGCGGTACCAATCTTTCTCTTTTATACGCTGGTTTCAGAGATTCTAATGAACGGTCAGAGTTGGGGCAAGAAGGCACTCAACCTTCAGGTTGTAAAAGTAAATGGGCAGGAAGCTCAATTAAATGACTATTTTCTTAGATGGCTTTTCCGCCTGATTGACATCTATCTCTCCTTCGGAACAATGGCATCAATATTTATCAGCACAAGTAAAAAGGGTCAGAGAATGGGGGATCTTGTAAGTGAAACATCCGTAATCAGAATCAAGCCCGCAAAAAGCATGATTTTCGAAGAGCTGGAAAAAAATTACCATAATGATGATTACCAGCCAACTTACTCTGGGGTAAAACAACTCTCAGAAAAGGATATGTTACTAGTTCAAAACGTTCTTATAAGAACGCGTAAATATGATAATAAAGCTCAACATGCTGTAGTAGAGAAGCTGACTCAAAAAATCAAAGCAAAACTTAATCTGGCGGATGGTGAAATAAAAAATCAGGATGACCTTGAGTTTCTTGCTGAGTTAATCAAGGATTATATCGTAATTACCAGATAGATCACTTTATCAATCATCCTCTATAACATAGATCTTAGGAATACTGTCATGCCAGCCCGGATTCCCTCCCATATAGCTCTAAATACATCAAATGGGATAAATCGACAAAGTGTTCTTCCAAGTATATTAATCGCAGTTGGTTTTGATCCGTCAGGCTTAATTATTTTAGTTCGGGTTATGTATTTGCCGATCGTTTTTCCTGTCAGAGTTTCCATAACCCAGGGATATAGAAATACGAAAGCCATTAAAACAATAAAAGCAATAATAGCAAAAGTGCCAGTTGTACTATCAATTGTCTCACCAGCAATTTCAGCCTCATATTCCGATTGGATTTGCTCATAAACTTTTAATGAAACCACAGCATATAAAATGAAATAGACAATCGTATCAATAATAAAATTCGCAAATCGCTTCCCTCCTCCAGCCATCTTCTGCTGAACATAATCTTCCCCTTTTTGCTCAATACTTTGCTGTTGATCTAGTACTTGATTATCATTCATTTTTTGCTGTTTATATGGTTTAACATTTGAGAAAATATGCTTTGTCCTATCTTACATCTAATCAATCATCTTCAATTACGTATATCTTGGGAATACTATCATGCCAACCAGGTTTGTCTCCCAGATAGCTGAATGCATCAAATGGTATTAGCCGACACAAGGTTCTGCCCAGAATATTAATGGTATCCGGTTTTGAGCCATCAGGCTTCACTATTCTAGTCCTAGTTATGTATTTTCCTATCGTTTTCCCTGTCATACTTTCCATAATCCAAGGGTAAAAAATGATAAGACCGTAAGTGAAAATTGCCAACAAGCCGCTCAAAACCTGAGCACCATCTCCAAAATCAGATGAGAAACTTATTAGCGCTCCAGCCACAAAAATCAGAATGTAACGTACAATTACATCTATTATAAGATTTGCAAACCTTTTGCCGCTACTGGCCATTTTACGTTGGACGTACTCCCTTCCTTCTGATCCTCCTTCTTCAGGTTGATCCAATATTTGATCCTCACTCATTTTCTTTAAATTAGGCTATAGTTAAACAGGTGTAGCTTTCGATTATGTCGTAATTATCTTGTCAGCAAATTCTTCTTAACTCAATCGTCTTCAATAACATATATCTTGGGAATGCTGTCATGCCAACCAGGCTTGTCTCCTAGATAACTAAAAGGGTCAAAGGGAATCAAACGACATAATGATCTCCCTAGAATGTTCATAGACTCAGGTTTAGAACCATCTGGCTTTACTATTTTGGTTCGTGTAATATATTTACCGATCGTCTTTCCTGTAATGCTTTCCATAATCCATGGATATAGAATTATGAGAGCATAAATAATAACTGTCATAAGCATCTCCATCGAAGCAGAATCTTGAGAGAGAAATACAAAAAGAATTCCAACACAAAAGGCTATAACATAAGACATTATAGTATCAATTATAAAATTGGCAAATCGCTTTCCGTTTCCTGCCATATTACGCTGAACATATGCTTCTCCTTCTGATCCCCCGGCTTGGGGTTGATCCAATATCTGATCATCACTCATTTTATTTCGATTAGGTTTAGGTTTAAACTAGGAAACTAATATATCTAAATAATGGAATATACTTAATCAGCAGGCAAATGAAAAGTGCTCCTTTTACTTAGTTTGCGCGCTTATTCCCTTCTATTCTTAAGAAATCATATGAAAGCATGTCTATTCAATTAACCTCAAGATGAAGAAAACACCTACCGAGACAGAACTTTATATTCATAGTAAAGTGTAAGGTTAAAAGCCCTGCTTCTCCACTTCATTATTGGAACCCAACTAAACCCGCTTAATTGAGCATAAAAAAACACGAAATCATCCAGATCTTCCCTGATATCTGCAAATGTAATTTGCTGATTGGGCATTTCACCCAACCTCAATAATGAACTGCTGAGAAGTAACTTTTCCATAGGAGTACATTCTTCATTCTGAGCCTTTTTTAAGTCCTGCAAAACGATTGGCTTGATATCATCAAACAAACCATTTTCATCAATAGCCAGCAAACGAGAAAGGTGATATAAAATCCACGTAGTACTTTGATAGCGTGGAGCTATCTCCTCAGAGTAATTCCAATGATCTTGATCCTGGATAACTTGTTTTATTAACGAGACCGTATTGTAATCCATCTCATTTAATGAATACCCTCTATCAAATACAAACAATAGGATATTACACATGACCACTATATCATACTCTTGATCCATTTTATCCGCATAAAAAACCTCATAGGCTAAATGATCTTTGTACTTGTCCAATGTCTTCTCAACCGAGCCTCTTTCATCTCTATATGAATAGGACACCATTTGATCTCGTACCTTCTTATCCTCAATCGTATCTCTTCCTGCTGCTAACCTTACTAAGCTTGTATCATCATAATCATCGGGTAATCGATAAGATTCTTTACTCAATAATGTACTCCCATTGGGGAACGGAAGGTCTGGTGGCACTGTTTGCCAAAAGTTGTAAGTGGGTGCCTTTCTTCGACTTAGATATTTATCATAAAGAGGATCTATGCGGTAAAGGATTTCTTCTATTTCTAAAACAGATTTTTCGTCTACTCGATCGCTCAAAGACCTCAAAATATAGCCAATGGAAGCTGTGACAAATATGTTATTATCTTCAACTGGGTCAGTGGTATCAAACCACGATCGCTTGGTTGGAAAAAGACCTGAATCATAAAAATCATCGGATGTTATCTGCAGCTCTTTGATTTGCATCAATATATCAAACGGGCCTTCACCCTCCTGTGCGGCTAGAGGGAATAGTAGCAGACAATGAATAACTATTTGAAAAAGGATATGTATTCGGATACTCATCTAAGAAACAGGGCTACTGTAAATACTCCAAATGAAACATGGCTAAATCTTACGTTGTACAATACTGTTTTTTTATCAGGTGTCTTAAGCAATTGTATGAACGGAACCCAAGACAATATCACTGAGAGAATAAGAAGTCCGCAAGCTATTTCTGAGATTTGGACGAACCAGTAAACACCAGCAATTAATATTGAAGCCAAGACCATCAATATGCTTAAAAAGAGTTTTAAGTGCTTCTCACTTAGCACAATGGGAAGAGAAGACTTACCTACACTTTTGTCACCTTCTATGTCAAGCCAGTCCAGTAGAATTTCCCGAGCTATTACCATGACAAAGAGTCCCAATGAAAGCCATATCAAATCTCTAGCACCTTGCAGTACAAAGAACCCCTCCCACACCGGAGCTACAGCCCAAAATGCCACTATGATGTTGGCAAGTAATCCTGTTTTGTTATTGATAGGAGAATAAATGGAAAAACTTGCTATGGCCAAAACAGCAAGCCAAAACATAACCTCATTCAACAGGCAGCCTGCTATTATGAAACTTATTCCAAAAAAAAACAACGCAATTGAGGTTGTTAATACCGGTAACTCACCTGTGGCAATAGGTCGGTTCTTTTTATTGGCCATATCTTTTTCTCTATCAAAAAGGTCATTGACAAGAAAACAAAAAGAGCTACCAGCAAAAAAATAAAGGCAAAGCAGCAAGATTTCATTATGATCACTCAATGAAGGTCTAAAGGCAGCAAAAGCCAAGACAGCTGCCATAAAACCAGCAGAAGGCCTAATTGAATAAAGGATATGTTTTATTTGCTGCATAAGTTGAACCAATATCAACAAAAAATATCAGATAAGTTTGTCAAAACCCATAGAGTCAATGAGCATTTTCACGAAAGATATTTGTAGCTACATTGGAAAGGGAAGTGTGTAAAAAATTCTGCGACATTCGTTCCCAACAGATGAGTTTTATGCATCGAGAGTTCGCTCCGAAGTTGTTGATTAAATGACAATTGTAAATGCAATATAAGAAGCCTTGGTATTTGATTAATAGCCATTTCGAAACGATTATACCCTATCTCAATTATGAGATTTATCAAATTCCTTATGAAAGAGAGAGGCTAGAGTTAGAGGATGGAGATTTTTTGGATTTGGATTGGGTAAAGAGCAAAAATGATCAGTTAATTGTTATCTCGCATGCATTCGAGGGCAACTCCAGAGATTATTTCATAGAACGATTTGCAAAATACTTTTCGGAAAGAAACTATGATATTTTGATCTGGAATTTCCGTAGTTGCAGTAAAGAGCTTAACAGGCTTCCTCATATCTATTCGTTCAATGACCTATCTGATTTGAATGCTGTCTTAAAATATGCTACTTCAAGCAATAAATATCGGTCAGTTTTCCTTGCAGGATTTTCTATGGGTGCAGTTACCACGCTTAACTATCTATCCAGCCAATTACATAATGATGGAATAAAGGCAGCTGTTGCGATATCTGTTCCGCTTGAGCTTCCTGAAACGTTGAAAAGGTTAGGATCAGGAATGCACGGTTTGCTATACGGACGCAGTTTCCATGATAAATTGAAACGCAAACTAATTCGCAAGGCAAAGCAACACCCGGATACTTGGGATTTGAAAGTGATTGAAGCCTCTCATCAGCTAGAAGACCTAATAGAAATCATCAAGCATTCTCATAAATTAGAAAATGACTACTTAGAAAAGATCTCTCCTATCCATCAGATAGAACAAATTAAGAACCCAACGCTAATCATTAATGCGAAGAATGACCCTCTTTTGGGGCCTTCGAGTTACCCAGATCAAATCAATGATAAAATCGACCTATGTTACCCTAACCGCGGAGGCCATGTCGGCTTTTCCTCAAAAGGAAAAGACTACTCATGGATAGAGCTTAAGTCTGAAGTTTTTCTAAGTCAGTTTTTAGAATAATAAGATTAGCTTCTATGGCTCTCATTTAGTTAATCTCGACTCTCTTCACTCCTTCATGGGAATGAATACTAGGAAAATACATCAACTCGATTTTCGCAGGATTGAGTGTATACTTCCCTTGATATCTAGGTAGTAACTCAACTTCGAATCTATGTTTACCCTGACTAATTTTCCCGCAGAAAATAGATACTTTTTCCTTGTGATATTCGCGATAGCTTTCGTTCCCATAATAATTTTTCTTGTCCGAATAAGAACAACCAGCAGGTATAGGAATCTCGATCATCACATACTCCGCATCATTATCAAGTGTTACTTCCACAAATATTTTTTCCGGTTTTCCTGATTCTAATTCCAACCCTTCAAACTTAAACCTTGATGTTATTTTAAAACTACTGGAATCATAAGCAGGGTTTTCCTCCCAATACTTTTGATAAGCATTTATATAAATCGGCATTCTTCCTTTTTTCGAAATAAGCAAAGATTCTTTTGCATCATATTCATTCATGAACACCAAATCCTCACTCATATCAACGGTCACACCATCAATCTTCAACTTCGTATCAAAGCTTGACTGAGAACTTTTTAAAGATGAAACCAATACTGAGATTGCCCTCGAGGTAGTATAAGTATTGATAAATCGATTTGACCCCAACTCTCCAATAATATAGCTTTCTATACTTTCTTTTACTGTAGGAGCAATTGTAGAATCTCCATTTAGCACCTCAAGTGCCTCAATAGTTAGAAGCAAGGACTGATCTGCATAAAAACATCTTTTTTCCTTCTTGCCTTGCAAGTGGATATTATTCAAATAATCCTCTTTCAACGAATCGAGTAACCAACCCAAATCCGTTGGCTGATCATTTAATTGCTCAATCTTAGCTATTTTAAGCTTGGCAGATAGCGTTTTTGCTAAACCTTTGAGATCAGCAACGAATCTTGAGTTCTTGATTTCCAAACCTAAAACAGAGCTTATGTATAACCACTCAATCCTCTTTTCTATTTCCTCACCTGAGGTAAGGTTCCAAATCGCCTCATCAGAAATAATTGCTTTATTTAGAGGAACTTTATACCCTCTATTTTGCGCCATCTCAAGTGCTTCTACTACGTGTCTACTAATCCACATTTGAGTCATGGATTGGTTCCACCAGCCCCACAAACCATCTTTGTTCTGATTGCCAATCAACTTCTTAATTACCCGCTTTATTTGTCCATTGCGAGCTTCCTTTATTTTCAAATCATCATCCAAGTTTCGAGAAACCAATAGCGCCTTAAGCTTGCTGGCCAGCTGCTCGTTGCATCCATATGGATAATCTATTAGATACTCAATTTTGTCACGGAGCAGTTCGACAGATTTCGTCTGAGCTTTTAAATAGACTGGCCCTAAAGAATCATTAAAGTCCCACATGACAGTTGTATCACCCATTAGGGCAGTGTAATTTCCAACAGACTTTTCCACTCCTACTCTATAAACCGGAAGCCTTCTTTGTTCTCCATCAAAATACCCATCTTCACGATCGAGATAGTACTTCAATTCGACAGAATCCAATAAACTGGTTGTTACCAAAAGCGTATCAATGTGAGACTCTTTTAGCGTGATCAGATTGCTTTCGATTAAACGGTTGTTTTGTTCTAACGAGGTATTAACCCTAACTGAATCGAATGTGTAGTTAAATACTTTCCCAATAGCATAGGTGCTATCTCCTTCCAAAATAAAACGGGGCAATGCCAACTGAGCAGCAAACGGCTTAAAGGACTTAGTAAATGACTGAGCTTTGCCTGATCGCCGCTTTTCACCCATGACATAGACAAAGGTGTCCCAACCTGTTATGTCATCAGGAAACTTCACTGTAAAGGTTGCTTGTCCACTCTTGTCGGTTTTCAACGATGGTTCCCAAAAAGATATGTCTGAGAAATTACTCCTGATTGAATTAGATGAACTTGCACTTTGAAAAACCGGATCTTGTATGAGAGACTCTTCAGGGCTAATATTTGAAATATTTTTTGATCCTTTTTTTGTGGTGATCAAGATCACACCTCCTACTGCCCTAGAACCATAGATTGCGACCGCTGCTGCATCCTTTAAAATACTCGTCTCAGCAATCTCCGATTCCTCCAAATCATCAAGGTCGCCTAGATATGGGACACCATCAACCACATACAAAGGTTTACTTTCTCCATCTATGCTACTGACTCCTCTTATAGCAATAGATACTCCCGCCATCTTACCTGCGAGCCTATTGACCGAAACACCTGCTACAGCTCCCGTAACCCGCCTTTTTCGATCAGTGCCGTATCCAACAACAACCACTTCTTCTAATGCCTGAACATCTGCCTCCAAATACACATCAGATGTTTGAAGCTCTCCTAGGTTTTTTATGTGTGTCATGTAACCAATAAATGAGTACTCGAGTGACTTACTATTGAGAGGCACTTTTAGAGAGTAGAAGCCATCCATGTCAGTTACTGTTCCGAAAGTTGTTCCTTTTATTAAAATAGTGACACCAGGTAATCCTTCTCCCTCATTGTCATAGACATGTCCTGAAATCACCTCTCCCGGCCCAAAATATTGATATTGCTGCTGGTACGTTTTGAAAACCCTCTCTTTTTCTGCTTGATTAAGCGGTAGTAACCAATCGCTCAAAAAGTATGCGTTCATCTGCTGATTCAGTTTCTTGCTGAACGAATCTTCTGTTTTAGCTACCAAACCATCTACTTCAAGAGCGTTGATTCCATTAGCCATTACTTCTATAGAATCGACTTCCATATAAGTTTGATCTTCATTTAGATAAATAAGTCTGTAGTACCCCTTGTCTAAATCATGGAAAACGCTATTGTTATTTGGATAAATTCTTATGAAATCCGAATCCGCATAATGGAATAAGAAGGCGTTTACGATTTGCTTTTCATTATCTCGTTTTGACAAAAGGATTTTAAGTTTTCCTCTGCCAGATTTGGTTTGTGTTGGATTGTCATAGCGTCTCGATTGAAGACGCCTATATTTTAGTTCTGACTTCCATTCTTCATCCAGCTTTTCCTTTGTATTTACTTCATCGTCAAAAGAAAACACATGACCAGAAGTAGTATATTTTGGCATCAGACTTTCTGGCTCAACACTTCGCATTTTTATAAGTCCACGCTTAAATTCATAGTTATAAAACGATTCATAGTTAAAGGATTGCGTGAACTGGTCAAATAGGTGAAAGTTTGCATATTGGGAATACACAGGGCCAATTCTATTAGAAGTACTGCTATTTCCAACCTTATGGAATCGATTGTTTTGTCTCAAATAGCCATAATTACCATTAAACGTGTTTCGATAAGACATTACATATCTGGTCAGTCTACTTCGCTCATAGTCAGTGAACTGATAAGTTCTTTTCTCGACTCTTCCATTTTTCGGCAAACGATCATGATTAAACGAAACAATTAATTTCTTGCCATGACCCACATATACCTTAGGGAAGGTGTAAAGGTGATCAGTAGTGCGAATTTCTATTTTGTGATATCCGCTATCAATAGCGAATGAATAAGGCTCTTTGGATGTCCAACTGAAATAAACAGGATTCCGATCTATGTAAACAACATTTATCGGCTCAATATTCCCATCGTGTACTACAAATGGAGATATCTGAGTCATACTATCAGAAGGAGTATACTCATACCTGTATTGCTCTTTGGGGTAAAGAAACTGATAGTAGGCAATAGAGTCCAAGACCATTAATGGATTCCATTTATCATAATTGATTTTTCTACTTTTCTGATAGTTTGGATTGGACGAAGCACCGAAAGTATTGATAAGCTCTCTTTGTTTTTTCTTTTTAGAATAATTGGGCAAGTCAATCATACCGTGATTGAATTTTCTAGTCATCCCATGAGCTAGTACATCAGCATTGGATACGGGATCCCCCATAGCGTCCTTCACATTGACTGCAAGAGTCACTTCCTGACCGGGATATACAACTGAAGGAGACTCAACTTCAACTATAAGATCATTCTTATTATAATTGATTTCAAAGTTTTCTTCTACCACTCTCCCAGACCATAAGTATTGAACTGAGAGGTAGTGATTTTGATCAGTTGTTACCTTTCGTTTGATTTCGAGCTCCTTTCCGTTTCCTCGAAGTATTTCATTATTAGTCTTATAGAGATAGTAAACGAATGGTATTTTCCTTGGATTCTGTGTGCTTATAAATAAAGAATCTGATGTACGCACAGCCTGAAAACCTAGCAGAGAAGACTCCTCTTCTATCTCAATAAGAAATGAAGCAGAGTCAATTTCAACAACCATTTTTTTATAATAAGGATTGATTGGTAAGTCGCATGGTAATTCTTTAGTGATAGTTTCTACTAGATTATCGTGCGCATCATAACTCCTGATTAACGAGTTTGTATTTTGTGTTTTTCCATTCTTTTGGAAAAACAAATGAATTGAATCTCTATCCAACTTATGCTTGACCTCTTGTTTTTCAAAGCAATAAGTCATTGGTATTGTCTCAGATAATCTTTCATTATCTGAAGTGAGCAAATTGACCGAGAGTTCATATTCCATATTTACTTTCGGAAGAAAAGTATCGGAGATAGTAATTTGAGTATCTCCGTTTGGATCTAAGGCCTTCTCATAGTAGTTGAGGGTATCTGATACAAAAACCTGCTTAGCAAAGTAGTCTGTTATATTTTTTGGTTTAATCAATATTTCCAATCGACCATCCAACACGTTTAAATCATTGTCATCCTTGGCGTTTACTGTTAAGGTGATACTATCTCCTCTGTAGTGTACTTGTTTTACAGCTTCTACATCCAGACTAAGCTTGGACAATTCATACTCCTCATATTTAAATGATGAGGAAATGTATTCTTTCCCTTTCTTGTTAAGAAGCGATACAGAATAATACCTATCCAGCTGAAGGTCAAGCGTATCGCTCAGAAAAAAATCAAACGTGTAACCACCTCGATCATAAGGGCTTATTTTCCCAAAAGAGATTGATTTTACAGATTTATACAATTCTACTTCAACTTCTTTATTAATTGGTTTTCCTCTTTTATTCGTTAAAAAAACCTTAAAAGACACTGTATCATTGGGGCGATACACAGGCTTTGAAAACCCCACATATCCATTGTGTTTATTCTTAAATCTCCAATCGTCACAATAGTAGTCATCAAACATGCAAGCAACTTTTTCGAAAAGGTTTTTAGACTTCCAGGCCAACCGATTAATAACACCTTGAGGGTATCCATATGATATTGATTTCACTCCATCCACAGGAATTAGAACAACAAATCGGATGGGTATCCAAATATAATTTAGCGGTGTTCCATATATAAGCTTACGAGAAGCCCTCTTAACAATAGAATTGTTTAAATCCCTCTCTAGTTGATAATACATAATGTTGCCCTGAAAGGAAACTTTTAGTAGCCCTTTTCTATTGGTTTTGCGCTTCCTATATGTTCTAGTTTTTCTATCGAACTTGAGCTTTGAACCACCCAAGGTAACCAGCGCATCTTCTATTACATCTCCTTTATTGGTGTAGACTGCCACATTCAAATCTCTACTGTTATTCAAGATTTGAATGCCAAAATCCTGAACGCTTGTGTATCTCATCTTAAGCTGATTTCCTTCGGAATAGATTTGGAGATAATGACCATTAGGCAATATTCTGGTATGTGTACTATCAGTTGGATAGCTATCAACCAGTGTATGAAAAAATGAGGAATCAACAACCCATTTTCTTTGATGGTTAATCTTCCAAGCCTCCTTATCAGTCAACCTATAAATGAGCGTATGATAACTGGAGATTCTGTCTTTAAGCAGGTTTTGCCCAAAAGATGAAAAGGATATGAACAAAATGGATATACAGGTTACAAGGAGCGCTTTCATACAGGTAATTAAGTTTTCATATTACCAGATGCGACATCACGCTAGATTCCATAAATAAAATCAATAATTTTATCCGAATCTTAAATCATACTAACCTTACAATGCTAGAAAACCTATTCACCCTATTGATGCTTATCTTGTTACAAGCAGTACTTGGATTTGACAACCTTCTCTACATTTCTTTGGAATCCAAAAGCGCACCAGTCGAAAAACAGAAAATGGTTCGCTCATTAGGAATAGGGATTGCCATAGTATTAAGAATTATTCTATTATTCATTCTAATCAATCTAATTCAATACTTTCAGGATCCTATATTCCATATAGATATAGAGGGCATCATACATAGCATCATCAATATTCATAGCCTTATCGTCCTCTTTGGTGGCGGATTTATCCTCTATACTGCTGTTAAGGAAATTTGGCACCTTGTGTATCTGGAAGAGCACGATCACACGGGAGGAAAATCAAAATCTACTGGAAAAATCATCGCTATGATCGTGTTGATGAACTTGGTATTTTCATTTGATTCTATTCTAAGTGCCATGGCTCTTAGTGATGTTTTTTGGGTGATGGCAACTGCGATTGTCATCAGTGGGTTATTGATGATTTGGCTTTCGGACAGAGTATCTACGTTTTTGACTAAGAATAGACTTTACGAAGTGCTAGGACTATTTATTCTTTTCTTGGTAGGCGTTATGCTTCTCTCAGAAGGAGGACATTTGGCTCACCTTGAACTTTTCGGTAGCGAGATTACACCGATGAGCAAAGGAACATTTTACTTCGTGATCTTCGTACTTGTTGTAGTTGATATAGTGCAGGGGAAATACCAAAAAAAACTCCTCAAATCTAAATACGGAGAATCATGAATCGAAGAAAGGCAAAACCTATAAACGGACTCAAGCTTTTTCTTCATGATTTATTCGATTTGCATGAGGACAAGGAACGGGAAAGCAAAACGATTGAAGACATTTCCAAAGGAGTCGAATTCAAAGGGACCAATCTTTGGATTCTTATTTTTGCAATACTGATCGCATCTATTGGACTCAACGTAAATTCAACAGCTGTTGTCATAGGAGCCATGCTTATTTCTCCACTTATGGGGCCAATTATGGGGATTGGACTCGGAGCAGGTATCAACGATTTTGAACTGATAAAAAAAGCATTTCGCAACCTTGCAGTAGCTGTTGTCATCAGCGTACTTACTTCTGCTTTGTACTTTGTCATTACGCCATTGCATGAGGCACAATCAGAATTACTTGCAAGAACCTACCCTACTCTTTGGGATGTGCTCATTGCTTTTTTTGGAGGTTTGGCTGGAATTGTAGTTGGATCAAGAAAGGAAAAAACGAATGCAATCCCCGGAGTTGCTATCGCCACGGCACTTATGCCGCCCCTTTGTACGGCTGGTTATGGATTGGCAAATCTCAACTGGTTTTATTTCATGGGAGCCTTCTATTTATTCTTCATCAATAGCGTATTAATTTCTGTAGCGACATTCATAATTGTGCGGTTCTTAGGTTATCCAAAGCGGAAATTTGAAGACCCTAAGACAGAAAGAAACGTCAAAAGATACATTGCGGCGTTTGTTATCATCACTATAATTCCGAGTGGATACTTGGCCTATCACCTTGTTCAGCGGACACTTTTTGATCAGAACGCACGGAATTTCGTTTCCACGGAATTCAGCCTGGAAGAAACCGAAGTTATCAATGAGAAATTCACCTACGGTGATGAAAATGTGATAGAAGTCACTCTATACGGAAAACCGCTGGAGGAAATCGTGATCAAAGGAATTGAGAATCAACTTCCCCTTTTCGGCTTAAATGATGCGAAATTGATCGTTCATCAGGGATTTATTGAAGAGCAAAACATCAGTCAAGAATTTGAACTAATGAGTTCTAAACTTAAAGTGGACATCATCGAAGATCTCTACAAACAAAACGAAGAGTTACTCAAAAACAAAGACGAGAAAATTCAACTTCTGGAAAAGGAACTAATCAAAATCAAAGGAACACAATACCCAATCGAAGACCTGGCAAATGAATTGAAGGTTCACTATGAGTCTCTTACCGACTTTGCAATGAATGATATCGTTCATCAAAATCTGGATAGTATGAAAATGGACACTACCTGCTATGCCTTGATCAAATTCTCAAAGAAGCCCGTGAAAAAAGACGTTGCTAAATTGGAAAAGTGGCTTCAGGCTAGGTTGAAATCCGACAAGGTGAGGGTATTGGTACTATAGACATTTCGAATCAAATTTTGATTGACAAAAATAATTGGTTAGTATAGTAGCACTTTCATTCTAAATTACCGACCTCTATGAAATTAATCTCTGCTCTTACAATTTTCATCTCTACGTTTACATTAATAAGCTGTTCTACCAATTCTGGGAAGACTGAAGTAGTTGATAAGGAAAGCTCAACCATTGAATCTTCAACTATTGAAGAACCAAAAACCACACCGGCAGTATGTATTTGGGATCAAATTGCGGTTCGAGAAACTCCTTCATCTAAAGGGAAATACATTACTTCTCTTAGCGTAGGAGAATCTTTAGAGTCTCTTGGTGTAGATTCTTTGGATACAAAGAGAACGTACACAAAAGTAAAGTTAGGTGATGGTACCATAGGATGGTCTATTAAAGATTTCGTGATTGCGAATGGTCAGGTCGCTACATTTTTGAACGACAATTCTTTATTCAAGAGGCCTGACTTGTTGACAAAAACGGAAAATTCCTTCAGTCAAATGGATATCGTGGCAATTACTTCGGATCAAGAAGAATGGGTAGAAATCATTGGAAAAAGAAAAGACGGGGAATGGATTGAATCAGGATGGGTCAAGAAAAGCAGCCTTTCACTGAATTCTCTTGATGTCGCAGTTGCGAAATTTGGACGTCAGGCATTGGAAATGAATGAGCTAGATGAACAAATTGAAGCACTAAAGGAATTGATTGAGAACAACGATTTTTCTTCGTCTAATTTCATTCCTTCTCTTCAGGAAAACCTGGATGTTCTCTTAAATGCAGGACAAGATCCATTAGGAGTTGAACTGGATTCCACATCGATATTGGAAAAATCCCCTATTGACAGTATTCAGTAATTCCCAATTATAATAAATCTCTTTACTGCATGACTCAATCTCAGGTTTTGCACAAATCTCTTATCAGCAGAGTTCAGAGCACCTTTTTATGTAGTATTTTTCAATGCCAGCTGACTACTGATTAACATATCTATATGCTGACTTATTCTTGAATAAACGAGCAAAATAGAACGATCACGTTTTGTCTTTTTTCATCAGCCATTTTTTTGAGTTAAAAAATAAATTGCTAATATTTTGAGAACAACTTATTTTCTCAACAAAAACACTTACGCCCGTACTTTTAGACTAAAAAAGCTTTAATACGGGAAACTCTCATAAGGTAACCTTTCTAAAATTATTTCAAATTTATTTTCACAAAAGCACAACATGCTCATAATATTGTCCGTTCGTTTATATGTAAATTCAAAGATAAAATTTAATTATTTTAATATTTATATTCCATGCTTAATAGAATAAACAGACTACTTTCCGATGAAGATGATCCTCCTAATCATTTAGAGGAAACCATAAAAGAGCTTCAAAACGGAATCGAAACCATCGACAGGCAGCTAATCCAGATTTCAGAAACAGCTCAAGTCTATTCGACCAAATTAGGCAACTACCATTCGCAGAGAGCATCCTACTTAAAAAAGGCTCAAGAGTCCTATTCGAAAGGCTTACAAGCGCAAGCCCTCGCTCCTTTCAAAAAAGTAAAAATTCTCGACCAGCAGATAGATCAATATCGAGACTTGGTTCAATCAATTGAAGAGTCAAGAAATAAACTGTTCTCTCAAAAGACAGAACTTGAATTCAACAAAGACCAGATTGAAGCTCAATTGCGGCTTGGCGAAATAAATGCTGACTCTTCGCAGATACATGCAGATGTGATGGAAAACATAATGCTTCTTCAAAATAGTGGCGAACTGTCAAAATATCAAGAACTAGTTCAGGAAGCTGAAAGTAAATCTGAAGCGATAAGAGACATATCTGGAATCGATAAAATTGGCTCTAGCTATCCTGAAAATAGCGACGAAAATCAATTTTTTGAGCTTGAAACAGAACTAAAAGTGAATCAGGAAAAGATCGACCAATCCTCTCTGGATAAATTGAAAGTTAAATACCAGAGCTTCTTCGAAAGCGATAAAACTTCCGATGAAGAAGCAGAAAGGCAAAAGATTTCCATGCTTCGACAGCTCAAAGAATCTGATACTCCAAAAGAAAACCGGATTAAATCCTTTTTTAAATCTTCAGAGGCTCCTCCGGTTTCACCTGAAAATCAAGACAGAATCAAAAACTTCTTCAGGGATTGATATAAATCAAACCTGAGAATATTTAATATTTTTTTACTAAACCAATTAATACTATGGCTATTGCACTAAAAAAAGGTAACTCCTTCGATTTGACTAAAAAGACACCTTCTTTAAAAAAGATCATGATAGGTCTTGAGTGGGATGTTCGTCCCGGAAATAATGTCGATCTTGATGCTGTCTGCTTCATGCTAGGAAGCAACAAGAAGTTGGTGTCAGATGACTTCTTCGTCTTCTACAACAATCTAAGATCAGGTGATCAATCTGTAGAACATACTGGAGACAATCGAACTGGCGCAGGTGAAGGTGATGACGAAATGATACTGGTAAACTTGCCTCAAGTTGACCCAAGAGTAGAAGAAATGCTTTTCGTAGTGACCATCAACGATGCGTTTACTAAGAATCACAACTTTGGGTTACTGGAAAACGCCTTCATTCGAATCGTAGATGTGGACACCAACGAAGAAATTCTTAGGTATGACTTGGATGTACAGTATCCGGAAGCTACAGAAGTAGAATTTGGAAAACTAGTGAAAGACGGCTCCAACTGGAAGTTTAGTGCCGTTGGGATCTCCACAGAAAAAGGTTTACAGGGATATGTTGACGTATACGCATAATGATAACATTAGATAAATCAACAGGAATAAACCTTAAGAAGGGGACGTCCATTAAATTAGAGAAAAACGGCACAAAACTCCAGCACATATGTGTTGGACTTAACTGGGGAGCTATTGAGAGAAAGGGCATGCTTGGTTCTCTCCTTGGGAAAACAGTTCCAGTCGATCTGGATGGAGCTGTGACCACTTTTGCAGGAACACATATTCATGAAACCATATATTTTCGACACTTGTTTGCCAAAGATGGGTCTATCAGACACTCTGGAGATGATCTCACTGGAGACCTGGAAGGAGATGATGGATTAGATAACGAAGTTATCACAATAGATCTAAATCAAGTGAGCAGCGGTATAGATACCATTTTCATCTATCTAAACTCGTACAATGGGCAAGATTTTGGAGACATCCCATATTCCAAGCTGAGGATATATGAAGGCGACAAAGACCATGTAGACGAAGTACTTGCTACTTTCAACCTATCTGTAGAAGACAAGTTCAAAGGGTACGTATCCATGGTAATGGGTAAGCTTGTGAGAAGTGATGGCGGTTGGAAGTTCACAACTATTGGTGAACCTGTAAAACCAAAAACCATCCCAGACATTGCCTGGCAATTGAAACAAGAGTTTTTGAGATAAACTACTGATTTAATACTAGACAATATCAAGCCCGGACGCGGGCTTTTGGTGTTTGGAGTAGTATACTGAAAACAATCATTTGATTCAAAATCAAGCGGCAATCACTCAACAACAAACCTCTGACTGATCACTCTCCCGCTTTCATCGACTAGTGTAACCTGATGCGCTCCGCTTGTCGTTTGGATACCCATTTTATGACTGCCTTCTGTCACTCCAAGATATTGATTGTCCAGATGCCAAAAGACCTGAGTATCGACATTGTGATGAGCTGCCTCAAACACGACTTCTCCTTGCAATCCATCTTGTTCTTTGGGGATAATCACCTTGCTGAATTTCCGTGGGTAGATCAGTTGGAAAAAATGCTTACTCTCGTTGTTGACACAGCTGGAAAGAAAAGATGGTGTTGATTTGAAATTGGGATGATGTTGATGATAATACCACGCCTGAACAGCTGGGAGAATGAACCAATTTTCGTTTCTAATCTCTGAAACACTGTAACAACTACTATTGACCTGATGTGTTCCTTCTGAGTTAAGGTTTAGCGGTTGATGAAAAGTACAGGAAGAAGTCGCTAACAAGAATTCAGGAAGATTCACCTTTCTGAAATCATTACAATATTTACCTAGTCGCATTCCGCTTTGTTGGCAAACTCTTTCAGGAGCACCAAAAACACCTCCAAGTTCACTGCTTTGAGGAATGAGATCAAATAGATCAAACATGATTGGTGCTGCAGTTTTGATTCCTGTAAGTCCAGGGCGACCTTCTCCGTCTGCATTTCCTACCCATACACCTACCAGATGTTGACTATTCAAACCAATCGCCCATCCATCACGAAAACCATAACTCGTCCCTGTTTTCCAAGAAATCTTCTTGCTTGTACCAAAATACTCCCACCCCGTCTCTTCTTCTGGTCTTTGCAATTTTGTCATAGCTTCAAATGCAAAGTTCAGTGCTTCTACGCGAAGCGGCCCATCACCAGAGAAAGGGTTTTCGCCACGCTTTTGTTGAGATTCGATGTATATATTAGGCCGAAAGTCGGTCAGACTATACCCGGAAGAATAGGGTCTTTCGGTGTAGTTCTGCAATACTCTGGCAAGGCTTGCATATACAGCTGTAACCTCCCAAAGCGATGTTTCAGCTCCTCCCAGAATCATGGAAAGTCCATAATGATCAGCGGAATTTTTAAATGAGTCAAAGCCAATACTTTTGAGCTTTTCGTGGAATTTTTCGTGACCATATTCAATGAGAAGGTGTACAAAAGGTACATTCAAACTACTCGTTAAGGCCTGATTAGCAGGTATAGCACCTTGAAATGTTTTGTTGAAATTCTTAGGAGCAAAACCTTTGTGGAAAAGAGGAACATCTGGCAATAGCTGCTCAGGCAGTATCAACTCTGCATCTATTGCAGCTGCGTAAAGTATGGGCTTTAGGAGACTACCGGGGCTTCTCTGAGCTGTGATTACGTCAACATGTTGACCATGATCCTCGACATTATCACTATTCCCAACATAGGCCAATGTATTGCCAGTGCCTATATCTAAAATGATAGCTGCCGCATTCTGAATTTCATTGGCACTTAGCCTTTTACTGTGTTGATTTATTATGCGCGTGGCTCTTTGCTGTAACCTTTGATCCAAAGTGGTTTTTATGTTCGCCCCCACCGCACCTTCATCTATGCTTCTATACAATAAATGATAGGCCATTGAAGGGAGTGCTTTTGCTTTCTGAGGCAGTCTCTCGCGTTTTGCTAATAAGAGTTCATCATCATCGATATATCCTCTTCGGTGAAGTTTCTCCAACAAGAAGTTTCGTTTTTGCCGTAAAACGGAGCTATTGCTCCCTGGGAAAATCGATGCAGGATTGTTTGGAAGCACGGCTAAGGTAGCTACCTCAGACCATGACAATGAGTGTGGCGCTCTTCCAAAATACCGATAGGAAGCTGCCGAAAGGCCTACAAAATTCCCTCCAAAGGGAGCATGATCGGCGTAGGCTTTCAGTATCTCACCTTTGGAATAAAGTAGCTCTAATTTGATAGCAGCAATAACTTCTTTGAGTTTTTGCCAATAGGTTCTAGGTTGATTCCCATATGCCATCCTGATGGTTTGCATGGTCAAAGTAGACCCACCACTTATGGTTTTACCGGCGCGATAGTTCTGGCCTATTGCCCTAACTATAGAGACAGGGTTAACACCGAGATGATAATCGAAGTACTCATCTTCAAACAGCGTGATGGCGGTCTTAAATTTCTCGGGAATCGAGTCTGACGGAGCAAACCGCCATTGCTCATCTTTGGCGATTGCTGCGCTAAGCAACTGCCCATCTTTGGACCAGAGGGTGGTGGCATAGTTTTCGGAAAAAAGAGGATCCGGAACCTCTGCTAATACAAAAATCAAAACAAGAGCCAATCCTGTTGCGAGAATGGCTCTTGTCCTTTTTTTTCTTAAATGATCTTTTAATCTTCCGGTAATACTTCTACCCATTTTCCTGCGGTATTGGCAAAAATACTGCGGTCGTACATAGCTTCCGCTTTGATGGCCGGAAGATAGTATTTACCCTGATATGCGGCATTTAACAATACCGTGAATGTTGCTTTTTTGCTTGCTTTGAGATCAAAATAATGCATCGTACGATCATCTCGTATATCTAGATACTCGGTCACCGAATTGGCTTCCTCTGACCCATCCAGCCTGGTATTCAATATTTCCCAACCTGATGGAAAAATCTGAGTCAAAGCCAACTCCGCATAATCTCCCTTTTTTCCCGGATTGGCAACTGTTACTTCAGCTTTGAAATTTGTTCCCTGTTTTAGTCTATCAACTCCAATTACTTTGTCATCCATGTCTCTATAAGTAACTGTGAAATCAATATTTTCCTTACTCGGTTTCTCTACACCTTCCATTGGGATTCCCGTACGAATCATTCTTGCAAAAATCGGCGCTTCTCCTTCGTTCACAATGTTAATCACTGCATTAGCGTCACCATTCTTCAGTTCAGTTTGGTAAATAAAGGCATCACCGGATAGGTTTTCCACTTGACCGCTTACCGTAATGGTGACTTTCGTATCGCTCTCAACATTGAAAGTCTCAACATATTTAGATATTGAAATAAATGCATAGGCGGTAGTCTGAGTAGACATCCAATGATCTTTGTCTCCCATTTTCTTCGCAAGATTCATAAGAATTTCAAAAGCATCTTCTTTCATGTTGAGCGCCAACATCGTCTCCATAATCATTGCCTTATCCCTTGTATTAGAGCCAAATGTTTGGTGCTGATCTGTGATAGATGTTTCCACATCAGTAGGCAAACCCTCTACAATTTTCTGTGCCTGAGGCTCATATCCCGCTAGGGCATAGGCCAATGCAAGCCTCCATTTGGCAGACGTTCTGATGGTTTTGTCTTCCTTCATCCTGTTCATGGCTCCAAGAGCTGGCTCACCAGCAGCTGCCAAAGTGTATAATCGATATGCTTGAATAAGATCATTGTTATCATCGCTGCTCGACGTACCCCAGGAATCGGCCCGTTTAGTCTGGAAGCTTACCCAATTGGAGATCATATTTGATGGTACCGCATAACCTGCCTTTTTAGCTTCTACTAAGAAATGACCAGCATAATTACTCCCCCAGTTGTTAGGGTAATTATTTCCTTGCCAATAAGAAAAACCACCAGAGGAAAGCTGAAAAAGCTTAAGCCTGTTGATACCAGCTGCAATGTTTTTCTGGACGCTTGCTTCTTTTTCACTCGAAAGGTCAACCAGATTTTTCAAAAACACCTGTGGAAAAACTGAGGAAGTGGTTTGTTCTATGCATCCGTGTGGATAACGAATCAAATAGCCTAGTCTTTGCTCAATATTGAGCGATGGCATACTACTGATTTCTATACTTCCTCCATTCTTACCCAATATCCCAAGTGGCTCATATTCCAATTCCCAACCACTGTTTGCATCCACCAATTTGTCCTCTATAGCTGTGCTCATTGGGTTTCTTGATATGATATTCATTTCGATATCATAATTGGCCTCAAGCTTTCCTGCTTTTGCTAGCACTTTTACTTTTCCAACACCTAGAGTCTCTTTAGCTTGAATATCGAAGTAAATCACGTCATCACCTGACTTTGCAAATGATATCGTCTGTGTGGCTTTTCCTGTGAGCTGAAGCGTTCCTTCTGTTTTAACTGTAACATCCACTTCTCCAAGTCCTTCTGCCAGAGCAAACAAGTTTACTGGAAGTTTCATTTTTTCTGATGGGCCTGCAACTCGTGGTAGTGTGGCTAGTACCATTAGCGGTTGCTTCACTGGTGTGGCAACATCAGTATGACCATACGCTCCATCGGAAGAAGCGACTACCATTGTCTTTACTGAACCGATATACTGCGGCATGGTAATCTTATGATTTTGCACAGCTCCCGGCTCTAATGAAAATGGCCCCAGGTATTTTACTACAGGTTTAAACCGGTTGGCCTCCTTGTTTTCTTTAGGCAGGAGTTCGCCATCACCACCAATCGCCAATAGATAATCCATTTTACCAGAATAGGCATTCATTACATCATCATAAATGTCCCACGTCTTTATTCCAAGTGCTTCTCTTGCAAAAAAGGTTGACCAAGGTTTGGGTGTCTTATAATTGGTGATGTCTAACAATCCTTCATCTACAATAGCCAGTGTGTAAGACATGCCTTTTCCATTTTCCTCAGATATAGAGACCGTAAACTCTTGCTCTGGCCTAAGCTCTTTCGGTAATTTAATGACGGGTTTAAGAAGCGTGGACGGGTCTACAATTTTGATCGATTGCACACCATAAAGCCTTATAGGTAAGTCATTCTCTGTTTGAGCATGAGGCTGTATCATCGTCAAATGTGCATAAATGTTTGGTGCCATATCAGGACTTGCCTTAAAGGAAATGGTTGTGTTTTCCTTTTCTGCTTTTACCCAAAACGTTTGGATGATTTCACTGCCGCTTTCCAGACTTACGAGAATGCGATTGCCTTCTGTAGAGGGTATGGACAAGATCACGTCCTCTCCTACTTTATATTCCTCCTTATCAGAAGCAAAATCTAGCATAGATGCTCCATCCAGCTCTCCTTTTTTGCCTTTTCCTGCCCACCCTGGCCAGTCCATATAAACAACTTGTCCCGCAGAGTGACCAGAGTTAGGGTCTTCGACTTTTAGGTAATAGCGTCCCCATTGAGGGTAGTTGACTCTCAGCTTATATGTTCCTCTTCCATCTACGATATCAACTTTTCCATTCGAAATAGGTGAACGGTAAGACCCGCCAACATAGTTGCTAATGTTATCATAAGAGGTATCCCACCACCATCGCCAGTTGAGTTTATAAAGAGAAACCTTTACTCCTTTTTTCGTAAGTGGCCTGCCTTCTGTGTCAACAGCCACCACCTGAATGTTATGATCCTCATCTGTGAGTAAGATTCCCCGTTTGTCTCCTTCAGGAACTTTTAACCCAACAAAACTGGAGTATGGATAGTATGGAATGCTCGTGGTACTAATGCTAAAATTCCCTCCTTCTTCGTACACTTTACCATATAGATTGGCTTGCAGTGCTCCCGGTGCATTTCTAGTACTCCCAAGATCTAAGGTGATATTGGCATAGCCGGAAGCATCAATGCGACCTTCATATGCCATATTTCTGTCACTATAAAAACTCTTTGACGGATCGTCGAAACTGAAATTTGGAAATTTCTCAAACTTGGTCTTTACCGGAGTAAGCTTGACTTCATACTCTGCTTTTAGATTTCCTGCCGTAGCACCACTCAGCCATCGAACATTCAAATCTGCATTGACACTTTTGTCATTGACACCAAACACCTCTTTATCAAACTTCAGGTCTATTTTTAATCTGTTTGGCTTTATGGTTTCTATTTTCACTGTTTTGGTAAAAGTGGCTCCTCCTACTTTTGCCTTTGCTAACCAGTTGCCGGTTGGCGCTTCCGTGTCTGTCACAAAATCATACCGATACATATTGCCGACCGGTTGGCTGCTTATTTTCCTGAAAGCCAACTGCCCTGTCGGATTAAACAGCTCCATAATTACAGGATGTTGCTCAGGTAAAAGACCGTCTGACTTTTCTAGAATGAATCCAAGGTGCACCGTGTCTGCAGGACGCCAAACACCTCTTTCACCATATATAAACCCCTTGAGTCCGTTTTGAACCTCAGTACCCCCAATGTTGAAATTGCTTAGTGATAATGAGGAGCCGTCATCCATTTTAAGGTACCCCACATCATTGCCATTTTTAGCTACCAACACAAATGGCTTTCCTTTGATGTCCAATGTTGCTTTTCCATCTCCATCTGTAACTCCTTCTCCGAGCAATTGCTGTTGATAATCATATGCTTCGACAAACACATCTGCAATTGGTTCTGTGTCAATAAGGTTGGTTACAAATACCGACAAACCACTCTTATCGCCTCGCTTAGCGATCAAACCCAAATCAGTAGCAAGCAATACTTTTGATACACTTCTTCTTGCTCCATAATAAGAATCTGAACATGGATTATCCCGATCTTGCCACGTATAATTCGAGTTGTAGTAGGACTCATAATTATCCCAGTAAGAGCTTTCTTCTTCCTCTGAGGCGTCCCAGCTGTCCTCTTCTTGTATCGTTTCTATGTCATTGCTCTCGTCACAGAAATACATCGAATGCCTTTTTTGGAAACCAATGCTTATTTGATACATAGCACCGGGTTCTGCCGTAAGAATCTCTTCAAGGTCTATCGAGTACCTATTCCAATCATTGAGGTTTGTGACACCAACTGTATTGAGTTGTATTGATTTTCTTGTAACAGGTCTGGCAACTCGCTTTAGCTGACTAGTGCCTCCCAGACGATTAACTTGCAGGTATTGCAACACATTGTCCTCAAAAACTCTAACTACCGTAACATCTACTGCTTTCAGTCCTATAGCTTCAAAGGGCAATTTTAGTCCATGCGTGCTCGGTAAAATTACTGATTTCTCTTTGCTGATTAATCTTACTTCCGGCTTCACTTGCTTGAACTGTACTTTTGAAACATAATCTTCTTTCAATTCAAACCCAGCACTATTTTTAACTGCCTCATTGATGGTCAATGTCATTTCTGACCGCACATCTTCCGTCGGATAAATCTTCAATTCATTGAGACTGATAACCAATCTTGGTTTTGTGTTCGTTCCAGAAAGAGTTACAAGCCCTTTAAGGTTTTGTCTAGCGTCAAGCGGGTCAGAAAACATAACCGAAATGTATTTTTCTTTTCCCTCAACGACTTTGCTTGATACCACTTTGTAGTTATCTAGAGACGGCACTTCTATTTCCAAATTATCATCTCTCTCTACTCCTATCACCGCTCCACTAGTTGTTAGAAATACTTTCCCTTCTTTTTTGGTTTTTTTAATATTCTCGACGGTGAACGTATATCGATTGTTTTCTCCCGAATCCTCCCATTTGATGTCTAGCTCAGTATCTCCCTGTTTCGCATTTAGGGTTTCCTTTATTTTTTCAAAAGACACAAAATCAGCAGTCTGAAACTCCCCAGATGCCTGAAGTTTAGTTAGGTCTGTGGTGCTATATGGCTTAAGTCCAAAAACTTTGACTTCATAGTTTTGTACTAAGGTTTGAAAAATGAATCGAAACGTTTTTTTGTCTTTTTCGATATTGGCTATCAGCTTAGATAAATCGGCCTCAACCTCATACTTTTGATCGTTGGGTAACTTGTCAGAAGGCTGAAAAATAATTGTGCGGTTGTTGAGCCAGCTCGTCTCTCCTTTAATCGCTGGATTAAACTTAAAAACACCATCAAGTTGCGTCCCAATCAATGAGTCCGAAACTGGTTGTGTAAGCTTTAATCTGATATCACTGGTTGAGGAAACCACACCTCCTGTAAAAGAGGACACATGATCTACAAATAGCGCCTTGGGGCTACTAAAACTATCAATTTGATCAGAGGAAGCCTTATCTTTCTTTTGACATGATAATAAAATAAAACCTACAGTAAAGAATGCTATCAGGTGTTTCATAATGAGATTAGGTTAGAATCAAAGGGAAGTTAACAGAAGCTATTTTGAATAACAAAAGAGTCAGATTACGGTTAGGTGAAAGAATACTCTCTCCCATCATTTGGGTGACTAATTTCCGAAAAAAAATATTGTTTTACCCAAATGCTTTAGTCCCACTCACCGTTTAAGAATTTTTGGGGCTCATAAAAATGCTCTAGCAATGCCTCTTCATCAAAACAACCCAAGGTATATGACCTAAAATGCCTGTCTGGCAGCTTCTCTGAAGGTCTAATGTTGATTGGTGGACTCTTCAAAATCTCGAAATGAAAATGGTCAAATTGCCAACCGTATTGATCTAATTCTTGTCGGTTAAAAAACCTGGCAATTGGCTTATCTTGTGTCACCAATTCTCCAAGTTCAACTTCTATTTCGGCAATATGCTCATATACAGTCCAAACGGGTCCAATAGCTAAGTCATGAAAGATGATTAATTGTGCATAGGGGCCATCTGTTCTTTTACTGATCACTTCTCCATCGGCTATGGTGTAAATGGGTTCTGCCTGATAATTGCCATTTGGCCTCTTGATATCGATCCCTGTATGATGGTGAGCAGGAATATTGGGTCTGGCTTTACGTATTATTCCAAAATCTCCTATTTCTGTTAGTTCAATTGAATCACTATCTACCGGAAGCCTTATTTCAATTTGTTGATTGAACAATAAAATAGCTAAAAGAACGACTGCTTTAAACTGCATTTGACAATCAAATAGTTAAAGATATAACCCATAGAAGAAATCACTTTATAGGACCACACTTACCCAAAAGAGTCTCTTTAATTCTTAGAATTAATCTCTAAGCGCAATCAATATTCTCAAGATATACCAGAAAAGCAGCATCAAAGAAGCGAACAGACCAAGTGCAGCTGCGACATGCTGATTGGTATTGTAGTTATGGATAAGATTTGAAGTTTGATATAAAATGCTCCCTGCTGCAAGTGCTACCATCGCAAATGAGAAGAAAATCCCAAGACTAAAGCCAAATACAATCCCAAGAATGATAGCTCCCATTGCTACTAAAAAACCAACGGCAAGTGCATTTTTAAGAAAGGAAAAATCCTTTTTTGTTGTTAGTACCACGATGGTCAAACCAATAAACAGAAACAACGTCATTAGTCCGGCCTGAAGAATAATATCTACACCTGCTATGCTTGCACCTATGTAAAGTAATGGAACAAAAATGATGGCTTCACCCAGTGTATAGATGAATAGTGCGGTGTACTGCATCTGCTCTGATGCACTAGACCTTGCCCAACTCTCTGTCTTATATGAAATGAACATAAAACCACCTAGAACTATCAACCAAGTCCATCTTCCTGAAAGCATCCAAGTAGCAATACCCTCAGCTAAGCCTGATTGAAACAACAAAATCTCTATCAAAATAAAGCCTAGCACCGCCAAAGCAAGGTGAAGGTACGTTTGCTTAATGAAGGTTGCTCTTTGGCTTTGATCAGCAATATTTAATGGAATTCCTAGTGTCTGTTGCATTTCAAGAATATGATTATTAAAAGTTCATGACTAAGATATTGAAATTTATGATCGATGCGAATGGGTACTATTAGAAATAGGAATTAAGTGATCGGATTTACTCCAAACAACACCACTTGTATTTCACCCCGCTCCCGCATGGACAGGGTGAGTTTCGACTTGGATGTGTACTTTCAACAAATGAGGATGGGTCTATTATTGCTGTCATATCCTGATTAAACAACTGACTCAATTTCTCATAAAGCTTTGGATGTTTCTTCTTGAGAAGGTGTGGTCTTTCGAAGAAGTATTCTCCGGTGACCGCTAAGAACTCCTGCCGGTTGGTTGCACCATAGTCATTGATATCGGACTGTTTAGCTACAATTTCATTGGTTTTCTCCTTGACAAAGTCTAACCACGGCAGTACATAGGACTTATTTTCAAAACCGGGAGGCACTCCGTCTATACTACCTGTTTCTTTGTCAAATAGATGAACAAACTCATGAATGCCTACATTCTTTTTGTCATTGGAAATATCAAACCCTACATGCAGAGCTGGTTTAGATAAAATCATCTTTCCTTCCATAGATCCATTCCCTACCATACCAGTTATGATTTCCTCCGTACTTCCAATATTAAAATTCCGATCAAAGGAGTTTGGGTATAGTATGACTTCATCGAGGTGATTGTATGTCCATTCGGGAAAGCCAAACAATGGAATCACAGCACTGCTAGCCACTAACAATCGATCTTCTAAAGTAATTTCCGTTTGGACGCCTGTGATTCTCACCGCTTCTAGGAATCGCTGAATATCTAATTCAAATTGAAGCTTTTGCGTCTCATTAAGGTTTCGGTAGAAGTTGACCTGCTTACGAAGGAAAGTCTTCCATTTTTCGGGAGTCAAGATGGTGGGTTTCTCCATCATCTCTTTGGGTTTCTTCCTTAGAATGAACACTAAAAGGACAATAAGCCCCAAACCAATAAGTACAGCTATCTCCATATTAAATTCGCTCTGCTATATCGTTTTGCAGAATTTCATCAATTCATTCAGACAACCTTCTCTATCAAATTTCCAATAAGTATAAGGTAATGGAAATGTAGGTGCTCCTGCTCTTATCAAGACTTTGTGCTCATTTGAATCCAATGCCTCCTGATATTTACCCGGATAACCGATTAGGTTGATTCCGTATAATTGGTTGTTTTCTACAAAAGCCATATCAAGAGTCAGTCCTGCTATTGGAAAATCCGTCCAACAACGAATCCTTCTTTCAAGCAATGCTCTTCTAACATCATCTGCAAAATCATCATGTATTCTTTCGGTTCCAGCCTCACCCTTCAGAAGGTTATTCCCAATTTCACTAAGGTACTTTCTCATAAAAAGCCCGGAATCAAAATGATCCGAGAAGGACTTAAAAATCACTTGCAGAGATCTAGCTCTTGTCATTGCTACATTGAAAACCTCAGGTTTGTTCAAATGCAAGAGGGCAGAGTGATGTGCATGCTCATCAATGGCAATGGACAAAAGCATAATATCTCTCTCTTCTCCTTGAAAAGAATAAGCTGTACCGCATAAAATGTTGTGTTTTTCGATAGCTGAAATAGGTATCTCAGAAAAAACTCTTTTCTCAATATATTCTATTTGATCTCTGAATGGTGACAAAACCCCTATTGTCTGGGCTATTGAGATCTTGCTATCAGAATGATCTTCAATAATTTTTTCTATTCTTTTTATTAGCGCATCAGCTTCTTCGACATTGACTCCCTTAGCATCTCTGTTTCCATCTACACTAATCACTTCCAAATGTCCATTCTTGGAATTAAAGGGCATTTTGGTCATGATCTTCAGCTGCCCGTCATAGAAGTGTTTGTTGCTAAACTGGATGATATCAGGCATACTCCGAAAGTGCTCGTCAAGAAAGCACACTTGTTTTTGATTCGACATCCTATCATTGACCAAATCCAGAATACTGGTATTTCGGTAATCAAGATTTGATTGATATTTTTCCAAATCAACTTTATTCTTTTTTGCTAAAACTTCTTGAGCAGATCCTGATAAAAAAGAAGCGTGTTTTAATTGTTTGGGGTCTCCTACAATCACAATTCGTTTGGCTCTTTGAATCACTGGTAAGCAACTGGCTATATCGCATTGTGTTGCTTCATCAATAATGGCAAGATCAAAAACTTCTTTATTGAGGGGCAATACACTGTTAATATCGGACATATTGACCAGCCATATCGGAAAGCTTTTGAAGAGATAAGAAAAATCAATTCTTCCGAATATCGCATCTTTTCTTGAGCTCTGTCTCGCTGTAATCGACTTTAGGAAGTCATTAAACAGCAATCTATTGTTGTAGAGGGCATTGTGGACTTGATGGCTAAAGTTCTGATTAATAAACTCTTTCAATTCCTGAACATGATCCAGGGTATCAGTAATAAAATTTTCAGTTACTTCCCAATGAGGTTTGTTCAAAGAGTTTCTCCATTTGATATACCGAACTTTGAGTCTGCTTAGTAATGATGTCTGTTCGAACACTTCAGCGAGGTATTTTCCCCACCTTAGTTCATTTTTTACCATTCTTTCAAAAACCCGCTCATGCTTAGATAGCCTCTTAACTGTACTAAAAAGGCTTTTCTCGATCATGCGAAGGTTGTATCCATCATCTTTTGGTCTTCTCCTAGTTGAAGAAAGAAGGTTTTTGAGTTCTCCTTTTAGTTTTCTCTTATAGTCACTTTTTCCTGCTCTAAGTGCTACCCTTTTTATGCCTAGATCGTTTTCTATTTTATTGTATATCACATCCACAGCTTGATCTGTCTTTGAGGCTATCAGGACAGAATTCCCCTTGCTCATCTGCTCTATAGCAAGAGATGCTATGGTAAAGGATTTTCCTGTCCCAGGCGGACCAATTACTAATGTGCATTTATGGTCATTGGATGACTTGACAACCTCTAGTTGTGATTCACTCAACATTGCAGGTATCTTACCAGTCCAACTAGCGGAAAGAGCTGATGATGACATTCTATTATCAAACAAGTATCTTAACGGCTCAGAATAGTCCTTGTCTTTTGCTATACGCTGAAGTTCGCTTATGATCCCAAGAGTCGAAGAAGAACGTCTCATAACTCCGAAACTTATTGATGGTACAATGGAATACCCTTCTATCCCCTCCAGCTGCTTTGGTTGAACCAGACGTCCTAGTTTTTTTCCTGATACAAGTTCAGGATAAAGTAATGCATCCTCACCATTGAAATTTTCAATCGCTTTTTCAAGGATAGATTTAAGAGTAGCAACCGAACCTATATCATCAAAAAGATTAGGTAATTGTGTCAAGTCTTCATAAAAATCCTCTGCATCCTCCTTTTTAATTGAGTTCAAAAAATTGATATTCACTATCCTCTTTGACAAGTTTGGTTTGACGTACCAAACCCCTTTCTCTAATATTAATTCGCTTGGATAGAGAAATATAGGCGCACATATTTTCGAGCCACGACTTAAGCCGGTTTCACTTTTTCCTTTCACGAAAAAGGAAGCACAATAAAGCACCTTTTCTCTTTTATATACAGTAAGAATCTTAGAAACCTCCTCAGCGTAATCGACAGGTATAGGATAGTATGGAAGCTCACCATTGATCAATACATCGCGTCCCTCAAGGAAAAAACGCTTCTCTACTTTTGTTGAGAAAATATTGCTTATTGAAAGCGTGCGGGTATCTGCCTGATAGCAGTCTTTGTAGTAAGAAATTAGATTGGCTATTTCCAAGTTGGAAAAATAATACCCCAAGCCTAAGGATAAAAATTATTTACACTTAGATCGGAATATTTCGTCTCTAATAAAACTTCGAATTATTCTTAATTACAAACCAGAACACTAACCTTTCTTTAAATTGCCACTAAAAACAAACAATAATTGAAGGCCAAAATAGATAACTATAGCACTTGGGTTGACGGTGCGAAACCAGATGACCTCAAAACAAGCATTGAGGCACTTCTGACTCAATCGGGTTTTACTGTGCTCAATTTTATGGAGCATCATTTCAAACCTCAGGGCTACACAGCTGTTTGGCTATTGGCTGAGAGTCATTGTGCTTTGCATACATTCCCTGAAGAGAATCAATCTTATGTCGAACTCAGTAGCTGCAACACAAAAATGTACGTCGAGTTTATCAATTTATTCACCACTCATTTTAACTTATCAGAATCAGAGGTTATAAACTAAGATGCTTAACAAAAGAAGAATTTTCGAGACCCTGGAAAAAGGTGAAGGTGACGATCGACTAAGCAAGCGTTTCGACATTTTCATCATGTCGATGATTCTCCTGAATGTGGCAGCTGTCATTCTAGAAACTGTAGAAAATATTCACAATGAGTTCATTGAGGTATTCTACTATTTCGAAATTGTTTCTATCATCATATTTTCCATAGAATACCTGGGCCGACTTTGGACATGTACCTATTTCGAAAAATATAAGCATCCTTTCTGGGGCCGAATCAAATTCATTTTTTCTTTCGCGGGACTTATAGATCTTTTGGCGATTCTCCCATTTTATTTGCCACTGGTATTCGCTATGGATGGTCGTTTTTTAAGAATGCTAAGACTCTTCCGAGTACTTCGGATTTTTAAAATGGGTCGGTATTCAACCGCGTTTAACCTCATTGTAAAGGTAGTATCAAAAAGGAAAGAAGAGCTACTAATTACTTTGACCATCGTGCTGGTAATGCTAATACTGGCTTCCAGTATGATGTATTACATAGAGCATGAAGCTCAGCCTGACAACTTCAGCAGTATACCTGAGACAATGTGGTGGGGAGTTGCCACGCTTACTACTGTCGGTTATGGTGACGTCTATCCTGTAACTGGATTTGGAAAGGTGCTGGGAGCCTTCATTGCCATTCTGGGAGTAGGCATATTTGCGCTTCCTGCAGGGATAATCGCGGCAGGTTTCGAGTCAGAAATCAGTAAGCGACTAGAAGAAAAAGAAGCGACTAAAAAAAGAAAAAGCAACTCTAAGTCATAGCTCATAAAATAGCTCAGCTATTTTTAATGAAAAGATTCAAAGAACATCAATAGCGACTAGCACGTGAGATTCCTATTCTTATTTCCTTTATTGTACTCGGCGCTGGCCTATGCATGGTTCTTCAAGGTTTATAATTACTATTTTGATTTTAAAACGGCGGATCAATTTAGTTTGCTATTTAGCTTAATCATCCCACTACTCCTTTCATTCCGATTCTTTGACAAATTCAATGTTAAATGGACTTGGCCGAAAGTCGTATTACTAATTATCATTCCCGTTTCGCTACATTCAGTGATTGCATATTCTCTAAGCAGATTTGATAACACTTGGCTACTGATGCATATATCGATAAGCATTTGTGGTCTCTTAGCTCCGTCCATCGCTACCATTAAAAAATCGATAGCTCCTGTTATCGCAATATCACTTATTTGGTTGATCCCATTTAATTTTGAAAAGAGTCAACTCAAGTATTTTGATAAAGTTGTAGCCTCGATTGAGACAAGAAAAGGAACTGGACAGATTGTAAAATGGAAAAACGATTTCTGGTTTCATTATAATAAGCAATTGCTTTTTTCTACGATTGATTCTCATATTGCTAAGGAAGCACTAGTAGCACCTGTAATGCATTTGGATTCTTCACTAAAACGTGTTTTGATCGTTGGAGGTGAAAGCCAATTGGTTTTGGATGAATTGGTCAAATACCAAGGGCTAGAAAATATTACGGTAGTTCCATATGATGTTGAATTCTACAATTTTGTTTCTAAAAATAGCATTCGTTCTTCAGATGATTTGGATTATGGAATCAATTTGATAACTGACAAAAGTATTTCTGAGTATGTGATTTCAGCTAATCAGTTGTTTGATTTGATCGTAATTGACTTACCAAATCCTCAATCAACTGCCTTTGCAGCGTTCTATTCCGAAGGTTTTTTAAAGCTTTGCTATGAAAGGTTAAGCAATGATGGATACTTAGTTACGAGAAGCCTAAACCTCTACACTCAACAAAAAGAAGCCGATCCAATCATAACTGGCTTGGAAAACAATGGATTTGAGACCTTGAGTTATCATGCTCAAGTACCATCTATTGGAGAAGTTACTTGGTGTATCGGGTCTAAAAAACAAACTATGGTGGAAATGGCTGATAAATTAAAGACAGTACAGCCAAGTGTTGAAACTAAATGGTGGAATAATGAAGCCATGAATATGATGCTCTCTTTTGGTAAAGCTGGATATCCAAATATTGATAAGTGAAGGGATTTCTTAAATCTAAACCAACTTGTTGTTCATATGATCTGGTCATATTTGAATATAATATGACTAGTCCAACAAATGAATTTTGCTTGAGCCGTGCGCTCCGGATCGCCGCGTTATCCTTTTTCCATTTTTTAATGGAAAAAGATATAGCGAAGAGCCGGTTAAAGCGCCCAAATATTTTAGATACGTTTGTTACAGAATGACTCGTTCGAATTGGCTTTTCTCTAAATACTACGACCTCTCCTGGCTATTCGTTCCTGTTTGGCTGACTTGGG
Source organism: Cyclobacteriaceae bacterium (assembly GCA_049115715.1). GTDB lineage: Bacteria > Bacteroidota > Bacteroidia > Cytophagales > Cyclobacteriaceae > JAMZMI01. Next base: position 81,070 of record JAGDZQ010000039.1, read on the forward strand.
CTGTTGCCTTTGCATTGCCAGAATCAGTCCTAAAAACACCCATTTCAGCTTGGGTTTGGGTCGTTTTTGTTTTAGGTATAGATGTGAGCCATGTTTGGAGTACACTTTTCAGGACCTATTTGGATCGTGAGGAGTATGCTAATCATAGGCGATTGCTAATCTGGTCTCCAATAGTTGCTTTTCTTCTTTCTGCCGTTGTTGCCTCCGTTTCTATCGACTTGTTTTGGAGGTGCTTGGCCTATGTGGCTGTATTTCACTTCGTGAAACAGCAGTATGGATTTACACGAATCTACAAGGCTAAAGGGGCTGATTTCGGCAAGAAATTATTGTCGGACAACATGATCATCTATATCTCCATGCTGTACCCCGTGCTATACTGGCATCTGGATGCTGGAAGAGACTTTGAATGGTTTGTCGCGGGAGATTTTATATCCTACGGCCTTTCGAGCAGCACGCTTTGGCTTGTAAAATGGATTGGTAGTGCAATGTACTTTTTATTGCTAATTGCATGGTTGATTGAGGAGCTGATGAGAAGTCGGAAGAATCAAAATAACTCATTGCCTATAGGGAAGGTCCTTTGGGTTTTGACCACTGCGGGAAACTGGTATATCGGCATTGTTTATTTTAATTCGGATCTGGTATTTACCATAACGAATGTTGTTGCTCACGGCATTCCTTACATGGCATTGGTAGTATTCTATCAGAATGAAAAGAACTTACTTCGTAAGAAAACTAATTTTGTAGGTAAGAGAATGAAGATAGCATTTGGTGTCATCTTTGGGGCATTGCTATTTGCATTGGGGGAAGAATTTCTCTGGGATCGACTGGTCTATCAGGAGCTAGGTGGTTTCTTCCATCAGCTAATCAATTTGCCTTTCCCTGAAATCAATGATACTATGAAAATATTGGCCTTAGCCTTGCTCTCTGTTCCACAGATTACGCATTATATCGTGGACGGATTTATTTGGAAAAGCAATGCAAAGAACCCTTACCTAAAACCTGCTCTATTTGGTTCTGGAGGAATTCACTCTAAAGAGAATAAAATTGAAGCGTAGAGATTTTATAAAAACAAGTGCGATCACGGCAAGCCTCCCCTTTTGGCTTCAGGCATGCAATACGTCACTTTGGAGAGATTCGTTTCCAATAGAAGTGCATTCTGATCACAAAGCGGGTCATCTAATGATGCAAAGTAGGGCTTGGAACTCTTCTGCTAATGAAATAAAGACAGAAACGATCATTGTGGGTGGTGGCGTGGCAGGAGTAGCCGCTGCTAGTCAATTAAAGGGTAAGGATTTTCTCTTATTTGAATTATCCGACAAACTGGGAGGAACTTCCAGATCTGGGAGTTTTGAAGGTATTTCTTTTGCTCAAGGGGCACACTACGAACTGGCGTACCCTGAATACTATGGTGAAGAGGTGCTAGGGTTGCTTGAAAGTCTGGGAATCATTCAATATGAGTCATGGAAGAAGATGTGGTCTTTCGTTGATAAACAACACCTCATTCCACATGGTCGAAGACAGCAATGTTTTGAGAATGGGAAAATGCGTGGAGATGTGATTCCGAAAGGGTATGATAAAACACGCTTCCACGAAATTCTGCAGGACTATAAAGGAACCATGGCTCTTCCTACTCGTCTTATTGCTCAAGAATATCGCTATCTCAACGATCTTACTTTTGTGAATTTCCTTTCGGAAAAAATGATAGTGGATGAGCAATTGAAGAGGCAGATGAGTTACCATATGCTGGATGATTACGGTGGCACGGCTGATCAGGTGTCTGCTCTCGCGGGTATTCATTATTTCATGTGTCGTCCCTATACAGACATGGCTGTAGACTTGTTTTCTCCTCCTCAAGGGAATGCTTACTTTGTTAATAAAATGCTGGGGCGGGTTCAGACGGATCGCATAAGAAAAGACCATTTGGTTAAGAAAATAAACAAAACCCCAGATGGGTACGAGGTTGAAGTTCTTGACATTGCCAAACAGGAAGTATGTCAAGTAAGCTGTGAAAATCTTATCTACGCTGGCCAGAAGCATGCATTGAAATATATCTTCCCTGAAGAGTCAGAACTTTTTAAGAACGATTATGCTCCCTGGATGGTGGTTAGCTTTATAGCGAATGGAATTGCGGGTGAGTATGGTTTTTGGCAAAATGAATACTTGAGTGAAAGGCAGGACTTCTTGGGGTTTATTGATAGCAGTGTGCAAGATCAATCTGTTCTAAAGGGTAAGCGCATTCTCACTGCTTACTATTGTCTAAGACCTGAGGATAGAGAATATTTGACGACTATTCCTGATAATAAAGAGCGCATAGCCAATGAAACACTTGGTTTCATCGAAGAAATGCTGGATCAAAAATTGGATGTGGCCTCAGCATTTATCAATGTAATGGGACATGCAATGCCTATTCCGAAACCGGGCTATCTTTTCAATGATGCTACTACTAAATCACAAAATGGAGTTGTCTACGCTGGAGTAGATAATGGAAGACTTCCGCTAATATATGAGGCTTTGGATAGTGGAATTCTGGCTGCAAGGAATTTTGAGATAAAAACATGAGAATAGAGAAATAAGTACTTACATCAATACACATCCCACCTTCCTCCAAGGTAGTATCTATAGAGTACAGGATTGTGTAACCTGTTGACTTCCGTTTCAGTGTAGGTTTTATCAAATACTTCACCTCCAAAAGCTGAAATCAAAGTCAAAGACTCGTTGGTAAGCCATTCGGTCTTGAGGTTTCCTACGTTTGCCTTTCTTAGCTTGGATTTTAAATTCGTCGATTCATCTTTGGAGCCTATCACCCACCCCCATTCTCCAAGTGTAAGCACCTGATTATGGAGCGGCAATGTTTTGAATCCAGCCGCTTCAATTGTTTTTTCAATACACTCAAAAGCCTGTTCCGCATAGTAAGGGCTACCAGCTTGAGTAATGACATATCCCTTTTCACTAAGCACACCATAACATAGTTGATAAAACTCAAGCGAATAGAGTCTACCTAAATCTACAGTTCTCGGATCTGGAAAGTCGGCAATAACTACATCGTATTTAACCGGTGTATTAGCGAGATAAGTGAAGCCATCTTTATTAATTACCTTGACTTTCGGGTCATTCAAAGCATTATCATTGATACTTAGCAAAACTGGATGGTTTTGAGCTAAGGTTGTAATTGCAGGATCTAAATCAACTAGAGTAATCTCCTCAATATTGGGATACTTAAGCAATTCCCGGACTGCTGCTCCATCTCCTCCTCCTAGCACCAGTACTTTTCGAGCTTCACCATGTAATTGCACCACAGGGTGAACCAGTGGCTCATGATACATCGCTTCATCAAGAGTACTGAGCTGCTGGTTTCCATTTAGAAACAACCAGTAATCTCCTTTTGAATAGGTAAGAACAATTTTCTGATAAGGAGTTTGTTCGCTATAAACCACTCTGTCTTTGTACCTAATCTTGTCTCCCCAGTCAACTACCCGCTCTGAAAAAGTCACATTCAGTAGAATGATTACGAGTACACAAATGGCATAGCTCACAAAGTTCTTTCTTCGCTTTTGTGGAATCTCCGACCACACTACGCCAACCAGAGTCAAGGCAACTAAAAAGTTAATTCCTCCCAAAATTGGTGGCGTATAAGTAAGCCCTAGATGAGGTAGTCCGATAAAAGCAAAAAACACTCCTCCTGCCAAGCTTCCATAATAATCGTTTTCTAAGGCTGAAGATATGTTCACCTTCAAATTTTGAAATTGCTCGTTGAGTCGAATCACAATAGGTATTTCCATACCGATAAGTAAACCTACAAGAATGGAGAGCGCATAAATAATGAAAGTGGTATCTCCATAAAACGCGAAAAAGGTGTAGACGATTACTGTAACATTCGTAGCTACAATGGAAAGTGCAAATTCGATTAGAACGAATTTTTCCAATAGAGAATCTTCAAAACGCTTACTCAAACGGCTACCCAACCCCATAGAAAACAGCATGATCGAGACGATCATGGTCCATTGAAAGACAGAGTCTCCCAGGAAATAGGTTGCTAAAGTGGATAGCGTGTACTCAGAAACGATTCCAGATAAGCCTGTTGCAAAAAGCGCAGCTTTTAGAAATGTAGACGTGTACTTCAAGGACTTATAGCGCCCAAACAATCAGCATTGATCCTCCAATATAAGCGAAAGCTTCTACCAAAGCAGCACCAGAATTTGGGTGTTCTTGATTGATAATTTTATCTGTTAACTTTTGACCTGGCAACAAGATTTTGTCTGTCATAAACCTCGCTATCGGTAGGAATATCAAACCAATTAAAACATCAATTCCTACATCTTCAAGTGTGATGATCCAGCTTTCAAAATCGTGTGTCAACGCAAATCGTATCAGGTTTGCAATCGCAATGATTGCTCCCGCATAACCTATACCAACAGCTACATTCCCCTTTTGAATGTGATCATGTATATTGTATGGAGTAATGAGGTTATAAACTAAAGTAGTGATGAATAAAATACCCTGCCCAAGAATCCAATAAAGCACAGCCGTCACAATTGGTCCTCCCGTGCCATGCCCTTCTCCATGAATAGCTCCCAATACAATCAATCCTGTTGCAATGGCATTTGCTGCTTCTACGATACCAGAGCCTAGGTTTTTCTCTTCTATTATTTCCTTCTTAAGATCAAATTTGGAAAGGATTACTTTGTTATTAATGATCAATGACAAATTCAAAAGAACGATTGAGAGCACGCCGTAGATCCCAATATTGATCAAATCTTCTTGTAGGCCATAAGACTCGCCTAGAACTGCGCTTCCAATGGCTAGTAAAAGTCCTATGAAGTAGCCAACATGTGCTACCGCAAATGATAAGTTATCCTTCTCTACCAATTCATATCCTATTTTAATTTTTGGATGAAAAAGTTGATACACAAACTTCCCAACAATAAACAGGACAAAACTTGCTAAGATGTATATGACTGTGGTAAGAATACCATCTAATAATGCTTCCATGATCTTATAAGGTTATCTGATGAATTGATGTATTATTTTCCAAAGCCGCCTCCCTTAGAACGCCACCCACCTGAAGTACTTCCAGATCTGGAAGTTCTAGATGCTACGTTTTGCTTGAATGAGGATCTGTTTCTACTCCAGCTTGATGATGGATTTGCTGTTCGATTATATCGGCTATTGGTACCATAGTAGGATCTACCAGAAGCGGTTGGCCCATAGTAACTACGCCCGCTACCATAGTAGCCACCGCGCCAGTCATTGTAATAACTTCTTCTTGCAGGGTATGCCATCATATTAAACATGCTTGACATCATCGCATAGCGACCATAAAAAGCCCAAAAGCTGTTGCCACTGCTATCTGTAGACCATTGGCCGTATTTGCGATTGCCAACGTAGTTACTATACCCAGGAGGTGCGACTGCTTTGCTTAGGTGGCCAGTACTATCTCTTGCAGCCACTTCCATCCCCATATTATTGACATGTTGATTGAATTCCTCCTTACTTACTTCAAGCCAGCTGGTTGTGTATTCATCAAGGTCACCTGATTTATCTTCTTGAATAATTCTGTATTGATGATGAAAAGTTTCAAAGAAATTGCCTTGCACATCCATGTCATAAAGAATGACAGTGAAAACCTGATCAGTAGGAAGATCGCGAACGATCTCATCAATTTTGCTCTTCTTAAAATCACTTCCTCCACATCCTGCAAGCATTAGTGTGACTAAAACGATTAACAATGTAGTTTTTGTCGTTTTCATTTTTTGCTATTTAATTAGCCTGGGATAATATTTGAAACTTTATATTGTTCTAACACAATTCCAGAAGAGGCTTCTACCGTTCTGTCATCCCACTGAGTCAATGAAATAAAATTCTCTTCATCTTCATCTAAATACTCATAGGCGATCAACTCTTCCCACTCTTTCTCCTTCTTAGCGCAATCTCTAAAATATCCAGCACTATCGGAATGCAAATAGTAAACTTTTCCATCCAAATGAATTTTATCTGGAGCTTTCTTCTCTGTAATTGCTTCAAATACGTTCTCTTCGATCTTTCTAATCTTAAGAGACTTAGCCATCGTAAGTACAATATCACCATCATCCTCTACCCCTAGGAAACCAACTTCATCTCCACTGTCTACTTTGTACTCCTTGCTGAAATTATGATCACCCCAATCATACTCATACACTTCTTTGACCACCCATGACTTCATGTCGTAATCAAAGATAAATCCAACATTCAAATCCTTGACACTCAAGTTGGTAATATCGTATTCCGGTTCTATTTTCTTTTTGAATATATTGAACATAGTATTTTTAGTTTAACTAGTCTCCACCATCAAATCCCCATGATGATGAACTCATTTTATATGATTTGGCTAAAAGGTTGTTAAAATGATCGAAATCAAAGCCTTCAATAAAAAGAGGGCTTAGCTCTGAATGCTTTAAAAATTCCTCTTGTCCAGCGAGTGTAAATTTATTGTACAATGAATCGATTTTTTCGTCATAATTGGGAACTAGTAGTGTGTTTTTATTTAAACAACTTTCCAAAAGTTTAAGATTAACTTCATCGCTTAAAACTCTTTGAACAAGTATATCTAATTGTTGTACCTTATCTTTTATGATTTCTTTTTTCTTTTTACTCGAACCAAAGAGGTTGAACACCCACATAAAGCCGCTAACGTCTCCTTTTCGAAGAAGTTCAACCCCCACCCAATCCTTTTTATATGCTTTAAAGCTTATAACTTGATAATACAACTCCATTAAGTATTCTTCCAACATCATTCGTTCTTTGGTGAAAGCAGCAATGTACGGTTGGTGATCCCTTTCAAAATCACTCATATTTACTTTCGAGGACTTTGATATGAATATGGTTAATCGCTGATGATAAGTATGATCCTGAAGGACATACTCCAACTTAACTACATTTCTAATTAGCAATTCATAAAAATTCAATTCAAGCAAATGCTCTCCAGTAGTTCCACGTTTGTGTATAAGTGCTTTTTGCGCAAGCGTATATTTTTTACTAGCAGTTATTGAGGTTTTTACGGCTATGTAAATGTCAATAACAAACATCACAATCGCCATTGCTATTCCAAGTATAGGAATAAACGCAAATGCCGTGACAATCAAGACCACAGCTAGTTCCTCATAATAATAGATATGCCTATAAAAGAATAAACCTAAGATAGGTACCAATATGACTCCAACAAGCACAAGCACCCATATTCGAACTCTCGAAAAGGCATAAAACTGTGTATTCTGATAACTATTGCCTGGAAGAGCCGACCTCACTGTGTAATAAACCACACCTAGCCCAACTATCCAAAGCAATATTTTGAGGACAATTCTTGTCTTAAAGGTAAACTCACTCCCGTCATCATCAATTTCATGTATTACAATTACCTCACCATTACTTCTCTCTAAAACAACACTATTTGCGTTGGCTCTTTTACCCTCAGATGTTTCAAGATTACCATTAATTTCATTAAGTGCCCCAATAATACCCGCATAAGTATTATCATTTATCAAGTTGGTAGTTATCCATTGATAGCCAACCATCTCAAAGTAAGCCTTGCGCTCACTAGATACATTCTCTGAAAACACACTCAAATTTTGGTTTTTAGATTCAATTGCAAAAAGTACAAACTTTTGTTTTTGTCCTTGGTATAGAAAAGAGCGTGGATTATCAATTTCATTTTCATGAAGGTGTATAAGAACGGAAAGATTATGATCCTTCTGAATTTTCTCGCACATTGAATCAATCCTTTCCACTTCTTCTAAAGTGAAAAACTCATTTTTATCTATTAATCCTATTTGCTGAGGCAATCCCGAATAGACCCGGATGCACCAAAAAATAGCTGAGGCTAGTAAAAAAGCTCTCTTAAATGCTCTTCTATTCATAAAACACCTTTTTTGCTAAGTACAATATCCCCATTCCGATCAATAAGATAATTCCGACCTTAAACAGGAAACTGAAAACAAACCCGAACAAAAAAACTATTGCTATGATGACCAGCACCGACTTTATCAAATCAAAATCCATTCTTTTATTTCTTATCATTCATTTTATCCATTATCCCCTTTAGATTATCAGCAATAGCATCGATACCTTCTACCAGCTGAGCATTCTTACCATAACCCATTTGCTTTTGCTTCTCAGCAAACTTCTCCAAAATCACATTCCATCTTTGCTTTTCTTCCTTTGTGGCACTCTTAGTCAATTGCTTAAATTTCAACAGGTTGGCTTCAGCATTTGAAGTCAACGTCTGAGCTTCGTTCTCATAATGTGAATGAATGATCGTAGTGACTTCCTTTTCATTCATCATCGGCAAGATCTTCTCTCCGACCTTATTCATGTCGCGATACGAACCTTGAAGTTTGAAAGCTGGCTCCACGCGGTACTCATCTGACATAGCAGCAGATTTTATATACAATAAATTAACAGCCAATATGACATCTCTCACCTTCATAAGATGCTTGATGACCGCTGCATATTCTTGCAATTCCTGTGCACTATGATTGACTTCAAATTTTAGTCCTTCAGCTGAGCCGTTCTCGACCATTTTAATGACAGAATGAACATCATCCAAACTTCTGGAAACTAGTCTGCTCAATATAGGATTGGATGTCAACGAGTTTTCCAAATAGCTTAGCTTGAATACTTCCTCCGAATCGCCAATTACATCTCCCAGATTATAAATATCTGCTCTATTGGAAAGCATATCAGGAATTTGAAATTTCTCCCCTGACTCTGTATACGGGTTTCCTGCCATTACGACGCTTACTTTTTTCCCTCGGAAATCGTAAGTCTTCGTTTTTCCTTTATAAACTCCTTCTATCTTCCGCTGAGCATCACACATGGAAATAAATTTCTGCAAAAACTCTGGGTTGCAATGCTGGATATCATCCAGATATATCATCACATTGTTGCCCATCTCAAAAGAGAGATTGAGCTTTTGAAGCTCCTCCGCAGAAGCTGCATTTGGAGCATCTGCTGGATCAATTGATGTCACTTCATGACCAATAGCTGGTCCATTTATTTTCATAAAAATCACCCCTAGCCTGCTTGCTATGTATTCCATTAAAGTGGTCTTACCATACCCAGGCGGTGAAACCAGCAAAAGCAATCCCATGAGATCTGTTCGCTTATTTTCACCTGCGGTACCTATTTGTTTCGCAAGGTTTGATCCTATAAGTGGAAAGTAAACTTTGTCAATCAACTGATTCCTTACAAATGAAGAAAGCACTCTTGGCTTGAACTCATTGAGTCTCAATTGTGCTTTGTATTCTGAAGAAAGTGACTTTTTCAAAGATTGTAGCTTTTCAAAGTCTGGAGCAACAGATTTTGCATAATTACCCATTTTAGCCAAAAAGCGATTCAGGTGCAGTGAATAATTCCCTTCTTCAATCAGCTGATGCGCTCCTTTCAATCCCTCAATCTGAATTTCAACGGTAACATTTTTAACTCTGGTTTCGGAGAAATCTTTATAGAGTAAAAGAACTGCTACTTCGTCGATGTATTCATGATAACTCTCATTTGATTCTTCCGCAAGAAAGGCCTGAAGCCATTGTCTTATCAACCTAACAGAAAGATGAGGTGTTTCGCTTATTGGATCAATCGAACCCTGAAACTTGCTTTCAGCCCTTTTCTTCTTTAGATTTTTGGAGAATGCCTGATAAAAGTTAGCAGCGATAGACCCTATTGTGAAATGTTCATTTATTGACAGCTCTTCAAACAAATAGGCTGCTATCTCTTTTTTATTTGCTGTGCTTTCAAAGAAAAGGTGGCTTTGGTTTTCTACCTCCTCTTCTAAATCATTGATGATACCATCAAACTCTCTGGATGCAGGGAAGACAGTCAGGACCAAGGATGCAGCCTTTATTTGGTTTACGAAAAGCTTCTTCTTTTCCTCTTTAATACAAGAATTCCAGAAAAACACTGCCAAAGCTCGAGACTCAGATGAATATTTGATCACTCCAGCTGCTTTGCTTAATTCCAACAGTTGATTAAGTATCAGATGGGTGTCATATTCGTGAATTCCTTTTACGTATCCTTCCTGATACTGAGTCGTCATCACCTTCTGAATGAAAGATATTTGATCCTTTTCTGAAGAGGCCAAATAGTCATCTATATCCATTTGGATATCAGAAGAAAATGTTTTCTCCTTTTTTCTGAAAACTTGAAAAATATAGAAAGCCAAATACTCTGCTCGGTACACGTCATTGTTTTCCGAAATCAATGATTGATCCCAGAGACTTCCAAGTGCTGTTAACTGATCATTCTCAATTGGCTCAAAGAAGTCTGTTCCAGCCAAGTGGAAATTGGGAACCTTGTTTTTCACCACCATGCTTAAATCAAGCGCAAGGTTGTTAGTGAAAAACTGATGATTGCCCATTGTGATGATATTGTCTCCAGACGTGAAAAGCTCTTGCTTATCTTTCAGTTGACGCAATACATCTTCCTTGATTGTCTTGAGCTGACTCGTGAGATCATCCGCTTTTACGGTATCGTCCATTGAGACCAATTGGTCTGCAATGCTTCTGATCTTCTCAATCATAAGGTCAGATGCGAAGTAACCGTTGATTTCATCTTTGGTCTTGATAGCGCCTGATTTGTTCTTAATAGCACTAAGTACTCTCTCTGCTGCTTGAAAAAGCTGATTCGACTTCTTATTCCTCTGCTCTGTCAGGTAGAGTTTTTTGGCCTCAAAGGCATTATAAACTTCTTCTCTTTTCTGAGCAATGATGTCTATGAACTCCTCAAACTCGGAGAATTTGCCTTCTAATTCTTCTACCTGCACAATCAACTTTGTCAGGTATTCCTCACATTGTTCCGGTGTATCGCAGATGTCGAGATAATTGGTCACAGATTGCTCCAACAATTTCAGTGTAGCACTAAACTCCGCCTTACCTTCTTGAGATAAGAGGGATTTCCGTTTATTGGTGAGTGCTCCCTTGACCTGATTGTAACTTCCGTAGATATCGGAGATATTTTCGATGATTCGGGTTGTCTGCGTTGCATCTGTTATTTTCAAATTACTGACAGTCTCTATCAGTAGATCCAATTCTCCGGCGATCTTATCTCCTTGCTCAAGAAGCTCTTGTGCTTCTACTACCTTTTCTACTTTTTCAATTTTGAGTTTAAATGATGCCACCTTTTCTTGAAAAGGATTAAGCGCATGGTCTTGCATCAAAAATCGAACACATGACTCTGAAACTGTGTCTGCTGCCTCTGAAAGTTCCTGATTAAATGTTTCCAGTTTTTCCTGATCAATATATCGCAAGTCCTTTGCGCTGATCACCTCTCCTCTTGCTTCACGTATTTCGCTCAGCAAATCCACATAGGCATTGATGCTCCCAAAGGAAGCTTTCGATTTCTTAAGTGATTCTGATTTTACTTTTTCAAGCGCAAGAAGTGTGGTAAGAGAGCTTTCTTTGATCTTCCTTACTTTCTCATATTCATCAACAGCCGATTCTGCAACTTGTCTAATTTCTTTGAGTGGTTGATTAAGATTAAAGTCTTCCTGAGTATCCAACCAATGGTAGGTATCCAATACATCCGTTGATTTCTTAATAACATCTAGGTAGAGATCTCCATAAATCTCTTCTCTATTAACAAGATTGATAATATCATGACATTCTGCCATTGCTCGTACTACCTCTTTGTTCCCTATCTTTTGTAAGAAGGAATCTGAACGCTCCTCTGACTGAAAATTGGGGCCAGTGAATGGAGTTTGCCAGATTTGAATGGCGTGATGCTTTTTAGGCTCTTCATCGGCCTTAAAAACACACATCTCTCCGTTTTCAAAGGTGGTAAACCCGTGACAAACTATTGGATTCTCTACTTTCTGAGAAATGATATTGTAATTCAAAAGGAGGTAAACACCATGCTCACGATTGTAGAACACATAGACATAATCTTCTCCATTGATTGAAGTGATTCGCCTCTCGAAAAGCATGTTAGAAAGATCAAGATCAAATAGCTTGTATTCCCCCGACTGCAAATAATATCCATTGCTAAATATCAAGCCTTGATTGTCTGGCAATAAGATACATGCGTCTTTTATCGCATCGATCCGCTTGACTTCCTTGAGCTTTTCATTGAAGATCAGATATCGGTCTTCTTCTTGATAAGGCTTTGCTTTGATTAAAATGAGGTTGCCGACTTCAGCATATTCAAACTCTGCATCATCAAGCGTTTGCTGAGCATGTTCTACATCTTCACGATAGATTCCTTCACCGTCTTCGGTATTGTCCTCAATCTTCACTGTTAGATCTCCTCCTACACACTCTACGAAAACACGGTCTTTAATAGAAACATGCGGATGAATACCATTACGAAAATCTTCTCTTCTTGTGCGTTTCCATTTGAATTCGTGCTGCTCAGGAAATCTATATTCGTGATCGCTTCGATTATCGATATATACAAGTTTCTCTCCTTTGATCTCCCACTTGAAAGTCTTAACATCTCCTACGTCTTTCCCTATACGGAAAACCATATGGAAGAATGGCCCTACTGCCGCGAACCTTAAAAACTGAGTGCTTTTATAGTACTTGTATAGCTTATGAAAATCATCAATAAAGACTTTGTCTTTAATCAGAGCATCTATCTGCAATTCATGAAAACTATGATCCGAGTTGTATTCATAAAAGCTGAATACATCCGACACTTTCACTTCGCTTCTTAAACCAACATGTACATTGTATCCAAACAGGAATTTTGAACCAAAAGAGAACATATCCCAGGGAATGCAATTATTCGAGGTAGTAACCCGCTCAGTCGCAAGCACTTTGGTTTCTATTGTACCAAAAACGCTTTTCCTCTCTTCATTAAGCGAATCTAATTTGGACTTGAGCTGATCTGAGTTACTTACAATCCTATTTCGCAACAGCTCATAAGTACCTGCTTCTAATGTATTTTGGTTTGTTTTATCTTCAGCCATTTTTAATATCATATCACCCCTTCGGGGTTAGATTAATGAATTTCTATTTCTCTATAATCTTTTCATCCCTTTGGGATTAGAGCAACTAATATTTCGACTATAATTAATCCTTTTAGAATTTCTTATTTGCGTTACATTTAAGCACGTTTCTCGCTCCTTTCTACTAAAAAAAGAAACTGAACAATCAATTTTCCAACTCATGAATTACCAATCAATATTGAAAACCTAACCTAATCCAAATCCCGAAGGGATGAAAAGATTATAGCAGACAAAATTGTCTTCATGAAAATAAACCCTGAAAGGGTGACATTATGATCAGTCAAACAAGAAGCGTTCATCATGAGGTATTTCATTTTTCACCATAAAATCAAGGTATTCTTCTTTGAAAGTCTTTTTCCTGTGATGTTCCTCCTGATTTAATATGTATTGATAAACCTTATCAATCTGAGAATGTGAATAAGAGAATGCCCCATACCCTTCTTGCCACGAAAACTTTTGAGCTAACCATTTTTTATCATTAATGAAATTGCTCGTATTGTTTTTAATATCTCTTACCAAATCTGACAATGCAATGGATGGTTTTAAGCCTACAAAAACATGTACATGATCAGCAACCCCATTAATTATAATTGATTTTTGTCCTTTATTTTTTATGACTCCAGCCATGTATTTGAAGACTTCATCTCGCCAAGCTTTGCTTAAAAGATTTTCTCTTCCTTTTACAGCAAACACACATTGAATATAAATTTGAGAAAACGTTCCTGCCATGGTTATTTCACCCCTTCGGGGTTCATAAATTCGTTCCAATATTTCTATCTACAACTCTTTCATCCCTTCAGGATTACGCTTTGCTGAGCGTCTCATTTTGCAACCTAAAATGAGACGCTCAGCAAAGCTCCTAAAGTCCCAAATCAGATATTTTTTGACCTGAGATGCCTAAGGCATCAGAAACAGACCCTAGCTGCTTGATCATATCTCGTTCCGAATCATTGGATGCTTTTCCTGACAATTTCAAAAGCAGTGCTGAAACACTTAGGTCTTTCAAATCACCTGCAGATAATCCGAACTGATCCACAAAGTCTTTCAGTCTTTCTTTGAAATTGGAGCCATTTCCGCTCGCAAAGAAGGTGTCCTTCACTTGTGTCAGCACATCGCTATTGGTTAGCATTCTATCAACAGACTTACCTTTAGTTATAGAACCAACTATCTGTTCGAAGAACATGGTTTCTCCTCCTACAATATCAATATTGGCAGCTTTAAGTGCTTCTGCAATAACTGAAGCTTGCGCCATAGCGATCTCTTTTTGGATGGCTACTTTGGACAATTCGACTTCCTTGTCTGTCTGTAACTGAAGCTTGAACTCTTCATGAGATCTACCTGACTCATCCAGTGCTTTCATGGCTTGGGCTTTCTCTTTGATTCCTTCCGCATCTGCAGTGAATTTCTCTTTCATCACCTTAGCTTCTGCAAGTCCCATCTTCTCTTCAGCGTCAGCTTTAAGCTCTGTCACTTGTGCTTCTGATTGACCTTTCTCAAAGTTTATTTTGGCAGCAACTAAACCTAGTTTCTCATCGGCTTCAGATTGAGCCAACCCTTTTTCTCTGATTCCTTTTGCTTCTGCGAATGCCTGAGCTTCTATTATTGAAGCTGCTGCATCTCCTTCTTTCTCACTTGCAGCGGCTTTCGCTTCCATAACCTGTGCTTCTGACATACCAATTGCAGCAGCCTCCGCAGCTTGCGCTTCTGCAAGCGTTTTCTTCGCAGCTGCTTTATGAACAGCTGCTGTTTCGGCAGCTTGTGCGTCAATCAATTGCTGTTTAGCTAAATGCTCTGAAGCCTGTTTCTTGGCTTCAGCGTCCTTGATTTGCTTAACCAAAGATTCTTCAGCATCTTTTTCCGCAATCGTGATAGCTACTTTCTTGGTTCTATCTGCTTCTGCAAATGCCTCAATATCTTTCATTCGCTCTTTCTCCTCTACAACCGTCTTCTCAATAGTTACGCGCTCACGAATGACATCCTGGATATTTTTTCGCTCCTCTTCTACAGCTTTTTCCTTTTCAATTTTAGCGATTTCAACGAAGCGATCTTTATCTGTTTGCTCTAGTAATCGAGCTCTATCTACTTTCTCTGTCTCTACAGCTTCTGTTCTTTCTTTATTTTTCTGTGCTACAACAACTTCCCTTAACTTATTCTCTTCAGCTACTTGTAGTTCTTCTTCCGTTGTAATTCGGGCTCTTTCAGACTTTAACCTTTCTTCCTGCTGTATTTTGGCTGTTTCCGCCTCTTCTCTTGCTTTAGCTGATTCTATTTCCCTCATTTGCTTAGCCTCTGCTTCTGCCTGCTGACGTTCAAGTTCTAAAATAGTCTCTCTAGCCTCAACATTTTGTTTTGTCAGTGTCTTCTCTTTCTCTCTTTGGATCTGATTGGACTTCATCTTTTGAGTTGCAGTTAGGTCGATGATTTTCTTGATACCTTCAGCATCCAAAATATTATTCTCATCAAGATCCGTAATTGGGGTTTGCTCTAGATAGTCGATTGCACAATCATCCAGAACGTAACCGTTTAAATCGGTTCCGATTATGTTTAGAATATCTTGTTTGAAGTTGTCCCTTCCACTGTATAATTCAACAAAATCGAAGTTTTTTCCCACTGTCTTCAAAGCTTCCGAAAACTTAGCATCGAACAATAATTCAAGAGACTCCTGGCTAGATGCTCTGTGACTACCTATTGATTGAGCAACTTGCTTTACATCTTCTATTGTCTGATTGACTCTTACGAAAAAAGTAACCTTGATATCGGCTCTCATGTTGTCCTTGCATATCAAGCCCTCCTTTCCTGTTCTGGCGATCACAATGGTTTTCAATGTGATATCCATGATCTCCAACTTATGAATGATTGGCCAAACCAATATTCCAGAAAAATTAACTTTAGTACCACCCATTCCCGTTCTCACCAAAGCCTGTCCTTGTAGTGCCTTTCGGTACATTTTGACAACAACTATCAGGATAATAATAAATAGAATTGCGGATACTGTTCCTCCGATCATTAAAATTGGTTCAGTCATTCGTTTTTAGTTTAAAGGTTTAGGAAAATTCCATTGTTATATTCTTGAATGAGACTATTCATCAACATTCTATACTCACATAATTTGATCAAGCCTGATAGGGCTCTACGTAATAGAAGTTTTTCTCCTCTTGAAAATCTATTACAAGGGCTGAGCTGCCTTTTTCTACTTTCAACCCATCTCTGGTTTTAACATTAATTAAAACCGACGTTCCTCCTACTTTAATCTCAGCTTGAGCCTTCTGCTCTGAGTTAATGGGAAGCTTGGCAGTACAGATCTTCCCTATTATATTTCCCACAGCTTCTGTTTGAGTTTTAAGTTTTCTGTAAAACAATGCCACTGGAATTGTCAAAAATTTGGCAATAAATAGACACACAATTAAAGAAGGAATAAAAACGACTAAGCCAGTCAGAAAAGATTCAAACCCAAGAAAATCGTTTCCTATAAGTGTAAGCATCCAAAGAGGAATCGTATAGAAGGTCAGGAAAACCATCAGCGGCATGTGTCCAATATTGAAGAATGAAAGTACAGATGCAGCTCCCCCCAGCTCCGCATTAGCCTCTGCATCTATGTCAAGATCCAAATCAATTGAATCAACATCTACTATTCCTATTATTGAAATCAACCAGTAAAAGAGGATGAATATGAAAAGTATTGTGGGTATAATGTTGACTCCAGAAAAGGCAAATGCTAACAACTCCGACATGATGCAGATTTAGAAGGTGGAAAAAAGGTTGGTGTCTCTATACAGATAATGCGCAGCAGTGTCACCACTGCTGCTTGACTTGATTAGTCTTTTTTATCTAATCCTAGCTTGGCCTTCATGGCTGCTAGGTCGTCAGAAGCTTTGGCAGATGATCCGTCCAAGGCTGTATCAATCTCATCATCTAGAGATTTACTTTCACCTGCGATATCACCGTAGGCTTCTGCTAGGGCTTCCTGTTGAACTACTTTGTCTTTCATTCGCTCTAGCATAGACACTGTGCTGGAAGAATCTATTTGAGCCATTTGCTTATTAACCTTTGCTGATGCTTCGCTCACTTTCACTCTTGCTTTGAGTGTTCTAAGTTCGTTTTCGTATCCACTTATATCAGATCTCAGCTTCTTGACTGTCACGTCTAATTGACTTACGTTTTTATCAAAACGATCTTGTTCTGATTTACTTCTGGCAGTTGCAGTTGCAAATTCTTCTTTTTTAGTCAACGCTTCCGTTGCTAAGCGATCCGCCTCAGATGCTTCAATTTCGCCGCTTTGTGCTTTTTTCAATAAAAGCATTGCCTTATTTTCATAATCCTGAGCTTTAGACTTATTGGTTTGAACATCGTTTTTAGCTCTGATTGCCATTGCTTTCACTTCAGCTAAAGCTTTTAAGCTGTTATCCAAATCCTTCTTCAAATCTCTGATGCCTTGCTCAGTCATCTTAATTGGATCTTCCAATTTATCAATCGCTGAGTGTGCTTCAGCCTCTCCTACTCTAAAAAGTCTCTTGAAAACGTTCATGATATTTATGATTTATGAATTGATATAAAATGTTTAATTAATTTATTTCTTACTGAAAGCGATGATTTCATCCGTGTACTCACTTAAAAGCAAAGCCAAAGAATTCAAGGTAGCTTCAAGTTCATTTAAATCCAGATTCTCGCATTCGTGTGTGTTTCTAAAAAGAACTTTGCTCCCTGATTCATCTAAAGCAAAAGCTCCATGAATGATATCTCTATTTTTCATAAGGAGTCTCTTGAAAACATCGGATGAATCCTGACTTAAGTTGAATAAAAACTGCTCAACAATTAGGATTGGTTCCGCTACTATCAAGACAACATTCTTGATTCCTCCTTCTTCATTTTCTACAACAAAAACTCCTTCTTTTTCTTCCTCTTGAATGATGGTGAAGTTTAACTCCAAAAGGTACTCTTTAACTTTTTCGAAATGTGAACTCATAATTAGATCGTTTGATGACTTTTAGTGTAAATCGAAAATACTAATAATGCATGGTTTTGTACTAGCTCAGTATTTTCTATTTATACTAATTTTTTAATTTGTTATCTTCATAAAACCGAAGACTTGAGTAAGTTTACGAAGATTAAATGACAAAGGTTATAGCATGGCTCAAAAAATTAGCAAAAAATTATCTTACATCGGTGAAAACATCAAAAAGATAAGACAAGTAAAAAGAATAAGTCAAGCTGATTTCGCAGGATTATTCAACTTGGCACGACCAAGCGTAGGAGCATATGAAGAGGGCAGATCTGAACCAAAAATTG
Source organism: Cyclobacteriaceae bacterium (assembly GCA_049115715.1). Lineage (GTDB taxonomy): Bacteria > Bacteroidota > Bacteroidia > Cytophagales > Cyclobacteriaceae > JAMZMI01. Next base: position 99,326 of record JAGDZQ010000039.1, read on the forward strand.
ATAATGTTATTCAAATCGCCAATTATTTTAGAATTTCCATAGATGTTCTTTTGACGCGAAAATTGACTGTTAGTGAAATCTACAGTTTCGATTTGCTTAACGAAAAGTTAAATAAAGCACATAAGCTTGATGTCGACGAAAATACAATTAAAAGAAAGCCAAGTAATCCGGGTATTGGATTTATAAAAGTGAATGAATACCTCGATTATATTGTGAATCATAACTCTATTGATTTCATCCAAAGCCTTAGCCAGATACACCTTCCAATAAAACCTTCAACACTTCATCGCGCATTCGAAATGAATGGAAGCGAAATGGAATATCATCAGCAGGGCATCCATCATGGAGACATATTGGTCGGGACACAAATTCCAATGGAAAAATTATCCTCCCTAGAAGAAAAAGTCGTAACTATTGTTCACAAAAACAATGTAACCACAAGAAGGATGGAAAAAACGAGCAAGGATAAAATCATTCTTGCCTCAGATGATCCGAATTACCCTCACATGGAAGTTTTGGTCTCGGATATTATGGAAGTATGGCTTATCAAGTCAGTATATAGCTCGTACTTAAACCCTCCCACTCTTCTTGAAGAACGAGTCTTGCGACTAGAGAAAGATTTGGAATCAATCAAGAAGAATTTGAAAAGCCAATAGAATTCTCTTTAATTAAGAGTTGAACTACCTTTATCTAAACTTAAAACAAACCCTCCTTTATGAAAATTGCAGTAATAGCGCACGATGGAAAAAAAGCTGAAATGGTGGCTTTCTTACTTCAATACAAAGAACACCTTCAAAAAGTAAAAATTGTAGCTACAGGAACTACAGGGGGGCATGCTGAAAGAGCTGGACTTAAGGTTCAAAAATTTCTATCGGGTCCGCTCGGAGGAGATGCGCAGATAGCGGCGTTAGCGGCTGAAAAGAAGTTGGAAATGGTTCTCTTTTTTCGTGATCCCATGGATAAGCACCCTCACGAACCAGATGTGCAAATGCTTATGAGAATATGTGATGTCCACAATATCCCGCTCGCAACCAATCCAGCTAGCGCCCGATTAATGATGGATACATTTCTCAAGACGATTTAAGTAATGAGTAAACTCAAATGGGGAATCCTTAGCACCGCAAAAATTGGCACTGAGAAGGTAATTCCTGGAATGCAAAAAAGTGAATCTCTGGAAGTTTATGCTATATCATCCCGTGACAAAAGTCAGGCTGAAATCGCTGGGAAGAATCTGAATATCCCAAAGGCTTACGGAAGTTACGATGAACTGATACATGATCCTGAGATTGATGTTATTTACAATCCACTTCCCAATCACCTTCATGTAGAATGGACAGCTAAAGCAATAGCTGCCGGCAAGCATGTCTTATGCGAAAAGCCTTTGTTTCTAGATACTGAAGACGCTAAAAAGCTCATAAGTATCCGAGATGAGCACAGAGTGAAAGTTGGTGAGGCATTTATGGTTAAGACACATCCACAGTGGATAAAAGCCAAGGAAATACTTGACTCAGGAGAATTGGGTGAAGCAAGTCTTTATAGCGCCACTTTTAGCTATTTTAATGATGATCCTGAAAATATTAGAAATATTCCGGCATATGGAGGTGGGGCACTATGGGATATTGGCTGCTACCCAGTTATGACATCAACGTATCTATTTGATCAGAATCCCATTCGTGTTTTTTGCGAGATCAAAAGGGATGAGAAATTTGATACCGATATTTTCAGTTCCTCAATATTGGAATTTCCGAATAAAAAAAGAGCTACGTTTTCCGTAAGTACACAGCTAGCTCCATATCAGAGGGTACATATATTAGGAACAAGGAAAGAATTAGAAATTCAAATTCCTTTCAACGCACCTACCGATAGGCCTACTTTGTTAAAAGTGAATGATGCCGATATTCTTCAAGAGGGGTTACAAAAGATAGAAATACCTACCTGCGATCAATATCAACTTCAGGCAGAAGAATTCACAAAATCTATCATTAACGACACAGAGGTACCTGTTTCCTTGGAGGACGCTGTGAATTATTGCAAAATTATAAATGCGCTTTTTGATTCAGCGGAAAAAGGAGTTTGGGTTGACCTTTAAAGCACTTAACTGATGTAGGAATCCAATTTCATATGGATTTTTTCTATATCCATATTCTTATTACTTTGAATGACACAAAATAGTCCTATATCTTTCTCATCAAAAACTGTGTTTGGATCCCATTCATCAAACGACACTGCATTCCAGACACTATTATCTGAAATCAGTACCTGAGGAAACTCAGTTGTGCCCCCTATGAAATGATACTTCGAAACGGAATTATTCTTTTCAAGAAAAGTATAGTACAAAGAGTATTCTGACCAGCCTTTTCGGTTTCTAAAGTACGGCAAAGCCTTGATTATCTTCGGAAGCGTGTGCGGTTTTAGTAGTGTGCTTACCCAAGATTCTTTTCCTCCAAGCTCATTAATCAGTTTCTCACAAACTTCCTTTGACATTATGGCTGGAGTAACATTCATTCCTAGTTTTTCCAGATCAGGCTTAACGCCCAAAAAGTGCGCAGATGAAGTCCACCAGTTTTGCTTCGTTCTCTTGTCAATTAATTGAATGAGTGCCCTTCCTTCAGAAAAGACATCTTCTGCTGTCAACTTTCTAGTGCAAATAACATCTGAGTCAAATGTAATGAAGTATGATGTTTCTATTCTTTGGCTAATAGCTAGTTTTATAATCTGCTGCCTTCTCCAGCCTCTAACTCCCTTGTAATCATACAGGTCTGGAACCAGTTCTGATTCGTCAAGTAATATGATATTTAGTGGCTTGATAAAATTCGCATAAGCCTTCTCAAAGTAAAGAACATCTTCCTTTGGGCAAACGATATAAAACGTATGAAGAAGCTCATTAAATTCAAATTTGATCATTGATTTCAACAAAAGCTCAACTTGACTCAAGCTATTGGTCTTATGACTATCTGCTTTAAGCGGCAAAACCGCACTCAATTTCAAATCTGACATCTTAAATTTTATTCTAGAATTAAATCAAACCATTAGAGCTCCGGCAATGGAGGCAGTCATCATTGTTGCTAAGGTTGCTGCTAGCAGTGCTCTCATTCCAAGTTTGGAAATATTCCCCTGTTGGGAAGGAGCCATTCCCCCTATTCCTCCGATCTGAATCGCAATAGAACTAAAGTTGGCAAAGCCACAAAGCGCATAAGTTGAGATTACGATAGATTTCTGATTCAGAGCTCCTGCGGTAACAAAGTCTGCAAGTCCCAAATAAGCTACAAATTCATTTACAACAACTTTCTGCCCAAGCAGACTTCCTACCTGTAAAGATTCGTTCCAATCAACTCCAATTGCAAAAGCGCAAACTCTAAAAATCTGCCCCAAAACATATTCCAATGAAAATCCCTTAAATGTGCCATTGGTAGATTTAATAATGATTTCATTGAGTCCCGTAAAGTCACCAACAGCAAACAGAATATAGTTAAGTGCAGCTATCAACGCAATAAATGCTAGTAGCATTGCTCCGATATTGAGAGCTAGCTTGAGCCCCTCAGAAGCGCCTCTCGCCAACGCATCGACTAGGTTCACTCCAAGTGTATCACCAGAAACCTTGAGGTCAGAATTAATATTCTCACGATAGAGTTCGGGCACAATTATTTTAGACATCACGATTGCAGCCGGTGCATTCATAATAGAAGCACTAAGGAGATACGATGCAAACCGCTCTTGCTCTGCAGGATCAGAACCTCCCAAGAAGGCTACATATCCAGCTAATACACCTCCAGCAATAGTAGCCATACCTCCTGTCATCAGACACATCAACTCTGATTGTGTCATTTTAGGCACAAAAGGACGTACAAGCAAAGGCGCTTCTGTTTGCCCTAAAAAGATATTGCCTGCTGCAGAAAGTGCCTCTGCCCCCGATAACTTCATCGATTTAGCCATAACCCAGGCTATTCCTTTCACTATGTACTGCAGAACCCCTAAATAGTAAAGCCCAGCCGTCAATGTAGAAAAGAAAATAACTGTTGGTAGAACTTGAAGTGCAAAAATGAATCCGAGAGATTCTGAGTTAACTAGACCTCCAAAAAGAAATTGTGCTCCATCTCCTGAAAAGCCTAGAAGAACGACAAACTTGCTACTGACCCAGCTAAATGCATTTTTTACAATCCTAATATCTGAAATGAGGTAGCCAAATACGATTTGTAGAAGTATTCCTGTTCCGACTAACCGCCAATCTATCTTCTTCCTGTTCTGTGAAAACAAGAAAGCAATACCTAACAAAAAGAATAAACCAATTAGCACTCGAAATATATCCATTAGTCTATTCTTTCCAAAGACGTTTAGTTGCGTCGATTGATTTCGTCTCGGATTTTAGCAGCTCTTTCATAATCCTCATCATGAAGTGCATCATCAAGCTTTTTATTGAGCTGATCCATCGGAATGTCCTCAAGCTTTTTAGATTCCGGCTCAGGCTGAGCAGAGCTGGTAACTTTCTGTTCTACATCCACGATCTCCTCATCTTCATCACTCAGAACAATGCCAGCTTCTGTTAGAATGGTTTCGTAGGTATAAATATCCACACCAAACCTTAATCCGATAGCAATAGCATCCGAAGGACGTGCATCAATCTCAATGGTCTCATCTGCTGACATACACACGATTTTCGCAAAAAACACTCCTTCTTTCAAATCTGAGATAACTATTTCCTGAACAGAATAATTAAAATTAAAAGCGAAAGACTTGAATAAATCATGAGTCATCGGCCTATTGGGAGTAATTTTTTCTATCTCGATGGCAATCGCCTGAGCTTCGAACATTCCTATAATGATGGGCAAACGCCTATTACCACCATCCTCTCCCAAGACCAATGCAAATGATCCTGATTGAGACTGACTAGACGAGAGCCCTAATATTTCTAGCTTGATTTTTTCTGACATTAACTCTGTTGTGCCTTTATTGCCTCTGTAAGTTTAGGTATCACCTCAAAAGCATCTCCAACCACACCGTAATCTGCTGCTTTAAAGAACGGCGCTTCTGAGTCTTTATTAATGACCAAAATATACTTGGACGAATTAACGCCTGCAAGATGTTGAATAGCTCCCGAAATTCCAACGGCAACATACAAAGATGGGCTCACTTTTATCCCCGTTTGCCCTACATGCTCATGATGAGGTCTCCAATCCATATCTGAAACAGGTTTACTACACCCAGTAGCAGCACCAAGTGTTTTGGCTAGCTCTTCTATCATTCCCCAGTTTTCAGGCCCTTTAAGTCCTCTCCCTCCTGAAACGACTATATCTGCCTCCGGCAAAAGCACCTCTCCTTCTGCTTTTTCTGTTGAGGTAATTTTTACTTTGAAATCTGATTCATTTATCGAAGGAGAAAACGATTCGATTTGAGCTGCTCCCCCATCTTCCTTAATGGCGACAGCATTCTTTTTCAAAACAAGTATTTTTCTTTCTCCCTTAAGCTCAGAAATGGCAAATGCTTTCCCTGTGTAGATACTGCTTTTAACTTTGAACCCTGTAGATGTGTCAGGAAGCTCACACACGTTCGACGCAAGAGCTGCTTCCGTTTTAATTGCTACACGCGCAGAGACAGGATCACCCAAAGACGATTTTGCCAATACAAGCAAATTGGCATTCTCTTTTTGCATGGCTTCAGCTATTGATGACGCATAGGCCATTATATTATTCGAAGCTAGTCTATCTTCTGAGACCACAAGTACCTTATTGGCTCCTGCTTTTCCTAGCTTCTCAGCTTCGTCACTTTCAATTTCGCCAAAAACGATTGCTATTACATCACTTTCCACCGCAGCTGTGTAGCTTACTGCTTCAAGCGAGGACTTCTTTGATTGTCCCTCATCTAATTCTACAAATACTAACGCTGACATCTTATATAACTTTTGCTTCGTTTTTCAATAAATTAACTAGTTCTGTAAGGTTATCTGAATCCACAAGCTTAACTCCTGTTTTCACTGGGGGTAGCTCATAAATACTAACTTCATTTTGTGCCGCATCCGATGTAGGCGAAACAACACTAAGTGGTTTGGTCCTTGCAGACATAATGCCTCTCATATTTGGGATTTTCCATTCCGCTATCGGCTCTTGACATCCAGCAACAAAGGGAAGTTCAAGCTCCATATATTCCTTACCTCCTTCGATCTCTCTCATAATCTTCGCTGTAGATCCATCTACATCAAGCTTCATTACTGGGGACACTGAGGGAATACCCAACAACTCCCCGACCATGCTGTGAACTTGTCCTCCATTGAAGTCAATGGACTCTCTTCCCATTAGGATCAAATCATAGCTACCTTCCTGAGCTATCTTAGCTATCTGCTTCGCTACAAAATATGCATCTGTTGGAAATGTGTCAATACGAATAGCATCATCAGCACCTATGGCAAGCGCTTTCCTAAGTGTGGGCTCGGTTTCTGCCTCTCCTACATTTAATACAGTGATAGAGCCACTTAATTGTTCTTTGAGCTCAACTGCTCTGGCAAGAGCATAATCATCATATGGGCCAATAATATATTGTACGCCAGTTTTGTCAAATTTTGTATTTCCATCTGTAAAGGAAATCTTCGATGTGGTATCTGGCACATGGGTGATACAAACCAGTATTTTCATTAAATCTATTATTTGGGGTTAAAAATATTTCGTATTGCAATAGTTAAAAACAAGTCTAATCAAAGTCCGTTTCTCCACTTATAATCCCACTTGTTTCACTGATATTTGAATTAATAAACATTCGGTTGAAAGTTAGTAAATATCCTAGCAACGATGAACAAGGAAAGAATCAAACAATTAATCAAATTCATAGAGGAAGATACTTCAGATCCTTTTCCTAAATATGCTCTGGCGATCGAACATCTTCAAGATAATAAACCAAAAAGCAGAGAATTGTTTGAGGAATTAATGCAAAATCACCCAAACTATATTGGGACGTATTATCATGCCGCGAATTTATACGCTGAGTTAGGCGAACGAGAGAAAGCCGAAAGTGTTTTTGAAGAAGGAATTCAAAAAGCTAAGGAGCTCAATGAAATGCATGCTCTCAAAGAACTAAATGCTTCGTATATGAATTTTCAGTTTGAGTATTAATGACATTCTCAAGTATTTCGTACGTTCAAATACTCATATTTCATACTAAGGCTGCTTAGATTAGACACCATCACAAACCATATCTATGGAATTGTGTCTTTGCTGCGGTCTCAGAATTATTTACCGCCTTATCAAAAGGTCATATTGGCGGGTGCTCCGTCGTAACACAGAATGAAATTTAGGCCTGATATAGTCAATTTCTTCTTTTGGAATTTCGAAACTCCCAGTACAATGACGCACCATATATAGAGTGCCTACCAGACAAGTCTGGTGTTACTTTATCAAAGTTGAACTTGGAGCTCTGATAGATAAACTTAATTCCAAGTTCATTTTCTATTTCCCCATAATACCCGCTCGATTCCCATTCAAATATCTTGACATCAAGCCCTCCTCCGACTCCAAAAACAAATGAGGATAAATCAAACTTCTTATTCCCTCTCGCATCATTTTCAACAGGTGAAACCGAAAACCCACCAATAGATACTGTTGGGTAAAGCCTCAATCGGTTATTCGAAATCAAATGAAATCCTCCATAAAAATCAAAAAATAACGGATTCAAAGCCACCTCGCCTCTTTGAAAATCCTGACCTTTCACATTCAAATCATCCTTAATATCTCCCCCTCCCCCAATGATTTTAAAACCAAGAATCCATCTTTTGTAGATAAAATCAAAACCTATGATGGCAGGCACTTTTGCTTTGATATAATTAGCTGTATTTCCTGTTATGTTTAAATATCCAGATCCCATGTAGAAATCGAAAGCTGACTGTTGGCTAACTGTTTCAAATATTACATTTCCTCTAATATAACTCTCATAGACAGAGTTCTTATGTGTCGTCAAGTACTGGTTACCGATAAGATTCAATGCTTCCTGAGTATTTATGAAATTTCTATTTCTAATCAGAAGAACATTTAAATACAGTTTTATAAAATCTTTATCTTCTATTGAAGAATCCATGTAATGATCAATATCGGATTCTATCTTAGACTGATAACTTTCCACAAGTCTGACTAATTGGTAGTAATAGTAGTCATTGACAAACATGTAAGCACCTCCATTAGCATATTGAGAGCCTGAATTTGATTGTTCAAGAATTTGCTCAAGAGCCTGCTTGTATTTGCGAATTACGATATTAGTAATCAGATCTTCTTGCGGATAAAACGGCTTTGGAAGATTCTCATCAACATGATCATTCAAATACTGATATACCTCCGCAGCTTTTTCTATATTCCACGTTTTGACACTGTTGATTATCAATCCTCTTGAATTTTTAATCAAAAGAACGCTAGTATCTCTATAATTGAGAATTTCCTCTTTGATAAGAGGGTCTTGAGCGTACGCTACTGAACTACAGAATATTGAGATACATAAAACATATTTTCTAAGTCTCATTATACTTTATTCAAATCAAGAATAAACCCTACTTAAAAAGGCATTTCCTCATCATCCTTTTTGTTGGCCTTACTTGGAAGTGTGATCGTAAAATCAGAATTCGAATTATCTGATTTAGGAAACGAATTTCCATAGCCAGAATCTGTCATCGAAGCATCCAAATCTTCGAACTTGGTGAATTTTCCAATGAACTTGAGCTGGACATTTTCAAGTTTACCATTTCTATGTTTGGCAATAATAACTTCACCTACGCCATTTAAAGGCATGCCATTTTCATCTTGAGTCATGCCGTAATACTCCGGACGGTAAAGGAACATTACCATATCAGCGTCTTGCTCGATAGAACCTGATTCCCTCAAATCGGATAGTTGTGGTCGCTTATCTCCACCTCTGGTCTCAACTGCCCTACTCAACTGCGATAGTGCTATCACAGGCACATTAAGTTCTTTTGCTATTCCCTTAAGAGCTCTGGAAATCGATGCTATTTCTTGCTCTCTATTACCTCCTCCAGATTTAGAAGTATCTCCAGACATCAACTGGAGGTAATCGATGATTATTAAGGAAACGCCATGCTGCGCTACAAGTCTTCGACTCTTGGCTCTGAGTTCTAAAATACTCAACCCTGGAGTATCATCAATGAATATTGGAGCTTCGGACATTTTAGACGTCTTATGTAGTAACTGCTCCCACTCATAATCGGCCAAATCTCCTTTCTTAATTTTCTCACTTTCAAGTTCTGCTTCTGCAGATATCAAACGATTTACCAACTGAACAGAGGACATCTCAAGTGAAAACAATGCCACAGGCTTGCCAAACTCCACGGCTGCATTTCTCATTGCAGAAACCACAAATGCGGTTTTACCCATACCAGGTCGTGCAGCTATAATGACCAAATCAGAAGGCTGCCATCCTGAAGTCACTCTATCTAGTGCTGAGAAACCACTTGGAACTCCAGTGAGACCATCTTTCTTATCTTTCTTGGTTTCAATCTCTTCAATAGCTTGATGAAGAAGAGCACTCATCTTATCGTAATTCTTCCTAATATGAGATTCTGAGACATCAAACAACGATTGCTCAGCTTTATCCAATAGCTTGAAGACATCAATAGTATCCTCATAAGCATCGTTTTGAATCTCCCCAGAAATACGAATCAACTCTCTTTTAATGGATTGCTCTGCGATAATTCGAGCATGATATTCGATATTAGCCGCAGAGTTAACTTTTGTGGTTAACTCAGAAACATAATAGGCTCCACCTACAAACTCTAGCTGACCGTTTTTTCTAAGCTGATGAACAACAGTCTTGATATCGACAGGGTCGCTATTGTTGAAAAGTTGAACGATAGATTCGAAGATTGTCCTGTTTGCTTCTTTGTAAAAACTCTCAGGCTTCAGTATCTCAATAACATTCGTCAAAGCATCTCTTTCGAGCATAAGAGCTCCAAGTATGGCTTCTTCTATCTCTATAGCTTGTGGAGGCATCTTACCAAGTTGACCTGACATATCTGTCAAACCTGTTCTTCTTGCCTTGTCGGCAAACCTTAGAGCGGATGATTTTCCTCCTTCCATTTAGTAGTTGTTATTAGACTGTCTTACAAAACTAATCATCAACTGTTGCGGGTCTAGGTATATTGGATTGTTAATTTCTCCACCCTCTTTTCCACAAGTTTTAAACATTTGATTTTACGAAATCATTCCAAATAAATGACCCTTAGAATCAATTTAAAATTTGTCGCCGACCTATTTTCACCTATTTTTGAATTTATTCATTGAGCTCAACATGCGGATTGATTTAAGTCCGGTACTGAATAGGCGGAGAATAATAATCACTGATAGAAATAATCTGGAAAAAACAGCTGATATACTGACAAAGGCGAGCTCAATCATTTATGATGAAATGAAGACGCTGATAATGATGTTTTGCAGAAAAAAGGAAGAAGACGCTAAGTCAATCGAAAACTCTTTGATTGAGGAATTGAAAACAAATTCTGCGTATTTAATAACTTCTTCAGCTGATTCATTTGAAATAATTAATAATAGAAATTTTCCATTTTATACTGCAATAAAAACCCTTTGACCATGCTGAAATTAAAAAACCCTTTGGTGGTTTTTGATCTTGAAACAACTGGAACTAACGTAGCTAAGGATAGAATCGTGGAAATGGCATTGATTAAAGTAATGCCTGACGGAAGCACGGAAAACAAGTGCCGTAAAATAAATCCTTCGATTCCAATACCTCTTGAATCCAGTCTGATTCATGGAATATACGATGATGATGTTAAAGATGAGGCAACTTTTAAACAAGTAGCTAAATCGCTTTCGATCTGGCTTGAGGGATGTGATTTGGCTGGCTTCAATATTTTAAAGTTTGACGTTCCGGTTCTTGTCGAAGAGTTTTTAAGAGCGGATGTTGATTTTGATGTCTCTAACAGAAAACTTATTGATGCACAGAAGATTTTTCACAATATGGAAAAGCGAAACTTAACTTCTGCTTATAAGTTTTATTGCGGAAAGGATCTCGTAAATGCACACAGCGCTCTTGCTGATACTGAGGCCACTTTTGAAGTTCTCAAATCCCAAATTGAAAGGTATGAAGGAACGGAGATGACTGACTTAAGAGGGGAAAAAATGGGTACAATTGAGAATGACATGGCAGTGATTCACAATATAACCAATGGTAAAATGGTCGACCTGGCAGGCAGAATGGTTTTTAACAAAGATGAAAAAGAAGTATTCAACTTTGGCAAACACCGAGGCAAATTGGTTGAAGATGTATTGAAGTCAGAACCTAGCTTTTATGATTGGTTAATGAAGGGAGATTTCCCTCTTGACACAAAAAATAAACTCACTCAAATTAGATTGAGAAATTTTGGCTAAACAGTATGGCCACCCTTGAATCTATTTTTAGTTAACAGTATTTAAAAAATCACATTTCAACACTTAATATGCCTAAAACGATCATTGTCTCTAATAGACTACCAGTCAGAATTACAGAAGAGGAAGGCAAGTATGTTTATCAACCAAGCGAGGGAGGACTAGCAACAGGGCTGGGCTCTATCTACAAAGAAGGTGATAATGTATGGATTGGCTGGCCAGGTATGGAGATACCTGAGGAGAGTGACAAAAAAGAGGTTACCAAAAATCTAGTTAAGGAAAACATGAAACCTGTTTTCCTCACAGCGTCTGAGATCGAAGAGTACTATGAAGGGTTCAGCAATGAAACATTGTGGCCGAACTTTCATTATTTTAATCAATACATCGTTTTCAATGAAGATCAGTGGAGGTCTTATAAGCAGGTAAATAAAAAGTTTGCAGAAGCTATAGCATCCGTTATGGAGCCAGAAGATACGATCTGGATTCATGATTACCAGCTCCTGCTACTTCCTCAATTAATAAGAGACATATCGCCAAAAGCAAGCATCGGTTTCTTTCTTCATATACCTTTCCCATCGTACGAGTCCTTCAGGCTTCTGCCATGGCGAAGAGAACTCTTGCTTGGAATGCTTGGAGCTGACTTCCTTGGATTCCACACGTATGATGACATGAGACACTTTCTTTCTTCTGTTAATCGATTGGCGGGATTAGGAAACTCCGATGGTCGAATAAATGTAGATAACAGAAAAGTTTTAGTCGACGCATTGCCAATGGGTATCGATTACCAAAAATTTGAGATGTCTGCCTCCGCGCCTGAAACTTTATCTAGGGAAGTGCGATACCGTACCGGAATAGGCAATCAAAGGTTGATGCTATCGGTAGACAGACTGGACTACTCCAAAGGTATTCCGCAGAGATTGAAGGCTTTTGAGTTGTTTCTAAAAAACAACCCCTCTTTTCATGGACAGGTGTCTTTACTTATGGTGGTAGTACCATCAAGAGACAAAGTAGGGAAATACAAGGAGTTAAAAGAAGAGGTGGATTTGCTTGTTGGGAGAATAAATGGGAATTACGGGAAAATGAATTGGACTCCAATTCATTACTTCTATAGATCATTCTCACTTACAGCACTATCCGCTTTCTACAGAATGGCTGATGTTGCGCTTGTGACACCTATGAGAGATGGAATGAACCTGGTATGCAAAGAATACATTGCAAGTAAACTCGATAAAAAAGGTGTACTAATTCTAAGTGAAATGGCTGGTGCCAGCAAAGAGCTATCAGATGCGATTTTGATTAACCCAAATAATCTAGAGCAGATGGTGGATGCCATCAAAGCAGCACTCGAGATGCCTGAAGCGAAGCAGATTGCAAATATGGAATCTATGCAAAGCTCAATAAAAAGGTACAACATCCATCACTGGGTAAATCTTTTCATGGAGCGCTTGACTACTTCCAAAAATGAACAAAAGGCTTTGGAAACAAAGGTGTTGGATAAGAAATTAAAAAATAATATCGTTGAAGCTTACAAAAAGGCAAAGAAGAGATTAATATTCCTAGATTATGACGGTACACTTGTTGGTTTTCATTCCGATCCATTGAGTTGCAAGCCGGATAAAGAATTAATAGATATCCTAAATAAACTGACTGCTGATAAGAAAAATAGTGTTGTCGTAATCAGTGGACGTGGAAGAGATACATTAGGTGATTGGTTGAGTCCATTTGATCTTGAATTGGTCGCTGAACATGGGGTTTGGATTAAGGAAAGAAATAAAGACTGGAGAACATTAATCAATCTGGGCTACAATTGGAAGACTGAAATCATGAGTGTTCTGGAAGGGTATGTAGACAGAACACCTGGTAGCTTTGTAGAGCAAAAAGATTATTCTCTTGTCTGGCACTATAGAAAGGTCGAAACAGGACTTGGTGAAGAGCGTACTCGTGAGCTTACAAGCCGCTTAAAATATGCTACTGTAGATAAGAATCTAAAAGTTCTGGAAGGCAATAAGGTTGTTGAAATAAAGAACTCAGAGATAGATAAAGGAAGGGCTGCTAAGCTTTGGCTTAACAATCAAAAAGCTGACTTTATAATGGCATGTGGAGATGACTGGACTGATGAAGACACTTTCAGAGCTATGCCAAAAGAAGCCTACAGTGTTAAAGTAGGAAGTAATTCGTCTGCAGCTAACTTTAGAGTGACCGATTTCACAGAAATCCGATCACTCCTCAATTCATTATCGTAAAAAACTAAACCAGACTTACAAAAAGTCTGGTTTATCTAATTTTCTAGCTATTCTGGTAGCGGCATTTAGTAGCCCAACGTGGCTATATGCTTGTGGAAAATTACCCCACATGCTTCCGTCACCAGCTTTAACATCTTCACTAAGAAGCCCTACATGATTGGAGTAAGACACTAAGTTATCAAAGTATTTTATCGCTTCGTCGATCCTTCCTACGCAAGCTAAAGCTTCCACGTACCAAAAGGCACAGATTAGGAATGTAGTCTCAGGTTCGCCAAAATCATCCATGTGCTTGTAGCGGTAGAATAGACCATCTTTAGCGTGAAGCTCCTTTTCAAGACCGATTAAGTGATCCTTAGCTTGTTGAGTATTTCCATCAAGATAGTTCATCATGATTAGCTGGATGGTACTTGCATCCATTCTATCAACACCTACAGCTTGTGCATAGGCTTTCTTTGAAGGAACATAGCATTTCTCAATCATTTTTGCCGAACGAGCCTTCAATTTAGCAGCCTTCTCCCCCATTTTTCTATCACCGATTACATTGGCCATCTTAACAGCAGCGCTGCTACCCGCCCAATGAAACAAGTAAGTATAACAGTGATGTTGTTTCAAATTTCTAAACTCCCATAGTCCTGCATCAGTTTCATCGAAAGTTTTGTCGATCATATCGAGCGTCTTATTGATCAAATCAGCTGAATCAAAACGCTCCGTGAAAATGATTCTCTTATCGGCATATAATGGAAGAAGAGAGATCAAAACCTGTCCATAAACGTCATTTTGAATATGGGTATAAGCTTGATTCCCTATTCTAACTGGTTGCTCTCCTTTATATCCCGTGAGAGGAATTTCGATTTCATCAAGATTTTTCTTGCCCGTAATGCCATAGAGTGGTTGGTATCTATCTGTCTCTTCTATTGTAGTATTGAGGATATAGTGGAAATATTTCTCTGACTCTTCAAAGTGACCAATATTATTGAAGGCATTCAATGTGTAATATGTATCCCTCATCCAGCAATAGCGATAATCCCAGTTTCGAGTACTGCCTGGGGATTCTGGCAAACTTGTAGTTGTTGCTGCTATAATCGCTCCTGTATCTTCATATTGGTGAATTTTAAGAATTAGAGCGGATCGAATTGCTTCTCTCTGATAGAAATTAACAACACTCGACGTTTTAATCCAGTTTCTCCAATATTGCTTGGTCTTGGTTAAGAAAATCTCACAAGTTTCTTCAAGCGCTGCTTCCATGGGAGGACCATAGGTCATTACCAAGTATTTGGTCTCGTTTAACACGAAGCTCTCCTCACTCATCACATAGTTTAGAGAAATATTGGTCGTCAGTCTGACATGAGCACCTAAACCCAGAAACCGAATATGATTACTCCCCATACTAGATTCCGGCTCCAAATTACCATAGTCACCAGCAGGCCTACATGAAGCTACCAGCCTGGGAGTACCTCCAAGGTTCTCGACCTTTCTTATCATCATTAATGGTCGGTAATAGCGATCTGTTTGATAAAATCTCGGAGCAAAATCAGTGACTCGATACTTACCTGATGAGGTCTCGACTTCCGTGCACAATATGTTGGTGTTTTCGATATAATATTGCTTGGAAGTAAATTCCTTCTCAATTGGTTTAACGGAAAATTCTCCTCCTTTTTCCTCATCCAGTAGTTTTCCGAAAATAAAACTGCTGTCAAATTTTGGCCAACACATCCAAGAAATATTGGTGTCTTTATGTATATGTGCGGTAAAAGCGCAGTTCCCAATTACGCCAAAGTCATAGGTATGCCTCATAGTATGATTTTAATTAACAAAACACTAATATATTGCAATTTTCCCAACAAAATAACGACTTACTTGATCAATTTTTATTTTTTAAGTAAAAAAACATTCTTCTATTAAATCATGATAGGCACTATTATTGAAACGCTTTAAACAAAAGAAAATATCTTCTTTCAAAAAAAACGTCATTATACATTTCTTATCTAAAAGATCAATCTATTCAGTTATATCCTTTTATTATATTTGATAAATTCATTGCCGATTCATGTACCAAAACCTGATTAAGAACAAGACCTTAAGGACAATTGCCGAAATTCTCACAGGTTTTTTAATCTACTTCCTTCTCATCACTTTATTAATCGAGGCTGAAAAAGGAAGTAGTCAAGCTTCAATAACCAACTATCGAGATGCTATTTGGTTTTCAATTGTTACGTTAACAACGGTAGGTTATGGAGATTATGTCCCCGCGACTGAATTCGGACGATACATCTCCTTCATATTCCTATTAATAAGTTTAGGGATGTATGGAATGCTTATCGGACAATTTACGTCGTTGATGGCCAGTATAAAAGAGAACAGAAAACTAGGATTAAATGGAACAAAAATGGAAGATCACGCTGTAATCATTGGATGGAATGAATTCGGGAAGTTGGTATTGAGTCAACTGATGGGTGTTGGCAAAAAAGTAGCCATCATTACGAACAACAAGGCTGATATTGATTTTATTAAAGAAGATGATGACAATAAAGGTGTCTATGTTCTCTACGCTGATTTCAGTAACATGGAGCTCTTAAGGAAATCCAATATAGAACGATCTTCTATTGTCTTTGTGAATTTGGATGATGACACAGAAAAGCTTGTATACATCCTGAATATGAAGAAGACTTTTCCTAATCTCGATTATGTTGTTACGCTTGACAATGGTGATCTGAAAAACACTTTCATCAGTGCAGGGGTAACCAACACCATCTCCAAACACGAAATATCATCGAAACTACTTGCATCCTATATGTTCGAACCTGATGTTGCCGCATATAGTGAATCAATTATGTCTTTTGCTGAAGGAGACGGAGATTATGACATAAAACAATTCATGGTTACCTCTTCCAACCCTTATTTAGGAAAAGCGTATCAGGAAGCTTTCTTTGATCTGAAAAAGAAGTACAATGCTGTACTTATTGGAATCACCAAACGTGATAAATTCGGCAACAAGAGGCTAATTAAAAATCCGCTCGGAGATTTAGGCATATCGAGTGGTGATTATCTAATCGTAATCTTGAATGGAAAATCGCATAAATTGGTAAGAAAGCTATTTTCTGTCAATGAAGGATATATTCGTGAAAAACCGTCTAAAACAAGATAGCATGAATCAATCAATCAAGTATAGATACTTTGCTATTTCACTCCTCCTTGCCGGATTCATTTATAGCTGTGAGAATAGAGACCTCAATGAAGGAGAAGCCTTTAAACCGCGAGAGATTCATGAAAATATCTCATTCAATTTTGATAAAATCAATGTTGATGGAGTAGAGTATTTGATTCTGGAAAAGGACAACAACAACCCTCATGAAGGATTTGGATTTATGGCTTTCAGAGCCAATTCATTACTTGAAAAACAGGACACTGTCCTCGCTTACTTAAAGACGGTTACTGCCCTTCAAAATAAAATCTTATCCGAGATAACCGAAACCCCTTTGGATGAGGTAGAAGCGCTCACAAATGCTCTCTTTCTTAAAAATCTAAATGAAGAGGAAGTCGAGTTAGAAAAACTAGAGGGAAGTAACCTCAGGAGTAATAACAGTTCAGCTCCAACAGAATAACTATTGGAGCTGAATGAATATGAAAAAGTAAAGTTCGAGACTAATCTTTATAATTAGTTCCCAAAATACTTTCTAAGTTCTATCAAAATGTTCGATAATGGCTCGCTAATCACAGGTGAGTTCACTATATCTTTAGCGACTTTCACCGCATCAATTAGCTCATCCTTATCGCTGAAAACTTCATCTAAAATATGGCAATCATATATGAGTGACATAAGTATCACGAATGAACCAGTTGGCTTGGCATTTTTGAAAACAATCGTTTTCAAAGAATCTCTTATCTCTTGCTCAAATGCATAGTTGGCATTGTCCATTCTTTCTGAGAGTGGAATCCAGAGTAACTTTGTTGCTTCCTTTTTAAGGATGCCTCTTTGCTGCAAAAGCTTAGTGATCTCTTCTTGTATGTGACCAAAGTGATGTAATAGATTCTCAACTTGATCAATAAAGGAGGTTCCCGTTTTTAACTTTTGAAGTACCTGATCCAATATTATGTTTCCTGTACCTGAATTATCATCAACTTTTATTTGACCTCCATCTAAAGAAACTTTCTTAAGAAGGTGCAATTCAAGAACCAAGGCACTCAATAAGCCTGCATTGATGCTTTTTTCTGCAGCAGATAACAATCTACCTTCTTCATCATCCAATGCAATCAAATACAGTCCTTCAGCAATTGTTAGTTTCATAGTAAAATTTAACTCTTTGGTTGTTTTTTAATTTCTAATTGCAAAATTACTATTTTAATAGCTTACCTATTGTAAGTCCTTGAACAAGTATTGAAAAAACTACACAACAATAGGTCACAAATAGTATAATTTCTTTAATACCTGGTGCAATCCACTCAAACTCGGAAAGTGAAAGTGCAAGCGCCACAGAGATTCCTCCCCGGAGACCTCCCCATGTAAGTATGGCAATTGTCTTTGGTTCAAACTTCCTCCAGATGCTCATCACTTTTATCGGAACACTTACTCCAATAAAGCGAGCTGTAAGAACTATTAATACACCGATTATTCCTATGGCTATACTATCAATAGAAAATGAATTCGCAATCACGATCATCTCAAGACCTACCAAAATGAACAAAATGGCATTGAGTGCTTCATCCAATAAATGCCAGAATTTGAATACGTACTCACCGGTTGCATTTGCGAGTTTTTCATCTCGACCTTCATTTCCAATAAAAAGGCCCATCACCACCATTGCCAAAGGCCCAGAAACGTGAATAAGCTCTGCTATTCTACCGCCTACCATTACCAAAGTAAGTGTTACGAGTACCTCTAACTCTACATGATCGTTTTCTATGAAATCAAGAAGCTTAAAGCCAAGAAAGCCAAACATAGCTCCCATTAATACTCCTCCTACTACTTCCTGTCCAAATAGTTTCCCAATGCTTAAGGCCGTTATTTCTCCTCCTCCATGTGCTCCATGCGATGCTAACTCTCCTCCAAATTGGGCCTCAGCTATACCTAAAATAGTCAAAAACACAACTACGCCTACTCCATCATTGAAAAGTGACTCTCCAGCGATTTTGATTTCAAGCTTCTTAGATATAGCGTATTCTTTAACAAGCGCAAGTACAGCAATTGGATCAGTAGGTGATATAAGTGCCCCAAACAATAAGCAATAGATAAAATCTATTTCAACCCCGATAAACGGGAATATGTACCAAACTAAGCCGCCAACTATAAAAGTGGATAAAAGGGTGCCCACTGTAGCCAGCACCAAAACAGGCCATTTTTCTTCCAATAAAGTATTAAGGTTAACAGATAAGGCTCCCGCGAAAAGCAGGAAATTCAGCATAACACCAAGCAACACTTCTTTGAAGTCAAAAGCCTCAACGATATGTTCTGCCGCTCCTGTAACAGCTGGAAATAAAAAGCCAAGTCCTAATATGATGACAGACATCATCAATGCAATAGCCATCAAACCGATGGTGGATGGAAGCTTAAGAACCGTAATATTTACTAGTGTGAAAACGGCCGCCATAAAAATCAGCAGCGTAATTAGGTCTAGAATACTCATTGGCGATTAAAATGATGCGTTTAGGTTTACCTATTTTAGTGGTCAAATTAAATACAAAAATCCGTTAAATAAAATTAGGGACCGTTTAATTGGCTTAAGATCGGGACTTGTCTTACCCTTTATCCCGATCATAAAAATTATGAAAAGATTCATCGCTTTTTTTTATCGAAAGTCTCCCTCATTAATCCTCGTTTGCATCATCTCAGGACTATTTGGATGTCAGTCCTTGAGATACTCTGTAACGAATGGGGATATAAGCAAAGAACTTAGGAAATCGGAAATATTCAGCAATCAATTCACTGGATTCACTCTATATGACCCAGAGGGGGAGCGGTATTTATGTAACTACAATGATGAACTTTATTTCACTCCAGCTTCCAATACCAAAATTCTTACCACGCTGGCTTGCTTAGAAAACCTAGGTGATTCAATTGCGACATTTACCTTCCAAGAATCAAATGATTCTATTTTTATATCTCCTCTGGCTGATCCTACATTCCTTCACCCAGACTTTCTTTTTCAGAAGCCTTTTGATTATTTAAAAGGAAAGAAGGTTTCAGTCAACATGCCAAAAGTCAAGATTAACAAATTCGGTAGCGGATGGGCATGGGATGACTTTAATTATAATTTCCAGAAAGAGCTTGCCTTATTTCCAATATATGGAAATGCTGTTCATCTATCCAAAGAAAGGGACTCAATCGTAGTTACTCCAGATTTCTTCCAGAATTACACCCAATCAATAGTAGGGAAAGAAGGTAGAAATAAATACTCAAGGTCTGAGTTTTTGAATGTCTTCAAGGTTGAACTTGCAAGCGACTCTTCAAGTCAGAATATTGAAGTTCCTTTCATTTATAGTGAAGAGTTGTTGACTCAACTATTGGAAGACACGCTTTCAATAACTCCTGATTTCATAGCTGAGGACAATCTCTACCCTGATACTTTATACAGCCAATCGAAGTTTCATGCTATCTCTATGATGATGCTTCCAAGTGACAATTTCCTCGCCGAGCAACTCCTCATTCATTGCGCCTTGATAAATGGGTTTCAAAACATAGATCAATACCGCGCGCATTTATTAGCAGAATGGAGTTCTTTTTTACCCCACAAGGTAAAATGGGTAGATGCTTCCGGACTATCTCGGTATAACTTAATTACTCCCAGAAGTAATGTGAGTGTTCTGAATCGAATTTATGAAAACCAATCGTGGCAAACAATAATGAATATATTTCCCATAGGAGGTGTTTCTGGAACTATCAAGAAATGGTACGCAAGCGAAACACCATATATCATTGCCAAAACAGGAACTTTAAGCAACAACCACAACCTCAGTGGCTACATAAAAACTAAATCTGGTAGAACGCTTATTTTTAGTTTAATGAACAACCATTATTTAGGGTCTAGTTCAACAATAAAGCAGGAAATGGAGAAATTTCTACTAAATATTCGTGAAGCTTATTGATTATAGGTCTCAATGATTCCTCCTGTCAGCCTCATCAGTTCTACCTTAGAATCAATGAGATTATAAAGCGCTTGAAGTCGCTGTATGGAAGCCGAAAGGTAGTTGTTTTGAACAACACGATAATCGAAAGAATTGATACTCCCATTTTGATATTTTCCTTTCGAAATATCCAGATTAATTTTCGCCGCTTCCACTCTCCTATCATTGATTCCGTAGAGTTGATTTCTAATCTGATATTGATCAAATGCTCTTCTTAAATCACGCTCTAAGGAGGCTTTCATTTGATCTATTCTCACATTCCCGATATCTTCTTGCACCATGGCATTTTGAATAGCCCGATTGATTTTACCTCCATTAAATAGCGTAAAGGAAAGGGTAAAATTCGCAAAGTAGTTGTTAGTTGTGGATTTCAAAGGTTCGAGGTAATCCGGAACGAAGGTTGCATTTGGGTTTAGTGAAAGAGAGTCACTTTGCCTTTCTCCAATACTCGTTCTACTTAGATCATTTCGTCCCATATTTCTGGATGCTCCTGCGTTCAAGACCAAAGAGGGGTACCTATCTGCCGTAGCTAAACCGGTGTTGCTACTCAAAATACTCTGGCTGATGTATTGTTTTTTTAAATCTACATTCTCGCTGACCATTTTTGACCTTAAATCTTCATACAGGAAATTTGTTGACTCAAACACCAGCGAATCAGTCAGTGTGTATGTCCTGTCAATATCTTTTTCAACAATCAAAAAATTTAGATTCCGAAGTGCATTTCGGTAAGCCAATTGCTGATTTATAAAACTCACTGAATCCGTGAGGTAGTTTCCTTCCTCTAGAAGAAGCTCTGAAGTCACGGCTGCTCCCAATTCTGACTTCACCTCCAGATATTCATATTTGTCTCTGGATAGGTTCATTTGCTTTCCGAATTCCTCCAATCTTTGTTTTTCCAATACAGCCAGATAATATCCTAAAACAATCGATTGAATGGTGTTTGAGATTACGATCGAGGCATTTCCTGCGGATTCTGACTGCAACTGCTCAAGCTTGCTCTTATTCATCGATATTCGAAATCCGTCAAAAAGCATCCAATTTAGATTAACTGAGGGTACAAGACTATTGGCATAAATCTGCCCTTGCAATGCAAATGGGTTTGCCGTTTTCACATTGTCAGTGATGGAATTATTTTGATTCACATTTGCGATCAGAGATGGCCAACGTCCAGCATGTCCCCATGTATTGTTATTACTGGCGACTTCTACATTTGCCTGCTCGATTTGTATGTCATAGTTATACTGAAGGCCAAGTGCAATTGCTTCCGTGAGCGATAGGTTGTTTTGCGAAAGTCCTGGAAATATGATTCCTGAGAATAACGATATTAGGATTATGTTTTTAAACATCAAAAAATTCTAGTAAAAGGAGTTAAGCTGATTCACGGTATTCTTTGAGTCGGTCTTCATGTAGACTGACACTCTCTACCTCTTCTCTTGTTGGTTTTCGCCCTGTCCAAAACCACTTTAATCCTCTTCTTATATCGTTGAAAAGCAATATTAAAACCGGAAAGAAAAGAAGAATGATAAATGTCCCTATCAACACTCCATATGCTACGGATATCGCCATAGGAACAAGAAACTGCGCTTGAAAACTCGTTTCCTTAATTAATGGGAAAAGTCCCAGTACAGTAGTAAGTGAGGTAAGCATGATCGGTCTGAATCTGGATGTCCCCGCTGCAAAAGCTGCCTCTTTGACTGTCATCCCATCGTTCTTCAATAGAGAATTGTACTTTGATAGAAACACCACAGCATCGTTGATAATCACTCCTGAAAGAGCCACCATCCCCCATACACTTAATAGCGAAACAGGTAATTCTCTGAAACTCACCCATGATTCTATTCCATGCCCTAGGATTGCTCCAAAAACACCCAATGGGATCATCACAATAATCATTAGGGCTTGATACATAGACCGGAATGTGATCATCAGAATGAAAAATATCATCAAAAAAGCACCGCCAAAAAACAACCCAATTTCACTCTGAGCCCTAGAGCTTTCTTTTGACTGTCCACCGTAATCAACCTTTACAGTGGGAAATGCATCCAGCATTCTAGGAACTATATCTTCGTTTATTTTCTTAAGAACGGGAGGCACCTCTGCAAATGGATCTTGCATTTCGGCTTCCACTGATATTGCTCTCGAAGTATTAAAATGCCTGATCCCCGAAACCCCTCTTTCTATTTTATAATCAGCTAATTGCGTAAGAGGAAAGGACTCTCCTTTTGAGGTTTTAATTTTAACATCTTCAAGACTTCCAATACTCTTACGGTCACTTTTCGGATACCTGACCCATACCTTCATTTCATTGTTACCTTTCATAAACCTCTGCACTTCTTCCCCGAAAAAACCCTGGCGCATTTGGCGAGTGATATCATCATGCGAAAGCCCAAGAAAGTATGCCTCGGGACGTAAATCGAAAAGCATTTCCCTTCTACCAATTGGGACATTGTCTTGAATTTCTTTTAGATCAGACAACTTCTCCAGCTCAGATTTTAAGAAATCCTTCGCTTGTCCAAGTTCTTCGTAATTCTTCCCCATAAGCGTCACAGAGACTGGTTTCCCCCATCTTCCTCTACCACCGATGGTAAATTTATCAGCCTCAGGAACAGGCCCAATTTGTTTTCTCAATCTAGAGATAAGGTCAAACTGATTGATTCCATACTTATCCAACTCCTCGAACATCACATCTATTCCTCCGGCATGCGAACCTGTTTCCCCATCATTGTTCCGCCCAATATTGGTGAAGGTAAACTTGACTATATCCTTTTCAGTCTCAAATTCTTTTTTCATCTGCTCATTTACAGACCATACTGCATCATCAAACCTCAATAAGAATTCTTCCACCTTGGTCTCTCGCTCCCCCGGCTTGAAAGAAAGATTGATACCTATACTGTTAAATGCAATCTGCGGAAACAAGGTAGCTTTTATAAACCCTCCCTGAAGAAGCCCTATGATAATCATGATAAAACCTATCAAGCCTGCCAAGGCAATAGGTCTATTATCGATGCAATATTTTAGTGCTCTTCCATAAAGTTTGTATTTCATAAAATCAATGAAGCCGTTTAAAACCTTTCGAATTTTATAGCTCCGAGTATCCTCTTTCTTGATACTTAGTACTTTCTTATTGGCAAGATGCGCTGGCAATATGAAGAAGGCCTCAAGCAATGAGAACCCAAGGCTGAAAATTACTACATAGGCCATTTCTTTCAAGAATTCAAAGCCTCCGGTAAGAAAAAGAAGTGGGAGAAAAGCGACTATGGTAGTGGTTACGGAGGTAAACACTGCCGGAAGCACCTCCATCGTTCCTTCTACAGCGGCTTTGATGGGATTGCCATGTTTCTCAAAGTGGGCAAATATATTTTCTGCAATTACAATCCCATCATCTACAAGTATGCCTATCACCAAAATCATCCCGAACAGGGAGATCATATTGATCGTCAGTCCTACAAAAATTCCTAAGATGAACATTCCTAAAAAAGAGGAAGGAATACCCCAGGCCACCCAAAAAGAAAGTCGTAAACTCAAAAACAAGCCCAATGAAATCAGCACCAAAACCAGACCTATTATTCCATTGGAAGTAAGCATATCCAACCTTTCGTTAAGAAGGTTATTGAAATCCCAGGTGGTGATGATGGTTACTGCCGTATTCTTCTCATTAAACTCTTTCACATACTGCTTTACCGTAGAAGAGATCACTGCAAGATCCTCTTCCTCCAGTTTCTTAACCTCAATAAAAACAGTAGGCTCCCCATTCAAAAGCGATTTATCAGGAGTATCCGCGAATTGTTCCCTGACTTCTCCAATATCCCGAACCAAAAGCTTAGTACCGTCTTCATTGCTTCTAAGCACAATATCACCGATTAGTTCAGCATCCGTGTCCTTAGATTTGGATCTAATAAGAATTTCTTCTGTAGGGGACTTAACTGATCCCGCAGAAACGTCTCTATTATTGGCGCGAATTGCACTTACAACCTGATCAAAAGTCAAATTATACCTTCGCAATACCGCCTCGCTTACCTCAATTGAAATTTCCAATTCAGGAAGTCCGACAAGGTTGACCTGACTTATTACTCCTGTAGCCAACAGATCATCTTCTATATCTTCAGCATACCTTTTCATCGTCCTGAGGCTTACATCACCCCTCATACCCATCCACTGAGCGGTAGATCGCTGTTTTTGCTTAACTATGATGGGTTTTTCTGCGCCTACAGGAAAGGATGAAATTCCGTCAATAGCATTCTTTAGTTCCGTATATATTTCATCTATATCATAGTTATCAAGTGTCTTGATATTGATGCTGGAAACATTTTCAGATGACGTAGAATTAATCTCATCTATCCCGGAAATGGTATTAATAGCCTCCTCAATCTTGGTTGTAATCCCCTCCTCCATTTCCTCTGGAGAAGCTCCCGGATATATTACTGAGATAGTAATATTTCGATCTTTAGCTACTGGAAAAAATGACTTCTTGGTACCGAAAATGCTCAAAATTCCACCCGCCAAAGTGAGGGCAATTAAGATATTAGCCAAAATCGGATACTTCACAAAATACTCTACTAAACTCCTGACTGATCCCATGATAATTTAGTTTTCGGACTTAGCTTCCAAATCAGAATTTGTTTTCTTTCCCAGCTCATTCTTAGAGCGATCCAGCTTGAACATAACCATGTTGTTATGTGCATTTACCAGCGGCTCCACAACCAATTCCACTCCTTCTTCTATACCGCCTATGATTGCATCTTCTTCCATCAAACGATAAATATCTATTTGCCTAATCTTTAAAAGGGTGTCTTGCAAAACGAAAACTTCATCTCCATTATAAATCACATTTCTAGGAATAGTCATGCCATTTTGTATCGTTCGAGTCGGAATCTCCGCCTCCAAAAATTGCCCGTCATAAATTTTACTTTGACCTTGAAATATCTTCAAGTAAACATCCACGGATTGGGTATTTGGATTTACATAATCACTAACGCGAATAACTTCTGCATTAAAAGCAAGCTGAGCCTCTCCAGAAGTGATCTCGGCTTCTGTCCCTACCTGAACCCAACTGATATCCTTGGTCTCTACAGCCACCTTCAACTCTAATGCGTCTGACCTCATGATTCTCCCAATTCTGGTTCCCGCATTAATAAAGGATCCTGATTGCATTGCTACTTCAGTGACACTGCCTTCAAACGGAGCATAGTATTTATGCTTTTTCAATCTTACCTCAGCACTTTTGATTGAGTAAAAAGCGGAGAATATACCCTTAGTCGCAAGGAATGTTTTTTCTTTTTCGGAATTGATTTCAGGTAACTCAGGTAAATCTTCATCAATATTGATGGAATTGAAATAAGCACTCCAAGCATCGAAGCTCTTCTCAAAATCAACTTTGAAATCAGGCAAAATCGAGGCTATATCTCTTAAGAAATTACTCTTCTGAGATTTTAGATTCAGAGCGGCTTCTCGATCATCTACTGAAAACAAAAGCGCTCCCTTTCGAAATTTCTGTCCCTCCTTTAGTCTGACAGACCCCTCGAACATTCTTCCAGAAACTTCTGATAGCAGGTCCACATTTTGTGCGGATTGCACACGCCCATAAGCAAAGATGCTTGTCTCCAGGCTCGAAAACTCAGTCGTTTGTGTTTTGACATATTTCTTTGCCTTGGGCGGCTTGCGAAACTCCGCTTCTTCCTTTAGACTGGCCAAAAAGGTTTTAGCTCCAATAGATATTGCTAGAATTGAAGTAGAAATGAGAACAATAAGGAATTGCCTTTTTTTCATTGATATAGGTTGTGATTACTGTCTTAAAAGGAATCGAAACGTACATGTTTCGTTTTTTTATTCGAAATTGATGAGCGGACGAGAAACACTTTGAGCAGTATTTTTGTATCCTTTATCAAAAGCACGTAAAACGATGGACAAAATTAAAAAAACGAAAGAAGAGTGGAGAGCCGAATTATCTCCAGAAGAATATGAGGTTTTGATAGAAAAAGGGACGGAAAGAGCCTGGACGGGGGAACTCTTAAATAACAAAGAGAGCGGAGAGTACGAATGCGCCGCTTGCGGAAATCCTCTTTTCACTTCGAACACCAAATTTGATTCAGGGTCAGGGTGGCCAAGCTTCTTCGACCCAATTTCAAAAGATTCGGTAAACCTTAAATCGGACAAGTCTTTCGGAATGCTAAGGACAGAAGTCACATGCGCAAGATGCGATGGTCACCTAGGTCATGTCTTTCATGACGGCCCCCAACCAACCGGCGAGAGGTATTGTATGAATTCTATTTCTCTTAAGTTCAAAAAAGAACAATAACCTGATGGAAAAATATTTTCAACTATACATTTTCATCATCTTTGCGGACTAATCTAACAGGTGAATAAATGTACAATGTAGTCGTAATTGGAGGTGGGATTGTTGGACTTGCTTCTGCTTTGAAAATCAAGGAGGCAAACCCCAAACTAAGAGTAGCTGTTGTTGAAAAAGAAAATGGAATTGCCAGACATCAGACTGGGCACAATAGTGGAGTTATTCACTCAGGTTTGTATTACAAACCCGGCAGTTTGAAAGCCAAAAACTGTGTGGATGGATATAATCAGCTATTGAAGTTTTGCGAAGAGGAAGAAATCAATTTTGATAAATGTGGGAAGATTGTAGTTGCAACGAAAAAATCCCAGTTAGACGCTCTCAACACTTTATATGATAGAGGCGAGAAAAATGGATTGACGGGAATGAAAAGGTTGGTAGGAGAAGAATTAAAATCCTATGAGCCTTATGTAAATGGTGTGCAAGGTATATATGTTCCTCAAACAGGGATCATTGACTACAAAGAGGTCTCTCATAAATATGCTGACAAAATCAAGCACTTTGGAGGTGATATATTCTGCGGCAATAAAGTAATAGACATTAAGGAATCCAATGGGTTTATTCAAGTTGAAACAGATCAGCAAACCATCACAACTCGACTAGTAATCAATTGTTCTGG
The DNA here is from genome assembly GCA_049115715.1 of Cyclobacteriaceae bacterium. Lineage (GTDB taxonomy): Bacteria > Bacteroidota > Bacteroidia > Cytophagales > Cyclobacteriaceae > JAMZMI01. The sequence continues at coordinate 127,016 of JAGDZQ010000039.1, forward strand.
ACTATATTCGGACAAAGTAGCCAAGCTTACAGGCATGAAGATTGACTACAAAATCATCCCGTTTAGAGGAGAATACTTCAAGATTAAAAAGGAAAAAGAACACCTTGTGAAAAACTTAATCTACCCGGTTCCAGATCCGAACTTTCCATTCCTTGGTGTTCATTTCACTCGTATGATCGGTGGAGGAATTGAGGCTGGACCAAACGCCGTATTTGCATTCAAAAGAGAAGGTTATAACAAGTCAGATATCAATATAGGAGACCTGGCCGGCAGTCTGGCTTGGAAGGGTTTTAGAAAAGTGGCTTCCAAATATTGGAAAACTGGTGTAGGGGAATTTTATAGATCATTCTCTAAAGCAGCATTCACCAAAGCACTGCAGGAATTGCTCCCGGATATACAGCAAAGCGACCTTGAGCCGGGAGGGTCTGGAGTCAGAGCACAGGCTTGTGACAAAAATGGCGGGTTGATAGATGATTTCCTGATTTTGGAAAATGAAAAAGTAATCAATGTTGGAAATGCTCCTTCCCCTGCCGCAACGTCTTCTTTGGCTATCGGATCGCATGTCGCTGAGCTTGCATTGACACGCTTTAAATAAACATCTGATTATTAGGTGCGTTGGTAGAATACGTAAATGAACTTCGTCATGAAATACATGCTATTATTATCTTCAATTGTCTTTTTTTCGCTCACCTCATGTGCACAATCAACCACCAAAGAATCTGATAAAGATGCCGAAGGTAAAACCACTGTAAATAATGAGTGGATGCTAAAAGAATCTGTTTGGAAAGAACGGCTATCAGAAACAGAATATTATGTTCTTAGAGAAAAAGGCACTGAGAGGGCTTTCACAGGAGATCTATGGAATCATAAAGAAGAGGGAGTGTATACCTGTGCCGGCTGCCAGCTGCCTCTATTTACCTCGGATACAAAGTTTAAATCAGGAACGGGTTGGCCTTCATTCTACAAACCTATAGAGGAAGGAAGTATTGCTGAGGAAACTGATAATGCATACGGATGGAATAGAACAGAAGTATTGTGTTCAAGGTGTGGAGGTCACTTAGGTCATGTGTTCAATGATGGCCCAAAACCAACAGGACTAAGATATTGTATTAACTCTGTATCTCTTGACTTTACGAAAAAACAACTTGAGAGCGAGGAGTCTGAATAATATTTACCATCCTTGACTCTGAATAAAGTCACCTGCTCTCAATTCCATCCAACTGTACTTATTACCAAAGATGGTAAATCCGGTATGGCCTCCTAATTTGGGGGTTTCTAGAAATACATATTTCTTCTTTTCTGCTATAGAGATTGGATAACATTTGTCTCCCAACATGGGATCATTCAGTGCATTTCCAATAAAGATCGGGACTTTGATGTCTCCCAAATAACGATCACAAGTTGCAGCTTCGAAAAAGGCTTGTGAATTTTCAAATCCATGAAGTGGGGCAGTGAATTTTTCATGAAATTCATCAAAGCTTGTCAGCGAATTCACTTCATCAATATTAATCTGTTCAGGAAAAGTTGCTGACTTAATTTTCATCTTCTCTACAAGTTTGCTTAAAAAGCGCTTTTCGTAAATCTGGTTTTCTTTTCGTTTTAGCACATCAGCACTGTTTCTCAGGTTGCAGGGAACAGAAAAAGTGATCCCTCCCTTTACCCGAGAATCTACCTCTCTTTCACCGAGATATTTCAAACTCATACTCCCTCCCATTGAGTACCCAAACAGTACGACCTCATCATAACCTATTTCAAGTGATTTGTCAACTACGGTGCTCAGGTCACCGGTCTCTCCATGATGGTAAAAACGAGGTAGCCGATTGATCTCACCACTACAGCTCCTGCAGTTCCAAGCGATAATATCCCAACCTTGCGAGTGAAAATAGTCTGCCGTTCTTTTGACATAGAAGCGATCTGATCCTCCTTCTAAACCATGAGTAATAATCATACATTTCTTAGCCCTCTGTTTTGATTGAAGGAAATCAACATCTAAAAAATCCCCATCATCAAGCTCCAACCTTTCTCTTAGATAATTCACTTTTGGTCCCTTCATAAGCGCAGAAGGAATGATCGTTTCCCAATGCGCATTGATCATATAAAAAGGACGAGATTTATAACTAGACTTTCGTAGGTAAGGCATATTCAAAAATATGCTTTTCGAACAAAAAAGAAAGCAACCAATCTTCCATAGGCATTATTTTTGCTTACTAGAGACCAAATTATATTGAATGCTAAGAGGGGCTCTGCTACTATTATTACTTTTCTTTTTTTCTACTGCATTTTCTCAAAATATAGTCATTCTCAACGAAAGGACAGGAAAACCGATAGCAGACGTATTCATCTATGCTATGGATGAGACTTCTCAGACTGTTTCTAATTCAGAAGGCATAGCTAGCCTTCAGAAGTTTTCAAGGAATGATATAATCCTTCTTACGCACCCTTCCTTCGTAACTAAGTCTTTGGCTATCAAATCAATTGACTACAATAACTCTACTGTATTGCTTAGCGAAAAAATAATTCAGATAGAAGAAGTGGTAGTTTCAGCAAATAAATGGGAACAAGACATAAACGATGTTCCAAACCAGATTGTAAGTATTGGAGCAAAATCTATTTCTTTTAACAACCCTTCTACATCAGCTGATCTTCTGGAGCAATCAGGTCAAATTTATGTTCAAAAAAGTCAACTTGGTGGTGGAAGCCCAATGCTAAGAGGATTTGCAGCAAATTCTGTATTGCTAGTAGTAGATGGGATCAGAATGAATAATGCAATCTACAGAAGCGGAAATCTTCAAAATGCAATAAATATAGATCCAAACGCCATATCCACCATCGAAGTGGTTTTCGGTCCTGGATCAGTTATTTATGGTAGCGATGCGCTAGGAGGTGTAATGAATTTTAAAACTGCTTCTCCCGAAATAAATAACACCAAAGGAGATATGATCGTGAATGCATTTACAAGATACTCCACTGCATCCAAGGAAAAGACAGCCCATTTTGACATCAATCTTTCAGGATCTAAAGTAGGGTTCTACAGCTCGCTAAGCTATTCAATCTTTGAAGATCTTCGAGCTGGGAAAAACAGATCCGATTCCTATAAAGGCTTTTTCAAAAGAAACTTTTATGCAGGGAGAGTAAATGACGAGGATGTCTTGATTCAAATCCAGAATCCAGAACTTCAAAAATTCTCAGGATATAGCTCGTTGCATAGTTCTAACAAGCTAATGATTAAGCCAGGAAAGAAATCCACCTTAACATATGGCTTTCAAAGTAGCACCACATCAGATATACCCCGATATGACGCCCTTACAGAAACTCTTAGCAATGCGGACTCTCTCAAAGTAGCAGAATGGTACTATGGCCCCCAGAAGTGGCTCATGCACTCTCTTGATTACACCAGTACTAGAAGAACTGCGCTATTCACAAGAAGCAATGTAATCGTGGCTTTTCAGAAATATAAAGAATCTCGAAATGATCGAAATTTTGGAGCCTCAAATTTAAGAAATCAACAAGAAAAAGTGAACATGCTAACGCTTAATGCTTCTCTTGAAAAACAATTTCAAAACTCCACCCTCTTTTATGGGTTTGATTTTGCCCATAACTACGTCGCAAGTACCGCAAAAAGAACCAATATTATTACTAGCGAAATTTCTGAAACAAGCTCCAGATATCCTGATGCTGGCAGTAGATATAACTCTATAGCCTCATACGCCAACTGGGTAGTGAAATTAAACGAAAAGTGGACATTAAATACGGGAGGACGATTAAATCACGTCAAACTATCGGCAAAAACAGAAAACAACCTTGCCAATGATTTATTGCTTGGCAACATAACTCAAACCAATCAAGCTTTAAATGGCTCTGCTGGATTAATCTTTAAGCCATCAAACTCAATAAAATGGAATCTCACTCTATCAACTGGTTTTAGAGCCCCAAACGTGGATGATGTAGGCAAGGTATTTGAAATAGGAGAACTTATTTCCGTACCAAACCCGGATTTAAAACCTGAGTACTCTTACAGCCAGGAATTAGGTTTTTCTAAGACGAATAAAACATTCCACCTTAATGCCACGGTGTTCCATAGTTTACTTACCAATGCTATTGTAACAGGCTCCTTTTTAATAGATGGACAAAGCACCTACGAATTAAACGGAGAGACTTTAAACGTTGAATCTCAAGTAAACGCGGGGCAAGCCCGAATTTTTGGAAGTAGTATAGGGTTAAAGTCAATTTTAAACTCACAAATGACTATCACTTCAAGTCTCACCTATACGGAAGGCTATGAAATCCAACCCAAAGAACCTCTCAGACATATCCCTCCTATCTTCGGAAGGGTTGGTTTTGTGTATCAAAAAGAAAAGCTCGACTTAGAAGTGTATTCTGTTTTCAACTTTGATAAGAAAAAGAGTGACATTCCCTCAATTGAGTTCGATAACAAACCTCATTTGTATACAGATACTGGCAGCCCTGGCTGGGCTACCGCCAATGTAAAAATAGCTTACAATCTTATTCCAGAAGTAAAATTACAAGTGGGATTAGAAAATATACTAGACTCGCATTACAGGGCTTATTCATCAGGCATAAGCGCTCCCGGAAGAAACCTCCTCGTTACACTTAGAGGCTCTTTCTAACCTAGGCCACTCTCGATCGCATC
>JAGDZQ010000040.1:0-26389 GCA_049115715.1 Cyclobacteriaceae bacterium
AACCCCGAAAAAAGCTTTAATCAGCATATTTCGGGGTTTTATTAGCAAACCAAAATCCTCTAAATCAGTATGTTGGATGCGATCGAGAGTGGCCTATTTATCAATAAGACATAAAAAAAGCCTTGATCATGAAAATGATCAAGGCTTTTTGAATAAAAAGAATTTCTATTATTGACCAGCTATAGGAGCAGATACGTGAAGTGTTCCGTTAATAGCAGAGGACAAGGTAAGGGAGCCATCTGGGTCATTAGGATCTGGAACAACAGCTTTGTAAACGTCTGCCGCAAAAATTGGAAGATAAGTTTCTGGGTTTTGTGCATCATAAGCCAATACCCATCCTAGTGGAGTCGTTTCTCCAACAGGCACTTCTAATACAGTTAGAGACAAACCCGATAACATATCAATCACTGTACCGCTTACCAAGTCATCAGCATTTACTTCTCCTGCCATGATATGGTTGAGAATGAAGCCTCTAGCCACTGTAGCTGAAGAAGTTAGAGATGCAATTGTTGCATCCTTATTCTCTTTCAAAACGGCGGTTAGCACATCATTAGTAGGTATGAAACAAGTATATTTAGTCGTTTTGTCAGCAAGAACTGCTGATAACGCAGTTTCACCAGAAGGAACTTCCGAGTCTGCTTTTGCAATAATGGAAACTACATCTGTAAAATTTGAGCCTAATAATATTGGTTGAGCAAGAGTTCCAAGATTAATTCCAATCTGTAGAAAAACAGTCGGCGGAATTAATATAGTTTCTATTTTGTGTACAACACCATTTGTAGCTTTTATATCAGCAGTTATTATTTCGGATCCATCAGCATCAGAACCTGCTTCATTAATGAAGCCTAAATTATTTACCGTTATATTTTCTCCTTGAACAGTAGTAGCTGACCCCCCGATTAACTCTGAGCTAAGCTTTGTCCCTTCAACGATATGAAATCTTAAAACACTTCCGATTACGGTAGGAGCAATAGAAGCTAGATCATCAACTCCAAGAATTGCTTTCAATCTTGCAAATGAGGTGTTTGTTGGAGCGAAAAATGTAACATTGGCAGTGCCTTCAGCATAAGCCTTCAGTTCAGCGTCAGCGTTAATAAAGGCAACTAATTCAGAGTATTCAGAGTTAGCAGCTAGGATTTCAGCTATAGTTTCGGTTGCTGCTGGCTCATCGTCATCTTCAGAACAACTTATAGTGAGTATCAATCCAAAAGCAATCGCCATCATGACCATTACTTTAAGTGGGGTAAGTTCTTTTTTCATCATCTTCATTGTTTAGGGTATTATTTGATATTCTAATTTAAGTAAAAAACACATTGTTACCGGAAAGTTATGAAATTTATTATGCAAGCATAACATTTTATGCGCTTCTGGAGGTTTAAACAACATAAGAGAAGAATTGTTTGCTACACTTAATGTAAAGCAGTTGGCTTAAGTTAATTTCATTTTTCCATAACCCTAAATCGAATCGATTTTCCTGACGTTTGCTGGCTTAGTTTGTTAATGCTTGCTTCTGAGAGTTGAAGCACTCTGGGATAACCTCCAGTCACCTGACCATCTCTCATGAGAACAATCAATTTGCCTGAGGGTGTTAATTGAACGGTTCCGGGAAGTGTATTTGAAGTGGTGATTGAGAGCTCATTTTGGAGGCTTGCCTGTGGGGCAAACTGATAGCCCATTCTGTCATTGAGTTCAATTGTGAGGTTTTGGTTGAGTATCACTTGTCTCATTTTTGGCCTCAACAGGTGATACTCTGACCCAATGAAGCAATCAAAATAAAGATCATCAATCCAAGATTGATCGAATTGAACAGAGGCAAATTTTGAAGCAGCAATTTTTAGTGTTTTGTACTTAAATGAGTCTCCCATTTCGATGCGTGGCTTTTGGGTCACTCCACTGTATTGAGAGGCACTTCCTAAAACTTTGTCTGATTTCAATCCATGAATGGCGATATAGCACCTAAGTCCGTATTTCAGTTTCCCAAAGACTAGTTTATCTCCGGCATTGATATGGTGAGCCTTGTTAAGTGAAATGGGGGCATCATTCACATTTGGTGAGATATCAGCGCCACAAATTGAGATAGATGCAGGTTCTGAAAAAGTAAGTTCTGGTCCCAGCATGGTGACTTCAATGATGGGATTATTTGGTTCATTATTCACTAGAAGGTTGGCCATAGCAGACCGCTCTTGATCCATTGTTCCTGAAACAGGAACACCCAAATGCCGATAGCCAAATCTGCCTAGATCTTGAATGCTTGTATATAAGCCGGGCTTATGAAAAGTAACTTTACCCATCAGCCAAAAGATTATTTAAGTCGTAGACTCCTGCCTCCATCTCAACTTTGATACTCTCATATTTAATACTAGATATGGAGTTGAATTCGACCGTATCTCCTGGTTGAATGAAACATGGTTTATCAGACCTTAAATCAAAAAAAGTAAGCGGACAGTTTCCAATTATATTCCAACCACCAGGGGATTGAGTCGGATAGATACCCGTTTGAAAACCTCCAATACCAACCGCACCTTTAGGAATTACCTGCTTGGGGTTTTCCTTCCTTGGAAAATGAATGCGCTCATCCAACCCACTTAGGTACATGAAACCGGGAAGGAACCCTATGAAGTGTACAAGATATTTCTTTGAAGTATGAAGAGATATGATTTTATCTTCAGTGTGTCCCAACTCCTGACTGAGATAAGATAAATCCGGAGCGCATTTACTTTCGTAGCAGACCGGAAGAATCCATTTTTTAAAGGAGCGCAGCACTTGCGAACCTGCATTGTACTCTTGTACAATCTCTATTAGTTCTTTGGTGTTGATTCTTTCTGGTTGATAATGGATGGCAAGGCTCCTGTAAGCAATCCATGTTTCTAGCACGCCTTTAATTTCTAAGCTTTCAACCCAATCTTGAAAACTGAGAATTTCATGAAGGACAGCTTCTCCAATCTCCCCCTTCCACTCAATTAGAATAGTGTTTTCATTAAAAGGTCTTATAGCGTCAATCATTGGATTTAAGAGATCTAAGCATTTTTAAAATGTCGAATGCAGCGTCATTGTCACCATGAACACAAAATGTCTCGGCTTTTATACTAACATCTTCATTGTCAATAGAAGTGACAATGCCTTTTTCTGAAATAGCGGCAACCTGATTCTTAGCTTCTTCAGGATTTTCGATTACGGCCAGAGGGTTGTCTCTTGAAACGAGAGAGAGATCGCTGTTGTATCTTCTGTCAGCAAAAGCCTCAATTTTGAATAGCCTCTTGGATTCTACGCATAAATAGTGAAGCTGAGATTGGAAAGGGACGAAGAGAGGAACCTCCGTATACTCAGCAAAAGCTTCCATTGCAAGCTGAGCATATGTTACATTTTGAGCTGCCAAATTATAGAGTGCTCCGTGGAGTTTAATATGTGTTAAGGAAGTTTGGTTCTTTTCACAGATTTCCTGCAAGGAATTTACCTGATTGATAAGACTTGCAATGAGGGCTTCAGGCTCGATAGCCATCGGATATCTGCCAAAGTTTTCCCTATCAGGAAATGATGGATGAGCACCTATAGCGGTGCTACTAAGTAAGGCCAATTTTACTGTTTTTTCCATCGAGCCCTGATCACCTGTATGGCCACCGCAAGCAATGCTGCAAGCATCTAGGAGAGGCATTAATTGAGGATCATTGCCGATTCCTTCACCAAGATCACAATTCAATTCAAAATTATTACGCACGCTATCTTAAATTAATCGTAATTTTCAATTTTGTAGAATAGACTATTTGCCTTTTGGTGTAAGATAATTACTAATCTTTCTCTTAAAAAGGCATTATTTCGTAAGCAATAAAAAAGCAATGACAACTATATACCACAATCCCAGATGCATGAAAAGCAGAGAAACTTTGGCTTTGCTTGAGGAGAAAAATGAGGACGTTACAATAGTAGAATACTTAAAAGAAACACCCTCTAAAGAAGAGCTAACCCAGATAATTGGTCAACTAGCGATCAAACCTCTTCAATTGATTAGAAAAGGAGAGGCCGATTTTAAAGAACATTTCAAAGGGAAAGAGTTGACTGATGATCAGTGGATTGATGCCATGATCCAATATCCCAAACTCATAGAACGACCCATTGTAGTCAAAGATGGAAAAGCAGCTTTGGGTCGCCCTCCAGTACAGGTTCTTGATATCCTATGAAAGCGATCATTTGCAATTCATTTGGAAACATTGATAATCTGAAGTTTGGAGAAATCCCTACACCCTCTATCTGTGACGATGAAGTACTAATCAAGGTGTCATATTGTGGAGTAAACTTCCCTGATACTTTGATTGTACAAGGCAAATATCAATTCCAACCCGATTTTCCTTTTGCCCCAGGTGGGGAAGTATCAGGTACCGTTGCAGCATTGGGTAGCAAAGTGAAAAACCTTAGGATAGGAGATGAAGTATTAGCCGCAATGGGGTGGGGAGGCTTTGCCGAGTATGCAGTTGCTAAGCATACCAACACCTTTAAGATTCCGGAGGGAGTTGAGCAAAAAGAAGCATCCGCTTTGTTGGAAACCTATGCTACAGCTATGTATGCCTTAAAAGATCGAGCATTGCTGCAAGAAGGAGAAACACTTGCTGTATTAGGAGGAGCAGGAGGAACCGGAACGGCAGCTATTCAGATAGCCAATCAATTAGAAGTAAGAACGATCGCTGTAGTTTCTACAGATGAAAAGGCTACATTTTGCATTGAAAATGGAGCCAGTCATGCAATCAATTATCATTCGGTTGATTTAAAAGCAGAACTGAAATCATTGGGAGGAGCCGATGTAATCTTTGATCCAGTTGGTGGCACCAATTCTGAACTCGCTTTTCGATCGCTTAAGGCAAACGGTCGACACCTTGTAGTAGGGTTTGCTTCTGGTAAAATTCCATCCTTACCGTGGAATCTTCCCTTGCTCAAAAGCGCCTCCATCGTTGGAGTCTTTTGGGGACATTTTTGGAGAAATCATCCTAATGAAAACGCTAGCAATGTGCATTTGCTACTTGACTGGCTAAAGCAAGGGAAAATTAAGCCAAGCATTACCAAAACACTTTTCCTTGAAAATGGAGTAGAAGCACTCCAAGACATTGCCAATAGAAAAGTCAAAGGGAAAATTGTGTTGAAAGTTTAAAACCTCTGAGTATATCTCAAACCAACATATTTGTGTTTATCCGCCTCTTCATTTTCTTTTGAGCGCCAGTAAGCGATAATACCGAGATCAAAAATCGGCCAGCTAAACATGACACCAGCTCGATGTTGCCAAACATACTTGATCGCCTCCATGGTATAGGTAGACTCTTCTCCAATGATGTTTCCTTCAAGAGTCGCGTTGTAAAACACTCTCTCCAGTCCAGGAGAATAGAAAAAATAAGATTCTGTCGTTTCTCGGTGAGGATTTCTTTTGTTAGTTTTCCCCAGTACCCCCTGTAAATACGCCGACTCAATTAGAGGTTTTATTTTTCCTATTCTTAATATCAAGTCATATCTGGCAAGATCATAGACGGTACCGATTTTCAAAGTAGCTTCTCCTGAGAAATCAATCCCTTCCATATACCCATAAGAGTAAATGTGTTTCAGGTTTAAGCCTAGAAGTGGACTGTCCTTGATCTGATACTTCCACCCCATAGGTTTAGGTATGCCGAGCGCACCATGCCAGGCACTTTGTGATTTTCCTACGAGATTCTTTGGCCCCAGCCAACCAATTTCAATTTGAGGTCTGAAGTAGTGACCGTTTGCAAAGAAGTACTCCTGAGTGAAAGTGAAAGACAGCACCCCGGCATAAGGTCGATCATTAAATTCAGGTATTGTTTCACCGATCCAGCTTGGCGTATACATCTGGTGATTGAGCGTATAAGATCGAATTATTTTAGTCTTCTCCGAGCTATCAAGCAAATGTCGAAACGAAGCATATATTCCACTGCTATAGTATTGATCAATCTCTAGATCCCCTGTGAACAAATCATTGTCAACGATCAGTTGAGCTTCAAACTTTAGCGTTTTATCTTGCCCCGAAGAGCAGAATGCATAGACAAATAGCAAGCAAAAAATGAAAGAGTTTTTCATTGGGGCGTAAAGATAGATATTTGCCTAATTTGATAGATATGAATGAATCTTTTCTAATTGAAAGGCTAGCTAAGAGACAACTCGACGGAAACCAGAGAGCCTTACCTCAAGAAACCAATCTGATTGATTTCGTTTCCAATGACTATTTGGGACTTTCTCAAAGCAATGAGCTATCTGAACAAATCGAGCACAGAATAAAAAAAGAAGGCACCATTTCCAACGGAGGAACAGGAAGCAGACTTCTCTCAGGCAATCATAGATTTTACCAAAGCCTAGAGAGCGAACTTAAGCAAGTATTTGAAGCAGAAGCCGTTCTGACTTTCAATTCAGGCTATGCAGCTAATCAAGCATTAGTTTCTGCAGTAGCAGAGGAAGGAGATACAATCGTATACGACCTGTTTTCACATGTCTGCCTCAAAGAAGGAGCATGGCTAAGTGCCGCGCAGACAGTTGCTTTTCGTCACAACGATACCGCTGATTTAAGGAAAAAGATCACCCAAGCCAAAGGAAGAGTGTTTGTAGTTACCGAAACCATTTTTTCAATGGATGGCGACCTGGCCCCTTTGGAAGAAATAGTCGATATATGCAACGAACTTGGAGCCTACCTCATTGTTGACGAAGCACATAGCACGGGAGCGCAAGGAAGAAGAGGAGGAGGCCTAATGATGCAGTTGCACCTGCATAAAGAAACGTTTGCCAGAGTTTATACCTTCGGAAAGGCAATGGGCGTGCATGGAGCCTGCGTTGCAGGATCGCAATCACTTATCGACTATCTCGTAAACTTTGGAAGACCATTCATATATACCACATCTATGCCCCCTCACAGTGTTATATCAATAGAAGAAAGCTTCAGGTATCTCTCACAGCATATTGATTTACAGAATCAATTAACAAGCAAAATCAACCTATTTCAAAACACCTTCCCCAGAAGCATAAGCAACACCGCAATACAGCCAGTTTTGATTGGCTCAAACGAAAAAGCAAAGGCCATTTCGAAGGGACTTCAAGCAAGTGGTTTTGATGTAAGACCCATTCTATCTCCTACAGTTAAGCGAGGAACGGAGAGACTAAGGATAAGCCTACATGTTCATAATACAGATGACGAAATAGAGTCCCTAGTCAATAGTTTGGAGAGTTCGTTGAAGTCATTTGATATTTAAAAAACACTTAATAAAAGCTTGATATTTCTATAACAGAATAGGTGCTAGCCTGAGCCTAAAGCTGACGTAGTTTCGCGTCAACCAAATCAAGCTATGAAGACATTTTATCTATTACTCTCATTACCCGTTCTAATCCTTTTCTCTTGCGATTCTCCCAACTATCACAAGGACTATGTGTTGAAATTCAAAGGAAGTGAATCCATGCATCGTGCTTTTTGGATGCTCAAATCAGAGTTCGAACAAAAGCAGGATAGTGTCAAAATTATACTCGAAGGAGGAGGAAGCCGCACCGGTTTGATGGCAATCAAAGATGGTAGTGCCGACGTAGGGCTCTCGTCTTATAGATTCAACCTCGATTCAACGCTGGGAAACGGGCATGGAGTCACCGAGCGCGTTGTTGCCTATGATGGTATTATTCTTATCAGCAATAAGCGAAACCCCATTCAGCAGTTAAACAATGAGCAAATCAATATGATTTTTTCCGGTAGCATATCCGATTGGAGTCAGCTAGGTGGACTACCCGGACAGATCTTACCCATAGTCAGAGATGAAAATTCCGGAACCCAAAAGTTTTTCCAAAATTACTTCAACATCGAAAACCTTAATCCCCTTGCCGAGATTGCAAGTGATAACAAGTCGATCGTGTCACGAGTCAACAAAAACCAAAATGGAATAGGGTTTATCGGTTTTGGCTATTTCACTGAACGTATCCAAAGATTGGAAATACCCACATCACCAGGTCACGATACCGCCTTCACCACACCTACGTTCGAAAACCTTGGTCAGGGAAAATACCCCCTCAGAAGACCACTTCAGATGTATTATAAAGACGCTGAGAACCCTGGTCTGCAAGCCTTTCTGAATTTTCTCGGTACAAGAGAAGCCCAACTCATTATCAAAGAAGAAGGCCTACTCCCTGAGTCTGAAAACACTTCACTGATTGTAAATCGCTAGATCGATCCCGCTAGAATTAAATAGTAATTTTTTTGAGAAATAGTGAATCGCCAGCCTCAACTAATCGTCTGGCTATCCGCTTGTACTCCTCGCTCGTACCTCGCTGCGGGGTACCGCTTCTATCCAGTCTAGTTTGCCAACGTTTTTGCTTCGATCCTTTATTCCACAGACGTTGCGTTCTTCGCTAGTAATCTATTTTTCCAATCTGATGTTTTCTAGTTATCCCCTTCACTCCAGTGCATACAGGAGTCCCACCCTCTAGTCAAGCAATCTACCTTGATATTATTTCGAAGAGGAACTCTTCGCTAGCATCGTCACTTCCGCGCATGCGGAAGTCCCATCCTACAAATTATTCGTGAAGCAAGATCATCCCGCTATCCCAGTCTGGGCAGTAGCATTGATGGGATGTCTGCCTGCGCAGACATGACGTTCTTTTTCAATACTGTTTTCCAATCTGATGTCTCTGTTATTCACGTCACCCCTGAGTATACAGGAGTCCCATACTCTAGTCGAGCAGTCTATATTACTTGATGTAGCCTTCTTGGGTATAGAACTTATTTATAAAATATCGTCACTTCCAAGTATATGGAAGTCCCATTCTACAGATTGTTTACGATGCAAGACCATCTTTTCACCCTTGTTTTGAATAATAGTGTTAATGGGGTGTCTGCCTGCGCAGACATGACGTTCTTTGTCAATACCCTGTTTTTCGACCTGATGTCTTCGTTGTTTCCGTCACTCCTGTGTATACAGGAGTCCCATACTGCTAGTCTATCAACCTTAATTAATTTGACATCCATTATCAATACTATACGGTTTTATCAAAATGTAAGCATATAGACTGAGGAGTCCACCTCCCACACTTTTTAATGACAGAGCGAACGTGCATATTCCTCAGGCCTGCATAACTTCGCCATGTGAATTATTTCGTAACGGCAATAGGAACAGATTCGGGTAAGACAGTTGTGAGCGCGATTATAACCGAGAAGCTAAAAGCTGACTATTGGAAACCCGTTCAGGCAGGATTTCCAACGGATTCAGATACAGTTCGCAGTTTGATTTCCAATGACCAAACTCGCATTCACCCTGAAAAATATTTGCTCAACACCCCGGCTTCACCTCATGCGGCTGCCAAGATTGACAATCTGCAAATTGAGTTAATAGATTTTGAAGCACCGAAAGTCGAAAAGGATCTCGTTATAGAAGGAGCAGGAGGCGCCTTAGTTCCCATCAACGATCAAGACGTGGTAATAGATCTGGCTGTCAAACTCAAAGCAGAAGTAGTCGTAGTTTCAAATCTGTATTTGGGAAGCATCAATCACACATTGTTAACTGCAGAAGCACTTAAGAGTAGGGGAATTAAAGTCAGAGGCGTCATATTCAATGGCGAAAGCAATTTTGAAAGCGAGCGAATCATTTTACTCAAAACAAAATGGAAAAAAATGCTTCACCTACCCACTGAAACACAGATCAATAAGGAAACCGTACTCAAATACGCCTCTCAACTCAACTGGCATCCGTAAGATTTACTAAATCAAAATTGCCCATTGAGCAAATCCTACCAAGAAGGTATTGAAAATGAACAATCTCGAAAAAATCGATAGAAAAAATATCTGGCACCCTTTTTCACCACTAGCTGGGAATAACCCCATTGCTATCAAAAAAGCAAAAGGAATCTATCTATATACACATGAAGGCAGGAAGATCATGGATGCTATTTCATCTTGGTGGGTCAATATTCACGGTCACTCCAATAAGAAAATCTCGAAAGCCATAAGCAGGCAGGCAGGCAAGGTAGAACAAGTGATTTTTGCCGGATTCACCCATAAACCCGCTGTTGATCTTTCGAAAACCCTGATGAAGCTACTTCCTAAAAGCATCTCCAGAATCTTCTTTTCAGATGATGGAAGTACTTGCGTTGAGGTAGCATTAAAATTGGCCATTCAGTACTGGCACAATCAAGGAATAGAAAGGAAGAAAATCATCGCAATCGAAGGAGCCTATCATGGAGATACCTTTGGAAGCATGTCTGTTGCCGAACGCAACATTTTTTCCTCACCGTTCAATAAATATTTGTTCGATGTAGATTGGATTCCTTTTCCTGAAGGAGATGGGAAAGCTTCCATTGCCAGAATGAAAGAATTGGTTTCGGAAGAAACTGCCGCTTTTATTTTCGAGCCCCTAGTACAAGGAGCAGCAGGTATGCAAATGTATTCAGCAGAAGCTCTAGACCAATTGATTTCCATCGCCAAGGAAAAAGAAGTGATTTGCATTGCTGATGAAGTTATGACTGGGTTTGGGCGAACAGGGAAGATGTTTGCTTGCGATTATCTCGAAAATGACCCAGATATTTTTTGCCTTTCCAAGGGGATTACAGGAGGATACTTACCAATGGGAGTTACGGCCGTTGATCAGAGAATAGTAGAGGCGTTTGATGTAGCAGATAGAAGCAAGGCATTCTTTCACGGACATTCCTATACGGGGAATCCTCTAGCATGTGCTGCCGCCAATGCCAGTATGAAACTCTTGATGACTAAGAAATGTGAGAAAGACATTCAACGAATCGCAGAAAGCCACTCTGAGTATGTGAAGTCTTTCAAGAAGACTGAGCAAGTAATGGAAATCCGTCAGAGAGGAACCATTCTGGCAATCGAGCTACATGCTGATGATGCTGGGTATACAAGTAATATCAAAGAGCGGATTTACGATTACTTCATGGAGCGCGACCTACTTCTCAGGCCGTTGGGAAATGTGATCTATATCATCCCACCGTATATCATTGCCAATGCAGAGCTTAAGAAGCTTTACGATGCGATTGATGCTTTTTTGGAAGACTTGAGCAAAAATTAGAAACGAGTTTCAATTACCCTCAACAGGTCTTTCTACTCCTTTATTGTTCCATTTCACGAAGAAGAACTTCATGGTTTCAGTTCCCGTATTTGTAATGCCATGTAAATCCCATGGTTGCGCGTACATGAGATCTCCGGCTGTTGCTTGACTCTCTTCGCCATTGATACTCCAAGTGCCTGATCCCTCCATAACGAATAAAAACTCCTCTTCTGTATGTTTATGAGCAGGGTGGATTTGCTGTCCCGGTTTGATTTCGGCAATGCCGCTTACAATATTTTCCGTTCCATAGGTGCTTACCTTATCGTCAGTGAAGAGTACAATATTTCCCCAATTCTCATTGATGGCTTCCATCTCTGTAGATTTGAAAATTTGTGTTTTGAGGTCATCAGCATTACTTCGTTCCCAAGAGATTCCCGCAGAGAAGGAGATTCCCGCAATTGTGACGAAAATAATCAGTGCATGTACTTTTTTCATAAGGCTAGATTTATCAATCCAAATATAATAAGAATTGAAATTGCCTAAGCCGCTCCTTTAAATCCTCTGGGTAGAGGTCTGTAGGCATAGTGATGTAGCACTTCCTCAATAGCCATTTGAATAGCTTTATTGATTGGTAAAATCATATTCCCCAATTCAAAATCTATCTGAGCTAGTTTTTGATAGTAGTCCGAAAAAATAGGAACATGAAGTCCTTTTTCTATGGCTTCTGTGGCAGAGTTGTAGTTTTTTGACTGGCTTTCTTTGATGATTTTGCAGGTAGCTAAGCGAAGTTTTCCGAGCTTATCTCTGCCAGCTCCATAGCCAAACAATCTACATATCAGCCCCCGATAAACGTAATTACCACAGCGACCCTGATTTTTGTCTCCATTCAAAAGAGGAACATAAATCATGCATTGTGCAGGCGATTCTTGGTTGAGTCGATTAAGTGTGATTTCCGCCTGCCCCGTGAGGAACAAATGAAATGCAAAAGGAAGGAACTCAAGAGGGCTCGCATCAATGTCTGGCTTGGTACAGCAATGTCCACACCCAGAGACACAGTGAAGGTTCGTCTCCGCCTGGAATGAAGTGATTTCACGATCGAGGAGTTCAAACAACCGTTCGATTGACCTCACTTTTCTTGCTATTGACATTATGAACGATCAATGTACGCAAACGAACCTAGAGCGAGGCACTATTTCTACTAACTATGCAAATGTTTTCAGTTTCATGACTACCTCAAATGACCTTCAATGATAATTTTCGCTAGAACTTGGTTGCCTATATTGATATAAAAGAACTCCTTCAATATGATAGTACTATAAGTCAAGTTCAGATTATAAAAAAGGCATCTCAAAAAGCAATGGGAAACCTTTATGTCAGATTGGTCTTGTCGAAATATTTCCCTGTTATACTTAGGCAGATTTTCGATAAAATTCAGGACAGTTGGTCAATCGCCTTTTGAGATGCCCCCTCGTTGTGAGGATTGAAGAGCTTTTATAACGAGTACTGCAGCCCTATTGTGCTTACATTCTTAACATTCATTTGAGGGCCATTAAGGTTTTGATAGATTGGAGCTTCAAATTCTACGCCCAGTCTTATGTTTTTGAGTGCTCCGCTAGGGATGTAGATATTGAACCCAATTCCGGCCGAAACTTGCTCTCCGCCAAAGTTGTCTGCATTCACGGTAGGAACCAGCATTGGCATGGTATACACAGGATCCCCACCGGATATTTCACCCGTACTTGATCCTGATAGCTTAGCTGAAAAACTTAACCAATCTGTAGTTTTATAGCCAATCCATCCAAGAGCTGTGCCCTTGTTTCCTTGTGCATAATCTCGATCGTTTTTACCAATTCTGAAGGTTCCCATTGCTTGTGCCCCCCAAGACAGATTGCCTTTCTGTCCCATATAAGTAAGCCCAGGCATTACATCCCATGTACCAGTGCCAATTTGCATTGGATATGGTAGTTGGGTTTTATTGCCACCAGATGCTGGAGTCACGTCTTCATTATCAATTGATCCTACAGGGATACTTAGTCCTAGATTGGCATGTATACGCTGACCTTTTTTATCAAAAAAATTATACAATCCAGAGATTTTCAAATCTCCAATTCCAGATGATTTGGTTGTGAATGCTACACCCATTCTTGTGATGTGATCCATTTCCATTGCAGTGTAATTCGTCATAGCCATCACTGTAAGTTTATCAGAAATAGCATACATCAGTCCGAACATGTGCATATTCATAGGCATGGTCTCAGGCGTCACCATAAAGTCCGTAAGAACCTCTGCTGAACTAACTTTCGAACTGCCATCACGCATGCCGTCCATATTCATATACATAAATCTGTATGAGAACATAAAATCCCCTTTGCCATGCGTGTGATCTCCCATTACTCCTATAGGAGCATGCCCGTCTGGTCTTCCTGAGGTCCAGGAGTCTTGAGCTATTACTTTATTGAAAAGAGCGCATATAAGAAGAGCGCCAAATATTTTGGTTTTCATTTTAATGAATTGAAAAATTAAGATTTAGCCTGAAAAAAGACAGGCAATTAAAATAAGGTTCAATTGAACCCTGTGAGTCTGATTATGAAAGGTAAGCGTGAACGCTAGGCGGCTTTATCAGTCTTGTATTCAATTCAAATTGATAATTGGTGAGATAGTCAGTTTTATGCTTTGCATGATCTCCCTTTAAAACGTTAAGATCAAGAGATGCACTTCTTCCTATGAAGACTGGCGGAATTTCTGTGTTGTAGTTGACCTGTACGGGACTGTTCTGAGCCTTACTTTCTTCAAGTGAGCATGTTTTTCCACACACAATTATCTTTCTTCCAGCAATCTCAAGATACTCCTCCTGATCCTCGCATAGATATGTCTGATAGACATATTGCAGTCCAAGGGAAGTACTGCTTATGATTAGTACAAATAAGAGTGCTATGGAGAAAAATCTTTTCAAGACGCAAATATGGGATCATTCAACAAGACTCGCAATCTTCTTGGTCTGTTTCAAACTCTATGGTTGCATGGTCAATATTTAGTTGCTGTAGCTGTCGCTTTGCCTCATTTTTAATTTTCGAAAGTGTTTCCAGCTTTTCGTTTTCATTTACAGTTAAATGAACAGAAAGCACTTGAAATTGACCATCGAGTGACCAAACATGACAATCGTGAAAATCCAGAACACCGTTTAAGTTTCTAAGCGCATCATGGATTTTTTCTATGTTGATATTTTCAGGAGTAGCTTGAAGAATGATTTTGGCAGCTTTTTTCAAATTCCTAAAGACATTGAGAAGAATGAATAGAGCAATACCCATTGCCAATAAAGGGTCTATTATCGGCCAACCCTGAAACTCAATAATTAGCGCGGCAATCAAAGTAGCCACCCATCCTAAAATATCTTCAAGAAGGTGGAGGTAAACAGCTCTTTCATTGAGTGAGCTTCCAGTGTGAAGTTTCCATGCAGCTAGCCCATTGAAAACAATCCCTCCAATAGCCAAATAAATCATTCCCTCTCCATCTGGGTTTTGCGGATCAAAGAGCCGTGGAATTGACTCCATCAAGATGATGATCGAACCTACTATTAAAACAATAGAGTTGATAATAGCTCCCAAAACAGAGAAACGGGCATATCCATATGAAAAGGCTTCATCTCGTTCTTTCTTCGAAATGTTTTGGAAATACCACGAGACACCTAAGGACAAACTGTCTCCAAAATCGTGAAGTGCGTCGGAGAGAATGGCAACACTATTAGTCCAAAGTCCACCAATCAACTCGATTATCGAAAAGGCTAGATTGAGAAAGAAGGCTATTTTAATATTCTTCGAATCTGCAGGTTCGTCGTGATGATGTGAGTGATTGTGGCTCATTTGGATAGTAAAAAAAGCACCTCAAAAGCCAAGCCTTCTTGTATCTCAAGAGCTTATCGAAATCTTGTTCAAAAGCATTAAGTGAATATTTAGAAAGGCTTCATGTGACGCAATTAAACCATATCACTTTTGAAATCTTGTCTAGATACTCATTTATACATTTCTGTCAATATCGAATCCTTCCAGGTAATCAGCAACTCTTCTCACGAACATACCTCCTAAAGCTCCATCGACTACTCGATGATCATAGCTGTGAGAAAGGAACATTTTGTTTCTAATCCCAACAAAGTCTCCCTGAGGAGTCTCGATTACAGCTGGCTTCTTTTGAATAGCACCTAAAGCCAATATGCCGACTTGTGGTTGCATGATAATAGGTGTTCCCATTACATTTCCAAAGGAACCAACATTTGAGACGGTGTATGTGCCTCCTGATAATTCATCTGCAGAGAGTTTGTTTTCTCTGGCTCGTTTGGCCAGATCGTTTACCTTTTGAGTCAATCCAAGTATGCTTAACTGATCCGCATTTCTAATGACCGGAACGATAAGATTTCCACTTGGAAGTGCAACCGCTAAGCCAATATTGATATCGGCTTTTTTGATGATTTTATCTCCATCTATTTGCACATTGATCATCGGATAATCTTTGATTGCCTTGACCACTGCCTCAATCATGATTGGAGTGTAGGTCAATACCTGACCATCTCTTTCCATGAAGAGTTTTTTCATTTTACCTCTCCATTTTACCACTTGTGTCACATCTGCTTCTACAAATGAAGTTACGTGCGCTGAAGTTTGCTTGGACTCGATCATGCGGTTTGCAATCATTTTTCGCATGCGATCCATTTCTATGATCTCATCCTCGCCAGAAGCGATTACAGGAACAGCCGTTTTCGGTGCAGCGAGCCCATTTGAAGCAGCTGGCTTTTTCTTGGTCTCGATATACCCTAGAATATCACTTTTCGTCACGCGACCATCTTGACCGGAACCAGGAATATTTTCTAATTCAGCCATCGAAATACTTTCCTGCTTGGCAATATTTTTCACAAGGGGAGAGTAAAAACGAGTTGATGTTACGCTTTCAGTGCTTGATATGGAATGAGCTATCAAAGCAGAATCAACAAGTTTTTCTGCTTCTGCGATCAGCTCTTTTTCTTCGATAGGTGCTTCGGTTTCTATGCCATTGCTGTTGTTTTCTTCAACTTCGATAATGGCAATTGGCTTTCCCACCTCAACGACATCTCCTTCCTTGGCAAGGATTTCTTTGAGAACACCTTCGTATATAGAAGGGATCTCCGTGTCAACCTTATCGGTAGCTACCTCGAGAATAGATTCGTCGGCCTCTATTTTTTCACCTTCGCTCTTTATCCATGATAGGATAGTTCCTTCCATTACGCTTTCACCCATCTTGGGCATAACCAATTCTAATAGCGCCATAGTAATATCAATTTAAGGTTTTTAGAGCTGGCTCAAAGGTACAAAATTCCCTAATCAGGCTGAAAATTTAACCTCAACATATTCAAGGCCATGTATGCGCTGTATTGAATATTGAGTACACGGTCTTTCGAGAAATTAAATTTCTTCGCTACGGTTTTTTCCTTATCGGAATAACTGATCCAAACGGTTCCAACAGGTTTTTCTTCTGTGCCACCTCCCGGCCCTGCGATACCGCTTATGGAAATTCCTATGTCTGTTTTTAATTTCTTTCTCACAGATTCTGACATTTGCCGCACTACTTCCTCGCTTACAGCTCCGTTTTTGTTCATCATGTCAGCGTCTACATCCAATTCTTTTTCCTTGACTTCATAAGCATAGGAAATAATGGAGCCTTTGAAGTAATCAGAACTTCCAGGTGTTTTGGTGAGGAGGTGAGAGGCATATCCTCCCGTACAGCTCTCCGCAAAGGAGATCGTCTTATTAGATTCTCTCAAGAGTTTTCCCAGATATGATTCTATTTCCTCATCATCATAGCTATATACATATTGATCAATGAGTGGTTTTACTTTTTCCACCAATCTTTCACAATCTTTCTGAAGTGAGGTTAAGTCAGAACCGGAAGCAGTCAGTCTTAATTTGACCATACCAAGAGTTGGTAAATAAGCTAACTTAACATGACTGGGAAGTTTTTCCTCCCATTTGGAAATAATATCGGCCAGAGATGATTCGCCTATACCAATTGTTCTGATGATTTTATGATAGATGACACCTTGGGTAAATTTCTCGCTCAGCTTAGGAACAAGAATGTCTGTCATCATTCTTCGCATCTCGAAAGGGACGCCAGGCATGGAGATAAATACGGTGTTGTTTCTCTCCAACCACATGCCAGGTGCGGTTCCAAGACTGTTGGTGATTTTGGTAGCTATGTCTGGGATTTCAGCCTGTTTTCTATTTACATCTGTCAACGGCTTCCCAAAGCGCTTGAAAATTCTTGTGACTTCTTCTAAAGCTTCTTCATTGAGTACCAATGGTGAATTAAAGTACTCACTCAATAGTGGTTTGGTTAAGTCATCTTTCGTTGGTCCCAGTCCACCGGTTATGATGACAACATCAGCACGTTTTTCGGCTTGTTCGAAACTGCTCAATATATCCTCTCTTATATCTCCAATCGTAGTTTTGGTTCTAACTTTAATTCCTATTTCATCTAGTCTCCCACTGATCCAATGAGAATTGGTATCGAGTGTTTGACCATAAAGGATTTCGTCTCCTATAGTGATGATCTCGGCGTAGTTTGGCATTTTGCAGTGTTGTTTACTTTGGCTTTAAAATTATGGGTTATTCCTTTACTTTTAAGGATCGGGATTTTCAAATATTATAACATATGATCATAACCAGACGAATTGTACCATTTATTGTTTTGACTTTTCTTTTTGCTTGTACTGCACAGCAGCTTCAGCAAGCTCAAAAAACAATTGGAGGATATTTGGAGACCGATAAATTAACTTCAGATCAGGTTGGACAAGGATTGAAGCAGGCGCTAGAGAAAGGGATTAGCAATGGGGCGTCCAGCGCTTCTAAACTGAACGGATACCTTGGTAATCCATCCATCAAAATTCCATTTCCACCTGAAGTTCAAAATGTTGAAACGAAACTTCGCCAAATAGGATTAGGCAATCAGGTAGACAAGTTTGTGGAAACATTGAATAGGGGAGCTGAGGAAGCTGCTAAGGAGGCTAAGCCAATATTCGTTGCTGCTATTAGGTCAATGACGATTCAAGATGCATGGAGTATTTTGAAAGGGGAGGACAATGCAGCTACGCAGTATTTACAAAAATCTACTTCAAACGAATTGAGGGCTAAATTTGCCCCGGTGATTAAAAGGGCTTTGGATAAAACGAATGCGACCAAATATTATGGAGACATTGTGAACACTTATAATAAGATTCCATTACTTGAGGATGTAAACCCTGATCTTCAGGACTATGCCACAGAAAAAGCTTTAGATGGCTTGTTTTTTCTTGTGGCTAGGGAAGAACTTAAAATCAGAGAAGACCCGCTAAGTAGGACTACAGACCTATTAAAACGAGTTTTTAAAGAACAAGACTAGAAATTATCAGACAACCAACCAATACTGCTATGCTTTCAGAATTTCAAACACAGAAATGGAATCACTTTTTTAACATTTTGGATTCCAATAAAAATGATAAGGTCACAGAACTCGATTTTATAGGCATAGCAGAAAACTTGTGTGTGCTATGGGGATATAGAAGTGGGACAGAAGAGTTTGATGAGATCGTAGAGAAGGGGAAAAAAATATGGAAAGATTTTTCCTCAGCCATTCCGCGAGATGAGGTGGTAGAAGTTTATCGAGATGAAATGATCAGCCTTGCGGAAAAACTCATTGAGGAAAATAATGTAGTTTATTTTGATTCTCTGGTGGAAGGTTTTGTTGGTGAGGTATTCGACCTATTTGATTCAAATCAAGATGGATATATTAGCCTTGATGAATATGTAGATCTGTTTATGGCTTATCATATTGAGATTAGATACTCAGGCAAAGCTTTTACCAAACTGGATCTTAATGGAGATGACCTGATAAGCAAGGAAGAGCTATGGATCGCAGTAAAACAATACTTTATTAGCGATGACAAAGAAGAAAGGGGAAATTGGCTCTTTGGATTTTGGAATGTGGCTTAATAAGCTTCAGAGCTTATCTCACAACTAGTTTTTGTGTTTTCTTCAATCCATTGACTTCATATTGAGTTACGTATATGCCCGATTTTATATTTGAAGGAAGCGAAATGATGTTGTTGTTTCTTTTTTCCTCCATAAGGATTTTGCCATTTAAGTCGAGCAGTCTAAACGAGAAATCTTCCCCGAAAGTATTGTGAAGCTTTATATTGGAGTTGAGTGCGACTGGATTAGGTCCAATAAGTACTTGCTGATTTTCTGGTTCATACAAGATAACAACAATTGGGAATTGCTCCCTATACCCATCAAAATCGACTGATTCTAGTCGATAATAATTCATTCCAAGCTTTGGATTTTCATCAGCCCAAGTGTAGCTAATTTCTTCTTTGGACCAACCATTTCCATTCACAGTTGCAATCACTGAGAATTCACCATCCGCAGCTGCACGCTGAATCTCGAAATATTCGAAGTTTTCTTCTGTCAAAGTAGTCCAGCTTAAGCCAACACCAGAACTAACAGGTTCGGCGGTAAATTCTTTTAGGGTAATAGGGAGTTGACTGTCTTCACACCCCCCATCTGTGCATCCCCCATCTGGCACACTAACAGGACCATCTCCGGTAACAGTAACATCCATTGGAAAATTAAAAGTAGTTCCAACTGATAATGAACCATCAACATTGATGGTGGTTCCAGTAGATCCAGAAAAACTTCCTGTTATAGTTGCACTTCCTTGAATATCTATTCCGGCATCCTTTGCAACAGTAACATCGCCGTTTACTGTAAAATTCCCAGATGAACCTACGGTCATATTTAAATCTTTGGCAACTGACATGGAACCTGTTGTCAAAGTGCCATTGACTATAAAAGTAAATGTTTTAGCTACGTCAACATCTCCTGTAATAATAAGTGTAGCTCCATCAGCAATTGTTAAACTACCATCTTTCGAGACACTGAATGTCGCTATTGTGTAAGTCAATCCAGTCGGAATATTTATGTTGATAGCATTGCTCATGGTAACATCATCGTCGTTATCAACATCACCACCTATATTCCCACCAGTCCAACTTCCAGAAACATTCCAATCCCCAGAACCAGAAATATTTCTAGTCTGACTATATGTGGAACTTAAAATTAGAATGGATAGTAAGGTGGTTAAAAGACGTTTCATTGCTAGTTATTATCTAATAATATATAAAATTAGTTCAATTTTTTATTAATCAAACAACGTTTCGATAAAACTCATATATAGAACGGTGAAGTCCTGCTTTCACCTACGTGGTTAGTTAAGAATTAGATGCTTAACTAATGTTTTATTTTTAGAAAGGATTTTGATTAGATAAAGGCCTGGGGGGAATTGGCCTAAATCCACAAAAGTATTATAAGTACTGGTTTTAAATGACATTACTTCCTTTCCTGAGATATTGGAGATGGTGACGGTAGATAGCTGATCTATCCCTTCGATTTGAAATTGACTATCCGTAGGGTTGGGGAATACGGTGATAGTTGATTGTTTCGCCTTGGATAAAGGTTCAATTATTTCTGACACCACCTCATATTGGATAGTATCAGAAAACGAACAATTGTCATTTCCAGCTCCCTGACAAACTATTTCGTAAAAACCAGGAGTGCTTAAAAAGATTTCGATGGTTTCCAGATTACTTACTTGATCGCCCTCTATGAACCAATTCCATGAAACTTGAGAATCAGAGTTTGTACTGAATGAAACATTCTTCTCTGTAGAAAGATCAAGAATTTCCAGACTTGGTATGATGTCGAATTCAAACCGAATGGGATTGATGATTACAGCAAGAGGTGCGCTTGGAAGAATGCTGTCCAAACCAACAACAAAAATGGTTGTGTCTCTATCAATATTTTCGATTGTAAGTGCTTCGCCTTTGGATATAAATTGGGTTAATTCTTCATCATGATAAAAACCAAAAAAATACCCATTTTGTGGTATAAGTGTAAGAGCTTCTCCAAGGCATGGAGGAATGAAATTTAAAGTTGGAACAACAGATTCGCTAAGCGTGAGGGTTTGAGTGAGTGAGTCTTTACAGCCTGCTGTTGAGGTTGCGATGAGTTTCACCTCATAAGAGTTTTTGGTCACTTCAATGCTTAAAGAATCCACGTTGCTCAGGAGTTCACCATCAACGATCCATTCGAGCGTTTGTACTTTGTCTGAATCACTTATAAGGCGAAATGAGGTTGATTGATCCGTAGTGTTTGGCTCTGCGTGAAACGAAGGTTCGGGTACTTGAACGCTTACTTGTATTTTCTTTCTCAGACTTTCAAACCCATTTTCGATTTTTGAAATGTAGAATATGGTGTCTTTTACGGTAGTAAATTCAAAATCTTTTCCTTTGAAGATTAATTCACTCGTCTCTGGAGAAGTATAGATATGGATACTATCAGAGTTGCTTTCAGATAATGTCGTGAGATCACCTGAACAAACGTTGATGTCATCTATTTCTGGTAATCCTGGCCTGCTTGTCACCACCAATTTCTTTGTTTCTGTATCGAGACATCCCTGTATCGTTTCCACAGAGAGGGTTATGTCATAGATTCCGGATTCTCGAAAATTAATACTTGGATTTTGAAGTGTGGCTGAAGCACCATTTCCGAAATCCCAATGCCAGCTAATAGGATCAAAACTGTTGTCCATAAAAGATGCGGTATTGACCGTTGGATTATCCAAATAGAGTGTGTCATCATTTATTTGAAACTGTGCTACTTTTTCAACAAGGTTTACCTGAATGCTACCTATTGCAGTGGCATATAAGCTGTCAATGTTTTGAACGTAAAAAGAGGTGTCGGATGTAATAGATTGAGCTTGTATCGATTCACCTTCTCCTATCTGCTGGGTTCCTTCTGCATCTCTGAAAAACCTAAAATTGGTACCGGATTGAGGATCTATCTCAAGTGAAGCTCCATTGCAGGAAACAAGTGTTTCGGTTATAGGAGGGCTGTTGAGAATTCTTTCGTATTCCAGTTCGGCGGCTGATATATTTGATTGCAAATCAGCAAGGGAATTTCCAGTAGCGATTATAATTGCTGCCTTTTTCGATCCGTATGGATCGAATTTAATGGATGAAATAGCAATGGATTGAGCAATGTCGTTTCCGGTTGTTCCAGCAAACCCAGCACTATCAAATAGGTTTTCTGCTATTAGACTATATTTTACAGAGTCGGATAGCGTTGCACTTATATCTGCTGAATTTCCATTGTTTGTTGAAAGGTCAATGGATTGATGAATTGGGTTTTGGACTTTGTACCATTTCATTCCAGTGAAAAGAGTATCATTTGCAGAGGCGTAGGTTATCCCGGTAGTTAGGTCAAATAAGGCACGGTTTTCATTCGAGTTATTTAAATCCCAATCGCTCAGCATTCCCACAGATACATTGCGGATTGTGTCATTCTCCAGATTTGTAATTCGATATTCTAGTATCAAAAAGTCGTGTAAACCTTCTGCTGAGAACCCATATGCCTTTTGCTCGACGAGCAGTCCCAGTCCTGTTGTGGAACTAGTATCAGTAAATGTGCTCAGGGTGTAAAAATCGGCAAGGTCTGAGTTGTAAAATTTAATATACTCCTCCGTGAAAAAATCATTGTCTCTGGAAAGTCCTTCCAGGTGATCAGTCGCATTATCCGAAACACTGTCCGCACTGTTGCCAATAATTAAGCTAATAGCTTTTGCAATTCGATTTCCAGATAATGTGAGCCCATTACCATCTATGAAATTGTCAGATGCATAGCCAAGATTTCCATTTCCAGCAATGGTAAGAGCCAGATTTCCATTATCAATCTCTACATGGTCGGGCGAGGTTGTAAATGTGAAGTGTTGAAAATCTTGATAGCTGCCTTCTGAAAAATTTAACCTGATGGGAATCTCCGTTTCAGGTGGTGTATCAGAATGAATATATATTGACCTGACAATATCTATTGTTTCTGTTTCGAAAGATTCAGAGAAAGCCATAGGAATAGGAGTCGTCCTAATGGTAACATATTGAGACGGGCTGGAAAGAGTGATTTCTCCTTGTTCAATTGGATCCAGATAGTTTGTTAAAACAAACTCAATGCTCAAAGAATCATCAAAGAAAGCATGGTCATCAAATTGGCCCTTGTGATTGATGCTCGCAGCTCTTACAGCTCTCAAAGAATCAGCAGTCAACGCTTTGTAAATATTCAATCTGCCCGAACCCAGTTTACCTTCGTAGTTGC
Source organism: Cyclobacteriaceae bacterium (assembly GCA_049115715.1). Lineage (GTDB taxonomy): Bacteria > Bacteroidota > Bacteroidia > Cytophagales > Cyclobacteriaceae > JAMZMI01. Next base: position 23,216 of record JAGDZQ010000040.1, read on the forward strand.
TATTTGAACCAACATCGTAGATGTTATCGGTCGTCACTCTGATAACCTCCATAATTTGCTGAGCAGAATAGTCTGGATATACATCTCGTGCTAAGGCAGCTGCCCCTGCTACGATTGGAGCTGCGAAAGATGATCCTGAACTGCTGCTGTAACTATTGTTGCTGTTGGTAGATGTGATGGAAACTCCGGGAGCCATCAGATCGATGAAGTAGCTATAAGTAGAGCTGGCGGCTTTTTCGTCGTTGGCGTTTGTCCAACCAACCGAGAGAATGTGGTTGTAGCTGGCAGGGAAAAAATCTTCATCTAGTCCAGAGTTACCTCCCGCTGCGACTATCACCAAATCTTTTTCCAGCACAGCATAGTCTATGACATCTTGTCTGAACTGCCCAAAAGTATTTGTGCTTCCCCAAGATAGATTGATAACATCATAATCATTGTCGGCAGCATATACAATGCCTTCGTATGCAGCAAAAGCCTGCGTTTCTCCATCAGGGAATACCTTCAGTCCACTAATGGAGCAGTCATAGGCCACACCTGCGATTCCAATTCCATTGTTAGTAGCCGCTCCAGCAATTCCCGCGACTCTATTTCCGTGATAACTATTTGTGCTTTGTGGGTTATTATTTTCATCACCAAAGTCATATCCATTGATGTCATCGATGAAACCATTTTCATCATCATCTACCCCGTTGATGATTTCATTTTCGTTTTTGAAGATTTTTGAGGCTATATCTTCATGCTCCAGATCTATACCGGTATCCGAAATCCCAATAATAATGTCACTCCGTCCAGTGGTAATATCCCATGCATCATACGCTTTTACTTTGTCCAAATAATATTGATCACCTCCAGATACTTGGGCCATAGGGTCATCTGGTAGTAGAAGCATTTGTTCTAGATAAATGGGCTCAGCATATAGTACATTATCATATTCTTGAAAACTTTTTAGCGCACTAATAACATCTTCTCCTTCTTTTAACTGAATGATGAAAATGCCATCTAGACATGAGCTTTCCTTTGATTGCTTTCTGGCAATCGGCTTCATGGATTTTGAAAAAGGGAGTGAAGTAATTCGGGAAGGAGTCAGTGATCTGGGGGACTTACTCAGCGAGATTCCAGCATCTTTTACTTTTACAACGATTTGATCCTTTCTTATTTTAGACAGATCGATGCTGCTCATATCAAAACCCTGACCGTACGCCAAGGAGAAGGTCAGTAGGAAAAAGAATACAAATATGTTCTTAATCAAATTGAGCATTAAGTAACAGCTGTTTTTCTAATCACTCTTGAGAAGAGTGCGGGGAAGAACCTTTTAAGATAAATACCGGCAACTTCTTTAAAACCCCCAATGTAGACTTCTTCTTTGTTTCCTTCGATTGCTTTAATGATTTTGGTGGCGCAAGCTTCTGCAGATATTCCATTTTCTTGGGCATTGTCCATTGTGTTTTGTTTGCTTCCATCACCCATCAATGCATTGAGGCTTATTTGGGTTTTAACATAACCAGGCAAGATGATGCTTACTTTTAACCCATCTTCATGGTGCTCGGAGCGCAACGCATCGTAAAAGCCATGTAATGCATGTTTAGACGCAGCATATGAAGACCTGAATGGAGTACTGATGATTCCTGTCGCAGATGTAATAATGACTTGATGACCTGATTTACGCTTTACCATGTTTGGTAAAACTGCTTTTGTCAAAGCAATAGAACCAAAGTAATTTACCTCCATCAATTGGCGATCTACTTCCATTGCCGTGTTGATTACCTTGTCTCTTTGACTTATTCCGCCACAATTAATCAGGATATCTATTTGTCCAAATAGCGTCTCGGCTTCTTTGCCCTTTTGCGGGATAGAAAAGGCATCTCCCAAGTCAAGAGGAAGTATGCGAATGTTCTCGTGTGATTCGCAATTGGCCTTTACTCTTTCCAGCTCTGACTGACGCCTGGCAGAGAGAATCAACCTAGCGCCTCTCTTAGATAACTCATAAGCGAGAGCTTCTCCAATACCAGATGATGCTCCGGTCAATAAGACAACCTGATCTTTTATTTTAGTCATCGAGTTTGGCTTGTTTTTGATCTTGAACAAATACCCAAATGGTATAGACACCAAGTGCCATTCCTAATGGGAAGCTGAGTAAGGATAGGCATCCCGAAATTAGCAAAGGAATCAGTCCCCATTTTTTACCATTGAGAAGTGCTATGCCACCTATGATTGACGGTAGCGGAACTGTGAAGACGAGCACAAGCGCGATCATTCGGATGATATAGGTGAGTGTCCCAATGACAATTTTTCCTTCCGAATCTACCTCCGACATGATAAATGGGAAGACACTTTGAAAAATCGTGTTAACTATTAGAAATGTGACCAAAGTCAGTGTCCCATAGATAATATGTAGAATGCTAAGTATTTTTTTACTGGAGTCCATCGGCTTATTGTTTCTCATAGATTACGAAATCGAAGGCAAATAGGTGCCTCTCGTCGGTGGGATGGTGTACTCTGGAGACCTCTTTCCATTCTGTTTTATCAAATTCTGGGAAATATGTGTCACCGTCTATCTCAGCATCTATTTCGGTTAGATAGATTCGGTTAGATAGATTCAAGCCTAGCTTATAAATTTCTCCACCCCCAATTATGAAAATTTCATCAGGGTTATTTCTAGAAGCTTCTTTAATCGCACTTTCAAGTGAATTTAGCACGACAGTGCCATCGGCCTTATACTCTTTGCTTCTGGTAATTATAAGATTGGTTCTGTTGGGTAATGGTTTGAATCTAGGAGGGAGCGATTCGAAATTTTTTCTTCCCATTATCACCACATGACCATCTGTAGTTTGTTTGAAGAAATTAAAATCATCTGGCAGGTGCCAGGGCAGGTCGTTATTTCTACCAATCACCCTGTTGCGACTCATTGCAGCGATCATTGAAATGGTCATATTTCTCTTATTGACTGTTTGTGAGATCAATTATTTTAATCCGGCAATTTCGATCAAAAAAATCATCTTTCCAGTTGCTGAGATGTTTTATCGAAGAAATTCATGCGCTACGATAGAAAGCTCTTTCCTTTCCAGTACCAGAATTTTTCAGAATCTTTTTTCGCATAAGCTAAACCTTACTTTCAGCAGTGCTGATATAGATTATCGGATAATTTACTATATACCTGAACCCGATTTTAAAATA
>JAGDZQ010000041.1:0-674 GCA_049115715.1 Cyclobacteriaceae bacterium
TTCGTAATTCTGATGTTGTAAGACCCTGGGTTAAGTGCATCCGCAGCAGGGAAAATGTTACCAGTAGAGTTTGCCGCGATGTTGAAAGCTTTTTCGAGCGTAGTAGCATCACTTTGTAATACTTCGAAGGTGTATCCACCAGACTGTAGCGATTGGAATCCAGCAGCCGTGTTGGTAGGCGTCCCATCGATGGTGATGGCATCTACAGTTATCACTCCATTGACAGGTGTACACTGTGTAGCGTCCGTTTCAGTAGCCGCAGTAATGATGATTGTAGCCGGGTTGTCAGCGATTGTTTCACTAGCATCCGCATAACAAGTACTAGACGGATCTGTGTTGTCAGTAACTCTTACCCAGAATGCTTCACCCGCTACATTTTCTGGCAGACCTGAAAGGACATTACCTGCAAATCCACTATCATCAGATACCGCAACAGTGTAAGCTGTTCCATTGGTATAAGTATCCCCATTTCCAATGAGTGTAGCGTTAGCCACATCCCCGATGTTAGCATTTGTACTGTAGTACCAAGCGAAAGAGTAGTCCCCGACGACTTCTCCCGCTCCGAGGGTTACAGAAGCGGTGATTGATCCATTGGCAGTAGTTCCTGAGCAGTCTGAGTTTTGAACTGGCGTAAGGGTTACTGTTGGAGAGGCAGAAATGTCATCAATGGTGAA
>JAGDZQ010000042.1:0-83849 GCA_049115715.1 Cyclobacteriaceae bacterium
AGATGCGATCGAGAGTGGCCTCTTTAATTGCTCAATCCGCTTTTCTAATTTTTCTTGCAGTGCATTAAGTTTTTCAGAGATTGCCTCTTTTTTTTCTTCTAGGCTTTTTTATTTCCACTTTCGGTTTGCGACTGACAAGAAGAGAAGACACATATTGAAAGGATGAGAGTAAATCTTAATAATGTCATTTTAGTCAGTTTCATTTTAATGCTGTTTAATGTCTGGCACTCTTTTTTAAAAGACCTATATCATCTTTATGTTTTTCAATTCCCTTTCTTGGTCTTTCTTTTTGATACTATCTCGCTTATCAAATAGTTTCTTTCCTTGAGACAGTGCTACTTCTAGCTTTGCTAAGCCTCTTGCGTTTATAAATATTCTAGTTGGAACAATCGTGAGTCCCTTTTCTTCTGTCTTTACCCTTAGTTTTTCAATTTCTCGAGCTTTAAGCAGAAGTTTCCTATCACGAGCTGGCTCATGAGCATTGAATGAGCTTTCCTTATAATACGAAATATTCATGCCTTTGATGAAGAGCTCATTATTACTTATAAAGCAATAAGCCTCAGTTATGGATGCCTTTCCTTCTCGAATAGATTTAATTTCCGAACCTTTCAGTACTATACCAGCTTCAAATTTCTCAAGAAACGTGTATTCGTACGAAGCTTTCCTATTCTTTATTTGAATGTTGTTTGAAAATCTGGACATAGTAAAAAATGAAAGTTATAATGAAAATTAGATGGCTATTCTTGCTAGAGGACTGTCTCTTAAGCTCCCGAAATTTCCATCTTTAAATTTAAGGTATCCTGCCATAGCAACCATAGCGGCATTATCCGTGCAGTACTGAAAATCCGGTATGAATACCTCCCACCCAGAAGCTTTCAATTCTAGTTCTAATCTAGCTCTCACTCCCGAATTGGCTGACACACCACCAGCAATAGCAATCTTGTTAATTTTAGTTTGTTTGACGGCTTTTTGCAATTTCGCAAATAGCATGTCGATTAGGGTTTTCTGAAGACTGGCAGCAATATCGTTTTGATTGTCAGTTAGAAAATTTGAGTTTTTCTTCGATTGATCCCTTAAGAAATATAGGAAAGCCGTCTTGATACCTGAGAATGAGTAATTCAGATCAGGAATATTGCTGTGCGGGAATTTGAATTTATCGGGATCTCCATGTTGTGCCAGTTCGTCTACTTTTGGCCCACCTGGATATCCGAGATTCATGATTTTGGCACACTTATCAAAAGCCTCGCCAACGGCATCATCCAGAGTTGTTCCAATGACCTCCATTTTTTGATAGCTATCAACTTTAACGATCTGAGTATGACCACCACTAATAGTCAGGCAAAGAAATGGAAAGGAAGGTTTGGGGTCGTCTATGAAGTGGGCAAGTATATGAGCTTGCATATGATTCACAGTTATTACAGGTATGTTCAAAGCGGCTGATAGTGCCTTAGCGAATGAACTCCCCACGAGCAGGGCTCCAAGCAGTCCAGGACCTTGGGTGTATGCTATTGCAGAAAGATTCTGAATCTTTGCATTACTTTCCTTCAAACACGCCTCAACCGTTGGAATAATATTGCGCTGGTGAGCTCTGGAAGCTAATTCGGGAACAACACCTCCATAAAGCTGATGGATAGCCTGAGTGGCAATGTTATTACTGATTATTTCTCCATCTTTGCATATTGCTGCGGCAGTCTCATCGCAGGATGACTCAATGCCTAGCACAATTTCACTCATTTTTCCTAAGGTTTAAGGATTTGAAGCGTAAGTTAATAATAGGAGCAATACTTAGCATTAGTAAAAAAGTGATCCTATGGTTCATGACAATTGTGCTCTTACTTTTTGCTATACTTTTTGTGTTGGCTCAGACAAAGGGATTTCAGAATTATGCCGTCTCTAAAGTTCTGGCTCTCATAAACGAATCAACCAATCAAGAAACGACTTTAGCCGCCATTAAAATTCAATGGCTTGACAAAGTTGAGATTTCAGGCTTGCAAGTAAAAGACTATAACGATCAACTTTTGATTGGTGCCGAAAAACTAGTAGTTGATTATGATCTGTTTGATTTACTATCCAATGGACAAATCAACTTTGATGGATTAACCATTGAGAATGGAGGACTTCATTTGATCAAATACGATGATGATTTGGCTATCAACATTGTGGAGTTTTTAAATGTGATTAAAAATTCCTTGCAAAAGGAACAAAAAACAAAAAAAGAAAAAGGATCGAGCCAACTGAGGCTTGATCAGATTGAATTGTTGGAGTTTGATTTTTCATATTTCAATCATGAATCTTCAGTTGTAGACGTAGAGAAATTTAATTTTTCCCACTTTTCCTTTCACATTCCTAAAGCGAACCTTGATGACTTTAAGCTATTCTCTGATACTATTTTGACAAGAATAGAAAGGTTCTCAGCAATAGATTCCGTTTCAGGCTTCCATATTAATAGTATGACCTCTTCATTGGAACTGTCAAATCACAGGTTATTGCTGCAAGATTTAGACCTTTCTTTGCAAGATTCCAAAGTATCTGATCGGATTGTCTTGAAGTATTCTGGGCTTAATGATTTGTCAACTTTTGTTGATAGCGTTGGAATTGAAATGAATCTGAATGAGAGTTATTTAGGTCGTTCTGATTTGAAATTCTTTGCTGAAGTACCCGAAAATTTTCCTGTGTTATTCTTTGATGGTCATGTTTCTGGTTCGATTCCCGATATTTCGGCAGATGGTATGAAAGTCGGCATATCAGAAGAGACTTATATGATTGGAGACATAGATTTATTCGGACTTCCAAATGTTAAAGAGACTTTTATTTTATTGAGCATATCAGAGGGGATTTGTAGACCAAAAGAAATAGGTGTGATTATTAAAGACATGCCGGAACAAATATTGAAATTGGGCAAGCTTAGTTTCTCTGGACAATTTTCAGGATTTCTAACGGATTTTGTTGCCAGAGCCTCTATAAAAACGAGGGAAGCAACTATTGTTTCTGACTTGAACTTAAAATTTCCTTTGGGTTGGCAAGAGGCAAGGTACTCGGGGAAATTAAAGGTTACGAACTTCAATGCTGGAGCCTTTTTAAATAAAAGAGAGCTTATTCAAGTTTTAAATTTTGAAGGAATAGTTAAAGGAAGCGGACTTACATTCGAAAATGCAGAGCTATACACGGAAGCCAAACTGACGAACTCAGGATTCTACGGATATGTTTTTGATGAAATTGAAGCTAATGGAAAATTCTCTTCAAGATTTTTTGAAGGTAGTTTGAATATTTCAGATCCGCACGGTGAACTTCAATCATTTGGAAGCATAGATCTAAAGCAATTCCCAGAACAGATAAAGTTGCATGCAGATATCAAGAGAATAGATTTCAAAGAGCTGGGTCTCACGGAGCGGGATATTAGCTTGAAAGGTAAGGTGGATTTTAGTTTATCGGGACTTAATATTGATAGTCTCAATTCTGCCTCAAGTATCCGGGATTTAGAGCTTTATCACAACGGAAGGAAACTTGAGATTGATTCCTTGGATTTTGTGACGGAGAATCAGGGAACTGGAAGAAGAATAAATTTCAGTCTTCCTGAAATAGAAGGAGAGATAAAGGGAAATTTCTATTACACTGAGTTTGCCAATGATGCCATTTTAATTTGGGATGAGGTCATTGGGTATTTTACAAATTCCTATAGTTCAGCTTTTGAAAAGAAAGAATTTAAAAGGTACGGTATAGATTTCTCGGTTGTGTATGGGAACCTTTCAAGGTACTTTGATTTTATGGATCAAAACATATACGTGTCTCCTGATGGAGAGATTGAGGGTACGTATTCTCAGAGAAAAAATGCGATGCTTACTGTGTTTGCCTATGTTGACTCTATCAATTATCAAGGCATTGGATTGTCGGAGAATAATTTTGATGTCAATATAATTAAGGATCTTGATTCTCTAGGAATAATAGCTGTGGTTAATTTTAATTCTGATTCTCAAGATTGGGGAAAAGTGCCGCGAAGTTCCGATTTAGTTGTAGAGAGTGTTTGGCAAAATAATGAACTCACATTGTACTCCCATGTAGTCCAACCTGAAACAAATTCCAAAGCAACAATTAATGCTATTCTGGGAATAGAAGAAAATAACTTGCTCTTTAGGTTCCTTCCGTCCGAGATACAGGTTTTAGGTAAAAAATGGTCATTCAATACTCAGAATCAAATCGAATATGCTAATAAACTTTTGACCGTTAAGAATCTTGATTTTCATCAGAATGCTCAAACAATTCTTATAGAAGGAATTTATTCAAAACAATCTGACTCTCACCTTAATGTAAATTTTGAGAATTTTTCTTTGGAGACATTAAATACAATAATCCCATTTCATTTAGATGGTAAGCTCGATGGGATGTTTAGGTCGGAGAAAAAGGGAGTAGAAGAACAATATCATTTTATTAGTGATTTGAGCATTGATAGCCTTATTGTCAATGAGTATTTCGTTGGAGATATGGAAGGGATAAGCATGTGGGAGGAGAATCAGTCAAGACTTCATATAGATTTGGATATAATTCGAGAATCAATCAATACTATCAGTGTGGATGGATATTATTATGTCAGAGAACAAGATCCCTTAGATGTGAATTTGAGATTCGAAGAGGCAAACCTCAAAGTTTTAGCACCATTTTTTGAGAATAGTGTGTCAAATTTGGAAGGTCTTGCGGATGGTCAAGTTAAGATTACTGGAGCCTTAAATTATCCTATATTAAATGGGAAGAGTAGCATTAGTCAAGGAGCTTTTACATACGACTATTTGGGAGTCAGCTACTCTTATGATGGAAGGTTGAGTTTCAATAATGAGGCGATAATTTTGGAGAGCGTCAGCTTGAAAGATAAAGATGGCAATCTGGCGGTGTTAGATGGATCCTTAAATCACAAAGGATTCACGGAGTTAAAACCTAGTATTAATATTAAAACGGATAAGTTTTTATTCTTGAATACAAGCTCTTTGAGCGAGGAAATCTATTATGGAAATGCCTATGCTTCAGGAATAATAAACGTGAGCGGGTCGCAGGACGATTTGATAATAAAAGCTAAAATAAAATCTGAAAAGGGTACCAGAGTTTTTTTTCCGCTAGAGGATGATGGGTTTGTTGAGCAAAAGGAATATATATCCTTTGTGGATTTGTCGGATTCGACTCAGACAATTGATATTGAAGAGGTAATACAAAATTCCATCACCGGAGTTACGCTTGATTTTGAATTGGAAATCACACCAGATGCCTATATAGAGTTAATTTTTGACTTAAGGGCGGGAGATATAATTAGAGGATCAGGAAGTGGAAACCTCAACTTGATTCTTGATACCAATGGGCAGTTTGAATTATTAGGAGACGTAAACATTACAGAAGGTGCTTACAACTTTACTACCAGTCTTGCAGGAACGACTATACTTAGTAAGGAATTTAAAATAGAACCTGGGAGTACGATATCGTGGTTTGGAGACCCCTACAAAGGCGTGCTCGATCTTGAAGCAGTTTATAGGCAATTTGCGTCTTTGTCCGATTTAAATCCTGAAGTTGAGGAGGTGGAGGTTTCGCAGCGTGTTCCGGTTTTGGTTGTGCTCTCTTTGAATGGCGAAATGCTCTCCCCTGAAATTGGATTTGAGATAAAACTGGACGATAGCCAATCTCTTGCTTCTGCAAGTGATAATGCCGAAATAAGAAGAATCAATGATGATGAGCAACAGCTCAAGAGGCAAGTGTTTAGTCTTTTGATGCTAAGGAACTTCTCTCCCAAAGATCATTTCTCTGTTCCCAAAGGAGGACAGTTCACTAGTTTAAGCGAGTTTGTTACGAACCAACTTTCCTACTATGCAAGTCAGGTTAACGAAAATCTGGAAGTGGATCTTGATCTTGCCACATTGGATGATAACGCGCTCAATAATTTACAATTGAGACTTTCATATACATTTTTAGACGGTAGACTCAGAGTAAGTGGAGGTGGAGGCTTTAATCAGAATACTTTAGATGAAACAGCAGGAAGTAGCTTTGTTGGAGACTGGTCTGTTCAGTACCTCTTAACAAGCGATGGGAGGTTGAGAGCAAAGGCCTTTAGACAGGCGGATCAAGTCACAGTGGACGGCCAACAAAGTGAAACTGGTGTTAGCGTACAGGTGATTAAGTCTTTCGATGATTTTAAGCAATTAATACCTAAGGCTAGAAAAAATGCAGTTAAGGAAAGCGAAAAGTTGAAAAATAAAACTCAATAGATTTAGTCAGCCTTTTACGTAAACAGAATGTGGTTTTTGATGTTAACACTCTATGCAAAAAGTAAATATATTCTGGTTTAGAAGAGACTTGAGATTGGAGGATAATGTTGGGCTTTACTATTCTCTGAAGGAAGACATTCCAGTCCTTCCAGTTTTCATATTTGATACAGAAATCTTATCAAAACTTAGCGATCAGAACGATGCGAGAGTGAGCTTTATTCATGCTAGAGTTTCTCTTTTGAATAAGACGCTTCGGGAGAAATATGAGGCTGGAATTATGACATTTCATACCAGCCCTGTTGAAGCTTTTGAAAAACTAATCCACGAGTATGAAATAAGTGCAGTATACACGAATAGAGACTATGAGCCCTATGCGAAAGAAAGAGATTTGCATGTGCAAAATCTCCTTTCGGAAAAGAAGATTCAATTTTTAAGTTTTAAGGATCAAGTAATTTTTGAACAAGGAGAAATTCTCAATAATGAGGGTGCTCCATATAAGGTTTTTACACCATATAGCAAAAGGTGGAAAGAAAAACGAAAGGCACTTCATCTGGATAATTTCCGATCCGAATCATTACTCAACAATTTACTTTCCATTGACATTCCAGAGATCATTGGTTTGAAGTCAATGGGTTTTAATAATGATATAAGTATTGAGATACCAAAACTGGAAGTTGATGTTGAGATTGTGAAGAACTATCATCTTGACCGAGATGTACCTCATAAAAGAGGTACAAGCAGACTTGGAATACATTTAAGGTTCGGGACAATAAGTATTAGACAGGCAGTCAAATATGCACTCTCTCATTCGGAAACATGGCTCAACGAGCTTATTTGGAGAGAATTCTATATCATGATACTGGCTCATTTTCCTTACGTAGTATCTGGGGCTTTCAAGCCGAAGTACGATATGGTCAAATGGCTCAATGATGAGGATGATTTTGAAAAATGGTGTGAAGGAAAGACGGGATACCCGATTGTGGATGCAGGTATGAGAGAACTCAATAGTACTGGCTTTATGCACAATAGGGTGAGAATGATAACAGCTAGCTTTTTAACTAAACATCTTCTGATAGACTGGCGCTGGGGTGAAGCGTATTTTGCCTCTAAATTATTGGATTTTGAGCTGGCAAGTAACAACGGTGGTTGGCAGTGGGCCGCAGGCACTGGTACTGATGCTCAACCTTACTTCAGAGTTTTTAACCCTTATAACCAACAGGCTAAATTCGATCCAAAATTTCAATACATTCGGAAATGGGTGAAAGAATTTGGAACTTCAGAATATCCTTTGCCGATTGTCGATCATAAGCAGGCTCGAGTGCGTGCCATAAATACTTATAAAGAGGCTGTGAGCTAGAATATTTTTACTATTTTTCCCTGCAATAACTTGATAACAATGAACTTCTCACAATTCAGCCAAAAATTGGCACAAGAAATCAATGCACAGCATACAGAATACGATGCAAATCATTCTGTTTTTACTGTTCCGCTAAGCGATGACCGCTTTCAGACTGTAATTGCCAGGATCATGGATCATCCAAAGTTCAATAAGAAGGTAGTAAAGATTGCCTCTAAAATTTCTTATATAACTGAAAATATAGATTACGTAGCTGTCTTATCTGCTAGTAGTGAATTCGTTCATACCAGATTCATAATAGAGGATGATATTTTGAAAGCTGAGGCTTCTTTCTTCTATGATAGTGCCAATGATTCGATCATGAAAGAAATGATCTTAGAGGTGGCCAATACTGCTGATGATTGGGAATTCAAGATCACAGGTAAGGATAGTTTTTAAATTCATAATTTTACTTTGCAAGCTGACCCATCGCTGTGGTTAATTCCACAGAGGAAAGTCCGGGCAGCATAGAGCAGCATACTTCTTAACGGGAAGTCATCTTTTTTAAGATGGAGATAGTGCCACAGAAATATACCGCCTCGATGAGGTAAGGGTGAAAAGGTGGGGTAAGAGCCCACCGATTGTGTAGTGATACGCAATGTCCAGGTAAACCTTATGCGCTGAAAGACCAAATAGGTTCTGTACAGGGCGGCTCGTCCGCATTGCAGAATGGGTAGGTTGATGGAGGCTGTTAGCGATAACAGTCCCAGATAAATGATGGGTCTCGATTTTTGAGTACAGAACCCGGCTTATAGGCTTGCATTTTTTAATTTTCACTTATGGCGCATATTCTAATTGTAGATGATGAGAAAAGTATTCGAGAAACTCTCAAAGAGATTCTTGAATATGAAAAGTATCAAATAAGTGAAGCAGGAGATGGCGAGCAGGGTTTTGCCATTCTTGAGAAAGGAGGTATAGATGCCGTTCTTTGCGATATTCAAATGCCAAAAATGGATGGTATTGAGTTGCTTGAAAAATCTATTGAGACGGGGCATGAAGCACAATTCATTATGATTTCAGCTCATGGAACGATAGAAACGGCAGTAGAAGCCACTAAAAAAGGAGCCTACGATTTCATTCAAAAACCGCCTGATTTAAACAGGCTTTTACTCACCGTAAGAAATGCTCTTGATAAGGGAAGCTTACAAACAGAGACGAAAAAGCTGAAGAAAAAAGTAAGCAAGTCTATTGATATCGTCGGGGCTTCAGATGAGATTAATGATATAAAAGCAACGATTGACAAAGTAGCTCCTACTGATGCTCGTGTTTTAATTTCTGGTGAAAATGGAACTGGCAAGGAGCTGGTTGCGAAATGGATACATGAGAAGAGCAACAGGTCAGCATCCGAATTGGTTGAGGTCAATTGCGCAGCTATACCATCAGAGCTTATTGAGAGCGAACTTTTTGGCCATGAGAAAGGATCCTTTACATCAGCTCACAAACAAAGGATTGGGAAATTTGAGCAAGCAAACGGTGGGACGCTCTTTTTGGATGAAATAGGAGATATGAGTTTATCGGCTCAAGCTAAAGTGCTTAGAGCCTTGCAAGAGCACAAAATCACTCGAGTAGGAGGAGATAAATCCATAAAGGTTGATGTACGTGTATTAGCAGCAACCAATAAAAACTTAAAGAAGGAAATAGAGGAGGGGAATTTTAGAGAGGATCTCTATCATAGGTTGAGTGTTATGATTATACAAGTTCCTGCCCTGAGAAACAGGGCTTCTGATATTCCATTGTTGGTTGACCACTTCTTAGATCAAATAGCAAACGAGTATGGTACTGCTAAGAAAGGCGTTGATAAGGAGGCAATAGAGAAACTATCCAGATACCAATGGACTGGAAATATAAGAGAATTAAGGAATATAGTTGAGAGATTAGTAATTATGTCCGAAGGTGATATTTCGGATCAAGATGTAAGCAAGTATGTTGAAATGTAGAATTTGGGGCTTTCTTAATTAAACCTTTTCGGCTACTTTTTCAGTGCTATCCACATCAGATTTAGCATACGTTGGACATGTTTTCTGCGTGCAAGCTGAAAGGCCAACAACTACAAGGGCTACTATTATTATCTTTAGTTTCATTTTCGGCGTGTTTACGTGGTTGAAATATTATCTACCGATTACCTATTCCAAAAATATGACTTGTTTTCTATCTAAACAAAAAATATGACCTTAAAATTATTATTTGTCATTGGCTGACCATTAGGTTACATCCTCTAATATCAGAATGGTCATATCGCCCCAATACCTCAAATTGGCCGTTTTCGTAAACTTTGCCTAGGTCTTTCGTCTCGATAAAAGAGCAGGAATGGATATTGCCGAAATCAATGATATTGATACCTCCAATTTTTTCTCTTTCAAGGTACGTAAATGGGTCGTTTATATCTCGGATAAGTACTTTAGACCAATTTGGAAGAGAGAAAAGCTCTCCTTGGGAATAAGCTTGTGAGGTGAGTTCGGTCATTCCATATTCTGAGCAAATGGAATCTGGATTGAGTTTTTTTTGCAGACAGGAGTGCAAGTCCCTTCTTATGATTTCTTTTCTTCTCCCTTTCATTCCCCCGGTCTCAATTATTATTGCGTTAGGAAGGCTCATTTGATGTTCTTTAGCTAAATCGAGCAAAGCATAGGTCACTCCGAACAGGCAAATTTTCTCGTTTTTCGTTTTTTCAAGATTGGAAATAAGAGCGTCATGGTTGTTTCCAAAATAGCCACTATCCTTCTTTGAAAACTTCATGAAATAATCTACCATGGAGATAAGAGATGAATCTCCTTGTTCAAGATAAGAAGGTAGGAGAGCCATTAATGTATAGTTCTCCAGCGATCCGAAAAAACCCTCAAATGTTGCTTTGGCTAGCTGGAGATATGATAAATTATCCTTGATGTAATGTTTACTACGGGAGTCTTTGGATGTAGTACCACTACTCATGTAGACTTTTTCCTCTGTCCACTTCTCTGTCGTTATTTTATTTGATTTAAAAAGTTCTATAGGAAGAAATGGGATTTCAACCAACTTTTTTACCGATTTTGGCGTCTTTCCTAAGTGGGAACAATACTTTTGGTAAATATTGTTGTATTTCCATTGATATTGAAAAACCTGCAGAGCAGCTTCATCAAAATCAAGTGGGTTGAATGAAAAAAGTTGTTTTTTGAAATTTTCAGGGTCAAACATTGTTATATTCCTGAATAAGGAAAAGAAGTGATAATATTGTAATACTGATATATGAAAAAATTCATTTCGCAAATATGGATAATTCTACCAGTTTTGGTGCTTAATGTCGGGTGTTTAGATGCCCCTGAATATTCCAATATCCCTAGGATAAAATTTAAAAGATTGAAATTTGTTGAGGTTAATGGGGGTGCAGATTCTTTGAAAGTCACTTTTGATTTCGAAGATGGAAATGGAGATATTGGTATGACAGACGCTGATGTTAGAGGTAAATTCGCTCCCTTTTTTCCAGTGATATATTACGATAGCCTCCGAGAATGGAGAGATGATGATGACAATATCAGAATTGGGGGGTTCTTTAATGTAACATTGTCCGACCCTTTAGTGAAACCTCCATTTTACCTAGGAAGCGAGTCTGGAATCTCTGATACGTTATTTAGTGAAGTTGATAGCAGGCCTCCATTTGACTGTCAAAATTATTTTTTTGAAAACGGCTTGGCAGATACCTTTTACGTTTATAGAAACCCATTTCACAGCAACTTCCATCTGAAATTTTTCAAAAAACGAAACGGAAACTATTTTGAGACCAGCATAGCTCAGGAATTCAATATTGATGACTGCAATCAGGTAAATGAGATTTTAAGAATACCCGTTTTTGATTCTGAAAGGTTTGGAAAACCTACCATTGGGAATATTACCTATTCCTATTTATCAAACGGGATCGTCCCATTCTTAGCTCAAGACACCTTTAAACTACAATTTTTCGTCTATGATTTAGAGCTCAACAAAAGCAATGTAATCGATACTCCTGATTTCTTACTGAGTGATATAGCTAGCAATTAGATTAAAAAAGAGGCTTGAATTTTTCCGGATTTACCTCTACGAATAGTTCATATATTTTTTCAAATACGTCTTCAATATTCGGTTTGGAAAAGTAATCACCGTCCGTACCATAAGCCGGTCTGTGCTCTCCGGATGTTATAGTAATTGGCTTTGAATCCAGATAGGTATATCCTCCATCTCTTTCCAACACATTTTGCATCATATAGGCACTTGCACCTCCGGGCACATCTTCATCTATAAAAGCAATTCTATTCGTCTTTTTCAATGATTCTGAGATCGTGTTAGTCCTATCGAAAGGCATTAAGGTTTGAGCATCGATCACCTCGCATGAAATGCCAACTTCGCTGAGTTGCTGTGCGGCTTCCATTACTATTTTGCACATAGATCCGTATGTGGCAATTGTGATATCGCTCCCTTCTCTCAGTATTTCTGGTACACCAAGAGGTACGCAGATATCACCAATATTGTCAGGCATCTTTTCCTTCAACCTATAAGCATTGAGAGGTTCTATGATTAGTGCCGGATCATTGCCTTTCATAATAGTATTGTAAAAGCCTGAAGCTTGGGTCAAGTTTCGAGGAACAAGAAGATGGATTCCTCGTAAGGTTCCTAGAATCATACTCATTGGAGATCCGCTGTGCCACACACCCTCAAGTCTATGACCCCTTGTTCTTATAATGAGAGGGGCTGCCTGTCCTCCTCCGGTGCGATAATGCAGGCTGGCCAAATCGTCTGATAAAGTTTGCAATGCATAAAGAAGGTAATCCAAATATTGAATTTCTGTAATTGGTCTGAGCCCTCTTAAAGCAGCACCGATACCTTGCCCAATAATTGTCGCTTCACGTATGCCCGTATCGGTAATTCGGATTTCACCAAATTTTTCTTGCAGTCCTGCGAACCCTTGATTAACATCTCCAATTTTGCCCACATCCTCACCGATTGCAAATACTCTTGAATCACGGTTGAATAACGAATCAAAACACGCTTGAACAACCTCTCGTCCATCTACTTGCTTGGCATCTTCGCTGTATACGGGCTTGATTTCCTCAGAGAGAAGAGGTGAATAATTATTTTCATTGAAAAGCGATGAACTATACTGGTTTTTGTACTTATCGAGAGTAGTTTTAAACCAGATTGTCAGATTCTCTTTGTCGACACTAGTCTCATTTCTAAGTAGCCTCAAACTTCTTCTAACCGCTCGCATTATCTCCGCTTTTGTAGGAGTAAGCACGCTTTTTAGTTCATTCTTTATGACAGTTAGTTCACGCTTATTATCGTGAATCAGCGCAACCCTATTAATTAATTCAAGAGCTTCGCTTAAATCATTTTTAATACTTTTCAGGTAGCAAGACCATGCAAGTTTTTTTGCGTTTTTTGCTCTGAATTTAGCCGCTTTTTCTAAACTATTCAGTTCTTCAAGAGAAGCTATCCCTTCCTCTATAATCCACTCTTTTGTTTTTTTGATACAATCAAATTCTTTTTCCCAATCCAGCCGGTCAGTAGATTTATATCTTTCGTGAGAACCGGAGGTAGAATGTCCCTGAGGTTGAGTCATCTCCTCCACATGTACCAAGCAAGGAACATGAGAAGTTCTACATAGTTTGGCAGCTTTCTGATACGTTTCGACAAGCGCCTGATAGTCCCAACCTTTCACGGTGAATATTTCTATTCCGTCCTCAGTTTCGGTTCTTCTGAAGCCTTCCAGTGCTTTTGAGATGCTTTCTTTGGTTGTGTGATACTTATTTGGAACTGATATCCCATAACCATCATCCCAAACGGATAGTAGCATTGGCACTTGCAAAACTCCAGCAGCATTAATTGCCTCAAAAAAATGCCCCTCCGAAGTAGAAGCGTTTCCTATAGTACCGAAGGCGACTTCATTTCCCTCTATGGAGAAGTCTTTCATGTCACCTAGTTGAGGATCATTTCGGTATAATTTCGATGCATACGCCAAACCCAAAAGCCTTGGAATCTGAGCTGCTGTACACGATACGTCTGAGCTTGAGTTTTTCTTATCGGTGAGAGTTTTCCAATCACCTTTTTCATTCAATGAACGCGTACCGAAGTGGCCGTTCATCATTCTTCCCACTGAAGCAGGTTCCTCCTTTACATCAGTATGAGCGTAAAGTTGTGCGAAGAATTGCTGAGCAGTAAGCTGACCAATCGCCAGCATAAAAGTCTGATCTCGATAGTATCCAGATCTGAAATCACCATTTTTGAACGCCCGAGCCATGGCCAATTGTGCCATTTCTTTTCCATCTCCAAAAATCCCAAATTTTGCTTTCCCCATGAAGACCTCTTTTCTTCCAATGAGGCTCATTTCTCTACTTTCAATTGCCAGAGAGTAATCGCTTAGGATTTCGCTTACATTAATTCTCGTTTGATTCTTGGTTTTAGAAGTACTCATATGTTTCCTTACGTCTGATAAACCCATTTGGATTAGGTTTTCAGGTGAGCGAAGATAGCAAAAAAGAGAGATAATCGGGTCTGCTGTCTCTCATGTGGTTGGTTTACAGTGTTTTGATTAGTCTTTATTTAAAATTAAATTTTGATTATTTCTTGAAATTCAAAATTTAATATCTGCTTCTTTTGAATTGATTTTCAGCATTTATCGAATTTCGAAAGCCTTATTTTTTTCGGTATTTACCCACCTATCTTTGCTGTAAAATAACCCCAAAGACCCAGCTATGATAGTAGGCGTACCAAAAGAGATTAAGAATAATGAAAACAGAGTTGCACTTACCCCTGGAGGAGTTCAAGAGCTTGTAAAGAATGGGCACAAGGTAAATATTCAGGCGACTGCAGGCTTAGGCAGTGGATTTACTGATGAAGAGTATGAGGCTTCTGGAGCAACCATACTTGCCTCTATAGAAGATGTCTATCATAGTGCCGAAATGATTATGAAGGTCAAAGAACCGATTGAGCCTGAATATGATTTGATAAAGAAGGATCAGCTTGTTTTTACCTATTTTCATTTTGCTTCATATCGTCCATTGACGGATGCAATGATTAAATCTAGAGCAGTTTGCCTGGCCTATGAAACAGTTGAGAAGGCTGATAGGTCTCTTCCGCTGTTAATCCCTATGTCTGAAGTTGCAGGTAGAATGGCTGTGCAAGAAGGAGCTAAGTACTTAGAGAAGCCTAGTGGCGGTAGAGGAATACTACTTGGAGGAGTTCCAGGAGTAAGGCCTGCTAAAGTCATGATTCTTGGTGGGGGAGTAGTTGGAACCAATGCGGCAAAAATGGCTGCCGGATTAGGTGCCAATGTTACAATATTGGATGTCAACCTATCAAGGTTGAGGTATCTTGATGATGTAATGGCTGCCAATGTAAATACATTCATGTCAAATGAATATAACATTCGTGAACTGATTAGTACGCATGATTTAATAATAGGTGCGGTACTTATACCAGGAGCAAAAGCACCGCATCTTATTACAAAAGATATGCTCAAGGAAATGCGTCCGGGTACTGTACTTGTGGATGTGGCGGTAGATCAAGGTGGCTGCATAGAGACTTGTAAGCCTACCACTCATGAGGATCCTACATATTTCATTGACGATGTACTTCATTATTGCGTAGCAAACATGCCCGGAGCAGTACCATACACTTCTACATTAGCATTGACAAACGCTACTCTACCTTATGCCTTACAACTAGCAAATAAAGGATGGAAAAAGGCTTGTTCTGATAATGCAGAGTTGAAACTCGGATTAAACGTTATAGAAGGAGAGGTTGTCTATAAAGGCGTTTCGGAAGCTTTTGGTTTGGATTATACAGATGTCAATAACTTTCTTTAAGAGTTAGAGTAGGAAGGGAAATCAGGAAGCTGATTATAGGATTCATTTTTGAATTGCCAAACAAAGTGGTTGATCCCGTTGGTGACTGCTAAGTAATCAGCTTTCAGTAT
This sequence comes from Cyclobacteriaceae bacterium, assembly GCA_049115715.1. GTDB lineage: Bacteria > Bacteroidota > Bacteroidia > Cytophagales > Cyclobacteriaceae > JAMZMI01. The sequence goes on from JAGDZQ010000042.1 coordinate 15,557, forward strand.
TTTGTTGTAGATAGATGCTTGCTTCAAGACATCATCTTTTAATTTGATATCGAAAGCTTTACACTCTACAAGTAAAAATGGGTTCATATCTCTCTTCAATACAATTATATCGCTTCGCTTACCTGATTTGAAATAGGTCATCGGAAACTCCATTTTGATTAGCGCACGCGGATACTTTAAGTGATTAATGAGCAAATGAATGAAATGCTGTCTTACCCACTCTTCCGGGGTGAGGATGAGGTATTTTTTTCTTACAATATCAAAAATATACCTGTTCCCTTCTTCTTCTTTTAATCTAACATCAAAGGTTGGAAGATTAAGCTTGTGCATTTTCTTTTTTTGGCATTTTCACAAGCAAGAGTATTACAAGTCCAATCACGAAGTATGAACCAAGAGCAAGTGTACTATTACGCATGCTTCCCGTGATCTGATCTATTAGGCCGTAGCTGAACGTTCCCAATACAACACTTACGTGAAAGGTAACATCGAAAAAAGAAAAGTAAGATGTATGATCAAGAGTGTCTTTAGGGACTAATTTAGAAAAAGTCGCTCGTGAGAGTGACTGAATACCTCCCATGACTAATCCAACCATTACTGCGACCATTCGAAACTCATTGACTGTAGTTACAGTATAAGAAAAAATGCAAATCCCAACCCATATGATTAGCATGATGGCTAAAGAGAAAATATTTCCCTTTTTATCCGAAACTCTGGCAAAAAGAATGGCTCCAATAATCGCAACAAATTGAATTATTAGTAATATAGGTATGAGTTGGCTTGAGTCTAGTTTGAGTTCCTTAGAGCCAAATAAAGTAGCCAAAAGCATGATCGTTTGCACACCCATATTATAGAAGAAGAATGCAATCAGGTATTTTCTGATATTTGGTTGCGTCTTAAGAGAAAGGAATACCTTTTTTATTTCTAAGTAACCATTAAGCAAAATCTTGCTAGAGGATTTTCTGTTAAGGGTATTGTTAGGCAAGTTTTTGAAAGGTATTTGAGCAAAACCAATCCACCACAAGCCAACGATTAGGAATACGATCCTGACAGGATAGCTACTTTTTTCGTCAAACCCTATCCAATTAGGGTTAGAAATCAAAGCAAGACTTAGTATTAACAGTATAACACTGCCAAAATACCCAAATGAATAACCTCTGGCACTTAATTGATCAGTCATCGAGGAAGGAGCTATTTCTGGAAGGTAAGCATCATAGAAAACCAACCCGGAGCTATACCCTACGCTTGCCAGAACTACACATAAGATTCCCCACTCAATGGAGTTTGACGTGAAAAAGAACATGCCCATGCAAGCAACTGATCCGAGCGTGGTGAAGATTCTTAGGAATTTTTTCTTCTCTCCTGTATAATCAGCTATTCCTGAAAGTATAGGTAACATAATAGCTGAGATAAGGAAAGAGAATGAAATCGCGTAACTGTACAGAACCGAATTTACAACTTCAAAACCAAGGAAGTTTACTTTGTCTCCTGATGACTCATTTGCAGTAACTGCAGTGTAATAGATTGGAAAAATTGTGGTGTTTATTACAAGATTGTAGACCGAATTTGCCCAATCATACATGCACCATGAATTGATGATTTTTTTGTCAGGTTTCATTTTATAAAATAAATGAAAAATAGTTGATCCATTGCGATCTTTATACTGTCACTTGATGTTCATATAGTCAGCAGAAAAGCAAGGATACACAAAAAGAAGTATCCGTATCTCAAATAAAATAAAAGATGGATTTAGAAACCGATGTAAGCGAAGTGCAAAAGGAGAGTAGAATAAATGAACGAATCCCTAAAACAGATTTACTGAGAGTAGTTATTATAGGAGGAGGCTTTGCAGGAATCGAATTGGTAAGGCAGTTGAGCAAGTCCAATATCCAGATTGTAATGATTGACAAGCATAACTATCATACTTTCATTCCACTCTTATATCAGGTGGCTACTGCAGGGCTAAGCCCGGGTGATATTTCCAGTCCTCTTAGAGGCTTTTTGCAAGAGAATAAGAATTTTCACTTTCGAATGGCGAAGGTCAAAAAAATCGATTCGGCGAGAAAAGAAGTGAAAACAGACCTTGGTGATTTAAGCTATGATTTACTCGTGATGGCCTCAGGCTCCAGAACCAATTTTTTTGGAAACAAACAGATCGAAAAGAATGCAAGTAATCTTAGGGAAATCACTGATGCCATTGAGTTGAGAACAAAACTGATCAACAACTTCGAGGAGGCTCTGCAAGCAGATAGCGAGGATGTATTGGAAAAGCATATGAATATCGTGATTGTCGGTGCTGGCCCTACTGGAGTAGAGCTGGCTGGAGCAATCGGGGAGTTGAGAAATCAAGTTTTGCCGAAGGACTATCCGGAGCTAGATTTCAAAAAGATGAAGATCACTCTTGTAGAAGGAGGAAAGCAAGTGCTTGGTGCAATGTCTAAATCATCAGGAACCAAGGCTGCCAAATATCTCAAGAAGTTTGGTGTGGAGGTGATTTTGGGAACTATTTTGAAGTCTTACGAAAATGATGTAGCAACTCTTAGCGATGGTAGAACCATTCATACCAACTGCTTGATTTGGGCTGCAGGAGTTCAAGGAAACCTTGTTCCAGGGTTAAACGAGGGAGCAGTAATTAATGGCCGTATCAAAGTCAACGAACATAACCTTATTGATGGGCATAAATATATTTATGCGATTGGAGATGTAGCATTGCAATGTTTTAACGATTTTCCAAAAGGGTTACCAATGCTGGCACCAGTTGCCATCCAGCAAGCCCAATTACTTGCTTCAAATATTGAGCGATATCAAAACAACCAATCGCTCAAATCCTTTCGCTACATTGATAAAGGAACGATGGCCACTGTAGGGAGAAACAAAGCTGTAATCGACCTACCATTTTTCAATCTTACCATTGGAGGCTTTTTTGGATGGTTTATTTGGATGTTTATTCATCTTTTTTCCATTATAGGATTTAGAAGAAAGCTGCTTGTGTTTTCCAATTGGGTTTGGAATTACTTTGCTTATAATCAAGGAAATAGGCTTATAATCAAAAAAGATATTGATGATTAAGCCTACTTGTTTACCTGATTGAATTGTGAAATTATTCTCATCGGGCTCGAAATTCACTTTTGGAAAAGGATTTCTTCAGGTTCAATTTGATACGTTTGAGTAGTAACCATAACCTTGACAAAGTCGTGTTAAGATGAAGGTATTTTCATCCGATATGATCGATAAGAAATCCAAATTTTAAATACCAGATATTTTCATGCCTGTTTCAATTTCAATTTTTGTACATTGAAGAATTGAACCGTGATGTCTGAGTGTAGTTTTGGAAGTTAAATTTGGAAATAAACAAGCCTTTAGGGTATCCGTTATAGGAGGATTGATCTTGCTCATTTATGGAGCTTTTTCAATCATTGCTACTTTAAGTCTACAGGCAGAAAACAAAGAAAACGAGCTTTCTGAGATTACAAAAAACCTACATGCTCATACAGAGTACATAGAAGACCTCATCGAAAGAGGGTTTATTCAATCAAGAAGTCTACGATCCATGGTTCAAGAGATGAGAGAATCTGATGTTCTCTCGAGAGTCATCATGAATCAGGTTTTGAAATCAAGTACTGAAAGTAGTAGAGATTTTTTGGGTTTATGGATGGTGTGGGAACCCAATTCGTTTGATCAAAACGATGTAAAAGAAATAAATGGGAGAGGAAGCAATAATGAAGGAAGGTATGTTCCGTATTGGCACTGGCAAGGCGATTCTGTAGTATTGGAAAATTGTGTCCTATTTGATGAATCTGATTATTATCAACTTCCCAAAAAAAGCCATGAAGAGCATCTACTAGAGCCATACAATTATCCTGTAAGCGGGAATGACAGCCTTTTGGTAAGCGTTGTTTCCCCGATTCTTAAAAATGGTGTTTTTCTGGGAGTGGCAGGTGCCGATATAAGCCTTTCTTCCATTAAAAAACTGGTACATCGACTAGGAGAAATCGAAAAAGGGAAGACGTATTTGATTTCGGGGAAAGGAGTCTACATCGTTCATCCAGATCCTAAGATGGTAGGTAAGATCAAACAAAGTATGTTTGGAGAAGATGAGGTAACAGTTTTCTCTTCAGAAATTGAAGTCGGATTCTCTGAAAATAAGTGGAAACTCTTATTAGAGGTGCCTGAAGGACAGATAAGTTCTGAGTTTATATCAACGAAAATTAACATCGTCTTATTTGCAGGAATATCAGCTTCTGTTATTTTCTTGCTGATCATTTTTTTTGTTACCAAGCAAAAAGAAGAGACACAGGAAAGACAAAAGGTAGAAGAGCAGCTGTATGAAACAGATGCGAAATTGGTCTCACTACTCGAAGGACCTAATCAAATAAGTACCTACTCAGTAGATAAGCAGTTCAGATACACAGGGTTCAATACCCAGCATAAGAAAGAAATGGAAGAAGGCTTTCATGTCGATGTGGAAGTAGGAAAGTACTTGCCTGACCTATTGCCTGAATATATATCGGCAAGATTGATTACTAATCTTAAGAGGGCGCTCAAAGGAGAACCGTTTGAGCAAACGAGTATGTATCAAGGCGAGTATTATAATCAGGCGTTTAATCCGATTTTTGATAAGAATAGCCATGTAGTGGGAGTTACAAGCCTATTCAAGGAAGTTACGACCGAAATAAAGGCTGAAATGGAACTTGAAAAATATCGGGATCAGCTGGAGGATATCGTTGAGGAGAGGACAAAAGAACTGAGACAGCAGAAGGAGTTTTTCCAAAAGATAATTGATCAAATACCTGCATTGATATTTGTGCGAAACGAGGATGGAATTTATGATCTCGTTAATCGATTAACTGCAGATTCGTTCGGTAGACCAATAGAAGAAGTCACAGGAAAGTCGATTGCAGAAACACACAATAACCTTGAGGAAGCAGAGCTCTTCAAACAAGAGGACGAAACGCTCATACAAACAGGCGTACCTGTGACGAGTGAGTCAAAAGTCATGTGGCCAGATGGAACACAGAAATGGCTTTATCTGACAAAGAGTAGAATGTTTGTTGATACAAAACCATTCATACTAGGTATACATGTAGATGTAACCCATCTTAAAGAGACTCAACTCAAGCTGACTAAGACGAATGAAGATTTGGTTAAAACGCTTGAGGATTTGAAGTCAACTCAACTTATGCTTATAGAGTCTGAAAAGATGGCGTCAATAGGATTGCTAACAGCCGGGCTAGCTCATGAGATAAACAACCCTATCAACTATGTGGCAGGAAATATCTCTGTCATCAAGCGCAATATTGGAGAAATATATGAGACTGTTTTTGATGAAGATTCTTCGGAAACTGATGATCGCTATGGTGCTTTGAAAGAAGTTTTTGAAGAAATGGATGGTTTGATTAGCGGGGTTGAAGATGGGACTTCAAGAGTAATCAATCTGATAAGAGATTTAAGTGCATTTTCCAGACCAGACCTTCTTTCCAAGGATGGCCCCATCCAGATTAACGAATGCGTGACGCTCACAGTAAATTTGATCAAGTATCAACCATCTAAAACAATAGAAATTGAGACGGATCTGGGGGACTTGCCCATTATCAACGGTAGTTCTCAATTATTAAAGCAAGTACTTTTAAACATGCTAACCAATGCCTGTCAGGCAATAGAGAGCTCCGGCAAAATCAAGATAAGAACATTTGTTGAAAACAATGAAGTACATATTTTGATATCAGATTCGGGAAGTGGTATTCAGGAAGATCACCTCACACATGTTTTTGAACCGTTTTTTACTACAAAAGAAGTGGGAGAGGGGACGGGACTTGGTCTATCAATTTCCTACAATATTATAAAGGAATTCGGCGGGCGCATCAACGTCGTAGAAACCTCAAGCTCTGGAACTACTTTTAACATTTCCCTTCCAATTGAATAAACTTAAATTTTCCCGTTCATCATTAAATTAACCTGTTCAGTCAGTTTTATTACTGAGATCACCCATTGCTGCGCAAATTGAAACATTACTTTAATAATAGATGGATTCAAATTACGCGGCTCTTCTTTCTGCATCATTTAAAGGCAATCTTATTGAATCCGGTGGAGCAAATATTGAGGAAACGATAGTTCAAATTGAGAGACTCAACAATATTCTCATCAAGGTTTCATTTGAACTGGATTTTGGGAAGATAGTTTTCAGAGCGTTGGTATCAAAGCATAAAGAAGGGTTGATGCTTTTCGTGCAGAATCGAATTGCGGGAGGTCATATTCTGAGTGGTCAAAGCGGTTTTTTAAATGAGAAACCCCATGTTCATGGAGGATATAACGAGAAACTTGATTCCATATATTTCAATATAAAAATTGCTTCTTTTTCAGGATCTACAAGAGAATGCTACTTTATTGGAGAAAAGACACTCCAAACTGAAGAGTCTCTCGCCAAAACAGGCGACTCAAGGAGAACACAAATAGATAAGTGATATTTACTTATTTTCCGATATCCAGTTGGAAATAAGCGTCAGCACGCTATCCTTTTCCAGGTCATTGTGAGGTTCGTGAAACACACCATCAAGCAGGTGCCACTCCAATAGTTCGTTACTAGCAGCAAACGCTTGAGTAGTTTTATGATCTATGATTTGATCTGCAGATCCATGATAAACCAGTCCTTTGGTTTTGATGTTTCCAGCTTTGACCAGAGCGTTATCCGAAGCTTCACTAATGGCTGAGAAGAGCCCTGCCGATATCATTCCATGGACGAGCGGATCATCGACATATTTTTTTACCTCAATAGGGTCTTTGCTTAAATAGTTGACTTCAAGACCATTATTTTCAGAATAACTTGGCCATATTTTGGTCATTATTTGACCAAGCTTAAGTTTTATTTTTGAAGGCTCAAAAGCTAGTTTTAGCCAGGGTGAGGAGAGAATAAATCCTGAAATTTCCTTCGAAGTATCATTGATCATAAAGTTGGCAACCAGGTTGCCACCCATACTATGACCCATTAGGTATATGGGGAGATCATTGAATGTCTCCCTTGCAGTTTTAATGAGCTCTTCTACGTCCCTCATCAGTAAATCATAAGAAGCCGCATGTCCCCTTTTTCCTTTTGATAGTCCATGCCCTCTTAAATCCATTGCAAAAGTGGAGACATTCATCTTAGTGAGATGAAGTGCGATATGCTCGTATCTACCACCATGCTCCCCGTGACCATGAATGATGCAGAAAACTTTCTCAGGTTTTTCTGGAATCCAATACCTGTAAAAAAGCTCCAGCCCATCAGACCCAAGCATATTCGATGTTTCTGCTACCATTTTATCAAAATAAATCTACTTCTAAAAGTAAGAAATTTACCGTTGAAGAAGTGCTTTTTGTCAATCTATCACTACGGTTTTCCCCTATTTATGAAATTAAATCCCACAGCTCTTAACTCGTTGATGCTTTTGCCTTGATCTCACTATAAGTTAAGCTAGCCTTAATATTATTTAAAACTGTTTTATAATCTCTTCCGATTTTTAAAAATAAGTTTAACCGTTTTAAATGAATAAAATCCACATTTTCAGTGGTTGTCTGGAGGATATGATTTTTACTTAATTATGGTGGTTTCATTGGTCATACGAAATGTTTGATTCACCGAGGAATAGGTTATATGCATCGAAATAGAACCACCAAGTCAAAACAATTCTCATACATTACAAACAGTTGACGCAATTAGCGTGGCTAAAGAAACTTTGAAAACTAAAATTTAAATCAACCAAAAAATGGCGAAAGCAGACGTAGTATCAGAATTTATAAAATCAGCGCAAGATGCAGCTGGTGTTCATGCGGTGACAGTAGTAGAAATTGCTTCAGGAATGACTCTTGGTTCATTCTCAGATGGCAAGTTAGATCCGGATGTGGCTAGTGCATACAATGTAGAAGTAGTAAAAGCAAAGCTTAGTGCGATCAAAGCACTAGGACTTAAAGAAGGTATTGATGATATACTTATTACGCTTAGTACACAGTACCATTTAATTAACGTTACTGAGAAAGGGTCACACATGGTTTACTTAGCGGCAGATATGAAGAAGTCTAACCTTGCAATATTGAGAAGCTTGGTGAAGAAAGGCGTTGAAGGGATACAAAGCCATATTTAATAGCACGACTCGCTTTCTAATTAAATATTTGTAATCCATTAGACAAGAATTATCATGACTTTATTAGAAGAAGTGAGTAATATGAAAAGAGATGTTGAAATTGTAGATGCCATGGGTGTCTACAGTTTCACTTCTAAGTCTTACTTGCACAAAGACGATAATTTTGGAAGCACAAGTTTTATCGAAACAATGTGCGACTGTATGTGTTTCGATACTACAAAATTTCTATATCTGGATTTTAAGGATATGAAATTTTTTGTTCAAGTCTCTGAAGAGAAAGCCGCGATAGTGAAACTGAAAAATGGAAGCAATTACAACAAAGTTATATTGGAACTTGCCTGCTCTAAGTTTCTAAACGGATTATATTAGCTTGCAAAATATAGCCCTTAGATGAATGTTTTAGTCAAACTAGTTTTGGAGAATTTTCCGAAACTATCTTATTGTGATGTAATCAATAAATCAGATAGGAATGGTAGTAAAATAGCACTAGAACCTTTGTCAGGTAAAGAAGAGATCGAAAAGTGGATTGACTGGCTCTACAAAACTTCCGATTCTTTTGAACTTCTCAGAATAAAACTTTCCACACAAAAAGAACTCATTTTCAGCAAGGTAGATGCAGATCACTATCTGGTCATTCACAATGAAAATGAGAATGTCGCTATTCTTCTTAGTTTTCTAAATGATGTTCACAAGGGCAGAGTAGTTGATTTTAATTCAGATACAAAGAAAGCAATTACAACTGAAGAGTCCTCAGAGCCCAAAGAGACTTCACAATTGGATTTGAAAATGATGGACGCACTAAGGATCCAGAAAATGATTATCCCTAGAGACGCTGAAATCCAGAAGAAATTTAAAAAGTTCTTCGTGGTACATCAGCAGCAAGATATGGTGGGAGGAGATTTCTATTGGTTTCAAGAAACGCCCAATGGAGCTTTGGTCTCGCTTGTTGATTGTACAGGACATAGTTTGGAAGGAGCAATGGCTTCTATGGTTTGCAATTCACTTCTGAATCAGGCATATTCTAATTTTGACTCATCAGACGTCACTTCTTTTGTGTCTGATTTTTACGGACAATTCAACTCTTATAACGATACTACCAAAGAGACATTGGATTATGGAATCGGTGCAGAACTGGCAGTATTTTATTTTGATTATGATAAGAAAGAAATCAAGTTTGTTTCTACAGGTATATCAGCGTTTCTTAGGAAAAAAGAAGGTGTAGAACTTCTTAAAGCAAGAAAGGTGATGGATTATTCGAAGGTGTCCGAAACCATCTCCCAGACTGTCTTAGATATGAAAGATGTCTTAGGTTTATACACATTTACTGACGGACTTACAGATCAATATGATTCCAAAGATCAAAAGAAGCTTGGATACAAGGGAGTGAAAAAAATGATCGAATCAGAATCTGATTTCTGTTCTGAATATTATTTAAATGAAATCAGCAAATGGAAAGGAGAGAATATGCAATATGATGATATTACCTTACTTGGGTTAGCGATTTAACATGGACACTAAGAAGTCACTTCATAGCCTAGTTTATGTAAGCCATACGTCCTACCCATGGACTGATTTGGAACTTAATAATCTTGTGACCAAGGCAGCTAGTCATAATTCAGAGAAAGAAATTACTGGGATGTTGGTACACTCAAATAATCGATTTCTTCAGGTCTTAGAAGGTGAAGAAAGACATGTAAAGAGTCTCTATAAAACTATATGTGCTGATAAGCGCCATGAAAAAGTACTTCTCCTTGTAGAGCATCCAATAAGTAGACGAAATTTTGTAGGTTGGTCAATGGGATACAAAAGTATAGAGTCGGAGCAATTAGAAAGGGCTTCTGGTTTTACAAGCATTGATCAATTTTTTGAAAAACCCAATGTCGAGAATTCTGGACACCCCGCATTGACCTTTCTGAAGAAGTTTTACGAAAAGAATTACTAAGAAATAGGTCGCGATTTTAACTGAAAACCTATCTCATAATTGATCAAATCTCAGGTAGATTAGTGAATTTTTTGTAATCTCAAATTAAAAACTTCGAAGCAAGCTTACGAGGTGTGAAGTAGACCAAACTATTTCTCTGATGACGTATCCATTTGGGAATCAAAACTATCCTTGCGAACACGCAATAACTTCATCAATCAATCAATGATCTCAAAGTAAGATCGACAGTTTTGATTTCGTCTCCTTGCTTGATTTTAAGCGATACAGTTTCGCCTATTTCTCTCAACATTTTCTTTATATCTGGTAGAGCAAGACTGGATACAGGAGTGTCATTAATGGCAATCAATTGATCATCTACCATGATGCCAGCCTCCGATGCAGGACTGTCTTCAAACACACGATGAATAAGCAAGTGAGAATCGCCATGCGAAAATTGAAGGTCGATTCCACTGCAGTTTACAGCCATGGTCTTGCCGAAGTTTTCGTTTTTTTCTAAATACAGTCTTCTCTTCGGCACATCGATCGTGATGTTATACATACTCAATATTTTGTTGCCAATAATACCTGCAACATCTGGGTCGGCTTGTATCCCTTTTTTGGCATCACTTATTCCGATCGGTATGTTTTCTAATTTTTGTTTTCCGAAAGAGAATGAAACGACATGACCTTCATAATGAAGCGTTTCTTCATCGCCTATTCCTTTGACTAGGTAGGAGTAGTGTTTACCTGTTTTATGAAGCACATCATATTCCTTGGCATACGGAGAGTTGAAATCCAGAGAAGTCCCCGCTCCAGTCATGATGAAAAAAGTACCATCGTGAGATTCATTGTTATTTAAAACGACGCTTCCGTTTATAGTTGGGATTGATATATTCAAATCAAAAATGATTTCATCTCCTTTCTTTGGCCCTCGTCCATGATCATAAATATCCATTGTTTTCTCAGCATAGTTGATGCGTATAGTATGATGATGCATTAGGTCATATCCCACGATACCATCGATATCTCTTCCTAAGCTAATCTCAAGGTGCTCCAAATTGGTAGCGTACACTTTGACATTTTTTTCCATTGGAAATCCGTTAATTTCAATTTCATTGTGCTTAAGCAGTTCCATAGAATTTCTGGTACTATTCATTTTAATTTCTTTACCAGAAAGATTAAGCTCCTCGGTTATATCAGAATCGAGAACGGTATAGCCTGACCCGGTATCAAATATAAAATCCAAAGGTCTTGAGTTATCAACGCTCACAGGGATGATTATATGATCTCCAAATAGTTCGAATGGAACACTCGTTATTGGCTTTTGAGCATGAAGACCAAGTACAAGAAACAAGCTTAAGACAGAGATTAGGGTTTTCATAATTGTTCGGTGTTTTTACGAAGATTGAAATTATGGATTCTTTGTGAGAAAAGAAAGATTCTTAATCCTACTTTGTCAAGTTTACACCTATAACCTAATATGGTTGAATTGAATCGGTTGAAATTCTTATCTAAAGCTACATTTCGAGTATCTCATATTCGCTTGGTCATTGGTGTGTGGAAACTATTGCTTTATGCGCGCTTGCACTGGTTGCGCGTTTTGAAAATATGTAGTTAGGTTAAAAAATAGAGCTTCATTGTCTGTGAAAAATTTAGTTTCGAAAAACAAGTCACTATTTTTTTTGAATTTAGGTTTCAAAGGTAAATTCAATCTTGTGGTAGGGTTAAAATTGATTTCCCCGTTTTATCAAGCAGAATGAGGAATGCCTCACATAATAGGTCTAGCGATCTATTGAAGTTATTTTTTTGAATTAAAGAGCAACAAACAATTATGAAAATTCGAGAATACGCAAAGTATATTTCCATAGTAATTATGGTTGGTTTTATGAGCTTCTTTTTGGCTTGTTCCGATGATGGAAGCACTACTGCAGACGATGAAATGGAAGAGGAAGAGATGGAGGAAGAAACAACCGCTGATAACGATATGAGTGTGTTAGTTGATTACTTCGATACGGAAAGTGGGAATGTATCAGTAGTCGTGGATGACCAAACGATTACCATTACTACAAAAGATCTTCCAGATCATGTGAGTGTCTATTACGCTACAGATAATCCCCTTTATGAGAATTATACAAGATCTCAAGATTCGGAATTTACCAAGAACCCGGGTACTATCGAAGAACAAAATATTGTGATGGAGATTCCCCGATTTCCGGAAGTAGATAGTAATCATGAATCTCCAGGGTTAGGGCCAATGGGAGTTGCCGTAAATAGTGTAGTTTATTTCAATCAACAAGCAGCTCCTGATGATGATATTCTGGAAGAACTCAAGACTTTTGATCAGTACGAAGGGCATCCTGCTGGTGATACTTATCATTATCATATAGAGCCTATTTGGTTGACAGAGACTAAGGGTAGTGATGCTTTTCTTGGCTTCCTACTTGATGGCTTCCCTGTATATGGACCTATGGAAAACGGCAAGGAAGTAACCAATGATGATTTAGATGATTATCATGGGCACACGTCGGTTACAGCAGATTTTCCGAATGGTGTTTACCATTATCACGTAACTACAGAATTTCCTTGGATCAATGGCGATGGCTTCTATGGCACTCCTGGAACCAAAACACAATAACATAAATTTTATATGCTTTTTTCTCTGGTTGGTTGCGCTTGGCTGCAGTCAGCCGGATGTTCTTTCAGAAGAGGAGGCAAGTATTCAAATTCCAGATCGTTTTATTTCATCATCGGATGCCGGAATTTCGAAAAATGCATCTGGAGATCTTTTTTTCATGGATTCGCTATTTTCAGGTTATCTACAGAGCTATTATACAGATGGTAGTTTGCAATCAAAATCAAGCTTCTATATGGGAAAACTTGAGGGCGATAAGATACATTTTTACCCTAACGGAGATACAGCTCAAATAAGACCCTATCATGATGGAAAGAAGCATGGGAAGCATTTGGCCTGGTATAAGAACCGTCAGCTTAAGTTTGAGTACTACTTTGTGGAGGGATTGAGCGAAGGCAATCATTGGACCTGGTATGAAAATGGGAATCTGAATATGGACATGAACTTCAAGGATGGGAGGGAGTTGGGATCTCAAAAGGTCTATCGAATGGACGGCAAACTAAGAACAAACTATGTGAGGCGTGAAAACGGTAGGAAATACGGATTAGTTGGACTAAAGCGGTGCGCTAAAATAGATAGCGAAAGCGGTAATTTTGATCCATATAAAAGTACGGAATGAATAAATATATTGTCCTTTTCTTATCTATTAGCTTGTTTGCCTGTTCGCGTCAGGATAAGAAGAAATCAGAAGCTATTGATCTACCATTTTACAATACTCCAGATCTGTCTCCAGAGTGGATTAATCAAGATGATAATGATTATCAATCAATTCATACAATTGAACCATTCGCTTTTGTTAATCAAAATTCAGACACAATAACAAACTCGACTTTTGAAAACAGTATTTACGTTGCTAACTTCTTTTTCACCATCTGTCCAGGAGTTTGCCCTAGAATGAATGGAAATCTGAAACTTGTTCAAGATGAGTTTAGAAAAGATGATAGGGTAAAAATACTTTCTCACTCTGTAATGCCATGGGTAGATACAGTAGCCCAGTTAACAAGGTATGCTGAGCGCAATGAAATTGACAATAGCATATGGCACCTGGTAACTGGACCCAAAGAAGATATCTATAAACTGGCAAGAGAGTCATATTTTGCAGATGAGGGATTTGGTAAAAAATTAACTACTCTGGAAGATTTTCTTCATACGGAGAAACTCATTCTGATTGATGAAAAGAGGAGAATAAGAGGGATATATACCGGAACCCTACAACTTGAAGTCAAAAGAATGATTGAGGATATGAAGACCCTTTTGACCGAAAATTAAATCAACATGATTTTGGTATTGAATAATTAAACCTGAGTTATTCTAAACAAATAAACCAGACAACATGGTTTTGAATTCAATTTCTACTCAAAAAGATATCGCACCTAGTTTTATTCCAAACATGGTACGTTTCCTCTGTTAATTCATTTTTTCATGGAATTTGGTCGAGCTATTCGTAAGGTTGGTCTAGATACTGCCAGAAAAATAGTATTGAGAGATATATTTGATAGGATATGAAAAGGTTGAGCTTCAAATATAGCCTCTTAGGAATAGTGATGCTTGCGATGCAGGTAGTGTATTGTATCCCTTCAGGCAATTCAACTACTTCAGATTCCAATGCCAAAATTGACTCACTTAATAAAATAGGGTTTAATCTCATATTTAGTGCACCATCCAAGGCAAGGTCAGTTTTCAATTCTGTGCTTAGCATGCCAGAAATTGACTTATACGATGTGGGAAAGGCTCAGGCTCTTAAGAATAAAGCCATATCATATGATATTCAGGGGAGTTCCAATGAGGCAATTCGATACTATCATGAAGCGCTTTCCATTCTTGAAAAAATCAGCGATACACTTGGTATTTCAAGACTGAAAAATAACCTGGGTATTGCATATAAGAATTTAAATCATATAGAAACTGCGAGAAGGTTCTATGATGAATCCATCTCATTGAAAAGCATGCTTGGGGATGTGAAGGGGGTGGCATATGGATATAACAACATCGGGGAGTTATACCAAAAAAAGAAAGACTACAAAGAAGCCCTTGTTTTTTTCACAAAGGCCTTTGTAATTCTTGATTCGCTAGAAGACGATAGAGGTAGGTCAAGCACCTTATCTAACCTTGCCACCTCACATCTGGAACTTGAGGATTACAATCTCGCTATTGGGTTTATACTACGCTCTATTAAGATTGATAAGGGACTTAAGGATCAGTTCAACCTGTCCAATTCCTACTTACTATTGGCAACTGCTCACCTATATAATAATAGAATTGATGACGGTTTGGAAGCGATACAAAATGCGGAGCGGACAGCAGGCGATATTGGAGCTCTCAAAGTTTATTATGAAAGTATGGTTGTAAAAGCTAGGCTACTTAGAAGGAAGAATAGAATAGAAGAGCTCCCAGATCTCTATGAAAAAATATTGATTCTTAAAGATAGCCTTGCACATCTAAACCTTATAGAAGAAACTGCCAAAGTGCAGGGGCTTTACGAGAGTCATAAGAACGAAATAATCATTGAAGACCTCAAAAAGGAGTCTAAGATGAATCGAGTGCTTTTGAAAAGTCAAAACCGCCTTTTCGCAATTTCAATATTTGCGATCTTTTCTCTAACAGGAATGCTCATTATAGTATTTATACTTTATAAAAAAGGGCAATCCAAGAAGCGTGAGCTTGAAGTTAAGATTCAAGAGCGAAATTTGGCAAGACAAGAAGCCGAGGTGGCCAGTCAGGCCAAGTCTCAGTTTTTAACAAATATGAGTCATGAGATCAGAACGCCTCTTAATGCAATAATCGGTTATACAGATCAGGTTCTGGAGGCTTCTTTAGAAGAGTCTGTTAGGGATTATATGAAGATTGTGAGTCAGTCTTCACATGTCCTATTAGGACTTGTTAATGAAATCCTTGATATCTCCAAATTAGAGTCGGGTAAGTTAGAACTCAATATAGAAAGTACAGATCTAGTTAAACTGTGCGAACAGGTTATAAGTCTGACTAGCTACAATGCCATTAATAAAAACTTATCTCTCCGATTAACGCCAGTAGAAGATAAGTACCGCTATGTTTTTGTGGATTCGATGCGCTTGAAACAAGTTCTGATCAATCTTTTGGCCAACGCGGTGAAATTTACAGAACAGGGCGAAATAGAGCTTAAAGTCAAAGCATTCGAAGAAGAAGAGAAAGGTGAAATTAAATTCTGCTTTTCTGTAAGAGATACGGGCACAGGGATTCGAAAAGAAAATCAAGAAAAAATCTTTCAAGCTTTTTCACAGGAAGATTCATCTACTACCAGGAAGTATGGGGGAACGGGTTTAGGCTTGTCAATCTCCAATGATCTGTTATCCCTTATGGGAAGCAAGCTAGAGCTAATTAGTGTTTTTGGAGAGGGGAGTACATTCTCATTTGATTTGATATGTAAAGTTTCAGATCTCGATAAAGGCGATGCGTTTAGGCAAAATCCCATTAATAATTCCTCTAAAATCATATCAGAAAGTAAAGACCTGGTAGTGCTGATAGCAGAGGATAACCCAATGAATCTGATACTTTCCAAATTACTTGTGAAAAAAGCTCTTCCCAATGCTCAGATTGTACAAGCTGTAAATGGGCGGGAAGCTGTAGATAGATTTGTGAGTGAAAAACCAGATATCGTATTTATGGATGTTCAGATGCCTGAGCTGGACGGATACAGGGCAACTGCCGAAATGAGGAAAACAGAAACCACCAAAAGAACACCAATCATAGCACTTACCGCAGGATCCATGAAGGTGGAAATGGAGCGTTGTTTCGAGGCTGGTATGGACGATTTTGTAAGCAAGCCTATTGTAAACAATGCTATTAGCCGAGTAATAGAGAGATGGAACTCCAGCGTCAATGGTACTGAAGTTCGTTAGTATTTAGTGCTATCTTGAGCTCCTCCTGAAGGGACTGTCCCTTGTCTTTATTGTACCACTTTTGCATTTCAATTTGAAATTCTTTGTATGGAACTTTATTCTCAGAGTTTTTCCAAGTGTCATACAAGTCTTGAGCTTCCTTGGGTCTTGGACCCCATGTGAAAAGCACATTAGTATCTTCATCCAGTGCTATCAGTTTGGGTATCGACTTTCCCCCATTGGTGAGGAACTCGCTCATTAGTTCGTCATTGGAATCACGCAAAACAATTTGCAGTTCGATTTTTGGATTAATATCCGCCAGTGAACTAATTATGGGAACGCTATTGGCCGCATCACCACACCAGCTTTCTGTGATCAGTATCCATGTTTGCGGAGTGGAAATAGATTCTATCTTTGAAACCAAAGACTCATTTAAGGCTATTGTTTTATAAATACGCTTGCTTCTTTGAGCGTTTAGTTTGGTGTAGTAAACCAAGTCCTCATGTGGATTTGGTCCTGTTGTTTTGCCCTCTTCAGCATGGGATTTTAATAATTCATTGTAAGAAATCGGGGACATTGAATTAGCGGAAGCACTGCGGATAATATTTTTTAATTGTGATGACATTTCAGAAAGAAGATTACTTGTATTTTGATATTTGATTTCAACATCTAACTAACAAACTCGATTAAAGATTCGCTCTTTAAAACTTTCTGATGTGAGATGTAGTGCTAGCGACCAAACTAGTGTGTTGAGTGAATAAAATTCCATTCAAATGTTTTATCGTCAAAACCACCCATCAGTTTGAGTGTTTTCATTTGATTTACTCTCCTAAAGAATAATTCAAAATTTGTCGATTCCCCTCTGAGTAATTTGATGTCCTCCTTCAATTCATGTAGCACTTCTGTGCTTTTCCTTTTGTAAAAACCAATTTCATCCTCAATGTGGCTGAAACTGTTTTCTGAATAACCGTCAATTTCAAAAAACACACCCTCATAGCAATCGTCATATTCCGATTGATCATCCTCTTCGGAGCTGCTGACGGCAATAGCAATAACGCCTATTATTAGTATTATCCCAATCGCAATGATGGCGGCTTGTTTGTTGTTTTCTGCCGTTTCTAGTTTTTGTGCAAGATCTTGGAAAACGAATGAAGCTTCCTGAGCGGTTAGCGGAGGTATTGTGTCTTGAGCAACAAACGCACTTGGCTGAACTGTGTTTCCATATTGGAGGTTCCAATCTTTAGTATTGATGAAAAGTGTGTCGAGGTTTTTATTAAGGATATTGATTTCGAAAACCAATGTGTTATCCACATTACCTAGTGGTTCTATTACAAGCTTGTAATCATCTGTTTCGTCTGTGATTACTGGATTGGGAAGAGTTGCCTTGGTTTCTGGATTATAGTATTGGAATGTAGATTGGGGAATGTTTACTGAGCAGCTGATACATAGAATTGTAATGACAGCAATGTTGATGACTTTAGCGAGATTTTTTAAAAACATAGTTTTAACTAGAAATGATACATATTTCGTCATTTCCAAAAACTATGCCGTATCTAATAAATGGCTGTGATTTGCGCTAGCAACTTAATTAAGAGTATCAAAGGCTGGTGTTGAGCGTTTCAAAGTTTAGATGCTTTTGCATAAGCTGAAAATGCTTGTCAAGCGTATGAAGCGTGAGCTTATCAAAGATTACTTGCTGGATGATGATTAGATCAGCAATTCCCACTTTATTGATACCTTTTTTGAGGTTCAATACCTGATATTCGCGAATAATATCCCAATTAATATCAAGCGGTACTCTATGAATTGATAATAGACTATTGGCTGCTTCTTTGTTTCCATTTTTTATCAAGGACGGAATAAGTTCTGTAAGAATGATGTCATTCGTACAGATTAAATCTTCCTCAATCAATCTATCCAGATTGGGAGAAGTACTTCCTCGAAAGAATTCGATCCAAACGGAACTGTCAACTAATACTCTGTTTGAACTACTCACGCCCTTCCACGACTGATATCTAAGTCAATATTCAAATCAATTTTACCCTTAAATGTCAAAAGCTTCATTCTCTGATCTTTTCTGATCATTTCTTCCAGGGCAGATTTAATTACTTGGCTTTTGGTTTTGGCTCCAGATATTTTCATTGCCTGTTCGATAAGACTCTCTGGTAAATCAAGTGTTGTTCTCATAATCTACTATTTGCATACAAATATATGTATGAATACATAATTTTATATGCATGTAAATTTAAAACAAACATCATTTTATTCTATAGTGAGGAACTTGACTATTGAAAACTTGAATTTTCCTTCTTGGCTAAAACGAACAATTCATTGGCTGAATACTGGAGGAGTTAGCTCTTACCAGGGATATTTCAAAAAACCAATTAACCTAACCTCCTAAAACCCCATTACAACCAATTCCTTTTCCCTAAATTTGAATCCTAAATAAGATTCAAATATGACACAGGTTACCACCCCATATAAACCTCAAAATCATATTCGCATTGTTACGGCTGCCTCCCTATTTGATGGACACGATGCAGCGATCAATATCATGCGAAGGATTATCCAATCTACCGGATGCGAGGTTATTCATCTTGGACATAATCGATCCGTACAGGAAATCGTGGATTGTGCCATTCAGGAGGATGTTCAGGCTATCGCTATCACTTCGTATCAAGGAGGTCACACGGAGTTCTTTAAGTACATGTATGACTTGCTGAATGAGAGAGGAGCAGGTCAAATTAAGATATTTGGAGGAGGAGGAGGGACCATACTTCCTGAAGAGGTGCAGGAACTTCATGACTATGGTATCACAAGAATATACTCACCTGATGATGGACGTTCGTTAGGCTTGCAAGGAATGATCAATGACTTGGTTAGCCAAGCGGATTTTACCATTGGGCGAAACCTCAATGGTCAAGTAGATCGATTGAGTAAGGAGAACGTGTCTGATATCGCAAGGACGATAACAGCTGTAGAAAACTTCCCAGAAGAGAATAAGCCAAAGTTGGAGCATATTAGAATACAAGCTTCAGATAAAAAAACAACTCCTGTTTTGGGTATTACAGGCACGGGGGGAGCGGGTAAGTCTTCTTTAGTAGACGAACTTGTGAGGAGGTTTTTATCTGACTTTGACGAACGGAAAATAGCGGTCATTTCTGTTGACCCATCAAAGAGAAAGACAGGAGGAGCATTGTTGGGAGATCGCATTCGAATGAATGCCATTTTTAATGACCGAGTTTATATGCGATCGTTGGCAACACGCCAATCCAACCTAGCACTTTCGAAGTACGTAAGGGATGCTGTTGATATCGCCAAAGCAGCGGAATTTGATTTAATCATATTGGAAACCTCCGGCATTGGTCAATCTGATACCGAGATCACCGACCATTCTGATCTTTCACTTTACGTGATGACACCTGAGTATGGAGCAGCTACACAGCTCGAGAAAATTGATATGCTTGATTTTGCTGATGTCATTGCGCTCAACAAGTTTGATAAGAGAGGAGCTCTGGATGCTTTGAGAGATGTAAAGAAGCAGTTCAAGCGCAACCATGGACTATGGGAAACAGATGATAACGAGCTGCCAGTTTATGGAACGATAGCTTCGCAATTCAACGACCCAGGGATGAACCAGCTTTATAAATCCATTATGGATATGCTGGTTGAAAAGGGGAATGCTGAACTAAAATCAAATTTTGCTTCAGCATCAGAGATGTCGGAGAAGATTTACATTATTCCGCCCAAGCGAGTAAGGTACTTATCCGAAATTTCAGATTTGATTCGGGACTACAATGTCAGAACGGATCAACAGAAGGAGATCGCCCAAAAGCTCTATGGACTTGACCTCTCAGCTAAAGTCTTATCAGATAAGGAAGAAGCACTCCGAGCTATAGATGAAGCCAAGGAAAAATTAAAACTTGATCTGGATCCTCACAATAAGAAGATACTGGATGAATGGGGTGCTAAAAAAGATAATTATGAAAGTGATTCATTTTCCTATCAGGTAAGAGGAAAAGAAATCAAGGTTGAGACCAAAACGACTACACTTAGTCATTCCAAAATACCAAAAGTTACCTTGCCAAGATACGAGGCTTGGGGTGATATTTTGAAATGGACTCTGCAGGAAAACGTCCCTGGAGAATTTCCATATACTGCGGGTGTCTTTCCCTTTAAAAGAGAAGGAGAAGACCCAACTCGAATGTTTGCAGGAGAGGGTGGACCGGAGCGAACGAATAAGCGATTTCATTATTTGTCCAAAGACCTTCCTGTAGCCAGACTATCTACAGCGTTTGATTCAGTCACACTTTATGGAGAAGATCCGGATCACAGACCGGATATCTATGGGAAAGTAGGAAACTCGGGTGTGAGTATCTGCAGTCTCGATGATGCCAAAAAGCTTTACTCTGGCTTTGATCTTTGCAATCCGACTACATCGGTTTCCATGACAATCAATGGTCCTGCAGCAACGATCACAGCATTTTTTATGAATGCAGCCATTGATCAGCAGTGCGAGATTTATATCAAAGAAAATGGTCTCGAAAACGAAGTAAACAAGAAAATCGATTCGCTTTTCAAAGAATCGGGTTTGAAGCGACCTGTTTATTATGGAGAACTCCTGGAAGGAAACGACGGATTAGGTTTGATGCTCTTGGGAATAACCGGAGATCAGGTTTTGCCAAAAGACATATATAAAGGTATCAAAGCTTCAGCACTTTCTAAAGTAAGAGGAACGGTTCAAGCAGATATCCTGAAAGAAGATCAGGCTCAAAATACCTGCATCTTTTCCACTGAGTTTTCCCTTCGATTAATGGGAGATGTGCAGCAGTATTTCATCGATCAAAAAGTAAGAAACTTTTACTCAGTCTCCATTTCAGGCTATCACATTGCGGAAGCAGGAGCCAACCCGATTAGTCAACTAGCCTTTACACTTTCCAATGGATTCACGTTCGTAGAATATTACCTGTCGAGGGGAATGCATATTGATGAGTTTGCTCCAAATCTGAGTTTCTTTTTCTCAAACGGAGTAGACCCGGAATATGCCGTGATCGGGAGAGTTGCCAGGCGTATCTGGGCAAAAGCAATGAAATTCAAATATGGTGGAAATGAGCGCTCTCAAAAGCTGAAGTATCATATCCAGACATCAGGCCGTTCGCTACATGCTCAGGAGATTGATTTCAATGATATCCGAACGACGCTTCAGGCACTTTATGCTATTTATGATAATTGTAACTCTTTACATACCAATGCTTACGATGAAGCCATCACCACACCTACAGAAGGGTCAGTACGTAGAGCAATGGCGATTCAAATGATAATAAACAAGGAGCTTGGGCTTACCAAAAATGAAAACCCTCTCCAAGGTGCTTTCATCATCGAAGAACTCACAGATTTGGTCGAGGAGGCTGTCATGGTAGAGTTCGACAGAATTACCGAAAGAGGAGGAGTGCTGGGTGCGATGGAGTCGATGTACCAGCGTGGTAAGATTCAGGAAGAAAGCCTCTACTATGAGACGAAAAAGCACACAGGTGAACTTGAAATTATTGGCGTCAACACGTTTTTGTCGTCACAAGGTTCACCAACGATCATTCCAGGTGAAGTGATCAGAGCTACTACTGAGGAAAAGGAAAATCAAATAGAGAACCTTAATTCTTTACATGACCTGCATAAAAACAAGTCCTCGGAACTATTGAAGCAACTGCAAGAAGTGGCACTCAAAAATGAGAATACATTCGAGCAATTGATGGAGACATCCAAGTATTGTTCACTTGGTCAAATTACCCATGCGATGTTTGAGGTAGGAGGGCAGTATAGAAGGAATATGTGAGTTAGTTGATTATCTTTTTTTTGATAAATATAATTTGCTTGTCTAGAGCTTATCAACTTCCTTCTTATCGATTCCTCATTTCTATGTAAATTGGAATGCTTACCCTTGAAAATGGAACCTAGGTTTCCATTTTCAAAATAAATTTCATAAATCATAATACGGAATCAGACGGTTATCCTCGCTAGGTATTGATCGTTTTCATCGGTATGAAGAATTTCCAAGTTTAATCCAAGTTTCGAAACCACATTCGATAAACTACCCTGATCTACATACAACCAATCAAACCAATCGCCTTTTTCCCCTTTATACTCATATTGATATCGAACTTCCCCATAGTAGCCTTTGGGCTTCTCCAGTCCGTCTTCATACAAGTAGCTTAAATCAGATGAGTCGATAAGGATTTGACCCATAGGATTGAGAAGAGACTTACATTTTTTCAGAAACGAAGAGACACCATTGAGGTTTCCGGCAAGTCCCATTCCATTCATCAAAGCCAAAACGGTATCGTACTTCTCAGTGTGCCTTCTGAAATCCTTGTGAATGACTTCATTGACACCAGACAGGATCATTACTTCAGCACAGCCATCGGAGTACTCCAGAGCATGAACATCCAGACCTCTATCTTGAAGTACTAGGGAATGTGCACCCGCACCTGCGCCAAGGTCTAGTATTTTCCCTTCGCATTCGATAAGAGCCAGATGCTCCAGAGCTGAGAAGTCTATTTCTTCTCGAAAGAAAACCTCAACAGGCATTTCTTCCGGATCCCCATAACTATTGTGAATGATGAGCGATTGATCTTCATCGCCTTTGTAATAATCGAGAATGGCTTTGCCGTGGATGTCTTTCAATAGAATGAGGTTAAACTCAAATTTAACCCCATTCTTAAACAAAGAAGTTTAGTCTGTGATATCTATATGAAGAATTTTTGAAAAGAAGTTACTCGAAACTTTTCCTCCTCTTGGAGCTTCCTGCAGTTCCCAGTCTTTATGTCTTACCATTCTGAATTCCATGCGGCCGTCCAGCTCCTCATCCAGTGAATTAGCTTCAATGAATATACTCTTACTTCCTCTATTACTATTTCCTAGTGTGAATATGATATCATCATCAATAATCTCCAAATAGACAATTTCATCTGTACCAACTGGGTTACCCTCCCATGATATCAATACATCTTCTGATTTTGAAATAGAAGTCAATGATGATGGTAACTGTATATCCTCAGGAATTGAAACAATGTTTGTATACGTTCTAGAATCATGATCTCTATATTCAAATGTTACATCATCGATGCGCTCCTTAAATTTTCTGGTATAGTCCACGATTCCTAGTATATCTCTTTTTTCTAGTCCATGATCTTCTGCCAATATTTGAGCGGGAGAAGTGATTTTTAGAGGAGTTGAGCCAAACCAAAATTGAGCGACAGCCTCCGTCTTAATTTTGTGATCATTATAGTCAACTCTATAGTCTGTTTTGATTCTATCTTGATTTACATCTTCCGATGGCTCTGGGTCACAGCTAGAGAAGTAAACGATGGATAGAACAAGTAGAGAAAGGGCTAATCTTTTCATTGCATTTTTTTTGATTAGATACTTGACACACGTTCTAAAAAAAAAGTGGGAGAGCACTTGAAAAAAAATCTGGTACAACGATAAACACCGTACCAGATTTAATCCTTTCAGCATTTAATTTTATTGAAGATTGATAGGCTCGGTTTCCTTGTAGCCAAAAATTTCTTCAAGGCTAAGTTCCTTTACCTCTCCATATTTTTCCAATTCTTTGAAATCTATGTTTTCGCGAGAACCTATCATTACAGTTGTGAAGTTTTTGTCCTTAATATGTTCTTCTTGAAAAGTTTTCAAATCTTCAAATGTCATGTTTTGAATCTTATCATAAACATCTTTTCTGATATCATAATCTAATCCTGCATCTTGAGCTCCTATATAATTCCAGAGCACTCCTGATCTTGTAATTCGTTCGCTTTCAAGCTTACTTAGAATTGCTTCTTTGGCGGTGTTAAATGCAGTTCCTGATTCTGGAAAATTATTCATGAGGTCGATCATCGCTTCCATCGCTTCCGGCTGTTTATCAGACTGGGTGCCTATATAAGAGTATAGATATTCTGATTTATCCTTGTCGGTAGGCTGAGAGTATCCAGAAAACACAGCATAGGCGAGACCCTGTGCTTCCCTTATCTCTTGAAATACAATACTGTTCATTCCACCCCCAAAATATTCGTTGAACATTTTGACCTCAGGAGCTAGAGAAGCATTGTATTTTTCACCTTTGTGCACGAATATGATTTCGCTCTGTACCATATCGTAATCAGTCCAAAACACTTTTGGCTCATCCGTGCTCTTTTCTTCAAATATTTTCTTCTCGGGAAGAGGAATGAATGTATCAGGAATGTTATGATTAGTTTCAAGAAATGTCACCAATTCAGACTGATTTCGAGGACCATAGTACATAATTCTATGTTCCATTTTTGGTATATCCTTTATGATTGAGGTCAACTTTTCTGCCTCAAGGTTAATGAGGTCATTGTTGGATAGCACATTGGTAAAAGGATTCTTCGACCCATACTTTGCATAGGTGAAAAGTCCATTGAAAAGGATTTTACCTTTATCCTTTTTAGCATTTCCCCTTGCTTGTAGTTTTCTGTCTATAAGCTTGTTAAGCGCCTCCTGATCCGCTATTGGATCCACGAATATTTTTTCGAATAGCTGAGTTGCAGCCTCCATATTCTCATCCAAGCCAGAAAGGGTGACATAGGTTCGTTCACCAGAGGAGTTGACTGAAAAATCACAGCCGAGTTTGTAGAGCTCTTTTTTGAAGTCTTCTGAAGAAAGTTCGCCTGTTCCAATATACTCAAGGTATTGAATCGCTTGTGCCATTTCGGGGCTTTCGTTACTCCCTACATCCAAAAGATAAATCAGATTGAACAACTCATTTTCATCGTTTTCTTTAGATAAAACTTCTACTCCCTTTACTTCAGTTTTATTAATATCCTTTTCGTAGTTAACAAAAACGGGCTGAAGTTTTTCAACCTTTTGACTCATAAGTTTTTGCTGGAAATCTGACTTCACATCCCTATTCACCGTAAGTTTTGTGATCTCTGGCTTTACTACTTGCTGTCGGTCAGTATTCTCTCCAATTCGTTTATAAATCACCACATAGTTGTCATTATAGTACTTATTGGCAAATTCTACCACCTGCTCTTTTGTGATTGATTCCATTTTATCGAGCTCTTGAATGTACTCTGACCAATCAATGTCATTGGTAAAAGCCATTACCATTTCATTCGCTCTGGAACTATTACTTTCCAGGCCTTTCATCTTACCCTTCTTGAAATCGGCGATTACGGCAGGAATAAGCCAGTCTTCAAACTCTCCATTCTTGAGCATGTCAATTTGTTCAAGTAGTAAATCTTTCACTTCCTCAAGTGTCTGATTTTGCTTAGGAGTTCCTCGGAAGCTATGAACCGTATAATCATTCATGGCCCAGGGACTACACCCAGCACTCAATACCTTCTGCTGCTGGTTTAGATTGATGTCGATCATTCCCGCTGAGCTGTTGTTTAAAATCATATCGATCAGACCTACGTATCTATTTTGTTCACTACCTGTTCCTTCAAACCGATACGATAAGTAGAGATTTTCTGCACTAGGGCCATATATTTCAGCATATACAGGCTCTGCTATTGGCTCTTCATCTACCACAACCCAAGGCTCCAATGCTTCATTTGGCTCCCAGGTAGCAAAGTGTTTTTCGATTGATTTTATTGTTTCAGTATAGTCAATATCACCACTTATGCAGATTGCGACGTTGTTGGGTCTATAATAGGTATCGAAATATTTTTTTATGGCAGTAATAGAAGGGTTTTTTAGATGCTCTATCGTGCCAATGTTAAGCTGGGTACCATATGTGTGGTTTTTGAAAAGAAGCTGAAGTACTCGTTCATACATTTTGCGTCCATCGCTATCCAATGCCCTGTTCTTTTCCTCATAGACGGCCTCCAGTTCAGTATGAAAAAGTCGGTTTGTAATCGTTCTGAATCTACTCCCTTCCAATTCAAGAAATCTGTGAATCTCGTTGGCAGGGATGTCGATCGTATAAACTGTTCGATCTTTAGCTGTGTATGCATTCAACCCTTTTCCACCAAGAGCGGAGATCATTTTATCATACTCATTAGGTATGGCATACTCAGATGCTTTGTTTGAAACCTGATCAATTAGCGTATAGTATTCCCTTCTTTCTATAGAGTCTGTCAGTGTTCCATAATATTCAAACATGTTTTCGATACTATCCAAGTAGACTTTTTCTGTTTCAAAGTCTAGGGAACCGAACTTATCTGTCCCTTTAAACATCATGTGTTCTAAATAGTGAGCCAATCCTGTATTGTCTGCAGGGTCATTTTTGCCTCCAGCTTTCACCGCAACGTAAACTTGCACACGAGGAGAATTCTTATAATCACTCAGATAAACCTTCAAGCCATTATCCAGTGTGTAGATTCTGGTTTTCATGGGATCGCCTACCACCGTCTCGTAGGAGTATCCATTTTCTGAAATAACTTTTGTGTCAAACGGCTTTTCGGTTTTGCATCCAATCAAAAAGGAAATAAATAGGATGGCCAGTAATTGTTTCATGATTGAGAGATTTCGTTTTTTGAACAATTCAATTTAACGACAGAATATTGAAATGGGTCTGTTCAATTATACAAGTGGATGATTTCAAGAGATAAAGCAGCAATGATATGTGCTAAATCCAAAAGGATGTCATCTTAAGCATCGAATTTTAGGACGTTTGTTTCCATCCGTTTTTCAAAATGGATAACTTCGTAGCAAAATTGTATATCTGTAAAACTATACCATATGGCATTCGACATTGAAATGATAAAGGCACTCTATGAAAAGATGGGTGCTAGAGTAAATAAAGCACGTGAGGTAACGGGGAAAGCGCTTACTCTATCAGAAAAAATATTGTATTCACATCTTGCTCAGGATACTCCAAGTGAGGAGTATGAGAGAGGAGGATCATATGTCGATTTTGCTCCGGATAGAATTGCTTGCCAGGATGCAACAGCGCAAATGGCATTACTTCAGTTTATGCAGGCAGGGAAATCAAAAGTAGCTGTACCAACTACTGTCCACTGTGATCACTTGATTCAGGCTAAAATTGGAGCTGCTGATGATTTGCAAAATGCCTTGAACTCTAGCAACGAGGTTTTCAATTTTCTAGAATCAGTTTCTGATAAGTATGGGATTGGTTTTTGGAAACCTGGAGCAGGGATCATCCATCAGGTAGTGTTAGAAAACTATGCGTTTCCTGGAGGAATGATGATAGGAACAGATTCTCACACCGTAAATGCCGGCGGACTTGGAATGGTAGCCGTAGGAGTAGGTGGTGCTGATGCTGTAGATGTAATGGCAGGAATGCCTTGGGAGCTTAAGTTCCCTAAACTTATAGGAGTAAAACTTACCGGTAAACTTAATGGCTGGACTGCACCAAAAGATGTGATTCTAAAAGTAGCAGGAATCCTTACCGTAAAGGGAGGTACAGGTGCTATTGTTGAATACTTTGGTGAAGGTGCTCAGAATATGTCTTGTACTGGAAAAGGTACAATTTGTAACATGGGAGCGGAGATAGGAGCTACAACTTCGACCTTCGGGTATGATGAGTCAATGGAACGCTATCTTCGAGCTACAGGAAGGGATGAAGTGGCTGATTTGGCAAATGGAGTTAAAGAACACCTTACGGGCGATGCTGAAGTTTATGCGAATCCTGAAAAATATTTTGATCAGGTAATTGAAATAGATCTGGATACGCTTGAGCCACATGTAAATGGTCCTTTCACACCAGATTTAGCTACACCTATTTCTGAGATGAGTGCGAAAGCATCTTCCAATGGATGGCCAGAAAAAGTAGAATGGGGCTTGATCGGATCTTGCACCAATTCATCTTATGAAGATATTTCCAGAGCAGCTTCTATCGCTGCTCAGGCACTAGATAAAGGTTTGAAACCTGCTGCCGAGTTTGGAATTAATCCAGGTTCAGAGCAAGTTCGGTATACCATTGAGCGTGATGGCTTCATTGATACTTTCGAAAAACTCGGAACCAAAGTTTTCACTAACGCTTGTGGACCTTGTATCGGACAGTGGGATCGAAAAGGTGCCGATAAGAAAGAAAAAAATACGATTGTTCATTCATTCAATAGAAACTTCGCTAAGCGCGCCGACGGCAACCCAAATACACATGCTTTTGTAACCTCACCAGAAATGGTAGCTGCAATCGCAATATCAGGTAAGCTAGGGTTTAACCCGATAACTGATACCCTCACAAATGATAAAGGAGAACAAGTTAAGCTTGACCCGCCAACAGGTTGGGAGCTTCCTCCAAAAGGATTTGACGTAGAAGATGCAGGATATTTAGCTCCAGCAGAAGACGGATCAGGAGTTGCCATAAAAGTAAAAGAAGACTCTCAGCGACTTCAGTTGCTTGATCCATTTTCACCTTGGAATGGGGAAAACATTACGGGTGCAAAACTGTTAATCAAAGCTTTTGGTAAGTGTACCACAGATCATATCTCTATGGCAGGTCCTTGGTTGAGATTCAGAGGCCACTTGGATAATATTGCGAATAATACGTTGACAGGAGCTGTAAATGCCTTCAATCAAGAAACAGATAAGGTTAAAAACCAATTGACAGGAGAGTACGGTGGTGTACCTGATGTTCAGCGTGCGTACAAAGCTGCGGGTGTTCCTACTATAGTTGTTGGAGATCACAACTATGGAGAAGGGTCATCTAGAGAGCACGCAGCAATGCAACCAAGACATTTGGGAGTAAAAGCTGTGCTTGTCAAATCATTTGCTCGTATTCACGAAACCAATTTGAAGAAGCAAGGGATGCTAGGGCTTACATTTGCAAATGAAGCAGACTATGATTTGATTCAGGAGGCAGATACCTTCGATTTCATTGATTTGACAGAATTTGCTCCGGGTAAGCAATTGACTATTGTAGCCAATCATGCCGATGGCTCCTCTGATACAATTAAGGTAAATCATACCTACAATGACAGTCAGATTGGTTGGTTCAAAGCAGGTTCTGCGTTGAACTTGATCAAGGAGATGAATAAATAACGGATGAGAATATTTGTATTCGTTTGAATAGAAAACAAGAGCTACTTAAATTTTTAAGTGGCTCTTTGTTATTTTGGGGAATCAACTTTTAAAAGAAAGCATATGAAATTGATCAGAATCTTAGTTGTTGCATTTGCAACCACACTTTTTGGTTGCGGTGAGCAGTGCTATGAGTGCTCCAGATCAACATCAAGCAGTTCAAGTACAATAGGTTTTTGTTTTGATAATCGAGCTGACGCAAGAGATGAGTGCGAACGGCAGGAAGACAATGGCTACAAATGCAAAAAGATTTAGGAGTTAATAGAATACGATTCTATTTGTGAAGGTATCATATGGAAAAAGGCTGTTTCAAGAGAGGTAGTCTTTTTTTTGTATTCAATAGTGAATATCGACTTCTCTTTATTTCCTTAAATTCACCATGTGAAATCTGCTTTTTACGCTCTATTTATAGGCCTCTCTCTTTGCTGTTATGCACAGAATAGTCTTGACTTATTCACCGTATCATTTCGACATGGCTTCAGTAGGCCAACGAATGAAGTGGTTGGAAATGCCAGTGAAAATGTCGGGTTGGTCAACCTGAAAGTGCCCATTAGATTATCAAAAACTTCTATTTGGTACAATGACCTTACCTATCAAGCATCTACTGTTGATTACTCCTCTGATTTTCCTAATACTATAGATCCTACGAATCTTCACGGATTTATCTTTCAGTCTGGTCTTGTGAGGAAGCTGGATGAAAAAAGCGCTTTTCAACTTTTGGCAGTACCCCGACTGATGACAGATTTAAACAATGTCACCATTAACCATTTTCAATTTGGTGGAATAGGACTTTATGAAAGAAAATTCAGCGAAAGTCTTACCATGAGGTATGGCTTGATGTACAATCAAGAATTATTTGGAGACATGTTTGTGCCTTTGGTTTATCTGAACTGGTCACTTACTCCAAAGTGGAGTGTAAAAGGACTGTTCCCGATATTCACCAAAATCACTTATCAATCTAGTGAGAAGTTAGCTTTGGGATTAAGCCACTTTGGAATGATTACATCATTCCAAGTTGGAGACCCTTTTTATAATCAAGATTACATTGAAAGGAAGAGCATTGATCTAACCTTGTTTGGAAGATATAAACTTGCCGGAAATTTTCACCTTGAAATGAGAGCCGGCTATGCACTTGGTAGAAGTTATTATCAGTATGCCAAAGGAGATGAAGTTGATTTTCGTGTTGCCATTTTCAGTGTGGGCGACAATAGAACTCAGAAGAACGTGTCCTTCAATCCAGGATCTATTATAGATTTTCGTATGGTCTATAACTTACCATTAGACTAAGGATTAGTTACTTAATCTTAATCCGTTCACGATGATTCATTTTCACTCCAGAGATTGTCGTATCCTAGGTTGTTTAGTTTTTGTCTAGGAGTGGAGGCTCTGTGATAGAGGAAAAGATTGAAGCTTTGCTAAACAAGCTTTTATGAAATTCGAATTATTTAATCGAAAATTTATTGTAATCAATAATTCGAATGATTTTATGCTTTGTAAAATTAGATTTTAATAAAATTTAAACCAACTGGGAAGCATGAGAGACTATTTAGCGTCAATATTAATTTTCCTATCATTTTCAATATTTGCCCAGGTTCAAGTAGATGTTAACCTTGATGTAAATCATACAGTAGGAGGCGTTTCTACCTTTGAAAGAGAAAAATTCATCACAATGCATGGCGATATTTCTTCTCGAGATTGGGATGGTCAGAATTTCACTGATGATTTAATGGGAGACTTTCTTGAAGGGTATGACGCTTACTTTGGACGAACCACCGGAGGGATTACCTGGATTGCTAATCAGGTAAAAGAAGACCCTAACAGACCGGGGCAGATTGATGTGGATGATTTGAAATCCAGAGGACTAAGTTCAAGAAATACCTATGCAGGAAAGACGGACAAGCATCAATATGAATATCGAAGCAATTCAATAATTGGAGCACAGTATTATCCGTTTTGGCCCGGCTCTAGTTCCAATCCATGCTGCAATGGGACTTCATGGAAGTTCAAAGATGGACTGGCTACAGGTGAATACATGGGACACTATCTAAATGAATTTTTTGGAGATAATGGGCCACCAAAAACAAGACTTGTTGAGGTGATGAATGAACCCATGTATCATTTTGTTACTCACCCTAGTACTTTCACAAGCACACCACGAGAAATCGCTGAGTTTCATAATGATGTAGCAGATGGAATTCGTGCGGTCAACGACGAAGTTTTAATTGGAGGCTATACTGCCGCTTTTCCTGATTTTGAAAAAAATGATTTTCAAAGGTGGGAAGACAGATGGAAACTATTTATAGATGTGGCAGGTGAAAAGATGGATTTTTGGTCTATTCATCTGTATGATTTTCCAGCTTTTGGAGGAAAGGAAATTTATAGAAAGGGTAGTAATATAGAAGCTACTTTCGATATGATGGAGCACTACAGCATGTTATCCTTTGGAGTTGCGAAACCTTTTGTCATTTCGGAATATGGAGCACAAACACATGATTTTTTCAACACCAATTGGTCCGGTCTCAGGGATTGGATGTTCGTAAAGTCTACAAGCTCAATGATGATGACCTTTATGGATCGCCCCAACTTGATTGAAATGACCATCCCGTTCATGGTAGAAAAGGCAGAGTGGGGAAGAACTAATGGATTTCCCCACGGCACAAGATTGTTAAGGCAAAGAAAAGAAGATCCGTCCGATACCGGCAATGGTGAAGAATGGGTTTATACGGACATGATCCGATTTTTTGAGCTTTGGAAAAATGTAAAGGGCAAAAGAGTAGATTCTCACCCCTCAGATCCAGATATTCAGGCCGATGCATATGTTGATGGAAAAAAAGCTTTCATTGTATTAAACAACCTGAATTTTGATCAAGAAAGGATTTCAATAAAGCCTTATGGAGTAGAGAACAATACTTTGTCTTCGGTTTTGGTAAGACATTTACATCGTATGGGTGATGTGGGAGTCATTGATGAGGAAGAGCTGTCTGCATTTCCGGGTGAACTTGTGATTGATTCCGAAGGCACCATGGTTTTAGAATGCACTTTCGAGAACGATATAGAAGTCAACCACACATCTGAAGAGACGAAATACTATGCCACAGAATACCTCAAACCAATTGTAGCTGGAAGTTCCACATTATTTAGCATCAATGATATCACCAAATCTGAATCTGGCCATGGAGAGGCTGTACTAAGATTAGGAGTTGGTAGAGAACATGGTAGATCACTTCACCCATCAGTAGAAGTCAATGGCAATACTATAGATGTGCCGATGGATTGGAAAGGATATGATCAAGCATCACGAGAGAGCTTTTATGGAGTATTGGAGATACCAGTTCCATACTCATTTTTAGATATAGATAACGAAATTTCCGTCCAGTTTGAGGATGGAGGAGGCCATATCGCATCTATAGCTATGCAAGTTTTTAATTTCACTAGAGAGATAGACAGAGAGATTCAGATCATAGTAGACCCATTGCTTTCGAGCTCTCGATTGACCCTTGAAGGTTTTGAGGTATACCCGAACCCAACAAAGGGTATGTTGAGTCTGTCAGGATTGCCATTAGGGCAATACAAAGTCTTGGTTTACGATATCGCTGGGAGCCAATTGATAGATAAAAGTATTCAGGTTGCGGTAGATTCATTTGCCCTTGATTTAAGCTCGCTTAGAAACGGAATTTATATGTTATCCATAATTGGAGAAGACGAGAGTCTTCAGCTTAAAGTAAGCATCAAAAAATAACTTTTTCTCAAGTTAGTTTTGTAGTTCATAGGATCAGTTATTCGTTTAACTGATCCTTGAACTTTTTAATGGTTACAATCTTATTTTAGATTGGTCAGGAAACGTAGCGTATCTACTTCATCGGCATAGTCCCAAGGCTCTGGGTTTTGTGCCATGCCAAATGGAATGAACTCCTTTCCTACAATGCATTGAATTTTATCTTTTTTCGATTCCAAATAGGAATCTACTTTCGCTTTGTCTGCATATTCCTGTACATAAAGAACTGAAACTGGAGAGACTATGTCGTCAGACTTTCTCCATAGAAGAAAACCATTATCGAGGTGAGGTTCCTTGTTGACTAAGTAAATAGACTTGTTGTAGTCGTAGTTGTTTCTGTATTTATGATGATGGATTATGGGTTCAAACTCTTGAATAGACTCAAAGAAAAAATCCGGTTTATAATTTTCAGGGACTAAGATTTTGGAAATGTTTCTACATCCAAGTCCAAAATACCAGAAGATATCCTTTCCCAGATTCTTCAAATCATCTGAAGACTCACTACCCTCTAGCACTGCAATAGACGATCTGCTTTTTCTAATAATATGCGGAATGCTTTTGAAGTAATATTCGAAGTATCTGGAGGTATTATCGCTTCCCGTTGCAATTACTGCATCTATATTGGTGAGTTTTTCTCTAACCTCAAGAGATTTTTTAAACCTTGGTTCCACGTCTAATAGCAACGCTACGATCCAATTGACCAAGACAGAATCCTGACTTGAAGTTTTGATCGCAGCAAAATTGCCAGAAATAAGCACACACATTAAATCATGAAAACCTACCAAGGGCACATTTCCAGCCATTATAATTCCGACGATCTTAGGAACTTCTCTACTTAGATTATATGATTCTGTCCATTTCTGGAGCTTATCTTTCTCTAATAAATAGGATATTCCAGTAATGGCTCGCGTCACGTTTTCCTCAATAAACCAGGGGTTTTGATTTCGAGCTAGACTCACAATTTTCTCCAATTCCTCCCCATTGAGTTTCTCAAGCTTCGTGCCGAGTTCAATAAATGCAGAAATACGTTCTTCCGTCCTCATTTAAATGCCTTTTACTTTTGGCTGCAAACTTATTGTGAATATTTTTGTTCCCTTATTGAAAAATCAAGAAAAGGAAGATAGATAATGGCGATAATTATAACCGACGAATGCATCAATTGCGGAGCTTGCGAACCGGAATGTCCAAATACAGCAATATATGAGGGTGGTGTAGAGTGGAAATGGTCAGACGGCACAGATCTTACAGAAATTGAAATGGAAGATGGAGCAGTTGTTGATGGCAATGAAGTTCAGGAACCTGTTTCAGATGAGTTCTATTACATTGTTTCAGGTAAGTGTACAGAATGTACAGGGTTTCATGAAGAACCGC
Organism: Cyclobacteriaceae bacterium; assembly: GCA_049115715.1. Classification (GTDB taxonomy): domain Bacteria; phylum Bacteroidota; class Bacteroidia; order Cytophagales; family Cyclobacteriaceae; genus JAMZMI01. The sequence goes on from JAGDZQ010000042.1 coordinate 50,226, forward strand.
AGTGTGCGGCTGTATGCCCGGTTGATTGCTGTGTGCCAGATCCAGATTATGAGGAAACACAAGAAGAGCTAACCGCTAAAAAAGAGTGGTTGCACTTATAAGAGTTTAAAGCGGGTTTACCCGCTTTTTTTATTTCATCCTCTTTCTTTTGATCAAGTAAGCACTAAGTACTTTATCAAAAGGATCAGCTGTGTCGGCTTCTATCAGATCGATTTTATACTGACCACATCTTAATTTCAATTCGCTGTAGATGGTTTCAATTCGTTCCTTGTAGTAATCCTTAATCTCTCGTGGGTTCAATCTCAAGGTTTCGTTCGATTCCAAATCGATAAACTTATAAGGCCGGTCTTCAAATTCGAAATTCAGTTCTGTTTCCTGATCTGTGATATGGAAAATTAGAATCTCATGCTTATTATGTTTCAAGTGTTGAAGCGCACCGAATATGTCATCCAGATTTTCTGAATTTTGAAACATGTCGCTCATGAGCACTATCAGTGACCTTTTTGGTATTTTTTCGGCTATCTCATGTAAGACACTTGCCACGTTGGTTTCACCCTTTCCTTCCTTGCGATTGATTAATTCGCTTAGATGGTTAAATATTAAATTCAGATTGGAGCCCGTGGAGCTGAGAGGAGACTGGTATTCGATTTGGTCAGAAAAAGTGGTTAGCCGGACAGCATCTCTTTGAGTAGAAAGAAGTTGAGCCATCGCCGCTGAACACATCGCGGCAAATCTTATTTTATCATATGAAGGCTTAGGATAATACATAGAGCCAGATATGTCGAGGAGAATATTACACCTGAGGTTCGTTTCTTCTTCATATTGCTTGGTATAGAGCCTGTCTGTGCGGGCAAAAACTTTCCAGTCTATATGTCTGGTACTATCTCCAAAGTTGTAAAGCTTATGCTCGGCAAATTCTACCGAAAACCCGTGATAAGGAGACTTATGCAGTCCCGTTATGAATCCTTCTACCAACTGTTTGGCTAAGAAATCGATTTTTTCGAATTGCTTGATGTCAGATAGCGATAAGCTCATGATTCAATTTATGAATTTCGATTTGGTGAGATAACTTAAAACCAATATTAAGAACAAAGACCGACATTAGCTTTAGCCGTTTGCATTTGTCTTGTTTAAAATGCTATATTTAAATGCTTTTTGACAAAACAAGATCAACAAAACCTAAGTATCGTGGAAGAGAATACTGAAAAAGGAAGAGACGAAATTTATTCTGAAAGAGTTAGAGCAGGGAAAAGGACTTACTTTTTCGATGTTAAAGCAACTAAGTCAAACGATTATTACTTAACCATTACTGAGAGTAAGAGAAAGTTTAAAGACGATGGCTATTTTTATGAAAAGCACAAAATCTTCTTATACAAAGAGGATTTTAACAAATTCGTAGAGGCTCTCAACGATACGGTTAATCATGTCAAAGATGAATTGTTGCCAGACGTGGATTTTGCACAATTTGACAATGATAATGATGAGGTCAACGTAGCAGCCGATTCAGATTCTGAATTGAAATGGGACTAAAATTTTAATCATAAAAGATCACAAGCTCTCGGAATACTTTCGAGAGCTTTTTTATTTTTATCCGATGAGAAAATTACTGGTTTCAATAGGCATAATATTGGCGTTGCTCAGCGTCGCAGTATGGTATTTCTCAAGCATTTTCTTTTACGTCACACTGTCTATGGTCATTACGACAGTGTTGAGACCAATGACTAATCGCATAAGCAAGCTGGAGTTTTTCAATAGGGCTGTTCCGCGACCTATCGCCATCTTAATATCATTCTCTGCAAGCATTGGCCTGATTGTAGCATTTATAACCCTATTTATTCCGCTTATTTCGCATCAGATAGAAATTATCTCTACGCTCGATTTTGACACTTTATTTGTCAATGTATTTAACCCTGTTACCTCGATCGAAGATTTTCTTATCCGAAATGGATTGACGACCGAAAAATCAGGCTTTTTAATAGAGGGGATTCACGATGCAGTCTTTAGTTTTTTTAAAGGCATTCATTTCACAGAAGTGATCAATGGCTTTATATCTGTAGCGGGGAATATTTTCGTTGGATTAATAGCCGTTACGTTCATCACGTTCTTTCTACTGTATGAAGACGGTATTGTTCGTAGACAGTTTATTTCGCTAATCCCCAATCGATACTTTGAAGTCTTCATTACAGCACTTTATAAAATTGAAACCTTGCTTTCTAATTATTTGCTCGGACTTCTGTTTCAGATGGTTTCGATATTTACGATTGCAAGTATTGGGCTGACTATAGTAGGAGTGGACTATGCAGTGACGATAGCGATATTTGCAGCGGTTGCCAATTTAATACCCTATTTAGGTCCTATTTTAGGAGGAGTATTTGGAGTTCTTGTTGCATTATCTACCACAGGCGATCTTACCTTCTCCAATGTGACTATACTGCTTTTCATAAAGGTATTTTCAGTTTTTGCCGTAGTTCAGGTAGCAGACAATGTCTTATTGCAACCACTAATTTTTTCCAAAAGTGTAAAAGCCCACCCATTAGAAATATTTGTCATTATTTTTGTGGGCGCAACCATAGCAGGTATCCCCGGCATGATTGCAGCAATACCCGTGTATACTATCGTAAAAGTGTCTGCTTCGGAGATTTACTCGGGATTTAATAAGTATAAGGTATTTAAAAGCAAAAACTAATTTATGGGATTACAGTGTGGTATTGTTGGACTTCCAAATGTTGGGAAATCCACACTTTTTAATGCGCTATCAAACGCAAAAGCTGAAGCTGCAAACTTTCCTTTCTGTACAATAGAGCCGAACGTCGGGGTGATCACAGTCCCGGATGAGCGACTACAAATTCTGGAAGGACTGGTTAGCCCCGAAAAAGTAATCCCAACAGTCATTGAATTTGTGGATATAGCCGGGCTTGTCAAAGGAGCCAGCAAAGGTGAAGGGTTAGGCAATCAATTTCTTGCCAATATCAGAGAAGTAGATGCGATTGTCCATGTAGTTCGTTGCTTCGAGAATGAGAATATTATACATGTTGAAGGGAAAGTAGATCCCATTGACGACAAAGAGGTTATCGATACCGAACTCCAGTTTCGAGATTTAGAATCCGTTGATAAGAGAATCCAACGAGTGGAAAGAACAGCCAAATCAGGTGATGCCACCGCAAAGAAAGAGCTGGAGGTTCTTAAAGTTTTCAAGGCACATTTGGAATCTGGTAAGAATGCCCGATCTCTAGAAATGGAAAAGGATAGCAGGTTACTTGTAAGAGAGCTTCAATTACTTACTGATAAGCCCATTATTTATGTGGCCAATGTTGATGAAGAATCACTTCTGGAAGGGAATGAGTTTTCAAAAAGGCTTGCTGAGATGGCGGCATCTGAGAATGCGATTCAGATCAACGTATCTGCTGCGCTCGAAGCACAAATAGCGGAGTTTGACAATGAAGAAGATAAGGCTATGTTTTTAGAGGAGTATGGCCTGAAAGAGTCTGGACTCAACAGGTTAATTAGAGCAGCATACGACCTTCTTGATTTGATTACCTATTTCACGGCTGGAGTACAAGAAGTTAGAGCCTGGACCATAGAGAAAGGGTGGAAGGCTCCTGCTGCTGCCGGAGTTATTCATACAGATTTTGAAAGAGGATTTATCAAAGCAGAAGTAATAAAATTAGCTGATTACCAGCAATATAAAACTGAGAATGGTTGTAAAGAAGCTGGTAAACTTGCTATCGAGGGAAAAGAGTATGTGGTCAAAGATGGCGACATCATGCATTTTAGATTCAATGTCTAAGCTTAGAAATTCGTTTTTAGTGCTTTGTAACCAGCCAATTCATCGAAGTTGTTGATTGGGTTTCTGTAGTAAACCAATATTTCATAGTCGTTATCTGTCTGAAAGTGGTTTCCCTCAAAGTGGTTGATGGGTAGGTTTTCTGAATCTACCCAATACATATAGTCATAGTACCCCTGTTTGAGTCTGATTTTGGCGCGGTAGCTGTTTCTTTTAGCATCATAAGTCATGTTGTTTTGGCTGGTAAGTTGCCAGTTGTTGAACTGACCTGCCACAAACACCTTCCCGTCAATCTGATCAGTCATGAGCTCGAAAATTACATCCACATACTCACTTTGCAGTTGGCTGTCTCCAGGGTCTGAGTTTACGAGAAAGTAATTCCCGTTAAGATCTTCTATGAGTTGAGAGTACGCCAGTCCTGTTCTTGGTTTGTCTAGACCCAGAAAAGCAATCACACTATTTTCATTCTTTTGAATATTTGAGACATTCATCCCTCGAAAATCAATTGACCTAAGATCGAAGTAACGAAACTCATTGAGTCCCATTAGGTTGTTTTCAGAATTGAAATGAAAATATTCAAGGTAAGATTGGTCATGCCTGATTAAGGTTGGTTTAAGCCCTTGAATAGCTACTTTCCAGTTATGGTTTTGAAGTATAGCAACATGAAAATCCTGCAAGGGATTTACATTTTGTAAGTTTTTATAAGACAGGTTAAAATCCACTTGCTGGTTGGCATTTCTCTTAGCAACGGAGGTACTCATTTTCACACTTCCATTTACACCGATGTTATTTTCAAAGACGAGCACCCGCCTTGAAAAAATAATGTCCTGATCGTTGGAAGCAGATGAAACAACGACCAGATAGTTTCCTGAAATTTTTGGTGTAGGAAGTCTAACACCATACTTTACGTACTGATGCCTCGTATTGGCGGAATATTGATAGTCGTTTATTGTAAATGAATTGTATTGGTCTAGAAACCGTATATCTGCCAGATTCGAAGGAGACCAATTTTTGTTACAGTGAATAAAACGAGCGTTTAGATTTGAATAGTTTTCTTCAAATAAATCGAACTCAAGAAAAAAACCGTCTGAGTTATTGATATTCAGAACTGGGTTTTCGAGATCAGACTGAAGGTTATGGCTAAAGGGAAAGAGTTTTACCATCCCTACTTTTGATTCATAATTTACATTGTCATGAATCAATTTTTTATCTGGGGTATATGTAGTATTTGATACCGGAACGCAGCTGTTTATTAACCAGCCGGAGATTAGAATGATAAAAGGAGCACGATTTTTCATAAATTTGATAAAAGCTTACAACCAATTTTTAGAAACCTGAGTCATTAGAGAACCAAAATAACCTAAATGGCCATTACCGACGAAGAGTTAATTGAAGGTTGTTGCAAAGAAAACAGTCAATCTCAACAGAAGTTGTATGATACATACAGTAAAAGTATGTATCCTATAGCACTGAGATACTCTAAAATGCAACAAGAGGCTGAAGATATACTTCAGGAGGCTTTTATTAAGGTTTTTAAAAACATTAAAACATTTAGGAAAGATTCATCACTAGGTTATTGGATTAAGCGAATTGTAATCAATACGGCACTTAACTATCAAAGAAGTAAACTTTACCTCTATCCCATGGTAGACGTCAACGAATTGAGGAAAGAATCAGGCTCAGACCTTACACTTTCATCTTTTTCTTATGAGGAACTATTAGGTATAGTGAGGAAGTTACCAACAGGGTGTCAGGTAATTTTTAATCTTTATGCCATAGAGGGCTACAAGCATCAGGAAATAGCTGAGATGCTTGAAATAAGTGAAGGGACTTCCAAGTCTCAATACGCAAGAGCGAAAAGTATTCTGCAGAAATGGGTTTTAGAAAATAACAAAGAGAGTTATGAAAGAGCAGGGGGGAACTGAGGATATTTTCGAACAAGAATGGCGTGAGGCCTTTGATGGAGTTGAGCAAGCTCCGCCACGAATAGTGTGGAGTGAGATCGATAGAACTTTGGCTCATGAAAAGGCTTTTTTGTATAGAAAAAAGTCTATTTACTATAGATGGGCCGCCGCGGCGATCTTCCTATTGGCAACCTCTATTGGATTAATTCAATTGGCAGGAGATCGAGTAGGAATAGGTAAAACCATTGCTTCGATAGATATAAACAGCCCAGCACCATTAGACGATGCAACTCTTGACTTTTTTGAGCTGGCAGGTTTAGGTGGCTCGAACTCAGGTGTTACTCCACCACCATCCTCTAAAGGCGAGTTGTTAGCGGCCGCAGCAGGAGGAAATGGTCGATCGCAAAAATCGGCGTATAATTTTTTAACTGGTTCTTATCCGGAGAAGTTGAAAAAGGATGAGATTAGAGAGGAGCCGATTGCCATGAGAAACCATGAAGTGGCTGTATTAGAATTGGATGCTTTAAAACCACAAATTGAATTACAGGAGATTGATCTTGTAGATCACTTATACAACGTTCCAAACTATGGTTTTCGGAGAACCAGAAGATCCAAATCAAAAGAAACTAAGTACTGGGCAGGGTTGGACTTCAGTTCCAATAGTTTTGATCCCAATTTTCAAAGCTCAGCCGGAGGGCTGGTAGATAATAGTTTAGCTTTTAACTCAACGGCGCGATTTTCGGCTTTACATACGGAGCAATTGGATGCTAGCTCACCAACCGTCAACGAAAGTATGCAAACTGGACAGTCACGAGCTTTTGGTTTTAATCTGGGGGTACAGTTATCGGAAAAGTGGTCGGTACAAAGTGGGCTTCAATATATGAAAGCTCAAGCCACCAATACAACCAACGTTGTGGTTGCGTCTACCAAGTTGCTTGACCCCATTGCAGTTACATCTCAGATCAAAAATGTTTCGCAGGTGAGAAGTGTGATACAAGCAGACGAAGTTGTAGAATACAACTATCAGGACGTTGATTTGCAGAATGAATTTCAGTTTGCAAGTATTCCAATCGAAGCTGGTTATAAAATTCTGGACAATAGATTTAGTCTTGCGGTGAAAGCTGGTCTTGCGGCCAACCTTTATTTGGGCAATAAACTGAGAGATCCCGATCGTAAGATTGCAGATGTGACCATCGGACCGGGTTCAAACTCCCCTTATAAGGAATTGAGCTTCACTGGATTGGCAGGCCTTCAAATGAGTTATGAGTTTGTAAATCGTTTTAACCTTATCATTGAGCCAAACTATAGAAGATCGATTGATAATGTCACTAAGAGTAGTTCTGAGTTTGTTTTTGCTCCTTCAGGATTTGGTTTACAAACAGGAATCCGATACGAATTCAACTAACCCATTTCATCTGTAAAAGAATCGATCATTTCAGTAACGGATGATCTAATTTACTATTTACCTAATCATTCGGGTTAAAATTGAATTCCATAGCTTCTCTGGAAAATGGATTTGATTCATATTTGTACCAAATTCAAATTGCATGTCTCAGAAGCCAATTACTTCCTTCATAGAAAAACATTTTTTGCACTTCAATGCTGCTGCGCTTCATGATGCAGCTAAAGGATATGTAAGCCATCTGGAAAGTGGAAAGAAAATGCTGATCTCTCTTGCTGGAGCCATGAGCACAGCAGAGCTGGGTATTTCTATTGCAGAAATGATTCGACAGGATAAAGTGCAGATTATCTCATGTACAGGCGCAAATCTGGAAGAGGATATCATGAATTTGGTAGCACATTCGCATTACAAGAGAGTACCTCATTATCGAGACCTCACTCCGCAAGATGAGCGCGAACTATTGGATAAAGGCCTCAATCGAGTGACAGATACCTGTATACCGGAAGAGGAAGCGTTCAGAAGAATTCAGGAACATATTTTCAAAATTTGGAAAGATGCAGAAGAAAAAGGAGAGCGATATTTTCCACATGAATTCATGTATAAGCTATTGGATTCTGGAGCACTTGATGAGCATTTTGAGATTGATCCAAAAAACAGCTGGATGATTGCTGCGAAGGAGCAGAATTTACCCATTATCGTACCTGGATGGGAAGATTCGACCATGGGCAATATTTTCGCTTCTTACTGTCTGAAAGGAGAACTCCATCCATCCACGATGAAGTCAGGGATTGAATACATGATGTATTTGTCAGACTGGTACGTGAAAAATGCTGAGGATAAAGGAATTGGGTTTTTTCAAATAGGGGGTGGCATAGCAGGTGATTTTCCCATATGCGTAGTTCCTATGCTATATCAAGATATGGAGATGGAGAGTATTCCATTCTGGAGCTATTTCTGTCAAATATCGGATTCTACAACAAGTTACGGCTCTTACAGTGGCGCTGTGCCAAATGAAAAAATAACATGGGGTAAACTGGATATTGATACACCAAAATTCATCATTGAATCAGATGCCACCATAGTCGCACCTTTGATATTTGGATACATTTTGGGCTGGTAGTAGTTTCCCTATTTTGATTTTGGAGTGAGTAAACCTCTCATAAAGAGGTTATAATCTTCGCATGTTAGAAACGATTCTCCGCCTGAATAGGGGCAAGTTTGATAAACAAGATCAAATGGCCCTTTCTTTATGATGACTCCATTGCCATGACATACCGGGCAAATCATTTTTGAAAGTCCACCACAATCGTATTCATCGCTAGAGAGTTTCGCTGCTGTCTCTTTTTGTGCCTTTCTGCTTATGACAAGATACTCTTCTTCGGCAAGCTGCAGATACTTTACAGCTTCGCTATAAAATCTTCCTTTCGTACCCTTCAGCTGAATGTATTTATTAAGCCAATTGATACTTTGTTTGTATTTTTCAAGATGAAAACTGTTTCTCCCAAAGTAGTAAGCGATATTTGATGGTAGCGTCTCCATGTGACTGATGACCTCCCTTAATTCGATATCAGCCGCCTTATATTCGCCCTTTCCCATCAAATCAACGGCATAGTCGACTTGCTTAGAAAGCTGACCCTCAGATGGCTGCTGAGCAAATGAGTGAAGTGAGAGAAAAAGTAAAAGGAAGAAAAAAGTATTTTTCATTGCTAAAAGGCTGAACGCAAATATTGTGAATTAAATATATTCGACAGTGAATTTTTGAATATAGGATTTCAGAAAATCATCTCCATGGTCTTTGTCATCTCAATCATCATGCCCAATTCTTCATTGTTGTGTCGATTGCTTGATACCTTCATCTTATTAAGTGAGATAATTTTGACTGATCTATCGAATGCCCATATCTTCGCATTAAAATATGGCTTGCATCATAATAATTGAGCTTGAGGTCGTTTGATTAAAAACATCTATTTCAGGAATATGAAATATTGCTTTATTCTGGTACTTTTCTTCTTTGGAGCATTTGCTGTCAATGCACAAACAACGAGAGATGTTGCTCCAACTCCTCCCAAGCCGGCATATCGATCTGAGAAAGATGAAAAATTCTCAATATTCAAGAAGAAAAAAAGTGACAAGGACGATGAAGTCACACAGTTTCGAAAAAGAATGAAAAAGGTTTCTAAGAAAAATCTTAAAAACGAGAAACTTGCACAGAAACCTCAATATTCAGACCCACTATATTTCGGACACAAAAAACCACCTAAGAAGAGAAAGAACGGCAAGAAGAAGTTTTGTAAGGAGTGTGGACTTTCACATTAGATTCTTGACAAATGATTGCGCTAAGTATTCAGTGTATAGGGAAAGTTCAAGGAGTATTTTTTAGGGTTTCTACTAAATCGAAAGCCGATATTCTTAATGTAAATGGCTGGATAAGAAATGAGCCAGACGGGTCAGTTTTGATTCACGCAGAAGGATCTGATGATCAAGTCAATAAGTTTTTGGAGTGGTGTAGGATTGGTTCTCAGTTTGCCAGAGTTGACGATGTGAAGATTGAGGGATCAAATATTGAAGGTTTCAATTCTTTTGAAATCAAGCACTCTTAAGCATCTTGTTTCTCGTGATCTCTACTTTGAAGTGAGATAGGATATTTCGGCGAATACCGTAGAAGAGAAACTTACTATTTGTGTCATATTTCAGTACACAGATTTTAATAATAGCGCGATATACCTCAGGCTGATTGCAGAAGTGGTTCATCCAGATTTCAAACTCAGAAGTCCAGTTCTCTGCATATACTTCGTAGTGACTTCTGCCGTCCCATATAATCTCCAGTTGATTATCGCCTTTCTTAAGTCTGTAGATGGCAGCAAGGGTTGTATAAAGCTCTGAGAGGAATGATGTGTCGTACGTCTTCACTCCGTTTAGTTCAAGAATGAAATCGTCTACCAAACCCATTGGGTTTTCGTTGATTCTATAACCTTCTACTGCTCTCTCTACCCAAAAGTTAAGCAGCTGAGGCTCTACGAAACCCTGAGCCGCACGAAGAATGCTGTTCTTGTCCTGATCGAAATATTTGTCCTGATAATGCATAGCTGACTACAAAAATAGGGCAAAAAAAAAGGAATGACATAGGTCATTCCTTTTCATAGGATATATTTTTTCTCAATTAAAGATTCCAAACGAATTTCCAATCTCCTTCGAAGGCTGCAACTCGATTTCCCGGCTCGTTGTTGAATGTAAGTGTCACCTTAGAATCCGTTACCGTTGCAGTCATTGCAATACCATTTAGCGTAATTGCACTAGTCGAAGTACCATCGAATGACCAACTTCCGGAAGTTCCTTCTGCGCCGAATACAGCGTCAGAACCTTCGTTATCTGGAACACCAGTAACGGTATAAGTTCCATCAAAAGTATCTGAATCGAAAGTTAAGGTAAGATTCAATGTACTCCACTCTGATCTGGTGTCAGTATCGAAAGTAACCTCGTCTGGAGCTCCCGATGCAACTTTTACAAAGTTTTCGCCAATTTCAATTCTCGCATCTGGTTCGACTGGATCCTTCTTCTTGTCTGGCCCGCACGAAATGAAAATCATCAATGAACCAAATACCAATGCAGTAAGTAATTGTGTGAATTTTTTCATGTTTTCTTTTATTTAGCTTTTGTTTCTAACTCGTTTGCTTCTCAGAGGAAGTGAATTTCATATCATCGAAGCAGATGTACCTTAAAAATAGTACAAAAAAAAAGGAATGACATTGTCATTCCTTTCGTAAGATATATTTTTCTGGATTAAAGATTCCAAACAAATTTCCAATCCCCTTCGAATGCAGCAACTCTATTTCCAGGCTCATTGTTGAATGTAAGTGTAACCTTAGAAGCTGTTACCGTTGCAGTCATTGGAATGCCATTTAGAGTGATTGCGCTACCTGTGGTGTCATCAAATGACCAGTTTCCAGTAGCACCTTCTACGCCAAATACAGCATCGGAACCTTCATTATCAGGAATGCCAGTAACTGTATAGGTTCCAGCAAAGGTTTCTGAATTGAAAGTCAAGGTAAGATTCAATGTACTCCACTCTGATCTAGTATCGGTATCGAAAGTAACCTCATCCGGAGCTCCTGATGCAACTTTTACAAAGTTTTCACCAATTTCAATTCTTGAATCCGGCTCAGCTGGCGTATCATCTCCGCCTCCACCTCCACAAGAGATGAAAATCATCAATGAACCAAATACCAAGGCAGTAAGTAATTGTGTAAATTTTTTCATGTTTTCTGTTGTTCTAACTTTTTGTTTCTAACTCATTTAAATTCTAACATCGTAAAAATATCAGATTTTCTCAACTAAACCTAGCAAATAAAAAAGAACTTAGATTTGCCAGATGACGCTGCGAATGCAACGAAGAAGGGTGGTTTTTCTTATACATTCAACTGATTTTTTTTATAGAAACTTCTCCTTCACATAGGGCAATTTCATGCCTGAGATTAGAAGCCATTACAATCGAGGTTGTTTTTGGAGCTGATGAAACCAGCGATTCGAACCAGTCGATCCCACTCTGATCCAGATTAGAAGTCGGCTCATCTAAGAAAATGACATCAGCTTCAAACCCCATCGCCACGATCAACTTAGTTCTCTGTTTCATTCCGCTGGAGAAGTCTTTGATATATTTATCTCTGGCATTCCGTAGGTCGGCATCAGCGAGCATTTGATCCAAATCACCGATGGTGTTTTTGAATTTCTTGTGGAAATCAAGAAACTCTGCTAGGGTGAACTCTTCTATCAGGTTGAAGTAGGGTGCTACAAAGTTCATTTTCAATTGAATGTCTTCAAGATCGATTTCTTGGTCACCATCAAGATATCGGATCGTACCTTCTGTGTGAAGCGCGTAAGAGGCAAGTATCTTGAGAAGAGTAGATTTTCCTGATCCATTGGGGCCAGTGATGGCTAATCTCTTGCCGGATTCGACCCTAAGATCAAATCCTCTAAATATCCAATCTCGATTGAAACGCTTCCCCAGTTTTTCTGCCTGTATTATCATTTTACTTTAATAACTGTTTTTTGGGAAGCTGATATAATTCTTCTTCACAATCCTACTCATAACTGTAATATTTGGCAAGTCTGAGGCCTTTGCTACATCTACTATTTCTCCATTTTTCATCAAGATGTCGATACTTTCATCTTTCACTACATAGGCTGAATTGCTGATTGCACCTTTTTGAATAAGAAAAGGTAAATCTGCTTCTTTAATACCTTGAGTGACCAGTTTTGCTTCAATTTCTGAAATCAATGCCTGATCTATTTCTTCATTGGAAAGGATGATTTTGAAAAGTCGTCTTGACAGGAGATCGTTACTCAAAGACCTCAATATTAAATCTTCGTGAGATACCCATTGCTTTATGGATCCCCAAATGTCCGTGTCGTCTAGCTGCACAAAAACTTCCAGCAAGTCCTGATCTTCAAAAAAATCATTGGCTGAGATCTCCTGTTCCAGAAAAATCGCCAGTGCAGGAGTGCTTGGTACTGGTTGAGCTGTTTGTGTAAGCATCTTGGCTCTTTTGATTAAAGAGACAAGCATGGATTCAGCGGCCACAGCGGTCTTGTGAAGGTAAACCTGCCAGTACATCAACCTCCTTGCGTTGAGGAAGTTTTCTATACTGTAGATTCCCTTTTCCTCCACAACAAGACGATCGTCATGTACATTGAGCATTTTGATAATACGCTCAGAACCAATCGTGCCTTCATGAACTCCTGTGAAGAAACTATCCCGTTTTAGATAATCGAGTCGATCTACGTCGAGCTGTGAAGAAACTAGCTGATGTAAAAATTTTCTTTGATAAACTCCGGTAAATACTTGCTTCGCCAATGTGAGTTTTCCCTGAAATTCATCATTCAACTTATCGAAGAGCCAAAGAGAAATTTGTTCGTGTTTTACATCCTTGAATAAACTGAATTCTAAAGTATGAGAAAATGGGCCGTGACCTATATCATGCAAGAGAATGGCAATCAGCGCAGCTTCATATTCAGCTTCAAAAATCATAACACCTTTCCCTCTTAGATTGTCAAGCGTCTTTTGCATAAGGTGCATGGCACCAATGGCATGGTGAAAGCGTGTATGATGCGCGCCGGGGTAGACTAAGTCGGTCAACCCAAGTTGTTTTATTCTCCTTAGCCTTTGAAAATACGGATGCTCAATAATATCAAAGATGAGATCGTTGTAGATGGTAATGAATCCGTAAACGGGATCATTTAATATTTTCTTTTTGTTCAAAAGAGAATTGGGTTTGATTTTTGTGAAACAAAATTTACTTGACAGTTCATTTAGATTGATTCTCTCAATTTGGTAATGATCAGTCAAACATCATATTTATTTAAATAATCAATTAGGTTAGCATTAATTCTCAAAAATAGGTCAAAACAGTAATTGGTAGTCCTAGCTTTGGTTTTAAAATCTGCTTAAAATTCAATCAAGAAATTATCTATGAATTATAAAATACTCTGGGCTGACGATGAAATAGACTTGCTGCGCCCGCATATTCTCTTTTTGGAACAGAAAGGCTACTCCATCGTACCGGTAAATAGTGGAGCTGATGCTCTAGAAAAGATAGATCATGAGATTTTCGACATGGTGTTTCTTGATGAAAATATGCCCGGGATGACTGGTCTGGAAACTTTGAATTATATCAAATCCACGCATCCGAACTTACCTGTGGTAATGATCACGAAGAGTGAGGAGGAGCAAATCATGGAAGAAGCGATTGGCGCAAAAATCGCGGATTACCTGATTAAGCCAATAAACCCAAACCAGATATTACTTTCCGTAAAAAAGATTTTGGATAACAAGCGGATCATTTCTGAAAAGACGAATCAGGGATATATGCAGGAGTTTCAAAAACTGAGCTATGAAGTGCAGGATTTGGATGACCATCATGGGTGGTCTGACCTGTATAGGAAATTAGTTTATTGGGAACTGGAAATCGATAGTACAGAAGATAAGAGCATGGGAGAAGTACTCACTAATCAGCAAACGGAGGCTAATCAGCAGTTTTGTGATTTTGTGGAAGAAAACTATGAAAGTTGGTTGAACGAGCCGGACGCAGATCGTCCTATAATGTCGCATCAGCTTTTGAGAAAGAAAGTTTTTCCTTTATTAGAAGAAGAGAAGCCCGTTTTCCTCATTGTAATTGACAATCTGCGCTTTGATCAATGGGAGATTTTGGAACCGGAGATTTCTGAGCTTTTCAATGTTGCTGAAAAGGATAACTACTATTCTATATTACCGACTACTACGGCGTATGCCAGGAATGCACTCTTTTCTGGAATGCTACCTAAAGATATCGCCAGAAAGTTTCCTGATCTGTGGACAAGCGAAGATGAAGAAGGAGGAAAGAATAAGTTTGAGAAAGAGCTACTGGAAAAGAACCTTAACAAAGAAAGACTAGACATCAAGTTTTCTTATAATAAAATCATCAAGGCGCAAGAAGGGAAGCAATTGGTTGAAGGAGCAAATAACTTGCTTAAAAATGATCTTAACGCCATCGTATTTAATTTTGTGGATATGCTATCCCATGCAAGGACAGACATGGCAATGATTCGAGAGTTGGCACCTGATGAGTCCGGCTACCGATCTTTGACTAAATCATGGTTTGGACATTCGTCTTTGTATGATTTGCTTAAGTTTCTTTCTCAAAAGGATGTGAAAGTGGTGATTACGACCGATCATGGTACTGTGAGAGTAAAGAGACCGTTCAAAATCGTAGGGGATAAGAATACCAATACCAACTTGAGATATAAACAGGGAAAGAATCTTTCCTTTAGAGAGGATGGTGTATTTATCAGTAGAGATCCTGAGAGCATAGGCTTGCCAAAGGTGAATGTGAGCACTTCGTTTGTTTTTGCCAGAGAAGATCACTTTTTCGCATACCCAAATAACTTTAACTACTACGTCAATTATTATAAGGACACCTTCCAGCACGGAGGGTTGAGTATGGAGGAAATGATCATCCCTTATATTGTATTAGATCCCAAATGATAAAGTATTACATTGAGTCAATGGCCGATTTGGTTGAGCCGGCCAGAAAAATCATTGATTTGTCTGAAACGCATGCCATCGTTTGCTTTGTGGGAGAGATGGGTGCGGGCAAGACTACTTTGATTAAAGAAATATGCAGTCAGCTTGGTGTGGAGGATGTGACGAGCTCACCGACCTTTTCTATTGTAAATCAATACCTTGACCGAGAAGGTAAATCTGTTTATCACTTTGATTTTTTCCGAATTAAAAGCATAGGAGAGGCACTTGATATAGGAACTGAAGAATATCTCTACTCTGAAGATCGATGCTTAATTGAATGGCCTGAAATGATAAAAGAGTTGATTCCCGATGAACACCTTGAAATTAGTATTAATTTAGTAGGCGATAATAAACGGGAATTGACGATTAGTGTGCCCGACTGAAAAGTATGGCTGACAAAATAAAATCAGGATTTGCAGAATTAGCACAGGGGCAAAGCCTTTATACTCAAGAGGCTCCAGCTAAAGTCAGAAGATCAAAAAATTCTCTTTTCATTGGTGTACCCAAGGAGATTTCTTTACAAGAAAGCAGAGTATCACTCAAGCCGGAATCAGTGGATGTGCTTGTAAACAATGGGAATGAAGTTTGGGTGGAAGCTGGAGCGGGAATCTCTGCCAATTACTCAGATAATGAATATAGCGAGGCTGGTGCCAAGATTGTGTATTCTGCCAAGGAAGTCTATCAAGCTACGATAATACTTAAGGTTGAACCGCCCACACTTTCTGAAATAGAATGGATGAAAGAGGGGAGCGCGGTGGTTTCTGCTTTTCAAACGGGTCACCAATCTGCGGACTACATCCACGCACTCAATAAAAAGAAGATTACTGGCCTGGCCTACGAGTTTATAGAGGACAAAGTGGGAGGGCTGCCACTTGTAAGAGCCATGAGCGAGATAGCGGGTTCATCTGTAATGCTGATTGCTGCCGAGCTGCTGAGTAATAGCAGTGGAGGTCAAGGTGTGATTCTTGGAGGTATTACGGGAGTTTCCCCAACGCAGGTACTCATTTTAGGGGCGGGAACAGTTGCAGAATATGCAGCAAGGGCGTGCCTTGGACTTGGTGTTGATATTCAGATTTTTGACAATCACATATATAAGCTTCGTAGAATCAAACATGCGCTAGGGCAGCAGGTTCATACTTCGACAATTGACAATGCCACACTTGGGCGCGCACTCAAAAATGCCGATGTGGTAATCGGTGCTGTGCGACCCGATAAGGGCAGAAACATGTGTGTGGTTTCGGATGAAATGGTAGCTGCGATGAAGCCGGGAGCTGTTATTGTGGATGTGAGCATAGATCAAGGAGGTTGCATTGGTACGTCCGAGATGACTAATCATAAACGACCTACTTTTCGTAAGTATGATGTGATTCATTATTGTGTTCCCAATATTGGTTCTAGAGTATCCAGAACGGCTTCAATGGCCGTATCCAATATATTGACTCCAATGCTTCTCCAAATTGCGGAAGCTGGTGGAGTGGATGAGATGATTTTCAGCAATCGCTGGTTTATGAAAGGTGTCTATACTTATCGTGGTAGCGTTTCAAATGTGCACTTGGCAAAGAAATTTAATCTTGGATACAAGGATTTGAATTTGCTGATTGCGGCTAGGATTTAAGTCGAGAGTAAAAAAATGCTGAATGTTTTTGTTCAGTATTCTCATAAATTATGAATTTTAAAAAGCAGGCTTTCTGGCGGTGTTAAATCCAAGTGTGACTCCTACAATTGAGCCATCCTTTTTAGGAGAGAAAAATATATTGATTGGAATATTGAGATAGCCAGATTGGAAAGTTTTCCCAAAACCGACAATCAAACCGATTGATGGTCGCATAATGCCTCTGCTGTCAATCCGTTCTTCGACTTTGACATTGATTGGCGGTTCTATAATGTCGTCTAATGGAATCCAGTTGTCACCCTGATAGTACCCTTCGCTCGTTTTTACGACTCTTATCACTGGCCCAAGTCCAAATTCAAATCCACTTTTATTGAACCTAAATCCATTAAGGAATGTGATAGATGGAATGACTTGCCCGCTTTCCAATCCATTTATTGACGGGATGACTTCAACTAACGCTTGAAAATCACCTGAACTCAAGTATTGTTTCTCGAATTGATAACCAAACATTGAGCTTATGCGGAACATATTGTACCCGCCATCTAATTTTGAAGATGTAAGTCTTCGGCCGTTTTTCCCTGAGATATAGGTAGCACCCATTCTTGGCCCATTCAAGTTGACGGTTGTTTTCATCGTGGTAATGGGTAAGCTATAATTGATCAATAAATCCACCAGATGAGGGTCGTTTTCAATTTCTAATAGATCATTTAGGGAGATCATGGCCATTGTTTGAATTTCTGCCTGAGCGTCGAGATACTCTATTACGCTTGCTTTCTCTACTCTTTTACTTCTCACATCTATGAGCCTTAGGATGATTACTATTTTATCTCCAAATAGCTCTGCGCTTCCTGTAAGCATTTTGTCGGCTTTTAATAAATTTCCAGCATTTACAAGGGCATTTTTGCCAAAGCAATTCATGGGATCAATTTGATTTACTTCCAGGGTGTTTGCTACATCATACTTATCTAGAACTTCATATCGGTTAATTTTTTCTAGTTCGAGTCTTACAATGTTTGCCATCGTGATATTATCAATTTCTAGATTTCGGGTATCAAGACTAATTAGCGCAATTGTTGGTTTTTCTTGCGCATTGAGGAAAGCAAGGAAACCGAAAATGAAGACAACTTTGAGAATGATTTTTAGGATTAGATTTTTCATCGTTTTTCTTTTTTTGATTGATCAAAGTTTGATTCTCGAGGCTATTTCGCGAAACGGATTATTGAGGTCAACTTTCAACTTATAAGGAATAGTGCCAATAATTGACTGTATCAATTGGGTGAGGCAGATTAGAAAACGGGTTTTCGCAATTAGAAACTGTCTAGTGATGATATCTGCAATTAATAGTAAATTGATTTGCGAAATTTGCAAATAAGATCTCTCACTTTATTAACATGAAGCAAGAACGACAGATTCAATTCTTAGAAAACATTCAGAAAGCCAGCAATTCAAATATTGGTTTTGTCAATGAGCTCGCTGATTTACTCACAATAAGCAATGACAGTGCTTATAGAAGATTAAGAGGGGAAACATCGCTCACATTCAATGAAGTTGGTGTGCTGTGCAATCATTATAAGATTTCCTTTGATGCATTCAATAGTACTCCCGATGTTGAGATTGTCCCTTTTCAATATCGAACATTACTTGGTTCTAAAGAAAATTTCGTCAAATATCTATCTGAATTATGCGAAGAGATGGATCGTGTAAGGGAAGCACGGTGTGACGATAAACACATTATCTATGCAGGTCAAAGCTTGCCAATATTTCATTATTTCAAGTTTCCGATGCTAACAAGATTCAAAACCTTTTATTGGTTTAGATCTATTATGAATGTCGATGATTTACAGGAAGAGGTCTTTTTACCTGAGAAAATTGATGATGAAATTATTGAATTGGGAAACAGGTTATTTAAATCTTACTTAGGAGTTCCCTCGACTGAGATATGGGTCGACTCAACTGTGATGGGAACGCTGCATCAAATTCAATTTTATTGGGATTCTGGAATGTTTAATGGTAAAGAAGACGCTTTGGAGGTTTGTAAAGACACAAAATCGTTAATTGAATTTGTTCAGAAATTGTGCGCAACAGGAAAGAAGCAGGATGATTTTGAAAATCCTTCTATTTATGGCGAACAATTTCAATTGTACTATAGCGAAATAGAAATTGAGAAAGTGAGTGTGCTGGTAAGATTAGCGGGAATCAGTAGAGTCTATTTAGATCAGCTCACGTGTGGCTCTATTCATACTGAGCATCAGGCTTTTGCAAATGAGACTGCAGACTGGCTTAACTCCATTATTAGTAAATCAAATTTGATCACAGGTGTTTCCCAAACAATGCGCTATCAGTTTTTTAATAGGAGTTTGAAGCAATTAAAGAAATTGGAGGAGCGTATAGAGGAAGGCTAGCGTTACATAAAGCTGCTATCCTCTAGTATATCTAATCCCTCATAAGTCTTATCTTCAAAGTCATAATAAAACCGGATGTAAGCTATATCAGCATCTCCTTCAACTTCAAAATGACTCAAAATTTTCTGACTTGGTATCACCATTTTTCCAAAAGCCCTCTCCCAAACTTCCACTCGCGAAACCCGCTTTGATCATCAATATGACCAGCATCCGGAAGCTTGATGAACTCACTTCCCCAGCAATCAGCAAAGTATTCTGCCCGATCAATCGAGACTGCCTGATCATTGCTGCTGGCAACTACTATGCTTGGAAACGGAAGTTTCATGAGCGGAACAGGAGTAAAGCCCTCTATCTCATCAGGGTAGTTCAGTTGCTCGGGATCAGAAGGAGCGACCAGTAAGGCGCCATTAATGCTCAGTTTATAATCTGAAACTGCATGAATGAAAGCAGCGCAACCGATGCTGTGCGAGGTGACTAAAACGTCTTCTCGACCTTTTAGTATCTTACCGATATTACGAACCCATTCTTCCCTTTTAGGATTTGCCCAATTCGATTGAGTAATCCTTTCAAAGACATCTGGTTCATTACATTCCCAGACAGATTGCCAATGATCCTCATTGGAGTTTTTCCATCCGGGAATGTTGTAGACCTTCATCAGAGAGCAGCCAAACTCTCCTCAATCGCTTTGATTTTAGCCTCTGCATCAGCCTTTTTCTTCTTCTCGTTATCAACTACCTGAGCAGGTGCACCACTCACAAATTTTTCATTGCTCAGCTTCTTTTCTACAGAAGTAAGAAATCCTTTTGCGTACTTGAGTTCCTCTTCCAGTCTTTGTTTTTCTGCCTCCACATCTATTTCGAGATTAAGAGGAATAAAAAACTCATCTGCACCTAGTACAAAACTTGCGCAGTTCTCTGGCTTATCACCAGAGAAAGTGATTTCAGAAACATTTGCAAGCTTTTGAATAGAATCACCAATTGGTAGAATCGCAGATTCATCATTCGTCTTGATCACAACCTCCAGTGATTCCCTTGGAGACAGCCCCTTACTACTCCTTAGATTCCTTACCTGAGAAGTGATTTCAAATAGCAATTCTCCAGACTTAAGCACACCCTCATCAAATGACCCTGCCGTAGGCCATAAAGCCTTAATCAACGGATCATTCTCCCTTTCTCTCAATCCATGCCACAGCTCCTCAGTTATAAATGGCATAAATGGGTGCAGTACTCTACTGATCTGCTCAAATAAAGCAACCGTACTCTCCAAAGTAGCAGAATCTATAGGTTGCTGATATTCCGGCTTGATCCACTCCAAGTACCAGCTGCAGAAGTCGTTCCACACCAGCTTGTACACTGTCATCAATGCATCCGACATACGGAATTTGCTGAAGTGATCCTCCAGCTCAGCGATAGACTGATTCAGTCTAGCTTCAAACCATGCAATGGCAAGCTTATTTTCCTCAGGCTGAGGAATATCCTTTACCTCCCAGCCCTTAACTAGTCGGAAAGCATTCCATATTTTATTTGAGAAATTCCTACCCTGTTCTACCAGTTTTTCGTCAAACAAGAGATCATTCCCAGCAGGAGAGGAGAAGAGCATGCCAGTTCTCACACCATCCGCACCATATTGCTTGATCAGGTCTAGTGGGTCAGGAGAGTTGCCAAGTGATTTGGACATCTTTCTTCTCTTCTTATCACGTACGATCCCTGTTAAGTACACGTTTTTGAATGGCTTCTCTCCACTATACTCATAGCCAGATATAATCATCCTCGCTACCCAGAAAAACAATATTTCTGGAGCCGTAACCAGCGTGCTAGTAGGGTAGAAATAATCAAGATCGGCGTTTTTCCCAGGAATGATTTTTCCAGTTTCCTTATCGAAACACTCATCATTAAATCCATCGAATACCGCCTGAGGGAATAACCAGGAAGAAGCCCACGTATCCAGTACATCCTCATCTTGCTTCATATCGGCATCAGTCAAAGACGAATTGCCAGATTTCTCTTTCGCAAGTATCAAAGCCTCTTCTGCCGTCTCAGCGACTACATAATCATCTTCCCCACTACCGTAGAAATATGCCGGAATTCTCTGTCCCCACCAAAGCTGACGTGATATGCACCAATCACGTACATTCTCCATCCAGTGGTTATACGTATTCTTAAACTTAGTAGGAAAAAGCAAAACATCATCTTCCATTACAGCCTTGTGTGCCGTTCTGGAAATCTCTTTCATCTTAATGAACCACTGAAGCGAAAGCTTTGGCTCCACTACTGAGTTTGTTCTTTCCGATCGCCCAATCCGAGTGGTAAAGTCCTCAGTTCCGACCAACTGACCAGCCTCATCAAGATCTTTTACAATGATCTTCCTTAACTTAAATCTATCTAACCCTACATATTTCTCAACACCACATTTATCATTGATCGAACCATCCAAGTTGATCGTGTCGATCACTTCCAGGTTATGTCTCTGACCTATTTCATAATCATTGACATCATGAGCCGGAGTAACCTTCAAACAACCCGTCCCAAAGTCCAACTCCACATAATCATCCGCAATAATTGGGATTTCACGATTGATGAACGGCACCAGAGCCATTTTACCAACCAAGTGCATGTAACGCTCATCCTTAGGATTAACAGCAATCGCGGCATCACCCAGAATCGTTTCAGGCCTTACCGTTGCGATCGTGATGAATTCTTCCGAATCCTTAATTTGATATTTTACAGAGTAAAGTGTCGCTTTCTCACCATTCTCTTTGTAAATAACCTCCTCATTAGAAAGAGCCGTCTGAGCCTCAGTATCCCAGTTGATCATTCTCAGTCCTCGGTATATATACCCTTTCTTGTATAGATCAATGAATACCTTGATTACAGCCTTATAATACCCCTCATCCATGGTAAAGGCCGTACGATCCCAGTCACATGAAGCTCCGAGCTTTTTCAATTGCTCAAGGATAATACCCCCGTACTTTTCCTTCCACTCCCAAGCATGTTCCATGAACTCATCTCTGGAGAGATCACTTTTTTTGATACCCTTTTCACGAAGCATTCCTACCACCTTTGCTTCCGTCGCAATCGAAGCATGATCCGTTCCCGGCACCCAGCAAGCCTCCTTGCCCTCCATTCTTGCCTTCCTTATTAAGATGTCCTGTATCGTATTATTAAGCATATGTCCCATATGAAGCACCCCTGTCACGTTAGGAGGAGGTATCACAATAGAATACGGCTCCTTATTCCGGTCAACCTTGGCTTTGAAATACCCGTTTTCCATCCAGTATTGATACCACTTGTCCTCTATTGCGGTAGGATCGTATTTTGTAGAAATGCTCATCGATTACTTAAACTTTATCAGTCTTAAAAATGAAGCGCAAATCTAAGTTTTTTGGCCAAAAGAGCTTTTGATCAAGTGCTTTTATTCTTGAGGTTTTCACAGAATAGGAGGGAACCCTTAAGCTCGTTTTGTTAAAAGTTTGGAGAGATGCTGTATCATCCATTGCCATTAGCGCTCCTGCAATCCGCTATATCTCTCCAGCTTGCAACTGGAGGATGCCGCTGCTATCAGGTCTATTTAGCAAGATTTACCTTACTATCACAAAGCCTTCAACAATCTGTTCAATTGTAAAGACTATGGATAAATTACCAGAACCTCCTTTTTTGAGATCAAGCAAACAAATTTGGGGAGGGATTGAAATATTCGAAGAAAGTTTTTGTTCTCCCTTTGTTTATTTTAGATTTTCTCCAGCCTAAAACAGCAAAGAATAAAATACTGTCTGAGCCTTGAAAACACTTTAGGTGTTCACTTCAATTAGTTCGGCGAGTTTATTTTATTCCTGTTTTGGGTTGGAGAAAAGCGTTAAGAAATGAATGCTGGGCTAGATTTTTGGCAACACCTTTTCATCAATGGAAAAGGTGTGAAACATCTCAAGGTGTAATATTGAGCCAGTACTACCAAAAGTTTCTTAATTGTGAATTTCGCCTTGAGAAAAAGAGTGCTAAAATGTAATGATTGATAGGTTCCCCACAGGAATATTGCTTGATCCTTTTTTTGATGAGATTTTTTTTGGTCACCCTTTTCCCATAGAACAAGTAATCCTTTCTCTATTACCCATCAATACCGAACAACTCAATGAACTCTAAAGCAAGATTTTGTCTTTTTTTAAACAAAAAAGCAATTCCCCTTACTTATGAAATCCAAATGCAGTGAATAATTCGTAGATTATCCATTGAATGATAAAACTAAAACCTTAAAACATGAATGCCCCAACCGTAGGACATGTATCCAATTCTAAGCTTAAGTATGTAGAAAAGAAAAATGTACTCTGGAAACAAATGTTGTCTTTGGCTCTGCTTTATGCCTCCGTTATCATAGGTTGGATAGCTTATTACAACTACCAACCCATTCTACTTGAAACCTACAGCTTCAAAGACCTAACACTTTTTCTCTTCATTACTCAAGGCATCATACTTTTTGTCACTCCCATGATTGCTGGGAAGTTGGGAGATAAATTTCGAGTCAAAGCAGGGCAGAGGCTACCCATTATTTCAGCAGGAGTGAGCTTTGCAGCCATGATATTCATGGCAACCGCCTTCACACTTTTCACAGATCCAGGCCCCATTTTCAGATGGATACTCCCGGGTCTTATTGTCATCTGGTTGTTTTCTATGGCTCTTTTTACCAGCCCCGCGATTTCAACGATTGACATTTTTGTTCCAGCTAAAAAGCTGCCAACGGCTATGGCTGTGCTGACGGTCGTTTATGGATTACTCTATTCCATAGAGCCAGTTATCATTAAACTGATTAATTACTTAGGCGCTGTGCCTACTTTTGCGGTAGGAGGTATAGCAGTGTTCTTCAGCGGGCTTCTTCTTAAGAGCAACTCGAAGAATATGCTCGACGTACCTGTCAAAAACGAAGAAGGCAAATCAGATTACACCTATGCCTTTGCTTTGGGAGTAGCACTAGGAATTTCCACTACAATACTTTTCAATATTTTTCCTATGTGGTTTGAAGAAAAGAACTTCAGCGTATTTGGTTTTACAGGAGATGTGTTGGTTGCAGGTATTTTAGGTATGGTTGCAATTTTCGGCTTCCCGATTAGCAAAGTAGTAGAGAGGCAATCAGTTTATAAGTCCATTTTGATATCAATAGTAGCCGTGATTGCAATCACTTTTGCTATCCATTTTGTCAATCAGTCAGTCCTTTTGATAGCACTGATAGTACTTTTTGCCATCTCCTATGCGCTCATGTCAGTGAGTTTTCTACCAGTAGCACTCACAGTGGTTAAGGATAAAAACAAAGTCTTTGGAGTAGGGATCTTCTTTGCTGGTTTTGAACTACCTAATGGAATACTGGAAGCTGTACTTGTGAGTATGGGATTGTTGTAGAACATAATGATTTTTATGAGAGCAAATATTTTTATTTTCAAGGCAACCTTTTAGGCCTTTTGTCAGGTAGTCCCAGTAGATAGTCTTATTTCATGTCTAAGGATTGATTGTAGAACACTTTAGAATTGTTCGGGTAATATGTTTGCAATTGACTGTCAAATAAGGAGGTAAGAATTTAGTTATAACATACAGTAAAATATGGTGAAGGTAGTAGAATCCGTATTGCCGACAAAATACGGAGATTTCAATTTAAGAGTGTACTCTGGCTCATCTAATCCGGACTTTCCAGATTTGGTGCTTTATACGAGCAAAATTTTCAGTAGTGATATTGTTGATGTACGAATTCACAGCGAATGTATGACAGGGGATGTATTCAGCTCAGCAAAATGTGATTGTGGAGAGCAGCTGAACTACTCAATGAAATGGATGCAAGAAAATGGAGGAATTATTATTTATCTGAGACAGGAGGGTAGAGGTATTGGGTTAGTTAATAAACTGTTGGCTTATAATCTTCAGGATGAAGGTTATAACACGAGGGAAGCTAATTTAAAACTAGGGTTTGAAGAGGATCAGAGAGACTATAAGAAAGCAATAGATATCTTAAATGATCTCGATGTAAAAAAAATAAGGTTGTTGACCAATAACCCTGAAAAGGTAAAGAGTTTCGATAAAACTTTAATTGAGGTAGTGGGTAGAATTCCGATTGAAATTACCCCAAATGAAATTAATGAATCTTACCTACATACAAAGAAACACGAGATGGGACACCTATTATCGCAGATTCAATGAGTGAACCAAGCTTTGATTGTATTTGGTCTTTTTTGCTAGAACTCAATAAAAGATTAAAGGGGCAACCTGATATAGAGTTTATAAGTGTTCTTTGGGATAAAGATCAACAGTTAAGTTTTTTCTTGAATGAGCCAATCGATGATCCTTATATTTTAATCGATTTAGGTGGAAGAGAGAGTGTTAAGAGTGAAATTCACATCAAATGTCAAACTCCCTTCTCTTTTGATGTTGTAAAAAATAGCAATCTAAGCTCTGCTAGAATTCAATTTCTTGAACTCTATTTACCCTATGCTTTACTTCCTTTTTTTTCTAGTAAGTTAAATCAGACTTTCACAATTTCGCATTTCGCACAATCTTTAGATGGAAGAATTGCTTCCACATCTGGTGATTCTAAATGGATTGGGAATAATGAAAATCTTATTCATGCTCACAGAATGAGAGCTTTGTGCGATTCCGTTCTTGTTGGTTCGGGAACACTTCTTTCAGATAATCCGAAACTTAATGTTCGACATGTTAGCGGTGATGATCCGATAAAGATCATTGTGGGAGGTGATGATCTTAACTTATCTGATTTTGAAGCGCCTGATAACGAGACCATTTTTTTTAGTCAAAACCATATTGACTCTACATTTGGTTTTAAGACCTATAGGTTGAAAAAAGGATCAGATAAAAATTATGATGTTAAAGAAATATTGAATATCCTCAATAGTCTTGAAATATCAAGTGTATACTTAGAGGGGGGAGCCTATACTTCTTCTCAGTTCTTAAAACAGAGTTGTATATCACAAGTCCAGATTCATATGTCTCCATTAATTCTTGGTTCAGGCCAAAGTGGATTTCAGTTTGGAGGTATACAGAGTATGGATGAAGCGATAAGATTCAAATCTTATAAATATCAATCTGTCGGTGATCATGTAATGTTTGTAGGAGAATTATGAATGTGATTGAACTGTGGCATAATAAAAAAAAATCATGGTTAGTTGAGAGTGATTCTGTTTTAAAAGAGCCTGGAAACCTTGTTATAGAGTCGCTATATTCATTTGTAAGTCAGGGTACAGAGTGTCTTGTTATCTCAGAGAGCCTATCACCAATCCTATCAAGTAAAATGCGCGTTCCCTTCATGAAAGGGGATTTTCATTCAGACTTTACTTATGGATATTCAACGGTAGGTCATGTGTTAGAAGGACCAGAACATTTGAAAAACAAAAATGTTCATCTTATGCACCCTCATCAAAATCTATTGATTGCTCAAGCTGAGGATGTATTTGTGTTGCCAGAGATGATGGATCCGAAATTAGGAACCTTAGCAAGTAATATGGAAACTGCTGTAAACGCAATTTGGGATGCTCAAATAGAGGTTGGTGATAAAGTATTGATTGTTGGATATGGTACTATAGGAGCTTTAACTGCTTTACTCGCCAAAAATATAATTGGAACAGAAGTATTTGTTTTGGATAAAAACGAAAAAAGGATTGACTCTGCGGTTAGACATGGGATTAAGGTTTATGAGGAAGGTTGCGACGATTTTTTTGATATAGTTTTTAATACATCTGCAAATCAAGAGATAATTCAGAAAGCTTTTGAGGTTACAAGGTCTGAAGGGAAAATAGTTGAATTAAGTTGGTTTGGTGATAAAAGTATCAGTATTAAGTTAGGTGCTGATTTTCACTATGGAAGAAAGCAACTTATTTGTTCACAGGTTAGCCAAATCCCTTATCGAAAGCAGCCTATATGGGATTTTAAGAAACGTAAAGAATTGGTGTTTAAACTTCTAGAAAGCTTAAATCCGCAATACATAATTGAATCAGAAATACCCTTTTTGAAAACCCCTTCATTCTATGACAGGATGAGAAATGGAGAAGTCACTGATTTGGGAATTGTTGTTAAATATTAAAAAGATAAAAGATGTATTCAGTTACAGTAAAAGATCATGTTATGATCGCTCATTCATTACGAGATCCCTTTTTTGGACCAGCACAAGGAATGCACGGTGCTACTTTTGCAGTAGAAGCAATTTTTTCCAGTCAAGAATTGACGGATAAAAATGTTGTTTTAGATATAGGTGAAGCCGCCTCTATTCTTAAGGAAGTATTATCTAAACTGGCTTATAAGAATCTTGATGAGATTCCAGAATTTGAGGGAATACTGACTACAACAGAGTTTGTAGCAAAGTATGTTCATAATCAGATAAAACAAAGAGTTGAGAGTAGGCTTTCGCTGAAAATAATACTTCATGAAAACCCTCTTGCATCTGCATCTTACGGAGAATAGTTGAAAAAAGAGCTTATAATATTAACCACTCATTTTGGAACCAATTTTTCTGGAGGCTCCACTGCTACATGCGAAATTTTTTCTCGATTGGAAGATAATTTTAATAAAATAATTGTAATTGGGACAGAATTAGGAGATCACCAATTTAGATCCATAGAATTTATTAAGTATAACAATTGGTTCCATGCTTTGCGCATTTTAAATAACCTTAAATCATATAATGCCATTTTTTATGGAGATTTCTACAATTCCTTTCTTTTTATTCTTGCAAGAATAAATTTCTATTTTACCTATCATGATAACTGGCCCGAACTTGGAAAGCAAAGTGTTCTAAATGGCATTAGGTCTCTATTTTATACCAATGTGTACAAAGCCATTTTCAAACAGTCTAATATGGTTTTTACTGTCTCTGAATTCAAACGTCGTTTTGTGAGCAGATATGCAAGAAAATCTAAATTGATCTACAATGGGTTTAACAGAGCTCATTCGTCCTTGAAAAATCAAGGGATTAATGAGGATAAAACAATCTTGATGGTGGGGAATATTGACCAAAGGAAATACGGTATTGCTGTTGCTCTATTCGAAAAACTTGAGTTAAGAAAGGGAATAAAAATCGATATTTATGGCAATGTGGTTGATGAAAAATTAAAGAATAAGTTGTCGGAATTTCCCTTTGTAACTATTAAGGGGTTTCATCATTCAATTCCTTTCTCATCCTATAAGTTTCTTCTTCACACATCGATTTCAGAAAGCTTTGGTATGATTTTTTGCGAATCTATCTATAACGGCTTACCTGTTGTGACATTTAATGTTGGAGGAGCTAGAGAGCTAATAGACGATGATTTTGGTACACTTATTAAGCCATATGATCTAAGTAAAATGAAGGAAGCTATAGCAGGGATGTTAGAAAAAGAATCGAAATTGATTCCCAATCCTATGAAGAAATTTTCGTGGGAACAATCAAGCAAAATATATCTAGAAAGCTTTGAATAATGGTTCTTAATCTAGCAATCTTAGCAATTTATTTAAGTTTTAGCTTAGATTTCATCATTTGGCCTATTTCAAGTGAAGCGTCAACAAAGTCCTTGATAAAGGTCAAAAACGAGCATAGCCTTTTGAAATCTTTTGGACTTATTGCTGTATTCTTAGCTAATCTTATTTTTTACTTAGCTCCATTAGCATTAGCAATTCAAGGCTTATTAGCTTCTGATGAAGCTGGAATGAGGAGTTTACCTTTGGTAGGAGTTTTATTAGCAATTGTTGGAAGACTTCTTTCTCTTAAAGGAACTCTAATTCTTAGGGCAAACACTCAATCAACCTTAGTTACAACTTCAATATTTAAAAGAAGTAGAAACCCAATAAGTACCGGTATGCATCTAACTATTTTAGGGCTCGTCCTTTGTTTTGGTCAATGGTACTTGTGGTTAGGCTTAGTGCTCTATATATTAAATATTCATTTAAAAATAAAGATTGAGGAAAAGTTTCTTTTGAATTTGCATGGACCTTTTTATAGAGACTATGTTTTAAAAACTCCAAGATATTTAATATGGTAGACTCACAAATTGAAGTTAAAAAATGGTTTGATAATACCTACAAGAGGAGAGGGTTTGGTTATCTCAGGCCTATTGATGCTTATCAAATATTTTGTACTTTGTTAAGTCCACAACCCAAATCTAAGCATCTGGATGTTGCTTGTGGTCCAGGTTTGATGTTAAAAGCTCTTGAAGAAACAGGTGCTATTGGTTATGGGATTGATATTTCGACTGAAGCTATTGATCGATGTAAGACTTTCTGTCCAACTTCTTTTGTTCGCGAGGGAAATGCCGAAAAGTTGCCTTATGATGATGAAACTTTTGACTCAATAACTTGCATAGGTTCTTTAGAAAGAATGCTCAATAGGACTAAGGTTCTATCAGAGCAAAATAGAGTGGCTAAGAAAGGTGCGAAAATTTGCTACATGGTTCGCAACTCAGAGAATTTTACTTGGAAATATTTGTGGAAGCCTCTGAATATTTATAATAAGAAAGGGCATCAAGATGCTTTGAATATTAATGAATGGAAAGATCTTTTTGAAGAAAATGGATTTGAGATTGGTGGAATATATCCGGATCACTGGCCATACTATAGGTTTTTAAAAACCATTTTTCCATGGTCTAAAATAGAAACGGCTAAAATCAGGAAGTTTCCCTTAAAGCTTGAATTGGCATACGAGTTTATTTTCATTTTAAGAAAGATATGAACGAAGTTGCCGATATATACAATAACCTATTCAGTTTCGAATCTAAGAAAAGAACTACTGCTTATCCCATTCATAAGAAATTAGATCTAGGTGTACATCATGCGGATTTAGTTGATTGGCTCTTTTCTAAAGTGGAATTCAATGCTGGTGACAGAGTCCTAGATGCGGGTTGTGGTTCTGGATACACATTGATTAAGCTAGCCAAAGAAAAGGGGATTCTTGGGGTTGGTATATCTATCTCCGAAAATGAAATAGATTTCTCCAACCAACAGGCAATAACCCAAAAAATTGAGAAAAAAATCTCTTTTCAAAAGACCAGTTTCGATTCGCCTATATCTTCAAAATATGATCATATAATTGCCATTGAATCACTAAAGCATTGCAATGATTTAGAGTTTACGCTGACAAATCTGTGTCAATCACTTTCACCTAATGGAAGACTAATTATTGCAGATGATTTTTCCAAAACATCTGGTTCTAAACTATTAATGGAGCATGTTAAATTATGGAATTCTCTTAGCTATTTTTCAAAAGGACATTTAATAAAGACTCTAACATCAATAAGAGATTTCAATATCTCCTCTTATGACTTAACTGATAGTGTACCGTTAAGACCTTATTTGATTTTGCAAACGCTTATTTTCCTGGTGAAATTTTTAGGTTTTTGTAGCTCTGGGGGTTTGAAGAGAAATCTTAAGACATATTTAGGAGGACTGCTTCTAGAAAAGCTATACTTGAGGAAAGAAATGAATTATATGGTTTTCATCATAAATTGAGAATGTGAAGCAATCAAATTCAAAACATCATTTAGAAAGCCAATGGACATGTTCTGTTATCTGCCCTGCTTACAATGAGTCCGAAAACCTTTTCAAGCTAGTTGAAACTATTGAGAATGAAATAAATGGATCTCGGTATGAAATCATTATTGTGGATGATGGCAGTGACGATAATACATTGTCAGTTTTAGAAAATCTTATTAAGAAATATCCACACCTGAAATATGTGTCGTTCACTAGAAATTTTGGACATCAAAATGCATTAATGGCGGGTATAAGATTAGCAAAGGGAAGTTGTGTAGTAATGTTGGATGCAGATATGCAGCACCCTCCTTCCTTGATTCCAGATATGATAACCAAGTGGAAAGCTGGATACAAGGTAGTGCAAGCGGTCAGGCAGAAAAATTCTAGGGGATTTAAACATTTGAGTTCAAAATTGTTTTACCGTTTGATTTCGATGTTATCAGATGTACCCATAGTTGAAGGCACTTCAGATTTCAGACTGATAGACAAAGAAATTGTCAATCATTTAAAAGAATTGGATCGACCAGTTTTTCTAAGAGGATACATTCCTTGGTTAGGTTATAAAACCCAATTCTTGAACTATATACCTAACCGAAGAAACTCGGGAAAAACAAAATTTTCTTTCCAGAAAATGGTCAAACTTTCACTTGATGGTATTACGACACAAAGTACTTTTCCATTGAGACTTTCAAGATACATTGGAACTATAGTTTCAGTTTTGGCTTTTCTATATCTTTTATATGCCATTTATGTGCATGTTTTCACTACTGAAACTGTGCAGGGCTGGACGAGTATCTTAATTAGTATCTTGTTTTTGGGAGGCGTCCAATTGATTTTTCTTGGGGTTCTGGGTGAATACATTGGAAGAATATTCGAAAGAAGTTATCGGAAACCAATTTATCAAATCAAAAAGCAAGGCGGGAATGAAGAAAATAGCCAAATCTAAAACGCTACAAGTCGTTGCATTCTTCTTGTGTTCAAGGGTAATTATGGTTTTGTCAGGTTTTCGAATTCATGTGGACTATGCTTTTATGCACTTCCATGACATTGAGTTGTTACAGAACAATTTCTGGCAGTCCATTCTCTATACACATGCCTTCACTCCCTGGATCAATATGTTAGTAGGCTTTGTTCTTCTGTTTCCAGAGTCACTACATATTTTTCTATATCAGGTTTTTTTTTACCTAATGTCTCTTTCAGCCTTGCTAATATTTTATCAACTCCTAATGCAATTCCGAATTAAAGCATGGATTAGCTTGATTATAGTAATGTTCTTTTCCCTAACACCATCTTATATTTATTTTGAGCACTTTCTAAGCTATACATTTCCATCTATGGTTCTACTGTTGATCGTGACTCACAGTTTATTGATTGCATTGAAGAAGGATACGTTTAGGAGTTGGCTTATATTCTTTTCCTGGTGCGTTTTGCTATGTTTCGTACGGACTACTTTTCATTACATTTGGCTCGTTTTTGTCTTTTTAGGTATAATTCTTGTTCAAAAAAAAGTGCCAATGAAAGTGATCTTAGCATTTGTTTTCCCAACTACTGTATTGTTTAGTTGGTATATGAAAAATTTAATCATATTCGGTTTTTTCGGAGCAAGTTCATGGGCTGGATTTAACCTTTCCTTTACTACTGTAAATCGACTCAATTCGTCTGAAAAAGAGATATTGGTGATTGAGGAGAAACTATCTCCTTTAGTCCTATTACCAATTTATAGTGGTATTGAAAGCTATCATGACCATCTTGACCTGAATGAAAAAACAACCATAGCCGTATTAGACGAAAAAGGAAAAGGGACAGAAGGCTGGAAAAACTACAATCACAAAGGGTTCATAAAATTGTCCGCTCTTCGCATGAAAGACAATCTGACCTGCATGCAATTGTTCCCCTTAGAGTATTGTAAAACTGTTATATTGGGTGTAATTCAATTTTTTGGTCCAACAACAAGATGGCATCCGCATGATCAGCTTCGATCTCCTCATATACCTCTTAGAAAGAAAATAGAAGAGTGGGAGAATTTTCATAACTCAATACTCCATTCTTTGCCTTTAAAAAGGGTGGGTTTCTACTTATTCTTTTTGATGATTTTTGGGGTTATTTTATTTGGATATATCGTTGATATATTCAAATGGAAAACTTTCAATTTGAAAGAAAAGATGATTGCATTTTGCACCCTGAATATCTTCTATGTGACTGGACTTAGTTGTCTTGTTACTTTTGGTGAGTTATCCAGATATAGATTTATGATAGAACCTTTGATTTGGATAATGGTTCTTGTTTTTTGTATAGATAACTTTAAAAAAATTAAAGTGGTGTGTAAAGTCGATAAGTTTTAGTAAACAATTTTTGTTGATATCCTGATTCATAATAGAGGCAGTCTATTACTGTTAAAAGTGCTGGCTTAAACGAAATAATTCATAAAATAGGGATTACCAAACCTGATAAATAAAATTTTGAGAGAATATTATAGCGAAGCTCAATTAACCTTAGGAGATTATTTATCATCTCATTTTAACTGAAATTCCCATAAAAAATGCAGCAACCTAAAAAAACCAAAAGAAAGTTAATAGCTATCAAAATCTATTTTGACAGGGCTAGAATGTATCTAGGATATATTAATTTCTTTATGCTGAATATGGTCTTGATTAATTCCTTTGACAACCCTGTTCTTGCTGAATACATTTCCCGCTATAAATGGCTGATGATCCCTGTACTATTTGTAGTATATCTACTTATTTTGATCTTTATAGGTTATTTGGATACAAGATTGGGTTTAAGGCAGGAAGAAATGAGAAACAATGCAACTACGAATCCAGTAATGCAAGATTTGTTAAGAACAGTTAAGGATATTCAAAAAAAGGTTAATGAGTTGGGTATTCAGGAAAAAAGTGACACTTACAATCCTTAGCTATAAATAGGCCACTCTCGGTCGCGTCTAACATACTGATTTAGAGGATGTTGGTTTGCTAATAAAA
>JAGDZQ010000043.1:0-38276 GCA_049115715.1 Cyclobacteriaceae bacterium
GATGCGATCGAGAGTGGCCTAGAATAGTAATGGGGGATCAAGCAATATTGTTGGGGAGGGATTGTACTAAGCATAGGTTTAAGAAACAGAATAATTAACCAGCTTTGTTTTCATTATCCAAGTCACGCCAGTATGGCGTCTGTGAGAAGATAGATTCCATGCTGGAATGACCTTCAGAGTGTAGATCGAGGGGTAAAATACTTAAGCGTAACTAGATAAATAGGCTCAATATCAAGAACTCAACCCTTCAATAAAACCATGTAATTGAATTATTTTAAGTCTCTCCACAGATATACGGATTGATCCGTAATGGGACTCCTGCATGCGCTAGGAGTGACGTGCTGTTCTAAATAACCTAGCAGAAGGGTAAGACAAGTAATAGGTTTCTAGTATTTGAAAGATCTCTTTTTTTGCGAAATGAATTGTACTATTTCAACATGCTCCACAGAAATATTGCTTGATCCTACTTTGTCAAGTCTACCTTCCCGAAAAAATGGTAGTGTTGACAAATTAAGATTAATCAAAAAGGTTGGTGATGTCTGTTTTAGACAGGCTTTTGATAAAGCTCTCTTCAACTGTGATTAGCTCTTTGGCAAGTTTTAATTTGGATTGCTGAAGTTTCAAAATTTTCTCTTCTACCGTATCTCTTCCGATAAACTTGTATGTGAATACAGTATTGGTTTGCCCTATTCTGTGAGCCCTATCTACTGCTTGTGCTTCAGCGGCCGGATTCCACCAGGGGTCTAATAAGAAGACATAATCTGCTTCTGTAAGGTTGAGCCCCAATCCCCCAGCTTTTAGCGAGATGAGAAAGACTCTGATGTTTTCATTCTCCTGAAATTTTTCTACCTGAGCTTGTCTGTCTTTCACAGACCCATCCAGATAGGCATATTTGATTTCTTCTTTTTGGAGGTGTTTTTCTACAATTTTGAGATGCTTCACAAACTGACTGAAGACTAGAATTTTATGATTCTTTCCAAGCGCGTTTGAAAGCATGTAGGTGATATCTTCAAATTTCCCTGAGTCACCCTCATAGTCCTCATCTACCATCAGAGGATGATTTGCAATCTGTCGGAGCTTGGTAAGTCCCTGCAGCAACATCATTTGAGATTTTTGAATACCCTCAGTATCAATCAAGTCAAGAAGCTTATTTCTGTAAGCATTTTTTTCCTTGTCGTAGTATTCACGTTGCTTCTCTGAGAGGTCGCAGTATTTAATGTTTTCAATTTTTTCTGGTAAATCCTTTGCCACCTGAGATTTTTCACGGCGCAGGATAAACGGTTTTATCAGCGCATTGAGCTTAGCTGTGCGGTCTACATCCTTCTTTTTCTCAATTGGGATTAGATATTTTTTCTTGAAATACTTCTGTGTACCTAGCAAGCCTGGATTTACAAAAGACATTTGCGACCAGAGATCCATGGTGCTGTTTTCGATCGGAGTACCAGTCAAAATCAATTTTCTTCTTGACTTAAGGAGAAGCATGGCTTTCGCTATGATGGAGTCAGGATTTTTGATTGCCTGAGACTCATCCAGTATGATGTAATTGAAATAGAAGTTACTTAGTAACTCCGCATCTATACGGGTGATTCCGTAGCTCGTAAGAACGACATCATATTTGGCAAACTTGTCAGGGTTTTTGTCTCTGGAGGTTCCCGTGTAGTTCAGCACTTTGAGTTCAGGAGTGAATTTTTTTGCCTCCATCTCCCAGTTGTAAATCAAAGAAGTTGGCATTATGAGCAAGCTTGCCGTGCCGGGGTTAACCTCTTTTTCTTTTTGAAGCAATGTCAGGGTTTGTACCGTTTTACCAAGACCCATATCATCGGCAAGGCACCCGCCAAATCCGTATTGATTTAGAAATTGTAACCAGTCGAAACCGGCTTTCTGATAGGGTCTCAAGTCTCCTTTAAAGTTTTTCGGAGCTTCTTGATCTTCTATCTCAGAGAAGTTGAGTAGTTTCTCAAGCTTTCTTGTCATGGCTATTTTAGCGTGGTTCCCTTCCTGCAGTTCTTTGACAAGAGACAAGTGCACTTTGTTAAGCTTGAGTTCATTTTCATTCTCAGAAGAGAAAGCAAACAAATCACTGTATTCAGATACCCAGTTGTCTGGAATTATGGCGTACTCTCCACTTGGAAGTTTAAACTCCCGCTGATCTTTTAGGATATAGTTTCGTATGGTAGTGAAGGGGATTTCGAATTCTCCAAACCGGATTAATGCCTTGATATCAAACCAGTCAATGTTTTCCGATATTTCTACTTCGATGTGGGTTTCTCCGAGGAAGTACTTTTTGGTTTTTCCACTTTGCTGTTTTACCTGTATCCCAAAGTCCCGAAGGTTGTTAAGGTTACTATTCAGCCATGAAATGGCATGATTTTTTTCCAAAGTGGATCTTGAGCTTTTTAGCTGTAGTCCGCTTTTAGTTAAGTGGTCAATGATGTTTTTTTCCTGATCGGAATCCCGTTTTACTCGGTGGAAAATATACTCGTCATCATTTTTTTCCAACGAAACACTTACGTTTTTGATCTTATCCGCTTTATAAGAGTAGGTGCCGTATTGGAAACTAAGTTCGAATAAAATCTTGTCTGCTTCCGACTTGCCATCTGCTTCTTCCGACTCATTGGAAAATAGGGTCGTGGTTGGTGCAACTGTAGCCAACTCCGAAAAGGTGAGAACTGGGGCAGGCTTTAATTTTTCAGTTTTGATTTCAAATCCTTGTGCATAAACGTCAAATGACGCAATCAAAGGCGCAACGAATTTTTGATAGTAATCGGCCTCTACGTTTTTTGGAATTAAGATAAATTTCTTGTTGAAAAAAGGCTTAAGCTTTCCTCCGCTCACTCCATTTTCAAACGAAATCAGCCTATTCTCTACCACCATGTAAGCAGGTTCTTTGCAAAGTAAGTAGCTGCCATTTTGGTAGAAATGCACCTTTTCCTCACGGAGTTTGATAGTAGGAAAATAGTGTGTGTTTTCCTCGTTTCTCCGGAAGTGAAACAGAATAGAAGCTTGATTTTCGGAAGTATCAATTTGCTTCCAGGTAGGCTCTCCGTCTTTGCCCATTTCAAAGAGCATCTTTCCCGTCATTCGCTCTAGTATCAGTGCTCTGCGTCTTTCTAGATAAGACTCTATCTCACCCTTGAGCATTTTGTCGCCAGTATTCTTATCGTAGGTTTTGAGGAAAAACTCCTGTGGTTTCAGTTTCTTCTTTTGGAATTTATTTACCACAGCAGTCTGCTGAATTTGATCCATAATTTTGATCAATTCATAGTCGTCCTCATCCAATCCAGTGTCAAACTCTTTTGCGTTTTGAGAGGAAATGTTTTGGTGTGAATAAGTCAATTTACCATTGTCGTTAAGCTGCACAACAAATGACTCAAATAGGTAGCCCAGGTACTCATGTTCATATAAAGAGTAAATAAGCTGAAACGGCTGGTCGGGTGATACTTTCATTCGATTACGTAAAAGGCAAGTTTCGAATCTAAATATTTTGACTCAAATAACAAGGAAGAATTTCTGATATCATTGAAGAGCCTCTACAGAAGCCCTTTTAGCGGCAGTTCGAGCAGGACAAACCGTTGCGAGTAGTGTAATGATGATGATGGAAACAACTGTAGACAGTACATCTATGGTTCTTACTTCTATCGGGTAAGCCTGCATGATGGTGGTGCTCATCCCTATTGATACAAACCCAAAGTATTGCTGTGCAAAAGACACCAGAAGACCCAAAACCAGTCCTGTGGCGGCCCCAGTAAATGCTACGATTGCTCCTTCGATTAGAAAAATATTCCTTATAAGTTGATTGGACGCTCCCTGAGCTAAAAGTATTGCGACATCCTTTTGCTTGTCAAGCACCAACATGTTCAAAGAAAAATAGATATTGATTGAGGCGATTGCAATGATGATGGAGAACGTGAGAAATAGAAAGAATTTCTCGATTTTAAGTGTCTTGTAGAGATCTCTATTGAGATCATCCGTCGTTTGAACGATGAAATCATCACCTAGCGATTGTTGAATTCTTTCCTTTACACTTACTGCTTGACTTTCTTCTACAACTTTTATCTCCAGGGAAGTTCGCCTGCCTTTGTATCCGAAAAGAGCTTCTGTAAACCTGAGAGGGACAAACACATAATTGTTGTCAAAGTAGTTTTCAACAGCAAAAACACCACCAGGAAGAATTTTTCGTGCCCTTAGTAACTTAGTGGGGTTAGTCATGCCCGGACTAATATCCCCAGGGTAGCTTACTTCAATAGCATTGAAATCATTTGCAGGATTCACAGCAAGATCTTGTCTTACGCCACTTCCTAAGATTGCAAAATCAGTGTTTTTCTCTTTAAGCTTGAATTGACCGTAAACAATGTTGTCGTTGATCCTACCCTGATCAATAAAGTTGTCGCTCACTCCTTTGAGTCGTGCTACCCGCTGAGAGGAATTGTATTTGAGAAGCGCATTGTCTTCTACTACTTCTGTGATGATTTCTATTCCCTTGACTGCCTCGATTTTGCCTTGAATCTCGTCTGAGTATTCAAACGATTTTCCTACGGAGGCTGTAATGACAATATTAGGATCTATAGTTCCTGAAATGGTTCTTAATAGCCCCTCCAATCCATTAAATACTGACAATACGATTATTAATGCCATAGTGCCTGTTGCCACCACTATCATTGAAATAATCGAAATGATATTTATGAAACTCTTTTTCTTCTTTGACAGAAAATACCTTCTCGCTATGAAGTAGGATAAATTCACAGACTAGTTTTCTTTTTCAGGAGCAGGAGGAATATTTAAGTTATCTATCAGCTTATCTATGCGTGATGCTTTTTCCTCAGTGTCATCATGAAAGAAGGCAATTTCGGGAACGATTCTTACACGCTTACCGATTTTGTTGCCGAGAAGCTTTCGTACTTCGCTTTTATTCTCGTTGAGTCTAAAGAAGACTTCCTCAGCATCCTTGATAGGAAACACACTCATAAATAACTTAGTAAAGCTAAGGTCGGGAGAAACCTCCACGCTGGTAAGGGTTACCAAACTATTACCAAAGAAGTGCTTTGGGTCTTTTTGAAAAATTTCACCCAGATCTTTTTGAATTTGACGGGCGTATTTCTGTTGTCTTTGACTTTGCATTGTGCAAATATCTGTAAATAATCACCTTTAAAAAATTTGACAACAAGCTTCACCAAATTGAGTTAGCAACGCTCCCTTATAAAATGAACAATACGAATTAGCGTTTTGGTGCCACGGATTCAAAAGTGGTAGGAACATATGGAAGTATTGCGAGGTAGTTCTTAAGCCTGATAGGTTTTCAATGCGGGTAATTGATTAATTTCGATTTTCACTCAACTAATATTCCAATTGCTCCAGTTTTTCAGAAGAAACGATCCCTACAGACTCATTTTCGTCTTCCTTATTTTAGTTGTGATAAGGGTGGTATGGATTGTGTTTGGACTGCCTGTTTCCACTTTGGAATTAAAGATCTTACTATTAGGAGAGAGACTGGGAAATGGGTTTGTGATGTATAGCGAAACCTTTGATTATACAGGGCCACTCTCAGCAATGGTCTATAAATGGCTCGATTTTATTTTTGGTGCTTCCAGATGGGTACACGTGGTGTTCTCGACACTGCTGATAATTCTCCAAGCCGGAATTCTAAACAGTATCTTGCTTCGCAACAAGGCTTTCGAGGAAAACAACTACTTACCCGCCTTCCTTTATGTGATTCTGATGTCCTCCACTGCGGACTTTTTCATACTATCTCCACAGCTAATGAGTTTGACATTTGTGATTCTTTCTTTGAATCAAATCTTTAGAAGAATCGATAATGTGGCCACAGACGAATTGTTTCTCTATGCAGGGATTTATACCGGTTTGGCAACTTTCTTCTACTTGCCTTCAGCCATATATTTCGTGACCTTTTTGCTGTCTTTTATTGTCTTTAGTAGTGCTGTTGTGCGTAGGTTGATCATTTTCATCTACGGGTTTGCCATGATCTTTCTGATCATCGCTGCGTACTACTTTTGGTATGATTCACTCGGAGATTTTTGGGACGGTTTTGTGTTGGGGGGGTTGGTCAAAAGCAAAACCTTTTTTATTTCCTATAAAGAGCTGTTTCAGATTTCTTACGTTTTGCTAGGCACTTTGGTGATTGCTTTGAGTGTATTTATTACGGTAAGGTTTACCAATTTTCAGCAGAACATGATGCGGGTAATGTTCCTTTTCTTACTGGCAGGAGTGGTTTCCGTAATCGTTGCTCCTGAACTTAGCCCTTCGGACTTACTTTTCATGGTTCCTCCTTTAGGGTTCTTTTTGACCCATTATTTTCTCACATTGAGAAAGAGAATTTTTAGGATTTTGATGCCTTACTTGTTGATTTTCAGTTTGCTTATTTATCCGTGGTTCATAAGAGGGAATTTTGAAAGCTTTATTATTACTGAACCGCAAGTTCAGTTCCAAGACCAGAAAGTGATGCTCCTAGGCAGTGATTTTAGGTTTTTCATTGGAAATGAAATGGCATCTCCTTTTTTGGATGAATATTCAAGCCAGCAAAAACTCATGGGATTGGACTATTTTCATCAAGCCGCAGAGCTTTACAATATTATGCTCAACTCTGACCCTGATGTGATTGTGGATGAGTGGGATCAGGTGCCTAGAATATTTGCCCGCTTTCCGCTACTGGAGCAACGATATAGTAAGAGGGAGGATGGATATTATTGGATGATAAAAAATTAATACGACCCTAGATGAGAGCCTTCAAACCACTCGCAGTTGTTTTTTTGATTGGACTTATGGGCTGCTCAAGCCAAACGGACTTGTACAAGTCAGAGAGTCTGGAAATATCTAAGCTGACCGAGCATGCTTTTATTCACAGATCCTTCTTGGAGACTGAGAGCTACGGTAAGGTATCCTGCAATGGGCTGATTTACATCAAAGGAGGCGAGGCGATCGTATTTGATACTCCCGTCACTGAATCTGCTTCTATTGAACTGATCGATTGGGTGCAGTCTACCTATAATTGTGAAATTAAAAGCGTTGTGGCAACCCATTTTCATGAAGACTGCACAGGAGGGTTGGATGCCTTTAGTCAATATGATATTGTGTCTTTCGCCAGAGAACTGACGATCCAACTTGCAAGGGATTCAGGAAACAAAATTCCTGAAATTGGTTTTGATCAGCGCCTTGTAACTACCACCGGAGGAGATACGATCTACAGCGAATTTTTAGGAGATGGACATACAAGGGATAACATTGTAGCCTTTATACCGTCTGAAGGTGTTCTTTTTGGCGGATGCTTAATCAAAACCTTAGATGCCGGTGAAGGATATACAGGAGATGCAAATCTGGAAGAGTGGTCGAATACTGTGCGATCAATAAAAAGGCGATTTAAGAATATCAAACAAGTTGTTCCCGGGCATGGAAAATCTGGAGGAAGTGACTTATTGGATTATACGATTGACTTGTTTAGCAAATACGAAAAAGACTAGCTCTCTCAGCAGCTAATCTTACCTACCCTTCTTTCGTGCCTGCCCCCTTCGAAAGGAGTGTTTAGAAAAGTTTCTACCATGCTTTCGGCAAGTTCGTAGGCCGTAAAACGAGCTGCAAAGCAAATCACATTGGAGTTGTTGTGCTCACGAGTGACTTTGGCCAAGTCTCTGTCCCAGCAAAGAGCCGCTCTAATGCCCTGATGCTTATTGGCAGTGATGGTGACACCCTGGCCAGAGCCGCATATCAATACGCCGAAATCACATTCTTCGCTCTCTATTGCAGAGCATGCCGGGTGCACAAAGTCTGGATAATCTGCAGAGTCCGTAGAAAATGGTCCAAAGTCCTTCACTTCGAAACCTTTGGATTTTAGGAACTCACTAATCTTTTCTTTGTAGTAGTAACCGGCATGATCACCTCCTATTGCGATTTTCTTACTCATCTCTTTTAGCGATTTGTGATTTTTTCAATTCTTTTCTAATGACTCTTTTCGAAATAATGATCCCTACTTGATAAAGCCCAAGCAATGGTAGCGCTATCAGAATCTGACTAAATGGATCAGGAGGAGTAAGCATCGCTCCCACTACCAATATGACCACAATCGAGTGACGTCTATACTTGATCATCAAGGCAGGAGAAATAATCCCGGCCTTTGTCAGGAAAAAGATAACAACTGGAAGCTGAAATAAAATCCCGCAAGCAACTACGAGTGTCACTACGGTGGTGACATAGGAGACTATATCAAACTCATTTAAAATAGACGGGTCTAGCTGGTAGTTTGACAAGAAGTTGATCGACAATGGTGTCACGATAAAGTACCCGAACAAGACTCCAGTAATGAATAGGAAGCTCACATAAAAACTAGCTCCATTTGCAGCCTTTCTTTCTTTAGGGTAAAGTCCAGGCTTTATAAACCTCCAGATTTCCCAGAATGCGTATGGAAATGCCAATACCAGACCAATCACAAAGGAGGCAGTAATGTGCATCGTAAATTGTCCTGTCAACTGCCTGCTTTGAATAATAAAAGGCAATTGATCAATGCAAAAGGCTGGAGTATTGAAAAGAGCTGTGAGTTTTTCGGAAGCTTCGCAGAGCATTCTATAAGTCCAAAAATCAACTTTGGAGGGACCTAAAATGATGATTTTAAAAACAAGATCTTTTGCAATGAAGGCAGAGACTGCAAAAACGACTATGGCGATAAGCGCACGAATGATATGCCACCTGAGTTCTTCCAGGTGGTCAAGAAAGGTCATTTCATTCTCCTCTTCATACTGATCTAGTGGCATATTTTCTTATCAATAAAGGAAGAAATCCTTCATCCAGTTATTCACTTCAGATTTAATAGCGCTGATCTTGGCTTCATTGGTATGATTGCTAATCACCTCATCGATTAACTCTACGATTTTTACCATTTCGTTTTCTTTCATCCCACGAGTTGTCACAGCAGGAGTTCCTACACGTATTCCTGAGGTGATAAATGGAGATCTTTCATCGAAAGGCACCATGTTTTTATTCACTGTGATATCGGCTTTCACAAGTGCTTCTTCTGCCTCTTTCCCCGTTAGTCCTTTCGATTGTAAATCGATTAAGATCAAATGATTGTCAGTTCCCTCTGAGATGGCATGATATCCTTTGGCGACAAACTCCTTAGCCATTGACTGGGCGTTTTTCTTCACTTGAAGTACATAATCCATGTATTCGTCAGATAGCGCTTCACCGAATGCTACAGCTTTTGCAGCGATCACATGTTCAAGAGGCCCTCCTTGCGTTCCGGGGAAAACACCTGAGTCTAGGATAGAGCTCATTTTTCTAATTGTGCCTTTTGCTGTTTTAACGCCAAAAGGGTTTTCCATATCTTCTCTCAACATGATGAGACCACCTCTTGGTCCTCTCAAAGTTTTATGAGTCGTTGTGGTAACGATATGACAAAAATCAAGAGGATCATTTAATAAACCACGAGCAATCAAACCAGCAGGGTGGGAGATATCGGCCAACAGCACTGCCCCAACTTCGTCGGCAATTTCGCGGAATCGTTGATAATCCCAATCACGTGAGTAAGCCGAAGCTCCACAAATGATCATTTTTGGTTTGATGTCTTTGGCTTTGGCCTCAACCTTATCCATATCGATCAATCCAGATTCTTTTTCTACGCCATAGAAATTGGCGTCAAAGTATTTACCAGAAATATTAACCGGAGAACCGTGCGATAGATGACCACCATGAGCAAGATCAAACCCTAAAATAGTGTCACCGGGATTGAGACATGCAAGAAAAACAGCAGCGTTTGCCTGAGCTCCCGAGTGTGGTTGCACATTGGCCCAAGTTGCCCCAAATAGTTCTTTTATTCTTTCTATGGCAAGTGTTTCAACCTGATCAACTACCTGGCATCCTGCATAATACCTC
Source organism: Cyclobacteriaceae bacterium (assembly GCA_049115715.1). Taxonomy (GTDB): domain Bacteria; phylum Bacteroidota; class Bacteroidia; order Cytophagales; family Cyclobacteriaceae; genus JAMZMI01. The sequence continues at coordinate 9,874 of JAGDZQ010000043.1, forward strand.
TTGCCAGGAAGTCCTTCAGCGTATTTGTTTGTTAGCACACTTCCTTGAGCTTCCATTACTTGGAGTGAAGTGAAGTTCTCGGAGGCAATAAGTTCTATGCCTTCAATTTGCCTCTCTTTTTCTTGTTCTATTAGCTGAAAAACCTTTTCGTCTCTGATCATTTGTAGCCTGTTTTTACCACAATCTTTGCTGTTGTGGAGGTAGTTTAAAGAATGCGCAAAACTAGTTCTTAGGCCGCACTTTAGCAATCAGATTTTTGCCAGTCACTTCAATAGGCTAATTTTAAGTTTATCTTTAGATTTTATTGAAAATAATGCTTGACGAACTAAGACAAGAAATAGACCAATTAGATGATAAAATCATCGAACTACTTAACAAAAGAATGGAAGTGGTTCAAAAGGTTGGTTTATTGAAACGGGATAATAAATCCGCAATATATAGACCAGAACGTGAGAAGGCGATTGTAGATAGATTGGAATCTAACAGTCAGGGAATTTTGAGCAGAGCTGCAATAGAGGCGATATTCTTTGAAATATTCGCTGTGAGCCGCAACTATGAGTTGCCAGAGCGAGTAGCCTATCTTGGGCCTGAGGGGAGTTTCACGCATCAGGCGGCAGAGTCTCGCTATGGTGCCATGAGTGATTATATTCCTTTGGATTCAATCTCATCGGTTTTTGAGGCTGTAAAGACTTCCAGAGCACGCTTCGGGGTTATCCCCATCGAAAACAATCAGGAAGGGACTGTGCAAGAAACGATCGACTTTCTAGCCAAACACAAATTGTCCATCGCGGCTGAAGTCGTACTACCCATTCATTTTTCTTTTGCCTCACAAGAGGAAAATTTAGGAAAGATCAAAACGGTGTATTCTCGTGATATAGCTTTTAGGCAGTGTAAAAAATTCATCGATGATTACTTTAGTCATGATGTGAAACTAGTTCCGGTGAGTTCAACAAGCCGCGCTTGCAAAATAGCTCTGGAAGAAGAGAACTCTGCTGCAATTTGTGCGCCTATTGCGGCTCGTCAGTACAAGCTTCCAATTCTGTATAGCAATATTCAGGATTCAGCGGATAACCAAACACGATTTTTGATTATCAGTCAAAACTTTGTCAATCAGGTAAGTGGGGAAGATAAAACTTCTATTATAGCCAACCTACCGGATGAGCCAGGGGCTTTGGTGAGATTTCTGCAGCAGTTTCAGAACGCCGGAATTAATTTGTGCAAAGTAGAGAGCCGTCCTGCTAAGCAAGGCACAACTTTCAAGTATGTGTTTTTCGTTGAGTTTGAAGGGCACTTCCATGATCCGAATATTCAGAATACGATCAAGCCGTATATTGAGAACATTACCTGGCTTGGAAGCTACGTTCAAATCTGTTGACACCTCTTTAAGCGAATTCATTGGCCAAGACCAAGACATCTTTTTATTGCCAAAGCTGTGGAGCGAACGCTGCAAAGTGGGTAGGCAAATGTGCCTCATGTGGAGAATGGAATACCTATGTGGAGGAGATCGTGCAGAAATCGAAATCAAGCGAAAGGGAAATATGGCACGGCGATGCGAACAAACAGCCTCCGCAGAGGATTCAGGAGGTAAGTTTTGATCAGAAAAGCAGACTGAGTACTGGGTCAGAGGAATTAAACAGAACATTAGGAGGAGGTATTGTGGCAGGCTCTTTGGTGCTTGTCGGCGGAGAGCCGGGCATTGGTAAGTCGACGCTTATGCTCCAAATGGCAATCAAGTTGCCCAAAATAAAGACGCTGTACGTTTCTGGCGAAGAAAGCCCACATCAGATAAGGATGAGAGCGGAACGCATCGGCATCATGTCCGAAAATTGCTTTCTGCTAGCCGAAACCTCGCTTACGGAGATTCTCAATCAGGCTGTGCATTTACAGCCTGAACTGATCGTGATAGACTCGATTCAGACGCTCCATATGGAAGAAATAGAAGCATCTGTTGGCTCAGTTTCTCAAGTAAGGGAGTGTACAGGTAAATTGATGAAATATGCCAAGCAGAGCAACACTCCGGTGTTTCTTATTGGCCATGTGAATAAAGATGGTGCTATAGCAGGGCCTAAGGTTCTAGAGCATATGGTAGACACGGTTCTTCAATTTGAAGGAGACAGACATATGTCCTACCGAATTTTAAGGACCTCAAAGAATCGATTTGGTTCCACATCGGAGTTGGGGATCTTTGAGATGCGAGAAACTGGATTAAGAGAGGTAATCAACCCTTCCGAAGTACTGATTTCTCCAAGAGAGGCTTTTCTGAGTGGAGTTGGGATTGGGGCTACTATGGAAGGAAACCGCCCCTTGCTTATTGAAGTTCAGTCCTTAGTAAGTCCAGCCACATATGGCACTCCTCAGAGGAGTACTACTGGGTTTGATGTGAAGCGATTGAATATGATCCTGGCCGTTTTAGAAAAGCGGTTGGGAGTGAGGCTGAGCACTCAGGATGTGTTTCTCAATATTGCAGGTGGAGTCAAAGTCAATGATCCCGCGCTTGACCTTTCGATTTGTGCTTCTATTTTTTCGTCTTTTGACGATATCCCTATTCCAGACAAAGCTTGTTTTTCGGCAGAAGTTGGACTTGGAGGAGAGATAAGAGCTGTTAACCGAATAGAGTCTAGAATAGGCGAGGCTGCTAAACTTGGTTTTGAAGAAATCTATGTTTCAAAACATAATCTCAGGGGATTAGACCTGAAAAAGCAAGCTATAAAAATTCAAGCATTCAGCAAACTCTCTGATGCTTTTGAGACGCTCTTCCGCTAAAGGTCTGTTTTTTCCAAAACGATAGCATCGTTGAAGTACTTAACGATTTTTCCAAAATAGCTTTTAAGGCGATTGTATTCTCCAGAAGTGTACACCGCCTTTTTTAGGTTGATCTCCGCTTGAGTGCTCACATTGTTTCCTTTTACAGAGACCGAGTATTTAATGCTTACTAGTTGATTGTCGATAGTATAACTCTCAGGAATGTAGACAGCTCTATAGTTTTTTGGCAGATCAAATGTGGAGAAGAATTCCTCCTTCTTCTTATAGATAAAATCCACAGGGTAGGTTCTTGTTTTTTGAGTAAAATGATTTGATGAAATGGGGAAGTTTAATAGAGGTTTAACCAAAATCTTTCCGTCGATAATTTCCATGTCGTTCGCTCCCTTATAGGCGATGATATACGGCTTCATTGAGCTGTCATAGTTTCGAGTGTCCAACCCTTCGACCTTAGAAAACCCTGATTTGAGGAGGTTCTCTTGAATACTCTTGCCATCGTTCTTGAATTTCTTCTTTTGCGCATAAGCATCAAACTCGGTAAGAACATTCGTGACCGAACTACTCACTACTTGATTTTCTAAATCAAACGATAGTTGGAGCCTTTTGGAGTCTATAGACTCTATTTCTGAATAAAGATCAACCCAAAGCGGCTCCTCTCCGCCAATGGCAAGGCCGGTATTATTCATGCAGCGAATTGGAAGTCGATTATATGGAAGTGAGTGCTCGGTCCCATCTGTTAGATAGGAGCCTGTACCCGTATCTACCATTGTAATCACATAGTTGAAATAGCTCAAAAAAGGGTAATTCGTATTGATCTTTCCATGGCTTCTGGTACTTAGAATCACAGGCTTGGCATCTATATCAGCTGCTCGCAATAGACCGATTAGGAATAGATTGATACTCGCAATATTGCCGCTTTTCTTTTTTAATAAGGTTTTGGGATTGTCGATTGCATACTTTCCATAGAATCCGTCCCATTTGAAAGTTGATTTCACATATTCGATAATTGCCTGGGCTTTTTGTGCTTGATCAAGCCCGGTTATATCCAGTTCGCTTTCTAGAATATTCGATCCTACTTTCGTGCTTTTCTTGATAAATTTTCCAAATCGATCACTGTCTTCCAAGTCCTCGATCAATTGGGGCCATGTCGTCATTATTTCTTTCTCACCTCCATATGGAGAGTAATATTTGGAGAGCTGAAAGTCGATTTTCATAATATAATCATTTCGGCTACTGATATAAGATTCATCTTTGAAGGCGGGGACGTCTTTTTTGACCCATGTATTGATCATATCTTGAAATTCGACATCACTCCAGTACCTTGAAATTCCTTTGCTAACATAGGATTCTTTCTTATCCAATTTCCTTGTTCCCTGAAGCAGTGTCACATATTCGTAAAATGGGATCATCCACACGGTGTATTCGCTATGTACTGTAGGAATCGAAGATTGAAATTCCCAGTCTTGCAAGTTGAAGAAAAAAGGGCTTGTTACTCTATAGGTGACTTCTATCACTGACCCAACCTTTACTTGAGGCATGGTGAAGACTTTCTTTTTCCAATACTTGTTTTCTTTTTCTTCGTAAATCTCTTTTGGATCAAGAGGTGTTCTTTCAATTTTTACTCCATCGATCAAATTGTAAGTAAACCCCTCAATGTCTTCGGCAAATTCAGTTTTTTCATAACCATCTTCGTAAAGGTAGATTTCAAAAGTGGCGTTTTTCAATCCCTCTTCGCTTAGAATTTTGATACGTTTTGTTCTGGTAAAATCCAACTCGTACCATCCATCGAAATCAGCGAATTTGGTTTTTCCTTTGTCGAATAGAATAACGGCTGGTGCTTCAGGGTCGTCCTCTGGAACATATGTAAAATCTGTAGAACCAATCTTACCGTATTCAGTAGAAAGGCCATTCTGAGCATAGGTAAGAGTAGTGAGGCATACTAGAATGATGACTGCTAGAGGCTTCATTATTGTGAGTTTGTTAGAATGTAAAAACTATTTTCCTTTTTATGTATTTGGTCTATGAAATTGTATAGCTCAGGGTATTTTTCGAGCGCATAGTTTCCTTTTTTTAGAAGGAAAAGACGTTTTACAACAACCAGATTTTCAGTCTTTAGAAAACTAATTTTATACTCACCAAACTCTGATTCCAGATTAAAAGAGTTAGGCGTTTTTAAATCTCCTATATGTTCATTTGTTAATTGATAAACAATTGAATCTTGCTGATGTATGGGATAATTGAACCGAACGGGGTGTGTTCTTTTCTCGGACCTCTCGCCTAGTTTGAAACCAACCTTAGGAATTGGTAGGGCGTAAGTATTTGCTAGCTTTCTCACGAAGTTTTGCAGTTCAAGATGGGCCTTAAATCCGGAGTGAACATTTTTTTCTGCTTGCCTACATAGTTCCCAATCAGTGATTGAAAAAGACTCAAACGGGATTAATCGGTTTTTTATGAAAGAAGTCTGTCTCTGCTTGGAGCTGTTTCTTTCCAGATAATTGAGATCATCATAAGCTTCACCTCCTAATTGTGCTTCCAGCTTGCACGTTGGTACTTCTATGTCAACTAAATCTATGTGATAAGTATATTTATTTAAGACATCAGTTTCAGAAAGAGCAGGCGTTTTAACCAATGAACTTTCTTCTCCATTTGCCAGCAAGGCATATCTGTCTTGAGTAAAAGTGCCTAAGTAGTTAGCAGGATGCCAATTAGATGTATTTTCAAGCCAGACAGTGTCTTCTTCTATTGGGACACATAAGATTACATGATTTGCCTGCTGACTTGGCAAACCCGTATTGACCCGAACCGGATTCTCTCCTGCATATATGGTAGTGTAGTAAGAAGGAATATTCACCTCACTTAAGGCAGATTTCATATAATTGGTAAGTGCCTTGCAGTCTCCATATCTGTTTTTGGTGACATAAGATGCAGGGTAGGGTTTGTGGCCACCAATATCAATTCCTACGTAGATATATCTGTGATTATCCTGAAGGTATTTATAAAGGGTTTCAATGATTAACTTTTTATCTGTAAGGCCTTTGGTAAGTTCTTTGACCTTCAATACCTCCTCAGGAGGTAGGTTGTCCAGCCCAGCGATTAAATCACTTTCCCATTTGCCCAATTCTGACCATGTTCGAGCAGATCCTTGGACGCCATAGTGAAACTCAGAAGGAATAACGCTTACCCATGGAATAACCTCACCTAATGGGGGAGCATAGGAGTTTTTCTCAATTGCACTCAGGTTGGAGATTTCCCATGTATGCCTTGCGTCATTTAAGATGCTTTCGGTTTTGAAAGTCAAGTTTTCGGAGTAATCCATCTGCACCTCAAACCCATCCTTTAAATCTACAGTGAGTTTGGCATGTTTGGTCTCTACTCCATAGAACTTGATAGGTGTCCAGCGAGTCACGGACAAATACTCTTTGAAAGAGGTGCGTGTCTTATAGAATATCCGATAGGGAAAAATATGATGTACGAGACTAAATGTTTTCACCAAATCATCCTCATGTAAGGCGAAATCCGATACGTCCGCTTTCTGTATTATTTCTTTTCGCTTAAGTTTTCGTACGATTGTCCCATCAAGACTTTGAATATTTGCCTCTACGATGTGAACTTTTGAGCCGTACTGAGGGACGCTTACCTCTCCCAGCCATTGGGAATCCTTATCGTTGATTTGAAATAGATAACTTTCCTCCTTAGTAATTTCCCCTGTCGACGCTGTAACGTGAGTGACGTGATCAACAAGAGTTCCGTGCCCTTGAGAAAGAGCATGATAACTGAGATTAAGTAAAAGGAAAAGATAGGTAAGTAAGCGGTGATTCATATCTGACGTTCGTCAAATATAATATAAAATGCTTGAGCTAAAATCTCATTCAGGAGGTGTGGACATGTATTCTTCTTTCTTCCTTCTGCCTTGCTTGGGAATGATGTTGTAAATACCCTCTTGTCGAATGACTTTTACTCTACCTCCCATGAAACTTTGGTTTTGGTTGAATCCCGGACCTCTTTTCTTGATTTTTTCGGTGTTGTAGGTAGTCGAGGAATGACGAGCGGACTGCTCCTTGCTTCTCCCTCTTCCGAAAATAAAGTTCACCCCAAGTCGCATGTCAAATGACTGAAATCGAGTCACATCAAAATTGTAGATTTGATCCACGGCCAGATAAAACTGAGCTGGCCCGCCTTTAGCAGCCAGAGCAGCGCCTACGTTGAAGAATTGTTGTGGTAGTTTTGTCATGTTTACTGACCCGGTAAACGCTTTTCCGAATTTTTGCTGATAACCAACACCTAGAAGAAACTTCATTTGTTTTTGCACATAGCGAGTACCTACGCTGGAAATGATAGTTCCTCCTCCTCCAAAATCGTTGGCCTTGAGTGCCCAACTTGCGAAAGCTTTTGGCCCTATCAGAGTTCTGTAAGCTTTTTGATTTTTTTCTATGTCAAATCGCTCAACCAGCGAGTCTTTTATGGTTTGCGGAAGATCATTCACATTTCTTAGATCAAATCCAGAGTATGAAAAGCTAGTATCTGCAACAAATCGATTTTCAATGTCTTCTTTCCATGAGATGTATCCTAAGTCTGTAACTGACACAGAAACTTTGTTGTAACTATTCATTTGCCAATCAAAACCTAAATCTAACGCTACCCCTCTGTTTTGATTAAATATGAAGTGATCTACATTGTTACCTGCATCTTTTAGGATATTACTTCCAGATGACCTTAGCATCATATCACTCACATCACCAGTAAGCTCAAAGGTTTCATCATCGGTGGTGAGGTATGCAGATTGGTTTTCAGGTGTGCTATAGTTTAAAAACCCTTGCAAATATTTGATTCGGGCACCCAAAACAATGTTTGCATTTGGAGAGGGGTAAGTTGCTCCAATTCCAATTTCCCTAAAATGGGTAGCTGAAACACGTGTCTTCCCGATTTGGATCTTTTGGTCGATAGCTGTGGTATTGCCTCGAATAAGAAAATTCATAACTTTCTTATTGAACAGGACATCAGCCTCTATTCTTTCATTGGCAAACAATGAAAAAGACATTCCTTTGTCCGTAACAAATCCAAGGTGAAGTAAGCTGATATTGGTTTGGACGGAAAGCAAATTGTTGATGCCCAAATTCTTTAACCCTTTTCTGAGATCTACTTTCGACTGCCCTGTCTCTAATTTAGAAACCAGTTCCTTATAGCTAAGACGATTGTTGTAATGAAAATGAATTCCTGATAATCCCGGAAGGCCGAGAAATACCTTGCCATCTGGAACAAAGGCAGGATTATAGCTGCCGTTTTGAAATGTGGCATTTCCAAGGTGGTAAAATGAAAGGCTCGTTTGACCTGAGACTATCCCACCACTTAAGAGCAAAAAGGTTGATATGGCAATAATGACTTTCTTCACCTACAAATCCACATTTAAAGTCCCTGCTACCGATATTTGAATATCCAAAACATAGTCTGCTAAGACTTTAACAAAGATGTCGTTGGAGGTTTGACTTTCAGGGGTGTTCAACGTAACCCGCAGGTTCAACCGTTTCCCTTCATTCAATGCAATGATGCCTTCCTTATTTACAGGAATATTTTGGATGTGCTTTCTTGGTTGCTTAAGTGATCCGTCAAGGTTTAGGAAAGGAGTTTCTATCGCAAGGTTTTCTGCAGCTACAAATGTAAGCGAATCATTTTCATCATAAACTTCAAGGTCAAGAAGCACAGAAAATGGTATCTCGTTTGTTGTAACTAATCTCAAAGCCAGTGAGTCTGCATCGCTGAACCCCAGACCTCCTCCAAGGCTAAAGTCTATATCTCTGGTGACATCATCAAGCTGAATTTCAAGAGGTAAGAGCACCTCTATATTAGCATTCATGAAGCTATTCGGCACTAGGAAATTAGATCGTGTTTCATCAAATGGATTAGAGACTGCAGATAGATCAAAACCAATTTGATTAGGAGTTGAGGCTAAAAAAGCAACTATAGATGAATTCGTATTATTGATAGAGATGGAGTTATCCTCGGCTGTTTCTCCTGCTACAATTGGGAAATTGGGAACGGGAGGTGTTCTGGTAATATCTCCAGTAAGAAAAGTGGTATCAGTATTTGGACTAACGCCTTCTACTGCAAATATTCCGTCAAAAAGAAGACCTATCGGCAGACCAAGGTTGGTTTCGAAATCAAAATTTATTTGAGGATTCCCCAGTCTGAAACCGGCATCTCCAAAATCTTCGAAAAAACTGGTATTCAGAACATCGCTTTGAAATTGAACTGTATCCTGACCAAACTTTCCTCTTATTACACTAAAATCGGTATCATCCGAGTAGCTCAATTGAAAATAAACATAGGTCATGGTGATTTCAGTATTAGCAGGAATATTTAGCGAGTATTCAAAAGCGAAAGAGAATACGTTTGTTCCTGAAACATCTACACCGTTTTCTTGCCTTCTAACCAAAACAGTCTGGTGATTTTCAAGAGACTGACCTTCAGGAGCCTCATCTGTAAAAACTATAGGCTGATTAGTAGCTTTATTCCTCGTATCAAGAACTGTTGCTGTATAATCAATCGTAACACCAGGATCCAGATTATTTGTCAAAATAGCAAAGGATAATTCTCCCTGGCTATATTCAATAGTATCGACTAATTCACTGTTTGCTGGATTGTAATTTATTTCAAAGGTCTCAGATACAATTGGTGTTTGAACATCCATACCAACAGCAGCATAAGCATCTACTCTAAAACTATCAATCGGTACTTCAACCCCTCCAATATCAAAAATCTCAGTTCCTGTTGAAGTAAATGCTACTGTATCTCTGTAAGTAAAAGAAATAAAAGACGTGCTGTCTTCCGATAGTTCAAGATTGTTATCCTTTACTTCATCAAGCAGTTCTCTCATCGTATAGGTGACATGTCCTATGGGAATGGCAGAGTTGCTGGTAATGGTAGGACCCTCAAGATTATTAACATCAAGGTCATTGAAGTTGCATCCCTCAGCGAGCGCCAGGGCACAAATAATAAAATAGAATACCTTTTTCACCTGTTTAAAATTGCTGAAATATAACTAATTAAAGAATCATTTTACTCCTTTTGGTATTAAAACCTGCGATTCCTTGCAGTCCTCCGGTATGTAGAACCATGATTTTCGCATTTGGTGCAAAAAATCCTTCACGAACCAAGTCAATAACGCCAAACATCATCTTCCCAGTATATATTGGATCAAGTGCGACTCCATGTCTGCTTTTGAAATCATTAATAAAATCGATTAAAACATCAGAAACCTTGCCATACCCCCCAAAATGATAGCTATCCAGAATTTCGTAATTCCTTTTGTCTATGTCATATTTCTGGGTCAAAGTTCGAAATTCATTATGAATGAAAGACCCTTTTAGCGATGAAATTCCAATTAATTTTTTTTCGATGGGTAAATCCTTCAATAGACCTGCCATTGTACCCCCTGTACCCAATGGGCAAATGAGGTAGTCATAGGGCTCGTTTATTTCGCCAATAACCTCAGACGCACCTTCAATAGCCAAAGCATTGGTACCTCCTTCTGGCAAGATGTATGCTTCAGGGTACTCTTTTTTTATTGCATGAAAATCAACTTTTAGATTTCTGAACAACTCACGATTTACAAAGCGAAACGTCATCCCGTTTTTTGAAGCTTCTATCAGCGTAGGGTTGCTATTTTCATTCAATTCATCTCCTCGTATGATTCCTACGCTTTTAAATCCAAATGCTTTAGCCGCAGCTGCTGTAGCCGCGATATGATTGGAAAAAGCACCTCCGAATGTGAGCAGCGTTTTGTATTTGAGTTTCTTCGCTTCCTGGAGGTTGTACTTAAGTTTTCTCCACTTGTTTCCCATGATAGTGGGGTGAATCAGATCATCTCTTTTCATCTTGAGTTTGACTTCTTGAGATTTTGCTTCTTCCGAAACCAACTCGACTATAGGTGTGGGAACTTTAACCATTGTTCGAAATTACTGGATTTGAAGAATAGGTTATGAAAATACTTGCGGCCATTTTCGGAAATGGTCAAATTGGCCAGGCGTCCCTGAGCTATCAACATTTTGGTTGCATATGAATACATTTCGAGAGAGATAGAGATACCCAGTGAACGTGACAATTTTACTAAGCAGGAATAATCGATAAATTTGCCCATGCAAAATCAAGTCGATTCAACAGAATCGGAAAATCAGGAGGAAGAACTATTCGAATATCAGGTAATCAAGGCGGATCCCAAGCAAGCGTTGTTACGGGTCGATAAATTTTTAATGGATCGTTTGCCCAATGTTACCAGAAGTAAAATCCAGACTGGAATCAAAGAGGGTTTTGTGAAAGTGAATGGTGAGCCGACAAAGGCAAACTACAAAGTTCACCCCGGTGATGAAGTATCGGTTTATTTAGCTGAGCCACCTCGCGATGATGAAGTTATACCAGAAGATATTCCTCTTGATATTGTGTATGAAGATGAACATCTTTTGATCGTAAATAAGCCTGCCGGTATGGTCGTTCATCCAGCATATCAGAACTGGACGGGCACCCTGGTCAATGCTCTTGCTTATCATTTTCAAAACCTTCCTGAAATGCAAGGAAATGAAGGCAGGCCCGGATTGGTACACAGAATTGACAAAGACACCTCAGGACTGCTTGTAATAGCAAAGACAGAAGCTGGTATGAGTGGGTTAGCAAAGCAATTTTTCGACCATAGTATCGAGCGTACATACTACGCGCTGGCTTGGGGGATGCCTGCTGAGCAGAAGGGGACGATCCACGTGAATGTAGGCAGAAGCTTAAAAGATCGAAGAATAACAACGGCATTTCCCGAAGGAGATCTTGGTAAGAATGCCATTACACATTTTGAAGTGCTTGAAGACCTGCGATATGTAAGCCTTGTGAAATGCAACCTGGAGACGGGGCGCACGCACCAGATTCGGGCGCATATGAAATATATAGGACATACGCTTTTTAATGACGCTACTTATGGTGGAGACCAGGTGTTGAAGGGAACCGTTTTCACCAAGTACAAACAATTCGTACAGAATTGCTTCAAAGTAATGCCAAGACAAGCACTTCATGCAAAAACGCTTGGTTTCATTCATCCAGTAACAAAAGAGCAGATGCAGTTTGATTCAGAGCTTCCAGAGGACTTTGCTGCTGTACTGGAGAAGTGGAGAGGCTATGTGAGTTTTACGGATGATGTAGAGAGCGAATAACTCAGCACTTTTCGCTAATTGAGTAAAACTCGCACACTTTATGTATAAAGTATGCGAGTTTTTATACATGTTAATTGGATGTGTATAGATTTGTTATGTATTCTATACATGTTATATCATGGACTTTTTACCTCCCAAAATTCCTCTTTTTGAAATTGAGACAATCTCAGTACTCAAAAAACTGACTCTAGCAAGAGCCGCACTGGCAGAATTAAAAGGTGTAGCTAGTACGATTCCAAACGAGCAAATCCTGATAGACACCTTATCCTTGCAAGAAGCAAAGGATAGCTCGGAAATAGAAAACATCATCACTACTCATGATGAGGTTTACCGAAGCATTACGGAGAATCGAAATTTTGCAACTAACAGTGCAAAAGAGGTTTATCGATATTCGGATGCGCTTAAGGTAGGTTTTGATCAGGTAAGAAAGAATGGGTTTATTCATCTCAATCTAATTCTCAACATTCAGGAAATCATTGAAGAAAACCGAGCTGGAGTAAGAAAAGTACCAGGAACAGTTCTAAAGAATGAATCCACAGATCAGGTTATTTATACTCCTCCCCAACATCATGATGAGATCATAGATTTGATAAAGAATTTGGAAAATTTCATGAATGACCAAATTACTTATGATACAGACCCACTTATCAAAATGGCGATTATCCATCATCAATTTGAAAGCATACACCCCTTTTATGATGGAAATGGAAGAACAGGTCGAATAATCAATATTCTGTATTTGATTAAGGAAGAGCTTTTGAATTTGCCAATTCTGTACATAAGTAAATACATCACTAACAATAAGGAGCAATATTATGAATTGTTGCAATCAACAAGAGAAAATGCAACTTGGGAACAATGGATACTTTACATGCTTGATGCTGTCGAAAAAACGGCAATTCATACTGTGGGAGTAATAAAAGGGATTAGGCAGCTAATGCAGAAGCAAAAACAGAAGATTCGTGATGAACAACCTAAGATGTACAGTCAGGATTTGATTAATAACTTATTTAGGCATCCGTACACCAAGATCAAGTTGATTGAAAATGATTTGGGTGTTTCGCGATTGACAGCTAGAAAGTATTTGGAAGTATTGACAGAGATGAAGATACTGTTTAAGGTCAAAAAGGGAAAGAGTAATTATTACATCAATAGTGAATTGTTTAGCCTTTTGGGAGGATAAAGAAGGAGCCTCAAGTATTGCAATAACTAAGCCATCTCCAACATCCCCATCAAATCCTCCAGGTAATCTCGGTGATTAGCCAGACGAGGCACTTTATGCTGACCGCCAAGTTTGCCTCGCTTTTTCATCCAGTTGTAAAAGGTGCCGGTTGCCACCGTGTGAATGAGCGGTGCTTCCAGCGCAATGTCCTTATAACGTTTAGCATCATAATCGGAGTTGATTTCGCGCAATTTTTCATCCAGTATAGAGCCAAATCGCTCAATATCGTCAGGCTGTTTTTTGAACTCGATGATCCACTCGTGACCTCCCTTTTTACCCGCGTCGATGTAGCGTGGAGCAGCCGTGAAGTTGGTGATTTCGGCATCCGTCTTTTTGCACGCATAAGCCACTCCCTCCACCACGTTTTCAATCATTAGTTCTTCACCGAAGGCATTGATGAAGTGTTTCGTTCTTCCCGAAATCCGTATTCGGAATGGATTCAGCGAAGTAAAGCGAATTGTGTCACCAATTTTATATCTCCATAATCCGGCATTGGTGGAGATGACCATGGCGTATGTTTTTCCCAGCTCTACCTCGTCGAGGTTTAGTGTTTTCGGATCGTCACTTTCCCAGTCTTCCATTGGGATAAACTCATAGTAAATGCCATAATCGAGCATCAAGAGCATATCCTCAGAATCTGTTTTTTCCTGTATCCCGAAGAAACCCTCGCTGGCGTTGTAGGTCTCCATGTAGTGCATCTGATTCGAAGGGATCATCTTTTTGAAAAGTTCTCGATATGGAGTAAAAGACACAGCCCCATGAATAAATGCCTCTAGATTAGGCCAGACCTCTAGTATGTTTTTTGCTCCTTTTAAATCAATAATCTTTTCTATCAGCACGATCGCCCAAGTTGGCACTCCAGAGATACTCGTCACATCCTCATTGGCAGTGTGATGCGCCATTTTTTCTATTTTCTCTTCCCACTCGTCCATCAGGGCGATTTCCATGGTCGGAGTGCGAACCATTTGTGCCCAGAGAGGCAAGTTTTTCAGTAGCACGGCCGACACATCACCATAGTAGGATTTTGCATTTCTGTCAAACTGATTGACCTGTTGGCTACCACCTATTACGAGATTTTTCCCGGTAAACATCCTGGTTTCCGGGTAATTATTGACGTAGATCGAGAGTAAGTCTTTCCCTCCTTTGTAGTGACAGTCTTCGAGAGCCTCCGGGGAGACAGGTATGAACTTACTTCTCGCGTTGGTCGTACCCGATGATTTGGCAAACCAGCGAATTTCCGAAGGCCAAAGGATATTTTGTTCTCCATGCATCAATCGCTCGATGTAAGGAAAAATATCCTCGTAAGTAACAACCGGGACGTTTCTTTTGAAGTCGTCGGCGTTCATGATTCCCGAGAATCCATACTTGAATCCGTATTCAGTATTGGCGCCCTTTCTTACTAACCCATCGAGTAGTTCTCGCTGTACGTCATGGGGGTATTTCATGAAAAGCTCGATATCATGTATCCGCTTTTTCATCACCCAGGTCAATATGGAGTTGAGGATTTCCAACTTATAATTTCTTTAAAATTATATTTTACGCTTCAATTCAAAATTCTTTCCAAGATACACCCTTCGCACCTGTTCATCAGCAGCCAATTCTTCTGCCGTGCCGGCTTTGAGCAAGTTCCCTTCAAACATGAGGTAGGCTCTGTCCGTAATGGAAAGCGTTTCGTTTACATTATGATCAGTGATTAAGATACCGATATTTTTATCCTTCAGTTTAGCCACGATCGTCTGAATCTCTTCCACCGCTATAGGATCCACACCAGCAAAGGGCTCATCAAGCAAAACAAAACTAGGATCCACCGCAAGTGCCCTTGCGATTTCTGTACGCCTCCTTTCTCCACCAGACAATACCATCCCTAGGTTTTTTCTCACATGCGTCAGGCTAAATTCCTCTAAGAGGCCTTCCATTTTCTCCTTCTGTGCTGCCTTGGAGAGTTTCGTCATCTCCAATACCGCCATGATATTGTCCTCAACAGACAGTTTTCTAAACACTGAAGCCTCTTGTGCCAGATAGCCAATACCCCTTTGAGCCCTCTTATACATAGGCAAATCCGTGATGTCGTCCTCATCGAGGTAGATATGCCCTTCGTTTGGCTTGATTAAGCCCACGATCATATAGAAAGAAGTTGTCTTACCAGCACCATTGGGGCCGAGAAGTCCCACGATTTCTCCCTGATTGACCGAAACAGAGATACCCTTTACGACAGTTCTCTTTTTATATTTTTTGATCAGTTGTTCTGCTCTGAGCTCCATATTTTTTATTGCACTTTTAATCCAGAGGATTTAGGCATTTCTCATGTTGCAAGTTATCAATCAAATTTTATATCCTTAATCATTAATTGCAGGGTTTTGTTTCCCCTGAAGTTGTTTTCATCAATGTGATAAGCAATTTGAAAAGATTCTGCGTTTTTGATCTTTTCACCATGGTGTCCCAGCCCAAACCCTATGGCATCAAACGTCTGACTTGAACTTTCCTGATATACAGTCAACTTTAAATGCTTGTCCTTGAGTATGCGAGGTTCATCCTTACATTTCACTTCTTTCGAATAAAAAACAGGCTGTAAGTTTTGAGGGCCAAAAGGAGCCATCTGATTGATGATGCCAAACGATTTGAAATCAATAAAATCAAAGCCTATTTCCAAGTCAACCTCTATTTGAGGAATAAGTAACTCAGGGTCGATGGTCGCAGACACTACCTCCTCAAACCTCTTTCGGAAAGCCCCTACATTGTCCAGCTTGAGTGTGAGTCCAGCAGCATACTTATGACCGCCGTATTGCTCAAGCAAATCGTCGCAGGCAGAGATCGCCTCATGCACATCGAAACCCACTACTGAGCGGGCTGAGCCTGTTGCCATACCTTTCGATTCTGTGAGAATAATCGTAGGACGATAGTAGGATTCTATGCAGCGAGAAGCCACAATCCCAATCACACCCTTGTGCCAGTCTTCTTTGAACAAAACCGTGCTCTTTCCCTGCCTGATTGCGTCATCCGACTCGATCATATCAAGAGCCTCAGTAGTAATAGAACTATCAAATTTCTTGCGCTCACTGTTTTTTGCATTGAGGTGATCCGAAAAGATCATCAAGTCATTCTCTGACTCAGCCAATAGAAGCTTTACCGACTCTTTAGCATGCGTCAGTCTTCCCGCCGCATTGATTCTTGGACCCAGATAAAACACAACATCTGAGATGCCAATCGGAGGCTTTATACCACTGATTTCTATCAGAGACTCCAGCCCTTTGGACGGAGACTGGTTAAGTTTTTTTAACCCATAATGAGCCAGCGTTCTGTTTTCCCCCACTATCGGAACTATGTCCGATGCAATACTCACCGCAACCAAGTCAAGATGCCCATAAAGCCGCTCGATAGGGATCGTGTTTTGAATGCAAAATCCCTGAAGCAATTTGAAACCTACCCCACAACCTGAGAGCTCTTTGAAAGGATAGTTGTCATCTGCCTGCTTAGGGTCAAGTATGGCGTAAGCACCGGGAAGAACATCTCCCGGCAAGTGATGATCACATATAATGAGGTCGATTCCCAATTCATTTGCAAGAGCCGTGTTCTCAACAGCTCTAATGCCACAATCGAGACTAATGATTAAGCTAAACCCATTTTCACCGGCCCATTCCACCCCCATTCTGGAAATCCCGTACCCTTCATTATATCTATCCGGAATGTAGTAATCGATATTTTCCGTAAACCCCTTCAAAAATCCAAACACAAGACTCACAGAAGTCGTCCCATCCACATCATAATCTCCGTAGATCAGGATTTTTTCATTTCCGAAGATCGCTTCGCACAATCTATTGACCCCCTTCTCCATATCCTTCATCAGGAAAGGATCGTGAAGCTGATCTAGCGAAGGCCTGAAAAACGACTTTGCATCTTCAAAAGAACAGATTCCTCTTTGAGCTAGCAAGGTCGCAAGAGTGGAATTGACGTTGAGAGAAGACGAAATTGTATCTATGTTATCCTGACTAGGAACCCCCTTTTTTACCCATCGCTTTTCCATGCGGGGAAATTAAAGAAAAGAGACTAAACGAAACCAATTATAAGGACATCCGGGCAGGCTGTCCACTATATCTTTCCTCCAAGCCCTACGGGACTTTGAGCAAAGGATGCCGTTTCCATCCTTGATGCACGCACCCTGCCAGGAGTATCTGTTTCATTATTTGAGTAGCTCCCTGCTCCAATTCTCCAAGTTGATCAAATAGGATTAGTCACTTTCCTCCTATTTAGTTAATTTGTATTTTGTCGAATGATCATCGGGAATTTATGAGGGTATCACTGAGCGAGGTTTGGAATTTTGCGGACATAATTAAAAATGAAGAAAGCGGATGGTCTTTTTCACTTCATGCAGGAGATGCTGTAATAGAAAAAATCAGTAGAGAAACCCTACATCTTCTGCGAGATGACAATGACTTTAACACCGAGCTCCTTCCCGAGATATTCACCTTCAGAGAAATACTTTGGCAACCAGATATTTATCCAGACGCATCTATGAGTTTGCCTAGCCTGCGTGTGTTAGAATCCTATTGTCAAGAGCAGACAGCACAATACAAACAATCAGAGTCAGATCTGCACCAGATTTATGCACACCTTTTGAAAGCAATAGGTGAAGAAGGTAGCCTAGCCATTAAGAGACTAGAGGAAAAAGCGCCAGATGCAGGATCCGCCCTTAGTGATTTGAGGAAAAGAACCTTTCCCATGATCAAATTCTTTATCAGCCATCCACGCAACAGGCTCGATTACTACCGAGATGCAGTCAATCGGCTTAACTACGCAGTGAAAATCATGATCACTCAATTCAATGGTAAATTCACAGAACTAGAAGAACCCTACTGGGAAGTCCTTTTTGACAAAAAGACCTCCAAAGAAAAAGAACACAAGGAGAAGTCCAAGCAGTCTAATTAAGCCAGAGAAAAAGGATAGTTTTGCCCCTTTCAATAATTAATAACATTTCGAGCTCAAGCAAGTTTTCAATAGTATTTTCAGATGGAGGAATCAAGGATGTCAACGGATAGTAACGACACATCAGGGAGAACCAATTTCTTGCTAAAGAACTTGTTTAGAGGTATCCTATGGCTGACAGGCATAGTAGGAGGCTACTACTACCTCAAAAGTCACTTTGGCTTTACTCTTGAAGAAGTACTAGGTTCTTTCTATGAAAGACCAGAAATAATATTTTCTGTGTTTCTTGGCTCAGAAGTCATATTTGGAATCATTCCCCCTGAGCTATTTATGATTTGGTCACTTCGTCATGAAGCGCTCGATTTATATGTTCAAAATGTGGTGGCACTAGCCGTGATCTCCTATCTCGCTGGAGTAATTGGATATTACGTTGGGATGTATTTTAGCAATACCCAGCTGTATCAGACGCTCAAGAAAAACTATCTAGGAAAATACGAAAAACACTTTAACAGATTTGGAGGTTTTTTGGTGATCGTAGCAGCATTGACACCCATCCCTTTTTCGGGAATTTGCATGCTTATGGGAGCTGTGAAGTACCCCGTTAGAAGATTTTTGTTTATTTCAATGACAAGATTTATTCGATTCACAGTCTACGCATTTATTATTTGGGAGACTAATATTTTACAATGAAGAAGAAAGGAGTTCTACTAGTTAATTTGGGTACCCCTGACTCTACCAGTGTTGGGGATGTAAGGAAATACCTTCGAGAATTTTTAATGGATAAGCGAGTAATCGACATTCCTACAATACCACGTTGGTTACTTGTAAATCTAATTATTGCAACATTCAGAGCACCTAAATCTGCCGCTGAGTATAGGAAGCTTTTTACAGAGCGAGGCTCACCATTGAAATATTATACCGATGACATTACCAAGCTTCTACAAGAAGATCTTGCAGAGGAATATGTGGTTGAGTTTGCCATGAGGTATCAGAGCCCAAGTATTGAATCTGGGCTGAAGAAATTAACTGAAGCAAACGTAAGTCAAATTCACGTGATTCCCCTTTTCCCACAGTACGCTTCAGCCTCAACAGGATCGGTCATTGACAAGGTGATGGAGATTGCCAAACAGTGGCAGATTATACCAGATATCAAATTCACTTCGCAGTTTTTAGAAGAGGAGCTATTCCTGGAAGTCATTGCCAAAAAAGGCAAAGCGTGGATGGACAAAACGAAATACGACCATTTTGTATTTAGTTATCATGGTTTACCCGAGCGACAGATAAGAAAGGGGTCCGTTGGTAAACAGTGTCAATTAGGAGCATGCTGTTCTTCATTTCACGAAAAGAATCGTTTCTGCTATCGTGCCCAGTGCTTTCAGACGACACGTCTGCTTGCTGAAAAACTAGGACTGTCAGAAGATCAATACACCGTTTGCTTTCAATCCAGATTAGGCAAAGACCCTTGGATACAGCCCTACACGGATGTTGTACTTAGAGAATTACCGAAGCAAGGGAAAAAGAAAGTACTGGCCTTTTCACCAGCTTTCGTTTCAGACTGTCTTGAGACTACAATAGAAGTGGGGCAGGAGTATAAGCATGATTTTATAGAAGCTGGTGGAGAGCAGTGGGATTTAGTAGAGAGTCTCAATGACGACCCGACATGGATCGAGTGTTTGAAAGTAATTGCCAAAAGCTAGACTTTTGAGTTAGTATCGTTATTTTGGCAGCCTGGATCAGACGCATTTTCCTTTAATGAGGCTAGTTATATCGGGGATTTTTCTAATAATTTCAATATCATCTTTTCCTCAGGAAAGCGACTCTTTGGTCATCACAGACAAGGGTCTTCCTCCATTTAAAATTTACAAATCCACTGATTATCAAAGCACTCCAGCTAGCTGGGGAGCTATTCAGGATGATAGGGGGATCTTATATTTTGCTACCAGCGGAGGTATAATTGAGTTTGATGGAGAGGTATGGGAGCATGTGAATCCGACCTGGGTTCAGGCTTTTGCTAAGAACGAACAAGGAAGAATCTATTCAGGGTCATTTGGTGACTTTGGATACTTATTACGCGGGTCAAGCGGAACAGTGGAATATGTTTCCCTCAAACCGCTCTTGCCAGAAGGAAGTGAAGTCATAGTCGTCCGAAATGTTCATATTCTTGATGGCAAGGTCTATTTCGTAAGTCACGACTGTGTCTATATCTATGATGAAGAGCAAGAGTCGATTTCTCTGGCCTATTCTGAAAACAGAATGTACCCAAGTGCCATAGTAGATGGAGAGGTCATTGTTCATGTGGATCAAAAAGGACTTCATAAAGTCGAACAAGACAGCATTTTACCAACCAAGACGGGAGGCTATTGGCAAGACAAACAAGTATCCAATTTCCTTCCAATTAGTGAAACCGAGGCGATGGTTCTATCCTCCCCATCTGGAGCACACTATTTTTCCAACGATACTGCTTATTCTCTTTCTGTCTTTGATCATCCATATTATAGAAACAATGTCCTATTTGGAGCAAAGCGACTTTCCAACGGGTATTATGCACTCTGTTTTCTGACCGGAGGTTTTGTCATTGCCAATCAGCAATTTGAGCCTGTTCTCTTGTTTAACAAAGATGCAAGGTTTGACAATCAGGTTCACGCTGTGGATGAAGACGATGAGCATAACCTATGGGTTGGATCCAATGATGGAATTATATACATCAATCTCACCTCCCAGCTTAGCCATATTGGTGAAACTCATGGTGTGGAAGCTTCAGTCTATGGAGCTATAGAGTATGAGGGGGACTTATACACCACTGGTCATGCAGGTGTTTTTAGAAAACACTGGTCCAAGCAGCATGATGTATTAGATGGCAGCTCCCACAAGTTTGAGAAGATTGATAACTCGGAGATTGCCGGGATACAGCTAATCAATACAGGAGAGTCTCTTTTTTCTTTACATAACAGAAAAAAGGGAGAGATCATCGACGGGGAATTTGTTTCTCGTTTGGAGCATAACAATACATATCATGCTTCAGGAGCATATGTCGAGAGCAAGAATATATTGGTTTCGACTCGTGACGAAGGTGGAAGACTTGAGATTTTCAAATGGAGAAATGGAAAGTGGGAGCATTCTAATTCAATCATAGATGAAAGGTTTCCAAAAGGGCTTCTGACCTTGATGCATCATGAAAAGGAGACCGATAGTTTTTGGGGCAATACCTATGATAACGTTGAAGTCAACTTCAAGTTAAACTCAAATCTGGATGCCTTGGAATCCATACGCGTTTTTGAAAATGAAGAATCCATTCCCGATGGGTTCATTTCTACATTCGTTCTCAATGACAGCATCTTCATTGGTACTTCTGGTGGGATGTATCGCCATAACAGTTCTACTGATAAATTTGAAAAAGACAATAGATTCCAAGACACCTTTGATGAGCTAGGGTTGATTCGATTGATCAAACGCCACCAAAACGAATACTGGTTTCACACCTATGGAGGCCAGCGTGGCAAAATGAATATTGATAGAAGTTCTGGAAACATTTCTCTTGATTACGAAATGTTTTCAATCCATGACCCTTTGAGTACGACTCATTTTCTAGAGAAAACGTCTGATGACAAAATTCTTTACGGCACCACAGGCGGACTCATTGTGCTAGATCCAGATAAGAATGAAGATCATTCTTTTCGATATCCTCCCTTGATTCGAAAGGTAGTCTTGACACAAAGTGGTGATTCTGCCGTCTTCTCTGGTGTACATTACGATTCTGATAGCCTGGCGTCATGGAATCAAACCGAGGAGGCAACCTTGGATAGCGAAGACAATGCATTGAGGTTTACCTATGCTGTGCCATTTTTCAAGGGTGTGTCCAAGAACCTATACCGGATCAAACTTGAGGGCTTTGAAGATGATTGGTCTGAATGGAGCGAAAAGTATGAGAAGGATTACACCAATATCCCATCTGGATCTTACAGCTTTTTAGTGCAAGCTAAAAATGCATTTGGGCACGAAAGTGAAATTGGTAGTTACAAATTTCAAATAACACCTCCTTGGTATCTGAGTATCTGGGCGTATTTATTTTATGCAGCAGGTTTTGTACTATTTATCAACTTGCTTTTGAAGATTAACTCTCGCAGGTTAAGACGTGAGAATATTAAACTGGAGGGCATTATCTCCGAAAGAACCAAAGAAATCACAGAACAAGCTGATAAAATCAAGGAACTGGACAAAGTCAAAACACGATTTTTTTCTAACATTTCGCATGAGTTCCGCACACCATTAACACTGATTCAAGGGCCTATCGAATCTATTTTATTAGGAAAAGCTAAAGCAAGAGAAGAAGTAGAAAAGAATCTAAAAGTCGCCAATCGAAACGTCAAAACACTCAGGCATTTAATTGACGAAATTCTTGAATTCAACAAGATGGATATGGGCGAGCTTGCTGTTGAATATGTCTCAGTAGACCTAAAGGAATATTTCGAAGAACTTTCAGAAGGATACCAAATTTTGGCTGGTGACAATGACCTTGTGTTCTCTGTCGAGTTTGAATTTGATTCCGACCTTAGACTCGAAATCCCAGCTGATCAGATAGAAAAAGTGATCCATAATCTGGTTTCTAATGCCGTCAAGCACTCAAGTGCTGGAGCAATGGTAAAACTGGTATTGACATATAAGGATGGAATGCTTTATATGTCAATTTCAGATCAGGGTGAAGGGATTTCTACAGAAGACTTAGATAAAATATTTGAGCGATTTTATCAATCTCGCCATGGCAAATTGCTTCCGCATAGCTCTGGTATAGGACTGGCCTATGTGAAAGAAATCGCTAGTGTGCTAGATGGAGACATCAAAGTTGAGAGTGAAGTGGGCAAAGGGAGCAAGTTTACTTTCAGTATTCCAGCCAAACTAAGTGAACAAGGGATTGATTCTCAAGGATCGGATGATGAAGCTAACCTAGAAATTGACCAAGCGAGGCTTTCGGACTACCCTCACCCAAATAATAAAATCCTGATTGTGGAGGATAACGAAGAGCTATCCAATTACATTGAGCAGGTGCTTGGAACGCAGTTTGAGATCAAAAAGGCAAGTAATGGGCAAGAAGCACTTGAGGAGTTGTCTTCCTTTGATGCAGATCTCATAATATCAGATATCATGATGCCGGTGATGGATGGAATGGAGTTACTGTCACATATAAAGGCTCATGACAAATGGAAATATAAATCCGTGGTTATGCTTACTGCCAAGTCAAGTCATGAAACCAAAATCGAAGCACTCTCCTTTGGGCTAGACGATTACCTGACCAAACCATTCAGTCCCACAGAACTGGAGATCAGGGTAAAAAATATCCTTAGGAATCAGTACGAAAGGATTTCCTATTTGTCGAAGGAGGACGAATCCCCCAATCAAATCGAGGATCC
The DNA here is from genome assembly GCA_049115715.1 of Cyclobacteriaceae bacterium. GTDB lineage: Bacteria > Bacteroidota > Bacteroidia > Cytophagales > Cyclobacteriaceae > JAMZMI01. The sequence continues at coordinate 33,369 of JAGDZQ010000043.1, forward strand.
TATTATAAAGGAATTGATCGATGAGATTGAACAAAATCTTGACAATAAAAACTTTGGGGTACTTAACCTATCTCACAAAGCTGCCTTGAGTGATCGGCAACTGACACGTGTCGTGAAGAAGTCCATAGGCATCACACCAGCTAACCTCATACGTGAAGTAAAGCTTCAAAAGGCCAAAAGTTATTTGGAGAATAAAGCTTTTCGCTCCGTTTCTGAAATCTCCTACTCAGTAGGATTCGAAAAGCCCTCATATTTCTCCAAAGTCTATTTCGAACGATACGGGAAGAGGCCTTCTGAGTACCTGTTATAAATCATGTGGCGTGGGAAAAGAGGTCATTCAAGCGGACTCTCAATCCCATATTTCCTGATCATTTCGTTGGCCATTTCCAAAGTATCTGGAGTACCCATTTGTTTGAAGCTGCGAATCATCTCCAGCTTCTGTTCAAGAGAGAAACTATCTATGGGGTCAGGTTTAGATTCATTGGCTGACACTATGCCTTCCTTTTCGAAGAGTGCTTTGAGCCAATCGTTGGTTTCCAAATCTATAACCAGATGAATGCGATCTGTCTCACCCTTATTTTCTACACTATGGGGTTGGCAAAACTCAGCGAACCAGCATTCCCCGGGCAGCATCATGAGGTCTTCTCCATCGACTATAAACCTAACTTGATCATTGGTAATGATAGGAATATGTAGCCGAACCAGACCCTCCCAAAATACCAGATCAGGATCCGTGTGTTCTTTTATCACAGATCCAGGGGTTAGCTTAAGCAAACGAACGCTCGTAATAGGGCATTGGAAGTAATCAAGTATTTCTTGTATATAATGTAGCTTTTTGAGAGTAGGTGTATCCTGATAGCTTGAAGCGTCACCTTGACCAGTAGCGATTCCTTCTATACTGGTATTGTGCGCTCGCAGTACAATACCACTCCATTCCCCTCCAAAGTAGTGTGTATTGAAATGCAACGTCCATTCTTGCTTGGCAAGTTTCAGCTCTTTTAGAAGTTTGTTTTGGTCGAAATGAAAAGAAAGGCGATGAGCTATTTTCATGAATTTAGGCTTGATTGTTTGGAAGAGATAATAGTGATTTTATTCATCGATATATTCGAACTCAAACCCGGGAATTTCAGCCGTTTCCGTATAGGTAAATATGGCGCCTTTACGTTTTTTTCCAGCTACCCTGTCCAGAATGATAGGTACGGTCAATCCGGATTCTGTAGGCTTGAGTATTTCATTACCGTATATGTGAATCGTTGTATTCATTTTAAAATACTCAAGAGATTCGTCAGGAAAGGGAATTTTCTTCACCTGATTGATTGCAGGAAGCTCATCATATTTCAATTCATAGATGGAGGCGATATGTTTTTCATTTTCGGCTCCTGGCTCCAAAGTACTTTCGTAAAGGACGTCTATCACGATGTTTTCTGGGATGAAGGTTCCTTTGTCTGTCAGAAATCGCACCATGTTTCGAGTGAGAGGTACCTGACACTCTTTCCTTAAGGCTACCTGCATGGTTTCAGAAATGATAATGTTATATGTGTCCTCAAGTTGAAGGCTGGGATCTGTACCATCCCCTTGAACAAAGCGATCAACATAATCCAGAAGCCCCCAGTCAGCGTACATGCCATGTACAGTATCAAGTGAAGCTTGCTCTATATCAAACATGGTGACGGAGACCTCCTTGCTTGTAAATTGTGAGGTTAAAGGAGTGATTAGGGTAGCATAAGGGCCACAGCCGGCATATAGAACCTTGACAGGTTTTGTGGAGGTAGAATAATCCTTAATGGCCTTATAGACACCACGAATAAATCGAGTAGACCGCATCAGGTCTTTTAAGCAATGGGCAGCTACTTCCTGGCTAACTACAGATCCGTGGTTAGCCACAGTAAATTTGTCATTTGTTAAGTCTTCGGCTGACACATTTGTCTGCCTACTAAAAATATCATAGAGTTGATCTATTCCTGATTTAATTAGACCAAAATCATCATTGGAGAATAGGATGTTATCTGTTGCTGATTTTACGGTTCTGAGAACTTCTTTTCTATTGTTCATTTTAGATTACTGGTTTTCAAGATGATTTTGAATAGGAGATAAGTGAAGCATTGCATCTAGTCGTTTTTTTTGAATTCAATCAAATTGCACCATTACTTAAATGGAGGTCCTGAAATCCAACAAACAACAGATCGCCTCTCACCCTTCGTTATTTTGTTCACTCTATGCATAATATAGGATGGGAATATTACCACCGTTCCTTCTGTTTTAGGAACGCTGATGACTTGCTTATTGACCATAAATTGAAGCTCGCCACCTTCGTATTGATCAGGAGAGGAGATTTGAACGCTGACACTCAATTTACGATTCGAGGAATAGCCATTACCATAATCAGCATGCCATTCGAAAAAATCACCGGTTTCGTAACCTATTATTTGAATCGGTTCATAAATTCCATGTAAATCAAATCCGTAACACTCTTGATTGCATTTAAGTACCAGATCGGATAATTTTTTATAAAACCAAGAGAGTTCTTGTTGATTTGGAGCTATGGTTACGACTGAAGAGCGTCTTATTCCTGAGTTTACGGTTTCATTTCCACCTGTAACGGTTGCCGTTTCCTGATTGTTTGCTTCCCAAGCTTGATTGAGCTGATCGATTTCCGATTTGGAAAAATGATTTTCATATGAATAAGCTGCGGCATATTGATGAAGTTGCGGGAGTTCAAAAAGTAGTTTTGAGGTATTCATTAATCAGGCTTTGAAAATGGAAATAGAAAGACAATGTTGATTTTATATTATGGAGATTGAGTCTGAGAAATCGATAAACCGCGAAATGCAATCAATTGACTAATTGATTATTTGCATCAAACGGAAATTAGTGATAATATTACTAAGATTAGTGATTTTTACAATTACCGGTCAATCTAAATATAAAACAAACTAATTTCTCTAAAATTCACACATTATGGCAACTGAAAAAATTGCTTGGGCAATCACGGTTCAAAACTCAGTAGCTCTACTTCATCCGGAGTATCAGTCCCCTCCTTATACGAGTGATGAGGTTCGCTTTGTAGATCTTTCAATTTCTAAAGAAGAGCAGGTTTTTGTTATCGCCTTAAAAAATTCTGACACAGAACTACATTACTCTAATCTGACTTTTCCTCCACAATGGAAAAGTGCTGAAATCGAAGTTAATGAGGCCGACGATTATCCGGAGGATTACGAACCACCTAAAGATGCAGTTCCTCTAGAGACAGGTAGCCTACAAGCTGTTCGGATAGATGTAGGGCCAAATGGTATAGGTTACTTAGTGTTTAATGATGGCCGGTTAGGACAATTTGATTTACCTTCAGAGAAGAGTAAAGACCCTATTGTGTGGGCACAGGTAGACGGTGTAAGTGGAGTATCGCAGGTAAGTGCTGCTCCGGATGGATTGGTTTGGGTGGTTGCACGAGACTCAGAAAGAGGCAGTGTGGTAAGGTTCCAGAATCCCAAGAATGGAGAATGGAAAACCGTAGCAGGAATAAACGATGCGAGAAGGGTAACTGGTAGGCAAAATGGAGGCGCATATGTCGTTGATGGAGGAGGTTCAATAAAAGAAGTGAGTCCAAAAGGAGTGGTAGAACGTACACTTAATTTCGATCATGGCGGAGCAAGAGAATTGTCAGTTGGTGCTGGAGACAGGCTTTGGGTTACAAGTAGCCATCCTTCCATTTCCGCTGGAGCATTAAAAGTATATCATACAGACAATGAAGGAACCGACTGGCAAGAAGTTGATGGTTCTGGCGTTTTATATCTAGATGCGGGACAAATTACCTCGGGTTTCAAATAATCCGCTATTCAACATATTTACATAAAAAATGTAGCTGGCAGAACACCAGCTACATTTTTTTTGATCACATATCGGAAGCAATAGTGGGCATACTTCTTTAGTCAAAAGTACAATATGATTCTTTCCCTTACTACTAAGCTTTAAGTAAACATAGTACCTGCTGGCGTGCCCAAAGCAGCTAATTTATTTCCCGAAAAGATTCCTTCGTTTAGCGACAGGACATTGATTTTTAGATATTTCAGATCCTTACATATAACAAATAGACCTTCTTTTGCCGATGAGTGTACGATTGTACCTGGCTCGTAATTTTGATCTTTAGGTAGGTTTATTTCAGCAGGCTCCACCTCATGAAAACTGACAATAGTACCTCTGAGGCATGCTTTTGCACCCCCATGCACAGGGTTGCAGGCTCTTACTAAACTCTCGACCTGTAGAGCAGACATCTCACTCCATTTGATCATGCAATCTTCGGTATCTGGCCTTGAATTATATTGAACCCTGTCCTGTTCTTGTTCACGAGGTTTTGAGCCTCCGGATATCACCTCTGAAAGTAATGAAACACTCAAATGCGATAGACGACTACTAAGCAAACCGTAGTTTTCACCAGACATTATGTCTACACTCTTTTCCTTGAGGACGAGACCAGCATCCCACTGATCTGTCAACTCATGGATTGCTACATAAGCAAGGTTTTTGCCGTTTCTAAGTGTCCAGAAAACAGGATCAGGCCCTCTGTTTTCTGGAAGAGGCCCAAAATGGACATTGACAATTTTAGCATTGTGTGTCCATCTGATTTTATCTGGATAACCGATCACAATGACTAAATCACAACTGTTTGTGACATTCGGACGAGTCGTATCACCGATAATGGCGAGTGACAATGGCTGGATCATATTTTGAATAGCCTCCTGCATCAATACTCCTTTGGGATGAAGAAGTACCTGTTCTAGCAAACCCTGTTGCTTTAAATGATGGATAAGTGGAAAGCTATAATATGATGACGTAACTACACAAATTTTTTTATACATGTCTAACTAGTAAAGCGATAATAAATATTTATGAACCTGAACCCGATTAATATGT
>JAGDZQ010000044.1:0-545 GCA_049115715.1 Cyclobacteriaceae bacterium
ACCTGTCCCTACCTCTGCTTGAATTCGGTTCTGTTCTTTGAGTTAGGCTGCTATAGGTAATTGTGGAGGAGCTTTCTTATGAATCATGGCAACTGCATTTGTTGCCATCACTCCGAAAAACACCCACACTCTTTCATGTTGCGCTCCCCGAGCCCTGACTTTCTTAAGTCCGTAATGGTTTTTGTGATTACCAAAGCTTCCTTCCAGTGTTGTAGATCTGACTTTATTGAGCTCGGCCTGTAACTGCTTTTCAGCCTTTGAAAACTTCCCTGATCCCTTTTTTACAAAGTTGGTGAAGATAGATTCCTTCGTAAGGAACCTTCTATTCTCGTTGGTAGGATAGATCCGGTCAGCAGCTAGTTGATGAAGTTTTCCAAAATGATGTTTGTGTTTCAATGTGCTCACCTTTAATCGCTTGCATTCATTGAAAGCATCGAAACTCATGATGTCAAAATAGGTGATCCCATCACATTGAAGCATATGTGCCTTCATCCCAAACTCTACAGGTTTGTTTTCCTTACCTCTCACGATAGGTCTTAAGTAAG
>JAGDZQ010000044.1:602-1242 GCA_049115715.1 Cyclobacteriaceae bacterium
GTCTTAATCCCTTTTCTAATAGATAAAGCAGGCTTCTTTTACGAACCACTCCCTTCTTATGCCCCTTCTTGCGTAGACGATCATAAACAAGTTGTTTACGCTTCTGGTCAATAAACTTATTCCTCGGTCTTTTTCTTCTTGTTAGTTTACAAAGCTTGAAAAGCAGCTTCTCATAAACCCACTGGTTGGATTCCCAGAGCAGTCTAATATCTGTGGGGTAGCGGATGTAGCTTTCGTAAGCTGTGGCATCCATAAACAAGACATGGGTGTTATTCATATCTCTCTTCCAATGAGAGAGTAAAACTTGTTGCACTTCATTAAGGTCTGCATATTCAGCGAGGTAGGCTCGAACTCTGGAAGGAAGGTTGACGTCTTTGATTAGCTCATTATCTCGAAGAACTTTGCCACAAAAGAACTGAAGACTCCAATCTGTATTGAAGCGTTCAATCAGTTTTTTATCACTGATATTCAAATAATGCTTCAAAAACATCAGCCCGAACATTCCTCTATTGCTAAGCCATCTGGGAGCTCCCCTATTTCCTTCATTTTGATCTGGTAAACAATCTTCCAGATCTTCCCAGGGAATAGACTGGTGAAATTTACCTATTTCCAGATTCTTAAAAATGTACCATCTGGGATG
>JAGDZQ010000045.1:0-11680 GCA_049115715.1 Cyclobacteriaceae bacterium
GAGGGGTTGCGCAACATCAACGCCTGTTATGCCTATTTTTCGTCTATTTCCACCTCGTTTAGGCTCATTTTGGTTCGTTCGAGAAGCCAGTTGAAGATTTTCGGATCGCTGATGTTCGGGGTTCGTAAGTCGTCATTAGTTCGCCAAGTAAATCCATCTCTGAATTCTATACAGTAATGTGGTTTATCGACAATATTCCCATTCGGAGCGATCGTCTTGAGAAAATGAGTTATTCCAACAATATCGGAGTAGTCATAAACTCGTTCCTGAAGTTCGAGTGATTTGTTAATGGTAACCGAATCTTCGTAGAATTTGGTGTATGTATTTTGTTGAGATATTATTAAAAACGTTGACGCAATCACAATAGCGATTGACAGGTACTTTAACAATCCAAAGGCGTTGAATCCGTACTTCGAATTGTAGTAAGTCCAATATTCAGAAGATTGCTCCTTCTTGGTTTTTCGAACGATCAAGAAAACTAATGAAGTCGATATTGCAAGTGTTAGCATCATCGATATTACCAGCCAAGTTCCGATGTTGGGTTTAAAGACAAATTCTGGTAATGGTTCCGAGTTGAAACCGATGTTGGAAAGTTGATCCAAAAGATACGTGAGAACTGCTATGTTCGCAGGTAAGAGCAGAAAGAATCCAAAGAGTAATTTAAAATGGAAAGTTCTGAATTTATCCTCAAGTTCAGAAAGATTCAGACGTTCACCAGTTGCTCCGTTCGATTTGAACAAGTACAGTAGAATTGACGCATTGAATATTAAAACTATGAATGATTGTATCATGGAGCCAATTAGGCATAACGGCTCGGCTATGAATAGTAGCGGGCTTTAAAGCGATTAACTTTCAGGTTATAACTAAACTTTCGATTAATCATTGCTCTTTGATTTATCACTATCCCCGCTATTATTTATAGCCATTGTTAGCATTCGTTTTAATTCTTCTGATGTAGGAACCTTTCCTTTCAGATTGTTCGGTAATTCTTGAGTCAGTTTATATGAGGAAACTCCAATCGGTTTATTATTTGTTCTCAGTGTATATTCAACTTCAAGATTATCTTTTATCGGACAAAGAATAATTCCAATAGAGGGATTATCATCTGACTGTTTTTCTTGTTCATCTAATAGTTCAAGATAAAAGTTCATTTTACCTGCAAATTCAGGTTCAAATTCTACTGTTTTCAATTCAATTGCCACCAAACACTTTAGTATCCTGTGGTAGAACAAAAGGTCAATGAAATATTCCTTTTGATTTAGTTTTAGTCGGTATTGATTGCCAATAAAGCTAAACCCATAACCAAGTTCGAGAAGTAAATCACGAATATTTTCAACTAATCTGTTTTCTAGTTCTTTTTCTAAAATAGGTTTGGTAATTCCTAGAAAGTCAAGATTGTACTCGCTTTTCATTGCTTCATTTGCCTGTTCAGATAAATGAATGGGCAATGCTTTTTCAAAATTACTTTGTTTTGGGTCAACTAAATGATGTTGATATGCATTTGCTTTTATTTGATTGAGTAAAACGGCTCTGCTCCAACCTAATTTATTTGTTGCATTTAGGTAGTATTCTTTTTCGTTAACATCCTTGATTTGATGCATTATGAGTAAATTCTGCCCCCAAGGAATTGTTAATGCTAATTCTAAAAGATTGGTGTTGTCTTTGTAGTCAAGATAAAACTGCCTCATTCTCCATAAATTTTGAGGTGAATACCCTTTAATCCCATCTACAATTTTATTGATGTCTTTTGATAATGTGTCTACAATAGATTTACCCCAATTGTTCTTCTCTTGATTTTGAACTATCAGTTTGCCGATTTCAAAATTTTGACCAATATGATATTTGTTTAATGCTTGGTAAGCTTCATACTTAGTCGAATTTATGGTATTGACAACCTCTTTAAAAAAATCGTTATATGTTGTTAAATCATTCATTTAGATATTTCTAATTCTCGCACACTTGTGATAGAAACTGGCGGTCACAAAATCTCGCACAATTGTGGGAGATTTTATTTTTTAGTTGGTAATAACAATTCTCTAATGTCAACATCAAGAATTTCAGCAACTTCTGCTAGTGTCTCAATAGATGGTTGCATATCATTTGTGCACCATCTTGAAACAGTCGTTCTATTTTTACCAACCTTTTCGGATAACCACTTGTTTGTTCTGTCTTGTTCAGCCAAAACCACTCTTATTCTATTGTAATTCTTTTTACTGGTCATTTGAATCGTTTTAGACTATGTAAATAGCATTTGAAGTAAAAATAATTTATTAAAATGTATTCATTGCTTAACTTTTTAAGCTATATTTGAATCGTATTACATAACTGTCGAATTGTTTTAAGATTCAATAATGTACTAAAAGTAACTGAAATTAAAAATCATTTTTATTATGATGAAGTATACAAAAGCAGATCTGGAAAGGATTGTTTTTACTCAATTAGAGAATTTGAATGCAATGAATGATCTTTTGAGCATTATGAAAGTTCAAAACGAATTGATTCAGAACGCTAATAAGAAATTACGAGATGAAATCTCTGAGTTTAAGCAGAAGCAATATCCAACTGGAAGGAAAAAGTTAGTTTGAGATGCTGACTTGGCTAATAGATTGAACTATGAGGCCTACAACCTTTCCTAAGATTACCATTACGAGTATACTTTTTCTCGTAAATATCTATGTGTTTTTCCTTTGATAAAAGAAATTTTAAAAAGTCAATATTTCTGTAACTACAGGTTTGATAAATGCTCAATAAAATAAGATAATTCTTAAGACCATTTTCTGTAAAAATACCATTTGTATTTCTTCTATAACTTGCAAAATGCTTAAAGGCATGTTCTGCATTATTGTTATTCCATGGCACTCCATCATAATCTAAAAAAGTAAACAATTGATTTTCGAATTTTATAAATCTTTTTTCAATTTTCTTTACTACATCTGACTCAAACGTAGTATTTCTTAAAAAATCATAAAATTTCAATACATCCTTCTTATGCTTCAATAAATATCTCTTTTTTAACCCATACTTTTTACTAGTATCAACTATTAACTTCAAAAGACTTGAAAATTTTTGAGCCATTATTTTTAATTCTTCATTTTGTTGATATTTAAATAGGTAGTCGTTAATATCCCTGATTAAATGTACTAAACACTTTTGCTGCGGACATTCCATTGCTTCGTAACCCTTATAAAAGTCGGTAACTAAAACACCCTTTGTTCCTTTAATTAAAGAAGATATAAAGGCAGTCTTTCTTTTTTCTGTATATATGAAAACCACATTAGCCATATCCGTAAAAACCCATATGTAACCTGAAAGTCCTTGAACTCTAACTCTAGTTTCATCAACATGTATGTTTTTCCAAGTTTTAATCTTTGCAAGTAGACTATTATACTCTCTTTTATAATAGTTGGCTGCTAAAGTTTTAAATCTGTAGAGACTTTCCCCTCCTACACTCCCTACGGAAATTTGAAAATAATCTGCAAGATTTCTTTCAATTTTACCAAAACTAATGCCATTTACAATATGTTGGGAAACAACCCAACTTATTAGGTTATGTCCATATTTAACTCCAATGTTTTTGTACCTATTAGGAAAGTAGCTCTTTAGGCAATCTCGACACTGATGTCTTTGTGAATTGTATTTAGTTATCCATTTCTTAATACCTCCTTTGAAGAATTTAATATCTACGACTATTTTAGAATCAACTTTTGCTGCAATTCTTATATTTTCGGATTTGCACCTTGGGCATTTTGAGTGTTTTCTAATATTTACTTCTGTATTGTGTGTTTTTGGAAATTTCGTTTTACGTTTATCGTTCCGATTATTTGCTTTTTTGATTTTACTATCGGTTTTGAAAAATATTTTCGAACGTTGATAATCGAAATAGGAACACTTATTAATGTAATCGAAGTTATCTAAAATAAAGTCCGGCACTTCAAACTTATGACCTCCATATCGTGCTCGAATTTCATCTCTAAAATCATCTGTGATTTGAATTTTTGGGAATTCACTTTTGCTTTCATTAGAGGTAATAGCTATCAGAAAATTTGTTACTATTCTAAGAGCAAAACAGTCATCAATATTATAGTTCACTAGAGATGTTTTCAAAGAACTTTTTTCAGTTAACTCCCATTTTTTTCTTAATAAGATACTTTCTAATCCTGTTAAGTCTCCTTCAAGCCATTTAAATCCTAAATATTTAGCAATATCTTTTAATCCGTTACTGTAAGTAGGAAAGTAAATTGATGGATAAATAAGGGACAGTACATTAACACTATTTCCAACAATTCTCTTTACTGTTCCGCTTTCTGGGAATGTATTTGTTAGCAACCTAAAAAATTTTGTTTCATAACTACCATAATGATATATAGTTATTTTCTTGTGTGATCTTATGAGTTCAATGAATTCGACTAATATTTGTTTGTATTCTTTCCCTTCGTTCAACCAAATTGTATGTTTTTCAATACTCCTTTCTTTTCGATAACCAACCCAATTAAGTAAATAAGATTTTGATCAGGAATCCCTTCAATATCTAAATAAATCTTTGTTGGGCTTTGTGGCACTATAGGTTTATCATAAATGAAAACCTTTTTCTCTCTAATAGCAAGAGCCTTCAAAGCAGGGAGGTGTCGTTTTACTTTTCTTCTAACTTTCTTTAATTGTTTACGGGGTCTAAAAGTGTATGAAAATTGATTTACAGTAAAAATACCTTTGCTATTTAGGTCTCTTATCTCTTTTGCTTTTAAGGTTTTAAGAAGACTTAGATCATTTTTTTCAGTAGCCTTCTTATAACAGTAGTCCTTAAATTCGCAAGATTGACAATGCTCATTTAATACCAAATTAGGTTCTGTTTTTCTTTCAAATATTCTATTGATTTCAATGATGTTATTTGCTATTTCACTTTTTAAAGAATTAGTGATTTTGATGTTTAGAACTTTTCCTCTTTCACCAAAAAGTATTAAACCTGTGTTGACTTTTAAACTCAAGATTTCTTCAAGAAGCATTGACTTATAGGTTAATAGGAGTTTGTCCGTTTTCCTTACTTTTTCATAAGCACAAATGACTAGAGGTGTAATTTTTATTATTGAATGATTAGGCTTCTTAAGAGTCAATCTTTCAATTGAGTCAATGAATGTTATTCTATTACCAACATTGAGTTTTACGTTTAGAAAATAATCTAAATTGCTGTTAAGGATTTTATTTCCATCTATTTCTGTTCCTTTAAAATCAAGAAATTCTTTGCTAATACTTTCCTTGAATGATTTTCTGTAAATAATTAACGTATCTGAATAGAATTTGTCAAGGCCTGTTTTTGTTGCTTTTTTCCTCTTCGAAAGTAAACTTACCTTGTATTTGCAGTTATGATAAGCGGTTAATATTTCATCATTAATTTCCAATGGAAAGGAGAGTCAAATTTTGTTTTGTATGTAAAGGCTAGATTTTCGGTATGAATGCTAACGCCCATGTATGAGGCGTGTGCTCACACTTAGATCGAAGTAGCAAAATAGTGAAATCTGCCGGTGCATCCAAAGTATCAGAAAGGCACTGCGTCCAGAAAGATGAAAAATCCTGCGAGCTGCAATTGGTAGAAACCACAAAACTCTCCTCAGAGGCAGATTCACGGTGATGTACGCACCGTGATTTACTAGAAGCACGGAAGCACATGCCTTATACATAATGTTGTAGAGCGTGTCTTCAAACGAGCTTTATCAGAAGTTTCAGGAGTTGAAATGATAAAACTGCTATTCCAGCTGCAACCAGAAATGCTATGATTTTCGATTTTGTTAGTTCAGCGAGTTGGAATGTTCGTATGCGTTCGATAGCGTTCCGCTTATTGTCTGTTGAAACAAGCTTAGTTCCTGCGATCAAATCTCCAATTCTTCGTTGGGGAGAAACTACTGCAACCAGAAATTCGATAGGGAAAAGTAAAATTAGAGTTGAGTTACGAATCACGGTTCGCAGTTCCGTTACTGGTTGTTCAGTTCTTGAATCAACAATTTGAATTCCGTGACTAAGTTTGAAAACTGAGTGTCCGAGAAATATGTCCTTGGAAACAAAAAACACATAAGTTGATGCGTTCAAGTATCCAGCGATAAGTATCACGGTTTCGTTGGAAGTTACAGCGAACAGTAGAATAGTTAGACCGTTCAGAAGAACTATCCAAGCGGCCAAGTCCAGTATTCCTGCCCGTCTGCGATCAAAGGAGTCAAGTTTTTTCGTTCCGCTCATGCTCTACAACGGTTTGGCTATGCGTAGTGCGGGATTTCAAGGCAATAACCTATCGAACTGCATACACGGTAGCCAAAGCTATGTCTTTGGCTTTAAATTTACTGAAAGAAAGGCAAAGCAGAGCTTTGGCGGCTAGAAACCACCTGCCTTTCCTGTAGCACCGAACCCCGCATTACGTATAGCTCTTGTTATCGGCTTTTTCTTCATTTTCAATCGGAGTGAGAATCAATTTATTTCGCTTCCATTCCACTTTTACATGCTCTCCTTTCTTAAAACCCAACTTTTCCAACCATTTTCCTTCCATCTTAATTTCAGGAATCCATATTTCATCATAAGTTCTTCTACGATGCTTGGGCTGGATTTTAATTTTTTTCATTATTTATAATTCGAACAATAGTTTTCGATTAAAGAAATATAAATTTCGTTTTGCGAAAACTTATAAGCGAATGTAGTAAACTTTTTCAAAATTAAGTTGATTTTGAATCAATTATTTTTGCATGAAACGAAATTTAGTTTGCTGAATGTCAAAACAACGGTACAATAGAATAAAGATCGTTCTTGCTGAAAAAGAGCAGTCTGCCAAATGGTTAGCAGAGCAGTTGGATAAGGATAAATCTACGGTTTCACGTTGGTGCACAAACGACATGCAACCACCCATAGAAACTTTTTATGAGATCGCAAAAGTTTTGGACATTGAGGTAAGAGAATTATTTGTGGCTACCAAAAGCACATAGTCAAACAGAGTGTTCAATAGTAGAAGTAGAAAATGGCTAACGTAAATTGGGTCAGAGTATATAACAGGTTGTTAGAGATTATAAATCCTGGGGATGACAAACATCCGAACTATTTCTCCGGAAGGAGATTTATTGATGTCGTAAGAGAAACTGATAACTATCACCCAACTTATACTCAATACATCGAGAAAATGAAATCGGAAGGGGTGATGAAGTCAAGAAAAGACTATTTCATAGATATTTTGGATTCTTTCAACCCCGTTGATAGAGTTGAAATCATTAGATCAATACTGTCTATGTGCCAAAATGTGGATGACCTAAAAAAAGGGATTGAAAAAGAATTGGGTCTTCCTTTGAATGAGGCAAAAGATTTACAGGCAGATGATAGAAAGGAAAAGACTGGGTCATTAGATATTACTCAAACTTTTGCTCCAAATGAAAACAATGAAGAAACCCCTATTGAGAGTAAGGGAAGTTGGTGGGGAGAAGATTTGCTTGGATTACCTTCTGAAAAGGAGTACGAACAACACTTTGAAAAGTTGATTCAGAAGCGAATGGATCAAGCTGAGCCATATTTACAACAGCTTGTCCATGAAGGAGTAGTGAAAATGAATATTGAAACATTGAGAGCTGAGTTTCGGAAATATTATGAGGCGAAGGAAAATGTTGGGGATCTTCAAATTAAGGATGGCGATTTTGACTTAGAGGATGGTGATTTTAAAGTTATGCCTGATATTGAATTTGAGGATTTTGAGAATTTTACTAAGAGGTTTCGAGACTTTGCAAAATTTATGAAGGACAAGGGTATGATACCAAACAAGGACGCAGATATAGATAAAATTGTTAATCATGGTAACATGATTGTCAATCAACAGTCAAACATATCGGAGCAGTCTGTAAATAAGAATCAAACAGATAAACAGTCTGAAGAAAGTCAAAGTATTAATTGGACTAAATGGGGTGTAATCGTCACTGTTGCAATAGGAATCATTACCATAATTATAATGCTGGCTTCATCCTAAAGTGAATTAGCCTCTCAATAGGTTTTAAGTTTTCGAGTCTCTACGAAACATCCTTCATCCAATTTGCTTGTGAGTTCATTTGGATTATCCCTGAAAGGTGATGCTGGTAAAATCAGCCATTCTTTGTCTCGTTTAGCATTTGTAATTGCAGTATCAAAATTTCTCTCGATCAGCGAAGCTTGATATTGTAGGTGCTTGACTACATCTATAAGTATTATGCAGGCGAATGGTTGGTTCGAAATTAAAAGAGGTGCGTAGTAGCACAAGTAAATTCCTTTCGCTATCTCTTTAATCGGTTTATTTCTGATTTGACTTTTCCCAAAAATCATCAAAGCAAAGTCCCAAGCTTCATCATTGTCATAATATTCAACGTGTTCTGAGCCACTTGTCGAATAGCGAAGGGCAATTTCTTCGTCTTCACTAAATGAAAGGAAATGTGTTTGCTGCCATCCTGGACTTACGTGCTGTCCGATGAGATTTTCAATTGGAAATTGAAAGATTTCTCTTCCAAGGCCCCCGTTACTTAGATTGGTAAGAATTTCACCTTTGCCAAACGTCTGTTTTAGCTTCCGTTTTCCATCAGGATCGCTATCACATCTGTAAAGTCTTTCAGGGATCAGGTCTATAGTCTCCACTTTCTAATTGCCGATAACGTCCCAGATATGGCACGTGCCTCTAGGCTTTGTTTATATCTTCTAAACTAGCGGATTCACACTGCACTTTCAAGTTACTACTGGGAGGCATGTGCTATATCGTTTGTTGGCAGCTTTTATGTTCTGAAGGTTAAGGGGTCTATAATTAGATGGTTTCCACTTTTGTCAACCCATGATTCAATGCTTTCGAATACTTGTTTCAGACCATAAGTCCAATTTTGAAAGTTGTCTCCCGAAATTGTTTGGTAGTTAAGAAGTCGTTTTGAGTTATACTTCCTAATTGTTCCAAAATCAATAACAACACCTTTATCTTTTGTTTCTAGTTTTCCTAGCAGAAGATAGCTATCAGGCGGATTGTCTGGATTTAAGTTACTCCCATCAACTACTTTGTACTTCGATTCTTTACTGTCCGTATCTTCGAACAAGTTATTATTTTGATAAATAGTGGATATCATTTCGAGAGCACGGATCACCTTGAGAAGGGCATTGACATATTTAGGCTCAGCGTTTTGGTTAAAGAAGGGTTGGTTCATAATTCCTTCAATCTTTGTCATGTAGTCTCTCCAGTCTTTTAGTACAGTAAAGCCGAGAAATTTTCTTTCGAACAAATGTCTTTTTAATTGTTCATTAGAAAGACTTAGCATTTTCCAGATTGAATCCAGCGAATATGCTTCCTCGTATCCATATAGTATTTTAAATGAGTGATTACATATGGTTAGTATTTCCTTATCAACCTGTTGTTTGATATGAATTCTAATTTCATCCTTTTCCGATTCGTTGTGAATGATCGATTCAATTGCTGCTTCTAGTTGTTTAGAAAGTACTTTTCGATCTTCAGATTTATTTTGTTGATTTTTTATTCTGTAGGAAAGAGGTCTTCGAAAGCGCAAGTCGAATGGTAATTCTTCTATTTTACCAAACTCCTCATTAAATACGCAAATAATATTATTCCAGCCGATTGATTTTGCGGCATAACCAAGCTCAATAAGTACATTCGGATTTGGTGTCTTTTTTCCCTGTGATTCGGGATTTATAAAACTGATGTCAGCAATAAATGCTGACGATCCTTCAATCTTAGAGAAGATTGTCGATGCAATATCTGGTGTTCCAGATACATCTTTTGTGTCACGATCAATTGCCACTTCAAGATGTATGTTTTCATTCTTAAGAGACTTAACAGCTATCTTGATACAGTCTTCAATGAATGAACGATTTTTGTTGTTTGGTAAATCTGACTGCCAAGAATAAAAGAGGTTTTTTTGCATTATCTGCTAATTGCTGCCAACGTCCAACTAAAATGAGTATGCGCCCCCATCTACTAGAAACACTGAAGTTTCTGTTTTGCATTGTATTATCAAAAGACTCAGTACGCATATTCATTTTAGTGTTTGTTGTGCTTAGTTCTATTTTCGTTTCCTTACTCCTTTTCGCTTGTTAATCTCTTTAGTGATCTTCTTAAGTTTACTCTCAGTCGAATCGAACAATTTATTTAATGAATGTTCGAGAAGTTCAAAGGCTTCCAACACATCGATTTTTTCTAATTTTCCAGTGTGACTTCCAGTATTACCGATCCATTTTATAGCTAATAAATAATCTCCAATTTCAACGTTTTGGACCCTAAACTCTTCTATTCGTTTATGTAGGGATAAATTTCGTCTCTTTCCGCTTTGAATATATGTTTTCTTAACCTTAAAGTGGTTCATCAACATTTCAAGACTTGTTCGTACTTTATTAGCACATGAAGGCAAATCACTCCAGAACAACTTAAACGAATCGGTAATCTCATTCTTTATTTCCTCGGGACAGTTGTTACTAATTTTAAAGAGTTTTAGTGTAGGATGAAAATACATTGGGGTAAAGACATCATTATAGTCCTCAAAATATTCGTCTTGAGTATTATCATAATAGTGAACATGATCAACAGATCCTTTACCAGAAAAAGAAACAAAGTCTTTACAGTTTGTACACTTTAACATTCCGCTGAATACATATACTATGAATTCTGGCTCCCAATCTTCATGAGAATGCCAGCTAGCAGAAAGGACTGATTCTTCAAAATTGAATTGTTCCTTGATGATTTTGAGCAATCCATTTTCGCAAGATGGACAGACCCACTCTGGAGTTTTATTTTTTGAGAATGAGTCCTTTAACCATAGCTTAATATCCATATTTAAAAAGGTAAGTCATCTCCAAAACTGTTAGATTGATTTGCTTGAATCTTTGATTTAGCCTTGCGTTCAACTGTCTCAATGAACTTAATAACATTTGCTATGTCATTGATAATAAGTATACTTTCATCATAGTTTAAGATTTTATTATCATGAGCGAAGCTTTTATTGTTTCGTACATCATTAAATGCTTCCATTACTGAAATAGAGGACTTCAAAATATTCTCTGTCATCCTGGATTCAATTAGTTCCTCTTTCACCAAGAATTTGACATAGCTTCCAAATAGACTATGCAAAGGATGATCTTGCTTAATCTCGATTTCGTGCTTGGTGCAGATCTCACGAATAAATTTCACAACGAAGGTGTGAATCCTATCTAGTGCTATTTCAGGTTCATTTTTAGCAATACTCTCTTTGATAGTCTTTGAGAGCATTGCAAAATCTTTATCTCTGGAATTTGCCCGAAAAACGTCAATATTTTCGACTGGCTGATTTTCCTTTAATCTTGCGTTAATCTTATTACAATGTTCAACTAGCTCATTTGGCTTATCATAATATCCAGAGTCCTTTGTTCTAATAGATTGCCAATGATTGATTAAGTCAGTGTTGAGTTTGCCTACTACGTGGTTTGGCTGTTGATCCCAAAATGCTCTAAGCATGTTTGCTTTTGAATTGCTGTGGTATTCGTGATCTAAACTGTAAATCTCAACCCCTACAGATTCATGAATGAATTCCTCAAAAGTATTGTTAGAAAAATCCAAGACATATCCTCCATTCATATAGAATAGCTCTTCAAGTTTTCGTCTTTCATATTTTCCTAAGTCAGACATCTGAATAAGAGGGACTAATTAAGCACAACGTCCAAATAAAATGAGTGC
>JAGDZQ010000046.1:0-6965 GCA_049115715.1 Cyclobacteriaceae bacterium
CTAACGACTAGCTAAAATCCGTAGGCTGAACATTTGTAAATATCGGTAAAGTATCCTACCCAACAAACGTTGGCAAGTACCTCAGTAAGCCTATGGATTTTAGCATCTGTTAGGTTTTCGTGCTTTTCTCCGTTTTGGTTCTCCGTTTCTGTTAGTTCGTTCGTCCGGTGTGGGGGAGCAGCCATACTCTTTGACAGGTTTTGGTTTTTGGGTTGGATGCGCGACCTGGCAATGTGTATGGATGTTAGGGTTGGCTGTTGATCAAGTTTCAAAATATCTTCTAACATATTCCAAAGGGATTTTTTCCTGCTCTAATCTCCAATTATTTGATTTTAATAAGTCATAGAGTTCAATTTCTTGTTCGTCTAGAAGAAGTTCGGTTGTTACATTTGAAATAGTCCCAGCATCATTTTCAAAGAATTCGTCAAACGTTTCTCTATCCATTAAAATGCTTTGAGTTTGTTTAAAATAACTTCTGAACTGAGAAAGAATCTCGAAACCCTGCACGTCTATATCTCCCCAATAAAGCAACTCTATATTAGTCAACCACTGTACATTTTTAAGATTGTTGACACTATATCCACTCCCAAAAATGGCGATGGTATTTTTCATTTCCGGAAGAGTTAAGGTCGTGTATAGTGTTGTCTTATTTTCAACAACCAAAACTCGCTTCAGAGGTAAGTTTAGCAACTCGAACTGACTAATAGGAATGGCAATATCATCGAGTCCCTTAAAGTAATTTTTACTTATTTCCAGATCAAGAATTTTGAACCTTACTTGGGGTTCGCTGTACTTTAAATTAAACCTCTTTTCAAATTGCTTTTCCTCTTTGTTGACATACTTCGAAATAATTAGATCAAGAAGTTCTTTCAAAATGCCTTGATTCCGCTCAATGAACTTGGTGTGGACTTTAATTGGTAATTCTCTTAGATAAAGTCTTGGGGACGGGTTCTTTAGGAAGTATTGGCAGACTTTCATCAAATCTTCCCACTTATCTTCATTAGCTATAATTTTTGAGGGATATTGTAGAATCCATTCTTTTAACTCAGGAAGTTCATCTATTATTTTTCGAATGTTCTGTTCAAAAACTTTCACTTCCTTTTCCTTGCCTAAGTATTTCAAAAAGTCTATTTCAGTATCGAAATAAATGGCGGTTGGTAGGTCTTGGGTGCCTAAGTACTTTGTCTTTACCTTCTGAAAATCTAAGGAGTAACCATACCCGTTCTTATCCTTAGATTGACTTAAAATTGATCGAATTTCTCTTTCAAATTCTTGTAATGAAGATTTGGTGTAGCTTTTATCTCCAGTTATTACAATCCTGTCAAAAGCTTCATTTCTAATCAATGTCTGTAAAAAGGAAGTATACTTTCTCTGGGATTTAGCCCTAATCTGATCGGGGGTAATCATTGTAAAATAAATTTGGCTTTCTCTTCTTGGAATTGCTCTATTGGCATATCATAAAGCCATGAATACTTCTCTTCTTTTCTTTCAACAAAATGAACAAATGAAATGTCATTTTCTACGATGTGGATATTATCACTTGGAGTTACTACCAATAATTGAAGGTGAAGTTGCTTACAGAGTGTGATTAGATATCTAGCCTTATCTTCATCTTGAGCTTTGAAAGCTTCATCAATGGCTATGAACCGGAATGAGTTGCTTTGAAGACCTTCTTTAGTTAGGCCGAATTGATAAGCTATTGCAGAGCCTAAAATCGTATAAGTGAGCTGTGCTTTTTCACCTCCTGATAATTGCCCCATGTTTTCATATGTCTTAAACTTTTGATCTGTTTCTTTATAGAATTCTTCAGCCTTATAGCTAAACCAGGATCGAACTTCCATTACTTTGGAACGCCATTCGGTATTGTCCAATTTCTTAATTAAAGGTTCGATGTTTTTATAAAAGTGGTTTTTGCGACCATCAATTGATGCATCAACCTCTCTTATGTTAGGTATTGCAGCGTTGAGTAAATCCCTGAATTCCTTTACCTCATCGTTGATCTTATTAGGAGCAACAATTTGAATGTAGGTTTTGAAATCTCTGTCTCTGAAATCAATCTCATGAAGGGATTCATTTAACAAGCGGATGTTATCTTTTATGGAGTCTGACCAATTTTCGAAAAACATCCTAAAATCACCCACTTTATTGGTTATCGTTTCCTGTAAATATTCATTGAATTTCTTTTCGAACTTCGGGAGATTGTCCTCTGTTAACCTTTTTAAATAATCTTGATATTCACTTATCAATTTCAGATGTGTGGATTCTGGAAGACGGCTGACATCTGAGCGCCAGTCTTTAAACTTATTTGTTATTTCTTCAGTAGGTTGCTTAAATGCATTGATTTTAAGTTTTACTTCATCTTCATTTTTTCTTCTGTCTGTCTCAAGGGTTGATACTTCCCTTGATATTTCCTGTTGGAAATTGCTCTCTGTCCTTTTGATACTTTGAAAATCTACCTCAGATAAATTGGGATATTTCAGTTCAAATGATTTGGTATCACGTTCTCCTAAAGGATCAATGAGAACACGACTTTTTTCAAGACCTTCTTTAATCAGCTTTATATTGGCTTCCTGATCGTAGATTTCTCTATTCTTGCTGCCAATTTCAATGCTGGTCAGATTCGTCAATCGCTCCTGCACTTCCGTCAATTGCTTTTGAAGCTCTTTTACTCTATTATTCGTCTTCTCCAAAGTGCTTTTTTGACTTTCCTTATCCTGAATTTCTAAAGCGAATGTTTCCCAATCAATGTCGTCAAACTTTGTGAACAGCTTAAAAAGGTCAGAAAACTCTTCCTTCTGCTTGTCAATTGCTTTTATGTTTTGCTCAATCGAACGGACCTTCTTTGTGGCAGCCTGTTCACCCTCCTGTAATTTTCGAACCTCGTTTTTCAGTAAACTTATTTTCTCCTTATTGTCCCACCCTAACACATAGTTTTCTTTTCTGGTGACATGAGGACGATCGTCTTTCTCGTGTTTTCCTTTGCCAAACTTTATCAATCCCTCCTTTGTGATTGCTTTCTCATCATAAAGCGCAAAGTCTTCCAAATCCTTCACGCATGAGTAGTTGTAGTTTTTTGTCAATACATCTTCTAACCAATCACAGTATATGTTCTTTGGTTTAAATTCAATCTTATTTAGAAGCGAGTTTTGAGGTGGAAGTTCACTTCTCATGCTTGCCAAAGAAGTGTATTTCTCATATCTCTGATAAATTATCCTCCCTCGAAGGTTAGTCTGGTTCACGTACTCGTTCACCTTAGCATAATACCTTTCGGGAACAATTAAGCGCAATGCGAAATTGTGAAGGATTTTCTCAATTGAGGATTCCCAGGAGGTTTCTTCATCTTTGACCTTGATCAATTCTCCGATAAAGGGAATCTCTTCTTTAGTTGCACCTACATGTTCCAGAATATCATCTCTGATTTCAGAAACCCTTGTTGGTATGTTATTCTTGTTTTTCTGAAGAGACTTAATTGTTTCGACCCTATCCTCTATTTCAATTTGAATACGATCAAGCTCGTTTTTTGTGAGTCGTAGGGCCTCATCCTTGTCCGATCTTGCTACTTCAAGATCAGCTCTCTTTTGTTTTGAGTGCTCTCGATTGGTTTGAAAGGTTTCTTCTCCTGGGTTTATACTCAACTCAAGGCTTTGAGCAAGCTTGTTGTAATCATTAAGCTTCGATTTTCTTAAATCACGACTCTTTTCGAGTTGCTTAATTTCCTTTTCTAACTCCTTAATTTTTCCTCCTACTTCATCTCTTTCAATGGAAAGGGATATAGACCTTTCTTCTTGTTTAAGAGAGTCTTCTTTGAATTTTAGCTCATTGAGCTCTTCATTCAGTTCGGAGAGTTTTTCTTCACAAGTTTGTAATTCTTTCTCTGACAATTCAATATTCTTATTGGCAAACCAATAGACAGCAACTTCTTTGTCAAGGTTTAATCTTGTTAATTCAACTTGGATACGTTCCAATTCAATAGCAATCTGATTGATTGGGGCTAGTTGAGAAATTTGTTCTTTAGCCTTTTCAATGTTTGTTTTAGCATCCATCAAAGTCAGGAAGCTCTCTTTGAGTTGAATGAATTCTGTTTCTGGATCTAGCTTTTCTAGCATGTTTGTCCTGATAAACTCATCCAAGTCCTCCAAGACTTTTACTCCAACAATATGGTTAAAGAGGCTCAGCGCATTGACTGATCGCATACCAAAGAGATTCCAGATTCTTTCAGCATATGACGTTGGCCCATCTAAGAATTCAACTTTGCGTTTGTTGCTATTTGAGTTGTAAGTTTTATCGAGTCGTTTTTTCCATACCCCCTTTGAATCGAACTGGCTAAAGTCGCGTTCAATTTCTAGTGAAACATGAGCGATTCCAAAAGTTCTTTTTAGCTCTCCATTGGAAAACCATCTAACCTGAAACAAGGTGATTGTTTTTTGATCTGTGTTTGAAAAACTTGCTAAAATGACTGAATAAGTGCCTTTGTCTCTTAAAGATTGTGTGGATGTAGAATACTCGCCTTCTCTTTGGATGCTGCCATAGTTTCCTAGTACATAGGTTTCTTCAGTTCTGTCGCCTTTTTTCTCAACTCCCGAAGACTGATTATAGAACCTGTCCTTTTTAGTTGGAACCATCAAGGTAAGAAGTGCATCTATATAAGTACTTTTTCCTGAAGCATTTGCACCTGTAAGGAGGGAATTGTTTCCTTGTGGTTGGATTCTAAAAACATGATCATTGTAAAATGTTCCCCAGTTAAAAACCTCCATGTATTGAAGTCTAAAACCAGCTTTATCCGAACTGGTACTAAACAGACTCCACATAATCTTGTAATTTATTTTTGAAATCCTGAAGGATATCCAGTGTTACTTTCTCTTTGATTATTCGATGTATTTGATATCTCGTCTCATTTTCCTTTTTGCTCACTTCTTTCAGGTATCCGAGTTCAACAATTTTTTTAATATAGCCATTTAACTCTTTGATGAACTTGACTCGATTAAAGGTTTCAGGCAAGAACATTTCAATTTCATCTTTAATCTCAAAATCAGTAATGAATTTTTCACCACCCTGAAATTGTGTTGGGTTGCTATCAAATTCTTCCAAACTCTGTCTTAGGACAATTAAAACCAATGAGGTCTCAAAGCCTATCTGTCGTCGTACTATTAATCCCAAAGTATTGCCATCTTCATCTTCCAATTGTCTGACAAAAGCAAACCCCTCGTCCTTTTTCACAATTAGTTCCAAACCTATTTGAGCGAGGTAATCTTGAATTTCTTCTTGATAATTATTGGCGATGTTTTCCCATTCTGGTGAATTTCTTTCTACTATGCCTTTAAGCAACTTTACTATTGCTCTGGAATATGGTTTTGTTTGTTGTTCTAGTGTCCTCATTTGGTAATAATGATTTCAGGTATTTGGATCGATTTTTTGAGTTCACTATTAAAGTTTATGCTCTGTACTCGATTTGAATTGATAGTGTACTTGAATTCTTTTGCAATACTGATGTATCCAAAAAGTTCGGGAAGCCCTTTTTCTATTCCTCCGGAATTATCTATCACTTCCTGAATTGTTGTTTGATTTTTAACTTTCAATATTTCAAGTACTCGCTTCCGAATTAACTCCTTGTCAATTGAGGATTGTAAAAAGAGTTTACTTAAATAACTGGATTGAGTTATGTCCTCAGATGCCAAGGTTGGCCTGCCATTATACACTTGTTCCTCCGTTTGCTCCGAGGTGATTTTTCTCTCAAAGGGGATATTGATTTCAAAATCCGTCTCAAGTTCAAATGAAATATCAGGTCGTTGCTTTGTTTTGCTTATTTCAATTAAGGATTTCTTTATTTCAAGAATTGTGTTCTTTGTAGCCTCTGATTTTGAAGCTTCGCTTTCCCTTATTATTCTGCTTAGTTTTTCAGCCATTTTATCATTGGCTTTATAGACTTTTTGCCCCGAATTATGGAGATGCCTTTTCATTCCCTTCAGAAAAAGATCGTTGGTTTCAATTCCTTTTTCTTCTAATGTTAAGAACAACTCTTTTGTTAGGATTTCCCATTGGTGCTGTAAATCAGGATTCAATAGGAAAGACCAGAAGGCATAAAAACTTTTTCCTTGTTGGCTTTCTTTAAGCTCATCAAGTGACTCGAAGGTAAATTCAAGAATATCACTTTTCGTTAGGCTTCCATCTGTGTGTTTTTGATAGATAACTTTGGTAATCTCTTTGAAATTATCTTCAACTTCCTTGAAGTCAGAAAGCAATTCCTTGGCAGATTGATTGAGTTGATTGAAGCGAGGCACGATTTCGAATTCCTCAAACACTTTGACATCATCCCCAATTTTGATTCTCTGAATTTGTTGCTCTATTTCTAGCTTTTTGTCTTCTAATAATTGAATTCGTTTTTCAGCATCATCACTAGAAAATTCTACAAGCTCTTTAAGCTGACTAAAGATATTTTTGAATTTAGATTCTGTTCCAACATATTCTTCCTTCTTTAGGCTGGTGAGCCAGTCAATGGTTTTACTGGAATGTGAAGAAAGTTCATAAAAGATATCTCCTCTTTCATCCTGATAATTTGTCAGGAATCCCTTGTTTGTCCAATGCTGTATAAACTTCTTTGCTTTAATTTCATATGTATCAATAACCTCTACTTCATTTTCTTCATCGTTTTCAATTTGCCTGAATTCTAGGTAATCAGCGAGTTGAGCATGAATTGCGTCAGAGGATATTGTTGTTTTCTGGTTTGAGAAGGTGTTAATCAGAAAAATAATAATCGCGTCTCTATTTCGAAGCTTGAGAAGTTCAACACTAGGGGAGTTGTTTAGAATGTCCGATATTTTTGAGACGTCAATCATCTTAGAAAGATATCCCGTGTGGTGGCATAATTCAAGCTCTTTTGGTTTTTTGTGATAGGCTCGAGTGTTGGCAAAAACCAAATGTGCTTGAATGTGCGGCTGGTTTTTCTACGTCACGGCATGAAACCTAAC
>JAGDZQ010000047.1:0-51399 GCA_049115715.1 Cyclobacteriaceae bacterium
ATGAACTAAGTGCCTAATTCAATAAATCTTAATAAGCAACGTTTCATTATTTAAAATTCTCTAACTATATTTCATTTTAAACATACATAAAATGTCTGTACCTAATTCTGCTTCGTTTGGCCTTCTAGATGTGATCAATGAAGTTGGCCTAACAATACCATCCTCCCTGCAAGATTGCTTCACACATGCACGTACCGGAGGGTTTGACCCAGCTTACGAAGGTAGTAAAGATCGACTGAGTAATTTCCGAAACTACACTCATGCGGGAGCAGAGTCTAGCGGTGCTGACTTTGTTTTTCATACCCATTTCGTACAGCAGCAAAGGCATCACAGGGCTTTTCTATTAAGCGCAAATAGAGCTTTTGTCTTATTCCCATTGGAAAGAGGAACAGGGACAGTCTGTCAGGCTATCGACATGGATACTGATAGCGGTATATTTACACCTCTTTATCACCTTGTCCCTTTTGCCTCTGATAACCAAATCATTGAAGCTGTAAGAGTTACAGACTCATTGGTATATGTGGCTTGGAACATGATGCACCGTCTTATCCGTATAGCATCTGATGGGCAAATAGATTTTTTTCTTACTAGTGCTACTCAATACTCCTCTACCAGTAGCACTCAGATTAGCTCAACACTCAAAATTGATGCTTCTCATGTACTTACCCTATGGAAAATAAGCATAAACAATAGTAAGAGTGGACGTGCTCAGATGTTTCATGTAAACGACACAAATGGAACAATTACACCTTTAGCAACCGAGTATGAGTTTCATCCAGATATAACCTTCACAAGTGTTTTATGGATAACATCCTCAAAATGCATGGTTTTCTGGACAGGTGTAGCGCCAGGTGGGTGGGGCGAAGGGTATTGCCAGATTTGGGATCTGAACGCTAGCACTGGAGCTATTACTCCTCTTTTAAGTCCTCATGTTTTTCAGGAAACTGCAACCTCGGTAGCACCCTATCGATTTGACTCGATAAAGTTGGACGATACCACCGTCATTCATTCGTGGGTTAAAAATGGCGGTGGCGACTTTCACACACAATTATTCACTATTGATACTACTACTGGATCGATTTCTGACCTTGGCCCAAGACACAGTAATGTAATTAATCCTAATAATAGCTTTGGTCATAGCTACAGAACAATCCAGTTAGATGATCAGACAATCATGTTTTGCTTTGGAGATGGGGTAAGCCAGAGCGGTTCCACCCATTATTATTGGTTTGCTAAGATTTTTTCCATTGATAAAGTTACCGGCACAATTACACCTATTGGTGACCAATTAACAGTGGACTTTAGCAATAACTCCTTTGCTAAGGCGACAGATATTCAGGCCTTCAAAGTAAATAGCTCCACTATTGCTAACTTTTACTCGGTATCATTAGACCAGGTTAGGAAAGCACATTTGGTAAACTACACCATTTGATTATATGAAAATTTCTCCCATGCTGGACGAGCCTGTAGCTCGTGCCTGCATTGCAAAAAGTATATTCGAATGTGAGCAGAAAATGTAAATTTCATGATCCTGAAGGTATATATTTTGCAACCTGCACCATTGTATTTTGGATTGATCTGTTTACACGTAAGGAATTCAAGCATACCATAGTCAATTCATTGAAACACTGTTGGTAGGAAAAAGGTCTTCAAATACATGCATGGTGCTTGATGCCTTCTCATCTACATATGATCATCAGTACAAAAGACAGTCCTTTGTCTGACATATTGAGAGATTTTAAAAAGTTCACAAGCAAATCCATTGTAAAAGAGATAGAACAAATCGATGAGAGTCGTAGGGAGTAATTGTTTTGTGGATTTGAAAAAGCAGGAAAAGAGTTGAAAAGGATTTCAAACTACAAAGTCTGGCAAGATGGAAACCAACCAATGCTCATTGAGTCGAACCAGTTTTTGGATCAAAAACTTAACTATTTTCATCAAAATCCAGTAGATGATGAAATAGTAGACGAACCCGAGCATTACTTGCATAACTGAGCAAAAGACTATGCTGAAATAAAAGGAATTTTGATTACTGCAATATTGGAGTAATGGAAGCAAGACACGCGTTGCAAACGTGCTCCAACTAGGTGTAGACACTTCGATAAGGAGTTTAACCTAGAATTGTCATTAGAGATTATGTTGGGACAAAAGGCCAAGAGAAGTTTTGCGATTGACTCCATATTCCCTCTATCCATTTACGTCGCTTCATAGTCAAAGAAAGGTTGAGCAGGTTTTGATTACCTGATCTGGTGATATAGCCTCCAATTGCGAATATCTTGTAGCGTAAAGTTTTGAGCTGTGCAAGCTGATCAGATCGCAAAATAGCCTGCTTGAACATGCTCATTAAATTGTAGGCAATCACCACAAAATTGAGAGCCGCCTCTGTAGCTGCAAAGTCCTTCATATTGAAGCTGTCAAAACCAAAATCTTCTTTGATTTCCTTGATCCGATTTTCACAATCTGCCCGTCCTAGGTACATCGTCCAGACCATATGAGCTAACAAGTCCAGATTAGTGATAAAGCAACTATAGCGGTAATTTTCATAGATCTCTTCCTCTTTGAAAAGTTTGAGTTGTTTACCTGTCGCCTTGGGTCTTTTTTTGATTTGTTGCCTGACTACAACGAGTCGTCTAGGTGCTTCCCATGCATCACTTTGGTAGGTGGTCTCGGTAATTTGCAGCCCGTCTTCCAGTGTCCACCAGCCTTTGAGGGTAGCTACTTTTCTTTGAATGGTTGCATAATGCCGAGCGACGATAATGTACTTAATCCTCTTTTGCTCTACGAAATCAAAGATTTCTTTGCCATAAAACCCACTATCTGCTCTTAGCAAACTTACTTTCTTCCCTTTGAGTCGATCCTTGGTGTCTTGCAAAAAAGATAGAAAATTGTTAGTCGTAAAGGCATCTCCACTTCGTAACCAAAAGTTGGCAATCATCTTACATTCATCGACAAATGCCAGCAACGGGTGATGAGAGTTTCGTCCTGGTTTTTGAGGATTATAGCCTTTACGTGCGCCTTGTTGAGTCCCATATCGAGTCAATACAGTGGAGTCTACATCAAGGGTGTAATTATCTAACTTAACTTGATTAAAAAACCATTGTCCCAACTTGGTAAATACTCGTTGATTCGTCGCTATGGTAAACTTTTGAAAATAGCGCTGATAAGCTTTATGTCCAGCCATCTTTTTGTTGCCAAATATCCTGCGAAGCACATCATCAAAACGACTCACTTCTAAATGTTCGAATCTATTAGCTCCACACCAAACACTGACCATTAACTGCAAAGGATCATAGCATAGCCTCTATTAGAACCTTGCTCAGGTAAGTCACCTTTGATCAATTCTATGAAAATACCTGTTTGATCCAAAAGCCTCTTCATGAAAACCACTCCACGGGGTGATTTCCTTATCTGTAAAAGCTAATTTTAGGTTCATTGGACTGTAAGAAAAAAGTACAGCCAATTTTCAAGAAATATCACATAAAAATCAACTCTAACATGCTCTATTCCTGATGCTTATAGTCAATCATTTCTAATGACTGTCATTAGAAATGATTCCTAATGACAATTCTGGGTTTAAGCAAATTCCTCTTTTATTCGAGCTATTTCCTTACGAGCTTCCTCCATACTCTGTACCATGACTCTGAAATCCCCAACATACGTCTCAAACATACGTCCGCTTGTGCTTTTAGGCTATTGAAAACGAACGACTGCAAAACTTCTTACTCAAGAGTAAAGTGATTAAAAAGGAGTGCCGCAACTTAATGACATTGATCGTGCTAGCGGGCAAATGAAGCAGGTACAAAACCTTGGACTAAAGTACCTTTTCCAGACGAGTGCTGTACGTTTCGAAACCAGTTGTCATTTTAATAAAATAATGCCCGGGGTTGAAAGAGTCAAATCTCTTACTTAAAATTTCACTTGCCTCTTTTGTATTCAGGTACTTCTGATGAAACAATAAGGCTCCCGTTATATCCCATAGGCTCACCTCATATAATGCTAATGGGTCGGCCTCTATCGTCAGAGAGTTTCTAACTGGATTTGGATAAATTTTAGGATTTATCAATTCTGAAAACACAACCCTTATCGTATTGCTGTAGTCAAATTGGCCATCAAAATCTATCTGTTTTATTCTATAGTAAGCGTTTCCGCTAATTGACCTATCTGTGAAGTTATATTCATGAATATCAGTTGAGTTTCCATGTCCCTCAACAAAACCAATTTTATCAAAGTAGGCTCCATCTAAGCTTTTTTCTACTTCGAATCCTTCATTATTGATCTCAGTGCCTGTAGACCAAAACAGTTCTGATGAATTTGAAGCAGGCTTACCACTGAAATCGATCCAAGTTACAGGCAAGGTAGGATCTCCGCAGCTGGTAGCACTTCCTGAGCAACCGTCAAAAGCTCCTTCCACCGTACCACCATTAGTCATTGTACCACCAAATGTCAAAAAACCACCACCAGATATAGTACCGTTTCCATTTACGATTATGTTGTTACTTACATCCATAGTTCCGTTCAATGTTATGCTTGAAGTACCGCCTCCTCCATTGCCCAGAGTCACTGTGCCATCTAAAAGGGTGACCGATCCCGATGCACTAACAATTAAATCCCCACTAGGAATCGCCAAATTGCCTGTTGAGACTGTCAAATCTCCATTTACCGTTAATGTTCCTCCATTCTGAACCCTCAGCGCATTATTTACCGTAACAGTAGCGCCATCCGCCACAATCATATCCCCCCTCACGCGAGTCGAGGTACTTGAAGTCAAATTGACAGTAGCACAAGCAAGAACCGTCATGGTTCCGCGCACATCAATAAAAGCATCTCCTGAAGAAACATTACAAACTAACCCATCATCCGCTGGTGAGTCGCAGCTCCCATCAGTAGGGATCGTTTTGGTAGTGGTAAGTTCTATTTCTGTCTCTGTAAGACAATCTTGCGATATGGCTATATTTGATATTAATGCAAATACAACAACTAAATACAAGTATTTGAGTGCATTGGTGGTACGAAAGAATAAGTAAACGATCATCTCCATTTAAAATAATGTAGTATCAATTCTGGAAACAAATGCTTGAATCCATCTCTTCAAATTGTAGCTGGAGGTACTATTTTAATTTACATGCTGGTACACAAATATAATTATTCCCATACTCAATCTTTATCTCACTGAATGCTTATAACATCAAAGTGTTGTAGGGGATACAATAACTGGGATTTTTCAATTAGGAGCACGCCCAATCCACTAGTGCGGATTGGGAATCCGAACCAGAAACACTGACGATTTCGACTTGCGATAGTCTCTCTGAACGATTTCTAGAAAAATTGCGTTATTTTTGCACATATGAAAGCTCCATTAAGCAAAAGGGTTCTGGAAATATTGTCCGACAAAATTGGATCCAAAAAACTGGTAGAAACTGCCATTGTCAATCCTGACAGTCATGATCAGTCTTCTTTCAAGATTGGAGACAAAAAATATCAACTCCAACGCGTAGCAAGCTATTTAAAGCACTAAATTCAAGTGAACGTTGCTTTCAGCACACTTGTCATTCTCGTCCTTCTTTCTCCAGGATTTGTTTGTAGATACGCCTTTCTAAAAGGCCCATACTCGCGCAAAAACTTCCGTGCATCGGTATCTGACGAAATCTTTTGGTCCATTATTCCTGCTTTTTTTATTCAGATTCTAGCCTTCTTGCTGGTTCAAGCTCTGGGTTTCTTCCCTTCTATCAAAGACCTATATCTCATTACTATCGGTGCAAAAGAAGATATAGATTTTGACGTCATAAATGCCGGACTATTCCCTTTCATGGTCTATATGTGCATTCTGATCATCGTTTCATTCTTATTGGGTGCTGGTGCAAGATGGATCGTTTCTAAATATAACCTTGACCTTAAATACAACATACTCAAGGTCAATAATGAATGGTACTACCTTTTCAGTGCCAAGCTGGCAGATGAGGATATAGACTTTATCAAGTTGGACGTACTTGTTCGTTCTGAAAAGGGTACCATGCTTTACAGCGGAATTTTAGATGACTACTTTCTCAACAAAGACGATGGCATAGATCGTCTATACCTTCTTGGGGTACAGAGAGATAAAAACTATGAAATGCCGGGAGACCACTTTGTGATTTTCGGGCGCGAAATCCTCAATATCAATCTTACCTATTTCAAATTAGGCGAGCTAGAATAAGTGATACCATTTATGGTTAGTTTATTGAAAACCCCAAGTGAGGTTTTACTCCTAACAACGTGCTCGCCTATTCTTGTATCACTATTCTTAAAGGAAATCTGTACGATCAGCTCCAAAATTTTAATTTTTAACCTGAACGATGGTGGTATTAGATCAAATCAACAGCTTTGGGGCAAGCTCACCAAGCACAAAATTGGACGCCAAAATATTTATCCTACGATACTAATGTCGTGGAATCAAACGTGACTAACAGGAATGAATCGTCATTTAAAAACGAATCGCTACGGAGCTGTTGCTTTATAGAGAATCGCAGAACTAATGGCAGAAATCTTATACGCTCCTCCTGCTACTACAAAAGCTGAATCTCCTTTTTGCAAAACCAATAGTGTTTCGCCTTCTCGTATCTCAACTTCTCCTTGTATCACGATGAGAATTTGTGCGGTTTTCGCCATAGATAAATAACTATCCGCTCTTGATATTTTAATTTGGCTAAGCTCAAAATCCGGAGCTGGACTCTTATAGATTCTCTCCAAACCATCTGTTTGCTCTTCTCCCTTCATGATATTGGGGATTGTCTCCTCGAAGACTACATGCTTCAGTAGCTCCGGAACATCTACATGCTTAGGTGTAAGCCCTCCGCGGAGAACGTTATCAGAGTTTGCCATTAGCTCCATGTTCTGTCCTTCCAAATATGCATGTGGAATACCCGCATCCTGAAACACGGCTTCACCTGCTTCTGCTTTCACAATATTGAAAAAATAGATGGAGTAAATGCCCTTGTCCAAAACTTCATCATTCGGGTACGACACTACAGCCTTTGCAGCCCAAAAATCCGGACTTGATTTGGGTAAGCTACCAGCTTTAAAAGCCGGCATTATGCGATCGATCAATGGTCTTAATATCGCATTGGTTTCTTCATCCGATTGCTCCATTACTGTTTTATACAATCCGAAGTAACCTTCACTTTCGAAAACCGGAAGTAACGATGCGAATTCTGGTATTTTCTGAAGTGAATTGGTGAGTTGTGCTTTGGGTAGAAAACCATGCAACAACCAAAACTCGCTGAGGGCAACCATGATCTCAGGCTTATGATTGTCGTCTTTGTAGTTTCTGTTGTAGGCGGTCAGCGGAATGCCTTTTTCATTCTCAAGTTTAAATCCTTTTTCAGCTTCTTTCTTAGTTGGGTGAACTTGAATAGAGAGCATATCATGCACATCCAGCACTTTGAACAGGAAGGGTAATCGCCCAAACTTATTGGAAATTTCTTTTCCCAAATACTGATCTAAATCTGTATTCAAGTAGTCATCAAGACGGATTTCTCCTTGTTGGGCAGATAATGTAGACGGTGCATTTACATGAGCTCCAAGCCAATATTCAGCGCATTTCTTATCAGTAGGCACCACTCCCAAGAGTTCTGGAATGTAGTGAAAACCTCCCCAGGCATAATCTTGAATTTTCCCCTTAAGTGAAAAAAGTTTTGACATAAGTATCGTTTTAGGAATCACGTTTTATTCGTGTGCGAAAGAAATAAAAAAGCATCAGGTATCCAGCGTAGAATTCTTTTATCTGCGAATTTTTCAACTTTACCTTACAATTCTGATCTTATTTATGGACGTACCTTCTTGAGTGTAAACATGGATAAAATAGATCCCATCTATGATAGAGGAATCAAAATTGATTCTAATAACCTTAGCATTGCCTTCTGTAACCAACATCTTTTTACCAGATAGGGAAAACAATTCTACCTTATCGATAGAAACTCCGCTTTCTACAAATAGATAACCACTGGATGGATTAGGGAAAATTAAAACGTTTGAGTACGAATCAGATATACCAAGAGTTGGTTCGACAATGGGCTCTTCGGCCTCACCATCTGCCACTAGCGGAAGGCTCGTTTCATTTTCATAGGTTTCGCAGTGCTGAGCGCTTCCAGGCATATTTTGATCAAGCCAGTTTAATCGAGCTTCCAACCAATTTTTCATATGCCCCATAACTTCCTGATGGCTATTAGAATTGGCATAAAAGGAGGAGTTCGGCCACAGATAAATACCCATCACCGGCCATCTCTCAAAGTTTCTTTGCTGGGCATCATCAATTTGATTAGCTACCGAGTCTAAATAATTATGAATGGTTTCCGTAGATAAAGTAGTCTGTCGCAGGTCATCCCACCGGCACTTCAAAGCATTAGTAAAGGTTGTGTCAACCAGCATTTTATCCCACCAAAACGGGCTTCCATCTTCAGAAAGACAGTCGTAATACCCCCAACCGGAAGTACTGCTACCGTTGCAGTAGTCTGCATTCCCATACGACAGATTGAAGTCCCAAAGTGGTCCAGCCATGACCTTTCCAGTTTTACTGTCCTTGTCTTTATTAAAATAGGTACTCAGGCGATAACCATCTACATTTTTACTTATCTCGTTTATGATGAAGTTGTCTACAAATGAACGAAGGTTAATGTAGGCAGTGTAGTGTTTGCCAGATGCATTCATGTAGGTAGATGATGCTATGGCGTCCTCAAACTCATCCATATAGCCCTGAATGTATTGTTTCTGCTCAGCTGCGATATCATCCTGATCAGGGTAGTAATATTGAAATCTCAAAAATCTTCCTGACCCTTGTACGTTGTAGTCAGAGATCCAACCTTGTTTTCCTCCCTTATCAATTCTGAAAATATATCCCCCTGTAAGGTCGTCTTCTGCTATTTCTTCTGGGTTTAACTTCGCAATATCTACTCGACCTTTTCCCCTCTTTACTTTTTCCATCAATACGTAAAGTCCTTGATATTCATCATTAAGAACAAGCTCAACAAGCTCCGTATGACTCGCATAATGGCCTAAATCTCTTCCTAATTTCATAGTCAAAACGTTATTCAAAAGGGATTTATCAGAGTAGGGTCCATATAATACAAAATCCTCTTCTGGTGTAAAGTCCAAAAAACTTGTATCAATATCTTCCGACATCCGATCCCACATTTCTATTCCGTAAGATTTTTTGGCAAAGCCGGCTGAAGTTTCCCCTCGTATCTCAACTCCAGCTACTCCACTATAATGGTAAGGATCTGTGATGTTATTATCTACTCCTACGCCATTGTAAATAATACCAAAATCCGCAGCAATCTTTGGGTCATCGGAAATAGATATTCCGTTCGTATTCATAACCACAATGGGAAGGTTAGACGAGGTAAATACCTTAGGTACTCTGAACCAATCAGGAGTTTCATGGTAGGTAAATGTGTCGTCTTGTATGCCTACAGAAAAGAAAGGGTTTGCTGTAAAGTCTGATGACGTGGAGCTTTCGTTATGAACTTGTACAGCCAGTGCATTGGTTCCTTCCAGTAATAAGTCCGCAACGATCTCTTCTGATAGGAAATAAGAATCTGGTGCAAATCCCTGATGAAGTGAAGCTTCATGTAAACTCTCGGCTAATTGGTCGGCTGTGGGTGGATTTCCTGAAATGCCAGCACGAGCAATCTCTGTCCCATTGAGGTATGCCACAAATGCATCATCAAAGTCCATGTGAAAAATAGCCTCATTGATAGTAGCTAAGTTGGTGATTTCGAACTCCTTTCTTATATAGAGACTGGTTACATTTTCGATTAAAGTATTGTCATCATTGTCTCCATATCCAAACCCTGAAAAGTCTGCACTCCAACCTGAATCATCAAATCCGATTCCTGTCCAGTTAGCAGATGGCTCTTCATTGGGTGTATGATATCTCCACTCATCACCTTCTTTAATAACCGTTTCCCAGTGATCAGTCTGAGCAAACCCCGTCAGCGCTGCTGTTAATAGCAATGGCAATACATAAATCTTCATTTTCTTTCGCTTTAAATCGTCAAATGCTCACATCCTTCCTTGTCTAATTTAAACTTAAAAATGCTTAGCTCTATATAAAAATACTCCCGCCCTGGATAATCTGATATTATGGGTTTAGGTAATTGATCTTTTATATCATAAATGGAAGGCATGAGCTGAGACTCGTATGTTTTTATTGAAAAGTATTTTGCTCTTGTGAAATCTGTCTCCTTTTTTGATGGTGTACCGGAGAAGGCAATTACGCATAATGAAATTAAAAGTCCTCTCATCGGCCTGAATTGTTTAATGCTTCAAAGCGAATTGCTTGCCCTCCTCCTCCTGCTAATCGAATATCTAAAAAGTGAGAAGCGTCAACTTCAACTTCTTGCACGTCATATGGATATGGATTTGTTTTCCAATGAGTGTCGCTAGCATCGGCATAAACCTGAGCTTTGTATTTCTTATTCTCGTCAAGAAAATCCAGTGATATATTAAAAGCTCTCTCGCTCTCATTGGTGATACTTCCCAAATACCAATCTTCACTACCAATGTCCTTACGTGCTATCGTAACATATGAACCTATCTCTCCATTGATTATGGTTGTCTTCTCCCAATCTACTGGAACATTTTCAATGAAACGAAACGCTTTTTCACCTTCATAATTTTCTATAAGATCAGAGGCCATTTGCATAGGGCTATGAAAG
The DNA here is from genome assembly GCA_049115715.1 of Cyclobacteriaceae bacterium. Classification (GTDB taxonomy): domain Bacteria; phylum Bacteroidota; class Bacteroidia; order Cytophagales; family Cyclobacteriaceae; genus JAMZMI01. The sequence goes on from JAGDZQ010000047.1 coordinate 10,692, forward strand.
ATTACAAAAAGCGCTAACTGTTTAGCTAGTGTAGTATTCGTACGACTATTCCCTTTGTCTTGCCCGTTCCATTTCACACGCCTGCCTGCATTCTGATAAAGTAAATCGAAAATACCTGGCGTGTAGTCTATTGGGCCGGCAAGGTTTCGCGTAAAGGGAAGAATGACATGATGGCTTGGCGGATTTCCTTCACTCCACCCATTCCACTCCATTCCCCTTGCTCCTTCCCGGGTCATCATATTTGGATAGGTTCTTCGAATTCCAGTTGGTTTGATCGGCTCATGTACATCAATATTGATGTTGTATTTGGATGCTTCTTCTACCACCTTTCTATAATGATTGACCATGTATTGTCCGTGGTGATATTGACCCGCTGGACGAATAGCTCCCGCATAGCCTGTTTTCACATGATTGACACCCAAAGCTTCATAGAGCTGGAACGCTTCTTCGATCTGCTCTTCGTAATATTCAGCATCACCTCCTGTCTCATGATGCCCAACAAAAGCAATTCCTTTTTGAGAGGCATAATCCACTACCTTTTGCAAATCAAAATCTTCATATGGTGTTACAAAATCAAATGCTTTTGGTCTACCCCAATGTTCCCATCCTGTACTCCACCCTTCTGCCAATACCGCTTCGATCTCATGTTTAGAAGCAAAATCAATGTACTTAATCATGGTTTCGGTGGTAGCTCCATGCCGCTCGCCCATGGTCCATGTATGAGTACCAATGTGCATCCCCCACCAAACTCCTATGTACTTTATTGGCCGCACCCATGTGAGGTCTTCTATTTGATTTGGTTCATTTAGGTTAAGAATTAAATTGGAAGTCAGAAGATGTTTAGCTGATTTGGCTATCTGGATCGTTCGCCAAGGAGTGACGAAAGGTAATGTCGCTTTTACTTTATCGCCATCCGGCCAGGGAACCAAATCACATTGGAAAGAAAATTTATCTTCCTCATCTTTCCTCAAAGTCATACCAGCGTAATTGGTAAGATTGGCTTCATGGATGCTCACTACCAATCCATCTTTTTCGAATGTCACGGGAGTGTTTGCAGAAGCTACCTGACTCAATGGAACATTTTGATACAACATTTCATATGATTCGAAATTTGCCGGAGTGTACCAAGCAGAAAGGTCTTCTTTAAAATTGAAAGCGGTTAACTCATCGACAATCCGAACACTATCAATGCCGTCTTGCTCAGGCAAGTGATATCTAAATCCTACTCCATCATTGAATACTCGAAAAATGAGATTCATTTTGGCATTGCCCTCGTTATCTCCGAATGAAATAATGGATTCAGTGTAATGGTTTTGAACCGACTTGTTTTGCCCCCAAACTTGCTCCCAGGTTTCATTCATAGTACTTCGTTTGATTTCCGAAATAATAAAACCAGAATCGTATCCTTCCATTCTTTTAAACAAAAATCCCAGTCTTGAAGGGTTGATTACCGGCTTTCCCTTATAGCTAATTTGATAGAAAATTTTTCCGTCTTGAATTGATATAAGGGATTCAATAAATCCATCGGGAGATGAAATTTTTTCTTGAGTCATCCTTTGCTGCGAACAGGACGAAACGAAGACTAGAAACAACGCCAGTAGCTGAAGATTTTTGAAAAAGGAAATCATTTGAGCATCTGTATCTGACTTCATATTTTTCCGTGAGCTAGGTTAAGGAACCAACTACTAGCTTGCCATGATAAGCTTTTGCTCCTATAATCTGATGTACCTCCTCAATATTCTGGTCGGTCACCTTACCGCAAGCAATGATTTCCAGCTTGCTCTTTGCATTCTCTATGAGCTCTTTTATAATCGTTGATCCTTCAATACAAGTCTGTTTTGTGCCTGAAGTAAGAACTGCATTTATCTCTTTTATTTCGATTAGTTTTTTAAGATCTGCACTTGGATTTTTGACAGTGTCTATAGCCTTATGAATCGTTATTTTAAGAGGATGAGCAACCTTGGCCAACTCGCGTATTGCAAGAATATCAAGCTCATTGTCTCCAGTCGTGACTCCAAAGACGACTCCTTCCACTCCTATTTCTTTGCACTGCAGAATGCTCTGTTTCATTTGTTCCAACTCGGATTTGGAATAAACAAACCCTCCTTCCCTTGGTCGAATTATGACTCGAATGGGAATCGAGCAACTTTGAAAAGCGGCTCTCACAGTTTCAACATCAGGTGTGAGACCATCCAAATCAAGACTGGCGCAGAGCTCAATCCTACTAGCTCCTTGCTTCTCCGCGCGGATAGCCTGATCGACTCCCTCTACACAAGCTTCGACAATGTAGTCTCTCATATTTACTACTTCTCCGGTAAGTCGTTTTTCACTTGATCCCAAAAGGATTTCTCAAAGAGCCTTGCACTCCCGATCAAAGCAGCGTCTTCCATGAGTTCTGAGCAAACAAATTTTGTAGTAATTCCTTCTTTGTGCAATGCTCCAAGAAGTGCAGGAGAAAAGGCTTCAAAAGCTTTAGATACATTGCCTCCTAAAACTATGACGCCTGGATTAAACTTGTTCAACCACGGTTTTAAAAACATGGCCATATTAGTCCCGAATTCCTCAAAAAGCATCATCGCACTTTCATCTTCACTAGCTTTCTCAAACACCTCCTTAACTCCCTCTACTCCAATACCGGTTCTTTCCTTATAGGTATTTACAAACCAACGTGTAGAAAAGTAATCATCAGCAATACCATCCTTATAAGGGAGGTGCCACAAACACCCATGCTCGGGAACATCTTCTCTAAGAACAACGGGTTTACCGTGATCAACAAAAGCAGACCCAAGCCCCGTTCCCAATGTAAGTGCTACAGCTTTTTCGTATCCTGCCGCTTTGCCAAACCAAGCCTCTCCTACTGTAAAAGCCGTAGCGTCATTTAGAAAACGCATAGGCAAATTAGGTACTTCGAGGTGTCTAGATAGTTCCTTTAGTATTTCTATGCCATAAAGTGCTCCGTACTTATCATTCCCTTCAAAATATGCAATTCCAGTCTTATAGTTGAAAGGGCCTGGCATTGCGAAAGCAATTCCCGCTATGCTTTCTCTACCGACCTGAGAGATGGTCGAATTGAGACATGTTGACCATGCTTTCATGATATCTTCCAAATTTCCATTTCTATCCACTTCTGAATACACGGAAGTTTCTCTAAGGATTACCTTCTTCTGTGTATCCACGGCAGCACTTAAAATATGCCCACCCCCTATATCTACTCCTATCGTTATTGATCCGCTGATCATTGTCTAGCCTGCTGGCGATTGTTCAATTATTTCCTACAATTTTATAAGTGAATATCCTTCCCTGAGCATTCTGAACTGTTAGGATATGTAGCTGATCTGGATTCACCGTGAAATCAAATGATTCTTTCCCTTTTGATTCCCACCGACCAGAGAGTCGTCCGGAAAGATCGTAAAGTTTGATATGATATGTTTTACTCGAATCCAACCCTTTTAGAAAGATATGCCCATTAGGTGATGGATTAGGATATGCAATAATGATCTCAGAAATGTTGGTATTAGCAGCTAAGGCCATTTCTGGCTCAGCAATGTTTAATAGAGCTGCATCGTCGCTGATACTCTGATCGTTTTCGTGATTGATTACTGCAATTATTTCATACCCTAAACCAGATTCTAATTCTAACGAGGTACTAAACTCATAAGTATGAGAACTACCTGCTGTCAGCTCCAGACTTAATTGCTCTTCACCTTTAAGTTCTCCATTTACATAGAGTAATATCGTTGGGTCAGCGACATCTATATTTCCTTTATTTTCAAGTTCCAAGGTCAATGCGCCAAAAGTCACCTCCTCATTGACTGTATCAGAGGCTAACATGAGATTCGAGGCAGCCAGATTAGTATAGTCCTCAAACCGATTACTGCTTTCTTCAACCAAATACCCCCATACTCTATAATGTGGTTCCGTGTGCGAGCTCCCATTATAATCTGTATTGAGGAAGTTTGTATAGTCTTGCAATTCATAATCTATGGTTACCACCTGTCCAGCTTCCATTGCCTCAGTAATGTCTTGGTTGAATGGAATAACTCCCTGCCCGGGACACCATCCTGCTCTATCAAATCTCCAAGTTCCGCTTTGGGGACTGCATGGGTTATCCTCACAGTCTGCTTTGAATAGATGATGCATAGCTGCCGTTTCACCATTGACGACAATCCGATGTGTTTTATCGCTGAACTCAGCAGCATTATCTGTATTGGCCTGACCATGGCCAGTTACAATCATGCGTATGTGAGAACTAGTTGTATTCTCATCCATTGTGAATGTCTTTTCTTCTATATCATGGCTAATATTAGGATCTCCGTAAACCAAGTAATCATTGCCCCATATAAGCCTGCTTCGCTTAAAAACAGGGCTCTCATCTCCCTTGATGAATTCAAAATTCACAGTAAGCAACCAGCCGGATGATCCCCAAACCTGAATGAACGACTTGAGTCTTACAAGACCTGCAAGCCGATCCTTAAAATCTGTCACATCTATTGTCCAAGGTGCACATGTACCAATTCCAAATGGAGTGATGTATCTGGCAATTTCTAAATCTTCTCCGTTTTCGACAATTGAAATTTTTGCTGGTTGATCCCATGGATCACATCCTCCTGTGGGACAGTCCAGCCGTATATTCATTAATATCTGACTATAATCTGTCAAATCATCTGGAAATCTGGCAAAAGCAAATTGTGTCTGCCCATTCGAGCCAAAGTTGTGTTGTACCTTGTTCAGTACTATTATCTTGTTTTCATTAGTCCCACCTGGTTTATCAAAAACTGTTGAAATTTCATTATTAAGAGCATTAATATCTTCATCGAATCCAGTGTAAGTCCGCAGCAAAGATTTCGTGGGGCCAACCAAATTAATGACAGAATTGAAAGTATGTGTATAAGTTTCACCTGGAGCGAGTGTGATAGCGACTACTTCTTCATGTTTTTCACCATCGTCAACTACATATCCCACTGGAATATTTGAAACTTCATTAAAACCAAAATTTTGGATTCTTACTTTTACTTTAGTCGGACGCTCAAATGCCGTAATGAGATCTGGAGCAACCAAACTAAGAACACCTACATCATTTATCGGCAATTCAAATCCTTCACCCCAAGCGGTGGCTGTATCAAAGTTTTCCAATGTTCCATCTAAACCCGAAGCTGAAGTCGCAAGATTATTTAGCATAGTACCTGATCCCTCATTCATGCCATAATATGCAATCAATCCTTCTTCGTCTCCACCGAGTTGAGATGAATAATTGGTTCTTAATTCTTCCTGAGTCCGGCTGTCATTCCATATACGAACTTCATCAATGAACCCATTAAAAACTCTCCCTGAAAAACCTGATGACTCTCCGATGATTAGATCATTGGTATTCGCTACTGGAGAGCCACTAAAAGTACCTCTGGCAACTTCATTGGCATTTATGTAAAGTCTAACCATATCTCCCTCAACCACAGCAGCGACATGTGCCCAAACCTTCTCAGGCATGAGGGGAGCGGAAGAAACTTCAAACCAAGATTCATCTACACTCATCACAAAGTTTAGGGATCCGCTTTTTCCTGCTCTGAAAGCAAAACCCGAATCAGGCCCTGGCCGATCTTTCGAAACTATATTTCCAGCCCATACTTCAGACTTCCATTCTGAGGCATTTATCCAAGCCTCTACCGTAAAACCATTTCCAATATTGAAAAGTGAGTTATGAGGAACTCGAACAAGATCGTTGGAACCATCAAAGAGAAGTGAACGATTAGCTTCCTGTGCCTCTAGCCTTCCCGAAAACAGGGCTAGGGCCAAAACCAAGACCTTCAGAGGTCTGGTGTCAAGTTGGTTTGAAGTAGTAGTAGTCATAGTTTCAATGATATTTACATTAAGGTGTAGTACTCATTTCAAAAACCAATTCTCCTCCGTTCATAATCTGCTCATGGGTAATAAAAAAATCCTCATGATTATTCGAATTCAGCCTGACAGATTTCACATAAACGTTTTCTTTGGATTGGTTTTTTGCAATAATTTTGAATGTTTTTTTATTAGGTAATTGAATGGTTGCTGACTCTATCATAGGACTTCCCAAGATGTATTTTCCATCCGCCGGATTAACCGGGTAAAAACCAAGCGCACTGAACAAATACCAGGCAGATAGCTGACCGCAATCCTCATTTCCCGCAAGTCCATCTGGTTCCACGCTATAAAGATCATTCATGATCTGTCTTACCCTTTTTTGGGTTTCTCCCGCCGCATCAGCGTATTGAAAAAGATAGGGAACGTGATGACTGGGTTCATTTCCATGTACATATTGACCAATGTAACCCGAAATCCACTCCGGGCTTGCTCCCTGCACTTGTTCGGTTTCAAACATTTGCTCTAATTTTTCCTTGAACGCCATGGAGCCTCCAATCTGATTGATAAGTCCTTCAATATCGTGAGGAGCGTACCACAGGTATTGCCACGCGTTTGCTTCGCAATAATCTGACGGGTGATATGCCAAAGGATCGAATGGCTCTTTAAAACTACCCGATTTCGATTTTGCCCTGAAAAAACCCGTTTCCGAATCAAAATGGTTCAGATAGTTTTTCGATCTATTTGTAAAGTACAGATAGTCTTCTTCCTCTCCAAGAAGTTTTGCTATTTGAGCGATACACCAATCGTCATAAGCATATTCTAAAGTGAGAGATACGTTCCAATCTTTATTTTCAAACGGCACATATCCTAATTCTTTGTATGATTTTAATCCAAAATCATCCTGCATTGCACTGACTTTCATTGCTTCGTAAGCTTTCAAAGTATCGACTGTAAAACCTTTCTTTATCGCATCGGTAAGTACTGGTACAGCGTGATATCCAATCATCATATTGGTCTCCCTACCCATCATAGTCCAAACTGGCAACTTGCCTGATTCCTCTTGAAAAGCCAAAAATGATTTAAGTATATCCGGAACTTCTTTTGTCTGAGTAATGGTCATCCAGGGATGTAAAGCTCGGTAGGTATCCCAGAGCGAAAAAGTGCTGTACCTCTGATATCCCATAGTATGGTAAATTTTATTGTTTGTACCACGATAGTCTCCATTTACATCTGAATAGAGGGTTGGGGCAAGCATACTATGGTAACTGGCCGTGTAAAATTTGACCTTATCTTCTTCTGATGCTTCAATCTTAACTTTGCTTAATTCAACTTCCCATTTAAACGCTGCAGCACTTCTGACTTGTTCAAAATTAAACCCGGTTTGTTCAATCAAAAGATTCTGCCTTGCTCGATCAATGCTGACCGAACTGATAGCCGTTTTAACCATTACCTCAGATTCTTTTCCAAAATCATAAACGGTCAAAATATCAGTGCCTTCCATTTTGCCATAGGGCTTCTCACTTCCATGCAAGTAGTTTTGATATTGGACAATGGGTTTTGAGAATACCGAAATGAAGTATATTCTTTGATTTTTGGCCCATCCGGTCGAATGCCTATAACCAACTACGGTTGAATCGTTGATCGTGACCAACATTCCGTCAGTAGTTTTATCCCAATTTCTAGAATACCCCAAATCGAGGCGGATCTTATGATCCTGGCTTTCATCATCAAAGCGATATCGCTGTAGTCCTGTTCTTCTGGTGGCGGTAAGTTCCACGTTGACCTGATAATCTTCCAGATAGACTTGATAATAGCCTGGACTAGCGGACTCGTTTTCATGTGAAAATCTAGAATAAATGGTAGGTTCAGGATTTATATCATCTAATCTTGCAAATTTGGTAGGCCCGCTCGTAGGGAAATACGAAATATCATATAAATCTCCCGCTCCTGTTCCACTCAGATGTGTATGGCTAAAACCTGATATGACTGTGTCTGGATAGAAGTATCCTGAAATCCAATCCCAGCCGTTTCTTCCATTGTCAGGGCTCAGCTGTACCATGCCAAAAGGCATGCTCGCCCCTGGATACGTTTTCCCCTTCCCAGCTGTACCTATAAATGGATCAACATAGTCGATCAATGATGCTCTTGGCCTTTCAATTGGCTGACAAGCTCCCAAACATAGGATCACTAGTAGGATGAGGAATCTATTCATTGATAAATATTTTGAATTCGAAATGTATCAAATCCGTAATGACCTTCGCTAAATATAGACCCGAGTTGACCTTAGAATTATTTTGCTCTAGTCTCCACAGCAGGTAGTCGTTCGAACTATAGAAGCCCATTTGATCACGATCATAAACCACGCTTCCATTTAAATCATAAATAACTAATCTAATCGTTTTATAGGTATTTTGGGGTAGCGTAATTCTTACTTCTTCAGATGCCGGGTTAGGGAATATTGAGGCTGAGTACTTTGCACCTTTTGTACCAAGAGCTTTTCCCACCTCAAAATTTAAGAGAGGTCCCTCAGTAACTCCATTGTCATTGACTGCATCAATCCGCCAATAATATGTGCCATTGGCTAAGTCACTCAGAACATGGAATTTCCCCTTTTTGTTCAAGACAAAATCAGAGGCGTCTATTGTTTCATCATTACTGACATATATGTCGTGCGAATCAGCAAATAGTCCTCTCTCCCATCGTAAAGTAACCTGACTTTCCAAATTCAAAGCATTGTCTTCTGGTTCAAAATTACGTGATTGATCTGGCAGGGCTGAGACTGCTATATACTCATAGGCCTCAATCTCCGACAGACCAACTAGATCTCCCTCAGAATTTGTAATCTGAAATTTGATCCAAGAGACGTCTTTTCGGTCAAAAGTGATCAAAAGTTCCTGTCCATCTTTAGGCAATGGACCTACTTCCAGTGAGGATTCATCACTAAATGAAAGTATACCGCTTAATACATTTTCCTCATCATCGAGTCGATCATAAAGGACAACCGCTCCAAGCGCCTGCTCAATATCCCAGGATATTTGAGCAGATGGGTCGGCTTCATCTTGTGTTCCCCATTCTAATCCCTTTTCAAAACCGTCTATAAGGTTTCCATCATCAAATTGAGAGCCTGCCATTTCGGAAGAAACGGAAACTTCTCCTAAAGCTGCTAAATTAATTCCGCGAGTAGTAAAGCTTACCAGCTCGCCTTCCGTCTTTCCTTTACTATTTTGAGTGTCTACCTTCCAGTAGTAAGTCGTCCCCCTATCTAGCTCTTCCGGTTCATATTGTGCATTTTCTACGTTTCTTTTGAAAAAAGGGACATCTGAATCACCGAAATATACATCGCTACTTACTACATTGTCAGCTTGCCAAGACAGCAATGGTTTTAGAGACACGTACTTTGCTTCGTTTGAAGGTATTCTTGAGGTAATCGCTCCTGGTTGTGGAGTAACGACTTCAGTGGTATAAGACCATAAATCTCCCGCAGTGGTGCCAGCAGTGTTTTCCTGATCTACCCTCCAGTAATATGTGGTATTGTTTTCCTGTGTGCCTGGATCATAAGTAGTCAACGTAGAAGATTGTACCAAGTGATTATCGGTTAAGTTCGCACTAGTACCATAATACACTTTATGTGTCGCTCCAAATCCTCCCGTAGACCATTTTAGGTTTGCATCAATGCTAACCTCAGTATCAAATTTTGTTGGGAATTCATCAAAAGCAGCAACAGGTTTATCGGGTAAAATACCAAAGGCATTATTGATAGACGCGGCATATTGAGCTGTAAGAGGATTATCATCAAAGTCATCATAGAGCCACATAAAACCTCCGTCTATGTCACATGAGTTTCTCCAACTTGTCATAACAGAGAGTACTTCCTCTGGATTTCGATTCCCTTGAGAGGTACCCTCTCCCCAGACTCCAGGATACACCGGAATGCCAAAATCCCAACTGCTTGAACATGGATTGTTTCCAGCTCCTCCTGCATATACCTGTAGATAAAGTCTATCAACAGAGCCAGGATTGGCAGCATTCATTTGTTCTGTAAAAGGTTTCCAATATGAGAAAGAGACTGTATAGGGAACTATAGCCGTTTTAAACCCTAATTCAAATAGCATAGTGTGAAATGAAACAGAAGAGTTAACATCATATGTCCCCTCATCGTCGTTGTTCATCGCATCAATTTCTGGAATCGCCTCCTTCAAGGCTTTGAAATTTTTATAGAGACGGCTGTCAGGGCCGCTTCCTTCAGATTCGACCAATGCCTTGATATGATCATAGGTACCGGATCTCCAGGCACTTAGTCCAAATTCTATTCTGTTAATGGAGGAAGTCAATGACTTCAACTCTTTGATATCATCTCTAAAATGTGGGTAGGCTTTATCTCCAACATATTCTCCATTTGTAACCAAAGGAAATTCTCCATTGAAATTGAGATTACCGGATGCATCTATATGTATGGTCCATACTATGATAGTATTATAGCCTGAGCGCTTCAGCTCATCGATGGAATAATCTCTACCGTAATAGATGGGTCCTCCCGCATATATTGCAGATACCTGAGCTATGGTAAAATATGTAATAGTTAGAAATAGAAGGCTAAGTATATATTTCTTAAAATTTTCCATGACAAATCATTAAACTATCACCATACAATTTTGCTTTCTGCAGGTTTACTTTTGGCCCCATCTCTTGCAATAGAAATGACTTGAATCAAAGTCTCAGCATTATCTTTTATTTGGGCAACTGAAGAAACATAATAGTCTTCGCTTTTGGTTTGCCCTAGCCAAACTTTTGTACCATCTGATTCTACTCTATAAATGTTGTGATAGAGGCTGTTCGGGTCTCCTTCTATATGAACAAAAAGCTCGGCGTTTCCTTCTTCAACAAAAGATTCCAACAAGACCTTTGGGGTAGTGAGCTTGATTGGCTTTTTATTTTTTAAACCTATCTGGCCAACATAAATAGTATCTCCTCCGTCCCCGGAAACCTCTACCCCAAGCTTCACAATGGTTTTCCCTTTGAATTTATTCAGCGATACGGTAGTTGATTTCCATGTTGTGGCTAGAGGGGTGCTAAAGCGGTGATTTGTTCCGTCTGCAAAATCGATAGCGAGTAATAATTGACCTGTTCCTTTTGCAACGATGCACATTTTTTCACCACCAGCCAGATCGATTTGAGTCTTATAAAGCTGAGTGTACTCTTTTTCAGTATCCTTCCTGATAGTGGTTCTTAAAGAAGACCCTCCGATATAGCTTTCATGAAAATCGAACGTAACATCTAATAAGGACGTATCTGCATTCCATTGCCAAGTAGGTAGTATATCCTGACTACTAAGATTGTGCCACTCGTTGGTCGACAGCTGCTTTCCTCCTTCGTTATAAAATCTCCCCAAACCGTAGTTAAAATTGGTAACGAATGGAATTTTATCAATGATTGATCGGGCTGGAATGAAACGAGAAAACCCCTTCCACTCTTTACTTTGCCAAGCTGGTACTTCTTCCTCCAAAATTGTCCCATTCCAGAATTTCTGCTCTTCTTCGTATACAGATTCTGGCTGTTTGTTTTTAGCAATATCAAAAGTGGAATTAGGCCAGTAGAGTCCAATAGAAGTGGTGTACGGTTTTTCTTCTTTATAAATACTCTTCCAATCTACATGAGTCTTATAGCTCTTGGCTTGCGCATCGATACCTGAGTAAAGTTCCCATGGTTTTCTTCCCAGCTCATATGCTCGTTCATGCGAATCTTCCAGCTGAGTCGCACTCCATCCAAAATCGATAAACATAATGTCGGACATCTTTTGACCTGCCTGTTGGAAATAGATATTGTTGTGATGATTTAACTCATCTTGCCATATGACCCTGCCATCCTCAATCATCGCATCGTACCACATGAGTATAAAACGTTTTTTGGCTTTCTGCTGGTAGTAAATCATAAATGCCTGCATATCTGCGGCATCTTGTTCATTCATCCCATTGGTCTCCTGATTGATAAACCATCCATCAAAACCGTAGTGAGCAGCGACATTCAATAGCTGATCTGCAACAGGGAAATTGCCATTCTCACCTCTTTGAAGAAATGCTCTTACCCATTCTTCCTTTCCGCCATAAACATTGGGAGGAAAAAAAACAGTACCTAAAATTTTAACTCCATTAAAATGAGCTGCATCTATCCACGGCACAGCAGGTGTAACTATGATTCCCTCACCTGAAGATCCTCCCCATTGAACAAAGTAGTCGATATATTGCCAATAGGGAAATGCGTATTGCTCCACTGAATTAAAACCTTGAGAGGGGTGATTAGATGTAGTGTGGGAGGCAACAAGGGAAACTATAGAGGGTTCGGTGCTCAACTCAGGACGAAGCTGGGTACTTGTATCTGTAAACCGTTTCTCTAATGGAACCTTACTTGTGTTAAACTTTGCTGAAGAGTCCGTATCAGGGCTCCATTTGAGAAATGAATCGATAAACCAATACGAAGAGTATGGTTGATGTGCTTCGTATTTTTGCTGTGCGATTGATTTAGAAAAAACCAAAGAGAGGGAAGCATTCAATAGAAATGCTATCAGGTATGTGAGACGGGTTCTAAAGCCTACTTTCATTCTTCTTTATTATTCTTCGTAAACCAAATAGGCCGAAACCAACCAGTGATTAAATTCTTCTTCCTTAGCTGGTTGCGCAGGAATACTGATTCGTAAATTATGATCTCCTGCAGCTAGATCATTCAATTTGATTTCGAACGGCTCCACCTTGGAACCTGGACACCAATTAGATCTGGACAGATCAGAAGAGGCCTGCCGCTCTTCAATATACTTTACCTTGTAGGCTCTTTCTTCCCAGTCTATATATCTAGCAGAATCTCCAATAAGCCAAACTCCGGAAGAGGGATTGTACCTCCTAAATGAGGCACAATCATCTCTCCATGGAGTAAAAACAAACAAGGATGAATTGAGAAAGACTTTGTTTTTTGTTTTGACAAATTCGTCACCACCGGAATGTCCGCCATGACCAGTGGTAGTGTATTTCAGAACAGCATTTTTTACTGGTTTGTCAAGAGTGAACTGAATCTCTAAATCTTGCTCGGAGAAAAAATCAGGAAGCTTCTGTTTGCGTCCGTAGCAAATTGTATTGGCTAGGGGCAATACTTTTTTTGTTACCCGCTTACGCTGATCAAAGGATAGTTCAAGACTTACTTCGTACCCTTCCTTGGTCCAGGTATCTATCCAAATTCCGATGTACGCTTCTCCTGAGACTTCACCTTTCAAATCAGAAATATCAGTCTCCCAGACTACTTCTTCTTCCCATTTAGGAATATAAACCGGCCTGCGATGATCCTTAGACGTGGAATCTTCCTCGCTGTAATAACCAACACCGAATGGTGTCATAAACCGAAGTATTTCCAGAGCGGGTTTAAAGCCTTCGGAAAGTTTGATGCCTTCATAGTCCTTTCCAACAGTAGATTCTTCTGGATAGTGTTTCTCGGATTGATTTATATCTATCAATGAAAGCAAATCCGGATCGGTAATCACAAAACATGAGCCTGATTTATCCCATCGATCGCCAGCTGATCTTAATGTCATTTTCAGAGAAACATCCGCTCCCTTTTTATAAATGGGAAGGGTTATTTTCTTGATTGCAATTCGACCATTTTCCAACCGGATCACATCAGTATCCTCACTGGATACTCCTCCGAAATTGATTGGATTCCTTTCAAAAACTGAGATAGTATTGACCTCCTGAGCTGATAATGAAGCCATCGAGATTACGAATGAAGTGATGAAAAACTTCCACTTCATTGCCACGCTATCGTTTCGTTTTGATTTCACTTTAATTGTCTCATTAGTTCGTTGCACAGATTCTTCATTAGACATATTACTGCTCACCAGACAAAGAGTATGGTTTAGATTTTTCACCAGTTCCCCAATTCATATTAGGCTTGTTTCCCATTTTATATCGAATCGATCCTCCTGATAAAATCGATCCATGATCGATCCATGTATTATCTAATGTCGTTCCATTCAATACTGCTGACTGGATGTAAATATTTTCGTCGCTGTTATCATCAGCTTCAATAGTGAAAGTTTCACCGTTTTCAAGCTTCATTTCAACTCTTTCAAAAAGAGGACTACCTAGGACATACTGATCCACTCCCGGAGTAACCGGATAGAACCCTAACGCACTGAATACAAACCATGCAGAAGTCTGTCCATTGTCTTCATCACCGCAATAGCCGTCCGGCGTAGCGGAATATAATTTGTCCATTACCTCCCGCGCTTTTTCTTGAGTTTTCCAAGGTTGACGAGCATAATTATAGAGGTAAATCATGTGCTGAATAGGCTGATTTCCGTGAGCATAGTTGCCCATATTGGTGATTTGCATCTCGCGAATTTCATGTATGGTAAATCCGTAGTAGGAGTCGTCAAAAGCAGGGGGCATTGTAAAGACTGTATCTAACATACTTAAAAACTGATCTTCTCCTCCCATTAGATCAATCAGTCCTTGCACATCATGAAAGACAGACCATGTGTAATGCAAGCTGTTGCCTTCGGTAAAAGCATCTCCCCATTTGAGCGGGTTGAAAGGTTCCTGAAAGGATCCATCCTCGTTTTTTCCCCTCATCAATTTGTTTTCCGGATCGTATAGCTTTTCGTAGTTTTTGGACTTTTCAAGGAAGCGTATTTTATCCTCTGGCTTGTTAAGTAAGCCTGCCAATTGTGCAATTGTAAAATCAGCATAAGCGTACTCGAGGGTTCTTGCCGCATTTTCATTTACTCCGACATCATAAGGTACATATCCGAGTTCATTATAATAATCCAGGCCAGCTCTACCCGCAGAGTTAACTGGTCTGCCTTCTGCTTGTGTAGCATTTTTCAGTACGGCTTCATATAAGGTACTGACGTCAAATCCTCTAACTCCTTTGACGTACGCATCGGCAATAATCGATGCCGAATTGGAGCCAATCATGCAGTCTCTGTGTCCTGGGCTTGCCCACTCAGGAAGCCATCCGCTCTCCTTATAGGTATTGACCAATCCTTCCATGATCTGCGCATTGAGATCTGGGTACATCAAATTAAAAAATGGAAAAACGGCTCGGAACGTATCCCAAAAACCATTGTCGGTATACATGTAGCCAGGTAATACTTCTCCACTATACGGACTGTAGTGCACAATTTCGTTATCAGCATTGTACTCGTAGAAAGTTCTTGGAAAAAGGAGAACGCGATAAAGACAGGAGTAGAATGTCTTGATATCATCTTCGTTATTTCCCTGAACCATAATCTTTCTCAGTTCTTTGTCCCAAGCATCATATGCCTTCTGCTTGGTTTGGTCAAAGGAATCATTTCCAAGCTCTCTATTTAAGTTTATTTCAGCCTGCTCAGCGCTAATGAAGGAAGAGGCTACTTTGAAGTTTACTTTTTCTCCTTTAGCAGTCTTGAACCCAACGATAGCTCCGACATGCTGATCCTCAGCCAATGTTTCTCCAGCATTCAATGTACTATCCTGCCATGTATGAGTGACTTCAAATTCTTTGTCCGCAACTGCCACAAAATAGTTGTGAAAATTATCAGGAACCCCGCCATGATTGTTTCGACAGTAGCCTATAATTTTTCTTTCTTCAGGAATGATTTTCACCATTGATCCTCCTTTATAGGCATCAAATAATATGTAAGAGGAGTCGCTTTCTGGAAAAGTAAACTGAAAGCTTGCAGCCCTTGAAGTAGGCGAAACTTCCACTGAGACATCATAATCAGCCAAATAAACGCTATAGTAATGCGGCTTGGCCACCTCAGCTTTGTGAGAAAACCAAGAACCTCTTTCTTCTTCTTTAAACTTCAAGTTTCCTGTAACAGCCATCAAAGAGAATGCTGCATAATCATTGATCCATGGGCTTGGCTGATGTGTTTGTTTTATGCCCCTTATCTTGCTATCATCATATTTATAAGCCCAGCCATCACCGTTTTTGGCAGTTTGAGGTGTCCAAAAATTCATTCCCCATGGAGTAGCAATAGCAGGGTATGTATTCCCACTTGACAAATCGAAATCTGAATCGGTTCCCATTAGAGTATTCACATAATCCAAGGGAGCAATTTCTTTTCGACTATCCTTTTGTTCTTCCTTAGTAGGCTGACATGATAGCTGAGTTAACATTATAATTCCCAAAAAGAGAACCTTATGAAAAATGGCTTTGAAGTGATTAATAAGTAAATTCATCATCCATGGGAGCGTTAATTTTCTAATTTGTCTAACCAGTTCTTCTTCAATATCAATGAGGTAATCAAAAAGACAGCAAAGCCTAATAGCATAGGAATGAATTCCTTGATCACAAGGTAGATGGGCATTACTACCAAAGAAAGTTGCCAAACCGTCCCAACTACTACATTGAACATATCTCTTTTAAATCCTTTGTTTTCCTGAAATGTTAAATCAGACGCGATAGCCTTATCTCTGATTGGCTTCCAGAAACCCCATGGCTTCACCTTTTTATAAAAAGAGATCAATACCTCATCGTCTTCAGATGGGGTGAGTAGCGTAGCGAGTATAGAGCCTGTAAGAGATATTGCAAGAATGTACGGAAAACTATAAAGTGGCTGTAAATCGGGCATTGCAATTGGCATAACAAGAGATGCGATGAGCCCAGCCATCATTCCCCAAAAGAACCCGAACCCGTTAAATCTCCACCAGTGCCACTTGAGCAGGTTTGCGGCGGTGTATCCGCCAAACAGCGCTCCAAAAAGCCACTGCATTACGTCGTTGATTGAAGTAACTAAAAAGCCAAAACCTATTCCCAAAGCCACGAGTATTGCGGAAACTAGATAGCTTATTCTCACATAAGCTTTATCGCTTTTATTGGGATTGATGTATTTTTTGTAGATGTCATTGACAAAATAAACTGGAGCTGCGTTGACGGTAGCAGCATATGTAGACATGAAAGCCGCCAGTAATCCCGCAATCAAAAGACCAACTAGTCCTACCGGAATAAAATTATTGATCGCATATGGGAGGATCATTTCAAAATCAAAAATTTGACTTTTTTCCTGCAATTGTGGACCTAGAAAAACAAGAGCCAAAATAGTAAGTCCGGTCACTAGCATATATCTTGGAAAAAACATTACCAGAGAAACAATCCCACTCATCTTTGCAGCTTCCTTTGGCGTCTTGGTAGCTAGAATACGCTGCATATCGTAGTTCGGTACCGGGCCTGCCATGCTTGAGAAAAGTCCTTTGAAAATCATCATCATAAAGAAAAATCCGAAGAGAGTGAATCCGTCTTCCTGGATTTTGAGATTGACGGAATCGATGACTCCTGTCCAATCTAAATCAAGCTTCCAGCTAAAAAAAAGCTCTTTCCATCCGGCAGGAATAACTCCAGCAAGTGCTTCTGGGCTCACATGGATCATGGCTATTATTCCAACGGAGATGGAAGCAACTGTCATAATGACAAACTGCAGCAGCTCCGTTGACACTACGCTGTACATTCCTCCTTTTATTATATACAATGTTGTAATTGTAAGGATAATAAGGGCGTAAGTATCTGAAGTAAGCTCCCAAGGTAAAAAAGTAGTTGCGAATTTTCCAATTCCCTTGAATGCATAAGAGATAAAACCAATGGCACTTACGATTGCAAAAATGACCACTATGAGATGAGAGAGTTTTGCTCCCTTCCCTTCTCCGAATCGGGTTTTAAGCCACTCTGCTCCTGTCATCACATTGGACCTTCTGAGCCATACAGAGAGGTAAATCATCAAAAAGACCTGATTGAACGTTGGCCATATCCATGGAAGCCAAGCGCTTTTTAGTCCATAGACAAAACACATGGAAACAAGCCACATAGTGCCAGTAATATCAAACATCCCTGATGCATTGGACACTCCTAAGATCCACCACGGAATGGTTTTTCCACCCAAAAAGTATGAGTCTATGTCTTTGCTCGCACGCTTCGAAATATAAATACCAATAAAAATGGTTAAGCCTAAATAGCCTATAATGATTGAGACATCAAGTAATCCTAAGTTCATGCTTTCAATTTATGCATATCCATCAATGTGGTTATCTTCAAGACAGGAAACTTATTGGTAATGTCCGTTGCTGGAATAGTTATCACTTTTTCTTCTCCAGGCAAGAGATCAAAGAAGTTATCTGAGAAATTGCCCATCTCTCCTTCAAATTCTACGTAGACATTTTTTGCCAAAACATCGGACAATAGTTTGACTTGATATGTTTGATGACAGTTTTGCACTGAATGGGTAATTACGGGAGGCGTAATCTTTAAATCCTTTGGAGGTTTCAAATAATAAATATTCTTGCTTACCATTTCACCTGCTATCGAAAGTGAAAGCGAGATATATACAGACTTAGGGTCATTATTTCCAAGCACATGCGAAATGGAATCGCAAAACATCTTTCTACTTGTATTTGCTTCTATCTGTACTTTTTGTCTATGGCCAAATATCTTCTTACCGGAAAAGTCCGCAATCTCTACTGAGAACTCTCCTTTTTGCTTTTGAATTAAATCAGATACAATAAAAACCTCGATTTTACCTTCTACAAAAGTTCCGCAAATGAGTGTATCTGCGTATCCATCTCGTACTTTGTAATGTAGGGCTTTCCACTGACCATAATAATCTATGCCTGACCATGAAGCAACCGGCCAACAATCATTGAGTTGCCAGTATAGCGTGCCCATGCAAAAGGGTTTATTGCGCCGATGAGCCTCGATTCCCTTTTTCATTCCTTCGGCCTGCAACACCTGACTTGCATAAATGAATGATTGAAAATCTTTGGGTTCTTTATAATCTCTTAGCAGGTATTCTTTAATCAATTGGTTTCCTCTTGGGTGTTTTTGATGAAGCTTCATTACTTCTGATTCTAAATCCCAATCTGATTCCAAAGAGTACTTTTTCAACGATGAAGGCATTGGAAATGATTGAAACCCGTACTCACTCATAAATCGTGGAACGCTATGATCAAAATCTTCAAATGGCGCTTCTCCATGCCAAACTCCCCAGTAGTGATTGTCTCCTACTTTGAACATGTCGGCTTCGCTGAAGTAACTTATAGGCGAAGAGGATAGGTAAAACCTGTCTGGATCAAGTTCTTTTACTTTTTCGGAAAGCAGGTTTCTAAAAAGCTCATCATAGTCATTGGACATCTGCTCCTGCTGCTCTTTCGTATATCCAAATTCTTCTTGCCAGCCCCAGTGTTTCCACCCTACTTCTATCTCATTGTTTCCACACCAAAGTGCTATTGAGGGATGGTTTCGTAATCTTTTGATGTTTTGAGTGGCTTCCTCACTTACTGAGTCCATAAAAGCCGGATCGCCCGGATACATGGTGCATGCAAACATAAAATCTTGCCAAATGAGAATCCCATTTTCATCAGCCAGTTCGTAAAAAAGATCATCTTCATAGATACCTCCCCCCCAAACTCTAAGCATATTCATCTTGGCGTCTACAGCATCTTGAAAAATACGCTCATATCTGGAAGCGGTAACTGAATCTTGGAAACTATCTTGAGGGATATAATTCGCTCCTTTCGCAAAAAAGGGAACGTCGTTAACCTTGAAATAAAAGGAAACACCATCAGCATCGGGTTCATTTACTAATTCTATTGTTCTCAGACCGACCTTTCTAGTGCAAGAGTCTTGTGCGACACCTTCTACTTCCAAGGTAAACTTGAATTGGTAGAGGTATGCCTCTCCCATTGGTCTGGGCCACCATTTTTTATATTGGTTAATAGAGAAGGGGATAGAAACTTTATTGGCTCCTTGATGCAATACAAATTGATGATCTATTTTACCCAAGGGGTCGTTGAGACACTCTATGGTTAATTTTGCTTCAGATTCGCGAATCGATTCAATTTCTAAATGGGCTTTTACATCAGCTAATTCTTCTGAGAGCTTTTGGGTGATATGTATATCCTCAATGGTAGCGTTTTTATAAAAATCGAGTCTCACAGGTCTCCATATCCCTGAAGACACAAATCTAGGCCCCCAATCCCAACCAAAATGGTAAGGAGCTTTTCTAGAATAAACACTCAGATTTTCGTCTGAGTGATCATTCCCTGCTGGATATAAAATATTAGCTTGCTTTGCCTTATCTGCCACTCTGGTAAGCGGAGAATGAAAATATGCCCTTAGATTATTGCTACCAGTTACAAGCAGATCTTGCACTTCCGCTTTCCATTGCACAAACATGTTATTTGTGTTCAATATCAAGACGTCATTGAGATAGATATCGGCATAGGTGTCGAGTCCATCAAAAATCAACTGCACTCTTGAGAAATCAAGATCTTCTTCAGTTAAATCAAAATCCAATTGGTACTCCCAACTTGTCTTTTCCACCCATTGCAAGTTTTCTTCATTGGTTCTATAGAATGGATCTTTGATCAGATCATTCGCAAACAAGTGTGAAAAATTATTCCCGGGTATAGCAGCTGGATACCATTGATCTTCGTCGGCATTTCTAAATTGCCAATTGTCTTTCAACTCTATGGATCGGTTGGGAACTAAGTCCGCAACTAAGGATGATTTTTCATGTTTGGTTTCCAACATAATGGTACCCTTTAACTAGTTAAAAATTGAACTTGCGCTTTCAACCTTATGACCATTGATTTTATCGCATACTGCATAACTGAAGCCCTTATGAATACTGAAGGCTCCAAAATTTCCATGTTTATCCAATGCCACAAAACCTACTTGTAGATCTTCCACATCCGGATGTTTGTTAATTATTCGGTCTACTATTAATTCGCAGGCTTCCTGAGGACTCTTGCCATTTCTCATCGCCTCTACAACCATTGCGCTCCCTGCGGTTCTAATTACTGCTTCACCTAAACCGGTAGCAGCTGCCGCTCCCACTTCTCCATCTACAAATAATCCAGCACCAATGATGGGAGAGTCTCCGACTCTCCCATTCATTTTCCAGGCAGCACCACTAGTGGTGCATGCACCTGATAATCGCCCATTCTTGTCTATAGCCAATGAACTGATGGTGTCATGGTTCTCAATGTTTATTGCCGGTCGAAACCCTGTTTGTTTTTTCCAATCTTCCCACTCCTTCTTTGAAGCAGAGGTAAGGAGGTTTGTTTTACTAAATCCGCTACTTAACGCAAACTGAAGCGCGCCATCTCCAACAAGCATAACATGGGGCGTTTTTTCCATTACGTCTCTTGCTACCGCGATTGGGTTTACTATATTTTCAAGAAACGCTACAGATCCGCATCGACTCTTATGATCCATAATGCAGGCATCCAACGTAACCCTACCTTCTCTATCAGGTCTGCCTCCTATTCCGACCGTTCTTACATTCGGGTCTTCTTCTACTTTCATTACTCCCTGCTGTACTGCATCCAGAGCTGCCCCTCCTTCTTCAAGAAGCTGCCAAGCAACCTTATTTGCGGCCAACCCATGATCCCATGTAGAAATAACCAGCGGTTTGTTTGGTTGGATTGATTCATTGGCTTTAACAGCAATAGATGGCAACCCTGTTAGAGAGATACCTCCGAAAAGTCCAATTCCTTTTTTTATGAACTCTCTTTTTTTCATCTGTTGCGTGACATGTTTTTAAAAGAATGATTTACCTCAAAATTGAATGTGCAGGAATCTTCACAAAATGCTGGTTGTCGATATGGCCATTTTAGCATATTCAAAACTGGTATCTTTTAAATGCTTCAATAGCCTCATACTCTGCCAATCCCAGTTTGTCATATGCTTGAGCCGTAGCTCTATTTCTTTGCTCTGACCTCTGCCAAAACTCACGACTGTCGGTTCCTGGAAAAAGAGGACGATCCTTTTGAGATTGGTGCTTAAAAATGGCTCTCCGCTTTCTCATCAGTTCTTCCGGACTAATGGGAACTGCCATTTCAATTTTTTCTGTTTCCCACTCTTGCCAGGCTCCTCGATAAAGCCAGACCCAGCATTCCTTCATCCAATCCTCATTTTTCAATCTATATAAAGATTGAAAGACAGCATCCAGACATACTCTGTGGGTTCCATGAGGGTCTGACAAATCTCCTGCTGCATAAATTTGATGTGGTTTTATTTTCTTAATAAGGTCGACGGTAAGATTTATATCTTCATCACCTATTGGGTTTTTCTTCACCAAACCTGTCTCATAAAAGGGAAGATCTTGATGATAAACGTGATCCATATTCAAACCAACATATCTGCAGGCTGATTTTGCTTCAACTCTTCTTATAAGACCTTTAATCTTCCGAACATCTGGGCTATCCGACTCTCCGGCTTTTTTAGTTTTTAATTCAGCCAATACTTTGTTGAAAAGTTCATTTTCCTTTGATGATTCAAAAGAAAAGGCACTTTGATAGTCGGATACAAATTCAGAAAAACTGATAACGTCTTCATCTGAAACTGCGATATTTCCAGAAGTTTGATAAGCTACATGTACTTCATGACCCTGGTCATGTAAACGAATCAGGGTACCCCCCATAGAGATTACATCATCATCTGGGTGTGGACTAAAAATAAGAACACGTTTTTTCTCGGGGTATTTCCTTTCTGGACGATTGGCATCATCGGCATTCGGCTTACCACCAGGCCACCCTGTTATGGTATGTTGTATTTCATTGAATACTTTGATATTGAGATCGTATGCTGAGCCATGCTCGCTGATAAGGTCGGTAAGTCCGTTATCGACATAATCTCTTTCTGTGAGTTTTAAAATAGGTTTCCCAAGTTTTTCACAAAGAGTGATTAGTGCTTTTTTTATCAAGTCATCGGTCCAGGAGCACTTATGAAACAGCCATGGTTCTTTACTCCTAACAAGTGCTGCACTAGCCGCCTCATCAAGAATGAAAGTTGTATTTGTATGTTCTTGCAGAAATGTTGCCGGTATACTTGATGTTGGCTCTCCTTCGATGGTTTTTTTGAGAATACTTGATTTACCCTCTCCCCACGCCATCAGAAGGATTCTCTTAGCTTTTAAAATTGTACCAACACCCATTGTAATAGCTTTATCAGGTACATTTTCTTCTCCAAAAAAATCGCTGGCAGCGTCAATCTTGGTGATATGATCCAGCTTGATTAATCGCGTCTTACTCTTAATCGATGACCCTGGTTCATTAAAACCAATATGCCCTGTCCTTCCTATCCCCAAAAGTTGAAAGTCTAGTCCTCCGACGTTATCTATCTTTTTTTCGTATTCGTCACAAAAGGTTTCAACTTCATCAATGCCTATAGTTCCATCGGGAATGTTGATATTGGATTTGTCAATATCGATATGATCAAACAAATGCTCATTCATAAATCGTACATAGCTCTGAGCTGAATCAGGCTTCATTGGATAGTACTCGTCCAAATTGAATGTAACTACATTCTTAAAACTCAATCCCTCTTCCTTATGCATCCTGACTAGTTCGCCATATACATTTTTAGGAGAAGAGCCGGTGGCTAAACCCAAAACGCAAACTTCTCCAAGCTTCTCTTTTGCTTTGATGGAAGTAGCTATTTCATTAGCAATAGCTACTGATGCTTCTATGGATTCAGAGAAAACAGATACAGGTATTTTCTCATATTGATTGGTACTATTTGCTATTTTATTGTCAAGCATTTGACTTGCTTTCTGTTTATTAAAAGTGATCAAAACGATTTCTCAGGTATTGGAATGGACGTTCCCCATGCTTTATTAGGGACTTCTCCCATTTCCAAAGTCAGGGTTCCTCCTTTCATGATATCTTCATGCAGAATATATGGTTTGTTATATTCCTCGCCATTTAGCTGCACTGATTGAATGTAAATATTGGTGTCACTATTGTTGTTCGCTATTACGCTGAATTTCTTTCCTTTCGAAAGATTGATATGAGCTTCTTCAAAGAGCGGAGAACCGAGCACATAGATACCATTCGCCGGATTGACCGGGTAAAAACCCAGTGATCCAAATACATACCAGGCAGACATCTGACCACAGTCGTCGTTTCCACACAGACCACTTGGAGTTGCGTTATACTGGGTGGTAAGAATTTCTCTTACAATTTTTTGCGTTTTCCATGGAGCACCTGCATAGCTGTATAGATAAGCTACATGATGACTTGGTTCATTTCCATGAGCGTATTGGCCTATTAGGCCGGAGATATCGGATGAAATATTGTCTCCGGTAATTTCCGAACTAATGGTAAAAAGAGAATCGAGTTTGTCAATAAAGGCGCTTTTGCCTCCCATCAAATCTATGAGACCTGGAACATTATGTGGAACATACCAAGTGTGTTGCCATGCGTTTCCTTCTGTATAATCAGTGTTCACTCGGTGCTCAGACCTTTTCGGATCAAATGGTTCTCTCCAGTTACCATCACTCATCTTTCCCCTCATAAATCCTACCGAAGAATCGTAAAGATGTTTATAGCTCTCTGCACGCTTAGAGAAGTACTCATAATCAGCTTCATTTCCGAGAGCTTTTGCTACTTGTGCAATGCACCAATCGTCATATGCGTACTCCAGATTTTTAGTCACTGATTCAACTTCGAGTTCCGAAGGGATAAAACCATATTCTTTATAAAATTGAACCCCTCTAATATCCTGCATCGCACTTGCTTTCATAGCTACGTACGCTTTCTCAATGTCAAAACCTCTGAAGCCTTTGAAATAGGCATCTGCAATTACAGGAATTGCGTGATAACCTGTCATAGTGTTGGTTTCATTACCCAACAGCGACCATACGGGAAGCAAGCCATACTCATCATAATGAGCCAACATAGAAATAATCATGTCATTGACTCTTGCCTCTTCTATGATAGTAAATAATGGGTGGGCTGCTCTGTAAGTATCCCAAAGTGAGAAGATATCATACCTTGTATAGTTAACAGCTTGATTAATCCTTCCGTTGGTTCCTTTGTAATCGCCATCTAAATCAGAATATGTAACTGGAGCCAGTTTGGTGTGGTACAATGCTGTATAAAAAACGTTTTTCTTTACTTCATCTATGTCTTTAATATGAATCTTGGATACCTGCTCCTCCCATAAAGATTCTGCATTCCTTTTCACATTCTCAAAATCCCAATCTGGTATTTCGGACAAGCTTTTGACTGCTCCTATCTCAGTTGCTGATGAAAGTCCCGTCTTTACAAAAAGGGTTTCAGTGGATGAATCCGAAAACCTTAATTGTGCCTTAATCCTTGCGGCGTTAATAGCAGATTGTTTATTATCCAAAGACGTAACTCCATCAGCAATTTGTTCTAGTGTAAATGGTTTGGAAAAGCAGATAGCAAAGTATTGACGTTGATATTTTGCCCATCCTGTTGAATATCGGTATCCTGTAATCAAAGTATCATTAACAATATTCATTGATGTCGCTACAGCACTGTCCCAGTTAACACTGTGTTCCAGATTCAGAACCATCAATTGATCGGCATCTTTAGGGAATTTATACTTGTGAAATCCGCACCTGTTGGAAGCTGTCAGCGAAACTTCGATATCAGTATCGATTAATTTTACTTGATAAAATCCTGCAGATGCGCTTTCTTCATCATGTTTATATTTCGAACTAAAATTGATGTCTTCCCGATTTAAAATCTGTTTCGAAAAATCCGCTTTCTGTGTAGTGGGCATCAAGGAAATATCATTCAAATCTCCTATGCCGGTACCACTCAGATGGGTGTGACTAAAGCCCACTAT
The DNA here is from genome assembly GCA_049115715.1 of Cyclobacteriaceae bacterium. Classification (GTDB taxonomy): domain Bacteria; phylum Bacteroidota; class Bacteroidia; order Cytophagales; family Cyclobacteriaceae; genus JAMZMI01. The sequence goes on from JAGDZQ010000047.1 coordinate 36,141, forward strand.
AATACTATCCGAATAGTGGTAACCCGAGCACCAATCCCAGCCTGTGATACCATTATCAGGGCTCAATTGCACCATTCCAAAGGGAACTGTTGCACCAGGAAAAGTATGCCCATGTGCTCCAGTCCCAATGAAAGGGTCTACATATGAGAGAAATGATTTCTCGGTATTATCTTGATTAGTCGTATTAGTTTCAGAACACGAAAACAGCCATATCGAGATTGAAGTAAACGCTACTATGTATCTATTTATTTTCATATCCCAATTTCAATCTTCATTCTTGCAAAACACTACTTTGGTCATAAAAAAGGCTCTTTATTTTTGTTCTTATTTTATCATCTAAAAGTTATGTTTAACCTTATGTCCAGATAAACCATAGAAAAGGACATACAAGTAGCAAATCAGTGGAACTATAAAAGAGAGCTGCACACCAAGACCATCCGCAAGTAACCCTTGCAATGGGGGTACTAGTGCTCCACCTACTATCATCATTACTAAAAGCGAGGAGCCTTGACTGGTTTGCTTTCCTAAATCTTTAATGGCGAGAGTGAAGATATTGGACCATAAAATTGAGTTGAACGCCCCGATTGCAATAGCACTCCAAAAAGCTAAATACCCATCCAGAAATATTACCAATAGAAGCAAGACAACAACCATTCCTGCAAATACAGAAAGAACTCTTGATGCCTTGGATCCTGAGACTATGAACAATGAATAATTGATAAGTAGAAATATTAAGAACAAGCTCAAATCTTCTATTGGAATAAAACTGAGGTAAAAGATTCCACCTTCATTTTTAACAGATGTCAGCAGATATATGACTAAAAATGAAGCAACCATTAGTCCGGCCATGGACAAATATTTTCTTAGTTTATCACTTAGCTCTCCCATAGATACAGCTCCTAAAAATCTACCTATCATTGCTCCTCCCCAATAATAGGAGAGATACTTGCCAGCCTCAGACTCTTCCATACCCATGATGTTTTCAAGTCCAAAAAAATTAATTAAGAAACTACCTACGGAAACTTCTCCTCCGACATAGGCGAAAATCGCAATCATTCCTAAAACCAAATGTCGCTGAGTAAGAACTCCACTTCCTCTCTGAATTTCTTCTTCATTCTTAAATTCGGGAAGACTAACCGCCTTGATGAAGACCGCCAAAAGCAGAAATAGTAGTCCAAACGTGATGTAGGGTATTCGAAGTGCATCAACGGTAATGTTACCATCCGAAAACACTTTGTATATGAGAAGCGCTCCAATAACCGGAGCAAGCGTTGTACCGAAAGAGTTAAAACCCTGCGCGAGGTTCAACCTGCTAGAGGCGGTTTCTTCCGATCCGAGTATGGCCGCATAGGGGTTTGCTGCAATTTGGAGAATAGTTACTCCAGAAGCTAATACAAACAAGGCGCTAAGAAAAAAACCGTATTGCTTGAAATGTGCAGCTGGATAAAAAAGGAAGCATCCTATGCTGCAAAGGATAAGACCTATTAAAATGCCGTTTTTGTAACCAATTCTTGATATCAGGTCTCCTTTGGTTACTGAATACAAAAAATAAAAAAGTGATATAATAAAAAAAGCTCCAAAAAAAGCAGATTGGATAAATGCCGCTTGGAAGAAAGTCAAATCGAATGCTGACTTGAGATGCGGAATGAGCACATCATTCATAACCGTGATAAACCCCCACATGAAAAACAAGAAAGTGATTGAAATGAAGGGTTTTAAAGTTTTGTTTCCCACGGTCGGTTATTTGTTGAGAGGATTAAGGGGTAGTAGTAATATTCACCTTGATTTATAATTCAAGGAATTATTAAGTCTGGCTCAATAATCAAATGAGAGTCAGTTAAAAGGTTGAAAAAATCAGACCAGATCTGATGAGTAGAATCTGGCCCGATTTATTTAAAATTTGATTAATCTACCCACTCGACAGCACCTCGTTGTTCAACGAAATGTTTTCCAGTAGCATCTTTGAATAGGGTAGCATCTTTCAAGTTGAAAGGAAGGTATACTTCAAGAGTAGACTCAGCAGTAGCGTCGGAAATTGTTGCATCCAGACCTTCTGCAGTCTTAGCCTCATTCCAAATTCTGAACTCTCTAAACGTACCTTTTGAGAATCCCCAAGTGGCTCCTACCCAGAACTCACCCCATCCTAAGTTAAGCAACCCGCCTACTTCAGTTGTGGTGGTTAACTCTTCCTTATCTAGATATAACGTCATGGTCATTGCTGTTTTGTCATATACAAGGGCTATATGATGATCCGTTCCAGCAACCATTACAGGAGTAGGGGAAAATGCATTTACATAAGCTCCCTTACTCGCATCTGCATAATAGTATCTTAGACTATCTCCGTTACCTCCGACGTGGAAAACTCCAACTTCTCCATTACCCCAGATATCACCACCTAGTTCTGTAGGCTTGAAATATCCTTCAATAGTGAAGCTCTCTCCTAATGCATGCCAGTTTGGAGTGATTCTCATCGCACCAGTCTCTCCGCTATCATTTTTGAATCCGTTTGCCGCACCGCCTACTACGGTATTCGCTTTAGCAGTTTCAAGTGCAGAAGTAATGACCTCCAATACACCAGCAACGTCAGCTCCTGAACCCATCTCGTCCAATACAGTCTGAGCTTGATCTATGCTAGATTGCAGCCACTCGCTTGTTCCAATTCCATGATCACCTGCAGAAGTACCTTCACTGATGTCATTGATGAAAGTCTCAGCATCGGATATGGCTTTTTCTAATTCACTGTAGTCAACTACTACAAGATCAGGGTTTCCTTCTGGAGCCCATACAACAAAGTCTCCCAATATTGCTTCGTAATTTCCAGATACATCTACAATTTTTGAACCTTGCTCTGATGCCAATGGGAACCATGCTTCAAGTCCACTACCTGTTGCAAGAAGTCCCTGCTGGTTTTGATCTTCAGGAGCCAATGCTTTACTCCAAACTCTGATGTCCTTAAACATTGCATCTGCAATTCTATTGTTCCAATCGAAGGCATTTCCAATACCTATTCCTGCAAGAGCTGTGTTTTCAACTGTAGATTGATACTCGAACTGTCCTTTACCTACTTCAACTCCGTTAACATAAAGAATTTGCTCTCCGTTTGAGTGAACATAAGCAACATGCTGCCATTCTTCAGCCTTAAGTGTTCCTTCTGGAGTTCTTTCAATCTCACTCCAACTTCCACCAGGAGCACCTACGATAAACTGCATTTCGCCTTTATCAAAGTATCTCACGTGGAAACCATCATCAACACTAGCTGATGCATCTGCATTGAATTGTTTTGCAGTTGAAATAAGACTCTGGCTAAAGTCAATTATATTTAAACTAACAGGATTTATCATTAATTCAATTGTGAAATCCTTACCTATATCAACCAAAGACAATAATCCTCTGTCAGAACCAGCATCACTGTCCGTCAATAAAATTCTATTATCTGTTACTTGCTGAACCCACGGGTTTGCTACAGTAATAACTTCACTTTCCTGAAAAGTAGTAATTGCACTTCTCAATTGAGTCAATGCATTATCAATCAACGCAGCTGATGGCGCTTCAGAATCTACGACTGCCTGGGCATCATCAATCACTCCTTGGAGTTTAGCGATAGATCCAATTCCAAACTTACCTTTTTCAAATCCTTCTTCAGCCCCAACCAACAAAGCCTTGGCTTCATCAATAGCCGCAATCAATTCTGTAAGAGATACTTCGTCTCCTCCATCATCCGGTTTATCATCATCGTTACATGAAGTAACGAATAGGAGAGCAAGCGAAAAAGTCGCAAGCAGCATCATTGAAAATAACTTTCTAGTGTAATTCATGGTTTTAATCTTTAGTTGTAATTGTTTGTTTAGAAAATATGAGGGTTTAAAATTTTATTCAACGTCCCACCATAAGCGGGTATTAATTTCATCTGGTCCTTGAATTTCAATCGCCTTGTTGTAGTTCACAGCGTTGGCGTTAAGCTCACTTTGAGGGTATCTCACACGCTTAGGAATGGTCCCATCAGATTCACTTCCTCTGAATCCTTCTTCTACTGGAACCAGCTCAGGGATATCAAGACGTCTGTAGTTTGAATAGGCTTCATATCCGTCAAAGAGCAAAGCGACCCACTTCTGAGTATTGATTAATCTAAGGCCTTGAGCATCAGAATACGCAACTGATGATTGTTGTAAATAAGTATCAATTGCGTCATCTGGAATCTCTTCAGCATTAGGATACAGAGTCAGCATTTTCATTGCAGCTCTTACTCCAGACTCATACGCTGAAGCAGCATCACCACTAACCCATCCTCGCAAAATGGCTTCCGCTCTGTTAAACTCAACCTCGGCAAAGGTCATAATCATTTCTGGACTATCATATGTTACCATTACATCTCGACGTGGTTGAGCAAAATCAAATACGCTACCATCCCTTCCGTAGGTTCCGGCAACCATGCCTTTATGTCCACCAGGACCAGCGTTAGTCAAAATCTCAGCACCATTTTCATCTATATCATAGGTAGCCATTAGTGTAGTTTCTCTTGGATCATTATTGTCAGCGATGAAGTCAACAAACACATCTGAATACCTGAATAAATGACCTGTCATGCCAAAATCTTGAAATACTTCGCCAATTCCTCCCGCGTTGATTCCGTCAGTCTGAGCGCCTGAATGACTTATATAAGCCATCTCATCATTGCTTTCAAATACTCCCGCAGCGATAGCCTCAGCAACGATACTCTCAGAACGAGCTGGATCCACTTCCGAAAGTCGCAAACCAATTCTCAAGAGTAAAGAATTTGCGAATTTCTCCCATTTTAAAAGATCGCCTCCGTATATCGGATCCAAGGCACCTGGATTTTCACCTTCACCCCCTTGAAATAGTTCTCGAGCTTCTTTCAAGTCCACAACAAAAGCATCATATATATCGGATATCTCGTCGTATTCTGGCTGAGTAATGGTAGCAGGCTGAAAAGCCTGAGTATAGGGAACCATTCCATGCATATCTGTTAGACGAAGCATGAAGTGCACCTTAAACATGATTGCCATACCTGCAACTGCCGTGCCTGGATTCTTTTGAATTACATCAGCAGCCTCAGCCATATAATTAGGCATTAGTCTATCCATGTAAGCCTCCGTATAATCCTCTCTCGTAGTGGAATAGTTGCCATAGCCAAAGCCGCTAGAAAATTGCTGACACCAAGATGCACATATGATAAAATTACTTCTCCATGTCGTGAAACGGTCCCCAGCTGGTCCTGTCCATATGTAACCAATTAAATATCCGGGGGACAGGTTGTCTGAAGATGCTGGATCGGTATTTAATTCTCCAAATCCATCATCACATGACGTGATAGAGCCAACTAAAAATACAAGAAAGAGGCTTGATAATATTCTATTCTTAACAGTCTTCATATTTTGCTGCTTTTAATTTAAAATTTCAAATTCAAGTTGAACCCAAGGGATCTGGTAGTAGGCAATGAAGCATATTCAAATCCAGCACCACCGGTGTTATAAACAGCTTCAGGATCAATACCTAAATCGGACAATCCATTCATAAGGAAGAAAAGATTTCTTCCTACGATTCCAAAGTGGACTTTACTAAATGGAGTCTTACTTACAATATTGTTTGGGAGATCATAACCCAAAACTGCCTGACGTATTTTCACGAATGATGCATCGAACATGCTATGCTCAGCAATACCAGCCAAACGACCATAATATTGATCCAAAAAGACCCATTCGCTATTTGGTTCTCCCGAAGCTTGATCTACTCCCTCTCCTATAATTTGGAAGAATGGGTTATCTCTACCAACCAAAGTAGCCTCATGCTTACCACTTCCAAGAGCTCCAGCATTAGATAATGAGTGTAATTCCCCTCCGATTTTATAATCTATCAGAACGCTTAAACTAAAGTTTTTATATGTCCATGTGTTTGTGATTCCTCCAAAAAAATCAGGATTGAAATTCCCTAGTCTTTTCCTGTCCGGCGCAATGAGTGGCAAGCCATTTTCGTATAGTATATCTCCGTTTTCATTCCTTAAAAATGCCGTACCGTAAATCTCTTGAGTTGGAGCACCTACTGTAGATCTAACAGCCACGTCAAAACGACCAGTCTCACCGGCTACATTATCTATACCGTCAGCTATGCGTAGTACCTTATTCCTATTTCTAGTATAATTTAAAGAGATATCCCACTGCAAATTTTTAGAATCAATTGGCCTTCCTCCAATCTGCAATTCAATTCCCTGATTTTGTACATCTCCCGAATTTATAGTGGTGCTCTGATAACCTGTGAATTTTGATAAATCAACATCTAACAACTGCCTAATTGTATTTTCTTTATAATATGTTAGATCAATTCTTAAACGGTCTCTGAATAATCTCGTGTCGGTACCTATCTCTAAGGAGCGGGTCACTGTTGGCACAAGAAAAGAATTGGAATACGACGTTCCCCTTATTTGTCCAGTTGGCACTTGCAATATGCTGCTTGAAAAGCGAGTATTATCATATAGTTGAGGTTCTATTATGTATGAAGGCAAAACTTTGTAAGGCTCAATATTTGCACTCCCTGCTGCACCATAAGCCACCCTCAGTTTTGAAAAAGTCACAAAATCCGGAAGAGTAAATGCTTCAGAAGCGATAATACTGGCTGAAACCGAACCGTAATCTGCTTGATTATCAGAAAATTGATCTCCCAACTGAGTGCTTAGTGTACTGTACCAATCTCGTCTAAAAGATCCATCCAGATATACAAATCCTGCAAAATCCAATGATAGTGTAGCATAGAAGCCGTTAGTTTGTCTCTCCGATACTCCAGTTGTTGGAATATCTTTTTCTGAAAGATTGGTGATGCTATAAACTTCTGGAAGGATATAGTTCTTACCGGACACTATGTAAGTATAACTACTTCTTACATTTTGAGTTCCTCCGAAGTTTGTGTTTAAAGTAAACCAGTTAAAAAATTTCTGATTATAGTTCAAGATGAAATCGAGCGTGTTGTCATTTATCTCCCGGGTTCCCTGTGTGAAACTACCTAGAGGCTCCCACTCGGTACCTTGCTCAATGATATTAAAATCATCAACCTGAGTATAATCTAAAGCGTATCTTGCCTGAAGAGACAATTGTGGAATAAATTGGTATTTCGCTAATAAAAATCCGGTTATTCTACGCTTATCATCTCCTTGCTGATTTTCTCTGACTCCCCAATATGGGTTAGATACAAACACATTGTCGTTCCACTTTATAGCTCCCAAGGTTCTATCCAATCGAGTCTCATCCCTAACCGTACTTTTAAGAATACTCGAAGAAATATTAGTTGGCAATGAGATAAATGATTTACCAGGGTTTGATGGGAAGTCTCCATTATTAGTTCTGTTCTCGGCTTTTTCTTCAACATAATTAGCTTTTGCTCCCATTGTTAATTTTTTGCTAAACTTCATGCTTGTATTGAAATTAGCAGTATACCTTTCGTATGTTGCTGTTGGTACAATGCCTCTGTTTTGAAGGCTTGATACCGAAAGTCGCGACGAGACATTTTCATTGCCGCCAGAAATTGAAAGGTTGTTGTTTATAGTGTAGCCATTTCTATAAAAATTTGTCACATCATTATCAGGAGCGGCCGAATAAGGTCTCTCAACACCATCATAATATACAAATGGAGTTCCATCAAATTTATCACCCCAGCTTCCCGTTTGTCTTAAAGCATCTTCTTTCGAAGTAGGCCGATCACCTCTTCTACCTTGGCCATATTCATTCTGAAAAAAGTCAGCAAAATAGGCAGGCATATCCATAGTGAAGTTTCCATTATATTCTACAGAAAGTCCTTGTGTACCACTCTTAGTTGTAATAATCAATACACCATTGGCGCCTCTTTCTCCGTATAACACGCCAGCAGAAGCACCTTTCAAAACGTTAATTGATTCAATGTCATCTGGATTAATACTAGAGAATACGTCTCCCCCATCAACTCCTCCAAACTGTCCCGTTTCACCAAGTTTAGTATTGCTAACTGGCACACCATCGATTACAATAAGTGGATCGGCATCAGCCCCAAAAGAACTGCTACCTCTTATACTAATTTTAGTAGACCCAGCTGGACCAGTCGCAGGTCGCAAAACAACTGCTCCAGAGACCTTACCGTAAAGCATACTTGCAACACTGATGTCTTTCGCTTCAGTCAATTCTTTACCCAAGACCTCAGTTTGAGCATATCCAAGAGATTTTTTCTCCTTTTCAATTCCAAAAGCCGTGATTACTACTTCATCTAAACCCGTGATTTCAGGTTCAAGAGAAATATTGATTATTGATTGAGATCCAACTTTGTATTCTTGGGACTGATATCCAATAAAGCTAAAAACCAAAATAGCTCCTTCTGAAACCGACAAGGAGTAATTTCCATCATAGTCAGTGGCGGCACCATTACTCGTTCCTTTCTCCAAAACTGTAACTCCTGGAAGACCCTCCCCTCTGATACTTGCATCTGTAACTCTACCAGTTACCTTATTTTGAGATAGTCCATTTATAGTGAACCCAAATAGTAAAAGGCATATTAATGGTAACCCTTTTTTCATAGTTTTTTGTTTAGTGTCCATTATTTAACCGTAATGTTATTGAAAGATTTATTCAAATCAAATACAAAACCGCATAATAATGCATTTTCGTGCAATAATTAGCCCAAATTCACGCATTTATAGACAAAATACAGAGAAAAGACGATTAAAAACCTATTAACAACTAATTTAGTCAAAGGAATCAAAGGCGGATTTGGTACAAAACGGCCAAAAAAACTACATTAAGACTTCAAACCTGCATACTACGAACTTCAAACAGCACATATTATGACGTTTTATGCGTTTTTGACATAGTCAACATGAATTAAAAGAGCATATCTGCTTATATTTACCATCAATCAGGCAAAACCCACTATTTATATGCTGAAAGAGGAAAGGCAACATATCATCCTTACAGAGATTAAGTCTAACAATAAGGTGCACTCTTCCACCTTAAGTAAGAGACTAGATGTGTCGGAAGATACTATCCGACGTGATCTAAAGGAGCTTTCTGAAAATGGGCATATCAAAAAAGTACATGGAGGAGCCATGGCAAATCCGTTAATGCCTGAAATTGTTAAAAACCAAAAAATATCTGATCAAAGTGAACATAGCATAATCGCAGAAAAGGCATTAAGTCTTGTCGAGGAAAATAAGGTTATATTGATGGAAGGCGATGAATCTAATTTATTTCTTGTCAATCTGCTCCCAAAGGACTTCTCAGCTACAGTTTTTACCAATTCGTTAAAAATTGCCTCAAGCTTGCACAGCTTCCCCGACGTAGACACTTTTCTACTAGGTGGTAAGGTTTCTAAAAAAGCATCCGTCACTGTAGGTCTGGAGGTAATAAATAACCTTCAGGAAATACATGCAGATTTATGCTTCATGGAAGCATCTAGCATGCACATAGACATGGGAATAACAGACGCTGACAGAGACAGAACCCACGTAAAGAAAGCTATGATTGGAGCCTCATCCAAAGTCATAGCATTGTGTCTTGCAAGAAGAGTTGGGAGAATTCAACCATTTAAAATTGATGGCTTTGAAAAAATTGATACTATGATTACTGAGGTAAATGCATCAAATCAGCACATAGAAGCATTCTCGTCCAAAGGAATCAAATTGATTTAACCTCTATGAAATTATCAATAAATCAATATTTACTCCTTGTGCTATTTGTTCTTTTGCACACCCATGCTAGCTCGCAAGATCCAATATCTTTAGTAAACCCATTCATTGGCACGTCTAACTATGGCGCTACAAATCCTGGTGCTATAGCACCCGCCGGAATGACTTCAGTGTGTCCTTTCAACGTTGCTTTCAAAAAAGGCAAGGAGAACAAATTTGAAAAAGACAGTGAATGGCATTCAAGATCTTATGTCCATGAAAATGGATTTCTTACTGGCTTTTCACATGTTAATTTGAGTGGCGTGGGCTGTCCCGACCTTGGTAGCGTCATTCTAATGCCTACAGTCGGCGAATTAGAATTTGATGCTAAAAAGTATGGCTCAACTTATAAGGATGAAGAAGCATCACCAGGGTATTATTCAACATATCTTTCAAAATACAATGTGAAAGCAGAGGTTACTGCCACTGAAAGAACCGGATTAAGTAAATACTCTTTTCCTGAGGGGAAGGCTAACATATTATTGAATTTGGGACTTGGGTTGACCAACGAGGTGGGAGCATCACTCCAAATAACTTCGCCAACTGAGGTGGTAGGTCAAAAAATGATCGGGACGTTTTGTTACAATTCTGAAGATGTCAGACCTGTATATTTTGTAATTAGGTTCAGTAAACCAGCAACAAACTATGGCGCATTTAAAAAGATGCCAAAATATGAGGGCGTTGAAGGCGAATGGATCGGGTTTAATGATACTTACAAGCCTTATGAAAAATTTCAATATGAAATAGCAGGGGATAACATTGGAGCATACTTTTCCTTTGATAGTTCGGAAAAACAAGAAATATATGCCGAGGTTGGCATCTCATATGTAAGTATTGCAAATGCACGCAAAAACTTGCAAGCTGAGTCGTCGGCATTTGATTTTGAGGAAACAAGAAATAAAACAGAAGAAAAATGGAATCTTCTACTTAGCCGAATAGAAATTGAGGGTGGTAGTCAAGACTATCAGGTGATGTTCTACAGTGCTTTGTACCATTTACTCCTCCACCCCAACATCTTTCAGGATGTCAATGGCGATTACCCAAAGATGGAGCACTCCGGCATAGGGAATACGACTGAGAATCGATATACCGTATTTTCTCTTTGGGATACATACAGAAACGTACATCCCTTTCTTGCTTTGGTCTACCCCGAAATACAAGAGGGAATGATCCGATCGATGCTAGGAATGTATGAAGAAAACGGATGGCTTCCCAAATGGGAGCTGTTGGGCATGGAAACTGATGTAATGGTTGGAGATCCAGCTATTCCGACAATTGTTGACTCTTATCTTAGAGGTTTAAAAAATTTCGATGTAAAGCTTGCTTACGAAGCAATGAGAAAATCTGCGACGCAGCTTGACAACAATCCTTTGAGGCCTGAGATTAAGCTGTACGACTCATTGGGATACATCCCAGAAAATCCCGACAATTCTATTTGGGGGGGAACTGTTTCTTCCAATCTAGAATATAATATTTCTGATTGGAATTTGGCTCAAATGTCCAAGGTTCTGGGTAAAAAGAAAGATTACCAATATTTCCTAAACAGGTCATTGGGCTACAAAAATTACTTCGATAAATCTACAGGAATGCTACGTCCCCGAATGATGGATGGAACCTGGCTTGAACCTTTCAACCCCAAGGCGGGGGCAAACTTTGAACCTGTAATAGGTTTTGTAGAAGGCAATGCTTGGCAATATCGATTTTACGTTCCTCACGACATCCATGGATTGATAAAACTCTTGGGAGGCAATCAGAATTTTATTGATGAACTACAAAAATGCTTCGATGACGAGAATTTCGATATGGCAAATGAACCGGACATCACTTATCCATTCCTATTTAATCAAGTAAAAGGAGAGGAATGGAGAACTCAAAAAACTGTACATAACCTCTTAGATAAATATTATAAGAACACCCCCGATGGTATTCCAGGAAATGATGACACAGGAACTCTTTCTACCTGGCTTCTATTCAGCATGCTTGGAATATATCCTCACTGCCCTGGTGATATGAGCTATTCGATAGTATCACCTTCCTTTGACAGAATCATCATCAAACTTAATCAGGATTACTATAAAGGGGAAAGACTTGAAATAACGACCAAAGGCCTTTCAAAAGACAATATTTACATCGATAAATTATTACTGAATGGTAAAGAGTTCGACGAGTTTTATATTGACCATAAAGTTTTAACAAAGGGTGGAAAACTCGACTTTTACTTGGGCGATTCGCATAAGTAGTAAATAAATAAACGCATTTCAATCAATTAGAAACGAATTGGTTGATTTGAAAATAGGGACTTAAGGTATCGTATAAATTGGAGTCTTCGGAACGCATAGAATGAATAGAGTAACCAAATCTTTTGTATTTGTAATATGCTTGCTTGTAACACAATATATAGTTGTTAATGCGCAGACATATTCACTCAGGTTTTCTCCAGAGAAATACAGTTGCCCAAAATCTAGAGCCGAGGTACAAGTAGATGGAAGCATGGATCTCGAGGAGTGGGGAGCAGTCCCTTGGACAACTCATTTTGTTGATATTAAAGGAATCTCTGCCTCTGGAAAAGAATCTTGCACAAGAGTGAAAATGCAGTGGGACAGTGCATTCTTATACATTGCTGCCGAGATTGAGGAAAAGCACATTTGGGCAACAAAGCTGGAAAAGGACATGGCTCTTTATCATGAGAATGTTTTTGAAGTATTTATTGATACAGATGGCAGTACTCATCACTATTACGAACTGCAGATCAACGCTCTCGGAACAGTTTGGGATTTAATGCTAACAAAACCCTACAGAGACGGTGGTGTTCCAATAAGTAACTGGGATATTGAAGGACTTAAAAAATGTATTGGAATAAATGGCACTCTGAATGATCCTTCAGATACTGATACAAGCTGGATTGTCGAACTTGCTATCCCATTTAAAGCATTGGCAAAAGACTCAAAACAGCCAGAGGGTCAGATTTGGCGCATCAATTTTTCACATGTCACCTGGGAATTAGCAAATATCGATGGCAAATACGAAAAGAAAATAAACCCAACTACAGGAATTATATTGCCTGAACAGTACTGGGTATGGTCATCCCAAGGTGTTATAAATATGCACCAACCAGAAAAATGGGGGTACGTATTTTTTGATATAGATAAAAGTAATATCCCAAATGATTGGAATCTGGATATCGAGGAAGTCAAATGGGAATTGCGAAAGGTGTATTATGCTGAAGGTGAATATTTCGAAAAAAAAGGGACTTTCACTGACCAGAGAGAACTACTTGATCTTGAAGTTCATGAAAATATCTTGATTGCAACCACTCAATCTTTATTTGAAGCCACAATGCCTCATAATCAGGTTACGTGGCATATTGACAATGAAGGCAAAACTTGGAAAACAGAAAACTCACTACAAAAATGAGTTTCTGGTAACCCTGATTATTAAGAAAGAAACAATAATCAATTATTGATTAGACGAATATGATTAACAAAAAACCATACATAGAAATTGATAGCTCAGTAAAAAGTTGTTGGCAAAGTTGGGAGCTAATCATCGCTGAGATTCAAGAAAAAATCCTTTCGCTTGGCAAGAAAAAAATTATCGTATGCGTGGAGTGTTATCAAGGCACATATGCTGACTTCAATTTGGAGGTCTTAAAAGAAGGGCTATCTCCAAATGTTACATGCAAGGCTAGGGACATCTATAAGGACGAGCAAGAGGTAAGACAGCTGGTGAAAAAAGATATCAATGTCAGTTTTTCGAAGTTGTCTACATCTTCCATAGAAGATTACTTCGACCAAGAAAAGCTCGAGGGCTTAAGAAACAATATTGACTTCATTGAAGAGGGTGTCATCCTTGTTCATGGGATAGGCTCTCATAAGATTTGGGAACCAGACATTATTATTTACTCGGATATCTCCCGCTATGAAATTCTTCAGCGATTTAGAAGAAATGATATTTCTAATATAGGAGTAAATAATAGCGACGACTCCTTCGATGAGCAACACAGGTGGAGCTATTTCGTTGACTGGCGCATCTGTGATAAGCTCAAAAGGCAGTTGATTATTAATTGTGACTACTTCTTAGAAACGAATAACTGGGGTAAACCAAAATTAGCAACAGGTGAAATCGTTCGTGAAGGACTAAAAGAGGCAACAAAGAGACCGTTCTTCATGGCGGATTTCTTTGATCCAGAACTTTGGGATGACAAGACAGATGCAAATTCAAATAACGAGGGGGATTTCTCATGGGGATTTGATTGTGATATGGAACAGAACAATATTCTACTGAAGCTAGGTGAATACCTGTTTGAAACACCTGCCATTAATCTCATTTATTTTAAACCTACGGATCTTCTTGGTGAAGCTGTATATCGTAAATTTGGATCTCAGATGCCTATCAGATTCAATTTTATTGACTCTATGGACAGTAAAAACTTAACCTTGAGCGTGTTCCCTAGTTCGGATTTTTTGCGAGACCACTATGGTATTAGTCTAAGCCAAAATGACAACTTTTATATCATGGATGCAGGCAAGCGTTCAAGTTTGTTTTTAGGTTTGAAAAGTGAAATTTCCACAGAGTACTTTCAAGATGCACTTTTAAATAATCCAAGAAAAATTAACGTTTCAAAACTGCTCAACAAAGTCAAAGTATCGAAGCACGATCATATTTTCATACCTCCTGAAATGATTCATAGCAATGGAGAAAGTCTGATGGTTCTTCACGTAAGTGTAGCCGCATCTATTCTCGAATTCAATATATACGATGAAGGTAAAGACAAATCAAAAACACGTTCAAGTTCGAACAATCGTAATCTTGATATTTTGACTCTAAATGAAAATACAGCAGATAGCTATGCCTTAAATAAGGTCAAACCACTTGAAAATGAGATTGAACAGCAAGTCTTAGCCAAAGAAGAAAATCAAACCATTGAATTGCAGCGTATTTGGTTCGAAAAAGAAATTCAATTGAATACTGGAGGAATCATACAAGTACTGAATCTTGTAGAAGGAAATGAAATAACCATAGAAAGTACTTCTGGAAACTTCGAGCCTTTCATCGTTCATCATGCGGAAACCTTCATTGTTCCGGGAAGTATATCAGACTTTAAAGTAATACCATCTGGTAAGGGGAAATTTGGACTGATCAAAGGATCTGCCAGGGTTTAGACGTCACTATTCGGAACCAAATTCAAGATTCGCGAGCAAGTACATATTTGTCCACAAAAGAACCTCTCGTAACTGGAATCAATGTTCTTAAGGATACGATGGATTTTCCGCTTGATCCCTGAAGGGACAAGGTGGAAATTAAAGGATCAAGCAATATTTCTCTGCAATATGGATTTAACGCGCTCACTATCTGTGCCTTTGATGATAGCTACCAAACAGCCTTTATTACCTTTAGCGGCTTTATTGGTAATCACCGTGTATAATTCTCCTTGTGAAAGAGAAGTCTCATCGATGGTCAAATAAGATCCAATATTTTTAGGAAAAACCACGTAGGCCACTCCTGATAAATACATAGTTGTTAGGTTTTGATGGACGGATTTAATTTCCAGTCTCTTTTTTTTTG
>JAGDZQ010000048.1:0-18112 GCA_049115715.1 Cyclobacteriaceae bacterium
TCATCACAGATCAAACTACAGGGTGTGTCTCTGACCTATATCAGGTAATCGTAGGAGAAGATCCTAGCAACCCGGTAGTCTCTGTTACCAAAACAGAAGACAACTTCTGTACGGGTGGAAATGGATCAATATCGCTTGAAGTAACTGCGCCGGATACAGATGAGACGCATTATGATTTCCAATGGTATGAAGGACAAGGAATCACTGGAACAAACTTGACCGCAATAAGCGGTATTGGCAACTTCGCTGCGTCAAATTTGGATGCTGGTTTCTATACGATCGTGATTACTGGAGAAAGTACTGCTGTAGACGGAATTGACTGCTCAAATCAAGTTGTAGTGGAAATAAAAGACACACCAGATGTTTTGACGATCCCAACATCTGGAACAGACCTTACACTTAACAAAACAGACTGTAGCCCAGACAATGGACAAATCATCATTGACGGAATCCAGTTAAACGGAGTAGACATAACTGATGAAGCAACATTATCGGGTGACTATACTTTCGAGCTGTTTGACTCGAGCGATGCATCACTTGGAGCATTTGCCAATACAGGTTCTGCTACACTGAATGACTTCCCGAGTACAAATGGTGATCTCTCGATAGGAACTTATTTCGTAAGAGTGACCAACACAGCTTCAGGATGTGTCTCTAGTCCAAGAGCAGTTATCATTGAAGATGATACTGAGCAACCAGACTTGAGCCTTGTAATAGATCAAGCTAACACATCTTGTGATCCAGCAACTGCTGATGGCTCACTAACGGTTACAATTTCCGGACCTGATAATGACAGCAATTATAATGTTCAATGGTATTCTGGTGTAATTACAACTGGTACTGCTGAAGCGCTCACAAGCGGAGTAGCTTCTACTAGTGGGTTCACCCCTACTATTACCACTTCAGGTACAGCTCCAACAATGACCTCAACAATTACGGGGCTCTTTGATGGAAGCTATTACGTAGTGGTAACTGATAATACAAACCCTAACAGCAATTGCAACAGCAATTTTGCTGAAACAGTAATGAGGGATACTACATTCAATATTGCTCTGAACCTAACGGTACTTGGGCATCAGACAGAGTGTACTCCTGATGGAGAGGTGGAAGTTTCATCCATTGACCTGACAAGAGTAAATGCAACAACTAGTACCTCTGGTGTTGGAGGAGTCGCTCCAGTACTTGCTGTGTACGACTTGGTATTACTTGATGAGAACCTTTCTAATCCTGTTACCATAAATTCAGATGCCGATCTTCAAGGTCTTGCTGCTGGTGCTTATTATATTCAAGCCACACATCAAGTTTATCAGTGTGTTTCTCTTGAACATCAGTTTGTAATAGACGAAACTATTTTCTATCCAGAAATAACAGCTGATGTAATCACACAAAACTTCAGCTGTACAACTTCAGGAAGCGGATCGATAGTCGTAACACTTGAAACAAATGGTGTAGCCAATAGCTACACTGTTGATTGGAGAGATGGGGATATGGTAAGCTCTCCTGCCTCTACTGGTACTGCCACGGACGATGGAAGCAATACTTTCACGCTTAGTAATCTATCTAGCGGCTTCTATACAGGAATAGTCAATGATCTAACAAGCGGTTGTTCGGTCAACTTCACATATGAATTGGGCGATAGCTTAAGATATCCGGTAATAAATATTCCTGAAGCTCAAATAACGGCAAATACCATTTGCAATAATCCAGGAAATGGATCGATAACAATCAACGATGCAGATATAACCATAGCAGGAACGCAACCTGGTACTGCCTCGTTTACATGGACATATAGTAATGGTGCTGGTACCATTGTTAATCAGGCAATTGCGAATGCTAGTCCTATTGTATTGAGCAACCTAGATGCTGACACCTATACTTTCATTGCTACCTCAAGTAGTGGATGTGCGTCATCAGCGTTCGATGTAATCATTCAAGATGAAAGTCAAGACCCTATTATTGATGAATTTACAATGACGCCTAATTCAAACTGTGGTGGTACAGTGGCTCTTGGTAGTATTGAATTGACATCCATAGATGGAGCAGATCCATCGGTAGGTTCTTACACGTATCAATGGTATGTTGGCAGCTCAGCAACCGCCGGGCAAGAAGTTAGTACCCTTCTTGGATTAGATGATGATTCTGAAATTCTTCAAAATGTTTCCGATGGATTCTATACTGTAGAAATCACCAATAATGATGCAAGTACTAATACCGGTTGTGTATCAACACAAACAATAGAAGTAACCAATGAACCAGAGTATCCAATTATTTCTTCCTATGAAGTAAATAAAAACCTTATATGCTTCGTCCCTGGAAATGGATCGTTCGTGGTAACTAGGGTGCTATACCAAGGTTCAACACTTAGCATGGGAAATAGCACTGATTCCACGAATCTAGTAGATAATTTCACACTCACTTTGTATGATACGAATATGTCTTTTGTGAAAAATGCTGACGCGTCAAATCCGATGAAGCTAGACAGCTTAAGTGGAGGAAATTATTTCGCTAGCTTAAGGCCAACAGATTCTCAGTGTGAATCTCAATTAATCGAATTTGATATAATAGATAATCCATTTGACCCTGAGATTCAAATAATTGTAGTTGAAGCTGATTCGACATGTTCCACCACCGGAACCACTCCAAATGGATCACTACTGGCGATTCCGGATAATTCCGATAGTCGAATTCATATTGATTCTTCATACACTTTCAATTGGTATCAGGTGAATATCAACAACAGCAGAATAAGTGGAGTCATTAACACCAATGATACCCTCACAAGCCAATATTCAGGAAGGTTTGAAGTAGAGGTGACCAATCAAAATGTAGGCTGTACTACTAGTGCTTTCCTTGATTTGCCAAGCGTCCCTCAAGAGCTTCAAATTATAGCAATTGATTCAGCCAATGCAACTACTTGTGCTCCTTCGGATGCTTTCTTCCAAATACTTCAAATTTCTTCGGGAGCTTTGACGGACTATACTTATAATTTCTACAATGGAGACCCTACTGTTGGGGATCCAGCGGACGTATTGGTTTATACAGGAGCAAGTCCCGTACTTTCATTCAATGATGTCGGATTCAATGTAGTTGCCGGAGATTATTATGCAATTGCTGTCAACAATTTCACCGGATGTGAGACTGGAATTTACCAGATCGCTATAGAGGATGAAACTACTCCTCCTGCAATCGCTCTGGAAGAATTTAGCCTACAATTAAATTGTGATCCAACTAACCCGAATGGTACACTGACTGTTTCTGCAAATGGTTCTCAGGACAATACCCTTTTCACCTTCGAATGGGTAGATGATTCCGACGGATCTGTTGTAGAAGCAAACAATGCTTTTGTTGGAAATCTGGCTGCCGGGTTCTATACAGTAAATGTCACAGAGGTGGCTACCGGATGCATAGCGTCGGAATCTTACGAAATGATAGACAACCTATTGAGCCCGATTCCGCTTACTACAGGTTCCACAAGCAACACAAATTGTTTGAATCCGAATGGGCAGGCATCAGTATCAATAAACCTCACCAACGAAGAATTTGTGACACTGAGAGGAAAATCGATCAACGATTTTGGGTTTTATTGGTACTCTACTGATTTAACTGGTACCATTCCAGATTTAAATGCCGCGGACACAATCTCTACATTATACACAGGTCTAGAAGATGGAATCTACTATGTCTACGTAACAGACCTGTCTGATCTTGGTTGTGATGGTACATGGAGTAGTGTAACTGTAACAGACGAAACCGATAATAACCCAATGACACGAATAGATATCGTCAATAATGTTACGATCTGCTATGACGGAATGGAGAATGGTCGTGCAGAAATTGGTTTCCCTGTAGAAAACAGGTTCCAGTATAGGTTTGACTGGTTCAATGTTTTGAATGATCTAGATACCATACATACAGGTACTTCTATTGACTCATTGGATGTTGGAACATACTTTGTGAAAACCACAGATTTAATAACTGGCTGTGATTACAATTCCGAACCTATAAGTATCATAGATGCTACAGAAACAGTTCCTGCGCCATCGCTAACGCTGCTAAATCATAGGACTCATTGTATAGATCCAGATGGTAGAGCAAGAGCTACTGTCAGTGGAGAATTTGAGGGATATGAATTCACTTGGTATGACAGTCGCGACTCTTTAGTTGTTGCATTCACAGGAAATGATATAAGTACACTTGATTCAACGACTTACTTCGTTACTGCAACGAGTATCGCCACAGGATGCGAATCAGCTAAATCCGAAATAACGATTTTGAATGAAATTGTAGATCCAACTTTCAAGGTGAAAGCATCATCTTCAATCTGTCTACGAACAGAGGACGGATCTACCAATCAATTCAATGGCATTGCCGAAATAGTCTTCTTAGATGATAGCGTGGCAAATAGGTCTCTCAATGCAAAATGGACTTACGAGTCTGGAAGCGTATTTGAAGGTCCTAAACTTATAGATGCTGCTCCTGGAAAATGGTCAGTCACATTTGAGGCCTTAAATGGATGTACTTATTCTTCTGAGTTTGAAATAGAAACAGCCATCAAAATATATAATGGACTGTCTGTCAATAATGATGGAAACAACGACTTCTTCTTAATCGACTGTATTGACATATTCCCTAACAATAAGGTCACTATTTTCAACAGAGATGGTACAAGGGTTTATGAAGTAAACGGTTATGACAACTTTGATGTAAGGTTTGAAGGAATCAGTAATGTGGGTAAATCAGGTATGAAACTACCTATTGGTACTTACTTCTACATTGTCGAAAAAGGAGATGGAAGTGATCCAATCCAAGGTTATTTAGAACTACTTCGTTAATTTGGTAAAAATGAAATATATCAAACATCTATTTTTAATACTTGCACTAGGTTTTACGTTTCTAGCTCAAAGCCAGCAAAGAGCGCTAACGTCAACCTACCCTTTCAATGGACTTTTGCTAAATCCAGCATACGCGGGAAGCCTTAATGTACTTTCCGTTATTGCTGTTCACAGAAATCAATGGGTGAATATTGAAGGGGCTCCCATACATCAAGCCTTCACAGCGCATAATTCTTTCATGTCCAACCAAGTCGGAGTTGGCCTGACAGTCACCAGAGACAAAATTGGTTCTTATGAAAGCGTCTCTACGTATGGAAGTTATGCCTACAAAATACATACATCAATTGGCGTTTTGTCTATGGGGATTCAGGGAGGATTTGACAATAGAAGAGCCGCTTATGACGACATAGAGCTTCTCGATCCCGATGCTATCTTTGTTGACAACAGCAGGTTCACTCCCAACGTTGGACTTGGCGTATACTTTGCTAATCCCTTTATGTATGCTGGACTCTCCGCACCCTATATCATTGAAAATAAAACGCTATCGCTTAAAGAAGGAGGCAATAGTGTTTCCAGTGCAAGAGAAAGCAGGTACTATTATTTTACCGGAGGTGTGATTTTCCCGATTGCCGACAATGTAAAGATTAGCCCCTCCATTCTTATAAGAAAGCAAGAAGAGAATAGAACATCCTATGAATTCACTCCGATGTTAATATTTGAAAACATCGCATATTTAGGAGTAGGAATTAGAAACTCCGGGGAGATTATCTTCTTAGGGCAATTGATTCTAAATGAGAATTTCCGGGTTGGGTATGCTTATGATGCCGCCACATCAGATTTGGGAGGCTCCACGACAGGCTCTCATGAAATACAGTTAAACTACAGGATAAAACTTCACAACTTCAAGAAGCATCCTCAGTGTCCTGTATATTTCTAACCTTTCTTCTGAAGGTCGCCCGTTAGGGAATTAATAATTGATAATATAAAGCTGAAAAGAAGAGCCCACCAAAAGCCATTTACACTAAACCCAGGTACGAATGAATCTGCGATCAGAATGATGATCGCATTGATGACAAGCAAGAATATTCCAAGACTTATAATCGTAAGCGGTATTGTCAATATGATAAGCAAGGGCTTCAATGTGACATTCAAGATTGATAAAACCAAAGCCACTACCAGAGCCGCTAAAAAACCCTCCACGTAGACTCCTGGTAAAAGATATGACGCCAGAACAACGCATAAGGATGAAATAAAAAGCCTGCTCAAAAAACTCATCTCTAGGAAGTATATCTGGTTCTTAAAATATTCAAATGATGTTGAAAATGTCCGGGTATAATATAGACCAACGCCCTCACCGAAAAACTAAAGCCAGAAGCAATTCCGGTTTTATTTAGCATTTCTTCATCAAACGTCTCGATTAGCTTAATGTTAGCAACTCTCAGGCCCTCAATTTCCTCCAGCAGTGAATTCTTTGATCTGGAATTAAAATTTCCGTATTTGACATATTGATCTTGATCAAAGGCAGGAAGAGCCTGTTGCTCTCCCCTTGCAAAAGAGAAGGCTCTGAAAGACATCATCCTTTCAACATCTATCATATGTCCTACTACCTCTGCAATACTCCATTTCTCTTTTGCATATCGATAGCCAAGACCATCAAACGAGAGCGTAAGCAGGTAATCCTCTATATTCTCAAGTTGATCCTCCATAAACTTAACGATATCATCATCCGTGACACAATCCACATATCCCTGATAAAAAGAATTGTATTCATTCGATTTCGGTCTACTTACTGTCATTTAGAATCATTTTTAAACCATCCAGCATATTTAATATAGTTTTTAGCTATTCTACTTTGCATCTCACGATTCTTACCTTCGACTGGCTTCAACTTCTTTGCGGGAATACCCCCATAAATCCATCCACCCTCTACGACAGTTCCGGCAAGAACCACAGCCCCAGCAGCTACTATGGCACCCGTCTTCACAACTGCCCCATCTAATACAATTGCCCCTATCCCAATCAACACTTCATCTTCTATCGTACACCCGTGTATTACAGCATTGTGTCCAATAGAAACATCATTTCCTATATTGGTTGGTGCCTTTTCGTAGGTGCCATGAATCGTAACATTATCTTGTATATTAGTTCTATCTCCAACCCTAATATAATTAACATCTCCACGAACAACTGCATTATACCAAACAGTACAATCCTCACCCAATTCAACCTCTCCCAAAACGACCGCCGTTTCCGCCAACCAGCAGTTGTCTCCAAAAGTGGGCCTAAAGCCCCTTATTTCCCTAATAATCGCCATGCAAAAGTCACAATTTTCGTTATATTATTTTTATAAGATTAAGGTAATGTTTTTGTAGGAAATATATATTCGCGCCTATGAAGTATCTATCTTTTTTAATTGTCTCAATCTTCTTTTTTTCCGCGTGTCAGTCAGGCAATGACAGCTCCAGTAGTCAAAGCGAATTAAGTAACCCCAAAAAAAACTATCCAAATGCCGATTCCATTAAAATAGACCTAAAGAAATCGATCGCTACATGGATTGGAAGCAAACCTACTGGACAACACGATGGTACTTTTGAGTTTTCTAGTGGCTATCTCCTTTTTTCGGAGAAAAAGATTGTAGGAGGTGAAATTCTGATAGACATTTCCTCACTGAAAGTGATGGACATAGAAGATCAAGAGTCTAGCGAAAAACTAGCGCGGCACTTACTTTCGGATGACTTTTTCAGCTCAAGTGCATTTCCTGAAGGATCCTTCAGGTTCAATAGTGTCAAGGAGTTCGACAGCACCTATACATTCAAGAATAAAGTAGAATTTCCTTCTAAATTCAAACCAGCTTCAGAAAGCTCCTTTATAGTGACCAACCCCAACTATGTAGTAACAGGTTATCTTAAACTTAAAGGAGTAGAAAAAACAATTTCATTTCCAGCTAAAATTGATGTTATGGAAAATAAAATCATCGCAGAAGCAAAGTTCAATCTGGACAGAATCCTATGGGGCTTATCGTATAATGATGAATCCTCAATTTTGGATAAAGCAAAAGACAAATTCATATACAACACTGTGAATGTCGGCTTTTACGTAGAAGCACCAATATCTGACAATTGATTTTTCATGACAATCTGTCACCTTGAAGCAGATTGATTTATCTTTGCGTCCCAAATAGAATTGAAGTAATGGAACAGGTAATAACGGATTTAGATATTCTTGACAGAGCCGCTCAATCGGAAGATCACTGCGATGTGAAAATATCCACTGAAGGCAATAAAAATGCAGGAAAGAAGCTCTACATTGAAAGCTACGGATGTCAGATGAATTTCTCAGATAGTGAAATCGTGACTTCTATTCTAAAGAAAGAAGGATTTGATACCACATCATCTTTCGAGGGAGCAGATGTAATCCTGCTAAACACATGCTCCATTAGAGAAAAAGCAGAACAAACTGTCCGAAAAAGACTTTCTCTATTTAATAAAGTAAAAAAACGAAATCCTGAAATAACAATTGGTGTATTGGGTTGTATGGCTGAGAGGCTGAAGTCCAAGCTTCTTGAAGAAGAAAAAATTGTTGATTTGGTAGTTGGTCCAGATGCTTATAGAGACCTCCCTTCATTGGTAAAAAAAGCAGAAGATGGTGAGAAAGGAGTAAACACGTTTCTATCAAGGGAAGAAACTTATGCCGATATCTCTCCGGTAAGACTCAATTCAAATGGTGTTTCAGCACTAATCTCAATTATGAGAGGTTGTGACAATATGTGTTCCTTCTGTGTTGTCCCATTTACAAGAGGAAGAGAAAGATCCAGAGATCCTTTTTCAATAGTCGAAGAAGCCAAAGACATGTTTGAGAAAGGTTACCGCGAGGTGACTTTACTTGGACAAAACGTCGATTCCTACAAGTGGTCTTCTGAAGAAAACAACAAAGCCAGACTTGAAAAATCTGAAGAAAACAAGGAAATAATAAACTTCGCCAATCTTCTTGAGATGGTTGCTAAAGTGAACCCTGACTTAAGAGTTCGGTTTTCTACGTCTCACCCAAAAGATATTACGGATGAGGTGCTTTATACCATTAAGAAATACGAAAACATCTGTAAAAACATTCACCTTCCTGTTCAAAGCGGAAATTCCAGAGTGCTTGATTTGATGAATAGAACATATGATCGAGATTGGTATATCAATCGTGTTGATGCGGTTCGAGACATTTTGGGTGAAGAGTGTGGAATCAGCTCAGACATGATTGCCGGCTTCTGTTCAGAGACTGAGGAAGAGCATCAGGATACTATCAGCCTAATGGACTATGTCAAATACGATTTCTCTTACATGTTTTTCTATTCAGAGAGGCCAGGAACTCTTGCAGAAAAAAAGTATGAAGATGACATTCCACTTAGCGTCAAAAAGAGAAGACTTCAAGAGATCATTGATAAGCAAAAAGAAATCTCTCACTTCAGGAATAAACTTGATTTGGGAAAAACGTATAAGGTACTAGTAGAAGGAGTTAGCAAAAGATCAGCTGAAGATTTGAAGGGCCGAAATTCAGCAAATAAAGTTGTGATCTTCAAAAACAAGGGTGCTAAAAAGGGAGATTATGTTCAGGTGAAAATCAACGATTGTTCGCCAGCCACTCTTTTTGGGGAAATGATAGAAGCATAATGGATTACAGAATAGATTCTGAAACTCAATCAATCAAGCAGAGGTTTGAGATCATAGGAAACTCTCCTAAACTCAATTATGCCATCACTGTGGCCATGCAAGTAGCTCCTACTGATATGAGCGTACTTATAAGTGGAGAAAGTGGAGCAGGTAAGGAGTCATTCTCTAAGATCATTCACAGCCTTTCAGCCAGAAAGCACGGAAAGTTTATTGCTATCAATTGTGGAGCAATTCCAGAAGGAACCATCGACTCTGAGTTATTTGGGCATGAGAAAGGATCTTTCACTGGAGCCCATGAAGCCAGAAAAGGCTACTTTGAAGTAACAAACGGCGGAACGATATTCCTTGATGAGATTGGGGAAATGCCTGTAAGTACGCAAGCCCGACTTCTTAGGGTATTGGAAAACGGAGAGTTTATCAAAGTAGGCTCTTCCAAGGTGCTCAAAACAGACGTAAGAGTAATAGCTGCTACCAATGTCCAATTGATGGATGCTGTAGAAAAAGGAAAGTTTAGAGAAGACCTCTACTATAGGCTCAATACTGTTCCCATTTATGTACCCGCTCTTCGCGAACGCGATCAGGACATTTTACTGCTTTTCAGAAAATTTGCTTCAGATTTCTCAGAAACATATCGAACCAAACCACTTAGCTTAACAGAAAATGCCAAGAGTCTAATCCTCTCCTATCGATTTCCTGGAAATATCCGCCAGCTAAAAAATCTGGTGCAGCAGATTAGTGTACTGGAAATGGAGCGAGAGATTAACTCTGAAACCCTAAGGAAATACCTTCCAGAAAACAGAAAGAACCTTCCAGCACTTATAGATCAATCTGAATCAAGTGACTTTTCAGAACGCGACATACTTTATAAAGTATTATTTGACCTGAAAAAGGATGTCACGGACATGAAACAATTGGTTCTTAAAATACTCGAAGATGATGACTCCAAAAGTGAAATTTTATCCCAGCATCAGCGTTTGTTTAATGAAATAGAAGAAGTTGAAAACCATGATTTTCAAAAGATAGAAAAGCAAGATACTGCCAGTCCTCTCCTCATTAATTCCAGCAATGATCACGAAGAAGAAATTTACGACGTAGAAGACATTAGTCACGAAACGGAAGAAGAAGTTTCCTTATCACTCGAAAAACAAGAGAAGGAAATGATTTTGAAAGCACTAATAAAAAATAGAAACAAAAGAAAATACGCAGCTCAAGATTTAGGAATATCTGAAAGAACGCTGTACAGAAAAATAAAGCAATATGAGATCGACAATATTTAGTTTATTCATCATTTCTTGTCTGTTGCTTTCCCATTGTGGGATTTACAAATTCACGGGAGCGTCTATATCCCCTACCATAAAGACAATCTCCATTCAAACATTCTACAACAATGCACCTCTTGGTCCATCCAATATGAGCGTGACTTTTACTGAAAAAATAAAAGATTACTACCAGCAAAATACTGATTTGAACATCGTAGATGACAATGGAGACCTTCAGATAGACGGCTATATCGCCAACTATCAAATCAGTCCAGTTTCCGCAAATGCGAGTAGTGGAGGATCTGGTGTTGATTTTTCTAATCTTTCCAGAATTACAATCACTGTATTTGCTACCTATATCAATACTCAAGATGATGAGTTTGATTTTGAACGTCGCTTCTCTTTTTTCAAAGATTATGATCAAAATGAAAGCGACCTGTCTAGTAACGAGCAGGAATTCTCTGAGGAAATATTTGATCAAATAATCCTCGATATATTCAATGCCTCTGTGGCAAATTGGTAGTAATTCTGTAATTTAGGTTTTCACCAAGTCCTAACTCAAACGTGAATAAACAAAAGTTCGTAGAGTTTATCAGACAACCTGGTCAGCTAACTTCCAAAAACATTGAAGAGATAGAGCAAGTAATAGATACTTACCCCTATTTCCAAAATGCCCGAATCATACTGGCCAAAGGGAGCAAAACCCAAAAATTACCTACCAGCAAAGAACGTATTGCTTCGGCTGCTCTATATGCAACCAATAGAGCTTTACTAAAAAAATATCTGGAAGATGAACTCATATTTTTGAGATCACCTGATGTTCATGAATCAGTTCAAAAGAACAAAATAATTCCAGCTGAACCTCCGAAAAAAGCCAATCCAATAATTGCTCCGCAGGAAACACCTCCTCCATCCAAAGAAGTAATTGAAGATAAACCAGCTGTCATTCCTGTAGAAAAGAGTGAAAGCAAACAAGAGGATAGCAAGTTAGATATCGAACAAGTAGAAGAGAAAGTTGAGGCTCCCATAGCAAAAGAGGAAGTGGAAGAAGAACACTCAAATCTAGATGATCTTATATCTGATTTGTGGGAAGATGTAGAAGAGCTCAGGAAGTCCAAAGCCAAGTTTCTTGAAATTGAAAAACGACTTGAAGAGGACGAGGCAGTAGATAAAGCGGTCAAAAAAGCAACGCAAAAAACAGAAGCGAAGAAAGCGGAAAGCAAAAAAGCCAGCCCTAAAAAAACTGAAGTAAAAAAGACAACAAGAGCCAAAACGGGAGAGTCCAAGACTAAGACATCATCCGCAACAAGTAAAAAAGTTGCCCCTAAAAAAACATCTTCGACTACAAAGAAACCTGCCGCTAAGAAAACTACTTCGAAAGGCGCATCAGGTAAATCTGAAAGTAGCACTCCGAAACCCACTAAAAAAGACGATAAAGCTGACCCCAAGAATACTCAGGATCAAATAATTGAAAATTTTATCAGTGCAAATCCGTCAATGCCACCTGCCTCTAAAACTTCAGGCTCGACCGTATCTGATGATTTATCTAAAGACAGCACCGAATTAGACCCTGAAATCGCATCCGAATATCTGGCAGAAATATTCATCGAACAAGGAAAGAAGGAAAGAGCAATTGAAATTTACAGAACGCTTAGTTTGAAATTCCCCGAAAAAAAATCTTTCTTTGCAGCTCTTATTAAGAAACTCAAATAGATGTATACATTAATTATCGGAATTATCGTTTTAGTAGCTGTTCTACTTGTATTAGTGGTATTGGCTCAAAATCCAAAAGGAGGCGGCTTATCCAGCCAATTCGGTGGTTCTGGCTCAGCTCAGGTAATGGGCGTAAAGAAGACAAGCGATATTCTTGAAAAACTGACATGGGGATTTGCAATTGCACTTTTGGCATTAACCCTATCTACCACATTCTTCCTTCCAAGCTTAGAAGAAGGCGAATTTGTCTCTCCAAACATTGAGAACGCTCAGCAGCAGCAAAACAACCTACCTCCTAGCATTGGATCAGGAGATCCAAGCATAGAAGACTTAGGTTTAGAATCTGACTCTGCAGCTGAGTAAACCCAAATCTAGGCTGCTGAAATATATTGAACCAGCAGCCTTTTTGCTAAAGGAAGAAGCGTCGCTTTCTCCGGAAATTTCATTTTTGACAGCAGCAAATACGTAGCGGGACTAGGCAAGTCATTGAACCTCTTAGATAAAGAGAGTTTAACCTTTTCATATGACTTGGAATAGCTAATCCGTTCATCGTTTATATAAGTTGTCGAAATACCCCTGTATTTGTCTGTTGCTGATTCGAAAAGAGCCACTTGATACCTGTATATACTAATCGTTTTTGAGTTCTCTCTCCTGATAAACAGATACCCCTCCTTTTCATATGTTGAAGAGATTCCTACCGGCAGCAACTCCACGTTCTCCTCTACAAACTGATGAACCTCCTTCCCCTCGCCTATCACATCAGTCAATCTCTCAATAGCATACATAATAATGCTCTCCAATTCCTCCATCGTTTTATCATCTCTAACCATACTTTCATAACTAATCTGAAGCTTTTGAAAGTCCGCTTTTGAAATCACTTTGGGGAAGCTATCAGAAATTACCTGCTTGCTATTTCTAACTACTTCAAGATTCCTGTAGTGAAGTATTAGATCTGACAAATAAGGAAAAAGCTCTATCGTTCTAAACTTTCGTTTTATACTCTTTAGGTAAGCCAATAAAACATACTTTTTGTATTCAAAATCAATCAGGCCTTCCGTAAGCCAATCCTGTCTTAACTGATCCATGTTCATCTATATTGGTTTACTATAAGTTAATACTACTATCTCATGAAAGGCAAATACTTTTAGACGAATGGACTGATATGTCAGGTTTTCCTGGGCGACACTGATATTATGTCAGCTTTTATGTCAAATGATACATTTGGCATATAAAGTGCTAATTGACCGTATTAGAATTTATTTAATAATTAATCAAATAAACGTTTTAAAAGAATGTCAAAAGTTAATTTCAAACCGCTTGCCGACAGGGTTCTAGTGGAGCCAGCGGCAGCAGAGGAAAAAACTGCGTCTGGAATCATTATTCCAGATACTGCAAAAGAAAAACCTCAAAGAGGTGAAATCGTAGCTGTTGGAACCGGAAAGAAAGATGAGCCAATCACTGTTAAAGTTGGAGATCAAGTATTATATGGCAAATATTCAGGTACTGAAATCTCTATCGATGGGACTGATTACCTAATCATGAAAGAAGCTGACATATTCGGAATCGTATAATTTAAGAGTAAAATCAGATTTCAATAACTCTAATTTTAAATTAAAATAAAAATGGCAAAAGATATATTCTTTGACACAGACGCTAGAGACAGCCTTAAAAAAGGTGTAGACGCTCTGGCAAATGCAGTGAAAGTAACACTAGGACCAAAAGGAAGAAATGTAATCCTTGATAAAAAATTTGGCGCTCCTACAATAACTAAAGATGGTGTTTCAGTAGCAAAAGAAATTGAGCTACAAGAGCCAATCGAGAACATGGGTGCTCAACTTGTAAAAGAAGTAGCTTCGAAAACTGCTGATGACGCAGGAGACGGTACAACTACAGCTACTGTATTGACTCAGGCTATATTCGGTCATGGAATCAAAAACGTAGCAGCAGGAGCCAACCCAATGGATTTGAAAAGAGGTATTGACAAAGCTGTTGCAACAGTAGTGGAAAACCTAAAGTCTCAATCTAAGGAAATCAAAACCTCTGGTGAGATCGCTCAAGTAGCTTCTGTATCAGCTAACAATGATTCTGAGATTGGCGAAATGATCGCCAATGCGATGGACAAAGTAGGTAAAGATGGTGTTATCACAGTTGAAGAAGCTAAAGGCACTGAAACTGAGGTTAAGACTGTAGAAGGTATGCAATTCGACAGAGGATACCTTTCTCCTTACTTCGTGACCAACACTGAGAAGATGGAAGCTGAGTTGGAAAACCCATACATCTTAATCTACGACAAGAAAGTATCCAATATGAAAGAATTGCTTCCCGTTCTTGAAGCAACTGCTCAAACAGGAAAGCCATTGTTGATCATCGCGGAAGACGTAGAAGGTGAAGCTCTTGCAACATTGGTTGTAAACAAAATAAGAGGTTCTCTTAAAATTGCTGCTGTAAAAGCTCCCGGCTTTGGTGATAGAAGAAAAGCAATGCTTGAGGATATCGCAATCTTAACTGGTGGTACTGTAATTTCTGAAGAAAGAGGTTACAAGCTTGAAAATGCAACACTTGATTCTCTCGGAACTGCAGAGAAAATTGTGATTGACAAAGACAACACTATCATAGTAAACGGAGCTGGTAAAGCTGAAGAAATTCAGGGAAGAGTAAATGAGATCAAACAACAGATCGAAAATACTACTTCAGATTACGATAAAGAGAAGCTTCAAGAGCGTCTTGCCAAACTTTCTGGTGGTGTTGCTATCCTTTACATTGGAGCTGCTACTGAAGTGGAGATGAAAGAGAAGAAAGACAGAGTTGACGATGCGCTTCACGCAACCAGAGCTGCTGTACAAGAAGGAATCGTTGCTGGTGGAGGAGTTGCTTTGATAAGAGCACTTAACGCTATCGAAAGCTTGGAATATGGTAACATTGACCAAAACACAGGTATCAAAATTGTCTACAATGCGATTCAGGCTCCTTTAAGAACCATTGTTGAAAACGCTGGAGGAGAAGCTTCAGTTGTTGTCAATGCTGTGAAAGAAGGCAAAGATGATTATGGATTCAATGCTGCTTCTGGTGAATATGTAAACATGTTCAAAGCAGGTATCATCGACCCTACTAAAGTGACAAGGTTGGCACTGGAGAACGCTGCATCTATTGCTTCTCTCCTATTGACAACTGAGGCTGTAGTAGCTGATCAGCCAGAAGCTGAAGGTGCTGGAGCTCCTGCTATGCCGGGTGGAATGCCAGGTGGTATGGGCGGAATGATGTAATTCAAGCTCAATTAAATATAAATCAGTAAGCCCTTCCATATTTTTTGGAGGGGCTTTCTATTTTAAAGAGAACTACAAGTGGAATTAAACGCTAGCGTTTTTTTATTCTAACTTTAGCATATGACTGATAAGTTGAAACACATATTTGAGAAGATTGATGAGGTCAATAGCTCTGATCCCAATATTGAATTAGTCTCTGGCGCGGCTACTCCTAAAGAATTAATATATGGACTCAGGATGAGCGAAGTATTGATGACAAACTTCGAATCACCCTCAGAGTTGCTTCAAATAGCCGCAAGAGGACAGCATATCAAAAGATGGTCAATCCCTCGAAGTGACTTCCCTATGGATCGAAAGGGGTATTTGAAGTGGCGAACCACTCTAAAAATATTTCATGGAGATCTTGTGGGAGAACTCATGCAAAAATCTGGTTATAACAAGGAAGAAATCAGCTATGTCAAAGATCTTTTGATGAAAAAATCGCTTAAAACCAACCCTGATACGCAAACACTTGAAGACACCATTTGTCTGGTCTTTCTAAAATATTATATCGATGAGTTTGCGGTCGAAAAAGAAGAAAACAAACTTATCAGCATTATTCAAAAGACTTGGGGTAAAATGTCTGATAGAGGCCATGAGCTTGCTCTTCAAATTAATTTTCATCCAGACACAAAGTCTCTTATTGGCAAAGCGTTAAACCCATAAAAATTGAAAAAAAATCTATTTCCACTCCTAATTGTAATATTTAGCTATCCCGCTTTATCCCAAGGACTCTCCTTTTCTTACCTAATTCCTAAAAACGGATATCTATCCGCTCCTGTAAGCCCTTTTTCTATTCGAGGAATAGGTATCGGAGGCACAGTCGGTCTGGAATCCGGATTCACCTTGTACAGTATGCCGGGCTTAGCCATGTCAGGACTTCCTTTCAAATCAGATAAACCGCTCAGTGGCCCGAACTGGACTGTCTTAGTTCCAGGACAAGCTACTTTCTCATTTAGGTTTGGGGTCGTTGGAATCAAAATCCTAGGCGGAGGTTTTGCAATCGCACACCTCAATTCCAGACTCAATCTGGGTAATATGGATCGTGCTATTGCAGAGCATGAAGGTTGGGACATTGCCAGCTCCTCATTAAAATCAAGTTCTAAACTAGGATACGGTTGGATCGCAGGAACAGAATTTGAGTTCAAAGTCAGCAAAAAATTCTCCATAACAACGGAGCTTCAATACTTAAGAGGAAACTCTAAAACGACGATTACAGGCAGCTACGCTGGAGGTGATATCGGAGGAGTAATCGAGCAAAAAGAAGCTGATTTTGGTTCTCCTAAAACAAATCTGGAAGGACTTGAAATATCCATAGGTGTTAAGCTTCAAGGAAAGTAATTCAATATCACTATTATTGCGTCTGAATACCGTTCGCTTTTAATGCAGCAACCATCAAAACTTTTAATCATTGGGCTGGGCACTTTCCAACGCCCCAAAATGCTTGAGGAAACGCTGAAGTCTTTTCAGAAGCTTAACGTTCCCGAAGGGATTGCGGTGAAACTCTACATCGCGGATAATGATGCAAATGAGAGTGCAAAGTCTATTGTAACCCGATTAAAAGATTCCCTCTCGATTGAAGTAGAATATTTCGTAGAAGAGAAACGAGGAATCGTCTTCATGAGAAACTTGATCATGGAGAAAGCTTTAGAACAAAATGCTAGTCTATTGGCATTTATCGATGATGACGAAGAAGTAGAAAACAATTGGTTGGAGGTTATGCTTTCGAATAAAGAAAAGTATAATGCCGATGTTGTCGTGGGGAGAGTCGAGCGTATCCTTCCTGAAAACACTCCTAAGTGGATTTTAAAGGGTAATTTTTTTGAACGTCCAAATATTCCTACAGGATCTGTAAGGCAAGCCGCAAGTACCAGTAATGTTATTTTCGATCTCAATCTTATTGGAAACGAAATGGGATTGAGGTTTCATCCGTCTCTAAACTTAAGTGGCTCGTCTGACACCTTCCTTTTTGAAGAAGCTACAAGAAAAGGAGCAAAAATCATTTGGGTCAACGACAATCTTGTCAAAGAATCAATTCCACTTTCCAGGATGACAGTCAATTGGTTATTAAAGAGAGCTTTCCGACACACCAACTGCAGAACAATAAGAAAGAGGATTAGACACCCTTATGCGGTCGCATTAATTACCGAGGGTGCCTATGGCATAATACACTTCTTACTCGCTTTTTTTTGGTTTCCAATCTATATTTTTATTGGTAAGGCTGGCTTAGTGCATATTTTACGGTTTTTCTGGAAATGCGCCGGTTCGTTTGCAGGCCTATCTGGTTATGTTTATAAGGAATACGAAAATGTTCATGGGTATTAAATCAATGTCGTTTAGTTAAGCAT
>JAGDZQ010000049.1:0-28064 GCA_049115715.1 Cyclobacteriaceae bacterium
ACATATTAATCGGGTTCAGGTTTGTAGATTTTATTGGAAGCTATTCCATTGTGCCCTTGATTTTCCAGAAGTGTGAGGGTGATTTTAGAACCAAATTCTTCTTTTAGTTTCAGGGAAGACTCGAAATAGATAACATTATCTTGAGTGCCATGGAATATTGAGATGGGCATGTCGCATTCTTTCAAATATTCGTTTGTCTCGAATTTATACTTTAGCATAAAGGTGGGAGCAAACGAATATGTATGCTTCATCATGTCTATCAAGCTATAATAAGGTGCTTCAAGGATGAGTCGTTTTGGATTGTTTTGTGAGGCAAGTTTTGTGGCAAGTCCTGTTCCAATCGAATAACCTAAAATCACTATATCATCTTCTCGATACATTTTTTTGAGCTCATCATAGATGATTTGATTGTCTTGAAATAACTGATTTTGATTGTTGATTTTGCCTCCACTTTTTCCGAAACTTCGGTAGTCTAAGATGAAAACATCATAGCTTAAATCAGTGTAGGTTTTGGCGATATTTCCGTATGAAGCTACCGAGCCAGAATTCCCATGTAAATAAAAGATTAGCCCCTTCGAAGAGTCTGCTTTAAATAACAAACCATTTAAGACAACTCCATCTTCAGACGATATGTTGATTTCTTCAAAATTTTGCTCGAATTGGAATTGATAACTCTTATCAAGTTTTTGAGGAAAAAAAATCAGCCTTTCTTGAAAGAAGAATAGCAGTCCACACACTACTATGTATAGTGCCAATAAAATTTTAAAGATCAGTAGGAGTCCTTTTTTTATTGAATTTAGAATGACCATTTGTTTTAGTACGTATCTCTGCTTTCTGACAATTCATTGCGTTTGTAAGGAACGATTCTCATTTTTCTAGATACTATTTCGCCTTTGTCGAAACTCCAGATAACAAAGAGGATCTTTAACTTCGTGTTTAGCAATTCCTTGTTTGATTTTTTAATTGACATTGTTCCTAAGTTTTCGGTTAGCATCTCCCTTATTCTACTTCTCCAATTGGGCAGTAGTTATTTCTCTAATTTTCTTTTTTAACTGATTAGGAGAATTCTGTTTTAATTGGAGCTTGTCCGGAGTAACTCATCTTTTTCGTTATAAAGCTCTAGGGAATATTTAAACCCAAACTTATCCAATAGATTTTCTAACTCTTCAAACTTGTCTTCATCGATCATGCCTTTAAATAATATTTTATTTTCACCTTCAACGTGAAGTTCTGCCCACTCACTCTCCATTTCAAAGTCTGTCCAAGAGCTTTTACGAACACTCCAGCCAAGTTCATGAAATTTGGTTGCTATTTCTATTTTGGAATCTGTTCCATGAATCACACCATAAATATTGTGTCCATCGGGAATATTGAATCTCTCCTCATCTAATTTAAATCCTTTGGTTCCGCCTGATGTAAATTCCATATTTCTACGATTTTTGATGTCTATTAACATTTCGATAAAGTTCAAAAGATGAATGTAACGACCTAGAGAATGGAAAGTTGGTTTTTGGTTGAGTGCTTTTCTATAGGAGAATTGGTTTACTATTAAGATAATGCAAGTCTCAAAGAGGCCTAAAGCCAATTATCTCATTGATGCGTAGAATCGAGAGTTTTTTAGGATCAGATGAGCTTTTTTTTGCACCAGATTTCTGCGCAATCCTTTGAATATGAAGTCCTGAATATTATGATTTAAAATAGAGGTACATAATATGGTATGCACATGAAATTTCTACTCTCAGTTTTTTTAATTTTCACGATTTTTATTTCGTTTTCGCAGCAAGCAGTGGAGATAAAAATAAAACCTACTCACTCAAGAGCAATAGAAGGGCATAAAGAGCTTGATCGACTGAAATATTTCAACTTGGCTGCCAATGTGGATGAATTGAAAAAAGTACTCACGGACGAGCAGAGGACAAAATACATTGAAGAGTTGGAAATGACTCTAGGCAGAAAACTGGGATTGGTTCATGCCGAAAAAAACTGGGGGAATAGTATTATCGAAGATCCCAACAGACCTGGATATATAGACGTTGACTATTTCCTGAGTAAGCAAAATCCTTCGGATGCTGGTCTCGACCCTTTTATGACTGCATTTGGTTCTAGTCAGGGTCTGGCGCTTCACGATAGGCACAATGCGTATCCTGATTTTATGAGCCTTTATGGGAAGGACGGTACAAGTGAGCAGATGCCGGGAAATATTGATGCCGCGGCTGAGTTGGCAGCTTTGCTTCTGAAGCATGAGTTCACAGATTTCCAGCGACCGAACTATTATGAAGTTGTCAATGAACCAAACTGGAGATTTAACAGCGACGAACGATTTTTTGATTTGCATACTGCAATTAAGGACAGGGTGAATGAATTGAGTTTGTCAGTCGAGGTGGGTGGGCCATGCTCTCCGGTAAGTAACTATTTTAAAAACGAGTACGACAATCTCTCGGTGATCACTGGTTTTATTGATGGGACAGATGCAGAGCTAGATTTTTATTCTTTTCATTCATACGATTATATGAGTTGGGATGGGGAAGATTTCGTAGGGTCTGTCAATTCTGGTTTACCGCTTGAAGGGGTTATAGATGGAGTAGCCACTTTCATGCATAACAAATACAATAAACCATTCAAGTATGTTGCTTCCGAGCATGGTGCTTATGTGACCAATACAGAAGAAAAAGAAGCGGCATATGAAGAGCTGGCGACTAAGTACTTTCCGGGAAGTGGTTTTGACTATGAAATGGAAAAGCGCAACATTGATAATTTCATTATGGTAAATGGGGCTATTGCCAACACCCTGACCTATATGAATCATCCGCATATTGTGCAGAAGTCTGTTCCATTTATTCTTTTGGAATCATCTGGATGGGATCCTAAATATTACTCCTGCTTGTTGGTAAAAGAGAATTTTCAAAAGACCAGTGCAAAATGGCGTGAGTGCAGATTGATCGATTTCTTTGACTTTTTCCAAGACGTACAAGGGAGAAGGGTCGAGTTCTGGAGCGACGATACAGATATTCAAAGTTTTGCTTTCGTAGATGACAACCAGTTAATCGTAGTTCTACATAATCAAAGCAATGTAGAAGCAAAAGTGAACCTGAATATTGATGATTTTGATCAGACTCCCACTTCTATCAAAGTACGAAAGCTCTACAGGAAAGTGGATTTCCGTCCGGAAATGACCGAAGAGGAATTTACTACCATGCCGGACCTGACCCTGGAGTCGCAGGGATCCATGGTTGTGTTTATGGACTATGCAAATAACATCCCTGAGGAGGAAGACTATGATGAGAAAATCTACTACAGCGACATATGGGAACAAAACTTCTCTGGGTCAAGAGACTTTAAAATTGACATCTCTGATTTTAAGCAGGTGAGAAGTGCCACGCTGAGAGTGGGAATAAGTAGAGAAGCTTCTAAATCAAGAGAGATTGAAATATCTCTGAATGGAACAAAATTGAAATCGCCACTGGAAGATTGTGCGGATAGAATCACAGCAGATGACTATGGCACGACACGTATCATTCATGTAGACCCTTCATTGGTTAAAAATGAGAATACTATTTCTGTGAATTTCCCTGATGGAAAGACAGGTGGTGTAGGTAGCGCGGTAATGCGGGTCACTTTCGGCGAACCGGTAGAGTTTATTGAGCCGGAGGAGGTTTTGGATATCGATGATTCTAAATCATTTAATATCTATCCAAATCCAGCCAATCAAGTGATAAATATTGTGAGCTCAGAAATCGGGCAGATCGAAATATTTGATTTGAGCGGACAGCTACAGTTTACCAGTGAATTGTTCGTGGGAAGAAATGTAATTGATCGTGGCAACTTGAAGAGTGGTGTATACATTGTTAAAATCACTGATCAATCTTCGCATGTAATCACTAAGAGATTGATATTTGAACCTAGATAAAGCTAGAGACCCTCTGTATACATTAATCATTATAAGAATTTATTATCAATAGTGTAAAGCAATGGTATTTGAAAATGTGAGTTTATCTTGTCATTTAAAATAAATTAAACCCTTACGAGCTTAACTTACTGTCCAGTCTTTATGTGGCAAGTATAGTCTCACCTTTATCAATAAGGATGTCTTTTTTTGTCAAAATTGGAGTTCCTTTTTGAGAGGTGATAATTCGTTTTCCGAATATCTTCTGGCTTTACTCAGGATTTCAGAAACTGTGTTGTTTATTCAAAGACTATATTTGGTTATATCACTTTGAATGATTTCTGTTGATGGCCTCTTTTAATTCTTCAAATTCGAGTCCAGTGTACCAATATATTTTAATGTCAAATTCTTTGCTCGTAGGAAAAAGGCCATTGAGCTTGGCTACCGATTTCTCGTATCCATTAATCATTCTTAATTTGGGAGGGTTTGAATGCAACTCTTTCAATGTATTTAATAATTGTTCTTTTGGCCAACCATACGTATTTATATATTTAGCTGTGTCAATTAGGTAGAGGACTTCTGTGTTGACGATTTCTGTTCGTTCATCATTTAGATTATATATGGTTTTGTACCAAGTTTCACATTCTATATCGCTTAAGATGGTTCCATTTGCATTCAAATTATATTGAATGATTGTACTCTCGTTTGGGCATTCGTACTTAATCCAAGGAGATAGATAACAAAGGCGGTCGTCAATTATTGATCCATTTTCAAAGAATTTAATATCAATCACTCTGCCTCGCCCATCAATAGTCTCTACAAAGTAGTGTCTGGGCAGATTTGTGGTATCTATATTTCTTCTGGAAGTCCTAAAGCTAGAAGCTGTTCTGTCAAATTCATGATACAGTTTTTTGAGGTTAAGGTTTGAATTTGAATCTTCTCTATAGATAGATTGTATTCGTGAATTGTGAACGAATCCTTCTATAATCTCTTTTTCTTTTCTGAAAACTTTAACCTTCCACCAATTTGAGGAGGTTGTGGGGAAGTAGAGAAACCTTTCTTTTTCTATTATTTTCGCAACAATTTCAGATTTAGAATTGGCATATAGTCTAATATTGGTATATCCATCTGAATCATTGATGACACCAACTTCTTGTCCTGTGACTAAAAACTGAGTAGTCACAAATATTGAGGCAAAAAGTAGAATTCTAGACATTGAAGAAATGTTCTGAATACTTCTTAGAAATGATAATAATCTCATAACTTAATCAACGCTCGATTGCAAAGTGCATAATTCTATCAACGACCAAGATAGCTAAATCTGTTAACGCTTTCCAAGTGATATAAAAGTCGGAAAGAAGGAGATTCTCAGAAATTACAATAGTAAGTAATTCATAGACGTCAATCTCAAAAACTCATCAGTTCCTTCAATCTGGCTGTCTGCCGTCTTGACACTTCAATGATGGACTCGTCTTTTAATATAATTCTGATAGAACCACTAAACCAAGGCTCGACTTTCTCTATCCATTTGAGGTTGATGATCTGTTGTCGATTGGCTCGGAAGAAGTGCTTAGGATCCAATCTGGTTTCCATGTAATTGAGCGTCTTGGGAATCATCGGTTTTTGGCCATTGAAATAGATTTTGGTGTAGTTGTCATAAATTTCAAAAAGGCTGATATCCTTCAAATCAACAAACCAACAGTTTTCACCATCCTTGACGAATACCTGACTATTTTCTGAAAGAAGGTCAGGCTTTTCATCTGTCTGTTGCTTGAGCTTTTCTCGGACTTTTTCAATAGCATGATTTAGGCGATCTTCTTTAAGTGGCTTTTGCAGATAATCCATGGCATTGTAATCGAATGCTTTCATGGCGTATTCATTGTATGCAGTGATGAAGATAACTTCAGGTACCTCATCAAGAGTCTCTAAAAGCTCAAAGCCATTTTTGCCTGGCATTTGAATGTCAAGAAAGACCAAATCGGGACGATGAGCTTCGATTAGCGTTTTGGCTTCATCAGCGTTGGTAGCTTCCGCCACGATCTCCAGGTCTTTTGTTGATTTAAGTAGATAACGTAGCTCTTGACGTGCCAGACGGGTATCATCTACGATGATTGCTTTCATGATTTCGAGGGAATTATAAGATTAGCTGTGACGATGTTTTCTTTCTGAGTCAAGTCAAACTGTGCTTCTCTTTCAAGAAGGATTTTGATTCGCTCTAGTGCATTTTTGATTCCTATACCTGTGCCAGATTTTCCGGATTGAAGGTTTCCGGTGTTGCTTACTTCAATTTTTAAGTCTCCATGATCTTGATGAATCTGAATGCTAATTCGACCTCCATCTTTTACTTGAGAGATGCCATGTTTGATGGCATTCTCCACCATCGTCTGAATAATCATTGGCGGAACTACAAACCCAAGACAATCCGGGTGAACGTTGATCTTATAGCTCAGGCGGTTATCGTATTGGATGCTTTCAAGTTGGAGGTAGTTCTTGGCGATCTCAATTTCCTCAGATATTGTGACTTTTTCCTGCTTGTTGAATTCAATAGAGTAGCGCATCAAATCCGAAAGATTGGTGATCATTTCTCTTGCTTTCATCTGATCCTCCAGTACAAGAGCCCGAATGTTATTGAGGGAATTGAATAAAAAGTGTGGATTGATTTGAGCCTTTAGCGCAATCAATTCTGCATCTTTTAAGGCCGCCTTGGCTTCCAGCTTTTCAATCTTGGCTCGACGAGCATTTTCCAAAGATTGATAGTTGACATAAAGGATCGACCAAACGGATAACAACATCACCAAGTTGCCTGTATACATGGGCAGTTCTGACCAGTTTATTGGCCTAACGGTATTTTGCCAATCGAGTAACACGATCATTAGTACATGAATGAGAAGAATCGCAGCTATTGCTCCTATAATCACAGAAATGGTAATTCGCGGCACAAGCTTTTTGATCTCAAGATCCAGCCAATTGTATCTCCTTATGATTGCCCTGATACTGTGTGAGGTCAGCATTGCGATGATACCAATTATTACTTGCAATATTATAACTCGGGAAGTAATGGTAGGGTCAGTATTGTATCTCAATGAAAAGTAGAGAAGCGCCAGTATATATGTTCCCCATCCGATCAATTGGCAGGCCCAATATAGTACTGTCTTAGTTGTAGTCTTCATACTTTTCAATCTCCTAATCACGCTG
Organism: Cyclobacteriaceae bacterium; assembly: GCA_049115715.1. Classification (GTDB taxonomy): domain Bacteria; phylum Bacteroidota; class Bacteroidia; order Cytophagales; family Cyclobacteriaceae; genus JAMZMI01. Next base: position 7,079 of record JAGDZQ010000049.1, read on the forward strand.
AGGTGATTTTTCTGTTATTTAGGATCAGTAAGGTGGCAATATATATCACTACTATGGAAAAGGGAATGGATACAAACCGATATTCTGGTAGCGCATACCATAGCACAAGAATGACGGCTGTTCTGGTAACGGCATGAAACACGCCGACCCAATGTTTGATGATCCAGGAGAACGGCATCCACATCGTTCCTGTCAATATGCCGACGGTGAGTGGTAGGGATGAATAATCGATGAGGAAGTAAGGAATCGCAATGGAGTAAACCAAAAACGACTGAGCCACTGTGAAGAAAAAAAGACCATCGAATGTGTTTTTCGGTTTTTTCTTATCCATGAAGTTTTCTCCTGTGAAAAGCGAGATAAACATACCTATGTAGACAATGCTGCCTGTACCAATGAATAGAACCCAGGCTACTGCGTAGTTAGGTAGCGTTAACCCAGCTATGCCTATCACCAGCCAGACGATCAGTCCGGACAGAGGAGTTGCTAGAAATTTTCTATTAGAGAACGCTATTCTTTGATCTTCGAGGGTGCGTGCGATTTGTTCCATGATTTTCAGATTGATGGTTTGATAATTACTTGGCTAGAAATGCAGTGGTTTGATTCAAGAAAAACTGAGGATCGTCCCACATGATGAAGTGTCTTCCTATGTCTGATAGCTCAATTTTCACGCCTTCCAGTTCTTTAAATTGATTGGCGAAATTATTCATGGTCATTTCTTTGGTTACTCCGTATTGCTTGTAAGCGACGTAAGCACCCAATACCAATACTGGAGATTTGATTTTAGCTAAATCGTCTCTAAGATCCGTTGTGTTCATATCGTAAACAGCTTGGTTGACCGTAGCTATATCACTAGCCGCACCCCACTGAAAGGCCGTTTCTATGTTTGTTGAATCCGTGATCATGGCACCTAGAATCATGCGTTGCTGAATGGCATATTGTTCTGGTGGCATGTTGTTATTCATTGCGCTCATGTTTTTTGATGCCTCTTTCATGGATTCCTCTGTTGCATTTGGGTTTTGGATGGCTGCAAAAAAGGGTAGTCCATCTACGATGATTGCTCTGTCTATCAAGTCAGGTTCTGCTGACATTATGTCCAACGCGAGAAACCCTCCCAAGCTGTGTCCGATGATGATGGGTTTTATAAGCTTGTTGGCTTGGATGTATTCGATAAGCTCAGTGCGGATAACAGGTGTAAAGCCGTTGGTTACTTCAATTGGTTTTTGTCCCGCAAATCCCGGAAGGGTCACCACATGACAAGTATAACTTTTGCTAAGTTGGCTCACTGCCTGATCCCATACGGCTCCATCGCAAGTAAGACCGGGTATGAAAAGGATATCCTGACCTTTACCTGTTTTTTCAACTTTGAAAGAATGACTCTGCGCGCTGGCACCTACAGATGTGGCTGTGATTATTCCAATGATGATGGCGATCCAGAAGTTGTTCGGTTTGCAAATTTTTAAGTTTTTCATGACTGCTTTTTGTTTTGTTTGATGATTCAAAACTAGAGCGGGTCATAGGCATTTTATTATAACTTATAGGGAGCGGTAAATCTCACAGCTAAGTGGGAGGAGAAGAGATTTAGCGTTTTGGGACATACTTTCTTCTAATGACTTCTATGTGATGTTGTTCATGACCAATTATAGACTTAAGAAAATCCTCAAGTGTAATTTCATGCTGTCTGGCAAACCCCTTTATTTTCAATTGACTTTCGGATAATGATTCAATCAAACTAATGGAAGCTTTCCTTACACTTAGTAAGTCAGATGTTAATTGATTTAGAGTTAACACTTCGAAGCGGCTATTCTCCACAAGGCGATTTTGGTCATACCCCCATAATTGCACGGTTTCATTTCTACTCATTGAAAATGCACGAAATATCATTATTCTTTCATGATCAGTGATGTGCCCAACAATCTGCTTAATACTCCATTTGTTGGCAGCATATCTATAAGTAGCATTTTCTTCATTTATTGAATTCAGAAAGTCAAACGTTGATAATGAAGAAAAGAGAGTTAAGCAATCTGCGTTTTTTACAAGATCGAAATAATACGGGAAGCCATCTTCGGGTTGATAAGTCATGTTTTTGTATAGTCAGTTTCAACAGAACAATTTTACCGACGGATTGTATTTGCAGTAGCTAATGAAAGCTGAGCTACACACAAATTGTTAAGCAGTCATCAGTTATTACTTTTTGATTTTTGAAATTGTCGCTCCAGTTAATTTTGCCGGTTTGTCCATATCCTTGATTGCAAAGTCAATAGCTTCTTTTATCAGCGCTTTTACTTTTGGGTTTCTATAATCATTAGGTGTTTTCACATCGATGTGTCTTATCAGCTTTCCTGTTCCGGTTAATAACTTGTTGGGATCCTCCAGCAGGGTTCCTTTGTTGAATCCAAGGTTCATGTGGTTGGTATATATGGGTAGCATGCAAAACGCATCTGAAAGTTTCTCCGAAATAGAAAATACTGCAGACAAAGCATGAGTATGATAAATCAGCTCATTACAATCAGGTTTTAACTCAAGAATGTATGCTCGTAAATCTTTGAAGAGGTCTATAACTTCCTGATCTTTCATGTCCAGAAAAAATTGAAAGTCTGGATGTATTGGTCTTTGCTTCATCATCTTAAAGTATTGTCGTTCAAAGCCTCTCGCCGTTTTGATGGCAATGACTTGTTAGCGCTTAATATATGAAAAGAGCAGCAAATGCTAAATTTCGCCTAATATAGACTTTCGCTCTATGATTATGCTGTTTCTAATTCCTCAATTCATTAATTGCTTTTCTTGCTGATTGTGCAGCAGTGTGAACAGATATCCAATCATTGCCGTCAGTGTAAGCCCCACCAGCAAGGTGTATTTTATTCCCAATTCCTCTCAATATTCGGTTATGGCTATAAACACCTAGACTTCAAGTTAGGCAAGCTCAAATGAAGGCTTGCCATTTATTGGATTAATCTAAGTTCAGCCCTTAGTATTAAAAGTCCACGCCACGATTCTACTCGTTTTATTGCCTTGCCCCATAGGGATGGTTTTCACTTCGGAGACCTTTGCTTCTTTGAGCGATCCCAATATTGCTTTAAGGTTGGATTGCTTTGAAACCAAAGAAGAGTACCACTTTGAGGCTTTCGGGTAGCGCATGCTTTCCTGAATCATACTCTTTATGAAACCTTTTTCTCCTCCCTCACACCACAACTCGTTGTTTTGCCCTCCAAAGTTTAAAACCGGCTTGCTTATTTTTTTGTGATTAAGATTATTGACTTTTCTAAGTGACCCGGTTAAAGCTGCTTCCGCGGATGCATGAAACGGAGGATTGCAAATGACGACATCAAAGTGCTCGTCATTTTGAACAACTCCCTTTAGAATTTTTTTCGGTTCGGTTTGATGTCTGATCTCAACCTCCCCGCGAAGAGAGGCATTTTGAGATACAAGTTTCTTTGAAGACTCAATAGATACCGGATCTATATCCGAACCAACGAACGACCAGCCGTACTCTTTATTCCCGATAATAGGATAAATGCAACTTGCACCCACACCGATATCGAGGCACCTTACGTCGATACCTGTAGGGATTCTTCCGAAGTTAGATATGCGCAATAGATCCGCAATGTGATGAATGTAATCAGCTCTGCCGGGGATAGGGGGGCAGAGATAGCCATCCGGAATGTCCCAGTAGTTGATGTCATAGTAGCTCAATAACAATGCTCTGTTGAGCATCTTAACTGCTTCTGGATCGGAAAAATCAATTGATTCATCCTGATAAGGATTAAGCTTTACAAAAGAAGATAGCTCTGGGCAATTGCTTGTCAGTTCCTTAAAATCATAGCGCTGAAGATGCCTGTTTCGTGGGTGCAGCCTTGATTTTTCTTTTGTGCGTTCGATTTTTTTAGGCATGGTCAACGGAAAATTTTAGGGAATTATCTTTTCCAAAGTTAACCTCAAACCATTGCTTTGTTACAATAAGAGCCCTTTTCGAAATCTCTGATATTGATCGAAATGATTGGGACATTGGAGAACTCTGTTTTTAACTTGGAAATGATTCTTTTAGAAAGATCCATTTTTTGCTCGTCCGTTCTACCCTCCATAATGTTGCCAAATATGTGGATGAAGTCTTCTTTGGTATTTCCAATGTTGTAGTGTTCAAATGATTGGATTCGTACTTTAATATCTCCTTTCGTAAAAAGGCCTGTGGAGTCGGCTTCATTGTAGACTTGTTGCATTAATTCATCAGGGGATGTACTTGTTAAAATACTTTCTGAGCAATGAATGATGAAGTGCGGCATAGATCAATTTTTGTGTTTTCAGATTAAGATGCTTTGAGGTAAATCAGTTCGAATTTGAATTTATGTTGCTTCTGCAATTATAGGATTCCAGACTCCATTTTTTGTTATTCTTTGAAAATACATTCTTAAATCTTTGGCTACTTTAACAAGCACCTTTTCATTGTCTGAGATCACTATTGGGTTGCTTGGACTATCCAACTTCTTAACATGGATAGTTGAAAATTCAGATATAATCAGATACGATTTGCAAAACACAAAACGCCAGACTCATCTGTTCTTTTTAATTGAAGTACCTTAGCAAAAGGATTACTAATCTTTTAGTATCAATCATTCACTATCAATTTTGCAGATGTGCTCTTAGGGCAAATTCCACCACGTCAGCAGACTTCATACTTATAGTTGAATTATCAGTTAAACTAGTCCAACATCAGAGTACTAAGACTTAGTACGCTAGGAGCTTAAAATGGGCATTTAGTTTTTTTTGATGGTACCAACCAGAGTATATGAGTAGTGACTCAGACAATTATTGTAGTCAAAATCACATAACTACAGCGTTACCTTCAGCGGCTCCAACCAGAAGCCAACTTCCCCCATTCTCGCAATATTATCTCAAACGTCTTACTCCGGTAAATGACAAACTGATTTCTGTTCTGATATCAGAAACAAGCCATTGCACCCTCGAACTTCACTTTTATTATAAGTATCAATTGCCCACTGCAAGAGAATTGCAAAAGGTCAGTCGACCTAAAAATACAGAAGCACAATAATTATTGGATATAAAAACCATGGAAAGCAAATACAAAACCCGATCAGAGAAGTACGATTACATCGCAAAACAGCATGGTGGCTATTATCGTCACAATTTCACCGACCATGCGTATTTGTATAATCTGTATTTTCCGCCAAAAGCTGTATTTACACATCTTAAAGATAATATTGACAACCTGGTCCTAAATTATCCAATGGCACAGGATGCACTTGCTGAGCTCATTGGTGAGATTATTTGTCAACCTGCGGTGAGAGTTATCGTAGGAAATGGAGCTGCCGAGATAATAAAAATATTATCTGGAAGCTTGGCAAAAAAAATGATAGTCCCAGTTCCTTCCTTTAATGAATATGCCAATGCAGCACCTAAGGGGCATGTCGTAGAGTTTCCACTTGAGTTTCCCTCTTTCCAGCTTGACGTGGATAAATTTGGAGACGAAGCTATAAGAGTAGGGGCTGATATGGCTGTAGTAGTTACGCCTAATAACCCAACGTCGATGCTGGTACCTAAAGCTGATCTAATCCGACTAGCGGAAAAACTCAAGCCAAGTAATTGCATGCTCGTTATAGATGAATCGTTTCTCGATTTCTCTGATGACAAGGAGCAAATAAGCTTGGAACAAGATATTGCCAAATATCCCAACATGGCTATCCTCAAAAGCATGAGTAAGGCTTATGGGATATGCGGTCTAAGAATTGGATATATGTTGACAGCCAATGCAGACTTTGCTAAGGCGGTTCGAAGTGGAATTCACATATGGAATATCAATGGGTTTGCTGAAGAATTTCTCAGAATACTGCCTCAGTATCAACAAGAATTTGAGAGCAGCTGTGAAAAAGTTAAAGTAGATAGAGATGTTTTTTACAACAAGCTGTGCGCCATTGACGGCATGACCGTCTTTAAGCCAGATGCAAACTATATCTATTGCCGCTTACCTGATGCCGCCCTATCTGGCCCTGAAGTAACTAAGCGTCTCTTTATCGAACACAATATTTACATCAAGGATAGTGTTGGGAAAACGCAACCTGATGCTGACCGATACATTCGGATTGCCAGTCGTACTCAAGAGGAAAACAATACACTCATTGACGCCTTAACTGATGTGATGTACGAAAAGGAAGAAGCTTAAGTGACGAAATAATAAGTGAGTGCACCAATTTCGCGAGAATCGATAGGTGTTACCTATCCGATCTGCCCAAACTTTCATGGCCTTCAAACCAACCTGTTCGATGCTTTAATATTATACAATATCAAATGTTATAGGATTTAAGGAAACCAAACCGTCAAGGCGAAAATCAATTATAGTATTGCATATATTCAGCGGGAAGAGCTTCAATGTTTCTTATTTCAATGTCTTTGTAGAACACTTCTGCCGCTTCTGATTGAAGTTGAATTTTCCCTTTATTCATTTGGATTTCTTTTCCATCTTCGACGTACCTGGAGTTCTTAAGGATCATAACCACTTGTCCATTTACAATGTGTATGCTTTTGTTTTCAAAACAGATCAACTCTAAGGTATTCCATTCGCCAATTGGTTTTTCAAAGTTTGCACTTCGTGTGCAGTAGCCAAATATTTGTTCTCCTTTACCAAATCCTAAAAATGGTTGGCTTTCATCAGCTATCGGGCTCATTACTGATTCTGGAGGGTAAGCTTTTATATCAATTGCGGAGTTCGCTTGTGCCCAAAAGTCACCGAAATGTCCTTGCATAACCTGAAACTCTTGAGACAACATCCAAGATCTCCAGTGCTCAGCTCCATCTGGTCCAATGGAGTGATACAAAATGCCTGAATCTTTTAGTCGCTTTTTTCTAGGGGTGTATACTTTGTCCCCCCATTTCACCTTTAATCTGAAATGGTAATTTTCATATTCTTTTTTAGTGGAAACACATCCATAAATTTCCCCACTAATTTTTAGAAGCTGTTCGTTGTTCTCTTCTACCACAGTAAATACTCCATACTTGTCGTTGTTAGCACCTATAGGAGAAATGAGATTTCCTTGTTCATCTTTTGGCTGATCACCATTGTAACTCTCACTGTGGGAATAACTTAAATAATTGTTCCATTGAGAGAGGTCTCTGTCAAGTAAGTTTGTCCAATCATCCTTCTGGTCTACACAAGAAGAAACAGTAATGGTTACGAAAAGTAATAATAGAAATCGCATAGGTTTTTGGTTATTGTATATAGAGTACAGCTATATGGGGTGAATTCTAAAGTCGTGAATAGCACGAAACTAGTAAAATCTACATCGACGGGCAAGGGCAATATTCAAAGTATTGGAACTGACGTCCAAAAGATAAATGTTTATACGAACGACATTTTAGAGAAAACACATCACCTTTTCTCGTGCAAATTCATATTGGATTTTATAGAAGAATGGGGGTGTTTCAATGGGCTTTTATATTTCGTATTCCTTCATATACGACAATACTTACAGCATTGGCCAAGTTTAAACTTCGAATATGCTGACTGTAAATAGGTATACTATATACTGAGTCTGAATTTTCTGTCACCAAGCTTTTGGGTAAACCAACCGATTCTTTTCCGAAGACCAGAAACATATTGTCTTGATAGTCAATGGAGCAATAATCTTGAGCTCCATGACTTGAGAGGTATGCAAAATGTCCATCTTTATTTTTAGAGAAAAAATCATCAATGCTTTCATAAACGAAGAGCGAGACATGCTTCCAATAATCCAACCCGGCTCTTTTCAATCTCTTATCATCTAACTCGAATCCAAATGGTTTTACCAAATGTAGTTTTGATTCAGATGCCAAACTTAATCGACCAATGTTTCCTGTATTCATAGGTATCTCTGGTTCGATTAATACAATATTAAATCCCATTCTTTGTGTTTAAATGCTTTAAAGTGATGGCTAAGATTAATTCGCCTATTAATTGTCAATCTCTTAAAACTATGTGATTCATGTGCTCTTTGCAAGCCTCTCAGGATTTTGGAATGAGGGAGGTTCTGGCAATAGCAATCAGAAAAGTAAGTAGACGGTTTTCGCAGGTCATAGATAAGAACTTGATTGCCGTTGGGACAGGCTGTATGGTATCAACATTTGTTATTCGTTAGGCCTTCTTTTCCTCTAAACCTATTCTACGTTTTTCGGAGTTTTTCGATCCATATTTATAGATGTAAATACTAAACCCAAGTATGATTATCATTCCCAATGCTGAGGGAATATATTGACTATGCGGCTGATATTGCCTGAGTACATTTCCTGACAAGGCAGATAAAAGTCCTGCGAAGGCGCTTGTTATTTTATAAATATGCTCGTACATCCAGATTTGATGTTTTTCGTATGCTCCTTGAGGAATTAGGTATTTACACAAATCATAAGTTATAATGAAAATCAAGGCGCCAACTGTACTATATATGACAATAGGCTGATATGGTATTGTGCTCGTAGACTTAAAATAATATAGAAAATAACCTAAGATGAAAAGACTAATGATGGCAACTAAAATGTCTATTGCTTGAGGGGCATTTGACTTCAATAACAGAACCCTATATCCTGAAAAAGCAACATACCCACTCAGCACAGTGAGAACCAGTAAGAATGCATTTCTTTCAAAAACGAATACACCAATCAGTCCTGTTAAAATGACGGTTGAAATAAATATTAAGAAGAGTTTTCCACTCGTATTATGCACTTTGGCTCCCTTTGTACTTAAGAGGGCAATTAGCCCAAGTAATAGAGCAACCGAGCCTGTTATGATGTGAAGTAGGATATTTGTTTCGTGTAATATTTCCATAGTTTGACCTTAAGAGAATTCTCTACAATGACGAATTAACTGAGATGCAAATAATTGAAATATGAATAAGTCGCGAAAGCTAAATCTGCTGACTGCCCCAGATTATGGGTGAGTGATATATGAAAACGGGTGAATGGATTTTGATGAGATTAACAAAACAGGTACAGTAGGTTTTGTCAGGTGCCCACTATTCGATCTTAATGAGTTTTCGAATAGCTGATGAGTATCCTTTACTGCTGGTGATGGGGGCTAATCCGGTATCGAATTGGATAAGATATCGACTGTTTAGGTGTGGAGAGATTTGTTTGATGTGGGTTTCATTTACAATGTACTTTCTATGTACTCTTGAAAAACTTTTACTTAATCGCTTTTCAAGAAAAAGGAGAGAATAATCACAAAGTTTTTTCTCTCCTTTTGCATCGTATACAAAAGAGTAGTTGTCGTATGCTTCAAAATAAATTACATCATGAATAGGAATAAGGAGGATATTTTCACCCTGCTTTACAGGAACCTTGATAATGGGATCAGCCGAGTCTAAAAATTCGCCAGTCTTATCTTTTTGGCTTTGTGAATTCGTTTCATCTTCCGTAGGTGTGGTGCTATTGTTTCTAGAAAGATCATTTTGAAAGAAACTGTGCCCTAGAATTAAGGAGATAATGCCATTGAATAGGTACATTTTACCAGCAGATAAGGGTTGGAATGGGTGACTGTGAAAAACCAAAGATCTTATGACATGCTCGATTTCTGAGGCAGCCACTCCAATTAAAATGAAAGCGATGGACAAAGAGAGATATAATTTTTCCTTTGTCTTAAAATAGAACTTAAACCAAGATCTATTCAACATAATAACAACCAAAGGGTATCCAATAAGGAAGCTTGTTGATACAGATTGAATTATCCATTGGATCCAATTCAGATCACCATTTATTATGTAATTGGCAGTTCCTATTCCCAGTCCAACCAATGTAATGTGCAGGAGAAATCGATTCGCTTGTTTAAAATAAAAAGGTACAATGGTCATTGTATAATTTGCTTTGTTTGTATGACCCTTTTCAAGATTCAATGTAATAGGTGCAAGCTTCGGCTGAAGTTAAGTATGCCAGAATTCGCTACTGGCTCTAAAATAACTGATCTGCACTACATGAGCAACAGTCTCTGAAAACCACAATAATCAGGAAGCAAAAGGCTAAAGATGACTAGGCAAACACTGGCTTTCAGAAGTCGCAGATTAGCATTCGGATCGAGTGAAACTATATTGGAGGAACTTAGGTATGCACATTTTCCGTGTTTGCTTTATGTCTTTACCTTATGAATACCATCCCCATTTTTTCTCAGCTTTTGTATTATTAAATACCCTAAAGCAATTGCAACTATGCTAATAACTGGATCTGGAATATTTAAATTTTTTGAAACCCACGGAAATAGGAGCATTGATGTTGGAAATACGAGTGATGGGTCTATCAGCACCGCCAAAAAATAAATAGCATTAAATATCAGAACGAATAACCAACTTCTTATCATTACTCTTGTAGAGTACGCCAAAACATTGTTTTTCCAGCCAATCACATGAACATCATCTGCATAGATCTCATGTTTGTTTGGAATGAAATTCCATTTAAGATACTCCTTCATTTCTAGCCTATTTCTTTGAGTGATTCTTGTAGCGTTATCCTTATTCAGAACAACGCGATAGGTTTTGGGAGCCTTTCCATCACCATACAGAAGTGTGGAAAAGAAAATTGAATCATTAAAATCACAAACTATTGAAAAGTTGAGAAGAAGGACAGAGGCTGAAATGATCAGCCAAGAATATAGCTTTTTCATTTTATGGTGGTTTACTAAAGTTAACTCTTTCCAAAAAGAAAAGCAATGTTATTGATGGTATGGTTTTCAGCCGTCCAGCGATGGGTGTTTGAAACTTGAGGTCAATGTGAAAATACTTTGAATGCACAACCTTGATGAACTTTCAGAGACCATCCGTTCCGCACGACATTCGTCAGAAGCGTAAGAAAAAATATGGATCACCGAAAATAGTAAAAGGTTGAGCTGTAGTGAATGATTGCAAAGAAGAAGCAAACATTTGCTTATTTATTGACCATTGGATGTGCCAATTTCACTTCCACAATGTTGATAGATGGTCTGTATTCTGGAATGCCATAAAACGGTCAGAATAAATACTAGATGAAGGGGTATTCTGTCACATACAGAATACCTCTTACATTCATTGGATCTATGATTGTGTGGATATCCTTTATGAATCCCATTTCAATTTTCTCGTTGGCAAAAATCCTGAAAGCTAGTTGTCTGAACTTTCTCTCAAGTGAATCTTGGAGTAGTCCGACTTGAGATTCAATTTGAAAATATTCTACCAGTTTATCTTTGATTCTATTATGCTTCCTGATTAAGTTCTTCTATGGCTCCATCCAGGTCGCCTAGCACACTAGCATATTTCTTGGCATCTTTTCTAACGATAAAAGGAATTGCAATGATTAAAATGATTAGAAATATAGAAAAATAGGATTCAAAGATGTAGGAGCCACCGAATGACAAATTCAGGCTTTTTCCCCATCCAATTTTCATTAGTGTATCAACTTCTACAATACCCAAAATAGCAATCATTGAAATTGAGCCTATCCAAAATCCTTTTTTTGTTATTTTTTGAAAATAGGATTTTACATTAAGTAGGGATTCCAATAGTGTACCAGTATTGTAGGTCTGTTTGATAAAATTCAAATTTCTTTTTAGACTCATCAGTGCATAAATAATGAATGCTTCAATAAGGATTGGAACGAGATATGGTCCACCCAGTCCGAAACTTGTTTTGGGAACTAGATCCTGGCTATCTCGATATAAGAGTAATAAGATGACCAATGGAATGACGATTGCTATACCTGCATAAACACTTATATCAAGTCTATGTTTTCTCTGCAGTTTACCGATCACACCATTGCCTTTTTGTGTGATTATTTGCTTGATATTTTCTCTGGCCAAGTTCTTGTCAATTAATTTTTCTTCGGCAAGTGTATTCCAGATTCTTTTTAATTCAACTGTTTCCATGTTCTAATAATTTTAAGATTTGTGATTTTATTCTGTTTATTTTAACCCCTGCATTGCTTTTTGAAATACCGATCATTTCAGCAATTTCCTGGTAACTATACTCATCCAGATGTAAGGTGATTATGGCCTTATTTACATCTGATAATCCATTGATGGCCTCATACAATTTTTCTTTATTGATATGAGTAGATTCTTCTTCGTGAGATAAATTCTGAATATTTACCTCAGTAAGTTCTACTTGATTCAATCGATGTTTTTCCTTTCTTTTAATATCGATGGCAGAGTTGATGCAGACACGATACATCCAGGTTGAAAATTTGGAAGTGCTATTGAAACTGGGGAAAGCTTTCCACAATTGAATAATGAGTTCTTGATAATAATCCTCTTTTTCAAGTCTGTCTCCAAAATATAAATTAGAGATTTTGTGAACTATTCCCTGGTTTTCGTACAGCAACTCGGTAAACTTCTCTTCCATTAATCAGCAATTAATCTTTGCCCAATAAGACGGATATTAATTGATGAAAATTACAAATCTCAAAAAAACCTTTCTGGATGGAGTGGAATTGCGACAAAGCTTTGGACATATTTTATGCCTATATCGAATAATTGATTTTCTCATATTGCACCGGAGTTTTATACCCTAAGTACGCATGCTTTCTTCTCCTATAATACCATATTTCAATAAACCGCATATTATTAGCATTTATGCTTACTAGATATACTATTGAGGTCAGAAGTCAAGTTTTTGTCTATTAAAAAAAGTACCAATACGCTTCCCGTTCAAAGCGATTTATTGTCAGTTATTACAAATTATCATAGGTTTACGGAAACGACATTTATTATGAAAACTGATAATAGTAAAAGCAAAAAAGAAAACAGCACAGGGATTAACCTTATTTGGAAATGCTGCCTAATCGCCATGTTCATCTTCGTGGGCACAGGCTATAGTTATGCTCAGAATACGGATGCGAATGGGCAAAGTAAGAAAGAAGTGGCAAGGGTCACAGGCTTGAAATACATCTGCGTGCACGTTCTTGAGCTCGAGAAAACCTTAAAGCTATACCGTGAAATTCTCGGTTTTAAAATGTCCGACGCTGAGGTTCTTCACGGACCAGGGCTTGAAGGAATGCTGGTCATGAAGCTGAAGGCTGATGACTTGGAGATTAGTCTATCGCTTACTGCGCCGGAATTTCAACATACCATAGGGCCTGTGGGAAATACCAATCACAATCACTTCATGCTTAAGGTCAACGACATTGTTCCGATAGGAGATAAGTTAAAAGAAGAGGGGTATGAGTTGGAAAATGAGAACTACGCTCGTGACAAATACACGTTTTTCGTAGGTCCAAATGGAGAAATCATTGGTCTTTCCGGATGGGATTGATCTGATCTCAGCTATCTGCATCAACTCTTGTTGTGTGTAGGGTTATAATTATCAAGGATATTTTTTGATTTCCATTCTCTGGTGTTTTGGATTTACCCAAGTCCTAAAGAGAATATATAGATGCACTTGAAAATTATACGGAGCTGATATATCGAGAAAATTTGTAAATGAAATTTATTAAGAAGTCCCGACGATAATCGGGACTTTTTTCATTCTAGTAGAAATGATACCTTGATTTACAGGTAAGCGAGCGTTGATGCCAATAAACTAACCGCTTTCCAAAGACAAAAATTGCGAAATTAGGCAAAACCAAGCATTAGTTTCATAAAGCTATTTGGAAGACTTGAAACTCCCATTTTTGTCCCAATTCCTAATCCCATGTTTCGTTTGATTTGGTCAAAATAATTGGAGTTTCATCAGTTATTAATATTGTTTGCTCATGTTGAGTGATGTATCCACCCTTATTTCCAACTAACGTCCATCCATCTTTCAACTCAATAGCATTGATACATTCATTTTAACGTTTTATTACCTCTTCTATTTACTAGTAGGATCTAAGCGAGGATCAAACTCATATCCATCACTAGTCATGTAGTCTTGAACCATTTTATAGCCTTGCTGGACTTTGTTGCCATTCTCCAGAGATAAGTTGCAATCGAAACGTACAAAATGATACTGAGGGTAAAATGCATGGCCTACACCCCAGGTTAAACCTTGTCCTGGTTGCTCTTCAACATCGGTAAACTTTCCAGAGCGATAAGCTCCTCCTCCTTTAGGGACTATCAGACCTTGAATAACAGGATGAAAATTGATCCCATCTTCCGAGAAAAGGATACTATTTCTTTCTGGCCCTTCAGGCAATGTGGCGCATACTCCATTGCGATACGGCCAAACCATGCTTCCGTGTCCTCCCATCAATACAGGATTGTATTTTGATTTAATATAAGGCCCCTCAGGGTTGTCAGCTATGGCGACTCCTGTTGCCAGAGGCATATCAGCATGTTCTTTATTAAATTCTCCCGGTGAGATATTTGCTTTCCAAGGCAATCGTCCATCACTTTTATAGTATAAAAAATATTGACCTCCCTTAACGAAAAATGTAGGTTCGTGTATAACCTCAGCATCCCAGGCATCTTCCTCGGGACTGGGTTTTAATATAGGTTTATCTAATGCCTTCCATGGGCCGCTCGGTGAATCAGCGACTGACATGCCAATTACATTCGGTGCAAAATCACCTGACGTCTTAAATAATTTTGACCAGCGGGCGTCCTTTAAACTTCCGGCGGCCTGATAACACAGGTAGTACTTATCATCTGCAACCAATATATCTGGGTTAAAAACACTGCGATGATCGTAGCGTCCTGCTGCACCGCGGCGAATGGCAATACCCTGCTCTTCCCATTTGTATCCATCGACAGAGGTGGCATACCATACCTCACACAGATCCCAATGAAAAGCCCTCGTTGAATCAGCTGCATCATTTGGGCCAACCACTTGTGAATAAGACGGAGGCTTAGAATACCACATGTGGTATTTACCATCAACTTTTATGACGCTTGAGGGGTAGTAGCGTTCGATCCCTTCTTCAAATTCAAATCCTTCTAGTTTTACATATTTGAATTGAGTGTTAAACTCATTGAATTTTTCATAGCGGATTTTGCCTTCGCGAAAACGCTTATAGGATGCACTTTCGTTAGTTTTTTCCTGTTGACAGGATAGCAATGTCATTGCTATCAATACAAAAAAAATGCTGATTTCTTTTTTTGAGGTTGGTCTTATCATCATGATTCGGTCCGTCTTTTATTTATTGAGCTAATATTTTTAAAAATAAGCCAAGGTTATCTGTAAGTCTTGATAACAAATGTTTTAAAAAACAAGGATTGAAGCTAATGATAATAGCTGAAAAGCCCAAACACTAAAGTTCTGAGTTTTGAATTCCTGATGGAAAGTTTTCCAACTCTTCATCTTGTTGCTTCCGACTCTAAATGGGCTCATTTAGAGCTGCATATTTTATTTGCAATCGTGTCTTGAAGGCCAGAAATAGAAATACTAACTTCTCTGATAGGACCTGCCTGAATATAAAAATAGCGATTTCGATAAAGCATCGAAACCGCTATTTCATACGCTTCTAAGTCTGACTATTTTTCACAAATAATCTTCAAAAGTGTCATTCCTCGAGCATTCATTTTTTCCATGTCTTTCTTTGCTCCAAAAAGCCACATAAAAAAAGAATCTACCAATCCAGATTTTAAATTAAAATCCTGCGTGACTTTTATTGTATTCCCTGTTGCTGAGAAAGAATACTCGAAAGTAGGATTCGCTTTAAAGGGCTTCTGAATATCACATTCCATTTTAATGCGTTTTAAAGGTTCTATTTCCTTTATTTCTTGATATCCCAGATCTTTTCCTTTGTTTCCTTCCCAATGAAATTGAGCACCAACTTGACCATCACTTCCCTTAATTCTAGTTTTTTGTGTTGGATCAGCTTCATAAAATGGTGACCATTTAGGGAAGTTTTTCAGATAAAGTACGTTATCAAAAGTGCTTTGAATATCAGCATTGATATTTACTGCTTTTCGAATGTGAATATGCTGCAATTTCTTGGCGTTATAAAACCCAACTCCCAGAAAAAGAATTAACGAGATTGCGATTAGCGTTAGTGCCATTTTTTTCATCTTTTAGGGTTTTGTTTAGCGCTGCATTGGAATAATGTTGCGCACTTCAACCGTGCCACCCATTTTTAAAATAGGGCTGTCTTTAGCCATTTCAACTGCTTCACCCAGGGAGTTTGCTTTAACAATCATATTTCCGCTTATCATTTTATTATCAGAAATTAGAACCCCTTCCGTAGTGGATAGATCAGCGGCTATTTGTTTCCCTTCAAATCCTAACTGCTGTGTGCTTTCCAGCTTTTCTTTGATGGCGATGTTACCAATGAAGCTGCTCCAATCTTCTTTCATTTGTGCCATTTCTTGTGCTGTGGGTTTGTAATCAGGATTAGGACTGTACCTGAAGATCATCATGAAGTTTTGCTCTGTTTTCATCTTTTTTAGTTTTTTGTATGAATTGATACGCCAAAGCTAGAAGAGGAAAAAGAGAAAAATCTTTGCCTATGACAAGAAGTGAAGACTAGGTTTGATTGAGCCAGGATAGTTTGCGGAAGACCAAAAGGTGAAGAAAAATGATTGTTGGTGGTGCAAAAGCAGGAATAATGCAAAATGGAAATTCAGCCAGAATTTCTACACCTTGAACACCGTTATCGATACTAATCTTAGTGAAAATAATAGCCATACACGAAGTGATTAGAATATCGATAAGCCCGAAAGTGTTCCAGATGTAGGTTAGTCTTACTGCGTAAGTTTTTTTGAGCTGGACTGCTTTCGCTACTAAAAGACTTGATATGGCTGTAATTAGATCGCCTAATCCAGCAAAGAGAGCAAATGCAGGTGGCAATAGATCATGAAGTAGCAGAATAATAAAAGTGCTGCCGATAAGCCTGAATATGTGAACCTTGACTAAGTCTTCTAAATCTAAAATGGCATTTGCCTTTTTGCAGGTTTTAGTGACATATATTAGGGTTACGAATACTGCTAATGGAAGTGTGGTAGTTAATACAATTTTTGGTGGTAGCATAACATCATCAAAAAATCCGTTAATACTGGCGTATGCTACTATGATTAGGTAAGGAACATAGAAACTAACAACTAGACAAAATCCGTTTTTAACATTCCCTTTTTTTGCCAGCTGGGCAACAAGAAGGACAGGGAACACAAATGCAAGCAAAAACAATATAGAAAAAAAAGCAGGTACCTGAGACGATAGCATAGGCTGATATTATGGTGTAATTTCTTTTCTAATTCTACTTAAAGAAGTGTCTGTAATTCCTAAATAGGTAGCAATATGTTTTAGGGGGACATTTTGAATTATTGAAGGCTTGTCTTCTAATAAATTCAAGTATCTATCCTTTGCTTGATCCGCAATTACGGATATTGAATGATTCTTTAATTCAAAGTAATTGTTAATCAATCCGGTTCTGCCTACTTCTCTAAAGGCTTCTATATTGAACAACTTCATAAAGTTGCTAAAACTAATTTTCCAACATCTGCCATGAGTCAAAGCTTGGATAGATTCTTTACAAGGTTTCTTGAAAAAGTACGAATACCAATCTATTACTATATCCTTTTCAGAGAAAAATTTCGTAGTAATATCATTTCCTTCGGTATCGATTGTAAATGACCGTAAGAATCCTGTTTCTAAGAAATAGTAATAATTCGCCGCTTTCCCTTTTTCAATTAGAAATTCGTTCTTGTTAAATTCAATTTCTTCAAACTGCATTAATATCAATTCTAATTCCTCCGAATTAAAATTTTCTGGTTTAAAAATGCTTTTTAAAAAATGAGCTTGGTTCATCGTTTAGGTTCTGTTTTGATAAAGATAAAATCGCTTAAAAAACTCATTAGAATCTGCCGGTGCTTCCAAAGTTTGTAGAATGCACTGCATTCAGAAAGGTGAAAAATCCTGCTAGCTGCACTTTGTAGAATGCAATACCACATCTCTGCGGTAGTTTCACGGTCAAGTTTCACTGAGCTTAGCTAGAAATTACTTGGTATATAACTAATATTGTCTATTGTAAGCCTGTCTTTTCGCTCTTCTGTTCACAAAGTTCAAGTTCAGAGTTCCTCGTCCCGTCCTCTTGTTTTTTGTTTCTAAGTTTCGATTGATCTGTCATCTCACCATGAAGTATAACAGAATACGCGATTAAAAACAGAATACTAGAACTCAATATGGCGAGAATCCAATTTCTGAAGAATAGTTCATTTGTCACTAACAGTTTCTTGAGGAAATAAATAAAGGTCAGGAAAACCAACCCAATATAAGACCAGGCTTCCCCAAACGTTAATGTTAGAAAAATTCCCGAAAAGAATATACCGGTTGGACCAAGTAGTTTTATAAACAAGTTCGAAACGGAGGTTCTAGTTCTTAGAATCAAGAAGGTGGTAGGTGCAAAGGCAATTAGATCAAATGGTTCATCTGTTCCAAAGTGGTGCACGTACAATCCTGCTAGTGGAATTAGGAAAATGGAAACGCCAGTAGAGATGAAATATCTTTTGTTAGAGTTCTCCATTTGAAAGTAGTACACCAGTCCGACGCTGAAAGCAAGTGCCGAAAACCAGGGTAGCTTAGCTTCTACCAGAGGTATGAATAGTGGAAGCGGCAATATGTACAGTAAGGATCGAATGATCATTTTAGTTTGTAACATTAAGTTGTCGGTTATATGCTTCAAACTAGGCAAGTACAGATAAAGCTAGTGAAATCTACAGGAACTAACAACGGTTCCGAATGGTGCTGTGTTCAGAAAGATGAAACCCTGTGAGCACTCCGTAGAAAACATAACGTTTACAAGCAATAGTTTCTACTTTTTTTCTTCACGCAAAATTTTCTCCATTTTACGCCCTCTTGCCAATTCATCTATCAGCTTTTCCATGCGTCTACATTGTCTATACAATTCAAATTCATCCTCTATTTCTTCAATTCGATAACCACAAACGACTCCTTTAATCAAGTGTGAGTTTGGATTTATTTTAGTTTTTTGAAAAAATGTTCTAAAGGTTGCTTTTTCATCAATAAGTGCCTGTAAAGCATCTTGATCAAAACCAGTGAACCATTCAATTACTTGATTGAGTTCTTCTTTTGTTCTACCATTTTTCTCCAATCTATTCAGGTAGAGTGGATAAATGGATGCAAATATAATATCGGCAACCTTTTCGTTTTTTTCGGCTGTAACTTTCATAGTGATTAATATAATTCATTCAACTAGTCTTTTGTATGAAAAGCGGCAGATTTTCATGCACTGCATTTCTGTTTGGGGCGTATTTAAATCTATTAAATCGACTTTGTTTTAAGGACTTAAACCACTGTTTTTTATATACAATGTTTGCGGTAGTTGTACCGTTCCATTTCCTAGATTATCTTGATTACCTGTAATGTAAATTGTTTCGTTTTTGTTTGGAGGCTGAACCTTTATTACTACATCGTATCTCTTTTCTCTCGATTCACGGATAAGCTTAGGAAGTTTAGATACTTATCTATTATCAACCGTTTCAGTCAATTCGATCTTTTCCACTTTTATCTGAGAAAAAGTTAGATTCGAAATGAAGAGGGATAATACTATGATGGTATTTCTTTTCATGTCTATGGCATAACTGCGTTTAGCAGTCACGAACATCATACACTTTGTTCTTTACCGTTTTTGCTTCTGCTTTTTATTACCCCAATAAGTAATACGATTACATATGCCCATAATACCCAAGCTCCGAGTACTATGGCTTGTTCAATTGTGAATTTCGGAAAAATAAGATAATGAAACTTCAAGCAAGCAACATCACAAATCATTCCTGGGATTGTCATTAAGACCGTGCTTTCAATTCTTTGCTTTCCTGTTAATTTATATCTATTAAATACCCATTTTGCCAAAAAAAACAAAATTGGGGTTATTCCTAAAAAGAAGCTTGTTAAAAGAAAAGTGTTCTCTATTATGAAGAAGGAGTTTCCCCAAATCCTGAAGATTAAAGTTGCGACCATCCAAATGGAGAATCCAAACATCACGCTAAATTTTTGATAATTCATAATTCTTTTTTTGATTATGAAATCAAAATTATCTGATGCCTTACGGAAAGAAATTGACTTAAGTTAAGAAGCCTTTTTACTGATTCGCTTTCTAATCCTACTTAAACTTTCTGCTTTAATTCCTATATAACTCGCTAAATGGTAAAGTGGAACCCTTTGAAGTAATTCAGGATGGTTTTTAAGTAAATTTTGATATCGCTGTTCAGGGTTTGAAATAATATAAGATGATAAAAACTCTTGATAATTGGCTAATTCTTGTTCCAAAGAAATCCTGGCAAAGGTTTCTAATTTTGGAAAATTGGCTAATAATTCTTTTTCAGTATCGTACGGTATCAAGGCTAGAATGCAATCTTCGATACACTCTAAATAATGATTTGAAGGGGTATTTGTAGTAAAACTTCTGATTGAGGATATAAAACGATTTTCGGTGTAAAAGAATGTTGTTTTTTCTTCTCCGTCAATTAGGTGGTAATGCCTGACACATCCTTTTAGGTTAAAAAAGGATACCTTAGAAATATTTCCCTCCTTTAATAAAACATCTCCTGTTTTATAGTTTTTAATGTGGATTTTGGATGAAATGGCTTTTACTTCCTCCTCATCAAGTTGAATGAAGTTTGATATATATTCAATGAACTGATTGGTCATTTTTTCTTTATTGGCATATTCATTTTAGGGTTTAGGTATGATCAACTATCTAATTGACGGTAGCTCCAACAAAGTCTGTCGGAGGGTAATGTCCCGATTCATGGAACTCGATTAGTTTCTGCAACCGAATGTCATTTTTGATATTCATTTACTTATGTCATCAGCAACTTTCATTATTTATCATATCATAATTATAGCTAAAGACCATGTATGAGGTGCTGCCTCACATCGTGGATAGCACTAAAATAGGGAAGTCTGCTACACCCGGCAAGTGGTGCTTCCAAAGTTTGTAGAATGCAGCAATTTACATTCTGTTGGTTTCTCAGCCTATTTGATGCAATTATCCTAATTACTAAAGGTTATCACGGTTGATTTAGTATGACTCTATAGCTGACTCTGAGATTGTGCAGAGCTGCTGCTATTTTGAATACTCGGTCTCTGACCTGATAAGTTTTGTCGATGTGTATTTC
>JAGDZQ010000050.1:0-2922 GCA_049115715.1 Cyclobacteriaceae bacterium
CGTCACGGCATGAAACCTAACGGCCAGATATGGCACGTGCCTCTGGACTTTGTTTATTTCTTCTAAGCTAGCGGATTTGCACTATACTTTCAAATAACTACTTAGAGGCATGTGCTATATCATTTGTTAGGAGCTTTATTTACCATAATTCGTCTTCTAAAATTGAGCTTAATCTTTCATAGTACACAGATAGACTTTTTGATTTTTCGTTTAGCAGAGTTTCAAGATCACATTCTTCGATTAAGAAAATGCAAATATCGGCTATCTCTTCTTGTGATAGTTTAAACCATTCTCCGTGTACTTTTTCGTTTGCGTAGTTCAGGTGCAAGAAATTCTCCAAAAATATTATCTCTCTCCCTAAGAAATCTCCCATATCGGCAAGAGCGTAAGCAATTACTTCAAGCTTGTCTGGATTTCCTATTTGTAGCGTTTGGATCCTTATTGCCAAATTATTTGTTATTCCAATTTTGTAATAATCTCTTCGCCCTGATTTGATAACATATAGAAGCCTCGGAGCTTCATTGTTCTCGAGATAGTTCTTTAAATTCTGTATTCCTTTATTAAATGTGTCTTTTTTCAATTCAGAAGGATATGCAAAAGCTTGCAAGAGATCTCTATGGTGATATGTGAAATTAATACTCGGGAATTCTTCAGTTTGAATTTTCGGGAATTTTTCCATTTTGTCTACAATTACTAAAGCTCTAAGGCAATTTGTATAAAATCGCTTACACTTTTACCTACAATAGCCATTCCAGCATCATGCGGAGTTTCTAGTTTATATCTTCCGCTAGCGGCTCCATTGAGCGCATAATCATATCCATCAATCGTCAACACGCACCAATGTTTCTGTCTGCATTCTACAACTACTTCATCTACATAAAATGGCCAATCTCCATTATAATCAGATTTAGATATTCTCTTCGACTTTATGTCTGGATTATATTTTCTCTGTAGGTCATCAATAAGAGTTCTTTTATAAATCTTTTTTGGTTTTTCCTTATATCTAGTCGTGTTTTTTCGATAGTCCTTGAGGCCTAAGTCTTCATCATAGAGCATTGCAAAGTCAAATACTGTCACAGAAAGTTGTTTGGCCTTTTCCCCTAAGAATCCAAATAGAAATTGTCTAGCGATTCCAGCCATGTACCTCTCGAAAAGTTTGATGATGTGTCTTGATATTTCACCGTAAACTTCATGGCTTGAGTCCCAATCCATCAACTTCTCTAGACTTCCTTTTTTTGATTTTATGATCTTATCTTCAAATGCACTCCACTTTTCCTTAGCATTTATGGGCAGTTTTGCAGATTCGGTAATTACATCGAAATTGTGATATCTCGCCATCTTTCCAAATTCGGAAATGATCCCAAGAAGTTCGTTTAGATCTTTATTGTTGCTCAGAAAATCAAAATCCTCTGTAAGTATTGGTCGATTATCAACTTCAAAATACTGTTCAAGAATTTCTTTTTTTAATTTCAGAAGATCATGCCCAAGATTTTTGAGATACTTGAATTCTGGATACTTGTTGTGATTATTTAAGTGTCCCAAACAAATGTGACTTTTCATTACTCTTTCAAATCCTTGAGACAATAACTGAAAAGGAAGGAAGTAGAAGTCATTGGTTTGGTCGATATTCTGGAGTTCTCCGAACCCTAGTATTACAAGCTTTGAAGAAGTTTCTAATTCTTCAAGCAAGGCAATATGCTTAATAATGTCTTTTCTATTTTTATCGATATGCGTTTGTGTTAATTCGGTTCAGCAGACACATTGCTCCTAACGTCTAGCTATGATGAGTGGGGATTAGAAAGCACTAACCTCTCGACTCGCACATAGCCACACTTTGATTTGAATTTATTACTTGTGGCGGACTGTCCAATCCCCACGAAAATTTCCTGACCGATGAAACCCCATTCATTCATAGCATTTGTTACCCAGAGTTTTCGTTCTTCAGATTCTTCAAATGATAGTTGAGTTCTCGTTTATAAAAAGGAGCAACTATATGTTTTTTACACTCCTTAATTTGTTCGACATCTTTGACGGAACCGCCTATGTCAAATAACATATAATCTCTTAGTCTGCCATCACCTCTTTTAATTGACTTATCAACGGTCAGGATTTGAGATATGGTTTCAGCGAAATCTTCATTTGATATGACAGTTGGTCGCTGGTTAGAAAAATGGCGTACAATCAGCCAGGGTTTTACGAATGGGTCATGCTCTTCATAAACAGGATTATCGGTTATTAAAGTGGTAATCTGTTCCAACAAATAGTTATGAGCGTCATCTTCAATAGTTGCTAAACAGAATTTGGTTCCAAATATTTTATCGGTTAGCAATTCAAGTCCAGCGGAAACACCATTTTCTTTTGAGTAGTTGACTACAAATTTATATTTGGCATCAAAAATGACATTTCTGGGTGATTTAGCTGGTTTCGAGAGTTTAAGTCTCTTTTTGAACTCCTTCAAATCACCTTGTTCAGCATAATGCATTAACAAAACTCTATGTCCATGAAATTTGGACTCAAATCTTTCCTCGCTTATATCTTCAATCCAAGATTCTGCCTTACCAATTTCTCCTCTTTCCGCTGCTGTTTTGATAAGAGATATTAGCATGTGATTTTTTCGAGGCTGATGCTCTATTCGGTCAATATAACTTTTAACAATCTCAGAGGGGATAGTTCGTTTCTCGACCTCTTTTTCAAAACACCATGGAATGCTATAAAAAGCATTCAAGTGCAAATCATTTTTAGATGCAAGCACTTCTTCTAGTTTCTCTTGACCAAATAACTTAGCATAAGCCTTCAATGCATCTGGATGCTTATTGAATTGTTCACCAAAGAGGGTTTCGGTTGAATTAATAGCCTTAATTAATATTTCAAGATTTTCGTCCATTGGTGATTATTCTGGGTAACGTCCAAATAAAATGAGTG
>JAGDZQ010000051.1:0-7952 GCA_049115715.1 Cyclobacteriaceae bacterium
GAAATACACATCGACAAAACTTGCTCAAAGAGTTCTTGGAAAACAGCATCAGGAAACAAGTCGCGAGTTCTGCTAATAGTCGAATGCCAAGGCAATTCATCGTCGATATCATAGTCAATGAAATAAAGAATATCTAATCGCATGCTGCAATGCTGAATTAGCTGTCTATCAGAAATGATATTCTCCAGATAGCCTACCAGGCACAGCCTAAAGAAAACTGTCGGGTCAAGGCTTTTCTGACCACATCTACCATAATATGGCTGAGTAGCAGCATAAACAAAATCAAGATCAAGAACCGATTTAAGTCTTCGGTAGAAGTTATCCTCAGGGACTCGTTCAGCAAGATTGAACGTGGTAAACAGCTTCGGGGAATAATCCTTTTTGCCTTGCAAGAGTTTATTTTAAATATAATAAATAACTGATTAATAAATCAAACTCAATAAAATATCTTTGAGTTGCGCAACAGACACAGACACTATCATCCATAAGCTAACTGAGCTTTTTGCAAAGCCTAGTGCAATCGGATACGTTTAATGAAATTTGAAAAGCCCAGCTTACGGATGATAGTTGGACGTTACAAGCAAGCTTCCGCAAAACCGCATATGAATGAATTTACAGAAAGATTTAAGTCCAAATCGAACGTTGAACTCCTGAACATTTTGGACAACCCAACGGAATTTCAAAAACTGGCTGTTGAAGCTGCTTCATCTGAAATTTCAAACCGTAACCTGTCTGATAATGAGCTCAATACAGCCAAAGAAGAACTCTTGGCTCAAAAGCAGCTTGAGGAAGAAAAAACCAACAGGAAAAAGGAACAAGAGAAAAAAATCTTTGAAACAGTATCTCCTGTTCTAGAATTACTTAATCCCCTACAAAGAAATGGTGTGAACTCAGAAAAGTTGATTAACGGAATTTCATTGGCTTTTTTATGCATTTGGGCATACCAACTCTTTAAAAACTTTGCATTAATACAATACATTTTTACTTCAGGCGATTCTGGCTGGGATTTCAGTTTGGTGATGTTTTTTCTTCCTATTATGTATATGCCTTTCATGACATATCTCTTTTGGAAGAAGAAATCAACTGGATGGATTCTACTGTCAATCTATTTGACATATTCAGCAGTTAGTACCATCGGACTGCTAATTATGTCTATCAACTCTGAACCTTCTGGCATCCCTGCTCTTGATAGTCTTTTCCCTACAACTCCTACGATAACCTATGTTCTAACGTTAGTCTTCTATTGCGGAACTCTCTGGACAATTGCCAAAGAGCGTATTCGTGGTATTTTTACTGTAAACAACAGAACGATGTATTTGGCTATTGGAATAACTGCTGGGATAAGCGGATTTATGGTTATGTCGTACTTTTAAAACATTGAGAAAAAGGCCAGCTTGTAACAGGCGCTAAAAATCCATAGGCTAATGAGCTACTTGCAAAGGGCATTTGAATCCGATACTTTTAAAGAAATAAACTATCGGTCAGCCTACGGATTTTAGCTGATCGATACCCACAATACTCTGCTCAATGAGAGTTCTTATCATCTTCTTAATTGTCAATATCGCTGTATTCTTTCAACCTCATATTGAATTGACAATAATTTTTGTCGCAATTGAAATAATTGTGTTGATAACAATATTATCATCAAGTGATAAAAATGAATCCGGAAACAGATTTTGGCAGTTAAAGAAACTTTGGAACGCTCTTTTCACTTTGTTTGGCCAATTGTTGGCATTCTTGATTTGGATAATTGGATGGCTCTTGCTCTTTGGTTGGACTGTTGCCGGAATATGGTTACTCTTTTCTGGAAACTTACCCTCAACATTGAACTTTGACATAATAATAATCCCGGGCATATTTGGAAAACTTGCATTCATTGGAATTTTTGTATTCATAACCTGGAAACTGTGGAAAATGGCAATTGATAGCGATAGCTTTTTAAGGGCAAATCCATTTGAAGTTTTCAAGAAAGAAGAATAAATGTTTCCTTTTATTGAAACTTTTTCTAGCTTTACCTTGTATTATTAATGTTGATTTAGTGGAGAAAAAGTTTGAGGTCAAGTTATTAGAAGAGGCATTCGAATTTATCAAAAGCCAAAATGAGAAAGTTCAGGATAAGATATTTTACAATATTCGTAAAGCTCAAATCTTGAATGATCCCAAGCTTTTCAAAAAGCTAAATCAAAACATTTGGGAATTCCGAACCAAGTACGCAGGACTTCAATATCGAGTTCTTGCTTTTTGGGACAAGGAGAACAACCAAATGACACTGGTTTGTGGAACTCATGGTTTTGTCAAGAAAACCGACAAGGTTAGTGCAAAAAAGATTGAGAAAGCCGAACAACTCAGGACTGAATACTTTGAACGAAAAAAGAAAGGAAAATGAAATCATACACTTTAGATGAAGCCCAAGATTTACTAATCGGTAAGATTGGAACCCACCGAAGAGATCAATATGAATTTGAACTCAAACTTGAACTCATTGGAGATATGATCAAGACTGCTCGCAAGGAACGTCACTTAACTCAAGAGCAACTTGGAGAGCTAATTGGTGTGAGGAAATCACAAATTTCGAAGCTTGAGAACAACGCCAAAAATGTAACCATTGAAACCATTCTGAAGGTTTTCGAAGCTTTAAAGGCAAAAGTCAACTTCAAAGTTGAACTTCTAAACAATGAACTGAACATAGCTTAACTGTGGGTAACAAACACTAAATTGAATATGCGAACTGAGCTATGCTGATAAGACAATGCGAAAAGGAAACTTCGGTGCTTCTAGCAACTGGGGCACATACTCATTTTAGTTGAGCGTTAGCTACCATAACGGAAACGTGTTGGTGATTCTGCGATTTGTGTTAATAATTGGATGAACGTCAGAATACTTTTGAAAATAAAAAGTGAGCGAACCGATAATACATTCAAAATCAATAGCTGAAATTCGAGCAGTCTTTGGATTGGATAAACCAACACATCCATTGATTACTATACTGGATACGGAAAAACTTGCTTATGGCGAAGCAACCGTTGGCAAACGCTTTTCTTCTGATTTGTACTGTATTGCGTTAAAAGACTCTAATTGCGGAATAGATTACGGACGAAATTCATATGACTTTGATGATGGTGTTTTAATTTTCACAGCACCTAAACAAGTGATAACGGTTAAGAAACCTCAAGCACTTAATGAAGTGAAAGGTTGGATGCTTTACTTCCATCCTGACCTGATTAGAAATACAACTCTCGGTTCAAAAGTTGATTCTTACAATTTCTTCAACTATGAAGTAAATGAGGCCCTACATCTATCTGAAAATGAACAAAACACGCTGAATCAAATTGTCCAACTCATTCAGAATGAAGTCAAAGAACGAATTGACAATCATAGTCAGCAAGTCCTAGTTTCAAACATTGAATTATTGCTCAATTACAGCAAAAGATTTTACGAGAGACAATTCAATACACGTTCTGCAAGCAACACCGATATTGTTTCAAAAGTAGAACTATTACTAAAAGAATATTATTCTGATAACCAGCTAATAGCAAAAGGACAGCCGACCATTCAATACCTGGCAGAACATTGTCATTTATCTGCAAGTTACTTGAGCGACCTTCTAGCAAAAGAAACAGGACGTTCAGCCAAAGACCACATCAATGACTTTTTAGTGGAGAAAGCCAAACACCTGTTACTCGGCTCTACCGATTCAATTAGCGGAATAGCATACTCTTTAGGCTTCAATTATCCACATTATTTTGGTAGGTTATTCAAACAAAAAACAGGGAAAACACCACAGGAATACAGACAATTGAACTAAAGAAAAGGGCGCCAAATGGCTTCCTTTTCATTTTTCTACGATTTGTGTTTAACCTTCCCCCATTCGTGTTAATCCGCTCATTCTAACAGTCGGATATTTGTTTCATCAAGTAATTAAAAAATCAAAAAAGATGAAACATAAAATTTTAGTAACAGGTGCAAGTGGAGCTTTTGGAAGTTTGGCTTGCATTCAATTAGTCGAAAACGGACATCAGGTGGTAGGAACAATGCGTTCCATTTCAGGCAAGAACGAAGCTATTGCCAATGACCTGAAATCGAAAGGGGTGTCATTGGTTGAAATGGATGTAACCAATGAAGAAAATGTGAATTCAGGAGTACATTCAGCCATTGAACTTATGGATGGTTTGGATACCGTTTTCAATAATGCGGGAATCGGAGCAAATGGGATTTTGGAGTGTTTTACCTCTAACGACATCCAAAAAATGTTTGAAGTCAATGTTTTTGGAGTTCAAAGATTAATGAGAGCCGTTTTACCTCATTTGAGACAGCAGGGTAAAGGCACAATCATTCACACCTCAAGCTGTATTGGCAGAGTAACCACGCCATTTTTAGCTTCTTATTCCGCTTCAAAATACGCATTAGAATCTTTGGCAGAAGGTTACAGATCTGAACTTTCAGGCTTTGGAATAGAATCTTGCATAGTAGAACCAGGCGGATTTCCAACAGGTTTTATGGGTGGAATGATAACACCAAGTGATACTGAACGATTATCCCAATATGGCGAAATGGCAGGTATTCCAGAAACTGCTTTAAACGGTTATGTTGCGTATGTTGAATCCATTCCAGAACAAAGACCTGAGAGAGTTGCAGAAGCTGTAGTTGGATTGGTGAACACTCCATTTGGTGAAAAGCCATTTAGAACCGTTGTTGATTTTTCAGGATTAAAAGAAGGCATAGAGAACTACAATAAAGTGCTGAACGAAACCACAAAAGCTATCTACACAGCAAATGGAGTTGATAATCTGCTAACCTTAAACAAAAATTAAAATGAGTGAAACGATTTTGATAACAGGTGCAAGCAGCGGAATTGGGAAGGCAACTGTCCTACATTTTCAAAAAAAAGGGTGGAATGTGACTGCCACCATGCGTTCCCCAGAAAAAGAGACAGAATTAAATAAGCTAGAAAACGTTCACCTGGAAAAGTTAGATGTACTTGACTTAGCATCAATCGAACAAGCCATTGCTGCGGGAATAGCAAGATTTGGAAAAATTGATGCGTTGGTAAATAATGCTGGATATGGAGCTTACGGGCCTTTAGAATCATTCCCAAGAGAAAACATCGTACGACAATTCAATACCAACGTGATTGGTTTAATGGATGTAACTAAGGCAATTATCCCCCATTTTAGAGAAAATAAAAGTGGTACGATTATCAACATTTCTTCAATTGGCGGACAAATGACTTTTGCTTTAGGTTCATTGTATCACGGAACTAAGTTTGCCGTAGAAGGAATTTCAGAGTCATTGCACTATGAGATGGCAGCAATTGGAGTAAAAGTCAAAATTGTAGAACCGGGATTTATTGCGACCGATTTTGGCGAACGTTCATTCGACTTTCAAGCGGGAGACATTGAAGACTACAAACCGATTATTAATGCTTTAATGAAGCAATGGCAGAATCCGAATAATACGATTTCACAACCAAGTCTGGTTGCAGAAGTAATTTATAAAGCCGTAACGGATGGAACAGACCAACTACGATACAGAGCAGGAGATGATGCTAACTTTTTACTGGACAACCGAAAGAAAATGAGCGATTCCGAGTTTTTTGAAATGATGAACAGTCAAATGAAAAAATAGAGTCGAGTAGGCCAAGAGACTGATTGATCAGTCTCTAGCCTCTCACAGAACCGTACGTGACAGTCTCCCGTCATACGGCTGTTCATAATCAGACCTAGGACGTAAACCCATGTCGCCAGTGTGGAAACAGATAGGCATAGTCCTTGGCAACTTGCCTAAGCCACAGTTTGGCAAACAGTCTGGTTTTGCGCCGTTTGAAACGTTTGTACTTATTAAATGCCCACTTCGTCAGCCGACGGTTTAGATACGTGAACAACAGTTTAAGACCGGATTTGTGGAATCTACCATAATAGTAGATCCAACCTCTGATCTTCGCTGATAGTGCCTCAGATACCTGAAAGATGTCCATCCTTACCCACCGATGGAATTTCAACTTCCGCATCGTTTCTACGATACGATTCATTGATTTTCTACTGATGGAAGGACTGAACCCGTACATCAGTCTTCCTTCTTTGGTAAGCACTTTCCTCGGACGAAAGGTGAAGCCCAGAAAATCGAACTGCCGCTCTTTGACCTCCCTTTTACGCTTACGCCTCCCTTTCATGTCGCAGTAGACCAACTTGGTCTTCTCGGGATGTACTTCGAGTTTACACTCTGCCATCCGTTTCGTTACTGCTTTCAGAACTCGTTTGGCGTATTGCTCATTCTTCACATGAATGATCATATCATCTGCGTAGCGCTCGAAGGGACAGTCTGCAAAATGCTTCTCCATCCACTTATCGAACACTACATGAAGAAAGATGTTGGCCAACACGGGACTGATCACTCCTCCCTGTGGAGTACCTTTCTCCGTATTCTGGATCAGAGTGCCATCCTTCATCTGGATGGGTGCTTTCAGCCACCGCTTCGCATAAGTGATAATGTGCTTTGCATCAGTAAAGTGACGCAATGACCGTATCATCAAGCCATGGTCTATGTTATCAAAGAAGCCTTTGATATCCATATCTATGACCCATGCATACTGCCAGCAGTTCTTTCTGGCTTGTTCTATGGCATCATGCGCACTCTTGTGTGGTCTGTAGCCAAAAGAACTTTCTGAAAAGTGGGGTTCCACTATCGCTTCCAGTTCTCTGGCTATCACCGCCTGTGCCACCCCCTCCTTGCCGAAGGGCCATCCCGATTTATCGGAACTCCTTCATCTCAAATACAGCATTGTTGGTCTTCTAAGAACTATTTATCTTGTACCCTTGACCAACATTCAGGGTACACAACTACCTATAACAATTTGTATAGTGCATATGCACCCTGCGGGATGCAAACGTACCATGCAAGGAACGTTACCCACAATCCTGCCATGGACAAAGATTTACTTTATCAGACAATTGATCAATTTTATGTAGCTAACCCTGAGGCTTATCAACTGGGGCGGTTAACAACTACAGAAGAAATCAAATCAATCTCATGGAAGGTGAAACGACGAATAACTAAATGGTATCTCGAACTACTATCAAAGTATCCGCTTGTTGATCTCGAAATTGGTATTCCCAACGATCATGGTGACGAAACACTAATCGGAAAACCTGTTGAGGAACTTCCATTGACGGGAATAACCTTCATTTCAACTGCTGAGATCGAGAGACATGCATTAAATATCTTCCCTGATTATGAATTGTTGAGAATGAAAATCATTCGAATTGCGGAAGACAAATTTGTAACTCAGGAAGGAGTATTTATGAACGGCAAACAAGATAACCCTGAACTAAGATTGGTTTTTCATGATTTTGGGGAAACAGGAAAGGAAGTGTATTCTGAGGCAGAAACTCTGATGAACTCATTTACCGACATGTTCAAATATGCAAAACTCAGAACCGCGGAAAACGGGTAACGCATGAAAAAGGCACTCTTAGTTCTCATGATTATTATTCTTTTCGGAGGAATGTTCTTTATGTACCCTCGTTCATCAATAAAAATTAAACTACTACCGGCTTGAAGCCGGTAGATTTGAAAACCGACTGTAAGTCGGCTAAAGATTTGCCAACCTCTAAACCTTTATCTTCTTTTTATCCCTCCCGTTTAAGGTATTCAACAATCAATTGGACGCATATAATACATTCTTGAAATATTTGACCTCTTAGCACAGCAGTACTTCAGGTTATAAAACTATAGAAGGTTTTTTAGATAATACCGCAACTATTTAAGATGGCAACCAATTCGAACTGAAGTCTTCGCCTAAAGGCGAGGGATTTTCTCCCATTCCCCGATGGAGACATTAAATCCGTCCATCAAAACCTAAACAGATATGCATTTATCAGGAGTGGCCTAGCTTAAATCAAGTCGAATATGATCATCCATTATCAACCTTTGATCCAATGTCGTTTAGTTAAGCA
>JAGDZQ010000052.1:0-23071 GCA_049115715.1 Cyclobacteriaceae bacterium
TATGTATTTATCAGGAGTGGCCCATTTACCCAATGTCTGAGCTAAGAAAAGCAAATACAGATCATGCCTATTTCCTAACATTCACAGTTGTTGGCTGGATAGACTTATTTACAAGGAAAGAGTGTTGCGATATTATAATAAATAGTATGAAATTCTGCCAACAAAATAAGGAACTTGAAATTTATGCATATGTAATAATGCCAAGTCATATCCATATGATTGCTAGAAGAAAAAATGGATTGATGAGTGACTTGATAAGAGATATTAAAAGCTATACTGCAAAAGAGATCGTTCGGTTTGTAAGTGAGGATTCAAGAGAAAGCAGGAAGACCGGGCTGGCGACCCAGTGGCTTCTTCACATGTTTAGATATCATGCTAAATATCAAAAACAAAACAAGGAATTTCAGATCTGGCAAAAATCCAATCACCCCATTGAGTTACATAGCAACGAAGTTTTTGATCAAAAAATAGAATATATTCATCTCAACCCAGTCACCTCATGTATAGTGAAAGAACCTGAGTGCTATGTTTATAGTAGTGCAAACCCCGAAAGTCCTCTTCAAACTACTCAAGCCTAAGGCTTTAGAAATAAGACTCACTCGGCACAGCCGAGCGAGTGCAAGGGAAATCGTGATCCAAATAAAACATAAGCTTGATTTCTAGAAGCATGAAATTTTTTCACTGCTCCTGATGAACTCGAAATGGTTAGAAATTGTACCTTTAAGTATGGATTTACAAACAAGGAAGCTTCATTTTATCGAAGAAATACTAGCCATAAATAATGAAGAGATTATAGAAAAGCTTGAATCCGTTCTTCAAAATGAGCAGGAAGATTTAAACGCTACATTAAAAGAAAAATTGACCTCAAGGGCTTTAAAATCCAATGCTGATATTGAAGCTGGAAGGGTTTTCTCTAGAGAGGAGGCAAACGCAAAAATTAAATCAAGAATGGATATATGAAGGTAGTATTTACCGATCAATCCATTGAAAGCCTTGAAGAATCATTAACCTTTTCGATTGAAGAACTAGATATCACAAAAGAAAAAGCTACTTCTCTAAAAGAACGGCCAACGTGAAGAATGCTTAAATCACCTCAAAGAAGATCACCGAAGAATCGTTGAAGGTCACTTCAAGATCATCTACAAAGTTGAGAATGAAACAATTTATATAACCGACTTTTTTGACTCCCGACAAGAACCCAATAAAATGAGGGGATAGTTAGAATTCGCTGATAAAATGTCCCAACCAATACTCAAAT
Source organism: Cyclobacteriaceae bacterium (assembly GCA_049115715.1). Classification (GTDB taxonomy): domain Bacteria; phylum Bacteroidota; class Bacteroidia; order Cytophagales; family Cyclobacteriaceae; genus JAMZMI01. Next base: position 1,259 of record JAGDZQ010000052.1, read on the forward strand.
TAATAACTACTGAAGACGGATCGCATAGTCTTTTCAGAGAAGATTTGGATGAAACGTATCACTCGTCTCATGGGGCTAGGGGGGAATCTGAGCATGTCTTTATAAAAATGGGTCTGGAATATCTATTGGAAACTTTCAGCAAAAAAAGCATTCAGATATTCGAAGTGGGACTAGGGACTGGACTTAACGCGCTACTGGCTGCTCTATTTGGGTTAAAACATAACATTAAAATTGACTTTCATAGTATCGAGCCAATTCCAGTTCAGCACGATATCTATTCAAAATTGAATTTCGGAACTGATAAGGGTTCAAAACATTTTCTTGATCAAATTCATGAATCAAAGTGGGAAACAACTGAGCAAATAAGCGAAGGCTTCTCTCTCACAAAATACAAGTCAACACTAGAGGCATTTTCGGTACAAGAACCTCTCTCTGAAAAATTTGATATCGTATTCTTCGATGCTTTTGGACCATCCAAGCAACCAGAAGTCTGGCATCTCGAAAATATCCAAAAGTGCTTTTCCCTTCTGCAGCCAAGTGGTATTCTCACTTGCTACAGTGCCCAAGGACAGTTCAAACGAAACCTGAAATCTGCAGGATTTGAAATCGAAGGTCTACCTGGTGCCATGGGCAAGCGGGAAATGACAAGGGCAAAGAAGCCCCTATCACTCTAAAACCCTAAGTTCGTCCCTGCTATATAATCGTCTTCCTGCACTGGAAACGGCCGCCATGTTGAAGAAACCTACTACTTTAGAAGATGGATCACTTGGTACAATATTCGTAGATACATTGGCTAGAGGAGTCGCAAAAAGAGCCGCAAACCCTCCTTCTCTAGTCGTTTCTATGTTTACCTGAGTCAAAAAGAAATGTGCTTCATTGCTAATAGAGTGTATCTCTACATAGACTGAATCTCCCTTCATATAAAGAGAATCATTGCTAATTCTAAATCTATTTCCGTCTATAAGATCTCCCACCAAATCCTTTGGCAGTTCTTTGGTATCGTATATGATGCTGTCATTTCGCAAAGCCCCATAACGTTGATCTTCTTTAGTAAACACCTCAGATCCGTTTTTGATCAAAAAGGTATCAGGCAGTTTGATTGGAGAAAGGAAATCATCATTTCTTGCTTGTTCAAACACGTTGATAGCATCTCTAATCGGCTGAATAAATACTTTTCCATCCACATTTCCTCCTGTGAAAGCGGCATCAAACGCAATGTTAATCTCATCAGGGCTTCCAAGATACTCGCCGTTTCTCCATGATTTAATCCAGTAAGTATCTCCCGGTCCTTCTGGATCAGTGGCAAACACCTCGGCAAAATATGTTTCGTCTACAAAAGCATTTTCTGGCTCCAGTCGGAAAGCCAAACTATCTATGTCAGGAACTCGATTCAAGAATGTTGTACTTGAATAGGTAACACCTCCTAGTTCAACACTCAATTCATATTCGTTTCCAATGACGCCAAGTGGATTGCCATCCTGACTTATCCAAGTATAGGCAGTTTCGTCTTCTTCAAAGACGTATGGCCCATTGGAAGGGTCTGTAAGGTCACTAATCGTCACCGTAGCTCCATCCACCTTAGTGGGAGATATAGCTTCAAAATAAGGTTGAGAGCGCGTTACGTTGATGTGTTGCACAGTGCCTTGATTTGTCAGCCAAGCATCAACAACCAAAACATTCAGATTTTCTCCAAGATCAGGATTGACTTCCGTTTGACACGAAACTCCTAGCACTCCTAATAAGAATATGTATGTAAGATTTTTCATGAATTAAAACTTGAAATTATAAGATATTGCTGGCAGGAAAAATCCCAGTATTGAGGTTTCAAAAGATGATGTTTGCACATTCTGAACCGGTACATTCAGATTGTTTTCACGTGTATATCCAATCCGGCCATCATCTTGAGTGAAGAATGTAGCAAAAGCATTTTGCCTATTGAGCACATTGTAAACCGATAGCACTAGGTTGTCTTCTCCTTTTCTCCCTTTCTTACCAAAAATGATATCATCAATGGTCATTGCAAAGTCCAATCGATGATAGTCAGGTATTCGAACATTGTTTCGAGTACCATCATTAAGCGGTATGACATATCCTGCTACAGCAATTCTATCAGTAGGATACGAAGTTGGGGTACCAGATATGTAGCTAAATACCGCTGATATATTTACTCTCTCTGTTAGCTGGTAGTTAGAAGTAAGCTTCAGGTTGTGTGTCTGATCAAATCGCGTAGGATACCATCTTCCTTTTCTATCCGTACTGTTTAACCCTACGTTGATTCCGTCTACTTTCAACTCGGATCTACCTAGGGTATAGCTCAGCCACCCATTGAGCCGACCCGCTGGCTTCTTGATATACAACTCTACTCCATAGGCTCTTCCTTTTCCCGCTAGCAGGTCTCCCTCAAGTAGCGGGTTAATGAAGATGTCTGCTCCATCAATATAATCTACCTGATTTTGAGTCCATTTGTAATATGTCTCTACGGATGTTTCCCATTTATTGCCTTTCAGATTTTTAAATATCCCAAATGCAATCTGATCTCCTTTCTGTGGTTTGATATTATTGCTACTGGGATGCCATACGTCGATAGGAGTAGCCGCCACGGTATTGGAAACGAGATGTATGTACTGGTTCATCCTGTTGTAGCTGGCTTTGAGAGAAGTTGTCTTATTAACCTGATATTTGGCTGAAAAGCGTGGCTCCAGATTTGCGAAGCTTGCGATGGATTTTCTATTCCCTACTTTCTCTGTTCTTAAAGTATCCTTGCTTTCTCCCGCTATACCTTCTTCGAAAAAATATTTGGTGCCAGCTCCTAGGTTGCTAAAAGTAGAAAGTCTGAGACCATACTGAAGCGACCACTTCTCTCCTATTTTTTGAGAATTGTCCACATATATTCCGGACTCAGCAGCATGCCTTTTCTCTAAACCTATGTCGGTAGACTCGCCAACTGTGACCCCCACCGCATCTGCAGGGTCAAATTGGTAAAGAAGCATATCTCCTCCGAAGGAAATTTCATTTTGTGCATTGAGGAAATAGGTGAATTGTGCCTTACCGTTCCAGGTGCGAATTCTTGAGCTCCAGTCAAATTGATCCTCCTCTGTGTTACCAAAGGCAAAGGCGTAATCGTAGTTACTATAAAAAGTAGTGAAATTGCTGAAAAATTTGTCCGAAAAAAGGTGATTCCATCTTATGGTAGCTGTCTGATTCCCCCAATCAAAACCCTGAAGTTCATCAAACTTGAAAACATCACGGCCAAAATATCCTGAAATATAAACCCTGTTTTTCTCATTGATATTGTAGTTCGCTTTTGCTGTTAAGTCATAAAAGTATAGTGCCGCTCCGTCACTAAATACATCCGTAAATGGTCTTATTAGCAAGTCGGCATATGATCTTCGTCCTGCCACTATAAATGATGCCTTATCTTTTTTAATAGGCCCTTCAACGGCAAGACGACTAAATATGGTCCCAATGCCTCCCGAAACATCAAACTCCTTGCTGTTACCCTCCTTCATCCTTACATCCAAGATTGATGAAAGACGACCGCCATACTGAGCTGGGATGCCTCCTTTATAAAGCTTTACGTCTTTTACCGCGTCGGGATTAAATACAGAAAAGAATCCAAACAAGTGTGAGCTCTGATACACAGGCGCCTCATCTTGAAGAATCAGATTTTGACCAACTCCTCCTCCTCTCACATTGAAGCCTGAGGCTCCCTCACCTACTGTACTTACACCTGGAAGAAGTTGAATGCTCTTGATGATATCTACCTCACCAGCAAAAACGGGGATTTTAGATATTGTCTTGATGTCCAGTTCAGCCGTACTCATTTCAATGTCGGAGACATTGGCATCTTCCGCTTCAGCAGAGACTACAACCGCTTCAAGCTGTGTGCTGCTTGCAGCCATCTCAACATCGGATCTCACATTGGAAGAAGCGAGGGAAACTTGCTTTTCTATAGATTCATATCCTATATACGTATAGCTAACCGTATAATCTCCCTTTGGGAGTGTAATGGAATAAAATCCGTAAAAGTTGGTAACGTTTCCTGTACTCAGTTCTTTTATAAGTACAGTAGCTCCAATAAGAGTCTCTCCATTGGATGCGTCTTTAACATATCCGCTAAGCGTATATTGTTCTTGACTAAAGGTCTGAAACCCTATAAGGATTGCCAGACAGGTAATTAAGTGTTTCATTGGTGTATTGAGAAGGCTGTAGCTACGAACTCCAATCTTGACCAGATTTTTGTTGATAAAGTTGGCGGATAGCATAAGTAATTATTTAGGTCTATCAAACGGGAATAAAGACGCTGATTGCCAGCAAAGGTTTAACCGATTGTAAGAAAAGTTTAAAAAACTTTCTACTTAGTATTATGATGCTTGTCATTTCACCTTAATCTGTTTTGTTTCCTTGATCATTTTTCCTGATATGGTAAGGCCTTCCAACACAATATCGTAGGTATCCTTATCGTCTCCGGTATAGAAAGAAACCTCGGCTTCCCCATTCTCTATTTTCACACGAGGTTGCCAGTAGAGTTGAAGACGATAGTCTGGCTTAATTACTTCTGGAAGCATGGGGTCATAGTTGGGTGAGTGAAATTCGCGAGCCTTATAGTAGCCTGGGTGGGTAATATGCAGTATTCCTGGGAGTTCTTCATTTGCGTAATTAGGTTGAATCCCATTTCCTGATTTAGTATATATATGGATAGATGGCCCCTCTGTGCCCGTTGAAATTCCAGATCGATCTACATCGATAAAATAGATATCGTATCCGGGCGTGCTTTGGACTACTGAAGAAGCAGAGCCAGAGTCAATTTCCAGATTATCAATAAATATAATTGCTCTTGATCCTCTTATGGTAACTGCTCCAGCAGGAGTCACGTTTACAAATGGGATTTGTACCAGCATTTCATATAGGCTGGAAGGTTTTGCCACCATGGAATCAGCTATGATGCGATAATCCGGATCAAAGTATTGAGATGCTGTCAAAGTAATCTTTTCAAATGGGTCTTCTGTCTTTCCAATAACCTCGAATGCATCCAGCACAATCACATCGCTTCCAAAGTTTTTTTCAATGATAAACTTCTTGTTGCTTTTCTCAATGAAGTCTTCGGATACTTCCTCATCAAGATCAAGTGAAGGATCAAAAGGGCTTATCAGCGGGGGGGTCATTTTATCCAAGCCAATAAAGAAGCTGTTCTTGTTTGATTTAGATTTCTTTTTCGCTTGAATAATGAAATCCAGGGTGTCATAAAATTCCAAATGGTCGAAAGAGAAGCGTCCATCATTCTCAGATTCATCCTCAAAATATGTGAACCCATTCGTGATGGTTATTAACTCCAAGTTTCCTCTGGCTGCTTTCTTTCTAAATGCAAAGTTTTTCAATGCTCCAGAAAAAGTAATTCCTTGCTCTACACTCAAGTAGTCTTTGTCCTCCTCTTGCTTAAGTATGTCATCCCATACGAAACGTCTCCACCCATGTGTAAGAAGCAAAAAATCCAGTTCTCTAAATCTGGAAGACTGAGATTCTGAAAAGTAATAACCGGCTCCCTCAATCAATCCATTGACGTCCGAGCTCAGCATCAAGTAAGAGCCAATCGAACCAGCATCGGCACTCCGATCTATTACACTTGCATTGGTAACCGAAAGCGCCACGTTTCCCTGAAGTTCATTTTCAAGTTTAACCTTGAGCTTAACTTTCTCTCTTTTAGTAAAAACAGAATCTTGTCTTAAAATAGAAACGGGAGCGCTTATATCTCCATGATCCACATATATCAGCCTCTCTGTCCTTGGGATACCTGATTTATCAAAGAAAGTAAAATGAGCTACTCCAGAGGGGATCAACGATTTGTCAATGGAAATAAGGTTTCTATAAACCAACTTATCATTTTTTATCGTCGCACTGCAAAACATCTGCCCTCTTACATGGCCAATTAAATAGCCTCCGTTTAATCCTTCAGGTTCATTGGTTCTTAATAAGACTTGTACTTTCTTAGATTCATACCCATTGCGGACATTTATTCCGTATCCCTGAGGTTTTACAGTTGGAAACCTGTATTCGATCGCCAAACTTGGCGAGTCGAGCACGATCAAGTAATTATTAGAAGGATTTGGCAAGAAAAAGGCGTCTATTCCAAACTGATTGCAATCGAAATTAGCAACTACTTCTCCATTGGATACACTGACAATCCTGCCCTTCGCCTGGACTCGTTTTTCCGGATTGCCATTGATAGAAGCCTGTATCCCCACTATCGCAGGTATACCACTCACAAGATCTCCTCCTTCGGGGAAAAGGCGAATACTGATTTCCTTAGCGTCTGGTTTTTTACCTCTTGGTCTTTTTCTTGTATTGGCATTGCTAACAGACTTTTCTTCTGGTTGATCTTTATCTCTCGGCCAGATTGGCAACACATCAAATTTTTTCCTAAAAATGTACTCTTCAGGAAAGTTGGTCATCCAACGCGTATAGGCTTGAATCATGTACTTACCCGGTATTGCTTTATCAGAAATCACAAAGTCTCCTGGAGCAAGTCCTTCATTCGCAGGAAGAATAACACTCCCGATCTTCTTGCCAACATGGTTCATGAAGTCAACATAGATCGTGGTACTCATCCTAGATGGTTGATGAGTGATGGCGTCTACAAGAAAAGTCTGAAACCAAATGGTGTCACCAGCGGCATAGTATGGCTTATCCGTGACGATATAAATTTTTTCTTGCGAATACTCTATTACATGTCTGATGAATTTTTCTGATACCGAATCCGCATTTTGAATGGAAACGCTTTCCTGAGATTGAACTGTCCCTATGAGGCAAAGCAAGAAAGTGCAGCTCATAATTGTTTTCATGAGACACGAGGGAACAGGAGAAAAATATACTAGCAGATTGTACATTGATAGTTGTAGTTGAAGAGCAACGTTAATTAAGGGGAAAATTGTGTTGCCAATAGGAGGCCTATATTGAAGCTAGTACATTTCAAGATCATTAACCTTTCTCTTTTTCCTTAATCGTCTGAAGGATCATCTCCGCATGTACACGCGAGTTCTCAATGAACCAACTATTGGTTTTTAATCCTCCACAAATCACCCCTGCTAAAAATACGTTGGATACGTTGGTCTCCATCGTGTCAGGATTGTATTCGGGTGTTTGGAATGCGTCTTCTCCGATATTGATTCCAACGCGTTTCAGAAAACTAAAGTCTGGTTGATAACCTGTCATTGCCAGCACAAAATCATTCTCAAGTGTGACTTTTCCGTCAGGAGTATTGATCTCTATGTCATGCTCGCTGATCTTAGAAACATTGGATTGAAAATAGGCCTTAATCGATTTTTCCTTGATCCTGTTTTGGATATCAGGTAGTACCCAGTACTTAACTCTTGGATTGATTTCTTCCTCCCTAACGACCAAAGTGACCGATTTTGCTCCTTTTCGATACGTTTCCAATGCTACGTCAATTGCCGAATTGGCCGCCCCAACGACCGCTACGTCCATGGCGTAATATGGATGAGGCTCGTCGTAGTAGTGCCTCACTTTGGGTAAATCCTCACCTGACACATTGAGCAAATATGGTAAATCGTAGAACCCGGTCGCAATTATGATAGAGGTAGCTTGATAGGTATGTTTTGAGGTCAAAATTTGATATCCTCCTTCTTGTTTCTCCACGTTTTCGACCTCCTCATAGAGGTTTACATTCAACTTCCAAGATGAAGCCACGCGTCTATAATATTCGAGCGCTTCAGATCTCACAGGTTTAGGGTTGTGGGAGATAAACGGAACTTCTCCAATCTCCAATCGATCCGATGTGGAGAAGAAAGTCATATTCTTTGGGTAATTATAAATGGAATTGACCAGACAGCCTTTGTCTATGATAACGTGACTTTTCCCTGCTTTTTTGGCTTCAATGCCACAAGTCAGTCCAATAGGACCCGCTCCTATAATTAGTATATCTACAGTTTCAATCATGGCAATCGTAAATTTTATGTGGCGTGACGCAGTAGTCCAACCTTATATCATGTTCTTCTTCAAATCCGAATCGATCAAATAGTGGTGCAAGGTTAATTCCTACTTTTAATATCTCAGAAGGTAAATCGGCCAAAACACGATCATAGAAGCCTTTTCCATACCCAATTCTAAATCCTCTCTTGTCTGCTGCCAACAACGGAATCAAAATCATCTGAACGCCAGAAATGTCTGCACTTTGATTGCCAATAGGTTCTGGTATATCGAAGCGATTGGATTGGAATTTAAGCTTGTCACTATATTCAAAATGGGTCATGGTAAATGACTCAAAATCCGAAGTTGATACAAAAACCTTCACTCCGTTTTCATGAAGTCGATTTACAACTGGCCAGCTGTCAAATTCATTGTTCCTTTTGATGGGTAAAAAAAGGTGGCAGGATCGAATCTGATTTTGCTCTACAAATTTTAAAAGCAAGTTTTCTGCAAGGGCGACTCTTTCTTGCCAAACATCAGGCTTCATCAAGCGCCGATTGAGGAGTGTTCCTTTTCTGATCTTTGCTTTCGCATCAGACATTATTGATCTTTTATGATCTGAAATTTGAACTTGAACGGATCGAACTTCTTCAGTAGGTTTTGAATAAAATCCGGATCATTGATATAGAAGCTAAGAAAATTGTCGTGTCGCTCTTGAAGGTTGCCTTCGGGGAAAAGCTTCTCCTTGATCGTCTCAATTTGCTTCATGGCCGTCTCGTTGTTTTGTTCCTCGGCTTTTTTCAGTCGCTTGGCTATGTTGTCCATAGCCTTAAACGAACCTACACTTTCTGCTCCTACAAAACCAGAAAGTGAACCGTCTACCTGAACTGCCTTTTCCTTTATCTTTTCGAAAAATGAGGCTAGCTCCGCTTTCTCAGAGCTAAGGTCATATCCATTAGCTGCATGTTTACTCAGAAATTCTTCTTTGAGTTGGTGCTGTGCTTTGAATAAATCCGCTCCTTTTAACTTTAGCTTTTCTACCTTCTTTTGGATGGTCTTGCTCACGATCAAAGCAAAGTTCCTTGGCATCAAAACCGGAAAATCCACTTTGGCTTCATCAAATACTTCTTTCAACTGCAACCAATAGGCAACTTCAGCTGGCCCTCCTATATAAGCCAGATTGGGCAAAATAGTTTCTTGATAGAGTGGCCTTAGAATCACATTGGGACTGAATTTTTCAGGACTAACCTCTACGAGATTTTCGATTTGCTCCTTTGAGAAGGTCAAGTCTGTGTTCAACACTTTGAAGCCATCTCCGTCATTGACTATCCGCTCCCTCAACCCTGTCTCCATGTAGAAAAGATTGATTTCTCTGGAAAAAGCCTGATCGCCAAAGCCTTGCTCCTTCAATGCTCCAGACGCTTTGGCTACAAGACCGTTGGACTTGTTTTCGAAAAGCTCCGATTTGATCGTAGGAGCAAAAAGCGTTTTTAGCTGCGGGTTGTCCCCATCTACTACTACGAGTCCTTGATCACCAAAAAGTTTGTTGACATAATGACGAACTGCATTTGCCAAAGAGCTGTAGTCTAAATAGGCTTTTTCGAATAGCGAGACATCATTGCTCCCAAGCTGGTGAATGACATCAAGAAGCGAGTGTGTCTTGAACCTTCCAACGGGTCCTCTTTGATCAGTCTCCCAGGTATATTTTTTTCCAAAAAGATTGAAGTGGTTGATTTCCTCAAGATCGTGATCTTCTGTAGCCATCCAGTAGACCGGCACAAAATGGTAATCAGGATATGCCTGTCTCAATTTTTTGCAGACATTGATTACAGAAACTATTTTGTAAATGAAGTAAAGGGGCCCTGTGAAAATATTGAGCTGATGCCCAGTAGTGATCGTGAACGTCTTTGAGTTTTCGAGACTGTGGATGTTGTAATCGACCGCTTCAGTAATCCTCAGGGGGCCATACTCATCGAGCAAAACCTGAGACAGAATACTCCTCTTTTCTTTAGCGAAATTACGATTCTCAATAACTTTCTTGAAGTTTTCAAGAGTTGGGAACTCGTTGTAGAATGGCTTTAATGTCTCCTTTTGATTTATATAATCCAGAAATAGTGGCGAAAAGCAGTCCGCGTCCTCAAATGATACTTTTTCTGATTGCATTACTTCTTTGATGGTTTTCCATAGAGGTCGAAGGCCGTAGCTTCTTCAATATCGACTTGTACAAAATCTCCGATTCTTAAGTAGGACTCATTGGCGTCAATAATGACCTCATTGTCTACTTCAGGCGAATCAAACTCTGTACGGCCGATGTATTTTCCTCCCTCTATTCTATCTATTAGTACTTTCAATGTCTTGCCTACTTTCTGCTGGTTGATTTCATCAGAAATGGATTCCTGAACTTGCATAACGAGTTCTGCCCGTTCTTGTTTGACTTCTTCTGGCACATTGTCTTCCAGTTGATAGGCAGAGGTGTTTTCCTCATGTGAATATGGGAAAACTCCCAATCGCTCAAATCTTGATTTTTCAATAAAATCCAACATCTGCTCAAAGTCATCCTCGGTTTCGCCAGCATGCCCTGCTATCATAGTTGTTCTGATCGCGATACCGGGTACTTTGTCTCGAATTTTTTCCAAAAGTGCTTCCGTCTTAGCTCGAGTGGTTCCCCTTTTCATAATCTTCAGCATGTTGTCCGAAGCATGTTGAAGAGGAATATCAAGATAGTTGCAAATGTTTGGTTTAGCTGCCATGATATCTAAAATGTCTTCAGGAAATCCAGAAGGGAAGGCGTAGTGTAGGCGAATCCAATCCAGACCTTCTACATCAGAGAGTCTGTCCAGCAGCTCGGCAAGGTTTCTTTTTTTATAAATATCAAGACCGTAGTAAGTAGAGTCTTGCGCGATAAGTAAAATTTCCTTTGTCCCATTTCTTACCAAAGACCTTGCCTCAGTAACGATTTCCTCCATAGGCTTGGAAACGTGCTTGCCTCTCATAAGCGGAATCGCACAAAAGCTACACGGGCGATCGCAACCTTCCGATATTTTTAAATAGGAGTAGTGCCGCTCCGTAGTGGTAATTCGGTCGCCCAGCAATTCATGCTTATAATCGGCGTTGAATTTTTTGAGCAATAGAGGCAGCTCCATTGTCCCAAACCAAGAGTCGACTTGAGGAATTTCTTTCATCAGGTCTTGTCTGTATCGCTCAGACAAGCATCCTGTCACATAGACTTTCTCTACGATTCCTTCATCTTTCGCGTCTGCGTATCGGAGAATCGTATCGATGGATTCTTGTTTTGCATTGTCAATAAAACCGCATGTGTTGATGATTACTATATTGGAATCGTCTTTTATGGACTCATGTGCTGCATCTACATCATTCCCCTTGAGTTGCGTAAGCAAAACCTCAGAGTCCACGATGTTTTTAGAACACCCCAGTGTTACGATATTTACTTTATCCTTCTTTAGACCTTTGGTTTTCACGAGCTATTTTTTGAAAATGCAAAGCTAATACAAATAACAGGGGATAATAAGTTCAACTCTATATGGTTAATATAACTTTGGGGCTTTGAAAATGAGAAAATTAGTAGTTATTGTATTTGCGGTACTGATGGGGTGCAACGAGATCTTGGAATGTGAGCTTGATCCAAACGTCGAATATGCGGTAGTCGGGTTTTATAACAGTGCCGATAGCACGGAGAAAGAGGTAAAGTTTAATCTGGTCAGTAACTCCCAGTTTGCCTATTACGATGCGTTGGATTCGGGGGTGTTCTTTCCTCTTCCGCTCGATCCCAGTCAGGAATCCATTACTTACCTTTTTGAAACAGATTCTGATACTTATAATCTGACGCTTTCGTATGAGCTACAAGCGGTTCAATTGTATTCCCTCGATTGCGGAGGCTCCTTTGGGTTTGATAGCTTGAAGGCTTTCACCACTGCTTTCGACTCTACTGCGGTAATCGGTCCTACTATCAATAAAAATATCCTGGTCAATGTTGAGGTTTATTTTTAGCGTCCTAATAATCGGATTGGGCTACTCTGCTATTGCGCAGGTGGGATTACCTAGCGGTTTGCCACAGGTCGGAGGTCAAACACCAAGCTCCTCTAAACCTGCCACAATGAAAGAGATGCGGGCTTTAAGAAAAAATGAGCCTAAAGACTGGAGTATCAAATACCTCAAGTTTAGCTACGATGTGATCCCGACCGGGAGGCTACTTCTTAAATCGGATCAAAAGGGTCAGGAGGCTCAGGCCTCCATTGCTTTTTACAAATACTTCTTTGTGGTAGAGGGTGGCTATCAGGATTTCACACGAAATCGGTCAAACTATGAGTACAATAGCTCGGGGACTTTCTTCCGCCTAGGGACTGAGGTCAATATGATGAAAATAAATGAGCACGGTGGTGCCTTTACTTTCGGCCTTAGATATGCGCAAAGCCATTTTAGTGATGCATTCACTTTTATTAAAGATGTTGGCTTTGGTGATGTGACTTATCAATTCGAAAATCCCAGTGCCCGATTGATCTGGATGGAAATAACTACTGGCTTGAATCTCCCTATAAAAGGAAATGTACACATGGGATATACGATCCGATACAAGGTCTTCCGAAATGTGAGCGGTTTGGATAAACTCCGACCTTTTGATGTGCCGGGCTTTGGACGCTATGAAAACAAATCGACCATCGGGTTCAGCTACTATATCGGCTGGGCCATCCCGTTTAAGAAGTTGGAAGAAGTGAAAGAGGGTACTTATTGATATTGTAGAAAAACACTCCCGATTTTGCTTTCCAAACTTTCGATTAAGAGGAAAGTCGTTATTAAAGTACACCCATTGCACACGAGCAACTTCCGTAGCTAAACAATTCTGAAACAGACATTGAATGCAAAAAAACACTCTATGGAAGCAGCAGATTTCATGATGATAAAATGTCAGGAATTATAGGTTCTAAACGGCAGTGACTCAAAGACATTTACAAATCAATATTCTATCTTCACGAAACGTTGCATTATAAGAAATGCAGCTCAATCAAGATTAATATCAAATTAAAAAATGACCAGAAATATCTTAATCACAGGAACCTCTACGGGAGTAGGATTTGAAAGTGCTGTTCTATTTGCCGAAAATGGCTTCAAGGTATACGCGACTATGCGGAATCTTAAAAAAGCTGACGCTTTGAAAAAAGTAATTCAAGACAAAAGCTTGAACATTGAAATTCTTCCATTGGAAGTAACAGATACTGAATCGATACAATCTGTTGTAAACACAATCATAGAGAAAGATGGGAAAATTGATGTTTTGCTAAACAATGCTGGAGCAGGATTTGCGAAGACTACTGAGCAATCCACTGAGGAAGAAATTAGATGGGTTACTGATGTAAATTATCTCGGTACCATTTTCTGTACGCAAGCAGTACTGCCATTTATGCGCAAGCAAAAATCTGGACAAATTATTTCCGTTACTTCTGTTGGGGGACTAGTAGGTCAGCCCTTCAACGAATTGTACTGTGGAGCAAAATTCGGTGTTGAAGGATTTATGGAAGGATTGGCCACCTACGTGAGTGATGCCTTCAATATCAAAATAACATGTGTGGAACCAGGAGGTATAAGTACGGCATTTATGGAATCTGCCATAGAAAAGACGGTTACCGAAGGTCAATTTGCAACAGGCGAATATGCACCCATCTTTGAAAGGTATATGGCTGGAAATCAAAAAAGAGCCAATGAAAGCAAAGAATCGGTATACCAAACTGGCTTAGAGGTCGCAGAAGTAATTTTGAAAGTAGCAAAAAACGAAAATCCTCCGTTGCGTTTAAGAACTTCTAAGTGGGCTGAAGATTTTTGTAAAATAAAAACTGAGACAGACCCTGATGGAACCGAAATTGTCAACCAGATAAAAAGTAGTTTCCTCTAAAGAAGATCTATTTATCGGCCACCCTATACAGCAAAAGGAATCTTTGAGATCATGAGACCATCACGTCTTTTTATCAAAATTTAAAAGCCAAAGGACTTATGGTGACGCGTAAATCGAAGCTCTGGTTCTTCGGTCATAGTCATTGATTGCTATGGCAAAGGTGCAAACTGTGAGAGCTATAATTCTTCATCCGACTAATGTCTCAAGTTAAGAATAGTATTGTCTCCATGACCCTGTCATCCTGACGAAGGAAGGATTTTACTTGATTGATCAGAAAGCCTTTCGAGTAAGATTTCTCCTAAAGTCGAAATAACAACTTGCTATAGTCAAAGGCTTAACTTAACGACGTTGTGCATCCAGCTAGATGAAGGATTATAGCTGTAATTGATCGTATCTCCCCCATTGAAAGCTTCACTTATTTTAATCACGTGCTGATCAGGGTTGTTAGATTGAAACTCTAGTCAAGTGGTTCCAATCTGAAAATGATACATCAATTTTCATAATCGCAGCTTTCGCAATAGGTCTTTCTCAAAAACTCATCATCAAGCAATTGAAATGTGTACCCGCCTTGAGAAGTGGGCAAAAATAAGTCGCAAAACCGCTGGTTGCTCTTATCTATTGCGTTGAGCATGAAAGTGCGATAAGCCAACTGTTTTGTTTTCTGACGGTTACTGATTGTGAGTTTCAAGTAATAGTAAATCAGGTCCTCGTTCGCGTCTACTTCCCTCACCCTGTCCTTCAGGATCGCCTCTGCCCACTCAAACTTGCTATAGATTGATAAGTATTTGGACAAGCTCAGCAAATCATCGTCATTCAATCTCAGCTTGCTATAGAGCCAATACACCTCCTTAAGTGATTTATTTTTCTCTTTATAATTGCCGCTCTGCTGCTGATATTGTGTTTGTATGATATGATAGTTGACTCTGAGTCTCCTCAGTAGACTTTTCTCCAAGCCCAGTTTCTCCAGTTCATTGATCGCTCCCTTAATATCTCGAGCATCGGTGATGATCTCTCCCTCCGTCCATGCCCTGATCTTCAGTGCTGCAAGGTTATACTTGACCTTCACATTGTTAGGTAGCAATTGTAGTAGCTCCTCAAAGCGGACAATGTTTTCGTAGAGAAAGGCATCATTAGACTCATAGTTGAAAATCGCAAAGTTATTTAGCAGAGCACCATATCTTGATTCCTCAGGTACCTCCAGTTTACCAATAAAGTCTCTTGGTATTTTCTCATCTTTGATTTTAGCCAATATCACCTGCTGTAAATACAGTGCCTCATTGATGTCTTCATTTTTGATACTTTGATTGAAAAATGAGCGGAGCACCTCAGGGTTATTCTCTTCATCAGAAAATCTTTTCTCCAGTTTCAGTACGATCAGCGCTTTCCTATGCTCACTCAGCATTGGCTCTAGCTCCATACGCAAGTCAGGTTTGTCCAATTCAAGCTTAATCTCCTCCTTAGATAATCTCGCCATATACCCATACCTTGAGTCGATGATGTCATTGAGAAACTCTACCCAGTTTTCACTCGCAGAAACCGTGGATGATATTTCCGGACGTTGATATGTCTGTAGGGCACTAATGATGCTCTCTGCCCTACCATTTTGAATCTCAATATTGCGATCTGTTCTACCTTCCACAGAAGTATATGCCTTGATCGACATCTCCTTTATATTATAGTCGGTAAGCTCCAGCGAGTCATATAGTGGTTTAATGTCGGCAGCAGAAAACTCTGTCTTCCCTTTCTCGAAAGGCACAGTGAATCGGAGCGTCTTAGTGATCTCCTTGTGGAGCGTTGCAAATAGATCCTGCGACAAAGAATCACGGTAAAGCCCCATCTCCAGCAAACCCCAATTGGAATAATCAATATGCGAAAAAGAATGGTAAGCGCATAGGTATTTCTTTTGGACGACCAATAAGTTACACTCTACATTATTGGCATCAAATTTGGCTGGGAGCTCTCCATATTTTATGATCACAAAACCCTGATCACTTATCATCATATTTTGCAGCATCTCCTTTTTGTACATAGGAGGCATGAGATAGCCCATGTTTGCCCAAGACTTTGCATGACGGTTTTTCGCATAACATTTGTATTGATCTCTACTAACTATATCAATCGCAATGCCATCGCTACCTTTGTCAAACAGCCGAGCCAAATATCTCTCGCTTGGAAAGTAAAAATAAATCACTCCATCGACGACTCTTGCTCCATATCTTAGTTCAATGGGAAGTCGATTGTACATGCTCTGATACTCACCACATTTAGCTGAAATATTCCGACTTGGATTTTTGATGCCATATTCTTTGGGAGTTTGCTGAGCCCACAAGCTAGATCCATAGAGTAGGAAAATGACCGCAAAGTAAATTTTTGGACTAATCAGGCAAGAGGTAATTTTCTTCATAGCATACATGCACTTTCCACTCAAGATATCCGAAAAACAAAACATGGCCAAAAGAGCCGGATTGTCAAAGACAATATTGAGATAGGCATAACTGGTCTAATGAATTGAATCATCTAAAATCGCGTAACCTTATTTCAAAGATTGGGGCTGCAATTGCAATTCTCCTTCCCCTAACAAATTCAGAAAAGATTAGCTTGCAACATTTCTTGACTTTAGCTTCAATACTTAAAAATGACAGATCAGTTCAAAATAAAAGAAAACGGATTCAATGAAATCAGAAAAAAAATGATCCTGAGAGTAATTCCTATTGCATTAATAGCCGGACTTGGAGGACTAGCTATCAGTCATTTCAATACGGGTGGGCAGTCTTCGGGAATAAGCTCTCTGCTAATAGGCCTACCAGTTATTCTGGGAGCGATGGCATTTGGATTAGTTAAAGGAATCAAAAGGCAAAAAAATATATTTAACAGTTATACATTAATAATTAATGAAACAGAGATAATAAGACAGCAAAATCTGACTCCTGATATTATAATCCCAATTAGGGAAATCAAAGAAATTATAAAAAACAAGGAAGGTGCTTTTGCAATTAAAAGGGAGAACTCTAGTGATGCTATCGGAATTCCAATTCAAATAGAAAAGATTGAGGAATTAGAAATAAGGTTATCATCGCTAAAAGAAATTACTGAGAGTGATAAAAAATCTCTAATCCAGAAGTTTCCATGGGCATTACCACTTGCTACCGTTGGGTTAATGATGATCGTCTACATCTCCACAAATAAATTGCATGTAGGATTATCAGGAGCGACTTTGACGATTGGCTTGACTTATTCGTTGATTATCGGTCAAAAAAGTAAACATGTAGACCGAAAAACGAAAAGAGGTATGTGGTTGACATTATTGATCCTCTGTTCGGTGATAGCCATTACTTACTCTAAACTAATTGCCTGAAGTGAAGGAAAACGATCTCAATGATGCGGAAACTACTTCTGTGACTAAAGAAAATCAGACAAAATCATTCACCTAACAATCAGACTTGAAACGGCGTATTGTTTGTTTTCGAAGTACACCTTAACGATGTAAAGTCCGCTCTTATAATCACTCAGATCTATTCGAGTGGAAAGACTACTCTCTACAGCTGTTGTGCTAAATTCTTGCCCTAAGGTATTGAAGAGCACTACTGTTTGAATTTTTTGTTTTGCATTGATATAAAAATAGTCCTTGCTTGGGTTTGGAAATACACTGAAAAGCGGATCATCTTCAACATTGGACAAAGTCACTTCTTCTTTCTCTTCTTTAATATCTTTTTCGTCTACCTCCTCCGGCATATTTTCGTCTAACCATTG
The DNA here is from genome assembly GCA_049115715.1 of Cyclobacteriaceae bacterium. Classification (GTDB taxonomy): domain Bacteria; phylum Bacteroidota; class Bacteroidia; order Cytophagales; family Cyclobacteriaceae; genus JAMZMI01. The sequence goes on from JAGDZQ010000052.1 coordinate 18,837, forward strand.
CAGTCTGGTGTCTAACCAATTTTTAAACTTGACTACTTCTCCATCATAACTAAGTGGCTGAATTTCTTGTCCCTCTGGCGCGCCTACATTTATTCCCAGAATATCCCATCGCTCAAAATGAGTGTTTTGTGCTCGCTTCAAAACCTTGGCTTGTTCATCGATAAAATCATACAAGTATCCTTTGCTGAGAATCCCTCGTCGTAAACTGCGATACCTATTGCCCATTCTCATTTCAAATGCCGGGTCTTCCATTAGTCTATTTATCCAACCATCTGGCACGGGGAACATCCATGGCCATTTACCATACGCCCAACCACTACCATCTGCACCATCGCCATTTATGTTCTTAAAGGCCCAATCAAAATCCCAGACTGGCCCAGAATATATGAGTCCATCCTTACTGTCTTTGTCTTTATAGTAGTACTTGCTTTTTTTATAAGCATCTACATTTCTAGACAATTCTGAAATGATAAAATAATCGATGAATGATTCGTAATCAATGTACTTTCGATATCCCGTATCTGTAAATCTGAATTTGTCGCTGAACAGGACTGATTCGAATTCATTAATATGACGAGCAATATAGTCTTTTTGAGCAGTGTTAATTTGATCCGCTTTAGGATCCTGATAAACAAAAAATACGTTCTCACTTAGACCTGGCCAGCTATCCAAATCTGTGAAGTAATCTACTTTAAAGATGTAACCTCCAGTAAGTTCATCTCCTTCATTGTCATCCTCGCTTAATTTGGCAATTGCTACTCGACCTTTGTCCTGCTTGATTTTTTCTGTCAATATATAGATCCCTTCATAGGAGCCATTGACTACTACATCGCAGTATTGGGTGCGCGGTGCATAATGTCCCATTTCATTGAATAAATGAAATGGCAGGGTGTTTCTCATCATCACCTTGTCATTGTAATTGGCCAATAAAATCCAGTCATTTTCCTCGGGCATATGAAACAGGGGCACATTCAAGTTTTCCTCAAGTGAATCTCTCGTTTCAAAACCAAAGGGCTTTTGTGGCAATCCAGCAGAATAATTTCCTCTAATCTCTATCCCAATATTTCCATCATAGATATTCCCGGGATCATTGATATGATTGAGTATACCATTGTCTTTATGGACGATCTTCATGTGAGCCTTTGATTTTACATCTTCTACAATCTGCTGTCCATCTGCTGTGGTAATCACTACTATGGGCAAGTCGGAAGAATTAAAACTTATAGGAGGAGCAAACCACGAAGGGGTTTCACGATAGGTGAGTTCAGTACTGGATACAGCCACTGATAAAAACGGAATAGCGGACATGTCTGAGGAATTCTCCGAAGCATTATGTACTTGAATAGTCAGCACATTGGTTCCTTCAAGCAAACACCTGTTCATTAACTGCTCGGATATACTAAACTGCTCGGGAATGCCCCCGTCTTTCATGACAGCTTCGTGACTTTCTCCCAGATAATCAAAGGCTGGCTCTTCTACGGAGATACCTGAGCGAGCGATTTCTATTTCATTGATATATGCAACAAAGGCATCATCATAGTCTAGGTGAAACATTAGGGCTTCAATATTGGAAAGGTCAATAACATTGAAAGTTATCCGTAAATAAAGCGATGAAACCGGGGTTATGATAGTAGCATCATCTCCATCTCCGTATCCAAAACCTCCCGAACCTGTGAGCCAATTGCTGTCATCGAAGTTCAGGGATTTCCAATCTTCATCTGGGTTTTCTGTTCCTAAAAAAAAACGCCAGGTATCTTCAGCATAAACGATCGTTTCGTAGTGATCGATCTGAGCAATAGCAGTGATATGCATTAACCCAATCCAACACAAAAACATAAACTTCCTAATCTCCATAAAGATGATTATTAACAGATGAATTTATTCAAATAAACTTAAGACAACCTTTCCTATAGGAATAAGTAAAACTACTCTTTTAAGGCTTATTGGAATCGCAAAAAGAAGGAAGGTCACATGAAAAATGAGCACAAGCATCTAAAAACCGACATTTGGGAAATTAATACACTAAGAAGTTAACCAGTGCCTTGTTAACCAAAAGTATAAGATTGGGCAGGCCTGTAATAGTAAATATTACAGCAACCAATCAAGTAACTAAGACAATTGATATTCTCATAATCGCTAGGTGGAATTCATATCAATAATCAATTTCACACGAGCAGGTTGTCAAGTCCTACCCCGATTGGGGTATCAGTCGATTTACCCATTTAGACCGATTAAACTGAGTTTGCATCTTGGGACTTTTACAGCGTAATAATTTATTCAGCTTAATCAACTAAAACTTTACTATTATGCTTTTTAAAATTAAATCTTTGAAAGTCAGTGCTATGCTAATTTTGGCAATAGTTACTGCAAGTACATTCTACAGTTGCAGTGAAGAGGAGCCAACTGCGATGGGGGAATCGGAAGGATATGTGTCAATCGCGCTAGATGCCTTTGAGGTCGAGAACATATCAAGCTCAGGTCGAGTAGCTAATTTCGCTCCGGCTTACACCATAGACGATTTTGGTATGATTATTTACCAAAAAGGTACCTCCAACATCATCCGAGAATTTGCTGTGGGTACAATACCGGCTGATTCTATCCCACTGATGGATGGGGAGTATACTGCGGTACTTGATAATCATCAGGGTAGCGATATTACAGTAGGTCATTATATAGGAAGTCAAGACTTTACTATCGTACCTCAGCAGCAAACCATTGTGGATGTGACCGTTTTGCTAGAGGAAGTATACTTCACATTTACTCTGTTGGAAAATTTCTTCATTACCCACCATATAACAGTAGAAAATGCCTCTGGTCTGGTAGTAGTAGCTGATGCCTCAAATCCTTATGAAGAATTGTATTTGCCAACTCTGGCTGCTTCTGAGAGTTATGTATTCTCGGTTGTCAACAATACCACAGGTGCCACGATTGGTACGAGCGACATAATTGCTGATCAAAAAGGAGAGGGATACAATCTAAAAGTAACTCAATTAACTGGATTTGGTACATTCTCCGTTACTATCGATCCTATAGACGTGGAGGACGAAGAGTTTGTGCTTTCTCCAACGGAAACAATCGGCTTTACCGGAGATTTTGATGGCTCGAACTGGGCTTCCACTTCCAATGGTTCAGCGACATCATATGCTTTTTCACCAACTACACTATCGTTTGACTGCCCATCTGGTGGTGGTGGATTCGTTTCTGAAATTATAATCCCTGCCGATGGTACCATCAGTTTTGACTGGGACATGGTGATACGAACAGCGGGACAGTATGGTGATAGGTTTTCTTATATCCTCAATGGCACAGAAATCAACTTAACAACTGCGGGTGGTGGATCAGGATTGGTGGATATTCCTGTGAATGCTGGAGATGTGTTCAGGTTCTCTTCCTGGGGTACTACTCAGTCTTCAAGCTACTACGGATCTGTTCAGAACTTCGTATTTACTTATTGAAAATCATAGCTGGTTAATTTTTAAAATAGAGGTTGCCCAAAAGGGCAGCCTTTTTTTGTATCCGTGTTTTTCGGATTTATTACACACTATATGAAGGAATATTAAAACGATCTAGGGATGTTCTGTGAGGACACCATAGCCGTCAATATTTGTTATCATCTGATTTTGAGTTCGCCTGGATCCTGCCTGCTATCCCAAACGGTCAATATCTCAATAGATGATTCGGTTACCTCATAAAACAGCAGGTAATCTCTAACAATTTTAACGCGGACTCCCTCAATATCAGAAGCACGTCCCAAGTAGGGAAATTTTGCAAGTTGCTGTACTGCTTCTTTGAATAATGAATTGAGCTTTATACTATAGATGCTGTTTCCATTGCTTTCTTTCCAGTATTCAAGAATATTTTTTCGTTTTTCTTGAGCAAGAGGAGACCAGTTTACCTTGAGAGCCATTCATCAATTTCTTTATCTGCTAGGTTTGAAGGTATTCCTTGACCTACTGATACTTGTGCTCTGGCTCTTTCAATTTCCTTTTTTTGTTCCTCTGATGTTTGGAAAATCGATTCTTCTATATCTACATCTAGTAATCTGTTCAGCTCATCTAGAACATCCCTATTCTTAATCGAGTTGATTCGTTCGATCAATCTAGCTTTATATTTTGCTTCAATTGCTGTCATATTCAAATATACGAAAATTACCAAGCAGATATTGATATAACAATCACACAAAACTCCACTAATAAAGTTTATTGAATTAGGCACATAATAAATTGACTAATATC
>JAGDZQ010000053.1:0-3916 GCA_049115715.1 Cyclobacteriaceae bacterium
ATCCGTGTCTATTAAGAAAGAAAAGTAAGCCCAGCTGTATAGTGGGGTTTTGTTTTTTAGGAGTATGCTTGTTTAGCTTTGAAGTCCCTTAGGAGCGCATCCACGACCATAAATATCTGTTTTTTACCTTCCTCCGGAAGTTTACTAATCTCAGCAAGTCGATTCAAAATAGTTTGATCAATTTCAATATCAGTTTTACCTACCAGATAATCAATAGATACTCCGAGAGCATCCGCAATTTTAATAACCACCTCAATAGAAGGTTTTACCTCGTTGCGTTCATACCTGCCTATTAAATCACCAGAAGTCCCTGCCTTTTTACCTAGCTCCCCCTGAGCCATTTTGTTCTTTTTTCTAAGGGTCGTAATATGCTCTCCGAGTGTCATATAAGTAGTGGAAGTGATCTAAATAAAGCTTAAAGTTCAATATTAAATGATATAAATATCATAATCAAATGAAATAAGTCTTGCTTGGTTCTGACATATATACTAGTATTGTGATAGATATATCAGTAAAAACTATTTTCCTATGCCATACAACCTCTCTCACCTAAACAACTATTTACAAGACGCAACACCATCTGAAATCTCACAGCTGTTAAGATCAGTGCGGTATGACATAGTAGTAAGCGCAGTAGAAAGAGGAGATTATAATAACCTATGTGATAAATACCTGGAGCTATTGAAATTAGAAGATGAGTTTATCCACTTAGACCAGCAAGGCAATGAGCAGTAAACTAGACATCACGAATGCAGAATCCCTGACCTACGAAAACGAGCTGCTCAAACTCACGGTGCTAGGCGGCATCAAGCTAGAAGGACTGGACAGAATGCGAGCAACCTTAAAAGTAGAACTAAAACAGACGAGTCTGCCACCAGTAAGGCATAATCTGGACTTGTACAACGATACCCAGACCGAGAAGCTGATCAGAAAAGTAGCTGAGAAGTTAGAGATAGGCACCAGTATCATAGCCGCCAGCCTGGCAGAGCTGACAGGGCAACTAGAAACCTACCGCATTGAGCAGATAAAAAACAAAGAACCTGAAATGCCACAAAGGCCAGTGCTGACAGGAGAGCAGAGAAAGGAAGCAGAAGACTTTTTAAAAGCACTCAACCTGATAGAAAGGACAAATGAACTCATTGGCAAGAGTGGAGTAGTAGGAGAAGAGATCAACAGATTGATCATGTATCTGATCTTCACAAGCAGGAAACGACCCCAGCCATTACACATCGTAAGTCTGGGCAGCAGTGGCACAGGCAAAACCCATCTGCAAGAAAAAGTAGGTGAGTTGATCCCCGAAGAAGACAGAATAGAAATCACCACCCTAAGCGAAAACGCCTTCTACTACTTCGGACAAAGAGAACTAAAAAACAAACTCATCCTCATAGAGGATTTAGACGGAGCAGAAAATGTTCTCTATCCATTAAGAGAGCTGCAATCTAAAAAGAGAATATCGAAAACAGTAGCCCACAAGAACAGTAAAGGCGAGACCAAGACCATGCATCTGATAGTAGAAGGGCCAGTGAGTGTAGCAGGCTGTACCACGAGAGAACATCTCTATGAAGACAATGCAAATAGATCATTCCTCATCTATCTCGATGAATCCGAAGAGCAAGACGGTAGAATCATGGATTACCAACGAGCACTAAGTGCCAATAAGATAGATCAAGACAAGGAACAAGAAATCCAGACACTACTAAAAAACACACAACGTGTGTTAGAGCCGATCAAGGTTGTGAACCCCTATGCGGAATTATTGTGTTTGCCACAGGCAGTCTTCAAGCCCAGAAGGACGAATAACCATTACCTACAGTTCATTGAAGCAGTGACGTTTTACCATCAGCATCAAAGACAAATCAAAGCAGACGAACACGGAGAAGCATTTATAGAAACCACCTTAGAAGACATCAAAGAATCAAATACCCTACTTAAAGAAATCTTACTAAGAAAGACAGACGACCTCGCCGGAGCAACTCGCGACCATTTGACCGCATTAAAGAAATGGACAAAAGAAAAAGGCAAAACAAGCTTCGGCAATAGAGAAACCAGCAGATACCTAAGAAAACCCATAGCCACCGTAAAGAGACACCATTACCAATTAGTAGAACTAGGCTACCTCACCGCAGAGAAGCAGAAAGAAACCAGAAGTTACCTCTACAAGCTCGCACCATTAGCCAACGAAGAAAGAAGAGAACAAACCATTAACCAATCACTAGAACAAGCCCTCCATGCCGTAACCTCACAAATCAAGGAATCGATCAGCTCAAGTGGCTCACCATCGGCTCAATCCCCAAATGAGCCATCTAACACACAGGAAATCAGCGAGAAAACCCCATCAGCTCAATGAAAGCGAAAAAAGGTCAAGCGGGCATAAAAAAAAGCGATCAAGAAATAGAACGAAAGCTACTGCTACTCCACGAATGGACACAAATCATCCAATCCCTCTATCCCCACAAAAGCACCCAAAACCCCTATCAAAACCATCTAACCCAATTAACAGAACACCTTACAATCAAAGAACAGCTTTTACACCAATCCCTTGTTCACAGCATCACATTAATGAACAAACACAGCCGCATGAATGAAAGAGGCGAACTCATCAGCACAGAAAGCGACAACCTGAACGCTCTCTATTTACTCCTGCCGCCAGAAGCGCAACTCACCCCGAAGAACCTGACCATCTACAGTACACTCAAAGCAACCTACCAAGATCAACCCTTTACCTATGTAGAAGCCAGTAGCAGACTCAAGCTGTCCCACTCCACAGTAAAGCGACTATTAAGACCATTGCTACTGTATGGCATGATCGAAAAGGCAAGAAGTCAGGACAGCACCAAGACACAGCTACGAGTTATTGACACTACCCAAGATCAAAGCGAAGAATTTTTTGCAGAAGCACAAGGTGAATGGAAAGAATTTAGGGGTTTTGTGGCGTTTTGAGGATGTAACTCGTTATTTTGTAAGTATGAATATCGAAGCAAGAAAATACCATTTGATAGAACAAGTGATGAAGTTCGATGAAGTTGAAATAAACCGTATGGAAGCCCTTTTGGACTCTTATGACCCAGAAATTGAAAGAGAGCTTATAAAACGAGCACGTCAATCTGAAGAGGATATTGAGAAAGGTAATACTCATAGTATCGAAGAAGCAGATGCTATACTTACTCGCAGATTGAGTCTATGAGAGTAGAGATCACCTCCCAGTCACTTGATCGGTTGGAAGAATCACTTCGATTTTATTTAGAAGACCTGGGAGTCCCACTCGAAAGAGTTTTATCTATCAAAGATGACTTGCTCTCAAAAGCAAAGAGTCTTTCAAGTCACCCTTACAAAGGTCAATTAGAGCCTTATTTAGCTAAACTCAAGAAAGATCACCGAAGAATTATTGAAGGAAATTTTAAGATTATCTATAGGATTGAAGGAGATGTTATTTACGTCACTGATTTTTTTGATTCAAGGAAAGACCCTGCTAATATGAAAGGGTAGTGCTATTGTCCCACCGCTTATGCCGAACAGCTAGAACCCCGATCATAGATTAACAAAAAGCCCCAAAACGGGGCTTCTTTGATTATTAGAGAAAAGACATTTTAGAAAAAGTAAACAACCCATTCCATGGCGGACTAAACCCCTCTACGTACACACACTTCCTTCGGAGACAAGCTCACACCGCTTGGAGTATGGCACAGTTCCTTGCATCCGCAGTGTTCACCGCACTCACCGATATGATCGGCCTCTAATCCGAAGGAAGCATTCCTCTTGTGTCGGAACGACCCGATGCAGCTCTAGTCGGGCATTTTTTTATAGCATCATCTGCGGAATGACTTTTGGTTCAGTAGCTCGCTGGAAGCCTTTTGGAGGTTTTGAAAGGGAGTTTTTCCCGTGACAGTTCAGAGGTGTTTTTACTCGGCATCGAGCC
>JAGDZQ010000054.1:0-735 GCA_049115715.1 Cyclobacteriaceae bacterium
GTGCGCCACAATCTGGACTTATACAACGATACTCAGACCGAAAAGCTAATCAGAAGAGTAGCAGAGAAACTAGAGATAGGGACAAGTGTGATAGCAGCAAGCTTGGCAGAGCTAACAGGACAATTAGAAGAATACCGCCTACAGAAAATAAAAGAAGATCAGCCCCAGCCCTACGAAAGCCCCAAGCTCACCAATGAAGAGCGAAAAGCCGCCGAAACCTTCCTCAAAGCACCCAACCTACTAGAAAGGACAAATGAACTCATTGGCAAGAGTGGAGTAGTAGGCGAGGAGATCAACAGATTGATCATGTATCTGATCTTCACAAGCAGGAAACGACCCCAGCCATTACACATCGTAAGTCTGGGCAGCAGTGGCACAGGCAAAACCCATCTGCAAGAAAAAGTAGGAGAGCTGATCCCCGAAGAAGACAGGCTAAGCCTCACTAGTTTATCCGAAAACTCATTCTATTACTTTGGTCAGCAAGAGCTTCGACATAAGCTGATCATGATAGAAGACCTTGACGGAGCAGAAAACGTCCTCTACCCACTAAGAGAGCTACAAAGCAAAAAGCGGATCAGCAAGACAGTCGCCCACAAGAACAGCAAAGGCGAAACCAAGACCATGCAGCTAATAGTAGAAGGCCCCGCGAGTGTATCCGGTTTCACCACCCGAGAACAGATCTATGCAGACAATGCCAACAGAAGCTTTTGGATCTATCTGGACGAATCAGAAGAG
>JAGDZQ010000055.1:0-2500 GCA_049115715.1 Cyclobacteriaceae bacterium
CTAGCGCAAGCGTCCGCTTGTGTTTAAGAAGTGTAAAGCCCTGCTGTATAGTAGGGTTTTGTTTTTTAGAGGCTTTTAAGTTTAGCAGCTTTTATGAGTCCGTCGAGAGTGTAAAGGATATTGTCTTTATCGAGAGTTGGTAACTTTTCAATATCCTCCAATCGCTGCATCGTTTTTTTATCCAGTACTTTGAGTTCAGCATCCCCCACCAGATAATCCAAAGAGACTTCCAGTGCATCAGCTAATCGTTTGGCGGTATCGATAGAAGGCTTCATCTCATCCCTTTCATACTTTCCTACGATATCCCCATTTACCTCAGCACGTTTGCCGATCTCAGCTTGCGAAATCTTCTTTTCCTTGCGGCAGAACGCCATTTTTTGACCAAAAGTCATGTTGTATTATTCAGTTTTAAGTATTGAAAATCGGCTATTACACAATAATAGGGGAAGTATTATTCATAATCAATAGGTAAAGTTCTTGTTTGAATCAGAATGAAAAGGTAGTTTTACGAAGTATTGTTCAGTAAATCTTTTTTCATGCCCTACAACCTCACCCCCTTATCAAGTTATTTAGAAGACGCCAGTCCCTCGGAAATCTCACGACTGTTAAGATCAGTGAGGTATGATGTAGTAGTGAGTGCGGTTGAGCGAGGCGACTATGAAAACCTCTGCGATAAGTACTTAAGTCTGCTAGAATTAGAAGACCAGTTTATCCACCTAGACCATCAAAGCGATGAGCAGTAAGCTAGACAGTACGAACACCGAGGCTTTGATCTACGAAAACGAACTGTTAAAGCTCACGGTACTAGGCGGCATCAAACTGGAAGGACTTGACAGAATGCGAGCGACACTAAAAGTGGAATTAAAACAGACTAGTCTGCCGCCCGTTCGTCACAATCTGGACTTATACAACGATACCCAGACCGAGAAGCTGATAAGAAGAGTAGCAGAGAAACTAGAGATTGGCACAAGTGTAATAGCCGCAAGTCTGGCAGAGCTGACAGGGCAACTAGAAACCTACCGCATTGAGCAGATAAAAAACAAAGAACCTGAAATGCCACAAAGACCAGTGCTGACAGGAGAGCAGAGAAAGGATGCAGAAACCTTCCTCAAAGAACCCAACCTACTAGAAAGGACAAACGAGCTGATCGGCAAGAGTGGAGTAGTAGGCGAGGAGACTAACCGCCTGATCATGTACCTGATCTTCACAAGTAGGAAACGACCCCAGCCACTCCACATTGTGAGTTTAGGCAGCAGCGGCACAGGCAAAACCCACCTACAAGAAAAAGTAGGCGAGCTGATCCCCGAAGAAGACAGAATAGAAATCACGACCTTAAGTGAAAACGCCTTCTACTACTTCGGCCAAAGAGAACTAAAGAACAAACTCATCCTCATAGAGGATTTAGATGGAGCAGAAAACGTCCTCTACCCCTTGAGAGAATTACAAAGCAAAAAGCGGATCAGCAAGACAGTCGCCCACAAGAACAGCAAAGGCGAAACCAAGACCATGCATCTAATAGTAGAAGGACCCGTGAGTGTGTCCGGCTGTACGACAAGAGAGCAGATCTATGAAGACAATGCCAACCGAAGCTTTTTGATCTATCTGGACGAATCAGAAGAGCAGGACACTCGAATCATGTATTACCAAAGAAAGGCCAGTGCAGGAAAGATTAATCAGGACAAAGAGCAAGAAATCCAGGCACTACTAAAAAACACACAACGTGTGTTAGAGCCGATCAAGGTTGTGAATCCTTATGCGGAACTCTTAAAAATCCCCAAAGAGATCTTCAAGCCCAGAAGGACGAACAATCACTACCTACAGTTCATCGAAGCAGTCACCTTTTACCACCAACACCAAAGGGAGTTCAAAGCAGACGAAAATGGAGAAGCCTATATCGAGACGACATTAGAGGACATCAAAGCAGCTAATGAGCTGATGAAGCCGATCTTGTTACGAAAGAGTGATGACCTGAATGGTGCAGCGAGAAATCATTTAGAAGTCCTGAAGCAATGGGCAAAAGAGAAAGGTAAAACCAGCTTTGGGAACAGAGAAACCAGCCGATATTTTAGAAAACCTATCGCAACCATCAAGCGACACCATTACCAATTGGTTGAACTAGGCTATTTAAGCACAGAAAAGGAGAAAGATATTAAATCCTATCTCTACAAGCTTACCCCATTGGCTAGCGATGAAGCTAGGGAACAAACCATTGAGAGAGCTTTGGAACAAGCCTTTTACCAGATTGAATCGAACCTGTTCGGCTCAACTGGCTCACCATTGGCTCAGTCCCCAAATGAGCCAGCTAAGAAGCTGAAAACCAGTAAGAAGAAAGCATCAGCTCAACAATCTTAAAAGAGGTATGATCGAGTGAAAAAATTACCCCTCCAAAACCCTTCCTATCAGCACTTAGAAAACGCCTATGCCGAGTGGCTCGATATCCTTGGCTACAGTCAGGAAAGTGTCAATCATATGTCCACAATCATAAGAGAGTTCTTACACT
>JAGDZQ010000056.1:0-1277 GCA_049115715.1 Cyclobacteriaceae bacterium
GCATCTTCCGTGATTGCCACTGTTGGGTTCACACTTACATCGTCTATGATGAACTGCACGGCAGGAGATGTGCATCCTGGAGCTATGGTTCCGCCCGTATAAGTTGCTGTTAGGTAGTAGGTGTTAGGAGCAAGTCCTGTGAATTCAGTAGCGACATTTCCAACGACCGTTCCCGCTAAATTCGTTAGCGCTACATCGGTAAAGATTTCATAGGTAACATTAGCATCCGCGATAGCCGGGTTAGACGCTCCATCTTCTACAGAAGTGATGGTAAGCGTATTGATGGTAATGATTCCATCATCCGGCGTACAATCCATGACGTCCGTTTTGGTAGCTGCTACTTCCAGCGCATATGGATCGTCTTCAATCGTTACCTGTACAGTAGTTTGACAATCTCTTCCATCGTCAGCGGAGTTCAGTGCTGTTACGACGATGGTGTATTCTCCTGCATTGAGGTTGCTTGCATTAAACTCATTTGTACCTGTAAGGAATGCCGTACCAGATGAGTTTGTTCCTGTGTACCAATCGAAGTTATGGTCTGATTCGTTAGGGTCAGATCCTGAGACATCCAATGTTATCGATCCGTTTCCACCCGTACAGAAGTTGTCTTCTGTTTTGGATATATCAACTATAGGGTTGGTAGGGTTTTCGCCTACTACGACCTGATATAGGTCAGAGACGCATCCTGTAGTTTGATCTGTGATGATGATGGAGTATGTATCTGGCGCTAGGGCAGAGAATACCTGCGGATCAGCAGCTGGTGTTACAGAAGCATCGTGTGTATTAAGAGCCGCTCCATCGATATCGATGGTGTAGTTAGTGATTGCTCCGCCAGATCCAGAGATGTCCGCAAAGTTTATGGTAATGGACCCATTGTCATTGGTACCGACCGCTGAGCAATGTGTTTTGTCTGTCGCATTGGTTTGTACAGTAGCCTGATCTAGGGTGATATCTGTAAAGTTGGCTTGTACTTCGAGTGCTCCCGTTACGGTACATCCTGTGTTGTTCGGGTTTGTATCAGTAATGGCTACCCAGTAATTTCCTTCTGGCAGTTGTGAGATGGTTGAAGTATTTATCGGTCCAGTATTGTCAATGATTGCAGTGGAGTTATTGATGGTAGTCACTCCACTGGTAATTTGAGTACTACCCGCGACATCTCCTTCATCTCCGAGATACCATATGAATGTATAGTTATCATCGGCATCTCCCGTTACAGTAGCTGTGAGTTGTCCTACGGCATTACCTCCAGTTGTAGCAGGGTCACAGATGGTGTTTTG
>JAGDZQ010000057.1:0-80439 GCA_049115715.1 Cyclobacteriaceae bacterium
TAGGAAGAATGGTGCTACACCAACCAGTGTATTGTAAAAACCTAAACATGAACTAAGTGCCTAATTCAATAAGCCTTAAAGTGTCACGACTTGTTTCTTTTAGACCACTTAGATCGCATTTAAATCTAAAACTTGGGAACGTTAATCTTTCGTCCAAGTCTGCAAAGTCAAAAAAGGCTCTTAACTTAGATACTCCGGCCACTTCAAAGTATCCGAGTACAGTCGCTGAAGGGTCATCAAGAGATCGAATATTACCGGCAATTGTTCCCTGTTGTTGGTCGAAGAGGGAGCCTCCTGACTCGCTGCTTTCCTTTAGCTTTCTATAGAAGCCAAAAGCGCTTTCATTAATGGCATACTGTTTTGCCTGAATAGCATATCGGTTTCTGTGTTTGTCTGTAAATGAGCTCACAAAATTAACCGGTTGCTCAGCAACTCTGTTTTTAGAGGAGCCAACAGAGTTGCCGATTATGATCTCATTAGATTCGTTGGACTCGAAGCATATATGAACAGGTTCGGTTCTAAAAAAATATCAAATCATGCTCAATATCATATTCCCAATTAGATGGCATGGGGACTATGATTTTGTAATCTTCCTTCCATTCATACCTAAAGTATTCGGCCTGTTGGGTTTTATCATGAGAGTCTAGGAAGAACTGTACGCCCTGGATAGTTGAGCTGGATTCTTCATCAGGCATTAAAGCAAATCTGTCGTATATGCTGTCAATTGGGGGGGAGGGAATGAGATTCTGAATCACCGATGCATAGTTTCTTCCTTCAGCTGTGGTAAAAAACAACTGATAAGATTGATTAGGATTCCCTGCAAAACTGTTCTCCGATTGGTATAAGCCGGGTTGGATTTCGTTGTAATTTATTATAGTTCCATCTCCAGCTTCAACCCATACTTCTGCATCCGATAGCGAAGCATCCTCAGCTTCTTCACCAATGGGGAATGTAAAGGATAATTTAACATGATGAAACTTGTCTTCATCAGTAAGCTGACCATCAACGACCAATACTTTTTTGAAAAAAAGTGATTCAGCTTCATATGGTTTGGTACAACTCCAGAAAGAAGCAACCGAAAGTAGTGCTAGAATAACGTTTCCAGTAGTTCTCATCAAAATCTGAAATTATAGGTGGCTGTTTGGATTGGTTTCCCGAAAACGACTAATTTATGTCCTGACGTGGTTCCGTTTCTTACATCGAAAAATGCCGAAAACAGATTATCTCTCACAAGCACATTATGGTTGAATACTGGTTGTCTTTCAACAGAGAAGAAAAAATAGCCTCCAAGGGTGCTTTGACGTATGTCCTCCTTCATAGGTCATATAAAGTTAAAACTTTGTGTGATTTTGAATATGGATGAAGACGAATTCAAGAAAGATACTAACCTGCTTTGCTAAAATAAAGACTTCAATTTTGCGCAAGATGAAAGTGGATAAGTGCAGTTTACGAAATCCAAAAATGGATTAAATTACAATCATTTATTGCTTCAACAGGCGATCTGCTAATGAGAAAAATCTTATTAATTGTGTTGTTAGGCTTATCTCTCTCCGGGCTCTCTCAACAAATCAAATACGAAGGAATGTGGCGTCCCACATTTAGTATCCGGCAATCAGCAAACACGGAGGATTACATATTGGGTTTTACAGTAGGTGCGAGCACCCCTCAAAGGAATACGGTTTTCTATGGTTCTTTTGACTTCAGACCCTACAGAAAGAAAATCCAGGAAAGACAGAGTGGAAATTTTTATCATCAATACGGAGAACAGCGATTTTTTACAGGAGTAGGGGCAGAGCATTTGTATCGTTTTAAAAATGATAGCAGGGGACTGTTCGCAAATATCAATGGAAATTTCACGTGGGGTGATTACGGTGGTACTTATGCCAAGCCACAAAAAGGATGGCATATAGTGCCAAGAGTAGGTTTCTTTCAGAGTTTTCTCAAGAGTACTACCTTTTTGAAAATAGGCTATGAATATTTAGATTCAAAGTCTGAGGTGCTTGAGCACAGACTGTTTTTTTCTTTAATGTTTGTAATTGGGAAATCATGATGAAAAAGGTGATACTTTCGACAAGTCTGATTGCACTACTTTTTACCATGGCCTGTGGAGACGATGAGGACGATTGTGGAATTCTTAGCTGCATACGGGGGGCAAGAACTGATGGAGATCTCAACGTCAAAGTGACGATTAATACAGAAAACCCTGAGGTTGAAGTTTTTATTTTTCAAGGTAAAATAGAAAATCAAGACACATTGTTCAGTGATATCCTTACTGAAAAAAACAAAGTCTATCAGGTAGAATCGGACAACTATTATTCGGGAACCATTCTCTACAAGGATGGAATCAAAGAGATTTTGGTCATCAATGGGAAAAATATGCCTACCATTGATAACGATTGTGACTGTCCCAGAGGCAAAAACATCAATCTCAATTTGAGATTGGCTAAATAATAATACTAGATTTTATCAGCTTTTTCCACCTGGAAGGTTCTGATTAAAGTGATCGGCTTTCCGCCCGAGGTAAAACCCTCGATGACCACTTCAAACTCTCCTGCAATGTCCGAGGTGTAGAATTCAATATTGGATTCTTCTTCTTCCTCCACAGTCAAGCTTGGATTCCAGAAGAGTTGATCTCGCTGATCTGGAAGACTTAAAACCTCAGACTCGTCATGTTTTTTGAAATTGTAATTCCTTCCCCTCGAGACTTTCATAACCTCCACTTTTGTGTAGCTTTCGTCTGGTGAAAACCCATTGAGGACATCTTCCTTAGTTTTGAAGTTAATAACACCATCTGCTATGAGGGAACCAAGAAAATAACGATTGTTATATAAACTAATAGATTCGATTTTATACGGACTAAATTCAATCATTTTATCCCCGGATATTGGTAGGCCATCTATAAGAATTAAAGGAGGATAACTTTCTCCGTAAGGAAGATCTGTCACTACTGGTTTGATTACATGATCTCTTCTCTCTCTGAAATTAGCTGTAAAGATGTATTCTGTAAAGGTTTCTTTAATGCTTTTGAATCTGGTATATTCATCTAAAACATAGATGGAATTGTACGGTACCGGAGGAAACCAGAAAGAAGTATTTTGCTTCTTCTTGGGTGCTTCGTAATATGCATTTTCAATTTGATTGCGAATACTTTTTTCAACGATTTCAACGATTTGAATACTGTCCAATGAGGTGAGTTCATAATCGAACGGAGGATACGAATCCAAGAATGGGTTGTCGAGAGTTACCTCAAGATTTGGATCAAAACTTTGAGCTGCGAGATAAGCATCTATGGTTGAACCCATGCTCTTAAAGGGAATTGTGAACTGCCCACTCTTGTCCGTTTTGGCGGTACGAAGTTCATACGAGTCACTAGGGAAGGACATGGTAAGCACCACTTCAGAAACCTGACTGTCATCCTTAGCTGAGATTTTTCCCGAAAGTATTTCTTCTCTTACTTCTGGCATGTATTTGACAGAGTCTGGAGCTGTGCCGGAGTTTTTCAATTCGCTCGCAAGGAAAAACAAATCCCAATCGGGCATGTCCATAGAGCTATGATACTCTTCTGCACTAATTGGGACTTCAGTATGATAATTGTTTATTTCAGATAACACTGAATGAGCATGTGCCCCATCCAGATACTGATCTTTCTTTTTGACTGATACAGAATACCTTCCGGGAAGTAGTTTTGGACTAATGGCTACTTTGGATCTCGTTTTGTAGACATCTGATAATTTTTGATTATCCAATACAATCTTTTGATTGAGAAAATGCCGTGATGCTAATGTGGTTCCTTGATTATCTTGAGCCTCTAAAGTGACCATGCCTTCCCCTAAATTGCTTTTGGGGATGATGGTTGAAGTGTTTGCTGCAACATCAATTTCAAATTGCACATCGTATCCCTTGAGCGCAACCAACTTGAGTAGTTTGTTCTGATCAGCACTTCCTACAAGCTCAACGCCTAGGTGTGAAGACTTTTCTTCAATGTTGATGGCAAGACCGGAGGAAGAGAATTTTGGCAGATCAAAAAACTTGAAATTTCCTTGAGGATCTTCTAGTATCACCTGATACTTAACCTTTGGGGAAGGGGTAAATGTAAATTTCCCAAATCCTAATTGATTGTGATCAAAGTTGGCAACCGTTTCCCCTTGATCGTTTACTATCTTTCCTTTGTATTGAATACTATTCGATTCTTGAACGACTTGAAAAGCAACCGTGTTTTCAACCCCTTCAATAATATTTTTATTAGAGGGATAGAAGTTGATGTGCAACTCTTGTTCGGAAGACTTATGCGTGAATTCATAATCCTCATATGGATTGATAATATTGATGGATGACTGGCTATAATCATTGAAGTTTTTCATCCACCGGGTATAAGCTACAAGTTGGTATTTGCCAGTGCTTATTAGAGAAGAGACAAAGAAGTCTCCATGACCGACACCATTCTCCAATTCAATTTTTTCCTGATGAATGACACCCTGTTCGCCTATCAATTCTAAATAGAGAATTTTGCTTAAAAGAGAAGGTCTGCCAGTCATCTGACTGTTGCAGTAAGCCTTATAATAAAGTGTCTCACCTGTGATGATTTGTTGGCTATTCAGATGGATATAGACCTGTTCTTTTATATTAGGCTGAGTACTTGCTAATAGTGCAAAACTCAAGTTGAAGATTATAAGTATTGTTTTTTTGAGCATTATGAAAGTCTAATCGATCCAATATTGAGGAGGTTCTGTTGGCGCGTACCAAGAGCAGTCTGCGCAGGTTCTCACTGCGTATGAAAATACATCGTTTTCTGGAAAACCCGGTATTGACTCAACACTGACAATTCGAAGTTTATCGTTTGCGCTAAAAAGAAGGGTGATACCAGCTCTGGTAGTATCTTTCAAGCTATTTATTCCACATTGAAATCTAAAAGAAGGAAAGGTCAGCCGTTCATCCAAGTCTGCAAAGTCAAAAAAGGCTCTTAAGTCTGATACACCCGCAACTTCAAAGTACCCGAGTACTGTTTCTGAAGGGTCGTCAAGAGATCGAATATTACCAGCAATTGTTCCTTGTTGCTTGTCAAAGAGGGAACCTCCAGATTCATTGCTTTCTTTTAACTTTCTATAGAAGCCAAAAGCACTTTCATTAATTGCGTACTGTTTTGCCTGAATGGCATACCTTGTTCTGTATTTGTCTGTAAATGAGCTAACAAAATTAATTGGCTGCTCAGCAACTCTGTTTCCAGAGGAGCCGATAGAGTTTCCGATTATTATCTCAGAGGATTCGCTCGACTCATAGCATATGTGCACAGGGTCAGTTCTAAAAATTACCGAATCAAGGTCTTTGTCGTACTCCCAAATAGAAGCTAGCGGAACTTTTATTTTATAATCTTCTTTCCATTCGTATCTAAAGTACTCTGCCTGTCCAGTTTCATCGTGAGAGTCTAAAAAGAACTGAGCACCCGGGATAATAGAGTTGAATTCGTCATCTATAGTCTCAGTATAGCTGTCGTATATACTGTCAATTTCAGGAGAGGGAATAAGATTCTGAATCACCGACGCGTAGTTTCTTCCTTCCGCAGTAGTAAAAAACAACTGATAAGATTGATTGGATTCCCCAGCGAAACTGTTTTCCGATTCATATAAGCCGGGTTGGATTTCGTTGTAATCTATTCTTGTTCCATCCCCACTTTCAACCCATACTTCTGCATCTGACAGTGAAGCGTCTTGTGCTTCTTCGCCGATAGGGAACGTAAAGGACAATGCTACCTGATGAAATTTGTCTTCATCGGTAAGCTGACCATCGACTACTAATACTTTCTTGAAAGTAAACGATTCAGCTTCAAACGGTTTGGTACAGCTCCAGAAAAAGGCAATCGAAAATAGCGAGACAATTATGTTTCCAATAGTTCTCATCAAAATTTAAAATTATAAGTAACAGTTGGAATCGGATTTCCAAAAACAACCAGTTTGTACCCATTTACGGTTCCGTTTCTTACATCGAAGAACACTGAAAATGGGTTATCTCTCCCTAAGACATTATAAATTGAGAATGACCAAATGGAGTAAGCCAGCTTGTCAAGCTTGTGACCTGCTTCTAGATTCATTCCCAAATCCATTCTCATGTAGTGAGGAATTCGAAATGAATTTCTGTCTGTATAGTGAATAGATTGTATCCCTTTGAAATTATAGATTCCAACAGGGTAAGTGACGGGTCTGCCAGATTTAAACGAAAAATTGTAGGAGAAACTCAGGCGGTGGGTGACTTTGTAATTTGCGACCAGGTTGACGGTATGAGGAACATCGTGATTGGCTGGATAAAACTTTCCTTCATTGATGATTTCTTCAGGAAACTGACTATCAAGCTTTAAAAAAGTACGGGCGAAAGAATAGTTTACCCAGCCGCTAAGCTTACCCGTCTTTTTGATTGAAAACTCTAGGCCATAGGATTTTCCAGGGCCTTGTAACGCGACAGTTTCTATATTGTTATTTAATAGGAATTGAGAGCCTACTTTGAAATCTATTAGATTTTGAAGGGACTTGTGGTACACTTCAACAGAAGTCTCGTATTTGTTCCCAAGAAAATTCCGATAGTACCCAAGAGAAAATTGATCTCCAATTTGCGGTAGCAAATGCGTATTTGAAAGCCTCCAAGTATCTGTAGGTGATAGGGAAGCACTGTTGGTAAGTGTATGAATGTATTGTCTGGTTCTGTTATATGCGACTTTTAAGGAGGACTCCTGGGGCAATTTGTATCGCGCTGACAATCGCAACTCTGGGCCGTGGTATGTTTTGATGTGTTCACCTTTATCATACACTTTAGAACCGGTACGAGTGTCTGCATTTTTGGGAGCTCCTTCGCTATAGTCGAACACTGTTTGTTCTCCATAGGAGGAGAAAAATGAATACCTGAGGCCTGCAGAGAGAGTTAGTTTTTCATTTAGAATATATTCATCTGATACATACAATGAAGTCTGTAAGGCTTGTTCTACTTCCAACTTTTCTTCTGCAACCTCTGATTCTGCTCCGAGTGGTTTCTTTGATCCAGGGTTGATTACATAGTTCTTTAGCTCTAAGCCTGCATTAAGTGTATGGACATAATCTTTGTAATATTTAAAATCTGCAAGAAGTGTTGCTTCTTCAACTTGAAAATCCTGAGTAAAGGCGTTGGGGATTGATTCTTTGAAAGCCAGCTCGTAATTGTACATTGAGTAAACGGCAGACAGAGATCCATCCATCTGATCGTTGATCCGATGGTTCCATTTTAACGAGGCGTTGGCATTGGTGAATTTAAAATTGGAAAAAGAAAAGAGTGTGTCTGACGAAAGCCGAAAGTTGTCTCTACTGAAATAAGCATTAGCCTGAACTTTGTTTTTCTTATCAATATCATGATCGTACCTCATGATCATGTCGTAAAAAGCAACTCTATTGTCTTTAAATTCTGCATTTTTTACTCGTTTGAGCACCCAGTTAGAGTACGTCGTTCTTCCAGCTAGTAGCAATCCTGCTTTTTTCTTGAAAAGAGGTATTTCAGCAGTGAGCTTCGAGGTGATGGGAGAAATGCCACCATATCCTGTGAACGATTCTCTGTTTGCTGACTTGGTTTCTATATCAAAAACAGAGGAGAGTCGACCTCCAAAATTGGCAGGTATTGAGCTCTTGTATATTTCCATGCTATTTATAGCGTCAGAATTAAATACAGAGAAGAATCCAAAGAAATGAGAAGCATTGTAGATCGTAGCGCCATCTAACAGCATGAGGTTTTGATCCGATTTTCCTCCCCGCACATTGAATCCGGATGCGCCTTCGCCCACTGTCTGTACACCTGCGAAGGTGGTTGCTACTTTGAGCACGTCTTTTTCTCCCAGAACAATGGGTACGTTCTTAGTTTCCGCAATATTTATCCTGCTCACTCCCATTTGAACATTTTGGATGTTTTCATCTCTATCCGAGACAACCGTAACTTCCTGTAAGGCAATGATGTCAACATCCATATTGACATTGAGCTGTCCATTGGAAAAGAGAGCAATATTCCTCTTAGTGGACTTCATACCCGAATACTGTATGATAAGGGTGGATTTTCCATTCGGCAAGGTCAACGAATAGAATCCATTATGATCAGTAGAGGTAGCAACTATAGGGTCTTCGGAGTAAACTATTGCGCCAGGTAGAGGCTCGTTGCTTTCTCCATCTTTAACATACCCAGCGATTGTAGACTTTGCTCCTGCAACCAATTTTGTGCGTTGGCCGATTTCAAAGACAAAATTTTCGTAATCAGTTTGATCTTGGGTTTGGTCTAAATACTCTCTGGAAAACAGAAGTCCTTTTTCGAATCCGGAATCTCCACTTTTATCAGACTTCTGTAACGATGAAAGTATGGCGGGCTTCTCCACTATTTTTGCATCGAATAGTACATATACGAGATCGTTCTGAATGAAATGCGAGAGAGGAAATCCATCAGACAAATTGTCCAACGCTATATCTAAGGGCATAGATTCGAAAGACCCGGTGAACCTCAAGGAGTCAATTTTCTGAGGGTCAAAGTAGATTTTATAGCCGCTTTGCTCAGAGAAATTTTTCAAAACGATCTCTACCTTCTCTTCCTCAAAGCTCCCATTGATTTTTGGTAAATCTTGAGAAAAACTCAAGAGGGGAGCGATTAGAAATGAAAAGATAATAGTTAGTCTGTTGATCATAAGGTCAGGTTATCACAGAATTCCATCAATTTCACAAATTGATAGTCAGTTTCAGGTTTGATGATTTGAATCCTGTTTTTTCTTGCAAAAGTTCGAATCTCCTTTTTATGTTCGGGGAATTCACGGATTATATTTGATCTTCTTTGCACTTTTCGAATTTCACCATTTATTCGAATAAAGTATCTTGGAGCTTCTTCGTAAACGCTACTACCAGAACCATTAATAGTGACGATTTTGATTCTTTTCGCTAGAAGCTCTAAATTTTCGCCACGATACATTACTTCAAAAAAGCCTTCCCCTAGCCCGCCAATATCTTCATCAAAGAATTCAAATACAGCTCCTGATAGAGTGAAGGAAGAGACATGATTTTTAATGAGCTCAAGCGGCTCAGATGTGAAGCGTATGTCTAGGGTGTTTTTGGTAATAAGAATGTCCTTGTTGATGTCATAAATGAGAGGGACTTGTGAGAATTCCTGATTTCTATATTTCAGATTTCCATCAACCCAAGAAATGACTTTGAAATATGGGTGAGAGACACTGGCTTTTCGTTCGGTCTTGTGTAAACCACCTGTTTGTAAAACAGTGTTTTTTTTGCCTACTTGGTTATCATACCAAGTTTGCACATCACCCTCTACATCGAGATCTGCGGTAGATACTCTTTCTTGTGCTTGAGCTGCGCAACCAGAGATCAACATGATAATTCCGATAGAGAGTTTTAAGAGCAAATTTTTCATGATTAAGCGAAAATATGTAATATGTTTAATAGAAGCGCTACAACCGATTGCACAAAGGGATTTATTAACCTAATCGCAATTTGAGTAACCTTTTTTTAGCAATTTCACATTTGAAATTAACCGAACATTCAGAATAATGAGATTCGATTATAATTTACCGGAGAGAATGAAAAGGGATTCTTATTTAATCAAAGGCATATGTTGAAACAAATTTATTCTTCTATAGACAGAATGAATCAAATGATTGGAAGTCTGGTAAGCTGGCTTAGCCTTTTGCTTGTATTGGTAATCGTATTTGATGTATTGCTTCGCTATGTTTTTAATTGGTCCTCACCTTTGTCATTTGAGTTGGAATGGCATCTCTTCTCCATATTATTCCTTCTTTCTGCAGGTTGGACTTTGCAGAGGGATAAGCACGTAAGGGTTGACGTTTTTTACAATTCTTTTTCTCAAAAGAAAAAGGACATTGTGAACATTTTTGGGACTGTTTTTTTCCTGATCCCCCTGTGTTGCGTGGCTGTGATAGAAAGTATTCCATTTGTAATCAACTCGTATCAGGTACTTGAAAAAAGCAATGACCCAGGTGGGCTGCCGGCTCGCTATCTGATAAAGTCGATGATCCCAATCGGATTTATTTGCCTAGGCTTGCAGGGCGTATCCATGATTTTTAGGTCAATACTGAACCTGACCCATCCTCAAGATGATTGAATATTTACCACTTATACTTTTTGGGAGTATTTTCATACTTATGCTATTGGGCTATCCTGTAGCATTTACGCTAGGCGGACTGTCAGTGTTAGTAGGGTTATGGGTATTTGATATCGACTTCTTTTACCTCCTATCGCTACGAATTTACGGTACGATGCAAAACTTTGTATTGCTAGCTGTGCCACTTTTTGTTTTCATGGGGATGATGCTGGAGAAATCAGGGATAGCGGAGAAACTTCTGGAAACTATGGCGATGATTTTCGGGCGGTTCAAAGGAGGACTAGCCGTTTCTATCATTTTGGTTGGAGCTTTACTTGCTGCTTCTACCGGGATCGTGGGAGCGACAGTCGTGACAATGGGGCTCATTAGCTTGCCAACAATGATGAAGCGGGGTTATAGCTTTTCATTGAGTGCGGGAGTGATTGCTTCTTCTGGGACGCTGGGGCAAATTATTCCTCCCTCTATAGTGCTGGTGTTGTTGGGTAGCGTACTTAATGTCTCTGTTGGGGATTTGTTTCAAGCAGCGATCGTTCCTGGAATAGGGCTGGTGGTTTGTTACTTGATTTACACGTTTGTGTATGCTCATTTTTATCCAAAAGAAGCACCCGTCATACCTAAAGAAGAGATTGAGGCTTTTAAATCAAGAGGGGTGACAGGGGATTTGATCAAGTCATTTGTGTTTCCGTTTCTTTTGATTTTTGCAGTGTTGGGTTCTATTTTCGCTGGTATAGCTTCACCTACAGAGGCGGCTGGCGTTGGTGCTTTTGGAGCAATCCTTCTTACTTCAATAAACGGGAAATTGAGTATCAAAATGCTCAGAAGTGTTTCTCAGGAAACGACTCTGATCACTTCTATGGTGTTTATGATTTTGGTGGGTGCCACAGCCTTTTCATTGGTTTTTAGAGGCTTGGAGGGAGATAAAATATTCCTTGACCTGATTCAAAATGCTAACCTGGGGCCATATGGTTTTTTGTTTGTTGTTATGCTGGTAGTTTTTGTGGCAGGATTTTTTATAGACTTTATCGAAATCATTTTCATCATAGTACCAGTGGTAGCTCCAATTTTTTTGGTTTTGGGTATTGATCTGGTTTGGATAGGGATATTGCTTGCGATCAACTTGCAAACCTCTTTTTTAACCCCTCCTTTTGGTTTTGCACTCTTTTATTTAAAGGGAGTGTCGCCTCCAGAAGTAAAAACCAAACATTTATATCGGGGAGTTATCCCTTTTGTAATTATCCAGATATTATTTTTGATAACTTTAATACTGTTTCCTGGTATTGTTACTTTTTTACCGGGGCTTTTGGAATAAATAGAAAGAATAGAAAAATGAAAACTGTTACTGTAGTAGAACTTAAGGCAATGATGGATAGTGGGGAAGATTTCCAGCTGATTGATGTTAGAGAACCAAATGAATTTGAAGTAGCTAATATTGGAGGCGAGCTAATTCCCCTTGCGACAGTACCCCTTCATGTAGATAAGTTTGCTAAGGACAAAAAAGTAATCGTTCACTGCAGAAGTGGGAAGCGTAGTGCCAATGCGGTAAACTATGTTGAGCAACAAGGTTATGACAATCTTTACAACCTAGAAGGGGGGATATTAGCTTGGTCTGATGAAATCGATTCGAGTATTCCTAAGTATTGATTGACATAAAATAGTGCGCGTCTCTATGAGGCGTCACTTTATTGTTTTAATTACCTAGCGCTTGATCGAGCTGTCAATATACCGCCCAATTTTGACACGAGGATTTGTCTTCTTTATTTTCGTGCATTTGTCTTTTCTGAAAGTAGCAGGACAAAAAACAGAGCTGGATCGTGTGCATGATTACCTTGATCGGGCACAATACCATGAAGCAATATCTCTTTGTGATTCTGCTGTAAATGCACCTTCCCTCAAAGATCAGTGGTATCTGTTTCATGCCAGAAAGGCAGACGCTCTCTATTACCTTGGAGATATAAAAACCTCACTTCAATCTTATCTCGACGCAGCAAGTCACGAAGAAATACTGCTACCTCAAAATTCCGTCCCCTTACAAGAATGCTACAGCTACATTGGGTTTTGCTATCGTGAATTAGGGCATGATATCAAAGCGGAAGATTATTTTCGTAAATCACTACGACTGGCACTGACCAATGAGGATTCAGTAGAGATAGCCATCTGCTACTACAATATTTCCACAGCGATGATCAAAATGGGTGCATTGGATTCTGCTATCAATATGCTCAATAAGGCATACGAAATAGACCTTGTCAGAAAAGATACAGCAGCCATTGGCTTTGACCTTAAAACAATGGGAGACGCACATTTGGCAGCTGGCTCGCCCTCAACATCTCTTCCTTTTTACAGAGAGTCTATCTTCTTTCTCAAAAGAAGTACAGGGAATAAAAACTCGTTAGGCATGAGATACAACAGTTTGGCAGAAGCCTTCATTAAGCTGGGGAGTTGGGATAGTGCATCGTACTATACCAAGCTTTCAATAGCAGAGCATAAGTCAATCTATGATAGCGTAAACCTTGCAAGTAGATGGATCAATATGTGTATCATCCTCACACAAAGTGGATCACCAGAGCAAGGATTGGTTTGGGGTAATCGGGCAAAGGTTTTTTTTGAAGATTACGAAACCGGAGAAATCCATGTGGCCATTTATGATGGACTGATTGAAGCCTATATAAAGTTATCTTACCTGGATGATGCGTTGAATCTGGTAGGAAAAAACATCGACTTGTGCCAGAGGCTGGGACTTGTCATTAAGTGTGAAAAAGCCTACCGCACCCAATCCAAAATACTGCTGTTGATGGAAGATTATCAAGGTGCATTGAAAGCGATGGAGCAGTCTTCATGGATGAAGGATTCCGTCAGGCTTCTGGAAAGTGAACGAATGGTAGACCAAATGCGTGTCAGATTCGAAGTAGATAAGATCGCAAGCGAAAATAAGCTCCTTGAGGCAGAGAGTAAAATCACTCAACTAAGGACTCAGAAGCTGAAAATTCAGCTTTTTTGGAGTGTTTTCATCGCTATAATTATCATTTTATCGATTGGCATGCTTTATTTTTTTAGAGTCAAAAAAGCGCGTGCAGAGCGGCTAGCACAAGAATCTCAATACGATGCTTTGCAGAAAAGATTCATAGAAATTCTCAAGGGGCCACAATCTTTCGAACTGAAAGAGGATTTGGAAGACCTAAACGTCAAGTTGGTCAATCCCCTTACAGAGAGAGAATATGATTCTTTGAGTTTAAGCTTGAAAGGTCTGACCAATCGGGAAATAGCAGAGAAATTATTTGTGTCTGAGAGCACCATCAAATTTCACTTAAGGAATGTTTATAATAAATTGGGCGTAAGCAATCGAAAAGAAGCACTTGAATATGTGGTTAAGACTTCTTAGCATTCTTCTGATTTTATGCGTTTACTCTGCTGCGATTTCTCAAAAGAGAGGCAAGGAGCCAAGAGAGCAAGTTAAGCTCTTGATAGAAACAAGCAAGCTCTTATGTGAATCAACTCCTGATAGTGCCCTTCAGCTTGCCAATAAAGCCTTCATCATTGCAAAAGAGCATAAGCTCGATTCACTTATTGGGAGAATATATGCCACTATATCTGTATGCTATAGTTATCAAGCCAGATATGATTCCTCGATTCAAAAGTCGTTCGAGGCTTTAAAGCATAGCGAGATTTTCAAGGATTCACTTGTGCAAATAGATGCTTACAATAATCTGGGGATCGATTTTATGTATCAGGGCAATTATAAGTCCTCTTTGAAATTCTTTGAAGAAGTAGAAATGCTTTCCAGGCTCCTGGGAGATTCTTTAAGGCTGGGGCATGCATTCAATAATCAGGGGATGGTGCAATCTTATCTTGAAAACTACGAGGAGGAGCTTTCATCTTACAAGCGAGCCAAAGAGGTATTCCAAGCGATTGGTGAAGAGGAGGGATATGGCAATACGCTCTTAAATATTGGCACAGTTTATACGATGGAAGCCAATTATCAAAAGGCGCAAGAGCACTACGAACAGGCTCTGGAAGTTTTTGAGAAGTTATCCTATGCAACAGCTGTTGAGCAGACTCTTCAAAGTATGAGTGAAAACTTCTTGGAATGGGGTAGACTTACAGAAGCAGAAAGTCATGCCATGGATGCGCTGGACATTTGCCTCAAAAATGATATCGGACAAGATTTGCTATTTATTTACGAGTTGCTGGCCAATATTTATTCAAAAAAGGGCCAATTCGAAAAAGCGTTTCAATATCAGTCTGATCTTCGAATTATCTCCGATTCTTTATTCAATGCTGAAAAATCAATGCAAATAAGGGAACTTGAGGCTAAGTACGAGACTGAGAAAAAACAGAAACAAATTGAATTTTTATCGATTCAAAATAAGCTCAACGAACTTGAAATCGAAAAAAACAATAGGGAGAAGTTTGCCTTCACTTTTGCGATTATACTTTTGATGGGAGTTGGGGGGTATGTTATTCATATCACAGTCATAAGGTCACAACTCAAAGGGGAATTACTTTCAAAGGAGATTGATAATTTGAGGTTAAAAATAAATTCTTTGATCGAGGGAAATGTGGAAGATCTGGATATCGAAATGAGAGAACTCAATGGTCGATTGGTTCACCCCCTTACTGATCGAGAGTTTGAAATTTTCGCTACTGCGTTATCCAACAAAAACAATAACGAAATCGCAGAAGAACTATTTGTTTCCGTAAACACTGTGAAATTCCATCTCAAAAATATCTATGAAAAACTCGGAGTGTCCAATAGAAAAGAAGCGCTTCAGTTTGCAGTGAAGTCTACTTCTTAGTTTTAGCCCTATTAGGGGCTGAGGGCCTAAATGTTTACAAATACTACCCACCTGGGTAGTGAAAAACTAACCCTATAGGTCAGGTAAATAATCTTATTGTATCCCCAATTTCACAGCATAAATCGCTTAACAAAATTTTTATGCTATGAAGAAAATTACAATTATCACTTTTGGAACGCTAGCTCTTTGGATGCTGGCACTATGGAGTCATGCACAGACTCGTGTCACTGAACTGGATGCTTTCAGGACAAATCATGCAATCAATAAGATGGTCGTAGATGAAGCTAATGATGTACTCTATCTTGGAGGAAGTTTTACTCGGATAGGGGTCAAAAGAGACGGGGTAGCTGCAAGCCTTACTACTGCCGATGTACCTGCTGACTGGCCCGAGGTAGAGGGTCAGGTCAATGTGAGCATATCCGATGGAAATGGAGGCTTTTTCATTGGTGGAGACTTTACCAAAGTAGGTGGTGAAAACCGCAGTGATCTAGCACATATCGATGCTTCCGGGCAGCTATCATCCTGGCCTGGTCAGGTGAGTGGTACTAGCTCCAGTGTCTCAGCCTTGGTTTTAGATAATGGCTCCCTGTACGCAGGAGGGTTCTTTACCACCGCATTTGACTCTCAGGGAAACGAGTCAAGGAGGAGCATAGTGAAATTTGATGCATCCACCGGTGACATAGATAGTTGGTATCCTACCGGAGGAGTGCCAAGTCAAAACGTTCTTGCACTGGAAGTAATCGGGACTGAGCTATACCTGGGAGGCTCCTTTAATTCTGTGGGAGGTATCACTCGTCCTTCGCTGGCTGCTGTCAATACCTCCACAGGGGCAGTGTCTTCATGGAATCCTACCACTAATGACGATGTATTTGCCCTTAAGAAAAGTGCTTCAGGCACATCTATTTATGTTGGAGGTTTTTTCACTTCGGCGGGCGGTCAATCAAGGGATAATTTTGCTGAGATTAGCCTGTCTACAGGTAGTGCAACTTCCCTAGACGTAAGTTTCGATAGTCGGGTATATGATATTGAAACTTCCGGTTCGGATATATTCGTTAGCGGTCAGTTCAATACTGTGGATGGCAACACTCGTCGTGCCATAGTCAAGATGTCCAATGCCGGGGTTGTAAGTTCTTGGGATGCTGGGCAGACCACTAATTACATCATTCAGGACATGGCGATTAATGGGTCTACCATTTACTTTAGACACAAAACCTCCAGTCAAGACCCAGGAGACATAAAAGGTGTGAGTACCTCCACTGCTGCGCTTACAGGCTGGGAACTAGAAGTAGATATCGACCTGAATGAGACTAATGCTTCTGGCGTTTACAGCCTTTCTATTTCCGGAGGTGATCTGTATGTGGGTGGTAGGAGATTGGTCATGGGAGGAGAAGAAAGGAACTACCTAGCGGCCATCGATTTAAGTAACTACACATTGAAAAGTTGGAATCCTGATCCAGATGGCGCGGTACACGATATGGAGCTAGTGGGAAGCACCTTGTACGTGGGAGGTGAATTTACCGATATCGACCAAAATACACGCAATCACCTGGCTGCTCTCAACTCATCAGGTGCAGCACTTAATTGGAATCCAAATGTAAGCGGAGATGTGTACACACTGCTTGCTGCAGATGGGCAGATATATTTCGGTGGGAGTTTCGGTTTAGTAGGCGGAACTTCTCGAAGCAACATTGCTGCTGTAAGTCAAAGTACCGGCAGTTTGAATTCGTGGAATCCTGGTGCAAACAGTGATGTCACCATCATTGAGGAGTCTGAGGATGAGCTGTATATTGGCGGAAGTTTCGGGGTTATTGGTGGCCAAGGCAGAACAAGACTTGCTTCTTTTTCCATTGGCTCCAGTACACCCAAAAGCTGGAATCCGGCACCAAACTTTACACCTAAAACCATCCACATAAGTAATGACGAGGTGGTATACGTTGGGGGACAGTTCACCTCCATATCTGGGCAGTCCACTGTGCAGAGATTAGCTGCCTACGATGCAGCTACACTGAGCCTTTCAGCTTGGGATGCTGATCCATCTTCCACCGTCAATGCGTTGGCCAGTTCATCCGCAGGTACAGTCTATGCCGCCGGTCAGTTTGGAAGCATTGGTGGTCAGACGCGCATATATGTTGCTGCTTTAGATCCAACTACTTCTTCTGCATTGGACTGGAACATTCCTACAGGGGAGATTTCTCGAGATATCACCGATATAGAGGTGACGAGCGATCATGTATTCATGGCTGACCTGACCATTCCAGTACAATATACTCGTGCTAATGAACCACCGTCTAATATTTTGCTAAGCAAAACTTCCTTCAATGAAAACACCCTTGATGCTCTGGTAGGGACTTTGTCTGCCACGGATGATGCAGGTGACACGCACACCTACACGTTTGTTTCCGGAACGGGTGATACAGATAATGCCAGTTTCACCGTGTCCGGAAGTCAATTGAATTTCGATGGCACAGCCAACTTTGAGGTAAAGAGTTCTTACTCCATTCGCATTCAAGCTACAGATCAAAATGGCAATAGTTTGTCCAAAGCTTTTGCAATCACCGTTGTAGACCGTCCGGATGCCCCTACGGACATTGTAGTAACACCAGATGATATCGATGAAAACTCCGGTGCAAATGAGCCTGTTGGGGTATTATCCGCGGAAGATGAAGATGTAGTTGATACCCATGTTTTTGACTTTGCATCAGGTAAAGGAGATGATCACAATTCAAATTTTTCAATTGTCGGGTCGAGTCTAATTATGAAAGAAGGGCTGAGTCATGAAAAATTCGCACAACTCAGCATACGTTTGAGTGTTGAGGATGCGGGTAGAAATGTGTTTGAAAAAATACTTGCGATAACAATCAACGACTTACCTGAGTCTCCGACTAATATCTCTATCATCGATAATAATATAGATGAAAATGAACCTGTTGGGACCGTCGTTGGGAATTTAAGTACGACCGATCAGGATGAGGGCGATACACACACCTATACACTAGTATCAGGCACGGGTGATACTGATAATGCTTCTTTTACCATAGATGGGGCCCAACTTAAGTCCGCTGAAGTATTTGATTATGAGACGAAAGACACTTATAGCATCCGCGTCCAAACTGACGATGGTGTTAGTGCTCCTTTTGTTAAAGTACTCCAAATTGATATTGATGATGTAGATGAAATAGGTCCGGTGCTGATCAGTAGTGTCCCTACTCATAACGAAACGGCCGCTGACCCTCCCACGACTATCGTACTCAGTTTTGATGAAGGTGTTTTCTTCCCGTCCGATGAAGTAGTCACACTATACCTGGATCGAGGCACGTCTGGAGCTGTGCAGACCTGGCAGGTAGTCAATGGAACATTGCCACCGAACATATCTGTAGATGGAAACCAAATTACGTTGGATATCGTCGCAAACTTTTTCTTTGGAGAGGACTACTCAGTCAGAGGTGGGTATAAAGTGGAAGATGCACTGGGCAATGAAGCCACCGTACCACAAATCGATTTTACAATACGGGCCGCATCTGTTGAGAATGATATTTTGAGTTTTACCGCTACTGGTTTGGATGGAGCAGCCACTATTGATGTGGTCAATCATACCATCACAGCCAACATGCTCGGCACAGCTCCGGTTTTCGTCGATCCTCAGTTTACGCTTTCGGATGGCGCGGTACTTTTTGGTTCTTCTCCCGACCAGTGGG
Organism: Cyclobacteriaceae bacterium; assembly: GCA_049115715.1. Classification (GTDB taxonomy): domain Bacteria; phylum Bacteroidota; class Bacteroidia; order Cytophagales; family Cyclobacteriaceae; genus JAMZMI01. Next base: position 18,605 of record JAGDZQ010000057.1, read on the forward strand.
CGACCAATGTAAATTATTGGATGTCCGGTGAGACTAAGACCGTAAATGTAAGGTCAGAAAGCGGATCAACTCAGGTCTGGTCGGTGACCCTCACCTGGCAGCCACTAACCGGAATATATTCTGTGGGAGCGACCGGATATTTCCTTACACTCTCATCTGCTTTCGACGAACTAGAGCTACGGGGTATTGGGGCAGATGTCACCTTTGAGCTACAGGATGGCTATGATGAGTTCGGTGCGTTTTTCATTGATTTAGACCCGTACCTGGGCAATGACCTTTATACTACTACAGTTACGGTAGAAGATGGAGCCACAAGTGCCCATTTTTACTACAACCAAATAGGAATGGATGGCATTCAGAACTTTGTGGTGGATGGAAAAGGCGTACTTGAGGTAGAATCTATCACAAATGCCTTTTTCGATCTCGATCCAGATACAGGAGGAAATCCATGTGGAAATATTACATTAAAAAACCTTATCGGCTTCCGTGACCCTAATAGTACGGCTACTGCTTTTGGCAGGCTTGTGTCTGCAGATGCTGTGGATGGCCTTGTCATTGAAAACAATACGCTGAGCTATCAGGAAGCCACAGTGATCAACGTAGGTGTCCAGAGTATAAATGTAGAAGTGTCTGGAAATGAAATACGAACGACGGATACGAATAGTGTGACAGCAGTCATTGTCAGCTCCACCGGAAACACAACTGTAGTCAACAATACCATTTACGTAACCTCGCCAAGAGGTACGGCACTCAGCGTATCCAACAGTGACAATGCACAGATCCATCACAATACGATATACGCAGATTTTAGCACAAGTCATCAAAGCAACGCGGGAATCTATTTAGGTGCTTCCACCTCCACTCCTCAGGTGAGTAACAATATCATCCAAATGAATGGTGCGGTGCGTCAGGCAGGGTTTTATGTTCGGTTCATCCTGGAATCTGAGGTGAATTTGAGTTACAATAACATCTATATGCCTTTTGAGAACTCGCTTGAAAACTATGCGGAGTTTATCGAGGACAATGTCAAATACGGAGTGAATCAGTGGGAAGCCTTTCTTGCAAACCATCCCAATCACACGAATGAAGAAGCTTTCTTTACGGATGCAGACAATGGAGATTTAACACCCACAGGAACGTCGCTGGCTTCCGGTGCACTTCGCGGCACACCGCTGGCGGCAGTTCCAGAAGATATTAACAGTGACACCAGGAGTACAGTGGGACCTAGCAAAGGAGCTTATGAATATGCAAACATAGCTACAGATATCCTTGCATTTTCCGTTCCAGATCAAGGCCAAAGTGCAACGATTGATCCAGGTGCACACACGGTTGAAATCCTTTTAAGCGAGGGAAGCTCCACAACTCAAGTTCCTGAAATCACTACGAATACCGGGGCTTCAATCAACCCGACTACTGGTATTTCTCAAGACTTCTCTTCTCCTGTCGTTTACACCGTCACAGCCGAAGAGGGCAATACTCAGGATTGGACTGTGTTTGCAACGGAATTGGATGAAACAGCTCCAGTCATAGCCAGTTTGAGCCCTGCAAACAATGCAAGTGGCGTGTTAGCAAACATCTCGCAGATAGTTGTAACATTTGATGAGCCCGTTCAGTCCACAGGCTTTTCAACAGATGCAGTAATAAGAACAGTGACCGGCAATGTAGAGGCCGGCAGAATTGACGTTAGCAATGCTTCAGTTGCTGATTTTAATGGCTCAACCCTCACTATGACAGTGCCGTCAGAACTAGACGAATTGACTAACTACTACGTGACCCTCCCTTTTGGTGCAATCGAAGACCTGAGTGGAAACGATTTTGTAGGGTATAGCAACAATACAACCTGGAGGTTTACTACGAGTGACCAAACCGCTCCTTCACCGGTCACCTTTAGCCCAGTGGATGAAGCTACCAGTGTGAGTCCATCTGCAAATCTAGTACTGACTTTTGATGAACCAGTGCAAGCAACAGGAACTACCCTTTTCGGAAGAGTAAAAAGAAAGTCGGATGATCAAATATTGCAGAGTTTTGGTATTCATGATACTGGTGTGACAACTTTTAGTGGTAGTACCATGACTGTTGATCTGGCAAGTTCACTTCCTGAGTTGGAAGAGGTCTACATTACCATACCAGATGGGGCTGTTGAGGATTTAGAAGGAAATGTGTTTACTGGCTTTGATGATAATGAAACTTGGGACTTCACAGTGGCGGACGTTACTGCTCCCACCATCACTACATTCAGTCCTGTCAATGGAGCAGTGAAAGTGGATAACTATGCGTCAATTGTATTGACCTTTAGTGAAGATATCCAACTTTCAGGGAATCCTAACTCCAACATCAAGATCAAACGTGTTTCTAATAACGCCGAGTTACGATCCATTGACCCTGCTTCAGGTCAGGTAAGCATCGTTGGCAATGTTGTCACCATCACACCTACAGGAGGTATTCTTTCAACAGAGGAGGAGGTGCAGATTTATGTTAACTGGTCTTCTACGCCATTTGAAGATTTGGCTGGCAATGATTTCAATGACCTGTTCAGTAGTTCAGATTACCGATTTACGGTAGACAATGAGTTGCCTGAAATTGTGAGTTTTAGCCCGGAAGACGAGGCGGTTGATGTAGCTGTAGATGGGTCTTTGGTCGTCACTTTCAGCGAGCCAATGCGAACTACGGGAATTACAAGATTCCTTCAAATCAGGAGAAAATCTAATGATGATGTCTTGCAAAGCAGGGGAATACATGATGCTTCGGCAACTGTTTTTAGTGGAAATACAATGACTGTTTCGTTGAGTGGGGACCTTCCCTTCGAGGAGGATCTTTATGTGGTTTTGCCAGATGGCGCAGTAGAGGATTTCAGTGGAAATGTAATCACTGGATTTACAGATAGCGAAAGCTGGGACTTTACAACTGAAGATTTTCCTTTTCTGGAGTGGAACGGCTCAGAATGGAATAATGTGACAGGCCCAGCTAGTAACGGCTCGGACGATGTAGTAATTGCTGGAAACTATTCTTTTGAAGCAAATGGACTGCTTAATGTCAGAAATCTAACAATTAATAGCGGAGCAACGCTGAATGTAGATACTGAAGAATCGCTCTATATCGTGGAAGACCTTACCAATAATGGTGAGTTGATCATTGGCTCAGGTGCTACATTGCTGGTGTTTGAATCCGGGACGATTACGGGAAATGACGTGAAAGTCCAGCGAAACACCCGCTATGCAGATGGTCGCTACAGCTTTGTGGGATCACCAGTTGAGCAAAATGCAAACACAACCGCTTCAGATCTAGGGTCATTTGTCTACACTTATGATGAGAGCCAATCGGCTACTACCGAAGACCTAACGAGATGGGTAGCGGCAGGAGCTTCTGATCAATTGGTTTCAGGAAAAGGATATACCCAAGCCAATCAGCAGCTGATAGAGTTTGTAGGAGTTCCAAATACAGGAACAGTTAACTATGCTGGAAGCTACATCAATGATGGCTGGAACCTGATTTCCAATCCATATACAGCATCCATAGAAGTGAGTGATTTCCTAGGTGCAAACAATACTACAGGTGCGATCTATATCTGGGATGACAATGGATCAAATACTGGTAGAGGCAGCAATAGCGACTACATCGTTGCGAATGGAACTATGGCCACCAATACCACGCCTGCCGGAGGTCAAACCAGATACAATGGCTATATGGGAGTGGCTCAAGGCTTCTTTGTAAAGCTGATGGATAATAGCAATACCACGATCACCTTCAACGAAGGGATGCGCGCTGGTAACAACAATGAAGACGAACACTTTTTTAGAAAAGCAAGCAAAACTCCATCGCATGTCAGAATCAACCTGACTGCTGATGACGGATTGTTTAAGCAAGCTATTTTGGCATGGATGCCAGATATTAATGATAGTGAAGTGGACAGAAGGTTTGATGCAGCAGTGTTTAGCAGAACGGCAGACTATGCTGTCTATACACTCAAAGCGGATCAACCACTGGCTATTCAGGGTGTGACTTATGACAAGGAAGAAATTCCGCTTGGATTTAATGCTAAAGAAGCAGGCACTTATCAAATCGAAATAGATCAAAGTTCCTTTGAAGGAAGTATGCTTTATCTGATAGACAAGCAAACGGAAGAGACAGTTGATCTGACTCAAGGCAGCTATAGTTTCTATGCAGAGGCAGGCCAATTCACCGATCGCTTTGTATTGAGTACTGTTTCTTCTATTCTTTCAACAGAAGTAGCTAGTTCCAATATTTATGCAGCGAACAAAATATTGCATATTGAACTTTCAGGGTCTCAATCAGCCCAATATGAGTTGTTCAACCTCTCCGGAAAGAAGGTGGCAACAATACTGACATCCGGTCAAACGAAAGTTGACCTAGGACATTTACCAAATGGTATTTATCTGGTGTCAGATGGAATAGAGTCCAAGAAAATAGTCTTGAAATAAATATTTCCACTCGTCATTGCGAGCGCAGCGAAGCAATCTCGGACTTAGAAGGATCGCCGCATCGGTGGTTCGATTCGTTCCTCGCAATGACGACTAAGTCATGATCCTACTTAATTAAGATCAGAACACTAACACATTTAAACTTTAAAAACATGTCAAACTTTATAATAAAAACCACAATCTTTTCAACCACTTTTTTAATTACCGCAATGCCATTGTTGGCTCAGGGGCCAAGTGCCCCGCCTGCCACACCCATTGATGGGGGGCTAAGTCTGCTGCTCGCAGCGGGAGGGATCTATGGGCTCAAGAAATTGAGAGACAGTAGAAAATAAACATTTGCTAACGCTGTTTCATAGCAGTAAGGCGATTTATAGAGCGGCTCTCGAAAGAGGGTCGCTTTTTTGATTTCAACTATTTGAGAGGCATGTAGACTCTTTGTAGACGCCCGGTTTTGTATTGTTAGGATAAAAATGAGATTAATTTGTAAATAACAAATCTCTCGAAAATGGTTTCAAGCCCACAATCCAAGCTTATAAGCAAGTCACTCAGAAGGCTCGTGCAAGTACTTGTTTTCATAGCAAGCATGTCATACTATGTGCAAGCCCAGACAATTCTCATGTTTGTTTCTCATGAAGACGCTTACTATTCCGAATACATCGTCATGAAAGAAGCGCTCGAAGCTTCAGGGTATTCGGTGGATGTGAGAAGCGCGAACACTCAGGATTTTTCCATTTATATGCTTCCGGTAGGCACAGATATAGCGGCCACCGCCAATTCCCTTTCTGGAAGCACATATGCGCAATTTCAGTCTCAGTTTGGAGGGATGTTTGGCACGGCTTGGAATGAAACCTTAAATGCCACCCCAGCTTCTTTGTCTGTCAATGGATCAATTCTAGAGGTGGCCGATATCACCACTTATTCAGGGTTAGTTGTAGTAGGAGGGACTGGTGCATTGGACTATCGCCTGGATGGGGTGTATGATAGTCAGGGAGCAGGAGATAGACTTATCTCATCAGAGGTTGTAGAGGCCACTGCTCAAAAACTCAATGATCTGGCAATAGAAGCTTTGCTAGCAGGTAAAACTGTAATGGCCCAATGCCACGGAGCAAGTCTGCCTGTCTTTTGGAGAGTCCCAAATACAGAAGCTTCCGGAGTTGAAACATTGGGCATTAGTCTACTGAAAGATGGAGAAGCGACAGGTTACCCCGAAACACAGACACCTGTTACACTTGCAGATTTTGGCGTGACACATAGAGCTACTGATAGAGTCACTGTCTCTACTCCCAATAACCAACTTGTGGACAATGGAGCAGGTGACTATAAGATTATCACAACTCGCGACTGGTATCCACAGACAGTGGCACATGCCGCTAGAACTTATATTAATACACTAGAGACATATCCATCTTCTCAGCAACAGGAACAACAGGTATCAGTACTGGTGATTCATGGAGGAGCTGTAGACGAGAGTAACTGCTCAGTGGGAAATAGAGCAAATGATGTTCCTTGCAATCATGGAAGTGGGACTGACCTACCTGCAGATTACACAGACCTTATGACCCTGTTGGAAACCAGTGATGTGGATGACTCTTTCAATTTTCTGACTACTCAGATTGATATTACCTCTGTCTCACTTCCTTTTGATAAAACCCAGGTTAGCACTTCGTTATCCTATCTGGAAGGTTTTGATGTAGTTATTTTTTATAAACATTGGTCTACCGGGATTACCGATGAATTGCTTCAGTCCATTTCAGACTTTGTGGATAACGGAGGAGGAGTCATAGGTCTCCATCATGCTTTGTACAATGATTTGGATGGAGCCCAAAACAAAGATATTCTCATCAGTCTTTTTGGTGCTCAGTCTTCACAATCAGGTTGGTCTGCCAATCTGACCAACTACGCACTACACAGCACCAATTATGGGCATTTCATTTCTACATACCAAACAAGCTACGATCAAGCTGAGACAGCTCCAGCGTCTTGGTCATCAAATAGCTTGATCAATGAAGCCAATGCTTCCCACTCGTACTTACCGACGATCTCAATTTATGATGAATTGTATAACAACATGGCATTTGAAGCAGGAGTAACATTTGGAAGAGGAATAAATGAAATCACTCCCCTTTTCTCCAATGATCAAAACCCGAGCGGACAAGTTCATACCTCAGCATTTATCAAGCTGGTAGATATTGATCTAAATGGGCAAGTTGGTAGGGCCTTCTTTATGCAAGTTGGAGAGCGTCAAGAAAACTATGCTTCCAATAGCGAAATGTATAGAGTAGTTCGAAATGCTGCCATTTGGGTTGCCAATAAAAAAGTCGATCAATCCATTGATTTTTCACCTATAGCTAACAAAACACAGGGTGACACTGATTTTGCGCTACCCAAGTTCGCAAGCTCTGGTCTGGCAATAATCTATTCAAGCTCAGATACTGATATCGCCATTATCAATGGAAATATTGTTTCTGTTTTGGGGCATGGCACCACCACAATTACAGCCTCTCAAGGAGGAAATAATGAATATAATGCTGCTTCGCAAGTAGTGCAGAATTTGACTGTGGAAGCACTACATATATGGAATGGTTCATCTTGGAACAATGCAACAGTACCAACGGAGACTGATAACGTGCTAATTGAATCTGACTACTCTTTTTCTGCTCATGGAATGTTTGCAAGTCAGCAACTCACCGTGATGAACACGACTGTCGTCACTGTTGATGCGGAGAGTACTTTAATTGTAAATGGAGACTTGATCAATGATGGAGCTTTGATAGTTGAATCAGGATCTTCACTCATCACTTTTGAAGCTAATGGTTTTTCTGGGAATGCTATTGAAATCAGACGAAACACCCGCTATGCTGATGGGAGCTACAGCCTTGTTGGGTCACCAGTAGAGCAAAATGCCAATGTGACCGCCTCGACACTTGGTAGCAGTATATATCATTATGACGAAACTCAACCTTACTCAGATAACAATGGACTGGATCGCTGGATAAGCGCTACAGGTGAATTGACTGCTGGGAAAGGATATACTCAAGCATTCCAACAAGAGATTGTGTTTGCAGGAACTCCGAATACTGGAACCATTACTTATACAGGCACCTATACCGAAGATGTGAGCGATGATTATGAAGGTTGGAACCTTGTATCCAATCCATACACTGCATCTATTGAGGTGAGTGATTTTCTGGCAGCTAATAACACCACTGGAGCCATCTACATATGGGATGATAATGGGTCGGAGACCGGACGCGGAACTAATTCTGATTATATAGTAGCTAATGGAAGCGTCGCTACCAACACCACTCCGGCAGGAGGGCAAACTCGATACAACGGATATATGGGAGTAGCCCAAGGCTTCTTCGTCAAACTGAGTGATAACAGCAACACGAGTATTGTTTTCAATGAAGGTATGCGAGCTGGGAACAATAACGCAGATGAACATTTCTTTAGAAAAGGCGTGGAGACTCTTTCATACATAAGGATCAACCTAACAGCCGATGATGGACTTTTCAAGCAAACCATACTTGCATGGATGAGTGACATCTCAGATACAAAAGTTGATAGAAAATTTGATGCAGATGCCTTTAGCAGAACCGCTGATTACTCTATTTACACACTCAAATCAGACCACCCATTGGCTATTCAAGGGGTAACATATGATAAGGAAGAAATTCCTCTTGGTTTCAATGCTAAAGAAGCAGGTACTTATGAGATCGAGATCGATCAAAGCAACTTTGATGGAGCATCATTATATCTGACAGACAACCAAACAGGAGAAACAATTGACCTTGCCCAAGGCAGTTACAGCTTCAATACTATGGCGGGTCAAATCACTGATCGTTTCGTGTTGAGTCTTGCATCTTCCGTGCTCTCTACAGATAATCAGTTGGCACAGATTTATACTTCCAACAAAATACTACATATCAACGCCATAGGGTCTCAACCAGCCCAATATGAGCTATTCAATCTCTCCGGGAAGCAGCTGATGACCTCAATCATCTCAAGTAAGACCAGCTTTGACTTGAGCGATTTACCAAATGGTATTTATCTTGTTTCAGATGGAGTGGAGACTAAGAAAATAATATTGAGATAATAATTATAATTCGTTACTTCATTAAGATCAGAACACTAACACTTTCAAAACTTTAGTGACAATTCTGGGTTTAAGCAATAGTCTATCAAATTAGAAAAGGGGACTTTTGATCCCTTTTTTTTGTCAATATGGCTGAACAGTCGGACTTGTATACTCGTTAAAACATCAAGAAAGTATACTCCGCCTGACTCTTGGATTAGTAAATTCTCTAACACTGATATGCGCGTTTTTGGGAAATTCAAGGATGAAATATACCAGTTGAAGAAGAGATCAGCATGCTGATAAACTTTCTCGACATCAATTAAAATTCCACTCGGATCATTAAACGTTTTCATTGATTTTGATAAAATATTGGTTCTGAAGTATGTCCCATTCTATCAATATTTGTGTTATCATTTGTAGCAAACGCTGTTGAACAAGGGTGCAACTGTTTATTGGAACAAGGAAAAATAGAACTGAAATTCAAAAACGGCTGTGGTTGTATTTCCATTCCTGTGAATGATTTTAGCATAAGTTTTTCTCCCAATAAAAATGTAGATTGCACCTCACCTTCTACTGACATTATTCGGAAGCAAATGAAACTATTCAATAAGTCGTTTAAGAAAAAAATCGATTGATTATAGATAATTTGAAAAATGAAAATGATGAGATCTGAGGAGCCAAGGTGGAATTGAAGGTTCCACTTGAATAAAATTTTGACCCAAACATTCAAGTTTTCTTTACCAAGAAAGGATCAGCCTAACCTATCCAGATGAACATTTATTTATCAACTTTTCGCTTAATAATACTGCTGTTTGCTACTCAGTCTATTTATGCCCAAAATAAACCCGAACAGATCGTAAAAATAGATTCATTGAATGACCTGCTTGCCAATAGTATCTGTGCTGATGATAATCTAGCGAAGGGTCATTACAGAGCAATTTTGTCTATGCTAGATGTTGTCGACTATTCGAAAGGAGAGATGACAGCATATAAGCACTACGGATCGATGATGCATTGTCAGGGGAAATTGGATAGTATCATTTTTTATCAGAAGAAATCGGCTTTGATTGCCTTGGAAAATAGTTCATTTTCTTTTGCCGGTCGAATGTTTTGCAACCTTGGCTTTCTGTTCAACAACTCTGGCAACTACGACTCAAGTATTTATTATTTTCGTCAAGCGCTACATTTTGGTGTGAAGGCAAAAGATACATTACTTATCAGTATTTCATATACTGGCACTGGAATTAACGAGAGAGAGCTTGGAAATTTTGATAAAAGTTTAGAAATGTACCTAAAGGCTCTAAGTATTTCTGAAACTCGAAATGACACACTCGGAATAATTACGGCGAAGATGAATCTGTTGAATTTTTATCGTGATCATCGGCCAGATTTATTTCTTGAAGATGATATTTTGGAAGTTATAAAAATGTCTCAAAACGTTGGTGAGATTCAGCATGAAGTGAGTGCTTATGAGTATTTAGGGTATTTGAAAGCTGATAGTGGAGCTTTTGATCAAGCCATCATGTACATCAATTCGGGACTTGAGCTAAATAAAACCTTGAAAGATAACAACCGGCAGATATCTTTATTGGGCGCGCTATCTTATGCTTACAGAAATTACGGGGATTTTAAGCGTTCGATAAAGTTTAGCAATGAAGCAATTGAAAATGCTACGTCTTCCGAGTTTACGGAATATCTCCCATCATTGTATGCCGAAAATGTGGAAAGTTACGTCTCACTGAATGAGTATCAAAAGGCCATAATTGATGGGGAAAAGGCATTGAGCTATGGAAAGAAATTTGAAAGCATCAATCTGTATTACAAGACCCTCCAAAGCATGGCTCTGGCTTACAATAAAATAGGAATGTTTGATAAAGCATATCAGTATCAATTGGAGTATTCTCAATTGAGCGAAAAACTACTTAGTAGCGAGAAAAATGAGCAATTGATAGAAATGCAGACGAAATATGAGACAGAAAAGAAAGAAGCAGAAATTGCCTCCCTGTCTCAACAAGCATCCATTCAGACATTGGAGCTAAAGCAAAAGAACCAAGCAATGATGATTGGAAGCGTGGCGTTTCTATTTCTACTGATTGCTATTTATTTTGTTTATCAGCAGAGAGAAACAAAGAAACAACAAACTCAGACTGAATTAGAACAGCGCTTTCTTCGTTCTCAATTAAATCCGCATTTCATCTCCAATGCATTAGTTGCTGTTCAGAGTTTCATGCTCAAAAATGATTCTGAATCAGCAGCCTTGTATCTCACCAAATTTTCTAAACTAATGCGAGAGATTTTAGAAAACTCAAGGAAAGAATTCATACCAGTTGAAGAAGAGATCAGCATGCTGAGAAACTATCTCGACATCCATAAGCTTCGATTGGGGGCATTTAATTTTTCCATTGAGATTGATGAAAATATCGATCCGGAAGTGGATACAATCCCGCCCATGTTTGTACAGCCATTCGTGGAAAATGCTATTGAACACGGACTTAATAATTTGTCTGAAGAAGGAAAAATTGAATTAAAGTTTCAAAAAGATGGAGACTATATTTCTATCGAAGTGAATGATAATGGTTCTGGCCTAATCAAGAAAAAGACAAATGAAGATCACGTCCCCCTTTCATCAACCATTATCAAAGAACGAATGGGGCTTTTTAATAAGTCGCTTAAACGAAAAATCAAATTGGTGATAAGTGAAGAGACAAAGGATACTGGCGAAGTAAAAGGCACGAAAGTAGAATTGAAAGTGCCTTTTAGCTACATTTAGCGTTTTAGTTATTTTTCCCGCCCAAAAGATGAAAATTACTCTGGTAGATGACGATGCTGCAGTTCGCGATAATCTAAAAACCCTATTATCCATTTACGCAAATCAATGTGAAGTTATCGCTGAAGCAGACGGAGTAAAAGCGGGCATTGAATGCTTAAAAAAAAATCGGCCTGATCTGCTTTTGCTCGACGTAGAGATGAGAGACGGAACCGGGTTTGATTTGCTATCCATATACGGGAAACCGGACTTTAAAGTCATATTCGTAACCGGGCACGACGCATATGCCATCAAGGCATTCAAGTTCAGTGCCATAGACTACCTACTAAAGCCCGTGGATCCTGAAGATCTTGTTAAAGCCATTCAAAAAACGGAAAATATACTTTCGTTAGAAGAGCAAAGCATTGGAGTCACCAACTTGGTCGCCAATAAAGACAAGCATGTATCTGACCAAAACATTATATTGAAAGATGCAGAAAACATCTACCTTATTGCCTTAAAGGAGGTCGTTCGATGTGAATCTGAGACCAATTACACTAAATTTTTCCTTGTCGATGGCAGAAAACTCATGATCTCCAAGACACTAAAAGAGTACGATTCAATGTTTGAAGGTCAGTCTTTTTTTCGGGCACACCAGTCTCATCTCATCAACCTGCTTCACTTTGATCGTTATGAGAAAAAAGATGGCGGGCTTGTACATATGAAGGATGGTAGTCAGGTTCCGGTGGCTACAAGGAAGAAGGATGCGTTATTCAATACCCTGGAAAACATAAGGTGATCAATCTTCGTGATAAGGAAGCCAGACAGTTGCCTCAACACCATCGATCTGTCCACTTACCGGTTCGATGTTTTTTATTTTCAAATCAAAATTACCTTTGTGCTCCTTAGATAAAAGCTGAAGTCTTTCACGAATGATCAATAAAGACAATGAAGTATGCGAACCTTTTTTGTCTGCTACGTTGAGCCCTTTTCCATTATCAATTATAGTGGCTGATATACAATCTGCCTGACGTGAAAAAATCAATCGGATGGCGTCCGAGTCTTCTCCTCTCAGGCCGTGCGCTAGCACATTCTCCAATAGAGGTTGGATCATCATAGGTGGGATCATTATGTGCTGGGGAGCTATTCCATCATGTATTATTGTTTCAAAAGAGAAAGAAGAAGGCCTACCAATCCTCACAGCTTTTATGTAGTTTTTTAACAACTCAACTTCATCCTCAATCGAAATAAAATCTACTCTGGATTGTTCGAGTGTCTGCCTCATCAGTTTGGCAAACTTACTCAGGCTGTTGGCAGCATTCTCGGGGCGACTTTTCAAAACATCGTTGCGTATCGTCTCTAATGAATTGAATATAAAATGAGGATTCAACTGTGACTGTAAAAATTTTTGTTGGATCAATCCTACCGCCAAGGTTTTTTGCTCAGCTAGCGCCAGCTCATTTTTTTGATTTAGTCTTTTGAAATATCTGACAATAAAAAAGAAAGCCACAAACAGTAATGCCACATTGGCAAACCCAAAGTACGCATCTGGGTATATTTCGAGAAAATAGTTAGGAAGATAAAACAACCCAATAGGTAGAATCAGAAAGAAGTATTGAATCCATTTTTTTTCAAAAAAGAACAGTCCAATCAAGGGCACTATCAGATAATTATATTCTCCATAAAAGCCTCTAAATGAATAATTACATTGAAAGAAAAAGATGATCAACGTAAAAAAAAGAAGCAGTAACCGAGCACTGAAATAGGCGCACCTGTATTGAAGGAAAATGCAAAACCCCAAAAGCAGTATTCCAACTAGTAGCGTAATTGCTTTTAACCATTCACCTGGGAACAATATGAGGTCGAGAATGATGAATAATATAGATCCAGATATTCCTATAACACAAATTTGATTCAGGGTCTTCACTTTCCTTACTTCATTAGACGTAAGGTTTTCGGTCAATCCTATCGAAAAAAGTTGTTTTATCATTTTAAGTAGTTGCTTTTTTTAGTGCTAGACACAGCGTATTCTGGATATCAACTTTTCAAATTAATATCGAATAAATTTATCCAGACGATAAATTGCAATAATTATATTTTTAGATAAAAAAGTGCAAAACGAATATTTAAAAACCTCCAGCAGATATTAAAAAAAACCTTACGAATTCTCAAGTCATCGACTAGCTCCTTGTAAATGATTTTGTTTTGAGACTGCCTTAAATAAAATTCAAAACAAGTCATGAAAAGAATACTACCGCATTTGCAAAAATTGTTTGTTGTAAGCTCCTTAAATCACGCTAAGAAAACAATTCTCTTAATTGCATTTAATCTCATTTTACTCTCAGTCCTGCATGGCCAGCAATGTTCAGAAAACACCAGTGTAAATGGAATAGCCGGCACAGGCTTTTCCAATGGAACCATCGGACAATCCTTCACCGCCTGCGCGAATGGTAAGCTGGCTAGTGTTTCTGTTCAAGCTGGTAACGCAAGTGTTGGCTTTAACAATGTAATCGTTCAGATTTTCTCAGGAGATGGATTTGGAGGAACCTTACTAGCTACTACAGGTCAAGTTCATGTAAAAGCAAATAGAACCACTACTTGGGGTCTGTCAGGTCACAATATCCAAGTAGTTGAAGGACAAAAATATACAGCTAGATTTCTTACCCAATCAGGGACACCTATGATGGCCTATGGCACAGGCGCAAATGCAGCCATAGATTACTACCCAAGAGGTAGAATCTATGGCGCTGCGCAGGCACACAATGATATGTTTTTCTCTGCTGTAATAGAGACACTATCAGATCCGGTGAAAACCCCTGAAGACGATGCAATGACTGTGACTCGCGATACGGAAGTAAAACTGAGTTTTTCTCGTGCGATGGAAGCCATAAGCGGAGATATTACGATCAATAATACCACAGACGCTACCTCACAAACAGTCGATGTGACCACTTTGACTATCGATGGCTCTGATGTTTTGATGCCATTGAGTGTACCTCTCGAAGGAGGAAAAGATTTCGAGATCATCATTCCCGCAAATGCACTAAGAAGCACCAATCAAATTCCATTTTCGGGAATAGCTGCCGGAGAATGGAATTTTTCCACATCAACCAGACCATTTGCTACGCTATCAACTGCCTCTGCTGACCTTACAAACGATGCAGTCTTTCCATTTACAATTGATTTTTCAGACGCGGTTGCTGGCTTTGAGTTGATGGATTTAGTCATCACAAATGGTATAGCTTCAAATCTTTCTGGAAGTGGGGACGCTTTTACTTTTGATGTAACCCCATCCGCGGATGGAGAAGTTGTAGTATCACTACCGGCAGACAAAGTAGAAGCAGGTACTGCAAATGGAAATGACTCAACAGGATATACTTTGACCTATGATGGGACTGCACCTGGTGTGGAGTTAAGATCAGATGCATCAGGCACTATTCAATCAAGCGTTTTTGATATTGAAGTTGTGTTTAGTGAACCGGTTGTCGGTTTTGAGTCTTCAGATTTAGTCATCACCAATGCGGATGTACTCTCCAGTACTGGGACAAAAGATTCTCTTTTCACCATTAGCTTAAGAGCACAAAATGAAGGGCAGATAACAGTAGACTTACCTGAAGGAATCGCAGATGACCTTGCAGGAAATGCCAACACAGCAGCTCCGGCCATCATAGATATTATATTTTCAGTGGATTTAGATAGTGATTTACTTTCTTTTTACCCATTTGATGGGAATGCCAATGACACTGTATCTACAGGTTTTAACGGTACGGTCACTGGAGCAACACTTGTTACTGGTTTCGATGGCACATCCGATGGAGCGTATAATTTTGATGGAGGTGATCAAATCACTTTTGGAGATACTCCTGTTGGGGCTGGGTCATTCAGTATTGGCTTATGGGTAAAAATACCAGAGGGGCTAGGGGCTCAAAATCGACTCATAATTGAAAAACGACCGGTATGCTCTGAAGGTAGATTCTTCAGTATGATATATAGAAATCATGCCACAAGAGGACATGAAATTGTCGTGTCTCAACGAAACAATGGAGGTGCCACGGCTCCTATAGCAAGCAATCTTACTGCTGGAGAATGGATGCACGTCACTTATGTGAAAGATAATAGTAATCAATCAAGTTCCATTTATGTAAACGGTGTTCAGGAGTCTGAAGTGTCATGGACCACTACCTATAATTTTGAAAACAGTGCCAGTTTGATTGCAGGTTCTGGTCCGTGTGTAGGTGCAGATGGGACACTTCGGTTTATTGGGGATCTGGATGACATGCATGTTTATGACCGTGCCTTAACAGCAGTTGAAATAGATCTTCTAATACCTTTCGCAATAAGGAACCTATCTGCCGCCTCTGGCGAAGATATCCAGACAGGACAGGCGATAGATTTGACTTTCAATAAGGATCTTGTACAGAGTTCGGTCAATGCCACAAACATTACAGCAACAGGTTCCGTAAGTGGTTCTCTTGCAGTAGCTATCACATCGTCGCAAGAAAATATCAGGATCACTCCAACAAACGGATGGCCGCTTGATGAGGATGTGACTATCTCTCTTTCTGGTTTATTAGCGGAAAATGGAACAACCTTAGCAAATACGGATTTAACATACTCTGTGATTCCAGAAGAAGAGGTAGGATTGATTTTACATTATCCAATTAGCGGAAACCTAAATGAGGCAATGGGAGATATTGCAAATCAAAATGGTACCATTACAGGAGCACTGTTCACTGAAGGAGCAGATGGAGATCCATTTGGAGCATTGTCATTTGACGGAGTAGATGACCTAGCTACATTGGGAGATGCTCCTATTTCTTCGGAATCTTTTTCTATCTCTTTATCCATGAAAGTACCAACGGATGGTAGCACTACGGATAATACTGTTATTCTTTCAAAAAGGAGTGCCTGCACAGAGGGACGAATGATTAATATTTGGTACCTAAGGTCGGGAGATAAATTTAGAATTACTGCCGGATTGAGAGACAATGCGAGTGCAGGCTCGGTCTCGACAGGTTTCGATTTTCCAGTAGATGAATGGGTGAATGTGACTTATGTAAAAGATAATGCTGACAAGAAATACAGGCTCATTGTAAATGGTGTATTGGAGGCTGAGGCAGGCTGGGCATTGAATACAGTCAATATAGAAAACAATACACCAATAAGCCTCGGCGCTACACCTTGCAATGGTGTGAATGGAGAGCAGCGCTTTGATGGCCTGATGGATGATATACGCATCTATGATCGAGTGATTGAACCTCGAGTTGTTTATATAGAACCATCCAGAGGTACTGTTAATGCAGCTATTGATACTGTCGTAACAATCTCATTTGACAGAGCTATTGATGTAAGTAGCTTAGAGGCCACAACTATCAATATCAGTGATAGTGATGACACGAGTTATTTGTATACCACCGCCTTTTCTAACGGAGATAGCATACTGACCATCACTCCGGTTAACGATTTACCAAAAGGCAAAACTATTTCAGTATCGATAGATACTTTATCTGCACGGATTGGTTCTGACCTCATGCCTTTCCAAACATCTTTTTCTACTGTTAAGACGAAACTTCTGAATCATTTCCCTCTAAATGGAGTGTCAGACGTGGATTCTTTGGAGACCATTTCATTCAAATTCGATAACGAGATTGACATATCTTCTCTTGATCAAGGCATTCGGGTGATAGGAAGTCAGCATGGTCCGGTTGAAGGAAACTTTGCCATGCCAACAACCGATTCTGTTGTTTTCACACCGGCTACACCTTACTTTCCCAATGAAGTAATTACTGTATACATAACACCATCTTTGACAGATATAGGAGGAGAAGCTATCGGAAACAACAAAGCCTTTATATTCCATGTAGCTTCGCCTCAGTTTGTGAATCCTACTCTTTCGTTTGAGTTGACAAAGCTCACCACATCACTTTCTACTTTGTCTCCAAGAGATCTTGTAGCAGCTGATTTGGACAATGATGGAGACTTAGATTTAGTGGGTGGAGATGAAAATCCTGGAACACTTTTTTGGTTTGAAAACGAAGGTTTTGGTAACTATAGTGAGGGTCAAATCATCGACAGTAACAATGACTATTTTGATATCGAAGTAACAGATATTGATTTTGATGGAGACTTGGATTTAGTAACTGTAAGTCGTGTTGCAGGAAAAGGGGTCTATTGGTATGAAAATAATGGCTCGGCATCATTTACTGAAAGACTCATAAAATCTTTATCTGGATCCTCTGACCTGCGAGCGGTAAAGGCTGCAGACTTCAATGGAGACGGTGAAATGGATGTCGTTACCGTAGATTTTGGCACAAATAGAATCACAGCTTACGATAAAGATGGAACTCAATTATTTGCAGCAGCAAACGCAGGGGGGCCAATTGATGTACAAGCTGCCGATAGAAATAATGACGGAAATTTAGATCTGATTTTCGCAAGCTATACAAATGGGTATGTAGCTGGGTTCGATAATAGTGGGTTTGCAACATTTGGTGGGTCTGTAATACACTCAGCAAGTCAAACAAGAGCAGTTATACCCATTGATTTTGATAAAGATGGTGACCTTGATATTGTATACAGTGCTCAAAGTGCTAGTCAGATAGGAATTCTGGAAAACACAGGGAATTTCAACTATACTAACCATCAGGTTGGCAGCATCGGCGGTCCACACAGAATAGATGTGGGCGATATTGAGGGCGATGGCGATTATGATATTATCTATACAGTTGCTGGAGGTGCTAGCGACATCAATTTCTACTACTTAGAAAACAATGGATCATTTGGACTATGGGTCCCTAAAAAGCTAATTCCCACAGAAACTTTTAGTGGCACCTTTTCGCAGACTGCCAAATTTGCTGACATTGATAATGATGGAGATCTGGACGTTTTAGCTACGGACTCTGGGACTGGGTTTTACATCTTCGAAAACAAGATTATTGATTTAAACAATGGTCCACTACTAGAAAATCCAATTGCAGATCAGACATTAGCAGAAGATTCGGGAACAGGTCTGACCATTGACATCTCAAATGTGTTTGTAGATGCCGAGGGAGACCAGTTTACATTGACGGTAGCCACTGATGATCCAGATGTTACAGCAACGATTAATGGAAGTGATCTCGACATTACCACAGCTACAGACTTTTTTGGAATAGTTAGCATAACCATAACTGCTGATGACGGAAATGGAATAAATAATGACGTATTCGAACTGGAAGTAACTTCAGTGAACGATGCACCTGAGTTTACATTAAGTACCACCGCTTTGACATTGGATGAGGATTTTGACGGGACAGAACTTATTTCAGTTACTCAAAATCAACCAGCAAATGAAGATGCACCATCTTATGTGATAACTCCATCAAACTCAACCGTGGCAGATGTTAGCATAGACGCTGCTTCTGGCGAAGTGACCATTAATTCATTTGCAAATTCATTTGGCACTCAAGTGTTTACCGTAGTAGCAAATGATGGTGCTTCTGAAAATAGCAGAGCTACTCAGGACTTCACCTTGACGGTAAATCCTGTGAACGATGCGCCAGTAGTAGCAAATGCTATAGCAGACATTGTTTTTGATGAAGATCCGGAGGTGAGTCGAAAAGTGACTTTAGACAATGCTTTCAATGATGTGGATGGTGAAAGCTTAACGCTTGGATTAAATGTATTATCAGGTTCAGACCTGGCAAGCGTATCATTAGATAATGAGACCATAAATATTGTTCCTGAGTCGAATGCATTCGGAACTATACAGGTAGAGGTCACGGTAGAGGATGCCGCAGGAGAATCTGTATCTGACGCATTTGATATTACCATTAATTCGATAAACGATTCACCTAGGTTCACTACTAGTGGAGACATCACGGCGGTAAAAGATTTTACAGGAACTAAAAATGTAACGATTACGCCTGATGCTATTCCATTCGGTGAAGAAAATCAGGTAGTAACCTATACATTGAGTCCAGCTACCGTAAGCTTTGCAAGCGTTTCAATTGATCAATCTTCAGGAGAAGTTTCCATTACTGCGATAGCCAGTGCTTTTGGGACTGAGGAATTCACCGTGACTGCAGATGATGCGCAATCAAGTAACAATACTGCTACGCAAACTTTTGTGTTAACCGTGGTAGATAATCTTGCACCTGAGGTAATCAACACAATTGTCAATACTACTATGGATGAAGATCAGGCAACATTGAGTATTGTTGATGTGACAACTCTATTTAGTGATCCTGAAAATGATCAATTATTCTATTCAGTGAGTAGTGATTTTGGAGGATCAGTTTCCGTAGCTCTCAATTCCAACTTCCTTGAAGTTACGCCTTCAGCTAACTATAATGGGTCGGGTATCATCACCGTATCGGCAAGTGATGACAATCAAACGGTTAGCACAAGTTTCACACTAACAGTGAATTCAATTAATGATGCTCCGACTTTAACTGGGGTGCTTACCGATCAGCAAGCGACGGAAGATCAGGCTTTTAGCTACGACTTACCCTCAGGACTATTTGACGATATTGATGGAGATGTGATTACCATAACGGCTGGAACTAAACCTGATTGGTTGTCTTTCGATGGAAGCATTTTCTCCGGTACTCCAGAAAATAATGCAGTTGGAACTTCAAGTGTAGAAGTTATTGGAGATGATGGCAATGGTGAATCAATCGCAGCTACGTTTAGCTTGACTGTTGAAAATGTAAATGACTCACCCACAGTGAAAGACGCAATTGCTGACTATCATGTAAATGAGGATGCAGCAACTTCGACTATTAGTCTCACAAATGTTTTCGATGATATCGATGCTGGAGATCAACTGACGCTCTCTGCATCCGCAGGAAAAACTTCGCTTATTTCATTGACACTAAATGGCGAATCTCTTGAAGTAAGTTACACTGCAGATGCCTCAGGTTCAGCCACTATAACACTGACCGCTACAGACGGATTTGGGGCAACAGCAACGGATGAATTTGTAGTCACAGTCAATAGCATCAACGATGCTCCAGTGTTTGATTTAAGTGAAACAACCATTGTGGTTGAAGAGAACTTCACTGGAGTAGTAACAGTAGCAATTGAAGCTGGTGCTGTTCCTTTTGATGAGGCAGATCAGACGGTGACTTATTCAATATCCAGCAATGATACTAATATCGCAAATGCTGCGATAAACGGAGCTGATATTGAATTGACAGCTATAGCGGATGCCTTTGGAGAGCAAACCTTTAACGTAACTGCTAACGATGGACAGGTAGAGAACAATGAGCATGTCATGTCATTTACGGTCACCGTAAATCAGATTTTGTCAGCAGAGACATTGAAAAGTCCAATCAGTATCTATCCAAATCCAACAGCTGACTATATCCAAATCGATTCAGATGAGTTATTCGACTTGAAATTTTATGGGTTGAATGGTCAGCTCATAAAAGAGTTTGTCCAAGTAAAGGGCATGGTAGATATTTCATCTTTTGCTGCTGGAACATATGTGGTGAAAGTTTCCAATGGAGAAGAAAGCATTGTTATGCGAGTTAAAAAAATGAACTAAGGCAGCCTGGCTATATACCAGTCAGGCAAGGGAGGCTGTCTCAATAGGGCAGTCTCTTTTTTATTTTAGATAGTGTCCGTTTGTTCCTTCACTATTGTAGCGAGTACCTCTCTTAAAATTAGATTCTGTCGGAAACCATCATTATTAAGCTTGCTATATTTTTAATAAATTCAACACATTATTGTGCCAGTAGTTGAATCAGTCCTATTGGAATCACACGTGCCATATGCCTATTACTTAGTTTCTGATAATTTGGAGATTAAGAAGATTGTTTTGAAGTAATGGATGGGCTGTTCGAGCTGCCGCTCTCAAAATATGCTCCTGTCAATAATATAATCATTGGTTATGCTAATAATAAAATCAATAAATGATGTTTTATTCATAAAAAGATGCATGAGCTGTATCATTGTCTCAATAAGAGGGCATAGAAACCTAAACTTCAGTTCAACCCAAAAGAGATTAAGTTATGGCAAAGATTTTATTGAAGGACATTCACTGCACGCTTCCGGATGAAGTGGATATGGATGAAATTTATCTTAAATACAAAGGAGAAAAGGTGTGGCCAACAAGTTCCATGTATTTTCGGGTCGACACAGGACATACAGCTCCGGTAAACCTTGTGTTGGAGGTAGAAGACGGTTGGACAGAAATAGAGCTTTGGGATTTTGATTACTTAAGCAGAAATGACTTTTTAGGAGTTTTCAGATTTAAAGTAGATAAAAATCCAGGTGAATACAGCAACTCAATGGATTTAGTAGAATTGAATAGTTCAGCCAGTTATGTTCTTGATTGGGAAATCTTGGAGCCTGAATATCAGTCAGTCTGAATTTGACCCTATTTGCCAAATTGATATTGGCAATAAATAATGAATTTTTATAAATGCTGGTTCACTTCTCAAGAATAAGCATTAGTTGGTTAGTTTAATTTTCGTTCATACGTGGTTAGAACAAAGAGACCGCCTCTAATGGGGTGGTCTTCTTTGTTTACATACAATCAAAAAACCAGAGTACCATTTCTGGTAGCTCTGGCCGCTAATTTGAACCGGTAAGGTTCCACTTTAAGTTCTATCCTTTATTGTATGATTATGCGGTTATACATTTGAACTTCCCCAGCAGAAAACTCAATGATGTAGATACCGGGGCTGCACTTGCCTCCATCCTTGTTTTTACCAGTCCAGAGCACACTGTGTTTTCCTTTGTCTCTGGTCTCGCTAAGAAGGCGTTTTCTTATTTTTCCTTGCATGTCGTAAATCGTAATGTTGACCTGCTCTTGTTTCTCTAGCGAGAAAGAAATGGTTGTTGCATTGCGAAAAGGATTAGGAAAACTTTGATAAAATGTGACACCATTTTGCACTTGATAAGTACTTTCGATTCCTAATACACTCGTTCCGCCATTTCCATTTTTCCATGATTTCATGAGCGCCCTCAAAGCTTCGGGCTTATTTTGGGGAGCACTATTGCCAAGATGACTTTTATCATTGATACCGTGACATCCTTCACAAGTTCTGATTTCACCGGGGGCAAAAGTGATCCACTGTCTTTCCCTGACTATAGATTCACCATCAGGAGCAACAGACTGCCATGTAAGCGCACGAGTCGCCGGGACAAAAGCTGCAACAGAGCCATCGGAAGCGATCTTCACGCTGCTTTCAGGACCAGAAGTATCAAATAGATTTACACCTTCAATGTCAGGGTTGGCCTCAGTATTTCTTAAAGGAGTAGCAATGGTTCGCCTGCCAACGTATTCTCGGAGACCATATCCTCGGATCATTTCACCCCCGAAAATTTGAAAGTGTGAAATATCATAGACCTTTCCCGAAGCAGGGATCGACTCCACTCCACCCGGAACACGGAGATTGAATGGTTGCTGTTGTTCTCCTGCATCCCGCTCAGTCATATTTCGAATGGCGATGAGTGCAAGGTTTTTCTCAATCATCCATGTACGGAGTGCCTCTTCGTCTATTTCCTCTTCGTCAAGCACTGATTTTTCGATAGGATCTATCTCGTATTTTGGACGCGCTGTAGGTCTTGTCCGGGGAACAATCTCAACTATTTCAGCCTCGCTCATTTCAACAGTTATACTTATTGGAGTAACAGCATCTCCCCAGTATACGATCTCCCTTTCTATCACAGCACCACTTAGAGGAGCACCGGCAATGTGTTCCGTATCTGAATTATCAGCGGTTTTCTTGACCATTTTTGATATTCTGAAGGTGTACGCATTATCTCTGCCAAACAAGTTGCTCTGTGTAGCATAAGAAGCCAGCATGGTTCCATTCATCAGCATCATAGGATTTCTGAAGTGACCAAGATCATTTTCCCTGTTGTCAATATCTTCATTCGTCCAGTCTATGATTTCCATATCCTGAGGATTAGCCCCAATGGGAAGCGCAAATTCGAAAACTCTTCCTGAAGAGAAACGTCCGAACTCTCTAGCCCATACACCATAGAAAGTGCCTTCTTTTCCCGGTCTCGGATCTTCCTTTATTTGAAAGATGCCAGCATCTGAGCCAACAGTCTCTCTATAAGCGTTTGCAGATAGGTTGCCAAGATTATATACAAGGTTGTCATCATCCATTTTAGAACCATGTTGGAATACACCACCAAACTCATGCCTACCTACATGATTGACAGTTTGATGTCGCTCACCATTTTCAGTGATTTCCCATGGTAAAAACTCATTAAAATCATGAAGCGGTTCATTTGGGTCACGATTGGGTTCTACATTGATTCCATTTTCAATGTGTACAAAAGCCTCTGGAAAGATTTCATATGGAGTACCATCTGCATCTGCATAAGGCTTACCATCTTTCGTGGCTTCAGCTTTTACGATAGATGCGTCAGCAGATTCACTCTCATAGTTTACCGGTTGCCATTGTGTATTGCCCGCTCTATGGTTGCTTGCCTGCTGATCACGTTTCAAGTGTTCCCATCTGGTAGAGATAATCCGTCCGTCTTTTGCCAGATGGATGTCAAAATCACCGCTGGGTGAGTGCGTCAAGTGAATCGTTTTACCTGTGCTAGGGTCAAGTTTAAAAATCCCGGTATTTGTTGGGGAAGACTCATACTCATCCATTTGCGGATAAGTATGAGCCAGATCAAACAGTGGCGCATCAGAAGTGAAAATGATTTGATCATCAGATCCATAGATGGGTGAAATATTATTGTAATCAGGTTGATTTGGGATTTTTTCAATGATTGGTGCCGCTCCTGAAACTACATCTGCCAGATTGGTGATTTCATACATTTGCCATTTGTTGCTTCTGTAAGATTGATCGTAGGCCTTGATTGGACCTCCTATGACCATTGAAAACAAAGCTCGGTCTCCATCCCAATGAACGCATGGCTGCCGTACAGCAATACCGTTTTCAGATTGTATTTCACCAGAAGTGACTCCAAAGCCAGCTTCCTCGGTCAAAAACCTGATGGTACCATCTACATTCATCATGCACAGGTCTCCCCCTCGCGGAGCTCTTTGAGGCATCCCTGTCAGGTGATTACCAAAGGTTTCGAGTTGATGCCCAAAATTGTTATAGGTCAATGGAGGCACTACTAGCGCAAAGAGCAGAGGATTGTCGAGCAAGTCAGACTTCACTCGAAAAGTACTTGGCTTTTGAGCAGTACAAATAAGAATTAGGCACAAAAGTATACATCTGGTCGTACGACCCTTCTCAATAAGTTTCATCTATAGATTTTTTAGCAGATTATAATTCAATGTGAATCTAGAACACTCTTAGAATTCACTTTGACAACTACATCCCAAATAGTAACACTGATGTAACAATTTGTTTTACTGAAGGATTAAGCTGATTTAGATGTGCTTGAATTGAAGTAAAATTGAGTTTTTGTAAATTGGATTGTCGACGAATCTACCCATGAGTAAATTATGCCTTTCTTATCCGATCCTTTTTTTGCGAGCTGTATTTAGTGTGCTTTTTTCTGATTCTAAATCAAGTTTTAGAAAATTAACCAAGGCGAATTTTTTTGAAGCGATGAATGAAAGTGAGCAAATAGTGTCTATGTTGAATGCTGCTCCTGAAGAGCACACCATGTTTTCTAAAAACAAGCGAGCCATATGAAAATGATCATAACATTTGTGGCTTTTATTTTCTGGATATCAGCCAATGCTCAGGATAAAATGGACTCTTTGGTCTTGCAGCTAAGGCATATGAAGGATGATACAAACAAGGTTGTTAGCCTGATTGCACTTCACGAAAAATTGAAGAACGACCAACCAGATATGGCTGCTGAATATATAGAAGAAGCGTTGGAATTGTCAAACACGATAGCCTTTCAAAAAGGAATAACTGAAAGTCAAATAGCAATAGGAGCGATGCATGAGACACATGGTGATTATGATAGTGCATTGTATTTTGCTGAGCAAGCTGTATTGGTTTCCGAGAAAATTGAAAACAAAAAGACCTTAATAGAAGCACTTACTTTGAAAGGCAAGGTGCTAAGATCAATGAGTAAATGGGATGAGGCTATTAAACAACACCTAAGCTGCATTGAGCTTGCCAAAGGAGACTCTGGAATAATGGCCAATAGCTATAACCATATTGGTAGCATTTACTCGGATCTACATCAGCTCAATACCTCTTTGGAATATTACCAGCGGTGCTTGAGCCTACTACAGGGCATCACGCGTATCAAAACGGTCGTGATTATGAATATTGGATTTGTTCATTACAGACTTAGGAATTTAGATGAAGCCAATAGGTATTTTCTTGAAAGCGTCGATATGGCAGAGTCGCTTGATGATAAATTTATAATAGCTCATGGCTATCAAAAGGTTGGACTGATAAAAAGAAAAATTGGAGAACTTGATGACGCGATAAAGTACTACAATCTCTCTATAAAGCAGTTTGAAAAGATAAACGATCAAAGTATGATGGCTTATCTCCATCAAAATATTGGGAATGTTTTCTCGGATAAGAAAGATTACACAACAGCTATAGAAAGATTCAAATTAAGTCTTGCTATTCAAGTGAAAATAGATGACCTCACGGGGCAGTGCTATACTTTGGAATCAATTGGTACTTGTTACAAAAAACTTGGAAGGTATAAGGAATCAGAACGTTATTTGTTAGAGGCTATTGACCTATCCACTAAAGTAGGTGTTCAATTAATACATATGGATGCTACAGAGAGCCTAAGCGAATTGTACGCGAAACAAGGGAGGTTTGAAAAGGCGTATGCGTATCGTCTTGAGTTTCAATCAATCAAGGACAGCATTTTCAACGAAACCAAATCCAGTCAGATAGCGGAAATGGAGACTAAATACCAAACCGCAGAAAAGGTAAAAGAAATAGAACTTCTTAATTCCCAAAGGCAGATAAACGAACTCCAATTAAGCAAGCGTGATATTCAACGCAATATCCTAATTATTGCAGTTCTGGCTGTTTTGATTTTAACATTCTTTCTATATAAAATGTATAGAATCAAAGCCAAATCAAGTGTCAAATTAGCTGAGTTGGATCAAGCAAAGACCAATTTCTTTACGAATATTTCCCACGAATTCCGAACTCCGCTTACGCTCATTTTAGGCCCTCTTGATCAAATGATTAAAAGGGAAAGAGATCCTGAGCAAATTAAGGTTTATCAAGTGATGCATAAAAATGCAAGCAGGCTTCAGGAGTTGATCAATCAACTACTCGATTTGTCCAAACTTGATTCTGGTAATATGACACTGCGAGTTCAAAAAGCCGACATTAATAATTTCATTTCAGCGCAGTGCCATTCTTTTGATTCTCTGGCTGAACAAAAGCGAATCCAATATACAATCAGTGTTTCACAGAAAGAATTACTTACAAAATTTGATAGAGATAAGGTTCAGAAGATGGTGTATAATCTGCTTTCCAATGCCTTTAAATTTACACCAGAGCAAGGAGAAATTAGTCTAAATGCCTTTTTAGAAAACGAAATGTATGTGATCTCAATCAGAGACTCTGGTAAAGGGATTACGGACGACCAATTGACGGAAATATTTAATCGCTTTCATCAGGTCAGTGAAACTCATGATAATCAAGGTAGCGGTGTAGGATTAGCTTTAACTAAGGAATTAGTAGAACTTCATCATGGAGAAATTAAAGTAAGTAGCCAGCCTGGGCAGGGCTCTGAGTTCAAAGTTTTTCTTCCCATTGAAGATGCTATTTATGAAAAAGAAGAAGAATTAGTAGTGGAGGAAGAGCCACTCGAAATGCTACCTTTGAAGGCCATAGAATACGAAGAGTCAGAACCCAAGAGTGGATTGCCTATCATTCTAGTGGTGGATGATAATCAAGACATCAGGAAATTTATAAGAGGCATTTTTGAAAAAGAATTTACGGTAATAGAGGCTCAAGACGGAAAAGAGGGACTGGAACAAGCAAAATGCAATGTGCCGGATTTGATTGTTTCTGATGTGATGATGCCGGGTATGGATGGCATGGAGTTCTGTTCCAAAATCAAGTCTGATGAATTGACGAGTCATGTGCCAGTGATCTTACTGACTGCCAAGGCTGGCTTTGAGAGCAAATTGGAAGGGCTTAAAACAGGAGCCGATGACTATCTGGTTAAACCATTTGAAGAGGCAGAATTCAAAGTTCGGATCGAAAACCTACTTACTCAACGCAATCAGCTTCGTAAACGCTACTCAAAAATGATAACGTTGGAACCTTCTGAAGTTGAGGTTAGCAATCCTGATGAAGCTTTTATTTTAAAAGCTCAACAAATCGTAGAGTACAATATTCCTAATTTTGATTTTACGGTAGAGCAGTTTCAAAAAGAGATAGGCATGAGCCGAATGCAACTTCATAGAAAGCTCAAGGCACTTGTCAATTGTTCTGCGAGCGAATTTATTAGAGATCAGAGGCTCCAGAGAGCAGCACAACTGCTGAAGAATGAGGGAGTCAATGTCTCAGAGGTAGCTTATCAATCTGGCTTTGGCAATCTCTCTTATTTTGCTAAATGCTTCAAAGAGAAGTTTGGGAAAACGCCTTCTCAGTTTTCTTAGCAGCAGTCATTTTTGTAAATTTTTACGCTTAAAATCTCCTCTGAGCTGTTTCAAATGCAGTTGTTACATCCCTTATACTCTTTGGGCGATTGGTGTTAAGTGATCACCCGCGTCTCTCATATCTTCGAATAGTATTATTAACCTGAACTCGATTATTAAGTGTCACTTAAAAACCTTTAACCGTCACTATGAGTCTTTTAGCTTTAAAATTTTGATAAAAAGACGTGATAGTCCCATGATCTCAAAGATTCCTTCGGCTTTCTCTCCCGCCATCCTTCCCTAAATCTCGGAATGACGTTTTTTTATGTAATTATAAGTCGAGCTCAGGTTATTAATAATTATTTAAATCCTAAATTTTTCTATTCGCTATGAAAAAACTTAAACTAGTTATTTGTCTACTACTGATGTCCCCGGCATTAAGCAGCTGGATGGGGTTGACTGCAAGTGCACAAAATACCGCACCCAACCTTAAAGAACCAATACCTGATCAACAAGCTTTGGAGGATCACAACTTCAACTATCAGTTTCCTGAAAGTACCTTTAATGATCCGGAGGATGACATTCTTACCTATACAGCCACGATGCAAAACGGGTTACCTCTTCCTGCATGGTTGAGTTTTGATGCTTCTACAAGAACATTTTTCGGCTCACCAATTATTCACGATATAGGAACAGTGTTGGTTAGAGTCACAGCAAGTGATGGGCCACTTTCAGTTTATGATGATTTTACAATCACAGTCATTGAGTTCAATGATCCACCCTATTTTAACCCTAGTTTAGGAGGATCATTAACTGTTTCTACGGGAACACAAGGGGTGGTTTATAGTCATAATTTTGGGGCTAAACCTTTCTTGGATGAGGAAGATGGACCCGGTATGACTTATACGGTAACCTACCCCGATGACACACCAGTTGATTGGCTATCTATCATCTCTACTAATCTTGGCCTTACAGGAACACCAGATCAGAAGGATACGGGTACGATTACTTATAAATTGACTACTACTGACTCTGGAAACAAGAGCATCAGTGTGCTATTTGACATTACTGTAGCTGATGTGAATGTCAAACCTACCATTGTCAATCAAATACCTAATCAAACGGCAGATGCAGGTTCTTATTTTGAATATTCGATACCATCGAATGTCTTTGAAGACCCGGATGGAGACCCACTTACATATAGCATTTTGCTCGGAACCGCTTCTGCATGGGCCACTTTTGATCCTATAACCTTTAAAATAAGTGGTACGCCACCATCCACCAGTGCCGGAACTGCCTCCATATCGTTTCGAGCATTTGATGGAGGAACTGAAGGATTTGGAAATGCTCAGTTTGAGATCGAGGTGTTACCAGCGATCATATGGAATGGATCAAACTGGATACCTTCTACAACACCTACGTCAGCAGACAATGTGATTCTATTTTCGGGTACTTATAACACTTCATTGCATGGTTCGCTTGTTTGCAAGAATTTGACTATCAATTCCGGAAGGACGCTCACTGTTGATGGGAATGCAATAGTGACCGTAAATGGAGGGATAACTAACAATGGAAGTTTGATTGTGGAGTCTGGGTCATCTTTGAT
Organism: Cyclobacteriaceae bacterium; assembly: GCA_049115715.1. Taxonomy (GTDB): domain Bacteria; phylum Bacteroidota; class Bacteroidia; order Cytophagales; family Cyclobacteriaceae; genus JAMZMI01. The sequence goes on from JAGDZQ010000057.1 coordinate 47,975, forward strand.
CACCTATGAAGGAAATACTGTAACGGGAAATCGTGCCATTATTCAAAGAAATACACGCTATTCAGACGGTAGATACAGCTTCGTCGGTTCGCCAGTTACGCAAATCTCTGATGTCAGAGTCTCGGACATAGGGTCAAATGTCTATACCTATGATGAAAGCATGTCCGCTCTAACCGATGATCTCTCTAGATGGCTTGCAGCAGGCCCGACCGATCAATTGGTTCCCGGTAGAGGATATACGCAAGCTAATCAGCAGTTGATTGAATTTGTAGGGGTGCCAAATACGGGAACCATTACCTATGCTGGAAGCTATGCAAATGATGGGTGGCACTTGGTCGCTAATCCTTATTCTGCAGCCATTTTTATCGATGATTTCTTAGATGCGAACACCAATACAACCGGAGCAGTCTATATCTGGGATGATAACGGTTCAGATACAGGAAGAGGTTCGAATAGTGATTACATAGTCGCCAACAAAATCGGAGCAACAGATACCAATGGCCCAGACAATCAATCCAGATTTAATGATCATATTGGTTCTGCTCAGGGATTTTTTGTTCAGTTGGCGAGCACCAGCGGAGCGATCACCTTCACAGAGTCGATGCGCGTCTCGGGCAACAACGGAGATGATAATTTCTTCCGAAAGACAGAAAATGATATTCCCACAATTCGAATCAACCTTACAAATGATCAAGGCTTATTCAAACAGACGATTGCTGGTCAGGTAGTAGGCATTTCGGATGAGAAGCTGGCAAGTGGCTTTGATGCGCTGCTTTTTAATGCAAACTCAGATTATGCTGTCTATTCCCGGAAAGCAGGTCAGAAGTTAGCTATTCAGGGTTTTTCAAGTCAAAAAGAAGAAATACCTCTCGGGATGAATTTAGCAGAAGCTGGGAATTATAGTCTTGAAGTAGGATCCAAAGGATTCGGATCAGAATCAGTTTATCTCCGAGACCACTTAACCGGTGAGACAATAAGTCTTACAAATGAAGCTTATGCTTTTTCAGCAAGTGAAGGTCAAACAGAGGATAGGTTTAGCCTGCTTGTGACATCATCAGTTTTGGCGGTCCATGAGCAAAAGTCAGGAATATATGCATATGATAAAGTGCTTCACATTAGGAGTTCCGATTCATTTTCCAAGACCTTTCTGCTATACAACCTGTCCGGCTCATTGGTCTTAAAGACATCAGTGTCTGACTCAAATGAAATAGACCTGAGCTATTTGCCAAATGGTATCTATTTGGTGTCAGATGGAATCGAAACGAAGAAAATTATTTTGAAATAAGAACTCCCCTCATGGGAGGGGTTGGGGGTGGGTTCTACAGTATTTAAACCCACCTCTAACTCCTCCATGGAGGAGAATAAAAAATAGAAACCATGAAAAACATAATCATAAAAACAACCGCTTTAATGACAATACTTTCAGTGACAGTTATTCCACTACTTGCACAAGGGCCAGGCGCACCGCCAGCCACTCCTATCGACGGGGGGCTGAGCCTACTGCTTGCAGCAGGAGGAGTTTACGGACTCAAAAAACTAAAAGAAAGTAGAAAATAGAGGTTTGTCAAACCTGTTTTAGGGTAGTATGGCGATTTAAAGAGCGGCTCTCGAAAGAGGGTCGCTTTTTTTATTTTAAAACTGTCTTTCTACCTTTTCCATGTGAAAGCAATTATAGGAAAGCTTCTTGCCAAGGGAGAGGAACATTATACAGATGATAGTGATAAGCGAAGAGTTCGAATATTCAACTTAGTAGGTTGGGGACTAGTAAGTATTGCCATTCCACCTATTTTGCTAATAACACATTTGGAAGGGAATACAAGGGAAACGTATGCTGTGGCAACAGTTTTGATTTCTTTTCTTATTGCGCTGGTTTTAAATAGAAATGGTCAAAATCAACTGGCTGTAGTTGTAGGCACTATCGTTTCAATGGTATCTATATTCTATACCATTTACATGGCAAAAGCTCAAACAGGAGCACCATATGGCTATTTAGCAATGGCTTTCTCTTTTGTTATCCTCATAAAAGGGAAAAAGAAGAAAATTTTTCTAATTGTAATATCTCTTGCTCTTTTTATCGTCACCAATTTTTATCAGCTGAAAAATCTACCATTCAGTGAGATTGAGTACTTAGCTATTATCTTCATGCTATTTATTGTGCTGTTGGTCATGATGTATTATGATCGATTAATGATCGGATATCAATTCACGATAAAAGAGCAGTCTGCATCATTGTTGAAGCTTGAGAAGGAAAAACATGAAAAGGAAATTTTACTTAAGCAAAAAGACCTTGAAATGATTCTGGCTAGTTCTTCAGCTAGAGATGATTTGACTCAAAACCTTACCAACCAGCTAAAGGAAGTAGCAAGCTCTGACAACATAAAAAAGAACCTGAGCAAAGTAATTACGGATTTGAATTCTCATCAGGATTTAATAAGTAGGCAAACACTGATTCATCAAAACATAGCCGAAATAAATGCAGAATTCTACGATCGTCTATTGAGCGAGTTTCCTGATTTGACTAAGGCTGAAAGAGAATTGTGCGCCTATTTGAAGTTAAGTCTATCCAATAAAGAAATAGCTTCCTTAAAAAACTCAACAGAGAATTCAGTCAATGTTTCTAAAGCAAGGTTGAGAAAAAAGTTGTCTTTAGATTCCAACAAAGCACTTTCTGCTTTTCTCCTGAATTACTGATCCTTCCTTTTTATTTTCCTTTTCATTGAAAAAATAGCCTTGCTACACTTTTGTCACTTTTAGAATTGCGCTAAAAGTGGATGCGGCTTATACGTTTGCATAACGCCTTTGGATAACCCTACCCTCATTCAAAAGCTAACTCGATTTTTGAATCATAAACTATTACAAATGACACGAACTGCTTTGCTATTTACATTATTGACTCCTTTTATCACTATCGCTCAAGAAACAGAAAACTTTGAGTGGGCATCCCAGTTTGGTGGAGCATCCAGCGATTTCATCACCGAGATTAAACTGGATGGTGATGGTAACAGCTATGTCACAGGATATTTTAATGGAACCGTAGATTTAGACCCTGGAGCTGGTGTGATGAATCACGTATCTAATGGGGGGGCTGATATATTTCTTGTTAAGCTTGATGACTCAGGAAATTTGCTTTGGGCTAAAAGTTACGGCTCAAGCAATATTGATAAGGGGTTCTCTCTTGCTGTCAACGACGCGGGAGATGTCTTTTTAACTGGCTTTGTAAGGGCCAATACAGACTTTAATGAGGGTGGTGTTTCAGGGCTAGTGAGTGCAGTTAATCAAGAAAAGGCATTTCTACTAAAACTCACAAGCAATGGGGATTTCCTTTGGGTAAAAAGTTTTGGAGAAAATGATAGAACAGAAGGGAAGGCACTTGAGGTTGACTCTCAAGGTCTACCTGTTTTGACTGGAATTTTTCAAGCCAATGAAGATTTTGATCCTGGTCCCGATCAAGAAATTCTTGTGCAGCAAGGAGGTGGTGATGTTTTCATTGTTAAGCTGACTTCAAACGGGGACTTAGTTTGGGCTAAGTCTATAGGTTCTTCAGATGAGGATAGCGGAGAATCTCCAAAACATCTGAGCATTGATAAGGATGACAATGTAATCATCGCTGGAGATTATTATGTTTCGATGGATGCTGATCCAGGGGAAGATTCATTTGTCTTGACCAATCCGCTTGATGATCTACTCACTTTTTTCCTCAAGCTCGATGCAGATGGGAATTTTGTATGGGCAGGTAATTTTGAAGATGAGAATGCGACCAATGAACCTTCGGGCTTATCTGTTGATGCAAATAACAATATTTACTTGACGGGTTATTATGGTGCCACTGCTGATTTTGACCCAGGAGCAGGAGTGTTTAACCTTCCAGCACCCAATTGGGCTGGATTCTATGTAGTAAAACTAGATGAGTCAATGAATCTGGTCTGGGCAAAAGGCATTACAAGCGATAGCGAAATAGAAAGTACTGGTCTAGCAATAGGTAGTACGAATGTAGCAGTGATTGGAGAATTTGAAGTAACGGCGGACTTTGATCCTTCTGCAGAATCATTTACCGCCAGTTCTAGTGGTAATTTTGATGGCTTTATTTTGAATCTCAATCTAGAAGATGGTTCTTTCGGTAATGTAAAAACACTACAAGGGTCAGGCGATCAACACCCAACATCTATTGTAATAGATAGTGAGGATATTCAATATATCACTGGAGAGTTTGAAGCTACTTCTGATCTAAATCCAGGCAGTAATGAAGCGAATTTTACTTCTGACGGTTCAATAGATGCTTTCGTATTAAAATTGAATCAATACGGAAGCTGTGAGAACCCGTTTGTAATTGAGTCGGTCGATATTGTATTGGATACCGTATTTGCTGACGCCTCCGATGGATCAGACTTTTTTGAATTTACCGTTCCGCAAGACGGATTTATTAGTTTTTCGAGCTGTCAGACTACTTTCAGTAAGGATGAATTTATTAACGTTTACCTAGAGAGCTGTGATAATCTTTTGACCACTGTAACAACTACTTTAGAGTGCGTTGGCAATGTAGAGTGGAAAAGCCCGGTATTGGCGGGAGAAAAATACCTATTTGAGTGGGATATGGACTATTCCAATGGAGCAACAATTGATATAATCACGCCTGCCTTTTTCTACAGTGCTGGATATCAGGGATACAATTGCGCTACAGCTATTTCAGTTGATTGCCTAGGTGAATTTGAAACGGAATTCAGACGTGTCCCTCAATGGTTTAAGTGGATTGCTCCTTCAACAGGCACTTTCGAACTTGGTCTACCCCCTGATCATGAACAACCAGTAGATGCCGGAGGAATTGACATTTTAATGGAAGTAAAGAGTCAATGTGGAGTAAATAGCATTGCCAACAATGATCCCGAGGACGAGTTTGTCTTTGATGAAAATGTGCAATTCTCAGCCACCGAAGGAGAAGATTACTTTTTTCTATTTCAAAATTATGGTTATGTCACCACAGAAAATGATCCATTGCTCCTACAAATAGTAGAGCAGGGAGTAACCCCAATGGAGACTCTTGAAGTGGAGATCAAAGATGTTTTTAGTAATGGTGTAATGCTCGTTGCGAGCGATGGAACAGGAACGTATCAATGGTTTGATGCAGCTGCTGACCTTGAAGTAGACGGGGCTATTTACTCTCGCTTTAAGCCGACTGTCAATGGAAGCTACTATGCGCAGCTCACTAATGGAAATTGCGAACTCACATCAGAAGTAGCCCAGGTAACACTCAATAATGGATCAGGAGTTGATTGTACCGATCCATTCGTGATTGAATTTGCAGGAGAGTCTGTATTGGACACGCTCGTAATTGATGGCTCTAATGGGGCAGATTACTATGAATTTACTGTGCCAGCGAATGGCTATATGGCTGTTTCTTCCTGCCGTGCAAATGATTCAGATAGTGATCATTATATACAAGCCTATTTTGATAGTGGTTGTGCGGTTCAGATTTCTGGAACCATAGATGACTGTGATGGTCACTTTGATATGGAAATGCCCGTTTTTGAAGGAGATGTATTAGGCTTGGAGATAGGGATTGATCCTAATGAACCTGCCGAAAATCAGGTAGATCAATTGTTTGATGTTGTTTTCTATTTCCGCGAAGGATTGGAAGGAACGAGCTGTGATGTAGCACAAACAATCAATTGCCTAGGTGATTTTGAAGTAGATCTTAGAGGAGCTGAACAATGGTTTGTATGGACTTCTCCAGAAGCTGGAGAGTATGATATTTCACTAGCTGCGGGTGCGGCGTTCGATCATGGAATAGTGCTAGAAGTATATCAGGGAGCTGATTGCAACAACCTTACTTTGGAACATACCACAACTACCAATCCACAACATTTATTGTTTATAGCCGCTGATTTACAGTATTATTTTAGGTTTTTAGATGAGCTTAAAGGCACTCCAGAGGGGCCTTATACAGGACGACTTTTAGGAGTTGAGGAGAACAACAGCACCGCAGAAGTCATTGAATTAACTGAGTGCGATGATTACTTTTTTGATAATCAGGTAATCACAGAATCAGGAACTTATCATGGTGCTTTTACCAACACCCTAGGATGTGACAGCCTGGTAACGCTAAATATAATAATCAATGAAAGTGAAACCAATAGTGTAACTGAATCCGCATTTTCAAGTTTTGAATTTGATAGCAATACACTAACTGCAAGTGGTACATATAATGCCACTTTCACAAACCAATCTGGCTGTGATAGTTTAGTCAATCTTGACCTTACCATAAAAGAAGGCATTGGTTGGGAGGTGATAGGCTGGTCAAATACAACAGGCCCCTCTACAAATGATCTTGCCATTTTGATGGTTGATTATTCTACCGGTGTGAATGGTGAGTTTGATATGGATGGACTTAAAGTAGATGCGGGAGTCACCTTGATAATTGACCCTGGTACCTATCTGGAGATCAATGGAAATATTGAAAACATGGGAACCATCATTGTGAAATCAGGAGCTTCTATCCTTACAAATGAAGGTGGCTACTCAGGCAATCCAGTTACTTTCATAAAAGAAACAAGATATGCTGATAATCGCTATTCTATGGTTGGCAGCCCGGTATTTGATGATATCGTAAATACGACCGATTTATTGGGTCCAATTGTCTATTCCTATGATGAATCTATCGCTTACAATGAAGAGACGGAAGATGGGATTAATAGATGGATCGCCAATCAAAATGTGGCACTCTCATCAGGAAAAGGCTATGCTGCAGCTGGTCAGCAAACCATTACCATATCAGGTATTCCGACTGACGGAGATGTGACCTTGAATTTGGGCAGAACCGAAGATGCGACAACTGGTTCTGAAAATTGGGGATGGCATCTTGTGAGTAATCCGTACCCTGCTTCAATCAATATCAATGAATTTTTAGCTACGAACGATCAAATTCAGGGATCAATAGCACTTTGGGACGACCCTGGAAGTGACACAGGAAGGGGAAATAATGGAGACTATCTCACAGTAAACACTTTGGGATCTGTAGGTGGACCTAATGGAGGGCATTTCAACGGATACATCAGTTCCATGCAAGGGTTTTTTGTTCAAGTGGGTGACGGTCAAAGTGGGGAACTACAATTCACTATGGATATGCGATCTGTTTCGAATAATGCAGATGCTAATTTTTTTAGAAAGGTTGAAACCCCTTCTGTGAAGTTTATGATGAGCACCGATGAAGGAAGCTATAGTGAAACACTGATCGGATTTCCAGAAGATGCCACTACAGAAATGGATAGGCTATATGACGCGGTAAAACTCAAAAGCCGATCAGCATTTAATATTTCTTCTGTCCTGAATGGTGAATTATTAGCTATTCAGGGATTGCCGTTAGAAGATGAAATGATGATACCGCTGAGTCTGGATCATGAAGTCGGAGGAAGGACGAGTTTCGAGCTTGAGACCTTAAATCTGCCAGATCAATATTCTGTTTTGATCCAAAATCCTTTTGGTGAGGAGCACAATCTCAATAATCAATCAATTGAGTTAAACATTTCTGGAGGTAAAAATCAATTGGGTTATTCACTCATTCTTAGAAAGAATGAAGTGCTCAATATTCAAGATAAACCTTCTTTTGTGGTTTTTGTGAAAGAGGGTTTCATAGTTATTCGCAACCCTCAATCCTCTGAAATCGGACAGGTCAAACTGCTGGATTTACTGGGTAAAGCAATCAATGTGAATATGCATATCAATGGATCAGATATGCACTTAGATAAACCAGATACTTCAGGGATTTACATCATTCTGATAGAAACCGAAGGGGAAATCAGTAAACAAAAAATCATAATTCACTAACCAAAAAACTAATTCTATGGTCACTCTAAACTTGTTTTAGGATCAGTCTAAACAGTTGTGAATGACTGAAGCATAAACAATACAACTATGAGCAAGGTCAAGTACATGTCAATTATTCTTACTTTTTTACCAATCACCCTTTTAGCTCAGGGACCACCACCAGCCACACCTATAGACGGAGGATTGTCTTTGTTACTGGCAGCAGGAGGAGTTTACGCCTTGAAAAAGCTGGGAGACAGCAGAAAGTAAAGCTGTAAGCGAAAATTATAAGTCATTATTTCGAAGCGATTCTTGGGAGGGGATCGCTTTTTTATTGACCTGTCGGGAATGTTTGCGTTATTCTAAATTGATATCTAACTTTTTTAATTGGTCAGAAATTTTATCAATACTCATTTTCTTGTATTTAGGAACAATCTCTTCAAGATCCTCCGATAAGTTCCTCTTTTGCATAAAGAAGAAATGACCTGTTTCCGTTTTTGCAATGCTTAGAATTGTAGCTTCTGATCCAAGCGGAATATTTTTAAAAGTAGTACTTATATTATCATACTCCCATGAACGCATAATAGCATTTAAGCCTGAGAAGATGAGAAAAGTTTGTGTTTCTGAGTCATCAAGCTTTTCTACAAATATGGTGATGTTAGCGTCATTTGGAATAAAGTAATCACAATTGATCCAGTTAAGTTGAGTTGAATGGATTTCGTAGTGGGATAGGTGATTATCAATTACAGCTGAATCTAATTCTATACTTCGATCACTCCATAGTGATCTAACAAAATACCTTGCCAATTCAAAAGTATCTTTCGCTACAATACCATATTCGACCTTTAAAACACCTACTTCGTCACCTTCATCACTTAAAGTACGGACGTATTGTTTTGTTGTCACAAATCTAACGGTATCATTGATGTTCTTTTTATCCAGTTGCCAATCAATCCCTACGGAATCTTCTATTGCCAGATAGGTACGCATGGAAGGCGCATCAGCCACTTTTTTAAATTGAATTTTGATTGGAAGTTCATGGTTAAGCTTAAGGTTTTCACCCTTTGATGTAGCTGCCAGATTGATCATTCCAGATGTAGTAAGAAGCTTTCCGTCTGAGGTTGTTGATAGTCCGTTTAGAATCATGTCTGAAATAGAATAGACTTCTTTCAGTTTGACTGTAACGGATCCAGTCGCAGGTTCTCCATCTTCCATTATCAAAGAATTTGCTTTTATAAATATTTTCGTACCAAGATTTCCTGCAAGCAGGGTGTCCTTGATGGGAAGGATTTTGAAAGTTTGTGTTGGGTTTAACCGCTCCGAGATATCGGACAGTTCTGAAGATAGGCTTCCTGATTCTGAATCCCAATAACTACATGAAATGCATAAAGGAATAATAAGTGTTGCGAGAAATGGAGCTTTCATGAGACAGCTTTTTGGTTTAGAGGTATGATGCCAAAAACCTATCATAGGTTGCATGGCATAAATGAGGCATTCAATTTAGTCCTTTCTTGAAAGTAGGGTCATCTCACATCTCCCCGTCATACATCTGGAAACAATCTCAATCAGACCAAATCAGATGAAGAAGACAATCTTTAAAAGTACTTTTCTACTAAGCTGCTTGTTTGCTGGAAATCTAGTCTTTGCTCAAAGTGCAAGTATCAATGCTGACGGTAGCGAGCCAGACGCTTCAGCGATTTTAGATTTGAAATCTACAAGTGCAGGGTTTCTTGCTCCCCGAATGAATACTACCGAGCGGATGAATATTTCCTCACCGGCTGAGGGCTTGATTGTATATGATACAGATTTACTTCACTATATGCTGTATGATGGAGCAGGATGGCAAAGCTTCAGCTACACTGCGTCTGGCTCTGAATCCGCTGATGTTCCTACTAACCCTGTTGCAGGTCAGCGATATTTTGATGAAGTATCGGAGACACTTTACATCTACACAGGCTCTGGCTGGGCACCAATCACAGCTGGAACACCATCTAGCTCCCCCTATTCAGGAGGAGGAGGTTCAGCCACCACTACACTCGTTTTCGGAAGTATAACAGGAAATGCAGTCGAAATAGCCTCTTGGAATGAAGAGGCTGGCATAGATGGCTATGTTGTTTTAGCAAACAGCACCAATAGCTTCACCTCCCTTGTTGATGGGGAGTCGGCTGATGCAAGTGCTACGTATGCCAGCAATGGACAACAAGTTGTTTTTGATGGTACCAGTTCAACAAGTACTACGATTACCCTGCTCGAGGAAGAGAAAGCCTACTATTTCAAAATTGTTCCATATTCAGGTTCTCGAGTTTATGATAATGATCAAGCTGTACAGTCGGCTACTACAACTGCTTGTTCCACAGATAGCGAGACGGAATCAGAAATATGCTTGTCAATAAGTGGAAATCTTTTGACCATTTCTTCCAATCAGGTTCCGAATCATGTGACAGGAAACTTCCCTAACTACGAAGGGCCGTCTGGTGAAGAATTTTTAGCAACTCAAAGAACAGTTGAAATTGACTACACACCCACTGTAGCCGGAAGCGTGACTTATGTCTTTAATGAGTCGGGTGGCCCTACTCCAATGAATCAAAATTTCTACAAGTTTGGAATAGCCTCAAACGGGATCGGTTACAATCCTATGGGATTAAAACCATGGTCCAACCCCACTACTGCTGAGGAAAACTGGGAGTGGCAAGCGGCGGTTATCAATGAAGGCGATACTGATTTGGATGCCTATGGCGGACATGTTACTTCTCAGGGAGTGTACCATTATCATGGAGATGTAAGCCTCTTGGCAGCAGACGAAGATGGAAGCAAGCACTCTGCCTTATATGGATGGGCGGCAGACGGGTTTCCTATCTACTACAAGTATGGATATACGGCAGCCAATGATGCGGCAACAGCTATCAAAGAACTGACTTCTAGCTATCAACTAAAATCCGGTTCAAGAACAGGCACAGGTACTGCAGGAGAAGATTACCCTGATGGAGATTACGACGGCACCTATATTCAGGATTATGAATATGTAGACGGGTTAGGAGATCTGGATGAATGCAACGGACGGACTGGTGTGACTCCAGAATACCCAGCGGGGACATATTACTATGTGATTACCTCCGATTTCCCCAAAATACCAAACTGTATGGTAGGTACTCCGAGTGAAGATTTTAACATCGGAAACTAGTATGAATATGCTCGGAAAAGGGATTATTATAGTAGCCTTTTTGTGTGTATTCAATCACCTTCAGGCGCATGATATAAAAGTCGCTTCCTTCAATATTTATCTAGAGTCTGGCCAATTGATGTGTGAGATAAAAGCGGACGGGACTCAGATATTTCAGGCACTCGATGCTGACCAATGCGTTCAAACCCTTCAATACTATACAGACGAACACTTGAGTATCACCTTTGATAAGAGACAAGTAAAACAAAAGGTACTTGATTACAAAGTGACAGATCACTTTGTAATTATCTCAATTTCATTAGAAGCTCATACAAGTGTTCCTGCTACGATAGAAGCAACAAATACATATCTGATCGAAAGAGTAAACGGACATGAAAATGTCATGATTTTTAACCTGCATGATAGAGTGAGATCATTCAGGCAAAGTCGAGAAAGAACAGAAATAACAGTCAACTACTAATAAAATATTTGATGATGAAAGCAAAAAAAATACAAAACCTACTTCTGGCATTTTGTCTAATGGCGGGCATGATAGCTCAGGCCCAAAATGTTGGGATCAATGAAGATAATAGTGATCCAGATGCTTCAGCCATATTGGATTTGAAATCAACAACGAAAGGATTTCTTGCCCCAAGAATGGCTACATCGGATCGAGAAGCTATTTCATCACCGGCAGAAGGCTTAATCGTTTTTGATACCAACTTTCAGGCACTCTGGTTTTTCAATGGTACTGTTTGGCAAATGATGGATATTTCAGCGGTTGGGTCATCTGCAGATGATGTTCCGGAAAATCCATATGCAGGCCAGTTGTACTTTGATACTTCAGAAAGTAAACTTTTTATTTATGTATCTGGAGGCTGGTCAGAGATCACATTGGGAACGGCAGAATCTAACCCATACGGAGGTACAGGAGGAGGAATGAACCCTTCTACAATCGTAGATTTTTTCAATGGCACCTCATTGCTTAGTTCTAGCATAGTTAATTGTGAGTTGGAGGATGGCACCATGACTACCTGCTATCAGCTCGAATTTCAAAGCACACCGGTTAGCACCGGTCCATTTTGTCCGGCAACAGATTCGAATGTAGGTGGTCTTGGAATATACAACGAACTCAGCGTGTTGAAGGCAAGCCTATGGACTCAGATGGAAAGTGATGGATATGATATAGTAGATGCAAGTGGTAATATCAATATCAACGATCCAGGATCCGGCGGAGGTATAGAATCAGGACTGTCTTATTGTTTGGAAGGAACTGCAGATACTGATATTACACTTACTTTTTTGATTCCTGCAAGCCCAGTTAATTTATCTGTTGTTAATACGCTTGAGTCGGTAGAGCTTGTTGGTTTATCCATGGATGGTGTACCTGAAAATAGTGATCCTCCATCAGCAGTTGGAGGAGGGCCTGGTGGTGGCGTGGCAGATGTGGCACTTTTGCCATCACTTGATCCTTGCGGCGGACATCAAGACCCTGCGGGGTACTATCATTGGCATTTTGTGGCTGAAGCGATGAATACAGTTTTGGCTGACAAGTCCATTGGTGATTTCACATGTACCAATATTGGTCAGTCAGCTACCGCTTTGGTGGGTTTTGCCAAGGACGGTTACCCAATTTATTCATCAAGTGAAAGCGATGGGTCTACCCCAACTGGTTTGGATGAATGCTGGGGGCATATTGCGGCGACTACAGACTATCCAGAGGGAGTCTATCACTACCATGCTTCTGCTACAGAAGCTCCCAATTTACCTCCTTGTCTAAAAGGCGCAGCGGTGACGGGGAATATGACCATGACTGTAAACACTCCATGATATGAAAAAGATATCTGCAGTATTACTTGTTGTTCTGGTGCCTCTTTTGGTTTACAGCCACACGCACTTTATCACCACTTACTCGATTCATAAGTCAAACGGACTATGGGTGATGAAGGTGAACGCGGCACAATCTTCTTTAAACAAAAACCTTCCTCAGTATTTTCCTGAAGTTGATTTTAGCAATATTTCCAAAAAAGAGTACAACGAATTGGTGGTTCAATATTTTCAGGAAAATATCTGTTTGGTTGCTGACGATAAGTATGCTTTTCCTCTTGGAGGTGCCGCTGTAAGGTTAGGAGGTCATCAAACCGATTTGCTTTTTGAACTTGGAGATATGCCTGCGGATGCCAGTATATTGGATTTAGAAATCTATTGTTTCTCCAAGACATCCAACCAACAAAATATAGTGAAAGTAGCTACCGAAAATGGGAGAAGCTATGTCATCTCTGAGAAGACGGAATTCAAAATGTCAATTGACCTATAACGATGAGAATTATGATTAGAATAACTACAATACTTCTATTCTTATCTGCGCTTCCTTTGGCAGCTCAGCAGATGGTAATCAAAAGTGGCGCAAATCTGGTGATTAGCTCAGGAACACATCTTGTGATGCAAGATATTTCACTAAATAACGAAGGAGCAGTAGATGCAGAAGGAAGTACACTTTCATTTCCTACTTCTACTCAGCTTGACCTGATTACAGACTCAGAAATCTCGGCATCTGCCTTAGTTTTAGATGGAGCAGGCGGTTTTGTTGAAGTGAATGGATCAGTAGTAGTAGAAAACCTGGAAATCACTTCAAACAATAATTTGACACTGATTGATGAATCTACTTTGGATGTTGACGTTGATTATAATGTCAATGGGAATTTGACTTTAGAATCCGGAGCTTCTCTTATCATCAAACCTGTTGCTGATGTATTGGGAGATGTTACTGTTTACAGAAATACCACGTTTGATTCCAATACCGGTAAATATAGCATTGTCGGTACTCCAGTTTTAAATACAGGTTTCTTCAGTCTAGGAAGTGAAGCCCAAGATTGGATTTTTGGATATGATGAAACTCAGGAATTTTCGACCGATGGTTTAGATAGATTTGTGAGTCCTTCTGGCAGTCTGATGCAGGAGGGCAAAGGATATTTTAGCGCTTTCACAGGAGACGAAAATGGAACCATTATTTTTTCCGGAGAACCCAATCCAACAAACTTGATGGTTGCTGTGACAAAGACGGATCACCCAACCGGTGAAGATGATTATGAAGGGTTCAATTTAGTGTCAAACCCATATACAAGTCCAATATCTTTTTCGCAGTTTGCCAATACCAATTCATCCGCATTAGCGGAGGAGACTATATGGATTTGGGATGATTTTGCTTCGGATGCTGGTGGTGGAGATGGAAGTGCAGATTATATTACCATCAATGCATTGGGAAATACAGATAGTAGAGGAGGACGCTTGGCGGATTGGGATGGTACTATCAACGTTGCTCAAGGCTTTTTTGTGAAAGCCAATGCATCTGGAAATGTATCGTTTAATCACATGATGAAAACTCACGACGGAAATGATGATGCATCTTTTTACAGAAAGCAAGAGGAGGAAATAGAAAAGTACTGGATCAGTATAGAAGGCGAGAATGGTGACATAGGAGGAAATACATTGATCGGCTTTCATCCAGAAGCAACAGATGGATTTGATTCGAAATTCGATGCTTCGAAATTCAACAGCAGTTTTTCGGTTTATTCGTTAATCGAAGGTCAAAAATTTGCAATCCAGGGACTTTCAGAAAGCTGGATTTCTCAAGTCCATGAGGATAAGCAAATCCCTTTAGGATATGAGGTGTTAGAAGAAGGTCAGCATAGCATTGGGATTCAGAGATCAGAATATTCATCGGAAGTACCTCTGTACCTAAACGATCTGGAGAATGGCACCTATTTCGATCTAATGCAAGAAGATAGTTATTCGTTTTCTACTTCTGTTGGCGCATTTGATTCCAGATTTGTGCTTTCGTTGGCACCACTTTCTTTCGACGAAATCACTTCTGTTGATGATATAAGAGATTTTATCAAGGTTTATGGTGTGGATCAGTCCATTCGGTTAGATGCTACTCAAGCTGGCAAGTTGGCAATTGTTTCCATAGATGGGAAAGTGCTTAATCAACAAGTCTTTTCTAAAGGGAAAACGATATTGAAAGTTCCTGCTATCGGCGTTTACCTAGTAACCGTCACAACAGACGCTGGGATTTTCACTGAGAAAGTTATAGTTAACTAAAATGTTGAAGTCATGAAAAGCATACTTACCAAAACCAGTGTCATCTTAGTAGTCCTAGTATCAACAGGTTTGACTCTGCTGGCTCAGAGTCCCGGCGCGCCACCAGCTACACCGATAGATGGCGGGTTGAGCTTACTCCTTGCTGCAGGAGGGATTTATGGTTTGAAAAAATTGAGAGAGAATAAGGGGTAATGCCTTTAATTGAGATTGTTTTATAAAGTTATTCGATTCGTTTTATATGAAGTGATTTTGCTAAAATATCATTTTCTAAAATCAATAATATGTCAAAGTAAAAATAGTGTAATCAATATGCTCAAGAGTATTTATAAACAGCTTTCAATATTCAAGACAGATTATTTTGCTGATTTAGTTGATGACGGTGTGATTTTGTTAATATAAGACTAAACGTGCTTTGCCTATGGAATAGAATCATTAAACACATAATGAGAGTTTGCAACTTATAACGGAGGTAGTTATATTTAAGGGATAAGTGTATTTGTCGATTTAAGTTTTCACCGTTCCCTACCTATTAAGTTGTCAAGGTTTTTTATTCTAGTATTAGCTCTACTAGGGCTGGTTTTCTCTGGCATTGCGCAGATCAAGACATCTGTGACTTTTTCCAATCCATGGATAGACCGAGCAAAGCAAATTGATAAGGAGAGAAAAGCTTATGAGAAACATTTAGAAGATAGTGTTGAATATTGCTTGCCGTCTAAGGAACTTCTCCAACTTGATTCTTTGAATAAGGGAATCATTCAACAGAGTATTGCCAGTAGCTATCAAAAATACTCTCGATACCCCGAGCTAAACCAACTTCTTGAGCTAAGGCAGCTAGGAGAAACATATAAGCAGAATAAGGATTCATTAACCTCTATCAATAAAAAGGAGTATGCTCAACAATATGTTGAAAACAAAAAGAAGTTTTTGAACAATGTGTTTCGGAAGTACAACGAGCCTGATTTTGCATACCATGCAATGTTCCTATATGCTCCACACTATTCATCTCAACAACTAGATTCATCTCAACTAAAGGACCTGTCAAGTACTCAGGTAGATTCCTTGATGCAAACTCATGCAAGTCAGGATAGCCTATTTGAGGCAAAAATTATACCCCGATTGGAGAAATACTCCAGTAATTCTTCTCTCATGGGAGTAGAGCTCAATAGCTTGGGTTCTCTATCGCAATTAGAACGAATGCGGGACGAGCAAGAGAGAGTAGAAACTTACCAGTCCAATTTCAATCGTTATCGGACGAAAAAAAATCTCAAAGCTAACTTCGAAGAACTTGGTCCAACTACAGTAATACAAAATAACGCACGAATCACCGAAGCGCATGAGTCCCTATCCACATATAAAAAGAAGTACACAACACTTCCATCCAGTCAAAATTTAAAAACTGGAGTCAAAATATCCTCTTTGGAAGGAGAAAATCTCGTAAACCGAATCAAATGGGGAGGTACACTTAGGATTAATCAAAGAAACACGATAGAAGTGGATTTTGCTCCCTCTGTGGCCTTTATGTTCAATAAAAAATGGTCTCTTGGGACTGAAGCTATTGTAAGAGGAGAGTTTATGAGAGGTAGAAGTTGGCTTAAGGCTTTTCACGCAGACACATATGGGGGACGGTTATTCAGTGATTATCAGTTTTATAAGAGTTTTTTTGCGCATGCGGAGTATGAGCGACTTTACTCCTCGCAAAAGAGTCTTTTACTAGACAATGCAGAGCGAAGTATAGTTCCTGGGGCAATGGCTGGTTTGGGTAAGCTGTTTAAACTTGGAAAAGGAATTAAGGGAAAGGCGATCGTTCAATATAATTTCCTTTATGATAATACTAACAGTGTTTACTCCAGCCCATGGGTTTTCAGGTTTGGGTTTGAGATCAGGACACACACAAAAACAAAGAATAAATGATGTTGGTCAAATATAAAGTGACTCAATTTTCATATTTCTGCAAAGAATACAACACTTAAGGGGAGAGATTATGAGTGATAATAGGACAATTTCAGGAAAAATATTTTGTACATACTTTCTATCCAAATTGGGTATGGCTTTGAAAATAAGCAATAGAGTTAAACTCTTTTTTTTCGCGATTCTGTTTTATTCTCAAATGCTGGCGCAAGAACAATCTCCGCTACCGACTCCAGTGTTTCATACTCCGGAGGCGACACTATTTAAGCAGTTTGCTGAGGTTCCAGTGGGGACTTTTACCGGTACGCCTGATGTCAATGTGCCTTTGTACAACATTAGCGCAGGAGGAATCAATATTCCTATCACATTGAGGTATAAAGGAGCAGGAATTAAAGTTTCTGAGGAAGCAACTTGGGTAGGACTTGGTTGGGATTTAACTGTGGGAGGTAAGATAATCATGTCGCCCTATGGTGAGTCAACAGGTGCTATGGATCTTACTCGAGGTAGATGGGATGATGCAGCATTTCGCAACATCAAATCGAATGCAGGTATATACCTGTCGCCTGAAAAAGAGTATAATGAATTAGGGGATAACAATACATTCGGGCTCATAGAAGGAGAAATTGAAGATGGAATTGAAGAGTTCATGCCATCCGAATTTTGTTCTGACAACTGTATCTCTAAGAGGAGAAGATATAATCTATTCAAAGAAAGCTTGTTTAGGAAATTCGCATTGGGCTTATTGGATGTAGAAGGGCTCAACGGAGGAAGAAGTGAGTGGAGAAGTTGGTTGAGTGAATTGAATAAGTCACAACAGGCTATGCCCAATATTTACAATTATAGCATTCCTGAAGCCAATGGGTCTTTTGTCAAAGATTACCTTTCAAGATTCACATACGGAAAAGAAGGTACTCACATATTACCAGTTGGTCGAGTTACAAACCCCGAAGTGATGATAGAATTTGAAGGTACAGTTGGCAGTGGGATCAACCAATCTTTTAAAATCACAGATGGAATCGGGAATATTTACTATTTCAATGATCATTCCCAGACGTTGTATGAAGATTCGCAAGGGGTTCTACATTTTTCAACTCTGGAGATTCTATTGACCAAAATAGAATTATTGAATGGGGAAGAAATTGTTTTTAATTATTCACCGAAACATCTGTATTACAGCCACGCTAGTCGGGGTTCGTATACAGAAAGATTATTTTGGCCAAACGGTATTCTTAAAGATTCAGGTGTCCCAGGAACAAGAATGAGCCCAAATCTTACAGATGAGGCATACATTATATTCCATGAGGTAAAATACCTGACTTCTATAGAGACCAAGAAAGAAAGAGTTGAGTTTGATTTAATGCCAAGGAGCGATTTTGGAGTCTATGGAGAAGCACAAAGATTAAGCAAGATTGACATCTATAGTAAACCGAGTAATAATCTGATAAGAACAATAGATTTTGATAACAACGATTATTTCTATGCAAGCTCCACGCCAGCTTTAAATAGCTATTCGCTTCATTCTGAGCTTGCATCAGGGTGGGCTGACAAAAGACTTAAGCTAAATGGTGTTACCATAAATTCCCCTTCCATTGATGAGGAAAGCGAAGAATATGAATTTGAATATAACGAGACTATAAGTTTGCCAGTTAAAAATTCCTATGCTGTCGACCATTGGGGGTACTATAATGGGGAGACGGACAACATTTCCTTTTATCCAGAAATTCCAACTAATGGGATTCCGAGCAGGTACGATCCTTCCCTCATACCTTTTTTTTTAAATGATGATATGCCTCCTGAATTAGCCTTAAAAGGGACAGCAAATAAAGCTCCTAACCCTAACTTCATGGGAGCATGGATATTGGATAGAATTAACTACCCTACTGGCGGAGGCACTAGCTTTATATGGGAGCCACACGATTTCGGAAACCATACCATCTATCCTGCTAATTACATTAACTACGATGTTGATGTGTTACCTGAGAATAGTTTTGGAGGAGGAATGAGAATAGCCGCAATTAATAACTCGTCAAGAAGAGTAAATTATTCTTATTTGTTGGAAGGTAGTACCGAATCTTCTGGGGTATTGATGCAACAGCCATTATATGTCAGTCAGTCCCAGCATGTTTCACATATTGAAGTAGTAGGTCTGCCAGCTGGTAGAAAACAATTGACTGAATCTTGGGTACTCCATTCTAGCCCAGGTCAATCCCTCTTGGGTTCCAATATAGGATACTCTAGAGTAACAGAAACGATCTACAGTGTAGTAGATTCAGACCATCTGGGAAAGACCGTCTATAACCATACTATTGTGCCTTTTTCAGAAGTGCCGGTTAAAACATCTACCGCACAAGCGTTTGATAGTATTGAGCCTGTGCTGACCTTATCAGGAATCGTACAATATCCACATCCTACTCATGGCACACTTTCGGGAAGAGAAGTTTACGTCGGTGATGAAAGCGAACCCAGATTAGAAGAGATATATACACCTGAATGGAATTATTCTTCGATTTTTAGTGGAGTTAATGTGACCGAATACTATCATGCTAACCTTCCTACTATTGATGCGGGATCTTTTGTACTCCTTTATTACCCTATGAATTCGTATGTTGAAAATATTGGTTCTAAGACAGTAATAATCCGAGAACCACTTGAAGCACCGATTACCACAACAGAATCTTATACTTATAATCAGTTCGGACAGTTAAGTTCGGTGAGTTCGACAGATTCAGATGGAGTATCGGTTATGAAAACAGAATTTTCCAATTTGTTGGACGGTATGGAAGAGATTGATCCAATAAACTTCTCCATTCTTACAACTGATGGTATTCAAGGTTTAATCGATAGCATGACGGAACCTTTGCTTGATGCATGGTCGAAAAGTGCCATCAAGTTGATGGATGATAAAAATGTTACCAATTCTCCTCTGGAAACCAAGAAATATGTTGATCAAACTCTCGTTCAAAAAAGTAGAATAAATTATTATAATGAAACTATTGCTGACGGCAGTCTAATTCCTCTACCTAAGCGCTTCGAGTCACTCAATATCAATACTGGACTAATGGAAGTAGGAGGTGAAGTAAGTAAGAGGGATGATCTTGGAAATGTAGAGGAAATCAAAAGCCGAGCTGGCGTTATCACCTCTTACATATGGGGGTATGATAAGACCTATCCTGTGGCTAAGATTGACAATGCCTCGTACTCTCTTGTTACAAGCCATGTGTCGGCTATTCAAGCTGCCTCTGATTCTGACGATGACACATGCCTTGAGGGTGAAGGTTGTGACGAAGATGCGCTGCGTGTATTGTTTGAAAATTTAAGAAATGATACCAATCTTCAAAATGCCTTCATCACTACATATACTTATGACCCGTTGATTGGGATCACAAGTCAAACAGATCCCAACGGTAAGACTTTTTATTACGAATACGACAGTTTTGGTCGCTTGATGCACGTGCGTGATTTTGAAGGCAATTTGCTCAGTAAGCACGATTATCATTACAAAGGACAATAAAAATGAATAACATCAATATCGCAAATACCTTAGTAGGTATGAAACCCATAAGTTTTTTTAAATATAAATCTGGAATAGCCTGTCTGGCATTTTTTGTCCTCTTACTTACAGGTTGGGATCTACATGCACAATCATCAGAAGACTTGCTGCTGGGCGTCTGGGAGTTAGATTATAAAGCTTCAGTACAAGGCATGTCTTCCAAACAAAAAATAAAGTATGAAAAATTCGATAGTAGCACAAAGCAAAGAGCGGAGGTTTTTTTCGATAAAAGAAAATTTATATTCCTCAATGAGGGTATTTATAAGCTACTGGCTGCTCAAGAAGGCTCGCTAGAGGGCAGCTATTCCAGATCAGGGAATAAAATTTCCATGACAGTTGGTGGAGGTGAAAAGGTTAGCTATGAGATAGAAGAATTAAGTGAAAATAGGTTGGTGCTAAGAACCGTGAGTCAGTATGCAGACGATGCTATTCTAAAAGACCTTCACTTTAAGCGCATTGAGCAATGATACAGACGATAAAAAGACGTAGAAGCGCATTAATAGGCATTTTGCTCTCGGCTACATTGTTTTCGTTTTCGAGCTCCTTAGCGCAGGGTACAGTGACAGGTATAGCCAATGTGGCAGTGGGACAGAGTCAAACATATACACTAAATGCCAGTAGTGTTTCTAGCTCATTTTTCTTTTTGCCTTCGGGTGGCGGTTCTATAACGAGTCAGACTTCTACTACGTGTACTGTTTTGTGGCAGCAGACTGGTAACTATTCGGTGGTGGTGAGTTATAATGGTATCCAGATGGCAGGTTTAAATGTTACCGTTGTAGCTGCAGGGTCTTCTCCTGCCGCACCGACAGGAGTTTCAACCTCCAATTCTACAGTTAATTCGTTTACACTCAGCTGGAACAGCGTGCCATCTGCCGCGTCCTACAGAGTAGATGTTTCCGCTGACGGAACCTTCGGTGCAATACTGTCATCCTACAATGATAAGTCCGTCACAGGAACAAGTATATCCGTTACCGGACTTGACCAAGGTAGCTACTACACATGTCGTGTGCGAGCAGTGAATGCAAGTGGCACTTCGCCTAACTCTTTGTCAGTTTCTCCGTACACATTGACGGAGATTCCTATTGCATTAGAGGAGACATCCACAACGGCCAGTTCATTTGTAGCCAATTGGAGTCATAGCAATGGAAGCTCTACCTCTTTCCCGTATTTCTTAGATGTATCTACTAGCAGTTCGTTTGGTAGTTATCTGAGTGGTTATAATAATAAGGCCATAATGAGCACCAGCGAGGTGATATCCGGTCTGTTGGCAAATAAAGATTATTATTATCGTGTGCGAGTTGCTGGAGCCAACACATCAGCTAATTCCAATGTGATTACTGCAGGTACTATTATCACATCACCCTCAGTAGTACAAGAGAGCAACCGTACCAATACGGGTTTTCAAGCCAATTGGAATTCAGTTTCCGGTGTTACAAACTATAAGCTTTATGTTTCGACGAGTAGCTCCTTTAGCAGTCATCTATCAGGTTACAATGGCAAAGTGGTGAGTGGCAGCAATCACACAGTCACTGGATTAGCAGCAGGTAAAAACTATTACTACCGTTTGAAATCTGTTGGAACGAAAGGAGATTCAGGTTACTCAGGCTCAATCACAGCGAATACCACGATCTCCGTTCCCACCGCTACAGGAGAGAGCAACCGTACCAATACAGGTTTTCGAGCCAATTGGAATTCAGTTTCCGGTGTTACAAACTATAAGCTTTATGTTTCGACGAGTAGCTCCTTTAGCAGTCATCTATCAGGTTACAATGGTAAAGTGGTGAGTGGCAGCAATCACACCGTCACCGGATTAGCAGCAGGCAAAAACTACTACTACCGTCTTAAGTCGGACGGACCAAATGCTGATTCAGGTTACTCAAGCTCAATCACAGCGAATACTTCGATAACAACCCCTTCAGCTAACAGTGCGAGTGGTCAGAGCAATACTTCATTTGTTGCAAGTTGGAGTGTGGTGTCTGGTGTGTCCAATTACCTTTTGTATGTTTCTGAAAACAGTTCATTCAGTACATACGAGCAAGACTATAACGGTAAAATAATCACTGGCACAAGCCATACGGTGAATAATCTGACCTCTGGTACTACCTATTATTATAAAGTCAGAGCGGACGGATCTGACACAGATTCGGGTGATTCTAATGATGTACAGACCAATACGTTGACTCCAGTACCAACTACGCCAATCGTTTCGTCAAACTTATGTGGAATCAAGACCCTTACAAGATTAACTACACCTGGGCACATTTCCTGGTACTGGCAAGGTACCAACTCAAGTAGCTATAGTGAGACCAATACCAATACAACATACTCAGCTTCAAGTTCTGGAACTTACTATATCAGAGCCAAGAGTAATGATGGTTACTGGAGCGCTTCAGTGCCAGTGTCGGTTACAGTAAACAATACCCCAAGTACCTATACCGTATCAGGCGGAGGAGATTATTGTGAAGAAGATTTAGGTAAGACAATCAACTTAAGCGGCTCCCAATTAAATGTCAGCTATTACTTACAAAGAGACGGTAGTACCGTGACATCAGAACCAGGAACAGGATCGGCACTTAGTTTTACGAATGTGACAGCATCAGGCAACTACACCATCTATGGGGTTTACACAGCTACAGGATGTCAGCAAAGCATGGCCGGATCGGTCAACGTTACTATTAATCCTTTGCCTCAGGATTACGCTTTCACCGATGGAGATGAAAATCTGTGTGCAGATGTGTCAGTTGGACCATCTATTACACTTGCTGGTAGCGAGGCAGGAATTAGGTATCAGTTAACGCTCAATGATAGTCCTATAGATTCCCAGATAGATGGCACTGGAGGTTCTATAACTTTTGGCTCATATATCGCTCAAGGCACCTATACGGTCACAGCTATCAACTACTCTACTAACTGCTCCAAATTACTCAGTGCATCTAAAACCGTCACCATTGTTGACTTGCCTGAAATATACAATCTTGGCGGTGGGGGTGGCTATTGTGAAGGGACTGCCGGATCCACCATTACTTTGTCAGGATCTCAAAGTGGAGTAGATTACCAACTAAAGGTAAATGGAGCAAATGTAGGACCTGTCAAAGCAGGAAACGACAGCCCCATTAGCTGGTCGAACCTCACAACAGGAGGAGGTTATTCAATAGTGGCGACCAACAGCTATTCCTGTGTCTCAAATATGAACGGTATCCTATCTGTTCATATGAACCCGAACCCAATAGTCGATGCTGGTTCCATTGCAAGTACTTTCGTAGGTAGTATACTTGCGCTCTCTGGTGGATTACCAGCTGGCGGAAACTGGTCTGGCTCAGAAATATCGGGAAACGCATTTGATGCCACTTCGTTGGATCCTGGCACTTATACGGCTACTTACTCCTACACTGACAACAATGGGTGCATAGGGTCGAACACCAGGCAAGTAGAGGTGCTGCAACTAGCCAGTGAAAATGAGAATTATGTAATATCGACAAGTTTTAAGACGGCAGGCATTGATGAAACTCGCATTCCTGTAGATCCTAGTCAGGTGAGCAGACAAATTAGCTATTTTGATGAGCTGGGTCGTCCTGAGCAAACAATAGCCTGGCGAGCCTCTCCAAACCAATCGGATATCATCCAATCGCAACTATACGATGAGTTTGGCAGGCAGTATATGTCGCAGCTTCCTTATGCAGAAGGCAATCGAGGACTTCATCAGATAATAGCACAAGTAGATAATCCGCTGTATCCGACCTCCAGTCAGGCGCAGTTTTACAGCAATCCGGGGAGCAAAGTAGCTTCAGACCCAATTCCTTATGCTAAAACAATCTATGAAGCCTCACCACGGAATCTTGTGATCAAGCAAGGAGCCCCAGGAGCCGCGTGGCAGCCGGATGAAGACCCTGATATCACTACTGACAAGGTGGTTAAGTACGGATATGGATCAAACGCTGCTTCGGAAGTAAAACTATGGACTTTGGATGAATCAGGATTACCTGTTTCCTCTTCGACCTACACAGCCGGTGAACTTTCCAAAACCACTATTACGGATGAAGCATCACATCAAGTCATTGAATTTACTGATAAGCAAGGACGTACCGTCCTAAAAAAAGTGCAAGTGCACGAGAACGGTACGACCCCAGAACAGTGGGCAGAAACTTACTACATATATGACGATTTCGGTAATCTGCGGTACGTGTTGCCACCGGAGCTCAACAAAAGGATCAACGACGGAGAATCGATCACTATTCCGGCGGGATACACTTTGTTCATAGAAGATCATATCATTACTGATGCAAATAATGCAGGAGACTCCTACCTGTTTGGTGAAAACGCCGAAGTGACAGTGCAGCAAGGTGTGGTTTTAGATTCAGGACAGACAATAGGGCCTTTTAAAGGAGTTCCGGAGCTCAATGACTACTCCTTTCAATATAAGTATGACGGACGTCACCGCATGATACAGAAGAAAGTGCCCGGAGCGGGATGGATATGCATGGTGTATGATAACAGAGATCGACTAGTATTGACACAGGATGCCAACCAGCGACCCAGCTACAAATGGATCTTCACGAAATACGATGAACTCAACAGACCTGTAGCTACTGGTACTTATAACCATGGTAGCGCTGTGAGCCAGCTAGATATGCAGGCAATAGTTGATCAATTCTACATAGATGCTTTCACAAACACGGACAAGTGGTTTGAAGAAAGAGGAGCTGCCATCCATGGGTATACAGATCAGTCTTTTCCTAAAAATGTGCCTGCAAGTGAGTACCTGACAGTGACCTACTATGACGACTATGAATGGAATACAGATAGTAACTATGATTACCAAGACCCATCCCTTACACATGACTTCAATGGAGTGACCTACAGCTCCGAAAATGCAGAAAATACGGCAATAAAAGGGCAAGTCACAGGTGGGTTGGTAAAAAACCTGATTGAAAACACCTGGCTCAAGTCCGTCAACTACTATGATGATCGATATAGAGTCATCCAAACAGTAGGGCTTAATAGTCTGGGTATAATAGATCGCTATAGCAACCTATATGACTTTACGGGTAAAGTGCTGCAAACCAAAACCATCCACGGCAATGGCACAGACACCATGCCTATACTTCGCACGCTTGACTATGATCATGCAGATCGAGTTTTAAGTGTACGGCACAAAATTGACGATCAAGACGAGGTTATACTACTGTCCAACGAATACAACGAGCTGGGTGAGTTGGTAGACAAAAAACTACACAGTATAGACGAAAGCACTTTCGAGCAGTCAGTAGACTACAGATACAACATTCGAGGGTGGCTTACATCTATGAACAACGCCAGCCTCACCAGTGATGCGAATAATGACGAGACAGATGACTATTTTGGATTCGAACTCGCTTACAATGAACTATTGCCAGATATTGCAAGTACGGCAGCTTTCAATGGCAATATTTCGGCAATGAAGTGGAGTGATTATCAGCGCAGTGCCGGTGCAAACGAAAGGGCATATGCCTACAGTTACGACCCCATGAACCGACTCCTTGGCGGACAACATTACACCAAAGGTGCAGGAGCTTTCGGTACGTCCAACGACTATACAGTATCCGGATTGCAATATGACCTAAATGGAAACATCCAATCCCTCATAAGAAAGGGAAAGGCTAATGCTAATATGGATGACCTTGCCTACAGCTATACGGGCAACCAACTCTCCAAAGTTGAAGATACCTTCGACGCAGATGAAGGGTTCAAAGATGGTGCCGATGACCCGGAAGAGTATCGATATGACGCTAATGGCAACATGATCGAAGACAAAAACAAGGGAATTGCTCATATTGAGTACAATCACTTAAACCTACCTCAAAAAGTAGTGATGGGATTAGAGTCTGATGGCAACTACATCCAGTATCAATATGACGCTGCAGGTATCAAACTCGCCCAAGAAGTCTATGAATCAAACCTGCTTACCAAGAGAACGGATTACCTCGGTGAATTTATCTATGAGACCAGACCACAAGACCCGGTGAATTCGAGTAGAAGGCTTCAGTTTATCCAACATGAAGAAGGGCGTATTGTACCCGACTTTGTATCTGGTCAGCCTGAGCTAGTCGAGGACTATGTCTATCAGTATCATTTAAAAGATCACCTTGGAAACACCCGAGCTACCTTTACTACCAAAGAGTATACCAGTGGTTATCTCGCTACATTCGAAGACATCAATCACACTCAAGAGTCCGAAGACTTTCACAATATAGATCCGCGCGTGCCCTACCCGGTAGGAGGCAAAGCCATACGGCTCAACAGTAGCAGCCCCATAGGTGCGGGGCTGGCACTAGAGGTATCCCGTGGCGATGTGATTGACATGAGTGTAAAAGCTTACTATGAGGATGTGACAGGACATGGAGTAGGAGCCCTCGGCGAAGCGGCTGTTCTGGCTGCTCTTACTGGAGCTTTTGGAGGCGTCAGTGGAGGTACAGAAGGACAGCAGCTAATCCACGACGTATTCAATGGTCAGCCGGCCGGAGCGCTTCTGGCAGGAGGTACAGGAGATGATAGTCGTCCGTCAGCCTACCTCAATTATCTGCTTTTAGATCAGGATCATATGATGGTAGATGCGGGCTTCTTTGGTGTGCAAGAAGGAGCAAATCTGGAGCAAACCATCACGGTTGCGAATCTCGAGGTGCAGCAAGCAGGATTTATTTATATTTATGTTAGTAATGAGAGCAATAGCTCCAATTACGTGTTCTTTGATAATCTTGATGTAGCCGTGAAGGAAAGTTCTGTTTTGGAAACAACAGATTACTATCCTTTCGGGCTGGCCTTTAACGAACATTCTAAAACTGGAATGATCGGACAGAAATACAAGTACAATGGCAAGGAAGAGATCAATGACCTTGGGTTAAACTGGCATGATTATGGGGCTAGAATGTATGATTATGTTCTCGGTAGGTGGCATGGAATAGACGCTGCTTCAGATTTAACAAGTCGTATCTCACCTTATGTATATGGGTTCGATAATCCCATAAGGTATATTGATCCGGATGGATTTAGTCCAGAAGATATTGTAATGATGGCAAAATATTATTTAGGAACTTGGTATGAATATGGAGGAAAAAATCCATTTTTTGTAGGGGGCAGAGGGATTGAAACTTCACAAGCAGATATTGATGCAGGTCTAAAATTTATTTCATTAAGCATCAGAACCTCTCAAAAACTGCATGGCATAGTAGGAAGTTCATACACAGGTTCTATGATCCCCAACTCATCCATATATGATTTCTACAGTATGGATGTTCCACAAAATTATAGTTTTGGGATTGACTGCTCTGGCTTAGCCAGAGAGGCATTTAATGCTGATGAGGATAAATTGATGGCAGATTTACCAAATGGAGCAAGTGCACAACTTCGGGCTTTTGAAAACGCAGCACCTTCGGAAGGCGTGGCACATACCAATTTTGAAAGGCTAGAAAAAGGAGACCTAGTTTTTAGGAGAAACTCAAACGGGAATGCGTATCATGTTATGGTAGCTACAGGTAAGGTGATTCAAAAGAAAGGTAAGGTTGTAGAATTTGAGGTAATTCATGCACCTGCAACAGGAGACAAGGTTAAAACAGAAGTATTAAGTGTAGAAAAGGAAAAAAAGAAAAATGTTAAGATAGGACATACCTATAGAAGGAAAAAACATTCAGAAGCTGGCCCTAGAAAACCTAAAAG
Organism: Cyclobacteriaceae bacterium; assembly: GCA_049115715.1. Taxonomy (GTDB): domain Bacteria; phylum Bacteroidota; class Bacteroidia; order Cytophagales; family Cyclobacteriaceae; genus JAMZMI01. Next base: position 76,180 of record JAGDZQ010000057.1, read on the forward strand.
AACAACCGATGCTCTATACAGTAGGGATTTCCTTAAAGCGTATTACAGAATGGGTTCAGGAGATTCTAAATAATTCAAAATGACTTACATGAAACTACTTTTTTGGACTTTCTTTCTCCCTCCTAATGATTTTGATGCCATTTTAAAGAAAGCAGAATGTTTGAACATATATAACACTAAGTATGAATCGAGGCTATTATCACTTGATTTGAGCGTTAAATACTTTGGAGATTTAATAGGCAATGAATCAGATATTTACATTGTTGGTAAAATATGTCAACGCAAATGTCCTGTTGTAATCATTGATAGAGCATCTGGGATGGGTGCAGGTAGATCTGAATATTATGCTATAATTTTTTCTGAATCTGGTGATAGGTTGGATACACAATATCTATTTGCTCAATCATATGAATACAACAATGAATATGAGTATTCATTTTTAGTTTTGAGCGACTCACTTATTGAAGTTAAGAGTGAAAAAAAAGATCTCACAAAGCTTAAATATTTCTACCTAGCAGAAGATGAAATAAAAGAAGTTTTCCCTGGCTTAGCAAATCCAGATAGAAAATTTAGCATTTCTACGGAGCAAATCATCCCTTATAAGGAGCTAAAAAAATATAAGCAAGAGGATCTTGATATAATGCGTAATGAGATTTTCGCTGATCATGGATATATTTTCAAAACAGAAAAGTGGGTGAAATATTTCTCTAAGCAACCCTGGTACACACCATCTTTCGATAATGTTGATTCTAAATTAAGTATGATAGAAAAGATAAACATTAAGACAATTCTGGAAGTGTCTAACTAGCCCCAGCTGGCGCGAGCTTTTAGCTCGTGCCTGAAGAAACGGAAGCCTGTGCGGCTCCTGCAAAAGGAGGGTTTCTTTTAGGAAAATAATTAATAATGCTACATTGCTATAATTCAATATCTGATAAAAAATTCATGAAATTTAAGTCATGGATAATTTCTCTTGAAAACAAGGTTGTTGAGCCGTTCTGTAAATCAAATTTTTTTCAATTGGATCGTGAAAGGTATTATAATGAGACATTAGCCATGAATCTATATAGAAACGTTGATGACGTTGTTGATCATATTGGTTTCTATTATATAGATAAAAAAGGCTCAGCCTTATTTGAGTTTTACTACTCTAAATATTACGACACAGATAGTCACAGGCACTCTTACAAGCAATCAATTGGTCAGTTTAACCAAGACTCTTTAGAGACTAGGTTAGTTAGTTTGCTAGCTGATGCCAATGAAAAGCTGACTGAATTATCAAAATATGAACTTAAAAGTACTATAGCATTGAGTAGATAGCTCCCCCGTCTGTCCCCCCACTAGTCCAAGGATGTAAAAATAAAACTGGCGCAAGTGTCTCACTTGTGCACCCTTCTGATGTGATTCATGTAATTAGGGGTAACTCAACCAAGTTAAAAGAAGGGACAGAAATAATCGATGTAAAGCAAGGAGATTATTTGAAGCGACCAGCTTATAATTGGGATAGAATACCACTACAAAACAACCCTGATCTATGATTGAAAGCTATATATTAAATGAATTAGATGAATTAGGTGAGGTTCCATTGGTATTAGTAATACCGAAGTATTTAGAGATTGAAAAAAAAATCAATATTCACATTCCTATCACAGACCATATTGATAATTATAATATCGTTGATGAAGACTTTCATGATCTTTCACAAAGAGTTTTAAACCTTTTAGTAAACAAGAAATTATCACTCTATGAGTATAAGAAAGGGATTAAAGACTCTAAAATATGGGAAGATAGTTTTGATGTGGTCAATGATCATGAGGCAAAGGAAGTTTTAAAGCAAAAAGACAAGTGGGTTGGCAATCAAAAAGGCGCTCACTACTTTCTTGCGGATCCTTCCCAATAGCACGGAAGTTACCCCCCCTAAGCGTAGTTTGTAACTACGCTTGTATATGGATTTAGCTTTCTAAGCGCGATAAGAAACGGAGGTAGGAGTACAGCAAAACCTAAGTGTCATCCAAAACTTGAGTATGACCAATATAGAAATCCAACAACCAGTATATATCTATATTTACCTCAGTAATGAGAGCAATAGCTCTAATTACGTGTTCTTTGATAATCTTGATGTAGCCGTGAAGGAAAGCCCCGTGTTGGAAACAACAGATTACTATCTTTTCGGGATGGCCTTTAACGAGTACTCCAAAGCAGGTACAATCAATCAAAACTACAAGTACAACGGAAAGGAAGAGATCAATGATCTTGATCTAAACTGGCAGGATTATGGTGCTAGAATGTATCAGGCAGATTTAGGGAGATGGTTTGTAAAAGATCCTCTGGCCGAATTGTATGAGGCTTACAGTCCTTACAATTATGTGTTGAATAATCCGATTATGCTGATTGATCCAAATGGTATGGCAGCTGCGGAGACAGATTCGAGTTAACATTTTAGTGGACAAGATGCGATAGACGTCTACGAGCAATTGTTAGCGGGTAATGTCGGAAGTGATTCTGATGACGAAACGCAAAAAGCACTTCAAGGATTTCCTGCGATTGCTGGATTAACGGTCACGAAAAAAGTAGTAGAAAGCCAAATCTTTAAACTCATATTGAGTCGAACAATTGGAGGGATTCTTTCATTGGTCTTTTTATCTGGAGACTCTCCTCAGCAGCCTATATATTATTATAGTCAGCAAGAGGCAGAAGAAGTTATTTCAAATCATATTAGTTCGGGGAATCTGGTTGCTATGAAGGAATATGTAAAGCAGTATAACAAGTTTAATGATGATAAGATTGTATTTCGTTATTTATCAGCTAAAGAAGGCTTTTTCGTTGGTAAGACACTGAAAATTAATGATACAGATCAAAATTTAAATATAACTAGGAAGTACATCACTCCGGATTTGTATGGCTCGGCATCAACGGCCAAATCTCTTTTGGCACTGCCATATGCTCCTCAATTGGGAGTTTGGACTTTTGAAAGTGAAATACAAGGAACCAAACATCCGCAAGTGGGATGGAAAACTGTTGAAGAGGCAAATGAAGAGCCTGGTGGTGGTCTAGAAGGCACTATAGGTCAACCCTTTCCTGCAAAAGGAGGTTTCATTTTAGGGAAATAGATTCAAAAATATGGATATGATTTACAACAATCTCAATGAAAATAGTTTTAAACCCTATAAGTTAAGGCTTAAAAAAATTGAAGACCAAATCGAAAATCAATGCGGTCAAAAAGGGTTTTATATTGAAAAAGAAAGATATTACAAAGAGTCACTTGCTATCAATATTAATCCAATAAATAGAGAAAAGTTTGGAGGCAATATATGTTTGCAATACATAGATCAGAAAGGTCTGGCGAAATTCCGGTTGGGTCTGATTAAAACTTGTGATGTGGATAATTTCAGGCATTATCATAAAGAAACTATTGTATTAAAGAAAGAGCTCCTATTCTTCGAAGAAAACATAGAGAAATTGCTCCAAAATAGTATTGATCTTTTCGAACGGATAAGTTTTGAGGAATTAGAATTAAAGGTTGAGTTACCTAGCTAGTACCCCCCCCCACTAGTCCAAGGATGTAAAAATAAAACTGGCGCAAGTGTCTCCTGCAAAAGATTTTAATTTCTAGACATGGTTGATAAAAAGGATAATGTACTTAGAGTCATTGGAATAATTGCTGACCCCTCTTTTCAAGTAAGAATATGGAAAGAACAATCTTCAATGCATGATATATTTTGCTTTGAAGAAGCAGTTAATGTATTAAGTGACTATCATTTTTTTGACGATTTAGAGTCGGAAGCCTATTCCCTTAATGAATCGGAATATATTCTAATCAAAAAATTTGCAAAAAGCTTACTAGATTATCCCGATGGGATACATGCGAAAAAAATGTTATCCGATTCAGTTTGGTTAGAAATAGTTGAGCAAGCAAAATCGGCTTTTGAAGTACTTTCTTCTAAGGATTTTATTTGATGTAAGCTAAGTCACTTCCCTGCCCCCACTAGTCCAAGGATGTAAAAATAAAACTGGCGCAAGTGTCTCACTTGTGCTTGCCCCCCTAAGCGTAGTTTGTAACTACGCTTGTATATGGATTTAGCTTTCTAAGCGCGATAAGAAACGGAGGCTTCTTAGGAGTACAGCAAAACCCAAGTATCATCCAACACTTGAGTATGACCAATATAGAAATCCAACAACCGGGATATATCTAGGCCACTCCTGATAAATACATATTTGTTAGGTTTTGATGGACGGATTTAATTTCCAGTCTCTTTTTTTTTG
>JAGDZQ010000058.1:0-6132 GCA_049115715.1 Cyclobacteriaceae bacterium
CTTTTACGATGCTTAGGTCTGATTTAAAATCATCATTAAGAATTGTTCCAAGACCTGTATCTGAATCAACAATAGAAGCATTGGAAGCATCCAAAGTAACATTGAACGTTTCATCATCCTCAACATCTGTGTCATTTGTAACATTAATGGTAACATCCTGAGTCTCACCAATAGATCCTGTGAACGCAATCATTTGAGTAGTGTGATCAAAATCGCTTGCAACAGTCAGAACGTCTATAGTATTAACATCAACTGTAAAGCCACCTTCAACTTCTGCATTCAATGTGACTGTGAATGTGAGATCATTAGCTTCTACATCTGTTTCATCTGTGATAGTCAAAGTAGCTGCGTCATTATCCTGAATGGTACCAATGGCTGTGTCCGCATCTCCAACTAAAGCATTAGAGGATGTGATATTCAAAGTGAAGGTTTGATCTCCTTCTAAAATATCATCATTGACTGTAGGTATCGTAAATGTCTTGCTTTCTGAAGCTGAGCCTCCAAAATTCAACGTTGTTGAAACGAAGGTATAATCTGCAGATGAAGTCGTAACATTGGTAATTCCAACTACTACGTCAAATGGGTCAGTGACCGGATTGTCAAGGGTAACTTCGAAAAGCATATCTCCTCCTTCTGTCACTGTAACATCCTCAATCGTGAGCGTGGAAACATCGTTATCGGAAATGGTACCAACTGCTTCATCACTGTCACCAACAAGTATATTAGAGGATTCTAATTTTACTGTAAAGGTTTCATTTCCTTCCAATACATTGTCATTAACAGTTGTGACATTCAGGCTTTTAGATTCTCCGGCATTACCGTCAAAATTCACTGTTTGAACACTATTGGAATAATCGGTACTACCAGTGGCTGTGCCGTCAGTAAAGGTTACCGTAACTGTAAATGCATTCGCAACTGCGTTATCTAACGAGATATCAAAGCCTAATGTATTGCCTTCAGTATCTGTAACATCCTCAATAGTCAATTGAGCAGCATCATTATCCAGAATTGTTCCAATGGCAGTATCAGCGTCATCAACAAGGGCGCTTGATGAAGATAGGCTTAGGTTATAACTTTCTGTACCTTCAAGAACCGCATCATCATTGCTTGTTAACGTAAATGATTGGATCTCATTTGCTGTACCAGCAAAATTGAGAGTGACTGATTTATTTTCATAATCCACTCCTCTGGTTGCGCTTGCATCACTAAAATTGACCGTTACGGTGAATGGATCAACAGTAGCTTTGCTCAATGTAACCTCATATGTAGCTGTGGCTCCTTCCGTAACACTCACGTCTTCAATCGTGACGGCTGTAATGTCATTATCGTTGATTGTGCCAGTCGCAACATCGCTATCATCAATAAGGCTACTTGAAGCTGTCATTGATAATGCGAATGATTCCGTTCCTTCAAGGTCAACATCATCAGTTGTGTTAACGGTGAATTGTTGCATTTCGGCAGCATTTCCTGCAAAGTTCAATACAACAGGATCACTGTCATAATCTGTATCTCCGCCTGTTGCACTCACATCGGAGAAATTAACAGTAACTGTAAATGCTGATTCCACATCGCTATCCAATGTTGCCGTGAAAATCAAACCTGATCCTTCTATTGCACTAATGTTTTCGATAGTAACTGCTGCAACATCATTGTCAAGAATGGTAATGATTGCATTATCTGAAGCATCAACCAGCGCATTTACTGTAGATAAGTTGATATCAATCGTTTCCGAATCCTCTCTTAAATTATCATCCGTAATCGATATTGTGAAAGTCTGGGTTTCATTTTGATTTCCTGCGAAATTCAATGTGCCAGATGTTGTTGTATAATCACTTCCTGCACCTGCAGTATTATCAGCCAAAGTATAGCCCACATCAACTCCACCTTGAACTGCAACATCTAATGAGACAGTGATTGTTACTGTTCCGGCGTTTTCATTCACCGTAATATCTTCAACACTTACTGCCGCAATTTCATCATCAAGGATTGTTCCTACAGCATTATCTGTATCAACTACAAGTGCATTGGTGGATACCATATTGACCGTGAAGGTTTCACCTGCTTCACGAACATTGTCTTCTATGGTTGAAACTGTGAATTGCTGCTGCTCTCCTGCTGTTCCATAGAAACTCAACAGTTGTCCTGCTGCATCGTAATCATTGGTATCATTAGTTGATACATCAGAATAGCTAATATTAACGTCGAAAGCATCCTGAACATCATTGTTGAGTGTAACTGTAAACAGAATACTTTCCCCTTCATTTGCCTGAGCATTTTCGATAGTAATTTCAGCATTGTCATTGTCGGTAATTGTTCCAATGGCAACATCTGTATCTGTAACAAGTACATGGTTTGCGTCAATCTGAACTCTGAAAGTTTCTGATGATTCAAGAATCGCATCATTTTGTGTGTCAATGCTGAAGTTTCGAGTTTCACCGGAGTTTCCTGTGAAGTTCAAAGTAACCCCATCATTTACATAATCCTCTGATCCACTCAATGGAGCATCTCCCCCTATTGCGGAAATATCGATTAGAGAAACAGCTACGTCAAAAGCTCCTTGAACATCATTGCTGAGTGTCGCAACAAAGTTTAGTGTGTTTCCTTCTGTAACTGAAATGTCTTCAATGGTAACTGATGCTGCATCATCGTTTGTAATGATACCTGTTGCAGTATCATCATCGTTGACTAATGCATTTGAAGAAAGTAATGAAAGATTGAACGTCTCGTCATTTTCAAGCACTCCATCCTCAGTAGTAGGAACTGAAACAGTAATTTGTTCTCCTGCAGTTCCAGTAAATGCAATAGTCTGAGTATTGTCATCATAATCATTCGCAATTCCTGCAGTAGCTGTCCCTCCACTAAAGCTTACGTCAACATTGAAAGAGCCAGCGACTGCATTGTTAAGTGTTAAGATAAAATCGATGTTATCTCCTTCACTTGCTGATGCATTTTCTGCTGTGATGCTTGTTGCATCATCATCGTTAATAGTTCCAATTGCGTTATCACTATCGTTTACTAACGGATTCTGTGAAGAAAGATTTACTGTGAATGATTCTGTAGATTCTAAAATAGCTTCATCATTTGTGGTAACAGTAAATGTTTGTGTTTCGCCTGCATTTCCAGAAAAACTCACCACTTGAGGTGTGCTATCATAATCTGTTCCGGAACCTGTCGCCGTACCGTCAGTAAACGTAACGTCTACATCAAAACTTCCTTGAACATTGTTGTCTAAAGCAATTTCGAATGTGAATGTACCTCCTTCTGTAACTGCGACATCACCGATCGTTAACGCTGCAGCATCATTATCCGTAATAGTTGCTGTTGCACCATCGGTCGCATCTACAAGTGTATTTGAGGAAGTGATTGAAACTGTCAATGTTTCTGATCCTTCTAAGAAATCATCATTGGTGATTGGGAAGCTGATCGTTTCGGTTTCCAAATTGGATCCGGAGAAAATTAAGATTCCTCCTGTTGGGTCAAAGTCCGTATTATCTGTAGCAGTCACTCCAGAAAGACTGTATGTGACATTTGTTCCTCCTGGAACGGTTCCATTCAAGGTAACAACGAACTGTCCAACTCCTGCGGACTCATTGACTATAATGTCTTCTACAGTTAAGGTCGCATTGTCATTGTCATTTATAATACCTGCTCCAATATCTGTTGCTGTAACTAACGGATTGGACGATGATAGATTCACAGAGAAGTTCTCACTTGATTCAATCAAATCATCATTTTCTATCACTAAAGAAATCTGCTGAGTCTCTGTATTAGTACCTACAAAATTGAGTATTCCATTTGTATTATTATAATCGAAAGTACCAACAGTTCCTCCAATGGCTGCCCCGTCAGAGAAAGAATAAGTAACCATTGTGCCTCCTTGAACTGCTCCATTTAGTGTTACGGTAAATACTGCATTTCCACCACCTTCTGTAACTGTTACATCATCAATAGATAAGCTGGAATTATCATTGTCAAAGATGGTTCCTGTGCCTGTGCCTGAATCCACGACTAAAGTGTTGCTTGCCGAAAGTGAGACCACAAATGTTTCAGAGTTCTCTGATATTAAATCATTGACTATGGAAACATCGAAAGTTTGAGATTGCCCATCTACACCTGAATATGATAATGTAGCTGGTGTGTAACTATAATCATCGGTCTCTGCTGCGCTCACACCTGTAAGAAGGTAGTCAACATTGGTACCTCCTTGTACAGCTCCATTCAACGTAATAGTAAAAGTTGCTGTACCTGCGTTTTCGTTTACGATAACGTCATCAACGGATAAACTTGAGGCATCATTGTCATTGATTGTGCCTGTTCCTTGATCTGTATCAGTGATCAAAACATTGTCAGCATCAATCTGTACCGTGAATGTTTCTTCAGCTTCTCTTATTACATCATTGTTTGTACTTACTGTAAACTGCTGTGATTCACCTGCTATTCCAGCAAAAGTGACCGTTTGAGTCGTGCTTGTATAATCAGTTCCACCTCCAGTCGCTCCTGCATCGACAAAATCGACAGTTACATCAAATGAACCCTGAACGGAGTTATCAAGTGTAATCGTAAATAATAGGTCGTTACCTTCATTGTTAGATACATTATTAACACTAATGGTAGCATTATCATTATCAGCAATAGTTGCATCAGCAGTAGCTGTTCCAATACTTTCTGATCCAAGAGCTACAATCGTAGCTCTTAATGTCTCCGTATTTTCCAGAAATGAATCATCATTCACTACTAATGTAACTGTAGCATCAGTGTCCATATCAGGAATCGTCACCGTACCAGGAAATGTTGTTACAAAATCACTTTGAATTGCATCACTACCAACAGCAAAACCAATGTTCACCGATATTGGTGATCCGGTATTGTTTGTCAGTGAATTAACTCCGTCGCTCAGACTCACTGTATAGATAACATCGGTTCCTTCTTCGTCTCCTTCTTGTGTCTTGACAATATTGATGATCGTTGATGATCCATCATCTGCATCTAAGATTGTTCCTGTACCTTCATCTGAAACATCAATTGAAGGATTACCTGTTATCAACGTAAGGCTTGCTGTAAAGGTCTCATCACCCTCTATAGAGTTATCGGCAATTGTTGGAACGGTTACCGTTTGTATTCCAGCTACACCGCCACTAAAAGTGAATTGCTGTGTTGTGCTGGTATAATCAATTCCTGAGCCTGTAGCACTATCGTCTGCAAAACTGACATCAACTGTTACGTCTCCTGCTGAATTAGCTGTGAGTTCCAAATTGAATGAAATGTTTCCTCCTTCTGTAACGGAACCATCACTAATAGTAACACTTGCAACATCATTGTCTGTAATATCTGCATCGGCTGTTGGTATGGAAATGGTTTCTGATCCTGAAGTGCTAATCGTTGCTCTGAGGTTTTCTGTTCCTTCTAATAGGACATCATCAAAAACTTCCAAAGTGACCGACGTTTCACTTGTTCCATTTGCAATGGATACAGGAGTTAAGCTTGCATAGGTAGTTGTTAAATCTGCTTGAACCGCTGTACTTCCTGCTGCAAAAGCAATATCTACATCAATTGAAGATCCTGAATTGTTAGTTAGTGTATTTGTCCCATCGAAAAGGCTTACAGTGTATATCACATCTGTTCCGCTTTCAGAACCGTCTTGCATTTTGACAATTCTTACTTGTGTGCCTGCATTATCGTCGGCATCATCGATCGTACCAACACCTGTGTCACTCACATCAACGTTACTGTTACCACTTATTAGTAAGAGGCTAACATCAAATGTCTCATTGCCTTCAATACTGTTGTCATTGGACGCTGGTACATTCACTATTTGTGTGCCGGCTGTCCCTGTAAAAGTGAAACGCTGAGTCGTAGAAGTATAATCGGTTCCCCCTCCTATCGCAGAATCATCTGCAAGGATGACATCTATCACCACACCTCCTTGTACATCTTGGGTAAGCTCTAGTGTAAAACTTACATTTCCTCCTTCTATTCCAGTTGCATTATTGATAGTAACACTTGATGTATCGTCATCATTGATTGTTCCGGTTCCTTCAGAATCTGTAATCGTTCCAATACTCGTACTGCCAAGATTTACAGTAATATTTTCATTTGGCTCAAGCTTACTATCGTTTCCGGTAACTACGGTGA
>JAGDZQ010000059.1:0-2251 GCA_049115715.1 Cyclobacteriaceae bacterium
TTGAAGATAAGTCCGCTAACGAGCAAATGAAGCTCATTGGTCAACTGGATGAGGATGACAAGCAAACCATCTTCAAACTCATCGATAAAATGCTTACCAATAAAAAGTTTAAAACCTTCTTCGCTGAAAATGTGGGGAGTTAATTAAGCAATGAGTATTCCCCTTAGATCCGTCAGAGCGGTTTATGATGATACTACTATTACCGTTTATCAAGCGTACAGAAGTGAGATAGCCCTTAAAGCTCTTGAACACCAAACTTTTGTATCTCCTTTTAAAGTTTCTCGAATGACTTGGATAAAACCTTCATTTCTATGGATGATGTACCGATCTGGATGTGCTCAAAAAGAAGGGCAAGAGAATATTTTGGCTATTAAGATTTCAAGAGAGGGGTTTGAATGGGCGCTTGATCATGCTTGCCTATCTCATTACGAAAATACAATTTACAACTCCCATGAAGAGTGGACGGTAATTAAAGATCAATCTCCAGTAAGAGTACAATGGGATCCAGAGAGAGATATACACCTAAAGCCTCTAAATTATAGATCTATTCAGATTGGTTTATCAAGTGTAGCGGTAGAAAAGTATGTCAATGATTGGATTATTGACATAAAAGACATCACCCCCATTTGTAAAAAAATGTCCACATTAATTGAATCAAAGTCATTTGAAGACCTAAAGAGCCTACTCCCTGTGGAAAGGCCTTATCTACTACCTTCTCATATAGCAAAGAGAATAGGAGCTACTTAACCGCTCCCTATTCTTTCTAATTGTTTCTTCCCTGCTTCTTGGATTATTTCATTGTCAGATTCAGACATTAACCTGAGCTTTTCTCTGGCTTCCTCCGTATTAATATCTCCTAATGCATAGGCACATTTTACGATCAAAGCTTCACAATTATTGTACTCTAAGTATTCATAATCAGTATTCACTGCTTGGTAAAGGCTATCAACACTTTCAGGGCTCTTCAATTTCTGTAATATCCGTGCGATATCTTCATGCTTGTAATGCCACTCTTGTAGGAGCAAACTTGATAACACATTTATGAAATCTTGTTTTTCAGGAAAACTGAAGTTAAATCCTAAAAGAAGCCCGTATTCAACAAAATCTGCATCCTCAAGGATTAACGCATTCTTCAGATTCTCATGAATATAGTAGGGAATACTTTCAAGACCTTTTCCAAACTTTTTTAAGAAAGAGCCTTGATCAATTGACCCAAGTGTCAATTGCATTATTAAATCTTTCTCATTGTCTGTCATTCCCTAAGCACTTTAAATCCTTTAATATTATCGTTAAAAGTATCCAAGGCTTTCCCCTTACCCAACCCAATATTAATTTGTTGGCCTTCTCCCTTGAAGTAAGCATTGTTTTTCGTCCAACCTTGCTTCAACTCTGACACTTCTTGCATCTCTCCTACAACTGTCCTTGTCAAGTTAGATTTATCTCTCACACCAATTTGCTTCAAGGCCTCCGTTGTTCCTGGTCTCAGTGTAAACTCAACCAAAACACCTTCATAACCTTCAGAAAAAGCCGCTGTAGGAGATATGAAAGTTTCACCAGTTGCAGGAACCTTACCAGTTTTAACAAATTGGTCGTAATCAGCCTTACTCATAGTTCTATAATAAGTTTCGGGTCCTTTCGACGAACCTCTAGGTATTGCACCAAAGGCGGCAAGACTTCCATAGAAAGAAACAGCTTGAGCCATACCTGACCTTTTAGCTGAAAGTATTTTACTATCTAACTTATCATTTATTGCAGGGTCTTTTAAGGCAGTATTTAAGTCTCTATATCTTTCATTCCTATCAGTGTCCCAAGCAACTGGGAAAAATCCACCACATGGGCCATCACCCCCTCTACAAGGTATCAATGTGTTTCTCTCATACGCAAAGTGCATTACTACGTATGAATACCTATTTACATATTGTTGAGTATTAACAGGAACAGTATATCCAAAAACATTTATCGCTCCGGTTATTACCTCTTCAACTATTCTTTCCTCTCGAAGCTTAAACAATTCTGTTGAGCCATCGAGTTTTTTGTAGAGCACATAATGCAACTCCTCTAAACCGTCTAAGTCAACAGCTTGAATAGGTGTATTCCCAGCAAACTGATAGGGCGTATACCAAGGATATTCCTTAGTAAGCGGATCCACTGACAAGAACTTCCCTATTTGTGGGTTGTAGATTCTAAACCCATAGTCGTAGACTAAGGAGTTTCCGAAGCTCTTATCCCTTTCCTTACCGTTAAAGCCGTA
>JAGDZQ010000060.1:0-28714 GCA_049115715.1 Cyclobacteriaceae bacterium
GCTTAAGTTGAAGGCTATGGTGAGGACACAGACCATGGGTTAGCATCTTTTTTATTCAGCCCTTCGTAATTCCTGTTGTCCTTGCACCGCTCCAATTGCTTCCATTATATATTCTTGTGATTGTCTGTCTCCCCAGCCTTTGATTGCAAGTTCGTTCTTAACTTCAATTTCTGATTTTCCTTTCACGAAATGATAAACAGCAAAGTCGACTACTTCTTCTGGAACTCTGCGATATTGAAAGTTCGTGATATATAGAACTAACCTGAACCAACATGAATAATATATAATTACAAGTTGAAGAACTATTACCACTAGCCAACCGATCCATCCTGTGTTTAAATCTCTAAATGTAAACCCCGCCTCAATTCGCAGTTGTATGAATTGCAAGAATGTTAAATCGAAAGCATTGTGCTCATATATTATCATTAGGTATTGAAAATATTGAGTTAGAATGACTACTGCAACAACTGAAAAGCCCATGATCACCCTGATAGGAATATAGTTGGTGTAGTTTCCTAGCTTAATTCCTTGAAGTATTAGGAAGGCCAAAGTAATTCCAATCCCAGATTCAAAAAGCAAGATGATATAGAAGAATTTTGTCGTTATAGCAAAGAGACCACCAAGTAAAATTGATGAAATTATCCCTGCTAAAATTGGAAACAATAGATTAGGATCTTTAGTGAACTTGGGCTTAGGAAGGCTTTCAGGTATCTCATAGTCTTCCCAATTATCTCTTCTTGAAACTTCCTCTTGTAGCTCTTTAATTTTATCGGAATCAAACTCGGATTCTACTTCCTTGAATACATGAATAAATAGCTTGACTCTCTTGGAGTTTCTTCCGTTATCCCATATTTCGCTACCCAAGGAAATACTCTTAACATTTACATTAGTAGCGTCATTAGTGGTTATAGTTATTTTTTCTGTCCAAGAATTGAAGTCATTTTTTCGCTTAGCTTCAACTTGGTTTTTATCTGAAAAGACAATGTCCCATTCTAACCTTTCAAATGCCATTGTAGCAATAGCGTGAATCAAATCTTTTTGAATGCTAGTTTCAAATGATTCTGTGTATTTAGGAGTTCCTGCAAAGCTTGATTTTGTGTCAATGGTTTTTTGAAATTCTGAATACCTAGCTTCACCTTTAGGCTCTATTCGCTCTGCCTTCGGTTCATCTTGCAACGTTCCATTTGGGGTTCTTTTTTCGAGTTCCCACTTCGCAGCAAGTCTGGCTTCTTCTTGATATTTGTCACCTGAAGAAATAATTGTTTCTAGCTCTTTATTACTCTTAGATACAAACTTTGACGAGAAGTGATTACTATTTAACATGTGGTAATATTGATGCTAACAACATAAATAAACGCACAAATAAAATCATATAAGAATCATTTTCACGAGATTTAATCAAAAACAACGCCTCCTGACTCGGCAAGCCTGCAAAGTTCTTGTATCTGTGATTCGGTGTTCCTATGAAGTGAGAGTGGGGGCAACTGATCAATATCGAAAAAGGCGGCATCTAGTGCTTCATGCCCAGGGTTCAATTGGCCTCCGGTGATGGAACATAAAAAGCAAAGCTTATAAACGTACTCAAGTGCCTCGGGATGGTCGTGTTTGCTCTTGTCCCAAATGGCTAAGAATCGATCGACTGCTACTTCGAACCCGGATTCTTCCCTGGCTTCTTTTATGATATTCTCTGAAGGGGAGAAACCGATATCACACCATCCGCCGGGAAGTGCCCATTGTTGATCTGATATTTCTTGAATGAGGAGCACTTTTCCTTGTTTGAGAATCAGCCCTCTTACGTCTACTTTGGGGGTTGGGTATGGGTCTAGTTTTTCGAAGTGATATGAGATGTCTTCCAGATTTTGATTTGATGAATCAGAGAGTAAAGTATTGGTGGAATCTCGTAGTTCTTCATAGCGCTCAATATCGTATGGGTCTTGGGCATAGGCAAGTCCAGTCTTAGCCATGGCTTGTACGCGTTTCAGATACTGGAGGACTCTTTGGTTGAATTGCATAGCGTTGGTTTGGTACAGGGGATTAGTCTTACTTTCAGCTTAGGAGAATGGTTGTGTCAAAGCTCTTGAAAAGTTTGATAGCAAAGAATTTCGATAAGCTCAATTTGACAGTTTTTTGTTTGATAATGCGTCAAACTCGGACAAAGTTAGAATTTATTCAATCGTTCAATGTCAGTAAAGAAAGTTAGAATTTAATTCCATAGATAGCATATCGTGATGGGATTCCTGAATAAATCAGGAATGACGTCTGGTCAGGGGATATGTATTTGTACATATCATTGTTCCTGCAAATGATGTGCTGGACAAATTCTTCTAGTTACGAAAGGCTACTTCGCCTTTAGTTCTTATTCTTTTTGTGAAAAGGCTCGTGGTGACGATATAGAATGCTTTGCATAGGTATAAAATCGGCTCAGGTAAATGCATTTACTCTGAGAGAATGCTTGAGTTATTGACGGGTGCCTGGTTTTATAATGGAACTCAATAGATGGGAATCTGAAGGCTTTGCTTGTGCCATGCGCTCTGGATCGAGACGGCATCCTTTTTGGCTTTTTTCCGGCCAAAAAGATATAGTGGAGAGCCGGTAAAGCGCCCGAATAATTTAAATGCTTTTGTCTGGCTTAGTATCGGTGTTTAATATGCTTATTTTTGCCGCTCAAATAAACGATAAATAATGAAGGTATATTTTGATAATGCCGCTACCACCCCTCTTGACAAAGCTGTATTTGAAGAAATGAAGCCTTTCATGCTGGATCATTTTGGCAATCCGTCTTCTATCCATTCGCATGGAAGGCAGGTGCGGGCGGCCATCGAAAAGGCACGAAAGAAGGTGGCTGATTTGCTCAACACTTCTCCGTCGGAGATCTTCTTTACTTCGGGAGGAACTGAGGCGGATAACACGGCTATCACCTGTGCGGTATCTGAGTATGGGGTGAAAAACATTATTAGTTCTCCGCTGGAGCATCATGCGGTGCTTCATACGGTCGAGCATCTGGAAAAACAGGGACGGGCTAAGGTTCATATGCTAGATGTAGATGAGAAGGGAAATATTGGGCTGGAGCAACTAGAAGAACTTCTCAGGAGTCACCCAAATGCGCTGGTGTCTCTGATGCACGCGAACAATGAGATTGGAAATATCAATGATATTCAGGCGATTGGTGAGTTGTGCTCGGAACATAAGGCGATTTTTCACTCGGATACTGTGCAGACGATGGCGCATTTCAGGCATGATCTACAGGTGCTGAAGGCTGATTTTATAGTGGGCTCTGCTCATAAGTTTCACGGGCCGAAGGGTGTAGGGTTCTTATATGCGAATCATGAGAAAAAGATTCATCCGCTAATCCATGGTGGGGCACAGGAGCGTAACATGCGGGGCGGCACTGAAAATGTTTATGGGATAATAGGGCTGGCTAAGGCACTGGAACTGGCTTATGATGGTATGGATAGGCATGTGGAGAAAATCAAGGAGACAAAGTCATATGCGATAGAACAGCTCACCGAGAGGGTTCCTGATGTTGGGTTTTATGGGGATTCGGGTGATGTGGAGAATAGTCTGTATACGGTGTTGAATGTGACTCTGCCTCCTAATGATATCAATGATATGTTGTTATTCAATCTGGATATTGCGGGGATTTCGGTTTCGGGGGGAAGTGCTTGCAGTAGTGGATCGGATATCGGCTCTCATGTGCTGAATGCGATCGGGGCGAATGCTGAAAGTGGGGCTGTGAGGATGTCTTTTAGTCGGTATAACAACAAGGAGCAAGTTGATTACGTTGTGACTAAGCTGGCTGACTTATTTAAGCGTGATTCTTAGAAGCTCTATTCTTTATTTACTGGTCTTGTTGTTTTCTTTTTCTTCTTTTTCACAGCGTGAAAATGTGAGAAGGGTTGGGGGTATTGATACTGCTCTTGGGGCTTTTACGGCGATAGCGATTCGTTCGGGTCGTGATTTGGGGGCTGAGATCAGCGTGGCGGTTGGGGTCGATACTGTGTTGGTGCCCTTGGATAATGATGCTCCCGACTATACTTATTTTATTTCTCTTCCTAAATTATATGTTGACACTGAAGTGAGGGTGATTGGGCCTTCTGAGGTTGACATTTTTCTGATCAATAGTGGAGATGTTCCAAAGATTGGATCTGGATCGAGTAGGATATCTCAGGATGATTGTCTGTTAAGTTTTAAGGCGATTAGTCAGGCAGAATGGCGTGCGGGGATCGCTTCTCCTAGCTACTCCAGATCGTTTACGGAGGTGAGCCATGTGGTTATTCATCACTCTGCCGGATCAAATACCAACATGGACTACACTCAGGTGGTTAGGGATATTTACTTGTATCACACGGGTGTAAATGGCTGGTCGGATATTGGATATAATTATTTGATCGCGCAAAATGGGGATATATATGCGGGTCGTGATCCTGATACGGGCGAACAGGACAATGTGCGGGGTGCTCACTTTTGTGGGAAAAACAGTGGAACGATGGGTGTGTGTCTGCTCGGAAATTATGAAACGGCTTTTCCTACTGATGAGACTATTGAATCATTGAAGGCGGTGTTGTCATATAAGTTGTCTAAGGAATCGCTTGATCCAATGGAGAATTACCCACATGCTTTTGGTGAGATTGGGAGCATTGTGGGTCATAAGGATGGGTGCAACACCCTCTGCCCGGGGGAGAACGTATATAGTAGAATCGCTGAGCTCAAAGTAGAGACTCAAGCAATATTGGATGATTGTGCGGAAGTGGAGTCTTCTCTTGCTTTTTCTGCTTCAAACACAAGCCCGGATATACTGGAATCTGTCATTTTTACGAATGAAAGTGTGGGTTATGATGGGTATGCATGGATACTAGAAAGTGCGAGTATGACTGAAGCAAATTGGGAGGTCGAGGGGTCTACCTTCTGGAGTGTGCCGGGTCAGCACTCCGTATCGCTTATCGGTCTAAAGGGGGAAATGACTGACACGCTTAAAAAAGAGGATTTGATCTTAGTCGAGGGTCCACTGTTCTACCCTAGTGTACTGGAATCTGGTGCTTCAATAATTCTTAATAAGGATGAAGGAATTGAATTTGCTCAGCTTGTGGCGCTGGACGGCACGCAATTGCTATTAGCTCAGATAGGTGAATCCAAATTCCAATTGCCTCTTGTTGAGGCGGGGGTTTATGTGGTTCGACTGAAATCTGAATCTGGAGTTTTTGATTCTAAGGTTTTGGTCAGGTAGTCAGCTTCTTGGCATTGCCTGCTAAAATAAAAGCCTGCTCTAAAGGCAGGCTTAATCTTGGGACGAACCCAAAACTGCGGGGAATGTTTTAAAGAAGGGCAACTCTTCGCAGAGCTGCCCATGAACAAGTTGAAACCCTTGTCCGCCTAACTTCTTTTATGTTCTACTACTCAGTTAAACTTATTAATACTCACAATACAAAGTTGAGAGATTAGAAAGCCAAAATCCCGACACTATCGGCCTCATTTCAGACATTAAAACAAAAAAAAGGACAGCTTATTCAAAGCTGTCCTTTATCAATATGGATGTAGGGTTACCAGACCTAACTTATTCTGTCCTTAGGGTAAACTCTACTCTTCTATTCTTTGCGTGATCTTCTTCCGTGCAATCTTTTCCGTCCGTGCAATTATTGAAAACTACATTCTCCCCTATCGCTTCTGAAGTTATTCTTCCTTTGGAAATTCCCTTGTCCAAAAACAGTTTCTGGATCTTGTCAGCTCTTCTTTGCGCAAGTCTCCTGTTGTATTCTGCGGTACCCCTACTATCTGAGTAGGACGAAATCTTTAAGCTTAACTCAGGGTAGTCACTTAGAATGGATGTTAGATTCTCAATCACCTCTTCTTGAGCGTTTGGCTTATCACTATCATAGTCGAAAAACACATTTTTGATTTGATATGAAAGCTGTGATTCATCAGATAATTCATCGATTTGGTTTAATCCCTCAGCGGTAATTCTGTAAAACTGCGAAGAAGAGAGATTCTCAATAGATACTGCGACAAATTCTTCAGCGGCTTCTGATTCCTCCACCTTTGGCTCTATCGGAACTTCCACAATCATCTCCTTGACATCTTCCTTCACTTTCAGAATAACCTCGTTGTTACCATAGCCCTCTTTTCCTCCTACAATTTTATATTCTTGCCCCTGAATGCCATCGAATTCAACAACT
Organism: Cyclobacteriaceae bacterium; assembly: GCA_049115715.1. GTDB lineage: Bacteria > Bacteroidota > Bacteroidia > Cytophagales > Cyclobacteriaceae > JAMZMI01. The sequence continues at coordinate 6,171 of JAGDZQ010000060.1, forward strand.
CCGTCTTTGGTCGCGTAAGGAACTTCTCTACCCGTTGATAGCTCTATAATCTTAATATTACCCACAAGCGGCTTATTTGTGGATAGGTCTATTAATTTAGACTTGATAAGAATTCTATGTAAGTGAACCCTGTAAATATCATCTCTACCAGACCCTCCATCACGATTGCTGGAAACATATCCACTTTTACCTGTTTGATCTAGTATAAAACCGAAATCATCGAAAGAGGAGTTGACGGGATAACCCAGGTTCACAATTTCGCCAGATCCATCAGTCCTTACACTATAGATATCAAGACCTCCTATTCCGCCATATCCATTACTAGCAAAATAGAGTGTGCCCGATTTTCCATCAATGTAGGGAAATACATCATCTCCTGCTGTATTGATATCCGCTCCCAAATTAACCGGGGTAGACCAAGAGCCATTTTCATACTTTGTTCTATATAAGTCAACTCCGCCTACTCCCCCAGGAGCATTGCTTGAAAAGTAAAGCTCCTTATTGGCAACATCGTAGGAGGGGTGTCCAACTGAATAGTCCTTGTTGTTGTACTGAAAAGTGCCTGTTCGCTCCCAGGTTCCATCTTCTTCTTCGAAAATCAATATCCTCAAATTGGTTGGCTTATTTCGTTCTGAGTTCTTTACTCCTTCTCTGTAGTTAGCCGTAATCAGCAACTGACCCAACTCTGGAACGTAGGTAAGAGGGCCTTCATTTAATCCATCATTGATGTCGTCAAGCGGGGATATTTCATCTCCTTCCTTCTTATATAGATCCAAGAAGTTTGTCTCATCTCTTTTGTCAATAAGCTTGAAAAATCGCTTCTTCTGACCTCTTTCTGAAACAAAAATCAGGTTGTCTTCAAAGTAAAAAGGTGAGAAATCGCTCTTGCTCGAATTGAAGGATACTTCGTTAACGCTATAAGCCAGAGAGTCTGAAAAAAACTGATTTACTTCTTTAAACCCTTCTTGTCTGTCTTTGGGAACTTCTGCTCCGGAATCGCTAGACTTAGACAGCCACTCACTTGCTTCATCATATTTTTCATTCACAGCAAGTACCTCTGCATAGTCATTCATAGCTTCGGGACTACTACTCAAATCTGTCTTGGCATAGTAGGTTTCTGCCGCGTCGAAATTATTGAGCAGTCGATTTGTATTTGCTAGTTTCAGAAAGTATTTTGATGAATCTGCCTTGGTTTTGGATATCCCTTTTTCATATGCTTTTAGTGCTTTGGCGTATGATCCGTTCTCAAAGAAAACATCTCCTTTTTCCAGGTAATCAAGTTTGCCATCTATGTACGGTAAGTCCTGAGCTGAAAGGGAAGCCAGATTGAAAAAAACAACTGCAATGAGTGTGTGTAGATATTGCTTCATAGGTTCCAAAAATTAAAAATATCTTGGTGTAACAACATTGTCTTTAGAAAGCTTGAATCGGTAGTTGAGCAATATCTCATGAGAGGAGGTCGCCACATCGCTCAACGTTTGATCTATCACATAATCGTATGCGTATCCAACTCTGAATCGCTGGTTCACATTTAGCTCTATCAGGAAATTGATAGATTCTGGTGGGCGGTACGAGATACCCAGCCAAAGAATCTCCTTCAACAAAACATTGATATTGTAATCCGCCGATAGCGGTGCTCCTTCAACTGCCTTCACCAAAATATTGGGTTTTAGCTTCACTCCATCGCTTATTGGGAATACGATTCCTCCGGTTAAGAAATAGTGTCTGCTTTGCGTTAGGATAACATTTCCGTCTGATTCTATTTTATTGTTAATTAATTGAGGGGCTGAAAGTCCAGCGTAGAAAACGGGGTTATAGTAAAACAGGCCTACTCCAATATTGGGTTTGGTGCTTCGAAAGTCCTCATCGAATGTAGCGTCATTACCAATCGTGTAAACACTCGATAAATTAGAATTATAGCTCTGAAATCCTCCTTGAACTCCCATACTTAATATCCCTCCGGCAATTGGTATTTTATAGGAATAGCCTGCCATGACACTGGTAAGATCTGTAACTGCTACCTGATCTCTCGTAACCTGAAGGCCTAAACCGATCCTCTTGTGTGGAATTGGTGAATGGACAGCCAAAGTCTGGGTAACGGGTGCTCCTTCCAGACCCACCCACTGCCACCTGCCCATCGCAGTGATGCTGAGTGCGTCATGACTCCCAATGTAACCTGGGTTGATAGACATACCATTAAACATGTATTGCGTAAAGGTAACTTGCTGCTGAGCGAGCGAACTGTAACTGACCAGCAACACGGTCAAGCAAATGAATAAATTCTTTTTCATGATGGTGATAGGTTAGTTTCTTATCGCTTCAGGATTACAAACCCTGATTTGGTTTTTACATTTTTGTTGTTCGGGAAAGTGATCACGTAGAAGTAGGTTCCGTCTGGTAAACCGGCATTACCGAAGATACCTGAAACATTGGCTTCACTACCCCATGCTTTACCAGTGTTATCGTATCCTTCTATTTCCCAAACTTTGGTTCCATATCGGTTGAATATGGCCACTTTGTTATCAGGAAAATCCTCGATTCCCGGTATTATCCAGTTGTCATCTATGCCATCTCCATTTGGACTAAATCCTTCTGGTATGTCTTCTTCGGTGATTTTATCAACAATATCTGTTGCGATCGAACCAAGGTTTCCAAACTCATCAATCATCTCCACGGATAGCGTAAGGACTCCATCTTCTAAACTTGTGACATCAATGTTTTGAAGTACTCCTCCTTGTCCATTGCCATTCAATTCACCTGTTCCTTCTACCGGAGTGCCTCCGCCTGTTGAGGTAATGGTATAGTTGAAAGTAGAGCGAGGCTCAGCTCCATTAATTCGGAACTTGAAATTGTCTTCATTCAGGGTATTGATTGCCGGATTGAGAATATTCACTGTAAATCCACTTGGACCGGTCAAGTCAACTTCCCATGAGACGGATCCTTCAGTGTTGCCATTTTCCCCTGCGTCACTTGCTGCTCCAGATGGAACTGTGATAATTGCGGTTCCCTCAATAAGGTCAGTTACGTCAACATTATAAGCAAAACCAGAGCCTGTGAGGTTGGAAAGGGTTCCGCTGCTTGCCTGTATATCTGCCAACTCAAGCCCTGTAACCATTTCTGAAAAGGTAATCATTACTCTTGCTCCAGTTTCGCCTGTTATGGCATCAGCAGAGGTTACCAATTCAACTGTAGGAACAGTACCATCATAGAAATAGTTAATCCTGTTTGATGCTTCATTTCCGTTGGTGGCATCATCCTCAGCCACATCAGCAGCAAGTGATATCGAAACATTAGCATCGCTACTCGCCGCAATCAAAAAAGTGTAAATGATGTTGTCAGAAGTTGACAGGTTTGATGCCGTTCCATTTGAGACGTTGATGTCTGCCAATTCAAAATTGTTAACAACCTCGCTAAACGTTGCTGTGACTTCAACGGCCAATGAATTAGTCACTGAAGAAACATCGCTTGTCAAAGCGACCGTTGGAGCCTCTGTATCAAGCGTACTGATCAAAACCGTCTCCTCAGCACTTGTATTGGTTCCATCACTAACCGTAAGAGTTAAAGTGAATGTAGGAGTTGTTCCAAAATCAATCGCTGACATGTCACTCACTGTCAATTCACCTGTAGTCGCATCAATGCTGAAAGCATTATTCGTATTTCCATTTGTTATTGTCCATGACAAGAATGTGGTTCCTGCATCAGCATCAGTAGCTGCCACCGTTCCTAAAACAAATCCGTCTGCGGCATCTTCATTGACATCAAACTCCTGTCCTGAAGTAATGACCGGTGTACTGTCATCATCGATAAATGTTACCATAGCTTCATCTGTGATAATCACACTCAGACTCGTTCCAGATAGGTTTGATTGACTTATGGTCACCGTTTCGTCAGATTCGTCTTTTTCATCTACCGCTGGTACAATGCTAAACGTCTGTGCCTCTCCTGCTGTTCCTACAAAAGTCAACGTCTCCCCTACAATCGCAGCGTAATCATTGTCCGCCAATGTAGCAGTCCCATCTGCACTACCAACATCCAATGTAAAGCCTCCTTGCACAGCAAAGTCGAGGATAGCCGTAATGGTTATGGCTCCATCATCTTCATTTCCAGAAACATCTGCAATGGTTACTGCCGCTGTATCATCGTTGGTTATTGCGACAGTAGCGCCATCTGCAATAACTACTCCCAACGTTGTAGACGCAAGGTTATCTTGAGTTATGGTCAGCGTTTCATCAGTCTCTAGTTTGGTATCGCTTGTAGGCATAATGGTAAAGGTCTGCATCTCCCCTTCTGTACCTGCAAAAGTCAACGTCTCGCCTAGCAGTGCAGTGTAATCACTATCGGAAGTCAAAGCTGATCCATCTGCTGTATTCATGTCTACCGTAAAACCACCCTGCACTGCAAAATCAAGTCTCGCAATAACCGTAATGGCTCCATCGTCTTCACTGCCTGATACGTCTGCTATCGTAACTGCTGCTGCATCATCGTTGGTGATAGTGACAGTAGCTCCATCGGCAATCACCACACCTAAACTGGTGGCAGTTAGGTTAGACTGACTTAAGGTGACGGTCTCATCCGATTCAAGTTTGGTATCACTTATTGGAGTGAAAGTAAAGGTTTGTGTCTCTCCTGCTGTTCCAGAGAAAGTCAACGTCTCCCCAACTAAGGCAGTGTAATCACCATCAGTAGTCATGGCTGTACCATCAGTAGTGCTCACATCTACAGTAAAGCCTCCTTGCACTGCAAAATCAAGAGTAGCGGTAATGGTCACTGCACCCTCATCCTCGTTACCAGAAACATCTTCTATCGTAACTGCTGCAGCGTCATCATTGGTGATGGTGTAAGTTGCAATGTCTGTAAGGTCGATTTGCGAACTTGTGAAAGATGTACTCCCCAAGTTTTGCATCCCAATGGTAAAGGTCTCATCAGCCTCCAATTTCGTATCGCCCAGACCGCCTAGACTTAAAGTCTGTGTCTCACCAGCCGTACCTGCAAAAGTCAAGGTAGAACCTGCTGTTGAACTATAGTCGCTATCTGCTACCGTCGCTGTACCATCAGAGGTAAACACGTCAAAACTGAAGCCTCCTGCAACTGCTACATCCAAAGTCGCTGTGATCGTTTGTGTTCCACTATTTTCATCCGCAGAGACATCTTCAATAGTCACGATAGCTGAATCATCGTTGGTGATGGTATAGGTAGCCACGTCTGTCAAATCTATTTGCGATGTGGTAAAGCTTGTACTTCCAAGATTCTGCATACCTATAGTGAAGGTCTCGTCAAATTCCAGCTTTGTATCTCCTAAGCCTCCTAGACTCAAGGTCTGTGTCTCGCCAGCGGTTCCTGCAAAAGTTAGCGTAGAACCTGCAGTTGAGCTGTAGTCACTGTCTGCTACGGTAGCCGTACCATCAGTAGTGAATACATCAAAACTGAACCCGCCATCTACAGCGACATCCAATGTCGCCGTGATTGTCTGTGTACCTGAATTTTCATCGGCGGTGATGTCAGCGATCGTTACCACAGCTGCATCGTCATTGGTTATGGTAACTGTTGCTCCATCTGTAATCACAACGCCTAAACTAGTAGCAGCTAAGTTGGACTGACTTAAGGTGACCGTCTCATCCGATTCAAGCTTGGTATCGCTTGTAGGAGTGAAAGTAAAAGTTTGAGTCTCTCCTTCTGTCCCAGAAAAAGTAAGCGTCTCACCAACTAGAGCAGTATAGTCACTATCGGAAGTCAAAGCGGATCCATCTGCTGAATTCATATCTACCGTAAAGCCTCCTTGCACTGCAAAATCAAGCGTCGCTGTAACGGTAATCGCTCCATCGTCTTCATTGCCTGATACATCTGCGATCGTTACAGCAGCTGCATCGTCGTTGGTAATCGTATAAGTCGCTACATCGGTGATATCTATTACTGAAGTTGCAAAGCTTGTACTTCCCAAGTTTTGCATCCCAATGGTAAAGGTCTCATCAGCCTCCAATTTCGTATCGCCCAGACCGCCTAGACTTAAAGTCTGTGTCTCACCGGCTGTTCCTGCGAAAGTTAGCGTAGAACCAGCCGTGGAGCTGTAGTCACCGTCTGCTACAGTAGCCGTACCATCCATGGTAAACACATCAAAAGCAAAACCGCCATCTACAGCGACATCCAAGGTTGCCGTAATTGTCTGTGTTCCTGAGTTTTCATCAGCCATGATGTCGGCGATCGTTACAACGGCTGCATCATCATTGGTAATCGTATAAGTCGCTACATCCGTGATATCGATCTCTGAGGTTGTAAAACTAGAAAAACCAAGATTGCGCATCGCTATTGTAAATGTTTCGTCTGCTTCAACTTTTGTATCTCCAAGACCCTGAAGGTTGAGTGTTTGGGTCTCGCCAGCGGTACCGGCAAAAGTCAAGGTAGATCCTGCTGTTGAGCTGTAGTCACTGTCTACTACTGTAGCCGTACCATCCGTGGTAAATACATCAAAAGCAAAACCGCCATCTACAGCAACATCCAATGTCGCGGTGATCGTTTGTGTACCTGCGTTTTCAGCAGCACTGATGTCAGCGATTGTTACCACAGCTGCATCATCATTTGTAATCGTATAAGTCGCTACATCCGTGATATCGATCTCTGAGGTTGTAAAACTAGAAAAACCAAGATTGCGCATCGCAATGGTAAACGTTTCGTCTGCCTCCAACTTCGTATCTCCCAAGCCTCCAAGATTGAGTGTTTGTGTCTCGCCAGCGATTCCTGAAAAAGTCAGGGTAGAACCAGCCGTGGAGCTGTAATCGCTATCTGCTACGGTTGCCGTACCATCTGTGGTAAATACATCAAAAGCAAAACCGCCATCTACGGCGACATCCAATGTCGCGGTGATCGTTTGTGTACCTGCGTTTTCAGCAGCACTGATGTCAGCGATTGTTACCACAGCTGCATCATCGTTAGTGATCGTGTAAGTGGCTACATCGGTGATATCGATCTCTGAGGTTGTAAAACTAGAAAAACCAAGATTGCGCATCGCAATGGTAAACGTTTCGTCTGTTTCAACTTTTGTGTCTCCCAGACCTCCAAGATTGAGTGTTTGTGTCTCGCCCGCGGTTCCTGAAAAAGTCAGGGTAGATCCAGCAGTTGAGCTGTAGTCACTATCTGTTACAGTGGCAGTACCATCCGTGGTAAATACATCAAAGGCGAAACCTCCATCTACGGCGACATCCAATGTCGCGGTGATCGTTTGTGTACCTGCGTTTTCAGCAGCACTGATGTCAGCTATTGTTACTATAGCTACATCGTCATTGGTGATCGTGTAAGTGGCTACATCGGTAATATCGATTTCTGAGGTCGTAAAACTGGAAAAACCAAGATTGCGCATCGCTATCGTAAACGTTTCGTCCGTTTCAACTTTTGTATCTCCAAGACCCTGAAGGTTGAGTGTTTGTGTCTCGCCCGCAGTTCCTGTGAAAGTCAAAGTAGATCCAGCAGTGGAACTGTAGTCACTATCGGCTACAGTAGCAGTACCATCCGTGGTAAATACATCAAAGGCGAAACCACCATCTACAGCTATATCTAGCGTCGCAGTGATTGTTTGCGTACCTGAGTTTTCATCTGCTGTGATATCTGCTATCGTGACTGTAGCAGCATCATTGTTAGTAATGGTATAGGTATGAACGGTTGTGGTATTAAGCCCGGCATTCGTTGGATTGGATAGTGTTAGTATCACTGTTTCATCTACTTCCAAAATAGCATCATCTACAATACTTGCAATTGTAATGTCTTCAGAGGTGCTACCTGGCGCAAAGGTCAGGGTTCCATCGGCCAAAGTATAATCTGTACCCGACCCTGTCGCTGTACCTGTTATTGCATAATCAACAGAAGTGGTCAGTGCACTACTTTGCGACAAATCAACCTGAATGGCAGCCGTAGCATCTGATTCAGTTCCTGATGAAGTACTGGAAGTAAAACCTACCTGTACATTGATCGTAGTGAAGTTCAGGGTAGTATTATCACTAATGCCTCCATATGCATTCCCTCCTAAATCGGTGATCGCGGTACCAGCTATTTGTACTGCATAGCTTACGTTCAATCTCAGATCACTTGATGGGTTGATCGTCAACACACTACCGGAAATTGACGCAATAGCTCCCGGGGAAGTCACATCTATGGTAGTGGTACTTGACCCATCATCCAAATCAATCACCTGGATATTGCCTGTTCCAAAGGAGATATCTTCGTTGAAGGTCAATGTAATATCCGTGTCGAGTATCGCATCAGTGGCATCATCGACTGGTGATGATGAGCTTAGTGTTGGAGCAACCTGATCCAGAGTGATCGTTTGACTTGTCTGAGTCGCCGCATTTCCTGCCAAATCGCTTACGTCCGCCGTGACTGTAATCGTCCCTTCAGTAAGCGCACTGATATCGACCAAACTGGCAGTCCAGGCATTACTAGTAACTGTAGCAGCAGCAGGTCCTGCCGTGCTGATTCCGTCACTGAATGAGACGGTTACGGATTGCCCATCTTCTACTCCTACGGTCATTCCGCTAATTTCTACATCAGAGGACTCGCTAGCTGAAGCAATCCCGTCTCCTTCGATAGGCGTGCTAATCGAAATGGTTGGCGCTGCATTGTCGATATTGTATAGATCATCTGTAGCCGGCTCTGAATTCGGTAAGGCATTACCCGCTAAATCCGTGATTGAAGGGGCATTGAAATTTAAAGCCATCAATCCGTTATAGCCCGGCAAGTCTCCTCCCGATACGGTAACATCATAAGTGGAAGCTGTAACCTGACTTACCGAAATACTGGTACCGGTTACACCTATTGCTGTAAAGTCATTCATATCAACCCCTGTGACATCTTCACTGAAGGTAGCTAAGTAGGTGACTGCATCGGCATTGGTATTTTGATCCGTTGGTGTTTTGCGTGCAAAGCTGGTTGTGCTGGGATCCGTATTGTCTACCTCATAGTCTCCAGCATTCGTATTCGTCTGTGTGCCTAACACATTGCCTGCCGCATCTGAAGCACTAATAGACACTACCTCACTAGCTAGATCTCCTGCCGGTACATTCCACGTATATGTCCATACCAATGGGTCTGCCGTGGAAGTCATGCTGGCGGAAGTCACACTCGTGCCTATCGTAATAAGAGGGGTGACTCCCAAAGCATTAGCTTCTGTAAAGGTCGCCGTGATCGTAACATTATCTGAATCATTTACTGTGTCATCTGTAGCGTCATCCGGATCTGCATGATCGTCTGTAACTACTACGATAGGCTGTGTATTGTCTATCTCCATAGCACTGTCGTTGGTAGTTGAAGTGACTTGAGTACCCGCAATCCCTGCATCATCTACAAAATCAATAGTAAAGGATAAGGTTCCATCTGCATCTCGATCCACTCCATCCGTGCTACCTGTACCGTCGACTGCGTAGGTCACATTGAAATTCTGGAAGTCTGGTGCTCCTGGATTGTCATGAGCTATCGTGACCGGCCCCTGAACATTCACCCCCCCACTCTGTATGGCCACTGCAGGCAAGGCACTCAATACCTCAGATGATACGATATCCAATAACACTGTATTGCCTCCTACGGCGTTCTGATTATTTGTTCCATTGTCACTGATCAAAGTCACAGCCGTGAGTGTCGGGGCAATAAAGTCTGCTTCAATAGAACTGCCATCTGTGGTAGCGGTGACCTGTGTACCGTCGTTACCAGCATCATCCGTGAAATCAATGGTGAACGTCACTGCACCATTATTCTCTGTTCCAAGCAAAGTGTAGGTAGCGGTATAATTCGGCGCTGAGCCTGTATTGACTGTCGCAGTAACTGCCGTTCCTCCAATGGATAACCCTACAACAGGTGCTCCACTTAAATCATCATCCGCTGTGAAGGATAGGGTGATCAAGTTGCCTGCCGTTCCATGACTGGCATCTACATAGTCTTCTGAAGCGGTCTGACTACTGGCGAGTGCTACTGGATTCAATGTAGGAGCCACAGCATCCTTCGTTTCAGTATCGGTAGTAGCACTACCCGTGTTTCCGTTTACATCGGTAAGTGAAACGCTGATCGAAATCGTCCCATCTGACAAACCACTTAAATCTATACCTGTGATCTGATCAGTTGCCGTGGTGATAACACCTGAGCCGGTGACTGAGCCTGCTCCACCACTACTCGTAAAGGAATAGTTGTAAGTCGAGCCTACTTCTGCACTTGCAAAAGTGAAACTCGTCGCATCATCATTACCTGCATTGATAGGGGACTGATCGATCGCAACACTGTAACCTGTTGGGGCTGCTGCATCCTTTGTCTCTGTATCGGTAGCGGCACTACCCGTATTTCCGTTTACATCGGTAAGCGTAACACTGATCGTGATCGTGCCATCGGTTAAACCACTTAAATCTATGCCTGTGATCTGATCAGTTGCTGTGGCGATAACTCCGGAACCGGTGACTGAACCTGCTCCACCACTACTCGTAAAGGAATAGTTATAAGTCGAGCCTACTTCTGCACTTGCAAAAGTGAAACTCGCCACATCATCATTACCTGCATTGATCGGGGACTGATCTATCGTAACACTATAGCCTGTTGGTGCGACGGTCTCTTTCGTTTCTGTATCAGTCGCAGCACTACCCGTGTTTCCGTTTACATCGGTAAGTGTAACACTGATCGTGATCGTGCCATCGGTTAAACCACTTAAATCTATACCTGTGATCTGACCGGTTGCCGTGGCAATTACTCCGGAACCGGTGACTGAGCCTGCTCCACCACTACTCGTAAAGGAATAGTTATAGGTCGAGCCTACTTCTGCACTTGCAAAAGTGAAACTCGTCGCATTGTCATTACCTGCATTGATAGGGGACTGATCTATCGTAGCACTATAGCCTGTCGGTGCAACGGTCTCTTTCGTTTCTGTATCGGTAGCGGCACTACCCGTGTTTCCGTTTACATCGGTAAGCGTAACACTGATCGTGATCGTGCCATCGGTTAAACCACTTAAATCTATGCCTGTGATCTGATCAGTTGCTGTGACGATAACACCTGAACCGGTGACTGAGCCTGCTCCACCACTACTTGTAAAGGAATAGTTATAAGTCGAGCCTAATTCTGCACTTGCAAAAGTGAAACTCGCCACATCATCATTACCTGCATTGATCGGAGACTGATCTATCGTAACACTATAGCCTGTCGGTGCGACGGTCTCTTTCGTTTCTGTATCAGTCGCAGCACTACCTGTGTTACTATTTACATCGGTAAGCGTAACACTAATCGTGATCGTCCCGTCTGACAAACCACTTAAATCTATACCCGTGATCTGATCAGTTGCTGTGGCGATAACACCTGAACCGGTGACTGAGCCTGCTCCGCCACTACTCGTAAAGGAATAGTTGTAAGTCGAGCCTAATTCTGCACTTGCAAAAGTGAAACTCGTCGCATCGTCATTACCTGCATTGATCGGTGACTGATCTATGGTGGCACTGTAGCCAGAAGGAGGAGTAACATCATTCGTAACCCCAGATGTAGCTGCCTGAGCCACAAAAGATCCTGTTCCATCAGGATCTCTGGATATCGAATTGCTTGAACTACCTGCAGGCGAGAGAGAAGGGCTTCCTAATGCAGCTCTTAGAGTTGCGTCATCAGAGCTACCATAAACAACTACATCAACTAAGCCATCAACAGTTGCAGCTGATGTTCCCGTAAAATCTGAGCTACTTCCCACATATATTGCCACAGCATCCGGCCCATTCTGAAGTCCATCAGCACCCCAAGTTTGATCAGGAGTCACTACTGTATAGTTGGTTTCCCCTATAAGGTAAAACCCACTACTGTTGGTACTTCCAGTAAGGTTAAAATCTTTATAAGCCAAATCATCACTTCCATTGAACCAAACCATCACCAAACCAGAAAGAGAAGTTGCGGAGGCTCCAGTATTGTAAACCTCTATAAACTCAAGATCCGCGCCCGCAGAAGCGTGTACTTCATTGATTTTGATATTATCTGGTGTGATAAAAACATCGAAGCTCTGATTTGGAGATGTGTCATCTCCACCACTTGCTGTACCGCCATCATCGGACAAGCTTACAGTCACAGTAGCCTTTCCGAACGTACTTGCAAGAGGAGTAAAGGTTAGATTACCCGTTGTTTCATCTATATCCGGCTGTACTGAGAAAATCCCATTATTATCATTTGAAACGTTGAAGGTCAGCGTCTGTGTATCGCTATCTCCATCAGAAATACTTGACGCAAATGAACTAACTGTAGTAGCACTGGCACTTTGAGAAACCGTCTGATTGGGACTACCAGGAAGTGAAAAGGACGGTTCGTTATTCGGCGCAAAGGTCACAAAATTCAGATCTGAATTATCATCTAAGCCAACAAACGCATTTCCCGCTAAATCGAGAAATGGTGTTCCTGAATGAATAAATACGTAATAACCAGTACCCGTTGCGAAAGAGGCACCAGGATTAATGGTTAAAACCGCACCTGAGATAGAGGCTACATTGGATGTATTGGTAGGGTCTGCTGCATCGATTGAAAAGATCGGAACATCATCGCTTGATTGTCGCACCTGGAAAAACCCGGTACCGAACTGTATGTTCTCACTGAAAGTGATCGTAAGATTATCAGCCACAGCAACTCCTGTCGCATTATCAGCTGGGGTACTGGAACTAATGGTTGGAGCAGTCGCATCTACAGATGTACTGTTCGTGACAACTGAGCTTTCGTTACCTATCGCATCTTCTTCATAAATGAAAAGATGATACGTTGTACTGGCCAATGTCAACCCATTCAAGCTAATCGTCTGATTTGAACCCGTTACTATCACTGCAGCATTGCCACTTGATACAACATTTGTTGATGTGCCTGATTGATCATTGCCCGCTAATATCTGTGCTTGGGTTGGTGTGGAGGAGTTCGTCGTAACGACATAATAAAGCGTTCCGGTCTCATTACTTTGATAGGTAATCTCTAAGTCGTCTGCATCTGTTTGGGCAAGCGCCTGGTTGATCAACGTTGGTGCGGTCGCATCTACAGATGTACTGTTCGTGACAACTGAGCTTTCGTTACCTATCGCATCTTCTTCATAAATGAAAAGATGATACGTTGTACTGGCCAGTGTCAATCCATTCAAACTAATCATCTGATTTGAACCCGTTACTGTCACTGCAGCATTTCCACTTGATACCACATTTGTTGATGTGCCTGATTGATCATTGCCCGCTAATATCTGTGCTTGGGTTGGTGTAGAGGAGTTCGTGGTGACTACATAATACAGCGTTCCAGTCTCGTTACTTTGATAGGTAATCTCTAAGTCGTCTGCATCTGTTTGGGCAAGCGCCTGGTTGATCAACGTTGGAGTGGTCGCATCTACAGATGTACTGTTCGTGACAACTGAGCTTTCGTTACCTATCGCATCTTCTTCATAAATGAAAAGATGATACGTTGTACTGGCCAGTGTCAATCCATTTAAGGCAATCGTCTGATTTGAACCAGTTACGGTCACTGCAGCATTTCCACTTGATACCACATTAGTGGACGTTCCTGATTGATCATTGCCCGCTAATATCTGGGCTTGGGTTGGTGTGGAGGAGTTCGTCGTAACTACATAATACAACGTTCCGGTCTCATTACTTTGATAGGTTATTTCTAAGTCGTCTGCATCTGTTTGAGCTAGAGCCTGATTCGTTAAAGTTGGAGCCACATCATCCACATCTGTCACCGTAATGGAAATGTTCTGCACAGTTGTATTGTCACTGGCTTCTCCATCGTCAGCCGTCACCTCAATATCATAAACATTGTTACCTCCTGCATCACCCGGAATGTCAGCGTCTGGTGAGGAATTGAAACGCAATTCTCCATCATCAGAATCTATACTAAACAAAGACTGATCTGCGCCTCCTGTAATGGAGAAAGATACATTGGCATCATTGGCACCCCCATCTCCATCATTGGCATTGACATCCAAAACTACTGTGGAAGCGGATGTGTTCTCAGCAAAAGAGGCTGAGGCTGCAGATGTAAAGATTGGTGCGGTGTTGGATGCAGCTCCACCCACACTACTTACATTGAAATTATCAATGACCATGTAAAAATTCTGAGTTCCGGTTTCTTTGATCTTAATGTAGGTTACACCTGCATAGTTAGAATAAGAATTCAGATCAATAGTGGTAAGTGTGGTGGTCAGGGTAACTCCAGTTCGGATATTACCAAGATTACTGTAGATATCCAACGTACGAGGAGTATATCCTGAATACCCTCTAATATCAATAGAATTAGCAGTAAATGTTTGACCCAAGGTGAAAGACAAGGTCAGACCGTCTTCTCCATTAGAACTGTACAAGTCTTCCTGAGTTAGATAACGACCAGTTCCATGTAATTCTCCCTGTACCTGAAGAATGGCTTCCATAGAAGCACTCGTATATACCTGACCTACATTGGTATTGTCAGGGATACTAGGAGGGGTACCAAAATCTCCTTCATCGGCCCATTGGCTAAAATCAATATTACCGGTAAACTGGAGTGTACCAGTGAAGTCTTTCATAGCGATAGACCCAGGAAGAGGGGATGTACTGATATCTCCCTTTTGAATCTCTAGCTCCCAGTCACCTCCAAAAGCTGCATTCCCAGTTTTATTAATGGAAGCAGCCACATCTACATGGCTGTTGCCTTTTATAATTTCTAAAAAATCTTTGCCCTTTTTTCCTTCTGCCAGATCGCATCCGTAAAGCAAAAGGTCACCACCTTCCTTAATTGCTGCATTTAAGCTAGAAAAGTTGGATAGGTTATCTTCAAACAACTCAGTATTAACCACCTGACCCCCCAAGAGCATCGCCCCGGGTTGAGCATGGGAGACAATATGTACTGCATTCAAGTTGTGATACTTAGATAGAATGGAGAAAAGCTCAACGATACCATTCGAACCTTCTTTGATCTCTACTACTTCCAACCCTGGCTTACTTTGACTAAAAAACACTGACTTGTTTTGAACAGCAGCATCTACGATCAGAAGCTCTTTGACTCTTTGTCCTACTTCAAAATAAAAGTTTGCATACGTTGTTTCTGCATCTCCCCCTGCTGACCCAGCTCCCTTTTTTGTTTTCAGAAAACTTGAAGATATTATTGGGTTTAAACCCGTTTCTGCAAGGTACTGTTTGTTACTTCCGTAACTCCCCTGTCGTGTTCTGTAGTAGGACTGAGTGGCCGCTGCTGCAGAAAGCGAACTCGCTGAGAGCGCTATTTGAAAGCAGGCACTCCCTAGTTTATTCAACAATCGATTACTCATATTTCTCTATTTCTAGTCGTACTTTGTCTAAATCAATTTATTGCTTCGATTACATTGGCTTTTGGAGCTATGACACTTGCGGCTGTACCTGCTGTATCCTTCCAAAAAGTCATTTCACTGTATTTTTCAAACAAATCGGGCGGCAGTATCGACCGCCTGGTTTTGTATGTTACTTTTCTTTTCACTTCGTGAAGCCCCTTGACCCCTATGGTATAATCAAATTCATCGTGTGAGAAAATCACATTGTCAAAGTCATGATTGTATTTCTTTTCTCCTATGAAATCATAGACTAACTCCATTGTTTTATCCGGGTGCATGGCCAAAAGCTCATAATCCACCAATAGTAGTTTTTCGGAATACTCTCCATAGAAAGCTTCTTTTAATGCCGTCCATGCTGCTCCTACAATGCCCCCGCTTACCATACTCTCGCATCGGGAATACACCGTATGTCTGTTGCCAGGTGCAAACATTTTGCTATAGTTGAAAGGGTTTTTTCGATATATCTGCTCGAAACTGTCCATGATCCAGGCAGGGTTTCTGACCAGACAGATGACTTTAAAATCATCGTAGAGTTCTACCAGTTGATGGAGTTTGGAGGTCCACATCCTATTGGTATCGAAAATCACCTCCCTGCCTTGCTGATCAGAATAGTAGGAATCGAAGATAGAGGTACACATCTTGCGTCGCTTTTCTTCATCGAAGAAACTGTAGAATTCGCTTCCTGCTCCAATCTGCTCCAGCACCCCGTTTACAAGCGAGCCCACAGGGCTACTCATATTGGCATAAAACCTATCGTTTTGACACAGAATTCCTGACAGTAGTGTAGATCCGGATCGCGGCAACCCAGATATAAAATGTAGTTGACTATTCAAATGTGATTAGGTTAGCTCAGTTAGATGGAATTTTATTACAATTCTATGCAATAATAGCAAAATATTGTGGCCAAAATCCAGACATAATAGGCCTTATTTCAGACACTAAATCACTTACAATGTTGTATTGCGCAATTCAAGGTACAATTTGCAACATCTGAAGTGATTTTATTTCGATTAAAACGCTATTTTCATCGATGAATAATTCACCTTTCCCGATTAAAATTTATTCGTTTATCTATAGCATTTTATTATAATTTTATGTATAACTTAATTAGCTATTGGGGATTTTTCATCACAATTTTCTAACAATCTTTATCAACTGTTTTTTTATTGCAAATTGGGATCAAATAGTGTGGGCCAGTAATGGGAGATATTCACTATCGATCAACTTACCAATACCTGATGACACAAGAAATGGAACTGAAATAGGTACAGAATACTTAAGAAATGTGATAGAGAGTCAGTGAAGACACATATTATATGCTTCTGAGCAAACTTCTTGAAGTGGCATTCATGAAAAATATGAATAATTATTACTTTTCCGCGCCGGATGGAATAGCAAATAGAGAAAGAACCTTTAATAAGAGGTGCATCGAGACTAACTCAAGCTATAATCCCCTTAATTGCTCCTTGATAACAATTTCGAAATGTCATTTTCCTCTCTGGCTTAACCTGTCCTAATTCATTTTCTCAACGCGTTTCAAGTAAGCTTCATATTCCTATCTGGAATAGCATTCTACCCAACCTCCCGGTTTCAGGTTCCCTTTCCAGAGATCAATCATTTTATACATTTCGGGCAATAAGATGTGATTCATATTCCTCCAAATATCAATCCAGATGACATCATATAACTTATCTGTTTTATATGTCTTGGCGTCTCCTAGGATGAAATTAGTCTTAGGAAACCCCTCACAAAGATCAATGATATCCTGATGGAGCTCTAACACATCGACGGTATCAATTTTTTCATATTCAAACGCTTCGTTAGCAGACCCCAATCCAAGCCCAATCATCAAAACATCTCCACTAGCCTTTCCAATCAATTTAGCATAATCTCCTCCAGCCCGTGTTGCATCAGACATTATCAATGCACCGTCTCTCCACAATTCCCGATAGTTATTCGGAGGATATTTTATTTCAGCTTTTCCCATTACAAAAAATCACCCCTGATAACAGAGTTGGTTTTTTAAGTCTATAAAAGAAAAATTAATTCCTTGAAGGGTAAATACTCTGCAATGCTATAATGTAATACCTGATAAGGAGTACGATTTTCAGGGCTATTTGAATTCCCCGTGTTTCCTACAGTCACGGAACCGCTAACATTAACACATGCCATGTATGAAGTTCAACGTTGCTTTTAGCTTGAATCAGAAGAGGCTAGCCACCACAACTTTAATTCATTTAGTGAATCCGCAGCACATAAAAGAGTCGAATAAAGGAGCTTAACCTCTCTGACTATGATCTAGTTCTAACTGCAATTGTCTTCTGTAAAAACAGTCTATCCAGCCTCCAGACTTCAAATGTTTCTTCCAAAGAGAGATCATCTCGTACATTTCCGGTAAGGTTTTGGTGGTTATACCTTGCCAAATATCAATCCAGATCACATCGTATTGCTGGTTTGTCCTGTAAGTCTTGGCATCTCCCTGCACGATCCGAGTTTTCGGAAATTCCTCATCAATAATCTCAATGACATCAGAATGAAGTTCTACGATTTCAACGGAGTTGATCCGGGAGTAATCCAGCTTAGCGTTTACCGTACCAAGTCCGAGACCCAGCATGAGTACATCTCCATGGCAGTTCTGAAGCAGTTCATCGTAATCACCCATTTGTAAATGAGCATCCCACATGAGTAGGTCATCATCTTTCCAAAGCTCTCGAAATCCCTGAGAATTGTGTTTGATAATTGCTTTTGCCATAAAAAGCTCCAACTCTGAAAATGAGTTGGAGATGACTTATCTTCATTCCGATTTAACTTTTTGCTTTACATTAAATCAATTTCTAGAAGGGTAAATTCCTTGCATTGCAATAATGTAATTCAACACCTGATATGGCGTTCTGTTTTCATGACTAGAACTGTTCCCAGTAATACCCACAGCTACACTTCCACTAAGTGCTGCCGTCTCATTCATTGTTGCCATTCTTGAACCATCTGTAGTACTAGAATATGTATTAAGTGAAACCATACCAGATCTAGTGGTTGCATGATAATTTCCTTTTGGAGATGGCTCATCCGCATTTCCATCTTTTACGTAAGGGGCAATATTTATTGTTGCCGATGCACCAGATAAAGCAGCCGTATGATTATGCGCCGGAATCTCAGGGATGCTCAATGTAACAAATTCCTGTCCACCACGAGTACCTAATCCATATGGCTGCAAACCGGGCGCATAGCCTGAACCGATCATCGTTCTTCCACGAAGGTCAGGTAAGCCGAAAGTGCTACGCCCATCTCCTCCATATATGGTTCCCAATAGTGAAAACATCGCAGAGTTTGTAGAAATGGCCATTAATTGACCCTGGCAATAACTCCAATCTCTAGGCGCAAAATTGGGAGCCCAACCCATTACAGTACACAGAAAAGCGTCCATTGTATTTTATTTTTTAAGTTAGTGAATTGATTAAATTATATAAAGTGATTTTTATGTTCCGCTTTGGCAAAATTTTCATACAGCTTATTCCGCCTTTTTTGAATAGGTATCAAACCGTTTTTTATATTGCCTTCACAATTTATCAAAATATTTGATTCCAAAAAACGGGGGAACGTATTTTTAATCTAAATCGATCCTTTTTTTTAAATATACCTTGAAACAGTACCATAAGCGTATATTCAAAGCCTTAAGGGATCACTTCCTCAAACGCTCAAATAGGAGTTAAAGAAGCCAGATGCGCTGTTTTCCTGAATAGTCTCAAACACTTTATGATTATAAGGAAGTGACTTCCCCTGCTCAATCACCATTTTGCTCACAACATTGTTGGCAACATTAATCTTTTCAATATCTATTACAGGTGTAGAGAATTGGGATTGAATGTTAAACGATTGCTCTCCCCGTGGAGTAAGAAAGGTTTTCTCCGCAAGCATTTTTTGAGCTTTTTCTGGCTCGTTGTTTTGGAAGTAGGGGTATAGCTGTTCCAATGCAAGACCAATTTCATAGCCTAGCAATGCAAACATATTGGGCATGCGCCCTGTTCTCTGAATGAAGGCTTGCTTGAATTTTTTGTTGGAGTCATCTTGTATCTCCAGATCCCATATAGATGCGGCATAGAAAGTCATGTCCAGATTGGAAATCTGATTCAGTAACTCATAAGCACCCATGGGTGCGGTGACTACAAGAGGAATAAATTTGTGTAAACCTTCTTTATGAAATGCTTTAAAAAAGTCTAGTGCCTCATCACCTGAAAAGAGCGCATGTATGTAATCAGGGCGTTCTTTGCGAAGGTTTTCCATATATTCTGCTAGAACATCTTCAGGCATAATCGACATATCGTCCGTATGCTTCATGATGATCATATCCATAGAAGAAGGTTCAGCAACCTGAACTCCCTCATGAAATGCATTGTGCATGTGGTAACCTGACTCATAAGTAGACATCATAAACATACCCCTTCCTCCAAACTTTTTTTGTGCCCAATACCCCATGGCATATTCGGATTGCCAAGACTGAAAGCTGTTGTAGAAGATATATGGTGATTGATCCTTTA
Organism: Cyclobacteriaceae bacterium; assembly: GCA_049115715.1. Classification (GTDB taxonomy): domain Bacteria; phylum Bacteroidota; class Bacteroidia; order Cytophagales; family Cyclobacteriaceae; genus JAMZMI01. Next base: position 26,001 of record JAGDZQ010000060.1, read on the forward strand.
AGAAAGGAACATACTCTCCCATATCGGCAAAGAGGCATGTTTTTTTGAAACGTTCAATATTCGGAACTAACTGGCTCATTGAACGGTAGCTAGCCATTCCTGTCAAAAGATCTACATTTTGAAAGGATAACAACTTTTCCATGGCGGGTTTCAATGCACTTGGCTCACCGTAACGCACGTATTCCGGAATGAACTGAAAATAACGATGCAGTTTTTCGGGTATTCCTGACCAAATACCATCCATAAAGTCTTGAGATAGTGTCGGGTAAATGGTGGAATAAGTCGATAGAATTCCTAGACGTATGGTTCGATTCATAATGGTGTGAGTGCGAAGCGAAAATAAAGCTTCAAATGAATAATTGATTCTTACATTAAACTATTTTTTTGAATTTCATCAGACGAACCTGTTTTATTCATCTTAGATGGCTAAAAAATCAAGGAATTTTAATCTGGATAGTGAATAAAAAAACACTTCGAATTAACTTCCGGCCGCTAACTGTAACCTCAGCCTATTTTGAAATACAAGCAAATATTAATTGCCACAAAAGGAACAACTTGCCTACCTCTCGTCAACGCTCTTAATGGGAAGCAACATAACGTTTATGTTGCTCTTCCTACATCGCATGCAATATTACAAGCTGCCTTTGCTTCCGTCCTCACTTCTGATCAAATTATATTAATTGAAGAGGGGGATCTTTCCGAACAGATAGGGTACGATCTCATACTCTATCATGATTATACTCCCAGTACATTGACAGATGTACCGACTGTTGAGATTCACTTTGGACAGGTTCCCGAATCTTACGGAGCGGATCCTTTATTTTGGGCACTGAAGCAAGGAAAGCACCTCGCTTATATATCACTAATCCAACATCACAAGCAAGCAGATCACGTTACTTTACTTAGTGAAAAGAACTTTGACATCATGCCGGGAGAAAACTTAGGAATACTCACAGCAAGACTGGGAGTATTGATGGTGGCAGAAGTGGAAGAGGTTTTGAAGGGAATTGGCAATGGAAAAACTGTGCCCAACTCCAAACTGGTCATCAACCCAATGCCTACTGAAAAAGATTTCACTATTGACTGGAATAGTATGGAGGCGCTACAAATAGAACATCTGGTGGATGCATGTAACCCTAAATATGGTGGTGCGAGAACGCTTATTCAAGGTGCTCATCTGCAAATACTGGAGGTCTCTCAGGCCAATGTCAACACGCAGGATGATCAACCTCCGCAACCGTCAGGCACCATTATCTATGCTTCAGCTGATCAGGGGTTATTTGTTGCCTGCAAGGGTAAAACCTTTCTCCGACTAAACATATTATCAACAGGAGAAGGTTTTTTTACGGGTCAAAAGCTGTCAAACCTAGGCACCCAACCTGGCATACTGCTAGGGTAACTTAATCATTGATCTTAGTTGGAAAATATAAACATGGAAAGTACTAAGCTTAAGGATCAAATATTGGCTGCCGAGGAACGCTATTATGCCGGAGAACACGGAAGAGCCAAAGAAGCACTGTATGCTGTCTTGCAAAATGATCCGGGACAGGCTTTGGCCAATCTTACTCTTGGAAAGATTCTTACTTCGGAAAATCAGGGGCAAAATGCTCTACTATTCTTGCAAAAGGCGTTGCAACAAAACGAAAATGACGCTGAGGCTCACGCAACGATGGGTGTGGCCCTCTACCAAATGGGTAAGTATGAGCAATGTGTAAAAGCCTATAACAGCGCTTTGGCGCTAGACCCCAGCAGGCATGAGACCCGCAAGCAGCTTGGGCAGGTCATGTCACAGTTTGTTCCTCCATGGCATTTCGGCATGCTATCAGATTTGAAACGAAATGAGGCTTACGACCGATTGCTTAAGAAGTTTGTGACCCCCGAAAGTGTTATTCTAGATATTGGGACTGGGTCTGGGCTTCTTGCCATGATGGCTGCACGGCATGGAGCTAAGCATATATATGCGTGTGAACAATCACTATATGTATCTGAAGTAGCAAAGGAGATCATTGCAAAAAACGGATTCTCAGATAAAATTACACTTTTCTCTAATAAATCTAATCACGTACTCCCTCATCACCTGGAAGAACGCCCCAATTTGATTATTGGCGAAATCTTTGATCCGGCAATGGTGGGAGAAGGCGCAGTTCCTTCTTTTCGTGATGCATTCGAAAGGTTGGGTGCTCCAGGATGCCGAATAATTCCAAACGAATCAACGGTAATAGGCAAACTCATCGAGATTCCGGGTCAAACAAAAATTCATCCCTTAATGGATATCTCAGGGTTTGATTTAAGTTTATTTAATCGGTTTCGTGCTCTGGGAGATTATGCTACTGTCAGGCTTCCTAGTTACAAACATCGCTTTCTTTCTGAGGATCAAAACTTACTTATGTATGATTTTGAAAACTTACATGAACACAGGGAGGACGCTGATCCAATAAAGAAAGAGGTGTTTTTTGCCGTTACCGTTACTGGAGAAGCGCATGGAGTAGCCATTTGGTTTGACCTTTTTATGGATGGAGAATTGATTCTGAGTAATAACCCTGAAAGACTTGACAATCACTGGGGGCAAGCGATTTGCTTCTTTCGCGAAGTAATTGAAGTCTCGCCCGGTGACTGTATAAGAGCCACACTTTGCTATACTGACATGAGTATTTGGCTGGAAGACCCTAGTCTTCTCAAAAAATCATGCTCATAACCTGAACCCGATTTTAAAA
>JAGDZQ010000061.1:0-1441 GCA_049115715.1 Cyclobacteriaceae bacterium
CCGTACTCACCGAAACAGAAATCCAGCACCTCTATAAAGCCACCAATCGAGAAACCGACCACCCCCGACAAGCCTCCTTCAACGCCAGAGACAAGGCATTACTCACCATCTTCTACGGTTGCGGATTAAGGAGAAATGAAGGCGTACATCTGGGCATAGATGATATCAATTATGAGCGAAGAATCCTGCACGTCAGGAAAGGGAAAAACTACAAGGAGAGATTTGTTCCTTTTAATAAGAATGGATCGAAGATGCTGCAAGACTGGGTTTATGATCACCGTCCACAGTTACTAAAAGACAACCGGATCAGTTCCTTCTTTATCGGATACGGCGGTAAACCCATGCAGCCTCACGCCCTTTACAGACGACTCAAACACCTACAACTAGCAACAGAAAGCATCGAATTACAACAAAAGCAGCTAGGCCTTCACACCCTACGTCACAGCATCGCTACCCACCTGCTTCAGCACGGAATGGAACTACAGAAGATCCAAAGGTTTTTAGGGCACAGCAGCTTAGAATCAACTCAGATATATACCCACTTGATAGAGTCATAAGTCAACAACTATAGCATATGGTAACAACATTTAAAGCCTTCTTAGAAGGCCAAGGCAAGAGCAAAGGGACAGTCAAACATTACCATAGCTATATCATCGACTTTTTAGGATGGCTCGACAAAGACAATACAGAAGCAGAAAATGCCACAGCAAAAGAAGTATTAAGCTATCTGAACGAATTGCAGAAAAGAGGACAAGAAAACCAAACCCGAAGCATCCGACTCAGTGTGATCAAACAGTTTTTTAGCTGGCAGATCGACCAGGGACAAAGAGCAGACAACCCCATCCAGCACCTGAAGATCAGAGGTATTAAGAAACAAAAGCTCTACCCCATCTTAGACAAACAACAACTAGAAAGTCTTTACAACGAGTACCCGATCCCAACAGAAACAGACGAGCAATCCAATAGAAACTGGTTTACAACCTACAAGCTGAGCAGGCAGAGAAATAAGACCATTATTAACTTACTCATCCATCAAGGCCTGACCACCCCTGAAATAGAAAGACTGACAATGAACGACCTGAAACTGAAGGAAGGTAGCATTTACATAACAGGAAGCAGGATGAGCAACGAACGGACATTAGAGCTGAAATCCAGCCAGATCATGGAGTTGATGGAATACACCTATCAAGTGAGAAAAGAACTGTTAAGCTATCAAGCAGACAAATCAACCGAGCAACTTTTTTTACCAGTACCGCCAGCAGGAAGAAGCCAAAGCTACCCAAACACACTTAGCATATGGAAAGGAATAACCAGAGAATTAAAAGAGCAACAACGCTGCTTTATCAATTTTAGGCAAGTGCGTACAAGTGTGATTACCCATTGGCTCAAGCAGTACAATCTTAGAGAAGTACAGCAGATGGCAGGACATAGATATGTAAGT
>JAGDZQ010000062.1:0-52468 GCA_049115715.1 Cyclobacteriaceae bacterium
AGATGCGATCGAGAGTGGCCTCAATATAGAGAAATAACTCGTTTTCACTCTTTTATGGAGTTGCGCAACATCAACTAGTGTTATCATTATTTCTACTTATCAGATTTAAAATTAAAATTGACTGTTCATGGCCTTCATCTTTATGAGCTAGCAAAAAATGTTTTCTTGCATCCTTGATTGACTTCTGTCGTCCATTTCCATGCAAATAAGAGAATCCAATCATGTAATTGGCTTCATCAATTTCGTATTCAGTAACTTCATGTTCTGTGGTTATTTGCTCAAATAATTGATTAGCTTTTTCAAAATCAACCATCGTTCCTATTCCAAAATAGTGACATAACCCAATTTGAAGAAGAGAACTTTTATCATCCATTTTTAATGCTAGTGTGTAATATTCAAAGGCTTTTTTAAATTCCAGCAAATCACGATAAATCGTTCCAAGGTTGTAAGCGGCTGTGGCATTTCCTTGGTCAATTGCCTTTATTGCCCATTTAATAGCTTTATCAATATTCAAGTCTATTCCTTGTCCTAGACTATACAATCTACTAATTGCATCTTGAGAGTACTTATTTCCAGATTTGGCTGATTCTAGATACCATTTTGCAGCCTGCTGAAAATCTTGTTCTATATGAAATTCCGGACTATGAAAGCCTTCTTCAAACCACATCGCTAAATCATTCTGTGCTTCGGAATCTCCTCTGTTAGACTTTTCCAACAAGTCTTGCCATATATCTCTATTTAGATTCATCGATTTATTTAATGATAACGTTAATGTATGAGGCGTGTGCTCACACTTGGCTAATACCTGCAAAATAGTGTAGTCTGCCGGTGCTTCCAAAGTTTGTAGAAAGCAGTACGTTCAGAAGTGAAAAAATCCCGCGAGCAAAAGTTTCCAAATACTACAAAACTTTCACGGAGGCAGACTCACGGTCGAGTTCTGATGCAGTCTGTAGAAAGCACTGAAGCACATGCCTTATACATCATGTTGGAGAGCGTCTATTCCCACTTCGCCTCTGCAATTAGGTAGTTCCAGATGTACATTCTAACTCTGACCCCTGGAGCGTTAGCCACTGAATATGAATAGATATCGTCTTGAACAGTTTTCCAGTTGGCTTGAGCGTTTCCTTGCTCATTTAAATGTAGTCGTTGAAAGCCGCGACTTCCAATTTCTGGAATAAATGGAAGCTCATCATTTCTGAAAAATTCTTCGATTTCGGAATCAGTTAAAAAGTTGATAGGTCGAAACCAAAGCGAAACAGGTTCCTCAAATTGAGTTTCTGCATTCTCGAACTTTGCATGACCTTGAGCTAATTTTTTTATGATTTGATTGATTCGATCAAACTCAAGTTCAAAATGAGTCTGACCATCAATCACCTGTCTAGCTTTTTCTAAGTGCTGTCTGAGTTTAGGTTTTCGCTTTAGAATTTTGGCGATTGATGATCTGTTAAGCTGTTCGGGTTCAGTTGTTCCACATAGCACGCATTCAAGTAGACAAGCAAAATACTCTTCATCAAGTGAAAAGCCTTGATTACATCGTTCACAAGCTGATACAATTGGAAGGTTCTCAGGATATGGTTTTTCAAGCAGAACTTTTGAAGGAACGTGTTCTCTAGTCTCTGGTTCACCACCGCAATAAATGCAATGACTATCAAGTCTTTGATCGCTAAATGTTCTTATTTGTTCCACTTGGTTCTACGTGCAGCGAATGCTCTCCAACGTTAATTGTAAAATCAGTCTGTTGCTTTAGCTTTCAGCATTGAATTTTACATGTTGTTAGAGTTCGTTTAAATATCGTAAACTACTCCCTTATTTTTAGGCTTTGGTCTTCAAAATTATGAAATATAGCTTTGGCTATGGTTGGTCATTTTGAATAATAAATGTTGATGTTCAGATACCTAACCCTTGAATTTGTGATGATTTTCGCCTAACTTAATCTCTGGTTTTTTAACGTGTCCACGTTTTGAAAGACTTCTTTCAACGAGTCTTACGAGCAAAACCAGCTCCTTTCAGGAATATCACAAATCCATTCCTATCTCTTAGTTCGACATCAAATTCATTTATAGAAGCTCAAAAATATCCTCGACGATGTTTATATGAACTTTAACGCTTAGTATAAGAGTAGTAGCGGATTAAATGCACCTACTTTTCAACTAAAAATATACTTAAATGAAAATAGAAAAGGTTTGAGTATACACCTGAACCGCTATTACTTTTATACATTGTTGTGCTTTCGTTATCTATTTAAAGGTTAATTGTTTGTAGTTCAGCATTGTAAGTTCTTTAATTCACGAAATCTTCTTCTTTTTGGCTACCACATAGTAGCTTGAAGCTCCTTTATAAATCTTTTCGGTTTTAACCGCCTGAAAATTTCCATTTGTTATTAAAACATCTAATTCCTTACTTTTTAATCTTCTGATTGGTATGGGGATGACTCCAATTTCACACAAAAAACGAACGAATTGAATTTGAATGTTAACCATTAATGACATTTTATCTCGTAAGCAAGGGGTTACAGAAATAAATATCCCGTCTGGTTTTAATAGTTCACCTATTCTTTTTAAAACTCCTTGAGGATTAGGTATGGTGTGTAGTACATTAAAAGCTAGTATCGTATCAAATGAATCTTTTTTAAGTCTAGCATCAAAAATATCTGTTGCTAGGAAATGTACGTTTTCAATTTGACGTACATCTGCTTTCTCCTTTGCAATTTGTATCATTTTTGGTGAGATATCAATGGCATGAATCTCTTTCACAAGATTGGCAAATTCACAAGATGTGGTGCCCGTCCCGCATCCATAATCCAAAACAATATCAATCTCTTTGAGATTATTTTTAGTGATGTTCCTAGACTTACTATGAATGTACTCAAAACGTTCTTCTGTTTTATCATAGTTTTCTGAAGCAGTATCCCAAAAACTTATCGATTTACTCACTTTTTTTGTCATTTGCAATTGGTTATTAAGGCCTTATATCTATAAAATCAATCAGGTAAGGCTTCACAAATGAATCCTTTATTTTTAATGATTTGTACTATTTCATTTTCCATTAATTCGAAAGAAACTATCCGAAGAACATTATCAATGTCTTCAATGTCAATTGACCAATCTAAGATGTCTTGGTATGAATTTAATAGTGGTTTCATTGATTCAATTAATGAAGCTGAATTTATATCGGTTTTAAACACATGTACACCCATAATTATTTACTTTCCTTTCTCTTTTTGTATTTGTCTTTAGACATAACCTTTTCATAGTCAATCCTTCCGTAGGTTATTTCTATGGAATGAAACACAAACGGTTAGTGTAAAGAGTGTTTCAATGCTTTATATACATTGTTGAGCGTTAGTTAACTATATCTTGATTTACAGTGATTACTACATTTCCTTTTTTATGCCCCTTATCAGCATACCTATGTGCTTCTACTATCTCTTCCAATTTATAATTTCGATCAAGAACTGGTTTTAGTTTTCCTTCTTCAATGATTTTCTTCAAGATGTTCAATGCTTTGGACGTCTCTGGCGAATTTTTCCCTACAACTACTTTAATATTGCTCGTTAATGAAGTCCAAATCATTTGAAGACTAGGTATTGGTCTACCAACGTTTAAGTAGAATCCTTTTTTATTCAGTGCTTTTTCACAGGCAAGAAATGGGCACTTATCTACTGTAATGAATATGATGTCATACGTCTCAAAACTATCCGTAAAGTTTACCGATTTATAATCTATGACTTTATCGGCTCCCAAAGATTTCACTATATCTAAATTAACAGTGCTGCATACACCAGTTACCTCAGCACCAAAGTACTTAACTAGTTGTACGGCATAGGTTCCTACACTTCCAGAAGCTCCATATATAAGTACTTTTTGTTCTGGTTGTACATTTGCTATCGTTTTAAGGTGATGATATGCAGTACGAGCTCCAATAGGTATGGCTGCAGCTTCTTCATAAGTTACATTAGTTGGCTTCAAAGCAATGGGACCATCTTCAGGCAAACAAATGTATTCTGCGTAAGCTCCAAATGTTTGCAGACTAGCCGCAAACACTTGATCTCCTTGTTTAAACGACCTTACATCTTTACCAATAGATTTAATTTTACCAGAAAGCTCCATCCCTAAAATAGACTTTCTAGGCCTCTTAAACCCCACCAATAAACGCACCGGGAGCCTGATTGATGCTGGAAAATTGAAGCCTCGCACTCTATAATCGGCAGCACTTACAGTAGTAGCATAAACTTTCACAAGTACTTCATTATCCTTTGGGACAGGTTTTTCTACTTCTCGAATTTGTAGAACTTCTGGTGGTCCATATTTTGTACATACTACTGCTTTCATCTTTTTTAAATTAGGCATGAGATTCAGTATTATTAATATTATCATGAGTTGGCAATTTCCATGCAATTCGCAATATCCATAAAATGGCTGCAGTCTCAATAATCATATGAAACGCATCATCGATATCCAACGAAGGTATACCTGTTGCAAACACTGCTAATGTGATTATACCAGCAATGATGTTTGCCCATTTATTTACTTTATCATCTAATATTCTAGAGAGAAGCACCATCAAAATGGGTATTTCTGCTAAAAACCCACCCAATAACATTAATTCGTCTGTTATTTTAATACCATTGACAAATCCCGTCATTATCTCTTCGATAAATCCCGATTTGATGAATTGATGTATGTCTCTAAAAATTATATTGAGCAATACAAAAATCCATAGAGTTGACAGCAGCGTTTGAGGTTTAATTTTATTTTTTAACATATGTAAAATATTTAATAGTTTTATTTTGAGGTCGCTCCTTTAATGTCTTCCAATCCGTTTTTTAAGAACTTCATCACCATTGGTTTAACCAGCCACATTGGCATTCCTTTTGGATCGAATTGGACACTATTAGCTCCTTGCCAAGAGTTATCAGAAGTGAGAGCGAAAACCCAAGAACCTCTGAACGTTTCTACACGATTTAGCTTCTTAGAAATTTGAGCCTGACTTTCATCCCAGGCTTCATGCCATGTTACTCCTGTGGTACTGTCTTCATCATTGGAGAATATATACATGACACTCATTTCAGTATCTTTTAATGGGAAAGGTTCATTATGGATGACGTAGGTCAAGAGACTGTCACCAGACTCACTGACGATTTCATAGGTTGGGTATTTCTTATTTTCCAAATCAGCAGCTTGATTTAGAATATCTTGTCTGAAAGCTGCAATGCATGCTTTTGGTGATGCCTCTATATCTCCTACAATCTTATATTCTAAAAAATTAGTCCCTTTGATTTTTCGGGAATAGATAGTCCATTTTTCTCCTTTACCCTCCGGACTTTTTTTCACTTCTTCCAATTGAAAAGCACTCCATTCTTTAATGCTTTTATTTCTTAATCGAACTGCACGATGCGTTGAACAGCTTGAAAATGTTAAGGAAATAATCCCCAAAATAATAGTGTAAACTAATAGTATGGACAGCTTATGTTGCCAGATATTAACGTTTCTCATACTCTTTTTCTTGATTCTGATATTTATACAGCAAGATTAAGTTGTATGAATTTTGAATGCATTCACTTAAGTTAATGGGCATTGATTATTTTCAATTTCACTCGATTGAATATTCGAATCAATGAAAAGGATATCGTTGGTTATACCAACAAGGCTTTCGAAAGTCAACCCAGTATCATCCGGCCACTACTTTTTCTGATCTAAGATTCTTTTACGAATTCTACTTAATGATTGTGGTTTAATACCCAGGTAACTGGCTATCTGGTGATGGGAAACTCTCTCCAGAAGGTGAGGTTTTGTTTCGAGTAAGTTAAGGTACCTTTCTTCAGGTGAAGAAGAAATAAATTGACTCCATTCCTCTTTTGAATTATTTATTTTTTCTATGGCTATTTCTTGAAAAACGGCATCAAGTCGAGGGATTGCAGCACGAATTTCTTCTTCGTAACCCTTGTTACTGATGGTTAAAATACAATCTTCTGCACATTCCCAATAATGTTGAGAGGGTTTACTTTCTTTGGAATGAGGCGTAAATGTATCCCCCTCAGTAAAGAAGGCAGTTGATATTTCCTCCCCATCTTTAATTAAATATTCTCTAACACAACCTTCAATGACCATATAACAGTTCTTAGGTATTTGTCCTTCCCTTAAAAGGATTTCACCTTTTTTAAATGACTTAACGACAGTCTTATCAACAATTAATGCGACCTCTTCTTTTGTAAGAATCGGGAACTGGCTAATTAGGGCTTTTACTTTTTCTTTTGGGTTCAAACTGTTATTTTTTAATGAAGCACAACGACCAGCTATGATGAGTGGGGATTAGAAAGCACTAACCTAACGTCTCGCACATAGCCACGCCTTGATTTAAATTTAAAACTTGTGGTGGACTTTCCAATCCCCACTACAATTTCCTGTCCGATAAAACCCCATTCATTCATAGCATATGTTAGCGAAATTTTTCATAGTTGGTTTCGTATTCAGTCGTTTGTTCCAGGTAGTTAGTTTGTTCTCTCTGTTCTACGAACCTTAAGCCTTTATACTGAATAAGGTTGCATAAAAGTCGATTGCATAAAAGAGTCAAGTTTGTGTAATTCTCAAAGCCATTCTCTCCAATGGTGTCAATCTTTCCCTGATGAATTGCTTTGTTTCTCAAAACCGTGAAAAGATGTTCAACTTCATCTGTCCTTTTAACCTGAGCAAAATCGAGCAAAGCTTCAATTTTCTTATCCGTTTGATGCTTCTGATTTAGGTTACCAAGTTTGGAGTTGAGCTTTTGAAAATCTTTCAGATCACTAAAGTCCTTTTTGAATTGTTCCTTGGTTTTTTCAATCCGAACAGTAAATTCCTTTGGATCAATTATGGTATTCCTCTTTTCAGAGAATAAATCTGACTCTATGAAATTACTGGCTATCTTTTCTAATGCAATGAGCATGATAAAAATACTTGTGTCAATGGCTTCCTTTCTTGATTGATTGAACAGGAATACAAAACCGACTAAATCTAGATGTTGATCTACAAATAGAAAATTGTCAAAACAGTTCAGATAGTCTTTTAGAATATTCTTGCTTCTGAATTGAATATTATGCAATGGTATATATTGTGATCGAATTGAGTTCTTTACCTTTTTACCAGAACTGATCTTTGAAAAACTCACACCATTTTCTTCATAGTGCTCTTCGCGAAAGTTTAAAACATTTCCATTCGGGTAGGATAGAAATGCACGAAGTTGTTGCTTTATATCTGTATAAGTTGATAAGCCTAACCACTGATCTTTCTCAAATCTCAACACTGTGAGATTGTCTTCTGATTTTATGAACGTGATTTTATGATCATACTGCTTTTCTTTCCATTTGAAATGGAGTTTTTGTTCAGTGTAATCCCATTCACTTCTCAAAGTCCTTCTTTGTTCTTCGCCTAGAATTGTTCTAGTATAATCAAAACTAGTTACTCTTTCAAAGGCGATTTTGAGTCCCTCTAAACCAATTGAATAAATTCTGTTCGACCCAGAATTTCCAGGGTATTTGTTTCTATGATAAAGATTTCCGTATGTAGCAAATTTCACTTTTAAGCTACTGAATGAAATAGTTACACAGTGTACTTCTGAAATTAACACGTCTGAACCGAATTTTCCAGTCCCAGTAATTTGCAGGTAATCTTCTGGATTCACATCTCTTGTTCCTGCGTGAATCCCTAGATGCTCCTCAAGTTCCTTTACTTTTTCCTTTGATAGAGGTTCATGGAAATCAAGAACACCTTCAATGTGAATGATCCCTTTTTTCGACTTAATTTTTGGATCGAATAATTTGATTGATTTTTTCTTGGCAGATATTAAGTGTGCATTTTCTATTTCTAATAAATCCATCTGCGCATTCCTGAGTTTTCGCTAACTTATCAATAAGCGCACAATTCACTTATTCGCAGTAAAAATAGCCAATAAAGCAAATAAGCTCCGATTCTTTGAAAACTTACCCGAATATATAATCGGATATATCCGATTATTATACGGCTAGTGGAGATTATGATAATAAAAAGGCCGGTTTGTTTGCTATTTCTTGGGTGCTTACTTCCACTCATCAATTCCTCTTTTCGAAGTATTCAATCAATTACAGATTGAAATTTGAATCCAATTACGACCGCTAACATAAACCCTCAATCTCTGATTCTCTATCTTTAGTTAACTAGCGGTTAACCAGAGATACCATGCGAATAATACTTCCCGTTTTTCTTTTTATATCTTCCCTGTTTTTGAATGCTATCGCTCAGGAGACATTTCCCAAGAATGGAGTGGCAGATGAGAGGTTGGCCACATACGCATTTACCAATGCCACCATCTATCAGGACTATCATACGATTGTAGAAGGAGGCACCTTACTCATCCAGCAAGACAAGGTACTCGCACTAGGAACAGGCATCCCCATTCCCAAAGAAGCCATTGAAATTGACCTGCAGGGCAAGTTTATTTACCCATCGTTCATTGACCCCTATACCAGTTATGGCCTCTCCAATTTTAATAGCAAAGCCAGCGCTTCAAACAAGCCGCAGTATGACAGCAAGAGGAAAGAAGCCTACGGTTGGAATGATTATATCAAATCCGATTTTGATGCCTCGGAAAACGTTACGATAAACAAAGCTCAAGTGCGCGAGCTCACACAGCTAGGGTTTGGAGCAGTCAATACCTATCGAGCGTTGGGACTGGTGCGAGGGACATCAGCTTTTGTGAATCTGTCAGATAAGTCACTCAATGAAGCCATTCTCAAAGGGAAGGCCGCAGCGCACCATTCTTTTAGCGGAGGTATAATTCAGCAAAGCTATCCCAATTCGATTATGGGATCAGTAGCCTTGATACGACAAACCTATTTGGATGCCGACTGGTATCAGTCCAATTCCGATCAGGAATTTAACCTCACGCTAGAAGCCTTCAATGAAAACAAGCAGCTCCCCCAAATCTTTGAAGCAAGCAGCGACAAGCTCCGCTTGCTGCTAGCCGATCAAGTAGGAGATGAGTTTGGAGTTCAGTACATCATTAAGGGAAATGGAGATGAGTATCAGAGAGTAGAAGCAATTAAGGCAACCAGAGCTTCTTTGATCATTCCACTGAAGTTCCCAAAAGCCTACAACGTTTCAGACCCTTTAGACGCTCGTGACGTAACCCTTGCAGAAATGAAACACTGGGAAATGGCACCCCTTAATGCCAAGATTTTGTCCGATCAAGCCATTGAGTTTGCCTTTACCACCCACGGTATGGACAATAAGTCTGATCTATGGACCATTCTTAGAACCCTTGCGAAAAACGGACTCTCAAGAAGCGAAATATTAAAAGCCTTTACCCATACACCCGCATCCTATTTCGATTTAGAAAATGAAGTGGGATCGTTGAAAAAAGGCATGCTGGCCAATTTTTTCATTTCCTCTAAAGACGCCTTCGATGCAGAAAGCAAAATCCTTGAGACATGGGTTCAAGGACAGAGACACCAGTTTGGAGACCTCAGCGAAAGCGACTTTGCTGGAAAGTATTCATTGAGTCTAGAAGATGAGAAAATCAATCTTGAACTGATCAAAATCCCTGCAGGACATTCCGCAGTTATCTTCAGGGAAGATTCCACCATTTTACCAGTCACCCTTGCGATTAACGAAAACAACGTGTTGATAACCTTCACCCGAGATAGCTCCCACTATCGACTAAGCGGTTGGATAGGAAATGATCGATTCGGAGGCACTGGAGTAAATAGCGATGGAGACAACTTTAGCTGGCAAGCAACCAAAGAAATTAAAGAAGAAGAAACACAAGCAGCAGATTCTGACATCCAACCCACAACGCCTTTAGCACCAGAAGTAGGAGACCTCACTTATCCATTCGTCGCAAATGGCTGGACAACTAAACCAGAGCAGGAGACTAAACTGTTTAAGAATGCAACAGTTTGGGAAATGACCTCTGACCTTCCACTAGAAGAAACGGACGTTTTGGTAAAAGGAGGGAAGATCGCTAAAATAGGTAAGAACCTTGATGAACCTGGCGCCACCATAATCGATGCAACAGGGAAGCACCTCACACCCGGCATTATCGACGAGCACTCTCACATCGCGCTCAGTTCCGTCAATGAAGGATCCCATGCAGTAGTGTCCGAAGTACGGATGTACGACGCACTTAATTCCGAAGATGTCAATATCTATCGCAATCTCGCAGGAGGCGTTACATCTGCACAACTCCTACACGGCTCAGCCAATCCAGTTGGAGGTCAGTCCGCACTTGTTAAGTTCCGATGGGGTGCTTTACCCACCGAGATGAAAATCGAAGACGCAGACCCCTTTATCAAATTTGCCCTAGGCGAAAACGTAAAACAATCCAACTGGGGCGCACAATACAACATCCGCTTTCCTCAAACTCGGATGGGAGTAGAGCAAGTCTATATGGACGCCTTTACCAGAGCCAGAGAATATGGAGAAGCAATGTCCCGGTACCAATCACTAAGCAAAAAGGAGAAAGCCAGAACATCCGCTCCCAGAACCAACCTCCAGCTTGAAGCACTTCTGGAGATCATCAATAACGATCGTTTTATCACTTGCCATTCCTATGTGCAGTCCGAGATCAATATGCTTATGAAAGTAGCCGAGCGTTTCGATTTCAACATCAACACCTTCACCCATATTTTGGAGGGCTACAAAATAGCCGACAAAATGAAAGAACACGGAGCAGGGGGATCTACATTTTCCGACTGGTGGGCCTACAAGTTTGAAGTAAATGAAGCCATTCCCTACAATGCCGCTATCATGACCAACGCCGGCCTCACAGTCGCGATCAACTCCGATGATGCCGAGATGGCACGACGCTTGAATCAAGAAGCCGCTAAGACCGTGAAGTATGGTGGCCTTACAGAGATGGAAGCCCTCAGAACCGTGACCCTTAACCCAGCTAAGCTACTTCACCTTGATCACCGCGTCGGTAGCATTACCGTAAACAAAGATGCCGATCTCGTGCTTTGGTCGGATCATCCGCTTTCCATTTATGCCCGACCCGAATACACACTTGTCGATGGCATTATCTATTACAGTTTAGAAAAAGATCAGTCCAATCGAGCCTACATCACACAAGAACGCACACGACTTATCAATAAAATGATCACGGCAAAAGCCGGAGGAGCCGCTACTCAGCAACCACACAAAAAAGAAGAAAACCTCTTGCACTGCGATTCGGAAGAAAATGGTTTCACACAAAATGCAACTAGCCATGAATAAGCCATTCCAACAGCACCTCAAAGAAACCAGTCTTATGCTGAGCCTATCGAAACATTGGGTGTGCCCACATGTCAGGTTGAACTTGTCCATAACCGCGATAGCGCATCACCTGACATGCGGTCGGGCTGTCCGCAGTACACGGTACTTTGCTTCCATCCCTCACACAAGCCCGATCCCGTTTCAGAAGCTCCTCATAGCCCTGTCGCTGATGCTGATATCGACATTTGGTTTTTCTCAGGTGCCCGCGCCTGGCAGCCCTCAGTCCGAGCCGATCGCGATCCTAAATGCATTCGCACATCTGGGAAATGGAGAAGTCATCGCAAACTCCATCATCACTTTCAAAGAAGGCAAAATTGAAAATGTAGTAGATGCCACCACCTCTCGACTGGATCTTACCAGCTACAAGAAGATAGATGCAAAAGGAAAGCACGTCTACCCAGGATTGATCCTCTTGATGAGTGAGGTTGGATTGCTCGAGATAGAGGCTGTAAGAGCCTCTAACGACATGAGAGAGGTTGGTAACATTAAACCTCATGTCCGATCAGCTATTGCCTACAATACCGACTCAGAGGTCATCCCAACGCTTAAGTTCAATGGAGTTCAGATCATGCAGGTCGTCCCGAAAGGAGGGAGGATCCCCGGTACATCAAGTATCATGCAATTGGACGCTTGGAACTGGGAAGACGCACTATACCTTGAAGATGATGCCGTTCACCTCAACTGGCCATCGAAAACAAGAGGAGCAAAAGCCAATACCAAAGAAGTCGGCCGTCAAAACAACGAGAAGTTTCAGAAGCAAAAACAAGAAGTACTCGATCTTATTGCTGACACCAGGGCATACATGAGCGCTAATGCAGAGTCAACCAATTTGATTTTAGAAGCCATGGCAGGAATTGTCTCAGGCAGCCAGCAACTCTTCGTTAAGGTGAACCGAGCAGAAGATATCATTGATGCCGTACAAACCCTTTCGGAATTAAACATCCCCAAGGTTGTTATGGTTGGAGTTAGAGACATCTGGCAAGTCAAAGATTTGATCAAAGAAAGCGGATACCCAGTTGTATTGGAGAACACTCATCGATTGCCTGGCCGCATCGATGAAGATATTGACTGGCCATATCGACTTCCATCATTGGTTCATAATGAAGGTATTCCGCTTTGCCTTTCACATCTGACTTCACATATGTTTTCTAGTGCCAGAAACTTGCCCTTCCTTGCCGGCACTGCAGCCGCCTATGGGCTGGACAAGGAAGTAGCACTTTCACTTATCACTTTAGAAGCAGCCAAGGTTTTGGGGATAGACCAGAAGACAGGATCACTTGAAGAAGGTAAGGATGCAAACATCGTCATCTCAGAAGGAGATATACTCGATCCTCGAACAAGCATCGTGACGCACTCATTTATCCAAGGAAGAGAAGTAGACTTGAATGCCTTACAGCAAAGACTATATGAGAAGTTTAAGACTAAGTATTCAGAGTAATAATTTTTACGCTATCGTACTTAACTATAAGCTACTAAATCACGAACTCACTTGAGCACGTAAGTATTTCACTTGCCGCTTCGGAGTATTTTGAACAAGGGCTTGAAGGCTTATGAATCAGTGAGCCTTTTGCTATAACATCATCCCTGATTTATTCAGGAATCCCATCCCAGTTTTTCACCCAAGTAATGATGCGAGTTGTATCAATAAAACAAATCTTCATGCTCTTAGACAGGCATCTCATCAATACTATTTTATACTAAAGCGGATCAAGCACAAAACCGT
Organism: Cyclobacteriaceae bacterium; assembly: GCA_049115715.1. Lineage (GTDB taxonomy): Bacteria > Bacteroidota > Bacteroidia > Cytophagales > Cyclobacteriaceae > JAMZMI01. The sequence goes on from JAGDZQ010000062.1 coordinate 12,988, forward strand.
CTGTGGAGGGACTTAAAATAATTCAATTACAAGGTTTATTGAAGGGTTGAGTTCTTGATATAGAGCTCATTTATCTGGTTGTACTTAAGCATTTTATCCCTCGATCTACACTCTGAAGGTCATTCGCTGGCCGTGCCCCGAGGGAATCTATCTTCTCATAGACGCCATACTGGCGTGACTATTATAATAGAAAACAAAGCTGATTAATTATTCTGCTTCTTAAAACCTATACATAGAGCAATCCCTCCCCAGTAATATTGCTTGATCCCTAACACAGATCCACATACAATAACTCATGGTCTGTAGAATGAGACTTCCATCAACCTAGAAGTGACGATACTAGTGAATAATACCATGCCTATTAAGATAGTTGTCTTTATGATATTCAAAGGAATAGATACACCTTAATTGATCAAACAGAATATTATTTGGTTCCATGATGTGGTGTGGATTTATTTTGTATAAATAATTATGAATCAGATTTTTATGACTCACTATATAATTTTATAATTTAATCTTTAAAGCCTGTTTCGATAGATTCATTTCTTTTATAATCAAGCATCCGTCCTTATCCTTCATTGAGCTTTGATAGGGAGTTAAGTGTACATGTTTTTTGTACTGGTGAGCCGATGTGAGTGGAGACTAAATCATGGTTCAGCCGACAAATACTCCTCAAAATAAGAGACCTCTATTCTTTTTATTGGAGTATGAAGAGATAGGTTAGTTTCGGAGGATTAACCATTTTTAGTAGTAAAGTAATGTCGAATTCTGGAACGAAATATACTAGAAAGTATGGAGGCATTTCCCAAGTTCATAGTATAGGCATTGGGTATTTGAAAATTGAAATTGCATAAACAAACAATTCACACTATGCACCAACAAACCAAATACCACCTTTCGTACCTGATGACTTTTTACATTTTGGTATTTTATCAAGTAATATCATTACATCTCAATCTAAAAAAGCCTGGTTCCATTGCCTACGATGCTAGTTCAGGTATCGGAGAGAAACCTACGAATGAGAGTGGAATCCCAGAAGATGACGATGGAGATTCTGGAGAAAAACCAACAGACGATAAAATCCCTGAAGACGATGAGGGCGATATCGGAGAGAAACCAACCGATGGAAATATCCCAGAGGATGATGAAGGAGATTCAGGAGAAAGACCAGATGTAGGAATTCCTGAAGAGTAACTATGCAAGAAACGTAATGACCATCGGATGATATACATTGTAGTTACCCGATGGTCTATATAAAATAATTAGCTGCAATTAATCAAAATTTGATTAATTACTCATATGATTGTAGTAAATCATATGAGAGCTTTTTCACACTTTTTCAACCAGCGTAAAATGTGGATAATATTATTTCTAATATTCTCTAGTAGAATTTTAGATGCTCAGAATATGAGAATCATTGATAGTTTGGAGTTGATGGTAAGTTCCTCGCCACATGATACATCTAAGATTGAATACTTAAACGAGCTGTCATGGCAATGGCGCAAGCATGATTTTGAAAAGGCTTTAAGCTATGCTAACCACGCTCTTGAGATTTCGAGAAGAGTTGGTAAAGACATAAGCGTTGCTACTAGTATAAATAGGATCGGAGAAATCTTCAGACTTCAGGGCAGATACCTGGATGCCATTGAGAAATTTCGATTTGCGTTGCAGATCGAGAAAAACATGTCGAATTCTCATGGTATCGCCAGATCGACAAGTCAGCTCGCAATACTTTTTAGGAATCTTGGACAATACGATTCGGCACTTATTTATGCTAAGAAGAGTCTGAATCAATTTAGGCTGAACAATAACTTACCAGCCTTAGGCAGATCCTATTCTAGGATCTCTACCATATTCAAGAAAATAGGGAAATATGGGCTGGCAATTGCTTACGCAGACTCGGCACTTACGATACAACTCGCCAGACTCAACGAGGAAGATGTAGCTCATACTTATCTATCACTAGGTAATCTATATGCTGAAATTGGGTATATCGATTCTGCAAGAAACCAATACATCAGAAGTTTGACTTTTTGGGAAAGTCGCGAAGATGATTACGAGATTGCCAGAGTGAAAAACGGTCTGGGAAATGCATACTATTTAAGGCATCTATACGACTCTGCTCTCCAATACTTTAAAGAGAGCGCCTCGCTGAAAAAACAACTAGGAGCTGGCGATCTTGATGTCACCTACAACAATGTCGGGAATGTCTATTCCAACTTGGGAGAGTTGGACAGTGCCCTTCACTATTACATTAAGAGTTTGAAGATAAAGAAAATGAATAATGATTTGGCTGGATTATCCTTGACTCATGCCAATATAGGTATTCTGCATAAAAAGAACGGTGATCTGATTACTGCACTCCAATACTTCGAAAAGAGTATTGAGTACCTCGATTCCAATGACTTTCTTATTCAGATTGAGATTTATGATAATATTTCAGATATATATTCTTCAACCGGCCAGCCAGAAAAAGCACTCTATTATAAGGATATGTATTTACGATCCAGAGACACTTTAGAGCAGTCCTTTCGCAATGCGGTTGAGTTTAGGAGAAAATTTGAACAAGAGAAAAGTAGAAGTGAAATTTTAGAACGAGATCAAGAGATACAATCGAAGGAATTAGCAGCCAAAAACTCTTTGATTGCAGTTTTGATTCTAGTCGTTCTCATCATATTTATGGTCTCATTTTTCTTTATAAAATCAAAGAATCGCAGAAACCGCCTGCTCCTAATTGAAAAGGACAAAGACCTTGCTCAACAGAAAGTTGTGGAGCTTTTGAAGGATCAGGAAGTTTATGCTATGAATGCGATGATTGAAGGGCAAGAAGGTGAGAGGAAACGAATTGCTCAAGATTTACATGATCGCCTTGGAAGTATACTCACCACTGTTAAACTACATTTCAAGTCTGTAGAAGAAAGCATAGAAGAATTGAAAAGCAGGAGTCATACACAATACGAAAAAGCTAACGAATTATTGGACGAGGCATGTGAGGAGGTTCGGAAAATTGCGCATGATATGGATTCTGGTTTGCTTTCTAAGTTTGGACTTATAGCAGCACTGAAAAGCCTTGCAGAATCAGTAACAGCAACAAGACGATTAGACTTGAAAATCCTCACTTTCGGCCTGGATGAGAAACGATTTGAATATGAGAAGGAGATCGAGCTTTATAGAATAATTCAGGAACTTTTAAGCAATACATTAAAACACGCTAAGGCTAGCGAAATGAATATTCAACTGATCAAAAAAGAAGACAACTTAAATCTAATTGTGGACGATAATGGAATCGGTTTTGATTATGAAACAGTTCAGTCTGGGATGGGATTGAAAAATGTGCTGTATAGGTCAGAAAAACTCAATGGAGATATGAAAGTAGACTCTGGAAAAGGGAATGGGACTACTATTACGATCGATTTTTCACTAAAAAAAGATTTATAAGAATGATTAAGGTTCTGGTCGCAGATGATCATCATATAGTAATGGACGGAATATGCTCGCTTCTAGATCGGGCTGAGGGTATTGAGGTAGTAGCGAAAGCGGAGAATGGAAAACGGGTTTTAAATATTCTCATCAGTACCACTGTTGATATTGCAATATTGGATATAGAAATGCCAGAAATGAATGGCATTGAAACAGCTCGAAAGATTCGAGAGCTGTATCCTAATGTAAAAACCCTCATATTATCCATGTATAACACAGAGGAGTTTATTAGAGCATTGATTGAAGTTGAGGTCTCTGGTTACATCCTTAAAAACCGAGGTGTAGAAGAGCTGGTAGAGGCGATCAACTACATTGCCTCAGGTGGAGAGTACTTTGGCAAGGCAGTCACTAAGACGCTTATATCCAGCATGAAGAAACCGCAGAAGGAGATTAAAGACAAGGTAGAAATAACCAAGAGAGAATCGGAAGTGCTAAAACTCATAGCTGAAGGCTTTAGCTCACCGCAGATTGGGGACAAGCTTTTTATAGCATCATCTACAGTAGACACCCATCGACGAAACCTTATAGATAAGACTGGAGTTCGTAACTCAAAAGAACTGATCAGGTATGCCATCCAAAATGGATACATATGAGGTGTCCGGTTACTTATAATGTCAATGTTAAAGTTTATGAAAAGAGATGTTTATTTCCTAACACAGGATGGACATAACTTCATTTAAAACCCATAGTTCTTAGTATACGATTTCCATATAAGTGGGGTGTTTTTCATTTAATGAATTGAGGAAATTAGTTTTTCTAATTTATTGAATAACGCTAAAAAACACTAAAATGAGAAAAGCACTTTTACTCGGTATCAATGATTACCAATGGGGACCTCTAAATGGATGCGCCAATGATGCAATTGAATTGGGCAAGGTCTTGACCTTGAATTATGATGAGTCTTCAAATTTTGCCTGTAAAATTATTGTACATGATAAGAGCAATAAGCATGAAGAGGCTGCTAACCAATTTCAGAACTTTGAAAATAAACAGATAAAAAAAAGTACCCTTAGAAAAGAAGTCGAAGAGTTATTTGGGGGAGAATGCGATATGGCTCTTTTCTTTTTCTCAGGACATGGTCATGAAGATAGTCTGGGGGGAAGTTTGGTAACCTCCAATGCCACTCGATACGATGAGGGGGTTTCAGTATCAGAAGTTCTCACACTGGCCAATGCCGCTACGCATATTCCGGAAATTTTTTTAGTACTTGATTGTTGTCACGCAGGGCACTTAGGCAATATTCCTGTCGTGGATGGGAATAAAGCCATACTTAGAAAGGGGATTTCTATCCTGACTGCAAGTATGGCCAGTGAAGTGGCTAGAGAGCAAAATGGACAAGGCTTGTTTACTAAGGTTTTGATAGAGGGTCTGAATGGCGGAGCTGCGGATGTGGCAGGTCGTGTCACATCTGCAAGTCTATACAACTTTGTTGATAAGGCACTCGGTGCTTTCGATCAGCGTCCGGTTTATAAATCTCATATAACGTCTCTAAAATCAATAAGAACTGCCACACCTAAATTGACCGAAACAGAATTACGCAAGATTCCTGTCTTCTTCCCGAATACAGAGTATCTCCACCAACTTGATAAAGCATATGAGCCCAAAGAAGAGCCTCGAGATGAAAAGAAAGAAGCAGTTTTTGCCATTCTGCAAAAGTTTACATCGGCATCCTTGGTGCGTCCATCCACGAAAGAGCATATGTATTTCGAGGCTGTGGAGGGAGGAAGTTGCCAATTAACACCATTAGGAAAGCTTTATTGGAAAATGGTTAAGAACAATAGGATATGAAACCTGCAGACAATCTGGGTCTAATTGAGCAATACAAACTGTATGTCGAGATGTCCGATCGGATTAGTGAAAGAAGGTCTAAGGCCAATCAGTTCTATATGGTGCTATTATCCTTGCTTCTAATAGTTGCTTCACTGGTTGTTAATCAAGGAAGTAAGGAAGGATTTACAAATCACCAACAGATCGTTTTGCTTGCCATGGGAATAACTGGCCTGTTGACCTGTACGGTTTGGTTCATTAATATTAATTCTTATCGACAGTTAAATACAGCCAAGTTCAAAGTTATCCATGAGATGGAAGCAAACCTTTCATACGCATGCTATTCACAAGAATGGGAATTACTTGGACATGGTACCGATGCTAGCAAGTATAATCAGCTGACAAAAGTAGAGAGGTGGGTTCCTGTCATTTTGATGTGCCCATATGCTTTATTGATTGTTTACTCTACTACACTGATTTTAGGTTGAATTTTTTCTATAAGGTAAGATGCCTCCCTTGTGAAAAATACATAAAAGTGACTAGACGGAATCGTAAGTTCATAGGGGTATAAGTGATGAGATTGAAGGTGATATTTGAGTAATCAAAATGTTATGAACCACACCGCTAAATATGATGTCGCTATTTCTTTCGCTGAGGAGCAGAGAGACATAGCTGTGAGTATTTGCCTAGCACTTGAGGGGCTAGGGTTGTTGGTTTACTATTATCCATACCACATTGAGGAATCCTTAGGAAAAGGTCTTAAGCTCAATTTGGAGCATTTGTATTCAACACAATCACACATTGTGATTGCAATCCTGTCGGGGGAATACCGTGCAAAAACCTATACTCAAATCGAATTCAAATCTATTTTGAATCGAACTGACAAAGGCAGTTTAATACCCGTTAGGTTTTCGACCTCTGAGATTCCACAAGAAGTAGGGCACCTCGCATATTTTCAATGGGCGAACGATCCTAAGCCTCTTGCTCAGGCAGTAAAGGAGAGACTGGAGAAACGATCATCAGTATTGCTAGAGGGCGACCCTCTTGTCATATCCAAAATGAGTAAGTCATGGATAGCAAAATCAATAGATAGGTATAAGAAACTATCAACCTTGAGCAATGCGGAATTTCACTTTAATCTGGGGCTTCACTATTATTATTTGAATCTAACATTAGATGATCTGTATAATGCGGAAGATCACTTTAAAACAGCAGGAAAGATTGATCCCTTTTTGCATAAAGCTTTTTATTATCAGAGCAAGGCTTTCATAAAGAGAAAGGGACTTAATCAGATCAGGTACGCTGAGATTAAATACCCCTGTGATTCATTGTCTAGAGCCTTGGAGTTAGATCCTGGTAATGAAAACTATGCCTCCCTTGCGTTGGAATTAGATACTAAATATTTCAAAAAACGAGGTTTAAGAAGCCTCATTAAAATCTAATAAGTATGACTGCAGATGATAGAAAGAAGATAAGCAAGTACTTTAAAAAATTTCCTAAATGGGTTTTATGGGCTTTGTTGCCATGTTTGGTCTTACTTTTCGTTGAGCCCATTTCAGGTATTATCGGAATAGGGTTGGGTATATTTTTTATCAGAAAATGGTATGTGAGAATTTCTGATCGGCAGTTCGATACGTATCTAGAGGAGAGTCTGCAGACTTTGGAAGAACAAGCCAAAGACAAGCTTAGATTAGATGATGCAGATCTCGTTAAGGATACGGAATCTGTATTGAGTCCCGTCTTTTGGAGAATTTCTGGTGCTGAATTTGGATTGAAGAAAGGGAATGACAGAGCTATCAGATATACACCAGTTTGTGTTGCTCTCATATTTTTCACTGAACACAAGCTTTGCATCTATCAATGCTCTCTTGATCTAACTACCGGGAACCCGTTAAACGTAGGGAGCAAAAAGTACTTCTATGAAGACGTAGTTTCCATCGAAACGGAATCTAATACCATAACAATAGATAGAAATGATATCAAGAAAGAGGTGTTTAGGCATCTGCCGAAATTGAATGATTCTATAGTCAACAACAAGCTTCAAATTAATCAGTCAGAACAATTTGTGTTGACAACACGTGGAGGAAATTCGATCAAAATTCAATTGCCGGATTATACGATTCTCAACTATGGAGTAGATGGAGAATTGGTAAGCAGCCGATCAGATCAGGCTATCGCATCTGTAGAAGCTATGCTGGATAGTAAGAAATCAAAGAGTAAAAATGTCACAACTAAAATTTAATAAATATGGAAGAGAATGATTTTGAGCAATTCCCTGAGGACATAGGGATTGTTGAGACTCCAAAGCAGTTTCACCAGTTGGGGATATTGGTTTTGGATGGAAGCGGTTCTATGCAAGAGCAGGCACAAGGAGGACTAACTAAAGCAAATGCTGTTAATGATGCTGTGAGAGAGCTTTTTACAAGGTTTAAAGTGAGTAGAGTAAAGCAGAATTTTTCATTTGCAGTAGTTGCCTTTGATAACACAGCCACGTTGGTTACAGCACCTACCGAAGCTGCTGCTATAGATGACAATGGGAACTACGATCCCCTGAGTGTAAAGGGTGGAGGTACGTGTATTTTCGAAGGGCTGGAATTGTCTGAAAAAATGGCCAATGATTTTTTGGAGAATGAGACAGATGGAGGCGTATACCACAGTGTAGTCATACTTGTGATGACGGATGGTATGTGTTTTGATCCATCTAAGACAACCTCATCGGCGGAAAATATAAAGAATGGGTCTAATGGAGGGAAAATAACAATTTGTACAACCTACTTTGGCAAAATAGGGGAGAGTAATGCACCAGCCAAAGAGTTGCTTAAGAAAGTAGCCACAGATCCGGTGATGGGATTCAAGGAAGTATATGATGCAGAGACGTTGAGATCCTTTTTCGAAAAATCCATATCAGCAGCATCGGGTGTAAACATTGATTAGCTATGAGCTACTCTAACCAAGCGCTGTTTGCGCACGGATCTTACGGATCGAAGAATCCTTGCCAGGATTTTTCGATCGCTAAATACCTTCCTGAGAAAGGGTGGTCCATTATAGCTGTGGCTGATGGTTTGGGATCTTCTTTTCGTTCAGATGAAGCATCCAGATTTGTCTGCGAGAATCTTATAGAAGTCTTGGCTACAAGCGAAGCAGAATTGCCTGATTTGGCTGAGTCTTTTGAATTAGTAAGGCTAAATATGATAGAAGAATTTGAAGAGTCCATTAAGGATAAGGAGGATACAAATGCACTCGCTACCACTTTGATTTGTTGCGTGGAAACACCGGATGAGTTTTTTATTGGCTATGCAGGAAATGGTGGAGCTTTTCATATAAGGAGTGACTTCAATAAATTTCCGAAGCAGTTTTTTCTGCCTTGGAATTCTGTCAATTTGCTAAACCCCCATACCGTAGAATTGAATGGGAAAGAGGCTCTTTATAAGTTGGTATCCCCTTTCTGCTCAAGTTTGGAATCAACTCCAACTGTTATAAGACTGAGTAAGGATTCCTTGAAATTTGGAGAATTCATAATGCTATGCACCGACGGAATCTACTCATATGACCATGTACAGATTGGTAAAGACCCGAATGGTAAAATATGGATTAGCGGAGAAGAAAGCATGGAAATGTTCTATGATGTGATTAGGGAATTTCTTAACCAGGGGAACCTCTCATCGGAAGTATTAGGGGAAGCTTTGGATTCTTACCTAAAAGATATTGAGAAGAGAGGTTTACTCACCGATGATGTATCAGTCGCAGTGATTGTTTCTAAAACAGCCAAAGAGAATTGGAATAAAAACACCGTCTAGCATGAAGGAGATTAGGGTAAATTCGAGTAATTGGTCAGGGCTAACTCCGGATTTCGCAAAGGTAAGTTCATTGAAAATACAGAATGACCCTTTTTCGTCCGGAGGCTTTGGTGAAATTTATCATTGCCAAAATGTGAATGGCAAAACACCAGGTGCTGATTTAGTGGTTAAGCTGTTTTTTGGATCTTCCAACATCATCTCCAAAGGATATGAAACAATCAACAATCTTCAGCAAAAGATTAAAAAGAGGTCCGATGCTCTTAAATCTAAGGGAGCTGATTTTATTACAGAATATCCAGCTTTGGTTGCAAGCCCTCAATTTAGTTTCAAGGGGAAACTCAATGGCAAAGAAGTAGTCGGATATGCTGCTAACAATCTCAAATCACTAGGTTTCGAAGAGTTTACAGATATTCTTTCTGATGAAACACTTTTAAAAACATATAGAAACGGCTTATCGCTTAATGATAAGCTTTTGATAGCTCACCAGCTGGTAGCTACTTTTGATCTGTTTCGAGAGTTCCTTTACATTCATGCTGATTTTAAGGCAGATGCCCTTTTTGTCAATCTCAAGAATAAAAAATGTGCGATTATAGATTTTGATAGTGGCGCAATCGTTCAGTCCGAAAATGATAAACCGACTACCTGGGGTACGCCACAAGATTGGTTGGCTCCAGAGATTTTTGATCAACTAGGTGAGGGTCTATCTAAAAGAACAAAGGCAAATGCTCCGATTGACGTGAAAGTCGATCTTCAATCTGACAGATGGTCGGTGGCAGTTTGTGTGCATTTTTTGATATTTACTTGGCATCCGTTCTTTTTCTTTAGTGAGATAAGTAAGAGAACACTTAAAGATTATGCGCTTTCATCATCCTCATTGCCAGATGTGAGCAGTAGCTTTCGATATTTGAAAAAGGATGTCGATACTCAAAAGCTGCGCATATTCTACAAGAAAAAGTTCGACTCATTACCAACCTCATTGAAAGACAAGTTTCGACGGACGTTTGATGTAGGGAGTCTTAAGCCAGAGCAGAGAACTACATACTCCCAGTGGAAACTGGTATTGGGATCCACTCAGAAACCACCTGTGATTAAGGCCTTTCTTTCTGATAGAAAGGTAATTAAAGATGGCAATGGAGCATTGTTGAGCTGGAAAGTAGAAAACGCATCTCAGGTTTTTTTGAACGGTATTGAAGTAACAGGTTTGAACTCTTATCGGTTAAGTTTAAAGCAAGACACCAAAGTCAAGCTTGAAGTTAAAAACAGCTTTGCTTCAAAGACCAAAGAACTTTCGATTCAGGTTTCTAAAGACCCTTCTGAGATTGTGTTTTTTGAAACTACACTTCCAAATAATTACTTATCCAGAAAAGAAGGGGTAAAATTGAAATGGATGGTGAAGGGTTATGAGAGTTTGAAAATAGTCCCCAACAACATTGATGTCTCTGGAAAAACCGAATTGGTTATTTCACCACCGAAAAGGGACACTACTTATGAGTTGATAGCTGTGACTTTTTTCGGAGTAGTAACGAAAAAGAGACTCACCATATCGGTAAATAAGCAAGCTCCTGATATACTTGAGTTTTCATGCGACAAGAAAATCGTTTCCAATAAAACGGATCCAGCCTTACTTTCCTGGAATGTTTCTAGGGCTGAAATTGTGGAAATTGATACAGGTATTGGTAGTGTAAACTTGCGTGCCAGCCAACTTGTCTGCCCGAAGGCGGATACACTTTATACTTTGAAAGCTACATCATACTTTGGTATTGAATCCAAAAGATCTATCAAATTGGCGGTTTCTAAAAAACCTCCTAAAATCAACTTTTTCAAATCGAACAAGTATTTTTTGTGGAAGAAAGGGACAATTGATATTTCTTGGAAAGTTGAAAACTCTGAGAAGGTTTATCTCAAGCCAATTGGAGATGTAAGTGGAGTTTCTAAGAAGGCCATTCAAATAGAGAAAGATATGACATTGAGCCTTGTGGCAACTACCTATTTCGGAGTATCCTCTATTGAAACCATTAAGATTGAAACTTCTAAAGAGCCACCTGTGGTAGACTTTTTTAATATTTCTAAAGACTTTGTTGAAAACGGAGAGTCCGTCAAAGTATCATGGTCATCACCGACAGCTGAAAAGGTGGAAATCTCACACTTGGGCACACTCCCTCCAACGGGTAATCGTATGGTAACGCCCAAAAAGGAGATGGTTTTTTCTTTGAACGCCTATAGCGATTTTGGAGCGGTCAATCAATCTAACCCATTGCGTCTGAGCGTTTCAAGAAAACCGCCTTCAATTAAGTTAAAATCCAACCCATTGCTCAAGGACAAGACTAAAGCGGTATTGACATGGACGGTAGACGGGGCGGAAAAAGTCTATTTACAACCAGAGCCTGGTGTAGTTAACAATAGAGGCGAATTGGACGTGGAAGTGACCTTGGGTACTACCTATACCATAAAAGCCATAAGTATCTATGGTTATGAATCTCAAAAATCAGTAAAGCCGGAGAGCTTCTTCAAAGAATTCAAAAGAGAAAAGCTGATTGCAAAACCTAAAATCCTGAGTAGTTCAAAAATAAATTTCCGTTCAAAACCTGATTTAAACCTATGAGCCCTAATAATACAATATCAACCAAAAAGGGACTTTCGGATTTCAGCAGAATCTTTTCATGGTGTGCTGGAACTCACTTGGAATCTCTTGAGAAATGCCCAACCGAACATACCAAATATACTCAGGTGGGCATCATTGTATTTATCACTGGAGTGATGGCCTCTTTATCAGGAGGATATTTTTTTTACAGCGTCTTTGAGTCTCTTGAGGCGGCAATAGGATTTGGTATTTTCTGGGGGCTAGTGATTTTTTTTCTAGATCGCTACATAGTGAGTAGCATACACAAGCCCAAAAACAACTCTTCTTTAATCCAGGTGATTCTTATGGCTGCACCTAGAATTGCATTGGCGGTAGTGCTGGCCTTTGTAGTTTCCAAACCCCTTGAGTTGAAATTCTTCGAAACAGAAATTGAATTTGAGATGCAAGAAAGTGTGGGGGATTACTATGATTTAGTGAACAATGAGAAGATAAAATCAACTGACGATCAAATATCAGATTGGGAAAATAAGATAGTAGGGTGGAAGCAAGAGCTAAGCGATAAAAAAGCCTATTCAGATCAGAAGCAAAGAGAATATGAACAAGAGCGATTTGGTACTAAAACTGAAACTACTACGGGTAAAAATGGATACGGCCCTGAAGCAAGAAGAAAAGAACAAATATGGAAAGATTCGAAAACGGATCTTTCGGAAGCGGAAGGGACAAATAATCAGTTGATTGCAGATGCACGAGCTAAAATTTTGTCTCTTAAAGGAGAGCAATCTGGAGAAAGAAATAATTTGGTTTCGGCCAGAAAGAACAGAGATGGACCCTTAGCCAAGCTGGAGGCTCTGCACAGACTTACGGCAAAGAGCAGTATTCTTTGGTGGGCAAATACTTTCATCACCTTGGTTTTTTTACTTTTTGAATCAGCTCCGGTGCTAGTTAAGATATTGAGCCCCCGAGGGAGTTACGAGACTGTTTTTCAACAGTTTAAGGAAAACGAAGAATTGGGAATGAATATTTGGCAGTCAGCCAAAAATCATCAATTGACAAAAGACCATGACAACCTAATAAAGGAAATTGAAAGAGAAGGCGAATTAGTGGCAGATGCCTTGGATAAGTTTTATGATGAAAAGGGCCAAACCTTAGATATTGATTACGAGGAATATATAAAAGAATTTAAACAAAGAGCAAAGCAATATGCTACACCATAGCCGGCCGGGATTATGATGAGAAAAGTAATTAAAATATACAAAGAGAGGGCAAAAACGAGTATTCTACTATCCTCATTCGCTATGTGGTTAACCATCACCTCCATACTGCTTGCAAGTAATTCTCAAGCAATGCCGGACTTTTTATGGGACATATTTTTACCACTCCAACAGATTTTCCAAAAGGATAAGTTTTATCAACCAGAGTCAGTTTTGCCACTCAATAACCTTCCGGAAGACGAAATCAATTGCAACTACCTTTTTTTTATCGATGAGTCAAAGTCAACCAACGATAAGAATGCAATAGCATCAATTGCTAAGGAGGAATCAATCAGAATAGATCAAGCTGAAGAATTGCTTTCAGATACAAAGGGAGCACTGATTGGCGCAATATCAAAGCTGGCATATAAGAAAATATCTGACGATATGGAAGTCATAGAATTGAAACACCTTATTGCCATTCATCAAATGCTCTCGCTTTTGAAAATTAGTGAGGGCTCTTCTGTAAAGGCAAAATTTAGCTTGTTTGGATTTGGAGAAGATAAAAAAATGACATCATTTCCAGATAAGCTTAATTGGTATGAAGTGAATCAGCATAATGTCTCAAAGGCCATAACTCAAATACTGGAGGGAGCCCCAACACATGATAATACCGATATCAAAAAAATGGTGGAATACCTTGACAGAATCATGTCGAATATCAATGGAAAATCTAACAAGTCACAAGAGATAGTATCTATAATCAGTGATTTTCAAGATACAAAAAACTACTATCTCAAAGATTTTGAGCCCTTGGTTGATAAGCTGTCTTTATATTGCTCGGAAGAAAGCCCACTTTCAATAAATCTGATATCACTTCCTAGTGAAGATAAAGTCCATTCAGACAAATTATTATCCATCTTTAGAAAGTATATACCAAATAAGTACTTGAAAGAAGAGAAGTTCCCTTTTTCAAAAAACGAGATTAAAACACACCTCCAATTAAAGTCAGGACTTTCGCCAGTAAGAGTGCTAAATGATCAAGAGATCAAGTTTTATTTTGATGAAGATCGATTAAGTAAGTCAAACTCTACGATTCGTATCAAAGGAGGCTTGGATAGGTCTAATCCTCAAGTATTAATTACGCTGCATGACCTCTTTAGGAAAAAGTCCATTCATTCAGAATACAGCCTGAGCTATAATGTAGTTGGGGCAGACAATGCTCCAAGCTCTGTTATAAGTGACAGAGGATACATTCATCTGGATTATTATAAAATCATACCCCTCAAGGAACATGAGGGACTTTTTTTGACTTTCGACAATTTCAATGGATTAGAACCAAGACTAGCTTTGGAAATATTTATAGAAAATGACTGGAACAGATATATCGTACCAGTCACTTTTAATAAGAGACTTCTGCAAGTTCAAGCGGCGGTTATGTCTATTGGCTACCTCTTGACCATGACGTTCTTTATTCTTATGGTATTGCGCATTTGCAAAAGAGTGTCGAGAGAATATAAAAACAACTATTGAAGCACTATTTGAATAATGGCCAGAGAAGAAATTATTAACCTACACTATAAAGCGATACTTAAGCGACATGGATTAAGCGTTAAAAACTTTATTGTAAAAAAAATAGAAGGTGGGTTCATCTTGCATTACCCCAATTCCCTATTTCGATATAAGAAAGTAAAACAAAATTATTCAGATAGGGTATTCTGCTGGCCAGATTTGACTGAAGGAAATGGATTAAAGGGTGATACCTATATTTTTAATGCATGGCTAGAGACCTTTTTGGTTTTTGTGAAAAATGAGAATTTTCAAGATTCAGATACAGAAGTAGCCATAAGGTTTTTGAAAGAAGTACTGCGTTTCGAGAAAGAAACAAAGAATGAGTTTGTATCAGTAGATAAAATTTTTAAAGCACTTCATATTTCAGAAAAGAAAGATGATAAGATGGTCTATGCTCTGGTGCGATTAGATTACCTCAAAGCAAAATGGAGTAATTGGTCAGCGAAGTTTGTAAAGGTGAAATTACATTTCGAAACAGAAGACACTATTAAGTCAATTGGAAAAAAAGGAATGCATGGTTTCAAAGAAAATATTGAAAAACCTAAATCCTATGAAGAAACCTCATTAGACAAAGAGTATCAAGTAGGCCTCTCTTTTTCAGGTACGGAGAGAGGCTATGTAGAACGAGTAGCTCAATTCTTAAACAGCAGTGGAATAAGTGTCTATTACGACGAATACGAAAAAACAAATATGTGGGGTAAGGATCTTTATCAGCACTTGTCTGTGGTTTATTCGAAAAAGTGCAACTATTGCATTGTGTTTTTGTCTTCATCGTATGCGGAGCGACTTTGGACGAAACATGAGCTGAAGAGTGCTCAGGAGCAAGCTTTTAGAGACAATAAAGAATACATTTTACCAGTACGATTTGACAATACCGAAATACCCGGTATTTCTTCGACGATTTCATATATCGATGCAACAGCTACGTCACCTGAGGAACTGGGTAAAATGGTAATTGAAAAGTTAAAGGTTTAGCTATTTCATAGTCATGCCCATTCCAGAAATTAACATTAACGAACTAGTAGCGATTAAGAAGACATACAGGGCACGCTGGAGGCTTCCGGTCATTTTTCTTCTGCTAATTTTTCTTTTCGCTCTTTCACAGAAGTTTTTTAATTATCCTCAACCTGGGAATCCTGTCTTAATCTGGATCATGTTTTTCTTGATGATTTTGATTTATGGCCTTTCTTTTTTGATAGGCGAGAAGACCCAGAGATTGACCTACCTCTTGTTGTCAAGCGCAACCTTTTTTCTAGGTGCATTTTATCTTGCAGTGCAATTTGAAGATTTTTGGATGGGCAATACTTTCTTCTATGGGGTGCTATTTATAGGAGTACTAACCCTACCTAAATCTTTACTCTTGTTTAAATCCATTCACTATAGCTTGGGAGAGTCACTGAGAAATCAAATCAAATGGAGTTATGAAGTAGTTTGGAAAATGAAAAGTGTTAACCGTAAGAAATTGAATGGCGGCCGGAGGAGAGAATCATCTAAACCAGGATTCTTGTTTTTTCTCTTTGGGCCAATCATTTTTCTATTGGGACTCTTATTTTGGTTCGTTTTAGGTTGTGCGCTCTTTTTTAGAGAGGATACTGTTTATAGTTTTCCGGATAGCCAATTCATACTCTTTATATACGAAAAATTAATCTTATTGAATTTGGAGGATATCTTTCAACAGTCAATTTTGGTAGCAGGAGCGCTTATTTTTGGATGCATATTTGGAGGAGGGTTCTCTTTTGAACTCTTTGGGTTTTTATGGAATAGATGGAAGCTGAGTCAAGTTGAAATTAGTAATGATCCAATCTCCGAGATAATGTCCTATGATGATGTTTTATATCTAAGGTCATTTGAGAAAGAAGTCAAATCAATTGGTACATCATCATTATCAAAACTTCCTTTCACTGCGTATGGCCCTAATTTTTCACTTGAACGGTTGATAGCAGAACGGTTACGGTTTTTGGGAAACCTTTATGCATTAGGTTCTCCTAAAGATAAATACCCTCCTGACATAGCCATTAGATTTTATATAAGAGATAATTGGGAGTCAGAGATTCTTAAAGCGATGAAGAAAGCCAAAATTATTATCATGATTGCCGGTGAGAGTAGTAGCTTGATGGAGGAGCTGAGCTGGATTAATGAGAGAGACTATTTGGATAAGACACTCATTATTTTTCCATATTCTCTCGACAAAGATTTACTTAAAGCGTATCAAGCTGTTTTGAATCACTTATTTGTTGTTAAGGATCATGAATCCATATTTCCATCAATCAATATTAGTAGAGTTATGGGGCTATGTTTCCATGAAGGAAATCCAGTGGTTATAACTGGTAGGAAGAGGAATGAATTATTTTATCAATCAGTAGTTGAACTTGGGTGTGGTTTCATTCTCAACGATGAAAATTACAAACAAGGAATCCTCAGATGGAATTATTCTATTAGATGGGATCGATTTCCTGATTTCATCTGGAAATTTTTACTTAGTACAAGGTGGGTTTGAGTGCTTGGTGAGAAGCAGATCAAAGTAGGTTCTATACCCTCTTCAGGGTATGCATAATTGCGTACTTGAAGCGATGTAAAAGGACTTGCTTGAGCCCTAACTTGCTTTCAAAAAACGACCATGAAAAGAATATTCGTCATATCACTTGCTTGCATGATTTCGTTGCAGCTTGTTGCGCAAGACAAACAGAAGAAAAAATTCAAGGTGCCTAAAATGAATCTTGGCGAGAAGCTAGGAAACCTTACGGGGAATTTACTCACAGGTAAAGCAGAAGAACTTGATTTAGCATCGGCAAAAGTTTCTTTTATATGTGGTATTTACCCGCCAGAAATCGTCACATCTGAGTCAAAATATTTTCCGGAAGGAACACGAGAGGGGGATTATTTCGCAGCGATTACTTTCACCAAGAATGAAGGAGTTGGCATGTTGGAGATCGTGGGAGAAGTCACTTCTGGAGATAAAGCTATGGACTATGTTGGTCTGGGTTCATATGGTAAATCATTCAGAAACCCTCCGAAAGGCCCTGTAGATATCAACATCAAAACCACTACTGGAGATGAAGCATCGTTTTCGCTTTCGGGTATACCCGGAGTAGAAATCATATCAATAAATGGAGAGAAAGCTCTTCCCATTTTGGACTTGGATGAAGATATAGAGTTGGAATACTACAATCCGGCTGGCTCTGAGGGAACGAGAATTCGCGTGTCAATGATCACTGATGTGATGGGTGCAAGAGCATTGAATCATTTTGCGGATTTCGAGGTGAAAGAATCGGGAAACGTTAAAGTCACGATTCCGAAGGAAGCACTTGCCAACCCTGAGATAGCCGGGCAATTGAATGCAGGACAATTTAACAAGGGTGAAAATTGGCTTATCATAGAGCGGGAGAAAATCTTAACCAAAGCTGATTATGGATCAGATCAAAACCCTGGCGATTTGTCTTCCTCAGAGATCAAAATCGTTGCTTATGCTTCTATGTCTGTAATTGTGAAAGGGAAGCAGGATGAGGGAATTATGTCGTCTTTGAAGGTGGTTGGTCAGTCTGATGATAAGACACTAGGATATGAGTTTTATAAACCCAATGCACAGACCGGGATTCCAATGTCAAAAGCTTCCAAGTTTGGTCTGGTATCTTTTACCATGAGTGCCAATACTTTCAAAGAAGAGACAGAAACGAGCAGCAGTTCTTGGAGCGTTGGCAATACCCGATATACCCAAACCACGATCACCACGACTACCTATGAGTTTCCTCAATTACCATCAGAAAGCTGGGACTATGTCATGGATGTGATTTACAAAGACGTGGTAGAGTTCTTCAAATCATCGTATAATGTTGATTTTGTACCCATTGAAGATGTAATCGGGACTGATGAATATTCGACACTTTTTCCTGCAGAGCAGGAGTTGAATAAATCAGTAGTAAAGAAAAGCTATAAGGGAACACAACGAACCACACCTCAAAAAATAAGCGAAATCTTCGGAGGACTATCGACCAATTTGACTTCCGACAACCCACAAGCAAACATGATGAAGGGAGCAGGAGATGTCGATGGATTGGTATCAATGGAGCTTAACCTTCAGGTAGCAGCAAATACTGAAGGCAACATCATTCTAATTCCCACAATGAAGATAAGCATCTCAGGGCGAGATGAAAGTAACAATAGCAAACTGGGAAGATATGTGGATGGTTATGTAGTAAGGACTACAGGAGAGGCTTTCAATGGCGATAAATTAAAGTCAAGTAAAGAAGAGCTCTTGCGCGTTTGTAGTCATGAGCAAATAATTGCTGCAATGAAAAGCGGAATAGCGACGCTAAGAGCAAAGGAGATAGAGATGGGGTATGACAAGATTTGGAGTATAGGTGAGTAGGAAAAAGAATTTGAATTAAGCTAAACAAAACCTGTGGAGCGATGCTTCACAGGTTTTAATTCAATGTCGTTAAGAAAACCCACTGTGAATGAAGATGGCCTTTCGGGTTTGGAAGAAGTCTTATTAGGCTGAACTCGATTTAAGTATCACTTAAAAAAAACCTTAACCGTCACTATGAGTGTTTTAGCTTTTAAATTTTGATAAAAAGACGTGATAGTCTCATGGTCTCAAAGGTTCCTTCGGCTTTCTCTCAGGCCATTTGAACGCCTTTATTAAAAACCACGATCTAATTCAAATAAACTACCTAAACACATACATCACCATCATAAGAAAGTGAAGAAGACTTCCTGCCATGACAAAGAGATGCCAAATGAAATGAGCCATCCTCATCCTGTAATCGATGATATAGAAGACGATTCCTACTGTATAGGCAAACCCCCCTGTAGCGAGCAACCAGAAGGCAGGCTCTGGTAAAAGCGCTTTGACAAGACTGATTTTAAAGACAATGATCCATCCCATAAAGGCGTACATGAGGGTTGAGAGAATGTTAAACTTTCCGGTGAAGAATACTTTTAGGATAATGCCAATGCCAGCCACTCCCCACTGGATTGCAAAGAAGGTCCAACCTGTTGTACCCCCGATAGTGATGAGAAGGACAGGGGTGTAAGTCCCGGCTATTAAGAGGTAAATACCACAGTGGTCCAGTATGTTGAAAACACGCTTGGCTTTCTCATGTCTCAACCCATGATAGATCGCAGAAAAAGTATAGAGAAGCACCAGACTTGATCCGTAAAATAAAGCACTGAATAAGCTCCAGTCCTTGTCACTTTGTGCTCCGAATACAATAAGAACAACGAGCCCGCCAATAGCTGTAAGCCCTGTGATTCCATGAGACATGAAGTTGAACCACTCTTCGAGTTTGCTTTGGTTTTTTGATTTTGATAATGTCTGACTCATGCTGTGATTCAATTTCTGTAGATGCCCTTCTGATATATTAAGACAACTTCAATGTAGAGATGTGACAGATGGATCGAACCATATTCGGGTTTTTCTAGCTGCTATTCATTTTGAGAAAACAAGGAATGTGACGTCTTCTATTTGCATAGCAACTGATTCTTTTAAAGCTCTGATGAGAATGAAAGAGTTGCTATGAACGTGCAGATAAGAAAGCTGAAATCATTCAATCACACCGCTTGCACCATTTATTTCCCTTTTTGATCTGATCGCTCTTATCGGGATTGCATGTTGAGCCTGGGCAGTTGGAAGTAATGGCAATATTTAGGGTTTTTAAATATTCCTTTTTGCATTCGGTATTCGCTGTATACCCATTGATGAGTATTCCTTTTTTATTCCACTTTTTCACAAATTTTTGGGTGATGATGCAGATGTTTGGTTCAATGATTTGAGCATCATATTTTCTTATAACCATACCTGCGAATAGTACTCCCATTTTACCTTTTATCTTGTTTCGATCAGGGCTGCTATTAACGGCAAAAGCAGTTTTGATCTTACTACTCTGGGCTCTTATTTCTCGAAGTACAAAGGGATAAAAGCTAGACACGAAGAAGTAATTATAAATCTGATCCCCCATTTCAGCTTCCTTGCTACCAATGATTCTCATAAGTTCGCTCACTGCAGGTTTGAGTTGATCATCGTCATGAGGTTTGAAGTCCAGCTCTAAGATGAAATCACGAATCTCTCCATTGGAAACGAGGGTTACAAGAGTGTCAATCATACTTTCCAAAGTCGGGACAAAGACTGATTCTTCTTCATTTCCTCTCAAAGGGATGGCTTGCAATTCCTCTAGGGTCAATTCATGAATTTTAGTGTTTTTACTTGTTTCCAATACTCTCTTTACTGTTTCATCATGAAACAATACGAGTTGATGATCTTTGGTCAGTTGGACGTCAACCTCGATAGCTTGGGTGGAATTTCCCAAATTATAAATTATAGTCTCGATTGTATTTTCAGGCCCATAAGCATACCCACCTCTATGGGCGAATTCCAGATTGTGAAAAAAATCAGGATCGAAATGATCTTGAATCTGTGCTGAAAGTGTAGCGAGAACTAGAAATGATAGGATTAGAAAATGGAATGCGCGCATTAATAGATTTTGACTAATTAAAAAAGTATGTCTATAATGCTTGGGAAGGCGAATCTAAGTCATAAAATCAAATCAAGCGAAAAAGTAAGCAAACACTTCTATAACTATGAAGATAGAAGTGTTTGCTTACGACCTGAGTTTCTATGTTACAAGTATTTAAAAAGCTATCAAATTGCTATCAGTCAGGGTTTTCATAAAAGCAATGATGGCCTGAATTTCTTGATCATTTAGGCCAAGAGAGTCCGAAGGGAGTGTTTGATACGGAACATCCAGTTTCATTCCAGTTCCTCCGCCTGCGTTGTAAAAACGCATCACTTCTTCTAAGGTATTGTAGACACCATTGTGCATATATGGAGCTGTTAGTTCTATATTCCTTATCGAGGGAGTTTTGAAAAAACCTTTTCGTTCTTCTACCTTATAGGGCCAATAGGCACCCTCATCTTGGTCTAAAATAGGATGGTCAAAATCCGCATTTTCAGGCACACCAAGACTTTCCAATTCAGTTTCATCGTACTTTGGAGGAACGGTTCCGTTGAACACAGGAGCAAAATGGCAGGTTGAGCATGCTGCTTTCCCCATGAACAAATTAAAACCTTCAATTTCTTGCTCGGTAAGAGTTGCTTCCTTTCCCTGCATGTTCTTGTCAAACCTGGAGTCAAATGGAGCTAGACTTCTGATATAAGTACTGATAGCATGCCTTATTGTTGCTCCATCTATTTTGCCATCATAAAGCTTCTCAAATTCAACTTTGTATTCATCATCGGATTTTACGGACGCCTCCAGGTGTGCTACGTCAGTATGAAATTCCTGAGTATTGTTGATCACTCCCAGAATCTGACTTTCGAGCCCACTTGCGGTGGCGTCCAAAAAGAACCTTCTCTGAAAAGCCGCATAGGTCAATGCAGGACTATTGCGATCCAATGGTTTACCATTATTGCCAAGAGATGTTTTTCTTCCATCTGTGAATGCCAACTCTTTAATATGGCAGGACTTACAACTCAATTTTCCATCTTTTGATAAGTTCGGATCATCAAAAAGTGCTTTGCCAAGTGATATACGATCATCGGAAATAGACGGACTTTTATAAGGAGAAAAGTGACTCAGGTTAAGAAAATCTTTTGAAAATAGATTATCTGACTTGGGATTAAGAGATCGATTTTTTGCCAACGCAATATTCCAATCATGGGAGGTTTGATTGAGGAGACTCAATTGCTTGTTGGTGTGATTTTTTATAAATAAATATCGATCAAAAGAATCAAAATCACTTTGCAATAAATCCGCCTTTGTCCTTTCTATCTCAAGTTTCCATTCATCGAGTAAGGATTTTGAATTAAAGGCTTTAGAATAAATTTCTATCACTTGCTCAATGCATTCATAGTTATAAACAGCCTCTTGAAGCGAGTTTGCAAGAGCAGGAGAGTCAAACCCTGTTATCCCCTTCGTTGCAATATTGATGATTGCGTCTCTGATCATTTTCAAGTGATGTCTATCGCTTTGATTGTAGATCATATTGTTGTAAGCCATGAAAGGCAAACGAGCCTTAAGAAACGTTAGGGTTCGTTGAAAGCTAACTTTGTCTAATTTTTCTTCAAGAAAAAGAAGCTCTTCTAAAACCTGATAACTTCTTGGGTTGAGTTTCTTAATCTCTGTGAAGTCTTCGGCTTCAATTTTTAGAAGGTTAGGTGCATTAATTGTCTTATAATTTTCATGATCGAAAGCAATGACTATTGGCTCGGCTCTCTTGTACCATTTCCGACTCTCTAAAAAGAGCTGTTGGTTTATCTCCCGGTCTGCAGCACTATCCATCATGGATAAATAATGAGTTGCACTATCTAAAGC
Source organism: Cyclobacteriaceae bacterium (assembly GCA_049115715.1). Classification (GTDB taxonomy): domain Bacteria; phylum Bacteroidota; class Bacteroidia; order Cytophagales; family Cyclobacteriaceae; genus JAMZMI01. The sequence continues at coordinate 35,684 of JAGDZQ010000062.1, forward strand.
AAGAATATAATAGTCTCTTATCGGTTCAAGAAATAGCGATTTCTGATCCTGAGAAGTAAGTGGTCTTTTCTCAGAGCAAGAGAAAATAAAAAAAAAGAGGACTCCTATTAGGAGTCCCTCTCTTATAAGTTTATAAGTTTTCTGATACATCTAAAACCTATCTTGGAAGACCAGTCAATTTGAATAAGAATGAACCTTCCAGTCCAGCATCTATACCGTCGATGGCTGTTGGGTCAAAGAATCTTAGCCCATCAGCTCTTTTTGCAGTATTTGGAGTTGTGGCAGCATTCCATCCATGTACTTGAGCTCCACACAAGAAAGTAGGTTCATTAGCACCAATGATATCAGTAACATCAATAAGTCCAGTGATTTCCCACATTGAAGAGGTATTTCCGTAACCTAATCCGGATGCAGTTGTTTGATCACATTCAAGTACAGTTTTAAGTGTCTTGTCTGCTATACTATATTGGTAGAGTTTAGCATAACCTGTGATATCAGAATTAAACTCGGCATATCCATTTGGATCCTCCTGAATGTAAACATAGTTTTCAGTTACTGTGATATTGTCTGGACTATGGAATCCATCTGCAATTCCACCTTCTTTGTCACCGTCAAGGACACAAGTGATTTTTGCATCACCAGTAGGGCCTGTGGCATTTAACTCCACCATGTAAATTCTACCAAACGTAGTACCTCTATCAGCAAGAGCCGGGTTATCGCTTCTTCTTCTTCCTGTTACACAGAAGAACAGTGTCCTCTGATTAGCAGCCGATCCTCTTCTCCAGTCGATATCCTCGATTCTTTGGAAGCCGATGGCTACCGAATCAATGGCTTCCTGATTTAATTCTGAGATGGTTCTTTCTTCCATAGCTACCCATTCTACATCGTAGGTGGTTCCTTCAGTCATACCCATTTCAAATTTCAACCCTCCTGATCCAGGAGCGGTTTCTGTTGCATTTTTCCCTCTAAGCACGTACAAATCTCCTCCGAAAAGGTCTCCTCTTTCACCGACATACATCCCGAAGTGCCCTTCAGGGTAAGAGTTGTTGGAGTCATCATCTCCTATAAAAACAACTGTCTTATCTGCGTAGGCATCCTTGCCAATAGCTACGGCATTTTCTGTAGACCATTCACCCATAGCAGCTGATCTCTGAGCAAGCGTTCTTTGAGCTGCTGATTTCATAGGATCCACGACATAAACTCCTTTATTGTCTCCTCCCCATTCTCCTCCAGAAAGGTAGTAAGGGCCGAAACCATGTTCAGCTTGAGATATTCCAGATCCAGAACACTGTGCGGTGTATCCTGTAGCAATGGAATTGACAATGTAATCTCCATGTAGCGGCTGAAGTTTATCATTCATGATAATTCTAGCGATGGAGTAATCTCTTTCCAAATTGTTGATGAAAACATATGTTCCATCTCCATTATCGAATAGCGCCGCTCCGTCCATGTAAGAACCATATACGAATGATGAATCAGAAGTAAGGATATCCTCTGAGGTCATCACCATGTCAAGTTGGACTGAAGAAAAATCGGACTTAAGATCGAAAACTGTTTTTGGAGTAATAGAAGCTTCAAGAGGAGTAAAAGGACCTCTTAATGGAGCTCCAAATCCATCCATTCCGTTCATTCCATCTGCTCCATTGGCACCATTTATACCGTTGGTTCCATCAACGCCATCTTTACCATCTGCCCCAGCAGGGCCAACTTCACCTTCACAGGCTGTAAATACAGTGCCAGTTGCGAATGCAAGGCAAAGCAATAATGTCAATTGTTTGATTAGTTTCATAAGTAGTTTGATAGGTTTTGAGTTTTTTAGATTCCACTAAGTAACTACTCGCGTATTGTGCGCTTTTTAATCCGTCTATATGAATATGTTATGAAAACCGATGATGGTAAAACTGAGGTCATGGAAATTTAAAGGGGGAATTGCTAAGGGTATAAAAAAGCCTCCTAAATCTCATTTAGGAGGCTTTTTGTGTTATCTCAGTTTTATTTAACTAACTGTTATGAATCACAAAACAGTGTTAATGTTTACTTAATTCATAGGAACTTCCACAAGAAGCAACTTCGAATTAGACTTAGCCTTTATTTCCAGCTTATCAGTTTCGTATACACCAAGACCATCCTTTTTGGAGATATTAACTCCATTAATTGATACATCTCCGTCCAGCACAAAAGCATATACGCCATCTCCTGATTTATGAAACGAGTAATCAACTTGATTGCCACCATCAATATCAGTAAGTGAAAACCAAGCCTCTTGATTGATCCAAACAGCTTTGTCGTTATCCGGAGCAACTACCGTTTGAATTTGATTTACCCGATCCTCACTCGAGTAGGTTTTTTGCTCGTACCTTGGTGTAATGTTCTTTTTCTTTGGGAAAACCCAAAGCTGAAGAAAATTCACTTTTTTCGATTTGGAATGGTTGTATTCCGAGTGAGTAAGACCTGAGCCAGCACTCATTATCTGCACATCCCCAGAGCGAATCACCTCAATGTTTCCTGTGCTGTCCTTGTGCTCTAGATCACCATCCAAAGGAATAGAAATGATTTCCATGTTGTCGTGAGGGTGTGTGCCGAAACCCATTCCAGGCTCGACTATATCATCGTTGAGCACGCGCAGGGCACCAAAGTTGGTTCTTTCGGGATCGTAATATCTCCCAAAACTAAATGTGTGTCTACTGTTTAGCCATCCGAAGAAAGCTGTTCCTCGTGAATTAGCTTTATGCAAAACAGTTTTCATAATATTTCCTTTCTTTTATTGTTAAACATTGAATTTTCCGTGAAAAGCAACCTCTTCCCGAGGTTTTCTACTTCTCTTTGATTTCTCTCTTTCTGCGTAGGTATCATCAAGGCTATCAGGATCCCCTATATGTCCAAGAGCGATGGTTACTACCGCTTCATAATCATCAGTAAGGCCAAACGATTCTTTGATTGACTCAGGAGAGAAACCTCCCATCTGATGCAAGCTTAAACCCAGATCAGTTGCCTGAATACTGAGATTTCCCACTGCAAGCCCAAGATCGTAGCGAGCAGAACCGTTTGGTTTTCCATTTCTGGTCAGCGTTTTCTTGATAATTCCTGCTATCAGAACGGGAGCATTCTTCGCCCATGGCTTATTGCCGTCCATTAGTGAGTCTACTAGTTTATTATGAGCCTCTTCTCCTTTTCTCGCATATATAAACCTCCATGGCTGTTCATTCATGCTGGAGGGTGCCCAGCGAGCCGCTTCGAATAGAGATAGAATTTCTTCATCTGTCACTACATCGTCGCTAAATGCTCTGGGACTCCATCGTTCTGCGATTAGTTCATTGATTTTATAGGTTGTTTGTGCTGTCTTTTTCATCTCATTGTTATTTATAATCATATATACGCAAGTACATTAAATGTTGTTACATACAAATATTTTAAAACTATTTTTTCAATAATAACCTGAATCTGACTAATGAATGTTCAAGAACTTTGCATCTATTAAAATGCATCTCCATTGAAACATGGAAGAAAGGAAAGTCGAAGGAATCTGGTTATGGGAAACTGTCTATGAATGTACTTGGGGATTGAATTAAGTAGTCCTATAGTTTTATCCTTGCCATCAAAGTGAGATTGGTGCGGGTGTTTCCATTGCTTTCGGCAAGCCCTGAGCCAACTGTTTCTTGATTTCGGTAATTGAACCTAGCATAGCGTACCCAAAATGTAATTCTTTTGATTGGAGAATATTGAACCATAATATAACTTCTCGTCCCCAGTCCGTTATAAGCTGGGATTGAAAATGCATAAAGCACGTTTTTTTCATAGGTATACTGGCGGTTGATGAAATCAGTATCGAATAGTGCTGCTCTTGTACTCACTTTAAATTTTTGATAAGTAAAGTTTAAATCCTGAATCACAGCATATCCGGATGTCTTTTCCTCAAGTAACTTATAAGTTGATGCCTGCACCCGAGTTTTTAGAGAGAGAACTCTACCTATTTTGTAATCTATATTGAAAAGGTAGTTGGTCTTGACCCCATTTACCAGTTGATTCAAATTCGACCCTTCTTCCTGTTGGGTGAGTTGTTTATTTTCCTGTCTCAGTTGACCATAAAGTGTAACAGATCGGGAGGGTTTGTACGTGTATCGAGCCAGATATTCAAAACCATCTGATGGGGACTCTGTTTGGAATTTTAACCACGGAAAAGTGAACTTGTCGTAGTAGAGTGCTATTCCGTGTCTGCGATTGGGATGAATTTTTAGCCCCCAATAAATTCCTCTTTCATTAATTATTCTAGAGTTTTCACTAAATGCATTTCCATAAAAGGAATGAAAATCTTTTTCATAGTTTCTCAATACCAGGCTCATATCGATAATAGGAGAGAGGCTGGCCATCAATCCTCCTACCATTCCCTTTCCCTTAGATTTTGATTGAGCTGTTTCTCCAAAAAGGATGAAATTTTGCCAGACATAGGAGCCATAGATACTCCCTATGTAGTTATGATTACCTACAAATTCGAACTGATTGTAATTGTTAGGTTTCTTCTGGAGCGGACTTGAGTATTGGGTGTTTAAAAACGTAACCCCTATTTGTGTTCTGGGATTGAAACTATGCTGTAGTGAGCCTCCAAATGATTGTTCTTTGATTTCATTTTTAGATGAGAGTTCATTTTCAGTTCTATGGAAACCCGTGGATTGTATAGAATTGACAAACTCTTCGAAATCGGAATAAGTAGTATCATTCACAAGATTGGCGTCCTGATTTAGGTTAGAATAAAATGCCGTAATTTCTGTCTTATTTAGTTTGATAGTAGTTGCTGCTCCTCTGAAAAAACCTGATTCGAGCACACTTGCATACTGACGCAAACCTGTGCTATTCCTCTTGACAGTATTGACCGTTTCCGCACCTTTTCCAGACCCAAACCCAGCACCAAATACCAGACCCTGACCAAACTGCATTTGATAATCACCAAGGTTGATTGATTTGAAAATTCCTTTGTCCTGAAGTGCGAGATGCATCGAATAAAAGTCAAAACCCTTGGATTTTTTATCATATCTCAAAGATTCGCCTGCGTCCTTTTCGAATGTAAACCCAAAACTAAAATCATGGGATCGACTAATTCTATAGCGTCCGTAAAGTGTGTTTGGGTCTCCCAAATACCGCGAACCATCCTTTACTCTGTAACCTTCTTGTCTCTCCAGTATGCGTCCGTACCTCAGGAGTAGGTAGTTATTTTCTTCTTCTTTTATTCTTTGGAGAAGTGATCTGCTATCCGCTCGTTCATTCACATTGACAAATGGGAGTAAGGATCGAATGGTCTGTAAATCGAACCGATCGATGGATTGAAGTTCATTTGTTGTAAGAAGACTTCCATGCTTTTCTATGTGAGCGAAGAAGCTGTTGAGTTGATATGGAGAAAGTATATATAGCGATGCAAGCTCCTCCGGAGTACTCCTATTTAGGTTTATGGGGTTTGTGAAATAGATTAGAAGAGATTCATAAATGTCTTCATAGTTGACGTCCTCATCTTGAACTTCAAACAGAGCTTCCGCAAAGCTCTCTAAATCGATCTCTCTGCTCGATTGGCCTAGAGAATCCCAGTTCAGAAGTAGGACAGATATGACAATAGCTCCTATTTTTAAATAGGATCTCATTCTCCTTTGATTTTGTAAGCAAGTGATAGTTCGTGCGTGCTGCCCAGGTTGGGGTCGCTTACGAAAGCATAGTCACACATAAAACCAGAAAAAAGAACGCCCAATCCGAAGGCACTTCTAAATGGTTTGGTAGAGATGCCCGTACGAATAAAAAGTGGATCAATTAGTTGATACTGAATCCCTGCTTTAAATACCTCACTGAACCCAAGTTCTTTCTCCGTTTCTAAATTAATCATCAGTTGTTCGGATGGTCGATATGATAGTCCTGCTTTCATCACTGTAGGTACAACTTTGTTATTACTAAAATTAAAAATATGAGCACCAAAGGATAGCTCAGGTATGATTTGAGCCACACCACCAAACTCTATTGCGACCCTTCTTCTTGTATCCAAAGTTTCAGCGTGATACTGAATCATATTAACCGCTGCGCCTAAGCTGACCATTTGTATTTTATTGCCTATAGCAAAAGTGGCTCGCTGTTGATTGTATAGGTCGTCCCCGAATCGGTAATAAGCAACACCAGCTGTAGCAAAATCAGTAGAATGGATGAACCCTCCTCCAACAACTTGAAAACCGGAGACATTGTATCTATTTTGATAGGATGCGAAAGCAGAAGTTTCATCAAGTCGTCCAATGGCTCCCACATTATTGAAAATTGACCAGGAGTTTGCTACTGTAAGAGAAGATCCTCCAATAGCTGCGCTAGAGGCACCCATTTGATATTTCCCATCTTGGGCAATACCCCTCAGTGATAATAGAAGAGAAATAACGATAACCGATACACGCATTACGTGCAAATTACCTTTTCAATTTTATTAATTCAATATTCAGGTATTATCTATTTGTAATAAGACCAGAATGTGCCTCTTAGACTTTACTAAACCGATTGAATTTGTCGGATTCAAGTAGGATGTAAACTTCTTCTTGGACTTTGATTTGAAGCAAATCTGCTTTTCTACATTCATTTTTCATATCTCAAGAGGACTATAAGATCTACCAACCTTGAGACGTTCTCCGGATGCCAAAACCACAAATTCGTTGCGCAGTTGCTTTTCCTTCCCAACAATCTGATTGCGATTGACAAGATACCTTCTGTGAATTCTTATGAAATCAGGAGTCAGGTCTTGAGCCATCCTTTCAAGTGTAGCTCGCTTAACCATTTGGGTATCACCTGCATATATTTTCAGATAATGATCGTCTGCCTCAATCCAACTAATCATTTGAGCTTGCAGTGTGAGCTCCTTTCGTCCGATTGAACCTGTGACCATCTTGATATTACTCTGTTCCTGAAGAACAAAATAGATTATGGCTGCTAAGCTCAATGCATGAAAAAAGACATCACGGCCAAAATACTGTCGAGCAAATTTGATTTCAAAGAAGCTATCATAAAATCCGAGTAAATGGATGATTATGGTACCAGTCACATAGTGAATAAGGATTGAGCCAAGCGCAATCAAAACGAATTTCCAAAGTGAGGAAGTTTGTGTTGCTTTTAATTGGCGCATTTGTCGAATGGCCAAAATACCAAAAGGGAAAAAAAGCAGTATCGTCACCGTGAAATATATCCCAGAATTCCAGACATTGTATTTATCCAAACCACCATATCTTAGGTAGTTTTGAAAAAGAGCAATAAAGAATAGTGCGACTAGCCAGACCAATAAGATCGAGGTGTGTTTTTTAGTGCTAGGTCTGGCGAGATTCATTCATAAAGATATTCAGTTTCCATCATTTTCTAATATTCAAGATTACAATTCATTTAGTCAAATATTCCCTCGAAAAAGGTCTTGGTCAGACCTTTCTCTTGTAGCCAAGAAGCCAGATCATTTTGACCTCCTACTTTAGCATGATGCAAAAGTGTAAACCCATGCGGACCCGATGTTTTGATTAAGCCAGGATAATCTGTTATTAACTTCTTGACAAACTCATCGTAACCAAGAAAGGCATAGTTGAAAATATCGAGTCTGGCACCACTGCTTACCAAAAGGTCGGCTATATCGCGACGACCCATATGAGAAGCACCTCCAATGGCTGTTTCAAAATCTCCTTTTCTTGGCTGGTTTGCGCAGTTTAGAATCAACGGCTTTGCTTCAAGAATCTTTTTGGTTTCTTCCAAATCCCTATGAGCAGCCAAAACAAAATCTTGAATTTCGGAGGGTTCGAAAAGTTCAGCAGTCTCATTCGAGAAAGAAGATGAGGGCAAAAGAGCTATACTACTAACTGTGAATAATCCTTTTTTAATAAATGAAGTTCTGTTCATAGTTTTTTTTTGTAAATCAACGGGCATGATCTTACCTCAGATCGTTTAAATGATATTTTTTCGTGAGTGGGACATCAGATGTCGTGAATGGGATGTTGCAGCCAAAGTTTGTTTTTGCAAAATGCATGAGTTTGAGAAGGCACGAGATTCTTTACGTTGAAATTGCTTTTTCAAAATGCCCTATAGATACTTTAAATTGTAGATCAATGAGGTGGATACTTGCCATATCGATTTTCCTGATTTTAAGTGAGGTGTATTCGCAGGACACCTTGTACTATGAAACAGGTGAGCTGAAAGGCTATGGGGAAATGGTGAATGGAACAAAGCATGGACAGTGGTTTTTCTTTTATCCCAACGGAAATCGAAATGCCATTTCAAACTACAAACTGGGAAAGCTGGAGGGCATTCAACTCTATTATTATCCAGATGGTAGTTTGCAGGCGGAGGAGAACTGGATAAATGATTTGCAGGAGGATAGCACTAAGAATTATCACCCAAATGGGACATTGAAACGAAAAGGGGTTTTTAAGGAAGGGCTATACCAAGGAGTGTGGAAGTACTACAATGATTCGGGGCAGCTCATACAGGATGGTAGCTACTTGGGCGGCCTGCCACATGGTGATTGGGTCTTTTATCACGAGAATGGGAATGTGTCTCAGAAAGGAACCTATGAGTCAGGAGAAATGAAGGGTGAATGGAGATTTTATAACGAAAAGGGTAAGCTAAAGAAGCGGAGAAGATATGATTGAATAATTATGAAAAGACACTTTAAGTAATAGCATCGAAGAGTTGAGGGTAAGTATGATAACTTCAAAATAAGAGACTTAATTGGCTCTTCACAATTTTCAATTTGAATTATATTGTTTCCATAAAATTCATTTATCACCTGAGAATGGTCTTTCCTTTTTTGTTCCTTATCTCCGATTTTTTCTAATAATTCTTTGTATCGTTTAAATTCTTGTTTCATCCGTGCTTTTCTGCTTGTATCCAACGTCTCGAATGTGCATAGTGCGGTATTTCAAGGCATTTTATCATCAAACCACTATATTGTTTATTAAATGCTTTAATGTTAAAATTTATCCTATCGCCCGTATTACATATATTTATTGTTGTGTGCTACTTTTAATCTGAAGTTTAATCAGTCAAATAAGCTTTTAATCTTGTCAGGCCACTTATCCAACCTGCTGGATGATGTATCCCACCCTCATCTCCAAATACAATTGGCAAATCAGTTTCTTTAGATGGTTTTTCGAGTCTAAATTGACCATCTGATTCAAAACCGTTGGTAATAGTGCCAACCATGGCATCCCAATCTTTTTTATACCGATTCCCAATACCAACAATCATACTAGCGGAAAAGTCGGGGGTGTTCTCATGAAATCCTGAGTGTAAGCCTGTTATCCATTGCAGGTTACCTGTTGCTATTTCAATGAATTGTTTGTCATTATACAGATGATAAAACTCCAGTGCTAAACCTGCTGCATACCCAAATGTTTTGTTGTGTCCGTGATACCAGCCACTCCAGTTTAGTAAGCCTATTCCTTTATAATATCCAGCAGGTAGAATTTTAAACGGATTTTGGTTTGTAGCTGGAACAAAATAATTATAAGCAAAACTTTTAATTGTTTGATTCCATTTTTTTGAATCCTCATGGTCTGACCACAAGGAACTCATTTCGATAAACGGGATGATATAATGAGGGAAATGCCCTCCCTGGTTATATGCTTTGTAATTAGCATTCCATGCTCCACAATGTATATTTGCTTTTTCAGTAAAATCGTAAGAATCGTAAGTGTAAAAATGACCGTACAAACCATCTTCGGCCTTAGTCTTAGGTACTTGTCTTACCATTATTTTATTTGCATAATCAACAGCATTTTGTTTGTATTCTGTCTTTCCGCATTTGTATAATTCAACAGAAGCCCACATCATCATTATTAAGTCACGTGTCATCCATTCTTTGGGTGGTTTACGCATTCCATAAGGTGCTCCGTGCGTAATTGCAAAATAATCTGTATTATCCCAATGAAGTACAGGTCCATGGGTTGATACCCAATGGTATGCGCTAATTGAACGTTTTAAATAAGATTCCGCCAACGATGGTTTTTCCTTTTGTATTAGCCGTGAAATACGTGCTAAAATCATAGCTGTTTTTGCTACATTTCCTGTAACCACCTTATAGTTTTCCCTCATTTCATGAATTACTGCCCCTTCTTGAAAGCCAATTTCTTTTGCTTTGTCTTGGCAAAGTGCAACATAATCGGCTCCTACAATAATTTGTTGATAGACTTCCTCTAATTCATGGCTTGATAATTCATTAGAGGTTAATTCAATTATATCACATAATGCATTTAGCATTATTATATGGCTGCTGACTTCTTGTAAAGGACTTCCACAATCTTTCCAGCCACCTTCGGGTTGATAACTCAAACTATCACGAATCTTTAGGTGGGCTAGCGCTGTTTTGTACCATGTTTCGTTCCATAACAAGTTTTTGCCAATTTTAATTGGGAGTTCTTTTTTGCTACTATAGCGAACTTGCCGTCCTTCGTTTATCATCAAATAATATTCTCCAGCAACAATCAAATCGGTAAAATCAATCTTCCACCAAAACTTATCCCATTTTTTTCCCTGTGGAATTATAGCTCCTGAAAAAACTTTTCTGTCAGTTGAACTTTGTTTTAGAAAAAAGGAAGCTTTTGGGCTCAAAAAAGTAGAATCTTTATGCTGAATCATTGCAACTTTGGACAATTCTAAATCATAACCGATCTGTGAATAGGTCAAAATCCTGTAGTCAAAACCATCTTGAGCGTAGATGCCTAATGACAACAATAAGAGTAAAAATGTAAAAATTTTATTCATATTCTATTGGATATTTGCTAAAGAGTCTCGATTCAAAACTGCTCAAAAAGTCCAACTCATCTGTAAGCTAGACTTTTCAAATTTCTATAAAAGTATCTTATCACACCAGTCTTTGCAAATAGCTCAGTTAGCTTACGGATGATTGTGTTTGTTGTAAGACGTAATTTTTTACCACGAATTGTTCTTCAAATCCTAATCGTAGGTACAGATCTTTCCCCATATCAGAAGCCTGAAGCGTCAATAGACCTATATTTTGTTCAATTGCTGAATTAATGACATTGGCCATTATCTCATTTGCAATTCCTTGTTTCCGATACTGAGGAATCACTCCCATGGCGTGAATACCCAACGTTCTATTTGTTTCAAATGTAATTACAGTGCCTACAGCGTCATTCTCTTTGTAAACAATAATATAATTGATGCTATCTTGAGTTCTTAAAAGTATGTTTGAGTTGATTTCATATCCAAAGCTCTTGCGAAATGCGTCTGACCATAGGTCTGCCTCAGTGGCATTTGAGACTTTTTTTAAGTGAAGTATGTCGCTGGTTTCTATTATTTCTCTTGGTTCAAATGACATCCCAATTTGTTGGAATAGCAGTTGAAAGTTGACCTTGTTGAGAATAGTATCAAGCTTCAAATTGCCCAAATCCCAAATAGGAATGATGAGTTTTGTTGATATCGTTTCTAATTGATGTTTAGCCTGATGAATTAATTCGTCACTCACCTTTTGCCTGAACCAAAGTCGATTTGGCCATTGTGAGTTTTTAACGATCGAATATTCAATGCTTGGGAGTGAGGAAAAAGAACCATGTTTTTCCCCAACAGTTTGCCAAAGTGATGTGAGATTGCAGATGTTCCGTGCTATTGTTGAGTTCATTGTTACTTCAAGTTGATCAATAATATGCCAGTTACCATTGAAATTACTCCTGCGATACGTTTTATAGATGCAGGTTCAACCGGGAGTCCTAACCAACCATAATGACCTGCTATCACTGCAAAAACTAATTGTCCACAAAGTCCCATAGATATCATGGTAGAAACACCCAGTTTCGGAATAGTGTAGTAATAAAGACTAATACCGATTACACTAAAAAAGCCACCCGTAAACCACATGTAAACAGGAATTTGTTTTAACTGATCACCCGTTGGGATGTTCCTATTGACCAGAAAAGCAGCGGTTGCAGCAAACACAGTGCTACAAGAAAAAGCAATGACAGATGCTAGCAGAGGGTTTTTAATCAGAACGCCAAGTTTCGAATTTAGTCCTCCTTGTATGGCTAGAGAAATACCGCCAACAAATGCCAGCGTCAATAATGCTATTTTGTTCATGCAGCAAAGTTCTCTTATCTATTTGTTAATAGCATTTACATATGTTGATTAAGGTCACTTTTTAGAGATTTTCTGATTCTGCTTAATTGGGTAGGGGTAATTGCAAGGTGAGCCGCAATGTGATGTTGAGCGATCCTTTTTTCAATACCTTCATTTTCACTTAGAAACTTCAAGTATCTCTCTTTGGCAGCTACCATTACTAACGCAACTTCATTTTGTTCTCTGTTGATGATCCAGCTTTGCTCAATGTATGCTATATAGAATCTCTGTAAGTCTGGATGCTTATCCTGAAGAGCTTTGTACTGCTCAAAGTTAATGTTATATAAAATGGTATCTTCCAGTGCTTCGATTGAAAAATAGGATGGGGATTTTGTGAGCAATGACACTTTAGAAGCTGCAAAGCTCCCTTCCAGAAACAGATTTTTGTTGTAAACGCTACCGTTTTTATCAATATAAAAGGCTCGCAGACAACCAGTATTCACGAAGTGAATATACCTGGCCAGGTTTCCACCTCTAAGTACTAGCTCACCTTTAGAAACTTCTTGCTGTTGCACCAGTGATTGAAGAGCAACCCATGTGGTTTCAGAAATCTGGTGATAGTTGTCAATGGCTAATTTTAGATCAATCAATTGATGTTTTTTTTGTTTTTCATCGATGCGTCAATGCTCCACAACGTTAATTGTAAAATCAGTCTGTTGCTTTAGCTTTCAGTATTGAATTTTACATGTTGTGCTTGTTGCACAACTCCAATTCCAACATAATTCGGAGATTTGATGCCGCTAAACATCTGTTTTATCGCATTTAGAAGACTTTCAATATAGAGAAATACCTCGTTTTCACTCTTTTTGGAGTTGCGCAACATCAACTTTTGTTACCTGTCGCTATTCTCCGTTAATACTTTGTTCAGTTTCGGTTGAATCCACCAGATACCAATTGGCCAGAAGATTGTTAAAAAAACGTATTTGAAATATTGTCCAAATGTTGCCTCAGTTTCCTGTTCCACAGTTCGTAATGCCTTGCTTGGATAGAACATGAATTGAAACATAGCAAACATATTGTAGGCAATCCATAAAAATCCAAGTAGTCCATTACTTGAAAATTGACCTTCGAAAACTATCGCAATTACGAGCATTGAAATTATTAGTACAAAAGCGTTCACGATAAATAATGTTCGTGGGAGTTCCACCCTCCGAGGCAGGTGTTCCGTTAGTTCAAGACCGACAGCAAAGTACCAGAAGAAGTAAATTATTAGTCCAATTGAGTTCAGGGCTAAGTTGAAAAGTTCGTTGTTCTCCCAAGTGAAGTTTGACAATATGAAGCCAGTCATAAGAATTAGAAAAACTTGCCAGTGTTTGAGTCTTAGTATGAATTCCATTCGAGTTCTTGGTGATTTTGCCACTAGCACCAGTGACAGGTAACGACCAGCTATCGGGCGTATGTCCGCAGCTAGTAAATAGCACGAAAATAGTGAAATCTGCCGAAGCTCACAACGGTTCCAAATCGCACTGCGTTCAGAAAGTCTAAAACTCCTGGGAGCAAAAGAGGGTAGAAAGCACTGACCTTTCTCAGCGGCAGATTCACGGTCGAGTTACATCGAAACCAGCCGAAAAGCACGTTGACATATGCCCGATCAGCGTCTGTTACCCACAGCATTTATTTGCCATAGAGTTCGTAAAGAGTGTTCCAAATTAGCCCGCTCGAATCGTGTTGTTCCCAAAGGTCGCTAATTAGAAAAGTTCGTTCGTAGTTCGCCTCGTCGGGACCAAATTGGTAGTCAGTCAAAAAGTAGATTTTACTTACAGGTGAGTTCGTCAGTGCAATGTTCAGGAGTTGGTCTATTTGATCCCTGAATTCAGGTAAGAACTGAAATCGAAATTGTTGATTAGCTCCACCAAGTTCGTCCTCAACATTGGGAATTACAATATTCGTTGGTTCATAGTCCCAGTTAATGAGTTGGCCCGCGAAGAATGCTCCGTCCAAGTCTCCAATAAATTCAGGGTTACCAAGGTGTAGAATTGTTCCTTCGTTCTCTAGAAGAAAGTCATAGAAGAGTCCACGATGACTTTCGAGTTTAGGTTCCTCGATAATTGCCAGTTCGAAATCACTTTGATTGACGTTCAGTTGTTCAGCGTTGATCGATGCAATCTCAATGGTTGGCATAAAAGTGTCTCGAAGCTCTTGTTGTGGGTAACGATCAGCTAAAATCCGTAGGCTGGACATCTTTAAATATCGGGAAAGTATCTTATCACACCAGCCTTTGCAAACAGCTCGGTTAGCTTATGGATGATAGTGCTTGTTATACACCTCCTATTACTTATTAATCAGTATTGATAGAATTGCAATAGCTGCAGCTAAGAACCCTAAAACAAAGTTAATAGTGCTTTGCCCAACAATCCAGCGCCCGTCATTGTACCTGATTCTGTTAAACCCCCAACCGATCATAATTAGACCGCCAGCAAAAAGATATGTATTCAGAACAGTTGAAGGTTCAATTTTGCTAACATCAAAGCCAGTGAAGTAAATCACAATACCTGATCCAACAAATAATATTCCTGCTACTAATGCAAACACCCCTGAACCAAGAGGTCTTCTTTTTAAAGTTTTTCGTTCTTTATTCATAGTACTGACATTCAATTTCCACTTATTTTCTCTTCTTCAAATTCTTTAAGTGTTTTACCAAATTTGTCCTTCCAAGTAACTCTTCCGTTTACCGAATAGCCTAGAATAATTGCAGCTGCTGTTGAAGAACTTGTAAACTCATAATTCTCAATAAATACGAGTTTTCCCGATTTACTTTCGACTATACCTTTTTCCTGAAGTGTTTTTCTTAAGTTAGAATAGCTGCCAGACAATGAAGGTGTTTCTTCAATTTTCATTTCGCTACCTTTTTGGACTTCAATGCCATTGGAAGTCAAAACTCCTGCTGCCTTATATCCACTTACCTCTAAATGGAATACCTCAGCTTTCTTTGATTTAACCTTAGATTGATGAAGAACTGAATAACCAAGAGTTGGTAAGATTACTTTCATATTATCAAAGTAATCATCCATCTCATCCTGTACCATTTTTGGTAGGTTTATCGAATTTCCATCTTTCTTATTTGTTAGCCGAAATTCGCTCGATGAAGAGATATGTCGAATGGTCTTTAGTTCAAGATATTTGGTGTGAGAAACCGTCAAGTTTTCGTCCTTTGAGCTAAAACAAATTATTGTTTCTGCAAATGCTTTTTCTGTATCTCTTAGGTGTTGGATTATCCTTTCTGAAAGATTGTTTGCTTCACCGATGTAAACCATTTTGTCATCAGGGTTATCAGTGTTTTGACCAAGAAGAAAGTAAATGCCAGGTCTTTTCAATTCGTCAATATCCTTATTGTCAGCAAAGAGGTTTCTTGGAATTTTGATGGCTTGACCTGTCCAGTTAGACATGTAAGCGAAGATGACACCATCAGGGTCTCCGGTTGCTAAATAATTCGTTATGGTTGTTCCTCTGCTTTTTGCCATGGGTGGTGTATAACGTTTACTGTATGTTTTCGTGGCTGAATTCAAGGTAGTGAAATTTCGGTTTACCACGGAGTCAATCTGCAAGATTGACTTGCTAAATTTGTCCTTCGAAGCTAGTCAATCTTGCAGATTGACGGGATGTCTACGAAGAACCAAAGCCTCGAAAACCACCAACCAGCCATGAAATATACAGAGTGTTAGCATTATTTTTGAATGCTTTTAATTTCCATTTTTAAGGTCTCAATTAATGAATCTTTCTGTTGAATCATAATTGTTTGTTTGTCAAGAGTCCTTTTTAATTCTTTGTTATTATCAAATAGCTCACTTTTCTCTTTGTCGAATTTAGAATTACCGAAACGTAATCCTAAAGCAAAAGATGCCCCTGTTATAACAACAAAAACAGTCCAAAATATGGGGTTTTTAATTAGACTTAATATCTGATTATCCTCTTTTAGAATTGGCTTTTGAATAGGACTAGCTGTTTTGCAAGCTTTTAGAGAACCAATTAGAATATTCAATTCTTTTTGAAAGTGATCTTCATAATAGCCAGTTAAATGCTCTCGGTTAAAACTAGAGTATAACTTATAAGGTCCACTTTGTTCTCCATAATTGCTTATTATAAAATCCTCAACACTAGCAGCCCAACCCAATAATTCATCAGAAGCTTTACTATAAGTTCCGTGGCTTTTTGTTTCAGAATTATTCCTAAAGTTGAAAGTCTTTCCTTGTGTTATGAGTTTATCAATTTCTTCTTCCATTGTTCTTGGTCATGCTAAATCCCATCAATATTAATTTCAGCCGTTAATCATTAATTAATATCTGAAAGGTCAATTTCTAATTCCCATTCATTTGGGTTTTGAATGTCTTTACTTGATTGTCTTTTAAATATTTTACAACCAAAACTATATTGGCAATAGAATATAACCTGATTGTCTTCATCAAATTCTAGTCTGAAGAATCTATCGTGAGAAACTACTTTATATTCCATTCCTTTTTCAAGATCAATAGATTGACAAGATGGCTCAATCCAAATATTAGTTAGTTTACCAGTTCTATTATAGAATTCAATATCAACAGGTATTTTAGGGTCATCATAAACAGCTTTAACCATTTCCTCAAATAAGCTTTTCCCTTCGTTATTTTCTTTTTTATTCTTTTTGAAGAACATAATTTGAATGGTTATTAATGCTAACGACTAGCTAAAATCCGT
>JAGDZQ010000063.1:0-2363 GCA_049115715.1 Cyclobacteriaceae bacterium
ATGGCTTTAACGGTAAGGAAAGAGATAATAACATGGGTGTAACCACTCAGTATGACTATGGATTTAGAATCTATAATCCGAGTATTGGGAAATTCTTGAGTGTGGATCCGTTGACTTCTGACTATGCAAGCTGGTCACCATATCCCTTTGCCATGAATAGGCCAATTGATGGAGTTGATTTAGATGGGTTGGAATACGAATCTTCTCATCTTTGGCAATTAGGGGAGACGTATGGAATCAATCCTTCAAGCGTAGTTCGAGATGGTTTAGATGGAGCCGAAAGTCTTATATGGATGACATTCGAGGGGTTTTTATCACATGATACACAAGGCAAAATCATTAGAGATATTCATGAGAAGCAGGGCATCACCTTATCAAATGAAATTCCTGATTCAGAGTTAGGGAGACTTTTTACCATTAGATTTGATAATGGCCATGCAACTATTAAGTTTGACCCACCAGGTGCTTGGGATAATGTTGCTGATGTTGGAATATCAGGGCTAGATGTAGCAGCGGTTGCTACTAGAAGTAAGGTTACGGGTGTTCTGGCTAAATCTCCAGCTGTTCCTGGATTGCTTAAGGCAGCCAAGACTTATATGCCAGCGTGGGTTTATGAAGGGATTAAATATGAAAATGATTTTTTTGCAGCTCTTGTTACTAAAGGGGAAACAGTTTTTCGAAGAGTTTCATTTGAGGCTATTGATGCCGATGGGAATAAAGTTAGAGCTGTCGTTGATGGTATAGTTAAAAATGATGATGGTTCTCTGGATTTTATTGAGACAAAACTTCGATCAACAACTAATTTGACAAAAAATCAAAAAGTTGTCTATGAGGCCTTAGAAAATGGTACAGCAAAGGCTGTGGGAGAGAATGCGAAAGATGCAGGGTTTAAAATAGGGGAGAAGGTGCAAGCTAAAGTTAGAAGAGAAAATAAGTATAACGTAAGCGAATGACAAGGAAGGATTTTTTTTTTAAAGAATTAGAGGAAAGGTTTGAGGAACTAGGGTTTAAATACTTGAAGAGTAAAAACCATCTAGTAAGAAAGAGTGATGGGAATGAATTCATAATTGGATTTAATATTTGGCCAATGTTTGCTCAAGTAGAAGTACACTACAGAATGATTCTTAAGGATGTGGAGAGTTTTAAGAAGTCAGCTTGGGGTAAATTATATGACAAGTATGAATCAGTCGGAGTTAATAAAAATAGGCTGACTTCAGACCCTTCGAAAGGAATGTATTGGACTGACACTGAAAGCAATATTTTGAAAGCTGCTGAGTCGGAATTACATTTCTATGAAAGGGTTACAGAAGAATGGTTTCAATCGCATACCAATATTGCCTACCTAGATAATAAGCTAAATACGGAACCTGCAAGTGAATTATACCTAGCTCATAATGAGATTCACACTAGTTTTTTAGCAATTATAGTTGCAAAACTGAATCAAAACCCTGAACTAGATAAGTTAAAAACAATCTATAGGTCTGTTGTAGAAAAGAGAAATTCTAATTTTTTAATTGAATACGATTTGTTGGTTGATAAAATTAAAAAAAGCTGATCCCCACTAGCGCAATCGTCCGCTTGTGCTTAATAAGAAATTAGATGAAGTCTTCGAGAGATCGGAGATTTTTGTATTTAGAGCAACCTTTAATTAGAAATTCTTGCAGACTTCCTTCAGAATTTCACAAGGATCAATTTCCAAAGCTTCTGCTATTTTCCAAAGTTCATCAACAGTCAATTTTGTAGTGCTGTTAACAGAAAGTTGGCTGAGACGTGATTTACTAATCCCAGTTTTTCGAGCTACTTCAGCCTTGTTTATAGCTTTTCTTGATAAATACTCTCCCAATTCTGTCATAGAATATTAAAATTCGATATGTAAAGATAGATTATCAATTAAATAGTATAGAAAATATTGATAATCGTTTTTATTAATATCTATATGTGATATAATTGTATAGAAAAATTATACAATCGTATTTAATTGTTTAATCTAATATGGAAAATGGTCTAATCGAATTTCTCCAAAACCAGTCTCTTTCTGAAACGATTGAAGTGCTGGATGAGATGCTTTACCTGATTGTATTGAATATAGAGTTGATGGATATCATTCCTGATAAGCTCACCCATCAATATTTGACTATTCGAGAATTGAGAGACTTTTTCATTGATCTAAACCAGCAGGAGCATGTCAAGTGAAAAAGGCCTCAATATTGAAAATCCCGAATCCCTCATCTACCAAAACGAGCTGTTAAAGCTCACCGTCCTCGGTGGCATCAAGCTAGAAGGCTTAGACAGGATGCGCGCCACACTGAAAGTAGAATTAAAACAGACGAGTCTGCCACCAGTGCGCCACAATCTGGACTTAT
>JAGDZQ010000064.1:0-6871 GCA_049115715.1 Cyclobacteriaceae bacterium
TTAGATGCGATCGAGAGTGGCCAACTTATGGAGACTATCATCAAATATGCTTTCTTACTCTCTCATGGTAGAACTGCTTTATAAATCAAGTTTCAACCCAACCCTAAAGAACCCTTCGGTTCTTTATCTCGATGTATTTGTTGATTACATCCGCACTTAAGTGCTTAGGGCTTGTGTAAAGCGTAAGTATCCCGGCACTCTTTAGTTTTTGATTAATCAATTCCTTCTCGGCCATCATTTGCATGGCAATGGTCTGTGCGTAGATGCTTTCTGTTGTTTTTGCCTGTTCATCTATCACGGTACTCACTTCCGTATTTTTGAAAAAAATCACAAGTAGGAGGTGTCTTCTGTTGAGCAGTCTTAGGTGAGGCAATTGTCTCTCAAGGCTATGAATCGATTCAAAGTTGGTAAAGAGCAGTAGCAAGCTTCTCTGACTAATCTTTCCACGAATAAAGGTGTATAGGGATGAGAAATCAACTTCGTTGAATGAAGTCTCTTCTCTGTACAATGCCTCTATGATATGGTTGATCTGATTGTTTTGCGTATTCGCCTTCACGAAGGTAGAAGGATTATCTTCAAACGAAATCAATCCAGCCTGATCCCCCTTTTTGAGTGCAACATGAGATAATACCAATGAAGCATTTATCGCATAGTCCAAAAGCGAAAGCCCATTGAAAGGCATCTTCATCGATCGGCTTTTGTCAAGGAGGCAATACATGCCCTGAGACTTCTCGTCTATGTAGTGATTGATCTGAAGCGCACTTCGCTTGGCGGTCGCTTTCCAGTTGATTCTGCGAGGATCATCACCCAGCACATAAGGCCTGATGCTGTCAAACTCCTGGCTGTTTCCGACCTTCCTTACGATCTTTTGACCTTGCTTGGTTAATTGATTGGAAATAGCTGCCAGTTCTATATTGTTGATATGAATAAACGATGGATATACACTGATCTCTTCTGGTTCTGCTGTTTTTATCCGCCTGATGATCAGCCCGAGTTTGGAAGTCACGAGCGCATTCGCATGCCCAAATTGATATACGCCTCTCGACTTGGGGAAAACAGAATAGGCTACTTCAAGGGACTCTCCAGACCTTAAAGATTTAGGAATCACGAAATCTCGTATCTGAAGCTGTTCTGGAAGTTCCTCTAAAACTTTTACTTCTATTGATGTTTTATAACTGCTTGATATATTGAGTGTTACTTCGTTTTCATCTCCATTGGAAAGCCGATCTGATAGTGTCCTTTTCACATCTATTGTTCCTCCTGAATAAAACAAAAGGTATGTGTCTAGAGCAGCTAAGATGACAAAAGTGAAAAAGACAATCCTATTAACGATAAAGACAATTGGGAAATAGTATCCCACCACAAAGAGGACAGTAATGCCTATTGCGAGATAATAAAACCTATTTGAGAGAAAGACCTTCACTTACTTAGGAACCTCTACTTGTTGAATGATTTGATTTGATATTTCCTCCAACGTGACTCCCTGAAGCTCTGATTCGGGAGTGAGAACCACACGATGTTCTACCACAGGCTTAAACAAGTATTGCACATCTTCCGGAGTGACGAACTCCCTACCGCTCAAGGCAGCAAGCGCTTTGGAGCTATTCATTAAGTCGATAGAAGCTCTTGGAGATGCTCCAAGGTACAGACTCGGGTGAAGTCTCGTTTGCTGTACAAGCTCAGAGATGTATTTGAGTATTTCAGGCTTTATTATAATGCCCTGAATAAATGCCTGAGCCTCTTTTATCTCAGCGTCCGTTATCACCGGATCAATAAACGATAGTTTGCTAAATGCTGGCTTTTGTCCGATCAACTCAAGCATTTGAAATTCTTCCTCAAGAGTAGGGTAGTCCACCTTTATTTTGAAAAGGAATCGATCCAATTGCGCTTCGGGGAGCCTATAGGTTCCTTCCTGCTCGATGGGATTTTGAGTAGCCAAGACCATGAAAACATCATCCATGGGGTAAAGAACCCCGTCATTGGTAATCTGTCTTTCCTCCATCACTTCAAACAGTGAAGCCTGAGTCTTAGCAGGAGCTCTGTTGATCTCATCGATCAGCACCATATTTCCGAAAATGGGTCCCTTCTTATAAGTAAACTCTGTTTTCTTCATATCAAATATGGAAGTACCTAGTACGTCCGATGGCATTAAGTCGGGAGTAAACTGAATGCGTTTAAAAGTCGTTTTGGTCATGGCAGCCACAAGCCGAGCCGTCAGGGTCTTAGCCACACCCGGTACCCCTTCGATTAACACATGCCCATTGCTGAATAAGGCGGTAAGTATAAGGTCGAGCATTTTCTTTTGACCGACTAATGCTTTGGAAGCTTCAGTCTTGATGACTGATATCTTTTCAGAAAAAGAAGAGAGGTTGAAACTTTCGTTAGACATTCTGCTTAAAGTTAAGTTTGTTAAGATCTTGATAGAATTGGGTTAGCGATTCCTCACTGATGTAATCAGCGCGCTGTATATATTGTATTTGATCGAAGACTTTGATAACCTGCGACTTATCAGACTGAATCTTCTTAGACAAATAGGTGTAGAAACTTTCCTTGAACTCCGGTTTCAGTAAAAACCTCCTTTGTAGCTCCCTCATGAAGTGGCTGCACAATTTCTCAGCAGCTTTCTTATGGTTCCGCTCTCGGTAGAACAGTGCCGCCATCGTCCGTATAAAATGAACAGTAGTATTCTCAAGCGGAGTTATGATTGCTATCGGCCTTTGTCTCCTTTGACTGTTTATTCCGATAAAAAGAAGAATGAGTGCAATGGATAGGTAAATTCCCCAGCGAAGAGCCGCCTCCGTTAGCACATAGCGAAAAGCAGAGCTGCTCTCTTGTCTTCCAAGTTGATAGAAAGTAGTGTAATGGGTTGGTACATCAGGAAGTAGATTTAGTGCCAGTTCCGCAAACCGGTACTCTTGCATCAAGGCATAATTGGTAAATAGGAGAGGATTGGAGCACAATACGATTTTCCCTTTTCCAAACGGTCGGCTAATTAGGATTGGCTTTTCCTGCTCAGCGTGTGACACCCAAGTAGAGTCAAGCTCTTCGAAATATGAGCTAAGAAGCGACTCATTGAACCGAAATACCTGATCGCCAAAAGCCACATCCAGCGTGTCAGGATTGGTAAATTGTTCCAGAGGATCATAAGACTGGCCTATGCCTAGCGTATCTTTCAGGTTCTTAGGAAAATTGTTCGATGCAAGTAATACTGATTGTCCATCATTAATTTTTGAGAGTAAAATCTTAAGATCCAAATCGTCCAATACCAAGTATTCCGCCAGAACGATAGTTTGAGAAGTAGAGTCTTGCAGTTCATAGAAGGTTCGGTTCGAAAAACCGGTTTCGGAAAACACATCAGGCAATCTCTCTTGCAAAATGAACGCTCCAAACGGGCGTTTGTCTTTGTGATGAAAAGTCACAGTCCAGTCGATTGGCTTGGGCGAGAAATACTCTGCACATACATAAAGTATGAACATCACTCCGAGTAGTATGTACAGCCAGTTTTCCTTATGCAAGATCGTGTTGTTTGGCCAGTGTATAGATCGATTCAAATTCTGAAGTCTCTGGACTTTTATCTCCAAACCAAGTGGCTTCAAAAAAACCAGTAATCACCCCAAAAGAAGTACGATCCGATTCCGGAACCTCGTCAAGGTAATCCTTGGCTGTTTTCCAGATAGAAAGTTGAATTTTCCCTTGATTGCTAAGGCTCTGAATACTAAGGTTGTATAAGTACCTCGCACATAGTTTTAGGTCATTCGCCTCCATAGCTTCCTGAAATAATCTGTGGTAATTTGTTTGACTCACTTCACTGACGTCAATAAAACCCTGCTGATCAATTCGTTTTTCTGATGAGATTAGCTTTCCAAACCTTAGCCTTACCACAAGGATAATTGCGACAATCAAAACAATCACGGCTAGTAGCCTTATCCAATTCCATCCATGTTGAGGACTCAGTTTGATGGAAAACAGTTCACTGAATTTCATCATCAGCCATGTGATGAAGGCATTGAGGAAAGACCCATTTTGTACATACTCTTGTGTATAATCAAATTCGCTAAGCTCGTGGTAAGCTTGCATTTTCTCTGTATCAAAGAATCTTTTATCAAATGACTTCAGCGAGGAAGCATTTTGAATAAAAGCAATGAAGAAAATCGAAATGATGAGAATTAACCGTTTAACCAAGATTTTCGAAGTTTTCGATTTGGCTTTTCAAACCAGTTCCGTCAAGCCGTTCTTTTAGGTTGAAGTATTGAAAGGATAGTGCGATTATTGGAACCATGTAGGTTAGATAAGATCCTATTATCATCAAGCCCATACTGGCAGAAGTTTTCCAATTGGTGTAAATCTCCATAATGGCATTAGGATCTCCACCTTGTTCAATATTGGTAAACATTTCAGCAAAGACCACAACGTAATATGGTATGGCAAAAATGTAGCTGGAAAATGATGCTATCATCATTGCGATGAACAGTAAGCCAAAGGTGCTCCACCACTTTTCCTTAATTAGTTTAAAAGGTCTTGATAGTGCCTCACCAAAGGAAATATCTTCAAATAGATAACATGGAACCGATAATGTTAATGTTATGAATAAATATATCCCAGGGAAAATGAAAAAGATCATTCCAATTGTGCTAAACAAATAAGTAAGGATCATCAACCCAACAACACCAAATAGCTTTTTGAATGCTGCAGCGTAAATTTCTGAAATAGGAGCACTTTTTCCTGTTTCATTCAATATCCTCATATAAATGTTAATTGCAGAAGTGACAAGAGCAATTGATACTACAGACAGTAGCATCATGATAAGAAAACTTACTCCCATAGTACCGGCATAGCCAATGGCTTCAGCATCACTAATTTGCCCTTGTTGAGCTTCCGTTCCCATTGAAAAAATGGACTTAAAAAAGCTTGACATCAGGATTCCAAAAAGAAGTCCTATTGGAGCGGCAATCAGAAAACAAATTTTGATAAGCGATGAAAAATTGTACCGTATAAACTCAATGGTTGCGTTGAATTTCTCTCCGAAATCTCGGATTTTATAGAACTCGATCGTTTTTTGGCTCATTGGTTTTTAGATTAGGTAGTATGAAAAGATAGGTGATTACAATAGCGAGTGAGATGGCTATGATAAAAAGTTTGGCTGCCAGCGGCCATTCTGTTTTTCTGGTTACAACGGACTCCAAGAAGCCCGCAACAATAAAAAATGGAACCAGACTCAATACAATTTTCAGGCCTCTCTTGGCTGCTTTTTTAAATGAATACATCCGTGGGAAGTTTCCAGGAAAGAGTAATCCATTTCCCATAGTAAGTCCGGCAGCACCCGCAATAATGATTGCGGAGATTTCTAAAGTCCCATGTACCCAAATCGTCAGTATTGTTTCGTCAAACAGACCTTTGGAAAAAAACAGCCAGTGAAACACACCGAGCATAATGCCATTGTTAAACAATATATATGCTGATCCCAGAGAACCTATTACCCCCAGTATAAAAGCAAAGAAGGAAACTTTGATATTGTTGACCGTAATCATGAAAAACATGTTCGTCTCGCTCATGCCTTTATAAACAGCCATTGGATCTCCTTTCTCAATATTCTCGTTGGTCATGTTTACATACCCATCACCCAAAAACATCTTAGCAAAGGAGGCATCATTGGAGGCAGATAGAGCGCCCAGACACACACCAATACTCATGATTATGAATGCGTAAAGGATATTGCGTTTTGCTGCTTTCAGCTCATAAGGCAGCTCTTGAGTCCAGAAAGTGATAAATCTGTTTTTCTTTTCTGGTTTGTTTCGATAAATATGATGGTGAATCTTTAGAGTAAGCTCCCTCAGATAGACATAAAGCTGAGATTGAGGATATTTTGCTTTAGCAAAAGCCAAGTCTTCTGTAAGATGAACGTATATCTCGGATACCCGATCTGAGCTTAGGCTTGATAGGTTTGAAGATGTTTCTTCATACTCTTGCCATTTTTTTTCGTTTTGCTTGACAAATACTGCCTGCCTCATTCTATTTTCGCTAAAGTCTCTGTAAAATATCAATCGTCCTGATCATGGCAAAATTTATTACCAATCAAAATATAGAACTTCAACT
This sequence comes from Cyclobacteriaceae bacterium, assembly GCA_049115715.1. Lineage (GTDB taxonomy): Bacteria > Bacteroidota > Bacteroidia > Cytophagales > Cyclobacteriaceae > JAMZMI01. The sequence goes on from JAGDZQ010000064.1 coordinate 6,094, forward strand.
TGAGCTTGCCAGCTTGGGAGATCGAATAGTCGCTTATTTGATTGATGCGCTTATTCTTGGTGCTTATTTTATTGTAGCTATTATATTAGGGTTATCATTATCACCAAACGAAGATCAGCAGTGGGTATTGATAATATTTTATTTGCCCGCAATGTTTTATAGCCTCTTTTTTGAAGTGTGGGGCAATGGTCAGAGCCCAGGAAAGAAGGCAAGAAACATCAAAGTAGTAAAGCTAAACGGAGGCTCGCCAGAGTTTGTCAACTATCTGCTTAGATGGATTTTACGTCCGATCGATATTTTACTTTATGGAGCGATTGCGATCGTTTCAATCATCATTACCAAGAATGGTCAAAGAGTAGGGGACTTAGCTGCCGGAACTACTGTGGTGAAAATTCAGTCGAAAGTAGCATTGTCAGATGTCAAGACTATTGTTCAAGAGGATCATGAAGTTAAATTTCCGCAAGTAAAGAGATTATCAGATTCACAGATTGAGCTGATTAGAAAAGCACTTCATATGAGACGAGATGGACTTAATGGAGATGGAGTAGACGAGTTAGACGGCAAGCTCAGAGACATGCTCCAGATTAAAACAGAGATGCCCCCCGTGACTTTCCTTTATACTTTGGTCAAGGATTACGAATTCGTTTCGAATGCGTAAAGTTTTGGGTTAAACCGGATCAAGCAGGAAATCTCTGTGGAGCGATTGTAGGCCACTCCTGATAAATGCATAATTGTTAGGTTTTGATGGACGGATTTAATTTCCAGTCTCTTTTTTTTT
>JAGDZQ010000065.1:0-514 GCA_049115715.1 Cyclobacteriaceae bacterium
AGGTACGCCCTAGAGGCTAGAGGGCAGTAAAAATAACATGTCAACAGAGTTCAATTGTATTATTATAAGATTGTAGAAGCTCAATAAGATGCACTTCAAAGCCAACTTCTCAAAAAAAAAAAGACTGGAAATTAAATCCGTCCATCAAAACCTAACAAATATGTATTTATCAGGAGTGGCCTAAGAAGCAAATAATTAATCCGCCTTGTTTTCATTATTCTAGTCACGCCAGTATGGCATCTATGAGAAGATAGATTCCCTCGGGGCGCACGGCTAGTGAATGACCTTCAGAGTGTAGATCGAGGTATAAAATGCTTAAGTGCAACCAGATAAATGAGCTCTATATCAAGAACTCAACCCTTCAATAAAACCTTGCAATTAAATTATTTTAAGTCCCTCCACAGACACTGTATTTGAAAAATAGGCACAAGCAAGAAAGTTTTAACTCTGAATAATTAAACTACTTCCGGCTTGAAGCCGGTAGATCTGTATTGAAGCGTTCAATCAGTTTTTT
>JAGDZQ010000066.1:0-1137 GCA_049115715.1 Cyclobacteriaceae bacterium
AGGATTTAGATGGAGCAGAAAACGTACTCTATCCCTTAAGGGAGCTGCAAAGCAAAAAGCGGATTAGTAAAACAGTCGCCCACAAGAACAGCGAAGGCGAAACCAAGACCATGCATCTAATAGTAGAAGGCCCCGTGAGTGTATCCGGTTGCACCACCCGAGAACAGATCTATGAAGACAATGCCAACAGAAGCTTTTTGATCTATCTGGACGAATCAGAAGAGCAGGACAGTAGGATCATGGAATATCAAAGGAAAGCCAGTGCAGGGAAAGTAAACAGAGATCAAGAAGAGATAGCAGCGGAACTTTTAAGAAACTGTCAGCGACTTTTAGAACCAATCAAAGTAGTGAATCCCTATGCAGAATTATTGTGTCTGCCACAGGCAGTATTTAAGCCGAGAAGGACAAACAATCACTACCTACAGTTCATCGAAGCAGTCACCTTTTACCACCAACACCAAAGGGAGTTCAAAGCAGACGAAAATGGAGAAGCCTACATAGAAACCACATTGGAAGATGTAGAAGCAGCAAACCAGCTACTCAAAGAAATACTGATCCGAAAGTCCGATGAACTCAACGGAGCATGCCGGCAATATTTAGAGCAGATCAAAGCCTATCTGGAAGTAGAGAATAAGAAAGCCTTTACCAATCGGGAAATCAGGAAGAAACTAAGAATCAACCACAGCAATCAAAAAAGGTGGACAATCAATCTGGAGAGCAACTATTACCTCAAGCGAGAGAAAGGAAACAAGAACCAAGGCTATCAATACCAGATCACCAGCTATGAAGAATACCGCCAGTTGAAAGAACAGATCAATAATGCACTTGACGAAAGCTTACAGGCTTTAAAAAATTTACTCAACAAAGAAGCTGAACGTTCAAACTCGGTTCAATCCGAAAATGAACCATCTAAGTCAAAGAAAATCAGCAAGATAAAAGACTAGTTCAAAAAGTTCACCAGAAGGTATGACCGAATGAAAAGTCGAGAGGCTCGACACCCAATTATGAAGAAGTTAATACTGAAAAACCCTTCCTATCAGCACTTAGAAAACGCCTATGCCGAGTGGCTCTATATCCTAGGCTACAGTCAGGAAAGTGTCAATCATATGTCCACGATCATAAGAGAGTTCTTACACT
>JAGDZQ010000067.1:0-3729 GCA_049115715.1 Cyclobacteriaceae bacterium
CTTACAACATCAGAATTACGAATAATCTAAGCTGTATATCAGCATTATATCCATTTGAAATTGAAGACAATAAGCCCGTTCCAACAGTAAATACAATTACTGGAACAAACAACACTACATGTTCCGGAACACCAAACGGACAGATTTCAACAAGCTTTGCATGGACTGGCGGTACGGTAAGCTACGAATGGTACTTTGGAACAATTGCTTCAGGAACTGCTGTTGGGCCATTAACAAATGCTCAAAGCTTAGCAAATGGTTCAGTTGTTTCCATTGGAGGAGGCACTCCAGAATTAGTAGATGGGCTTGCAGGAGGAACTTATTATGTTGTTATTTCCGATACGGATGGAGGTATTGGTACTGGATGTTCATTCACTCAAGAAGTCACAATACTTGATGATGCTTCTGATATTACAATTGCCGGACCTGCAACAGGATCTGATAATATGGGTTGTGCAATAGGTTTTTACAATGGTTCTTACACTGTCACAAATGCTACTACAGATGCAGCTGGCGTCTTCCCAACCGACTACAATTTTGAATGGTACACGAGTGGAGGCATTTCACTTGGAATGACTGACGGGGCAGCTGGTGGAGAAACTAAATCAGATTTTGATGGTGGTTCTTATTTTGTCATTGCAGTAGATAAAACAACCTCATGTTCTTCACCGCAACAATCATTCGTCATCAATAACAACTTAACTCAACCTGCAATAACAAATACTACCGTAGTTAATGTTCAAAGATGTGACGCCACTATCAACAATGGTTCTATAGATATTGATGTTGATGGAATAGCCAACCCTGGAGCAACTTATTCCATTCAATGGTACACAGGAGGAATTGGAACTATTGGAGCTGGAACAGCTATTGGGTCAGAAACCGACGATGTATTATCAAATCAAGATATTGGAACATATAGTGTAAGAGTAACCGTTGTAGCTACAGGATGCTTTGTTGATGCTCAGTATTCAATTAATTCGACACCAACACAGACACCAACACTTACCGTCAATACTACAGATGCTTCAATTTGTGGCCCTACTGCAGATGGCATTATGACTGCCTCAGGCTTATTGGGTGGGACTGTAGCAGCAGATTACAATTGGTATTGGCTACAAGCAGATAAAACGACAAATGTCAGTGCTATCGCAAATACTGATCTCACCGTGGCAGGAACTGCATCAAACATTCCTGATGGGGATTATTTCGTTGTAATTGAAAACATAAACTCCAAGTGCGTTTCTGATACTCTTTCAGTTACTATAGCCCGTGACCCTAACTCAGTAATTAACATCACAGAAACCAACGTGAACGCTCCAGGTGATTGTGATGCGCTCGTTGGAGAATTTGATATTGAAATTTCAGATGCAGCTGGAACAGCACAGGTTGACATTATAATTTCAGATGACTTTGGTAATACAATTTCCCTCACCAATGTAGCTATAAATGGAGGTTCCCCTGAAGTCAGTGTGGCAACAATAGATCCCGCAGATGGATCAAGATACGTATCAAATAGCGCAGGTGGAACGAACAATGCCAGCATCAACTTTATCAATGGGGGTTATTCAATCGAAGTTTCAAATTCTGATGTTACCGAATGTTCAGATTCCTATAACTTCTTCCTTCCTTATGAAAATGCACCACGACTTGATTTAGCTATTCCAGTTGTCACAGCACATAGTAACAATTGTCAACCATACGAAGGGACTGCAATTAATCCTGGTGATAACAGAGATGGAGTTACTGGTGGACAGGGCGGAGCTACCGGGGCTGTTGATATTACACTAACTATTCTTGATGGGTTTATAAATAGTGACAATCATGGCAATTATCAAATATTCCTTTATCAAGGAGCTGACCCGTTACCTTCCCCAGATACTGATATTGAAATCACTTTAGATGATGCAAGCGGTCTATCGGATAACGACATTGTAACTTTTGGAGGAGGTGCATCAAGTGCCTTGGTAAACGGAAATCCTGTTGGAAATAATGTGATTTTAGAATTCACAGATGGTGATATCACCGATTTTGCAACAGTTTCTAATGTCTTTGATGGTGGACAGACAATTACCGCAGTTGCTAATAATGGATTATGGCCTACTTCAGCGACAAGGCCTACAGACATTCAAGTTTTGGAAGGTGTTGATGTTGGAGCCACAGGAAATGATTACATAGGAACCTACTCATTCTCTGGACTTACTGCTGGAGAATACACAATTATGGCAGCACAAGAAGGTGCGGCTTTCTGCCTCTCCCCTTCTGTTACTTTTGAAATTGAAGACCGATTCGAAGAATTTGAAATTGATCTTACAGATGCCGCCTATATTGACGTATTTGACGACACGAATTGTGATGGTGGAACTGTCAATAGTAACGGTGAGATCAATATCAAACAAATTGACAGGGTTCTTAACGATGGGGTTGGTGGATTCATAGTAGATGGAACCGACTTAGCAACCGATGCAGATTATACTTACACTTGGTATGTTGGAGCAAATACAAGTGGAACATTGCTCTCTGCTGCCGGGTATGGTACAATTACCGCACCCGGAAATCAATTATCTGACCTCCCTTCGGGTGAGTACACGGTACTCATTGAAAATGGTACATCAACCGTCGGTAGCGGAGATGCATGTAACCAAACTTATACTTTTGAAATTATCGGTAATCAGGATGATATAAGTATCGATGCTGGCGGATCTCTACCAATAGCAAATGGCAATGACAACTGTGACAGTCCATTCGATGGAAGTATAAATATGGCAGGTGTTGATATTGATATTGTAGATAGAGATGGGAGCACCACAAATGAAACCTGGCCGATTGCTGGTTATGAAGCATTCTTATACGAATCTGGGACTGGGCTTCTTGCATTTAATGGTACAAATAACACTCAATCTTCTGATATTAATTATTTGAACGACGGGACCGGAAACTCTTTTACTCAGCTTCAGGAGGGAGATTATTATATCGTAATTGTCAATAATTTAAATTGCGAATCTTCTCCATATTCAATAACTGTTGATGACAATAGACTCAATCCTGTGATTTCCGATGGTGCTGCTGATACTGATAACACAAGATGTATTGACAATGCAAATGGTGTAATTACTGTCTCACTTTTGGGTAATGCTGCCAACTATTCAATCAATTGGTTTAAAGGAGGTTTAGCAAGCACAGATGCATTCGTAGATGGAACAGATGGTACCATAAGTGCTACTTCTGGATCCACTCCTTCTACCCTTTCAATATCAAATATCGTTGGGGGCACTTATACTGTACAAGTAGAAGATGTAACAAACTCGATTGGCTGTATTGGCTATTATACCGTGTCAATTGCGGATAATGTAAATGCTATTACCGATTTTGAATTCTCAAAAACTGATAACAGGGAATGTACTCCGGACAATGGAACTGTAACACTTACAGATATTAGCCTTTATAATTCCAGTTCAAATACAACCACGAACCTGACAGCCGGTGATGAAACCACAATGGATACATATACAATTAGGGTATATAATAGCGCTGGCACTACAATTATTGGTGATGATGCTGAAGATGTTGGAGATAATTTGACTATTTCTGGCTTATCGGCTGGAGACTATTTGATTGAAATATTTGATCCTACAGCTTTATGCACATCCGCGCAAAAGTCTTTCTCTATTGCAGAAGACATCACTAACCCGACAGTCGCAATCACAGAAGATGCGCAAAACACCATCT
>JAGDZQ010000068.1:0-1010 GCA_049115715.1 Cyclobacteriaceae bacterium
AACCTGAACCCGATTAATATGTAAGATATAAAGCAGATAATACCAGTGTATGTATTTATATTTAAGTGTCTGAAATTCAAACATATACACGAAATACACATGGTACTATCTGATAATAAAATTACTGAAATTTTCTATCTAGTGGATGAATTCTGTCTGGAATTCGAGAAAACTATTCAAAAACATACTCTCGGTAATAAGCCCAAGAGAACTCCCAAGATGAGTTGTAGTGAGGTTATCACAATTATGATTCTTTTTCATTCTGGTGGATATAGAAATATGAAACACTTCTATTTGTTTTATGTACAAAAACATATGGAAGTACTCTTTCCAAATACGGTTTCCTATAACAGATTTCTAGAGCTAATGCAAAGTGCAACTCTACCCATGTCGATTTTCCTAAAAAGCTGCTGCATGGGTGAAGGAACTGGAATTTCATTTATTGACTCAACTCCCATTCGAGTATGTAAAAACAAGAGAATCAAACGAAATAAAGTCTTTGCAGGACTAGCTCAAATTGGCAAGTCAACAATGGGCTATTTCTTTGGTTTTAAGCTTCATATTGTTGTTAATGACAAAGGAGAACTCCTTAATTTTGTAATCACTCCTGGAAATACAGATGATCGTGAACCACTAAAAAATCAAGCCTTTATCAAAACACTGAAAGGAAAGCTTTACGCTGATAAAGGATACATTTCTCAAGAATTGACTAGGGTACTCTTTATGGATGGACTTCACCTAATTACTAGTATCAGAAACAACATGAAAAACGTTCTGATGGAGCTCAAAGACAAGATCCTTCTCAGAAAAAGATCGGTTATTGAGACCATTAATGATGAACTCAAAAACATCTGCCAAGTCGAACACTCTAGACACAGATGCTTTACGAATTTCCTTACAAATATGATCTCTGGACTTATTGCATACTCTTTCTTTCCTAAAAAACCTGCCATCAAATATGAGCCAATAAAATCAACACAATTAGCCGTATTTTAAAATCGGGTTCAGGT
>JAGDZQ010000069.1:0-1031 GCA_049115715.1 Cyclobacteriaceae bacterium
TGAACAGGCACGCGTTGCAAACGCGCGCCAGCGAGGTTTTTATTCGAAGGTAGTAGGGATTGTTTAGGAAAAATAGTGTAGGTCTGATAGCTGAGATTACCCTAAAGAGCAAAGTAATTGGACCCTAGCTGGCGCGGATTTGTAATCCGTGCCCATGAGAAAGAAAAGGAAGCCCTACTGTTTAGTGGGGTTTTGTTTTTTTAGGAGTATGATTGTTTTGTTTTAGCGTCTCTGAGTGCCATGTCTAGCATATCGAGGATAAAATCTTTGTTCTGCTGAGGCAATTGCGAAATACTTTCCAGCCTTTTGATGGTGTCTTTATCAAGTACTAGTGAGGTTTTACCCATAAGGTAATCGATGGATATTTCTAGCGCATCGGCAATTTTTACGACCACATCGATAGAGGGTTTTATATCCCCTCTTTCATACCTTCCAATGACATCGCCTGATGTTCCAATGATCTTGCCTAAAGCAGCCTGAGAAAACCCCTTCTTTTTGCGTTGAAGCATCATATTATCCCCAAAATCCATAACGATAAGTCTTGAAACAGCTTTGAAATTAAGTAAAAATCAAATTTAAGTGAATTAAAAGTCTTAATCAATGCATAAAAGGCTTGCTTGAATAAGATTGATCATGTAGGTTTGTGAATGATAAGTCTTAAAAACTTTTTTCCATGCCCTACGACCTTACCCATTTGAGCGAGTATTTACGAGACTCGACCCCACAAGAAATATCCAGATTACTAAGAGCAGTAAGATATGATGTAGTAGTAAGTGCAGTCGAAAGAGGCGACTATGAAAACCTATGTGATAAGTATTTAGGGCTATTGCAGCTAGAAGACCAGTTTATCCAACTAAGCCAGAGAGAGAAATGATTAGCCCATCCTTCGACACAGCCAATACCGAAAGCCTGATCTACCAAAACGAGCTGTTAAAACTGACCGTCCTCGGTGGCATCAAACTAGAAGGCTTAGATAGAATGCGAGCGACCTTGAAAGTAGAATTGAAACAAACAAGCATTCCTCCGGTGCG
>JAGDZQ010000070.1:0-897 GCA_049115715.1 Cyclobacteriaceae bacterium
GGCAGGACATAGATATGTAAGTTCAACAGAAGGTTATTTAGTCAACCAGATCGAAGGATTACAATCAGATGTAGACCAGTACCATCCGTTGAGTTGACATAAATGAAAAAAGAGAAAGAATAAGGAGAACTAAAAGAGCTTATAAAAACTTACTTTTATGATAAAAAAAGAGACTATGGTAACAACCCTGAAACCAGGAGCAGGGAAACGCTCAATACAATCCCTACTAAAGAAGCTAGGAGAACGGAAACCCAATAAAGTGATAGACGCAACAAAATATTGTGGGAAAGTCCACTTCAAAGAAGATGGATTAGAACTTCAAAAGCGTTGGAGAGATGAGTGGTGATAAGCTCTTTTTGGACACCAACATTATCATCTACTTTTTATCAGGCGATAAGACCATTGCAGACCTGATTGATCAAAAGACAATCTATGTCTCCTTTGTGACCCAACTTGAATTACTGAGTTATCACGAAATATCAGAGGAAGAACAGGAAAGAGTAAGCGATTTTTTATCAGACTGTGTGGTGATAGACATTAATGCGGCGATTAAGAAATCAGTGATTGATTTACGAAAGACCTACCGTTTAAAACTGCCCGACAGTATCATCATTGCTAGTGCACTTCATTTAGATTTACCAGTAGTGAGTTCAGATAAAGCCTTCAGTAAGATTGCTGAGTTGGAGACAGTTTATTATGAAAAATAGCGATTAGAGAATCACCAAGAAATTGTATCGTACGCTACAGAATTAGTGCCAAATGGCACAGGTTGGCAGCGTGTTATAGAGAACGAAAACCAACCTTACCCACCGCACAACCCACCCTTAGAAACGTATAGTTGCCCCAGCAGAGCTGAGTCACGCACTCTGCTTGGAGCAGAGTGCGGAAAAGCGGCGT
>JAGDZQ010000071.1:0-10740 GCA_049115715.1 Cyclobacteriaceae bacterium
TTTATCTATTAGAAAAGGGATTAAGACTTTTACACGAAGTGCTTAACGAAAACCCCTGTATTGTATTAACTACGGAGCAGTACCATAAGATTAAGACGATTAAACTACTACCGCCGGTAGATTTGAAAACCGACTGTAAGTCGGCTAAAGATTTGCCAACCTCTAAACCTTTATCTTCTTTTTCTACCTCCCGTTTAAGGTATTCAACAATCAATTGGACGCATATAATACATTCTTGAAATATTTGACCTCTTAGCACAGCAGTACTTCAGGTTATAAAACTATAGAAGGTTTTTTAGATAATACCGCAACTATTTAAGATGACAACCAATTCGAACTGAAGTCTTCGCCTAAAGGCGAGGGATTTTCTCCCATTCCCCGATGGAGACATTAAAAGAGGAACTATAGTCAATTCTACTGTCGCTACCTTCGTTCTCTGATTCCTCCCAAACCCTGTGCAAAATATACATCCGGATTATGCCAAACACCAGATTGTTTTAAGCTTGGCTCATCATCATCCAAACTCAAATCACAATCGAAACGGGCAATAATGGAATGTCTATTTTCACGAGACGTACCTGCATTTATAAAATGACATAAACCCCATGTAATGCCTCTACCATTATCCGTATTGGTAAATGCATCAGGCGTATAGGCACCAGCTGCAAATGGTACGAGTGATAAACTGGAAGCTATTTCGAAATTCACACCATCTGGTGCATATTGCATGGTCTCGCGTTCATTTCCGTCCTTAATAGCCAAGGCTGCTACTCCTCCTTTAAATGGAAAATAGGTTGTTTCATGACCGGAGTTCAAAACTGGGTTCAATGGGTGCTTCGTAAAGGGTCCCAATGGATTTTCCGCAATAGCTAAACCCTGGGCAACAGCATACTCGCTGCGCAAATCTGGCCATTTGTTATAAGCGGCCTTGTAGTATAGATAGATCTTTCCATCATAAACAATTGGGTGCGGGTCATGAACCTGATCCTGATCCCAATCACCCTTTTCGCCAAAAGGAACAACTTGCTTACCTGTATGTGTCCAAGGGCCATCAGGAGAATTCGCATAAGCAACTGAAGCGGGACACCAGTCTCCCTTCAGACCACTAGGCTCGTTAAAGGCTTGAAAGTAGAGATAATATTTTCCTTCCCAAACTAAAATATCAGGAGTGGCTACCGATCTCCAACCCAGCTGTGGCTTTGGGGGTCTAGCTACGGCTATTCCCTGCTCCTCCCATTTAAATCCATCCCTGCTAGTTGAATACCATATTTCTGCCAAATCCCAATCTGTAGATGGAATTTCTTCTGTGGCTTCTTCTGCCCGATGAGCTCCGATAGGTCTCACTTTGGTATCTCGCTTCGTATACCAAACATAGTATGTATCATCTACCAATATAGGACGCGATGGATCTCGTCTCGTCACAGTACCATTCCCCCCGCGGTAGTCCAGACCCTCCAATTGAGTGTATTTAAATTGAGAGAAAAGCTCGTTATCCTGTACCCGAGGAGCTGGATAATCAAACATTCGGGCGGTGGCAGAACTCACAGGGTAAGTTGGTCGTTCCTCTGGCATCTTATGAGGGAATATTTTTCGTTCCTGCTGAACGTCACCCTCTTGCCCTTTTTCCTGAGGAATTGAACATCCCTGGATCATAGCTGTGATAGCCAACCATGTAATAAAGATTAATCGTGTCATTTTTTTCTGATTTAGCAAGCTAAAAACGAGGGAAATCGGTTTCCCAATGATCAAATATATCAAGCGCACACAAGTATTAAGCAGCCAATTCCGTTCATGTTGCCTCCATATGAATGAACAATATAACTCACTGTGAATCTGAATATTACACTGAACGAATCAGGAATATCTTTTTGAAATGAACAGGTTTCAAAATAATATTGAACTTGTGCAAACATGCCTAGACTATTATAACTAGAATCTTCCTATTCTAAAACGCTCAAAGTTTCGCTTATTCAACCCTACCATCATCAAATCATTATAAGATATGCCAATTCGGTTGATTGTATACTCAATCCATCCCTATCAACCCGATTACCTGACACCTATTTCTAGAAATGGAAATCGAGCCTTGTAGGCTTCTTTCGGGAAGTCATCAAGTAGATATACGCAAGACGGAAAATCCATCTCTGTCTGATCCTCGATCGAATGCCTATTATCCGATCGAAATATAATATTGCCTGGAAAGAATTTTCATAGCAAGAGGTTGAAGAAAAATATGTTCAACATACCTTACTCATATACCCACCATTCGACGGGCACAAAGTTAACTTTCTGATCATTCTATTTGGCTTACTGTTTCTATTTGTCCTATCAATAGAAATTACTCTCTTCTTTGACTATGTCAAATACTCTGGTTTATTACCTTAGTGTGTTATATACTTGATTGAAGAACCATGCGAACCTTAGTACTTAGTATTTCAATTCTAACATTAATCTTTACCGCAAATGCCCAAAAAGCCGTAAACATCGTTGCACTCGAACATGGCACCACAATGCTCGAAACACCTTCCTCACAGGTTAATATTACGGACAGACAGGTTTTGCTGAAGCATTCTGCTGGTGCTTTATTTGATCAAAACCCGAAAAATAAGTGGTCGTCAAGTGGGGTGCGGTTTCCATTTGTATTCACTTTGGAATTAGTCGAGGAGCACAACATCCAAAAGTTTGTGTTTGATAATAACTGCGAATTCTATCCCGGAATCGAAACAAAAGATGTCAAAGTCGAATTCTCGACAAGCATCACCGCAGATGACTTTCAGCTTGTAGGGGAATACGAATTGGAGAAAGAAAAATCAAATGTTTTTAGTATTTCACCTCAAAAGGCTCGAAGAATAAGACTGACTATACTTTCCAATTATGGGAATAAAGACAGAGTCCAATTATCTGAGTTCAAGGCTATTGGTATACCCAGCAACAGAATTGGAAAGGATATAGATATCAATGGAGTCTGGCACACCAACTGGCAGGATATGACTTTCGTACAGGAGGGAAAATCATTCACCGGAAAATATGTCTATACCAGCGAGGGGCGAAAATATAAGGGAAAAGTAAAAAATGGATCTGTAGATAGAAATGTACTGTCTTTTATTTGGGATGAGGGGAATGCAAAGGGTACAGCCAAACTCTTTATGAATCAGGAGGGGAACAAAATTTCCGGATACTGGAAAAACGCAAGCAACCCCAGAGATTTCAACCTTTGGACTATGACTCGAAAAGTAGAAGAAAGCAAGGCGATCGAGTATTCTGAAGCGGTTGAGCTGAAAGTGGTTGAAGAAGAGGAAGGTATAGAAAAGGAGGAAGAGCCTATCGAGAAAAAGGAAGAACCAGTCCTAGAAAAAGAGGCCCCAGTTGCGCAAGCTCCAAAAGAAGTAGAAGAAAAGAAAACGGAAGCAACGCCGCCTCCTACTCCTCAGGTAACTCCAACACCTACGGTGGCAAAAGAAACCCCTGTAGCAAAACCAGAAACTCCCAAAATAAAAATTGGCGATAAAGAAGTGTCCGAAATCAAGACCGGAGAGACCATTGTAATGAAGAATATCATTTTCAGACAAGGAGCTGCATCCGTAAGCCCAGAATCATATCCGGAACTCAATAATTTATATGATTATCTGAAAGCAAATAAGAAAGCTAAAATAAAAGTGAATGGGCATACAGATAAGATCGGAGACCCAAAGAAGAACATCCTTTTGTCTCAAGCCAGAGCCAACGCTATCAAAAAGTACTTGGTAAATAAAGGAATCAACAAAAACAGAATTTTAGCTGTCGGCTTGGGAGACACCAAAACGATCTGCCCTACCCCATGTAATGAAAACAGGAGAGTTGATTTTGTATTGGTTGAAAACTAAAATAGAGTCCTCTTAGCTCCTCTATTTGGATACCGAAACAGAGCTCCGTTTTTTATCATAATTGTTCGTTAGGAGAAAACCAGACAGAAAACTTCTTTTTAAATAAAAGGCTAAGTTTTATCAGTAAATTCTCTCCTTCCAATTGTTTAATATTGCGCTTTGTCTGTCTATGAACAATCAAAGTAAAAATCCTCTAAGCTTAATAAGTTACCGACTCAAGTCTCTAAATGGATTGAAGGATTTTTTGGAGCACAGATATGTCCAAAGAACTATTCTAGGACTGATCATATTGAATGCCATTACGATTGGGATGGAGACCTCCCCGACGATTCTTGCAATATTTGGAGAAACGCTTCACCAAGTCGACAAGTTTATTCTAGTCATTTTTACGATAGAAATCTCACTTAAACTAGTCGCATACAGACTTGACTTCCTCAAGAATGGGTGGAACATTTTTGATTTCTTAATCGTGGCAATTGCGTTGGTTCCTGCTGCCGGGCCTCTTCATATATTGAGAACACTCAGGATTCTGAGAACGGCGAGATTAATCAAAAATGTACCTAAGCTTAGGTTAATCATGGAGTCGCTTATCAAATCGATTCCCAGTATCGGTTGGATAGCCGTACTTCTCCTTATTATCTTCTACATATTCGCAGTTATTGGTACTGACCTATACCAAGATAGATTTCCGATATACTTCGGAGATATGGGAAAGAGCTTTTTCACACTTTTTCAAGTTATGACACTTGAGAGCTGGTCGTCAGGAATAGCTCGACCAATGATGAAAGAAATCCCGTATTCTTATATCTACTTTGTTCCATTCATTCTACTTGCCACATACACCACGCTAAATGTTTTCATTGCCATTGTTGTAAACACAATGAATGAAATCAATATCGCCGAAATGAAGGGAGAGGAAGAACGTGTAAAGAATTTTATGCATCATGAGCACGAAGAGGTCCTTGAGCATCTAGCGAAGATTAGCGAAAAAATTAATGCTCTGGAGAAAAAAATCGATCAGCAGAGCAAGAAATAATCATCAATCCAACTCTGGGTCTTTGTCTACCAGATCTCCATTTTCATATAAGTAGGCAATTGACACATTGCCGTCTTCATCGTACCATTTAGCAAGACCGTCCATTAAACCATTTTTATATGGAGCTTCCTGCATGACCGTTCCACTCGTATAATATTTCTTAACTACGCCCTCAAGTTTTCCTTTGACATAAGTCTTTTCCTCAATAAGCCTCCTTCTATTGAAATCTTTGAACTCACCGTGGAGTAGTCCATTAGAATAAATGGACTTTTGAGATACCGTCCCGTTTCTATCAAAAACCAGAGACACACCGTGTCTTTTCCCATTCATATAGGTAATCAACGATTTTACTGGTCCCTGTGTATCAAATTCTATCCAAGAGCCATGTCTTTTCCCATCTAGCAAATCACCCTCCAGAGTAATCAACTCGCCTACTCTCACGGTTGCCCGAACTAAACCCGGGGTATCTTCATATGGAACCAAAGTGGCGCCTTCCGGTGCTTCTTCGCTTTCAATTACCACATCAGAACCGGTTGTGCTTGCTTTATCACAAGCGGCAAAAAGAAAAACCATTAAAGCTGCTAACGACAGGACTCTCATTATTTTCATTATGATTAATTTGTTGTTCAATTTTCAAAAATAAATATCGATTCAAACTTTCAAAAATTAAAAAGCTTGAAAAAACGCTATTTCCTATACGGGGTAATACTTGGCTTGTTGCTTATTTTCCTCCAAGCTGCAAAATACCAAATCATTATTCATGAAATCGAAATTGAGCTATTTACCTTATTCATCGCATTAATATTCACAGCTCTGGGAATATGGGTCGGCACTAATTTTTACAAAAGAGAAGTCAATAAGTCTCTATCAAATAAAGGGGAAGCTTCTTCGATTTTGAGTAAAAGAGAAATCGATGTAATCGCCTTACTCGCAGATGGTGATTCCAATCAAGAAATCGCCGACAAACTTTTCGTCTCTCTCAACACGGCCAAAACCCACATCTCCAGCATTTATCAAAAACTACAAGTAAAGCGAAGAACACAGGCTGTCCAAAAAGCGAGAGAAATGGGAATAATTTCAGTTGATATTCATTCAAAAATCGAAAATCACCCGAAAGTATGAGATCGAAAAGCGTCAAATTAAATTGATTTGTGAGTAATCATATTTGAGTCTATGAGACTTTTACTTGAGTAATCCGAATTGATTCTACTTAAGAACAAATACTTTATCTCAGCAAAACTCAAAATGATCTTGATTTAAAATTGAAGTTATGAACAGAAGAAAAACAATTCTCTCGTATGGGTTAGGTGCCGGAATCTTCATGGTTTCGGGCTGGTTTGTCACCAATACTTTTTTCATTGATGAAAATGGAAATTGGGATTTTACCATCGCTGAGATCGCAGGCTATACTGCGATGATTCTATCACTCTCTACCATCTTTATCGGAGTGAAGCAGTATCGAGATAAAGAGAATGATGGAGTTATAAGTTTCAAGCAGGCATTTCTAACAGGACTCTACATTACACTTGTTGCTTCTGCAGTCTATGTAATTGGGTGGATGTGTTATTATCCGTTCATTGGAGAGGATTTTGCCAACCAATATCTCGCACATCATACGGAAATATGGAACGAAGAAGGATTGAGTCCGGATGAAATCTCAGCAAATACAAAAGATATGAAGGAGCAGTTCGAAGCATACAAAAATCCTTTCTTCCGAATTGGACTCACCTTTCTTGAAGTCTTCCCAGTCGGTCTTATTATCTCCCTGATCGCTGCTTTTATTTTTAAAAGAGAAGCTAAAACACACAACTAAAACAAAACAAAAAACCTGCTGGAGCAAAAACTCCAGCAGGTTAAGATTGTAAAATCTGAGAATAGGTAATCAGACTTCTACTCCGCTCAGTTCTTTCTTTAATACTTCCAGGAAAATATCTCCCTCTTCCTTTCTCAAGGATAAGCTTGGTAGTAATCGAATCGTATTTTTGTTAGAAGCTGATCCAGTAAAAATATAATGCTCGAATAGTAGCTTCTTTCGAAGATCGGCCACTTCATGATCCAACTCTATGCCTATCATTAGTCCACTTCCCCGAACCTCTTTTACCTCTTCAAATCCTTTTAATTCATTTATCAAATAAGACCCAACCTTTGCAGCATTTTCAATAAGATTCTCTCTTTCGATCACTTCAGCCACCGCTAAGGCCGCTGCACATGCCAGATGGTTACCGCCAAACGTAGTTCCCAGCATTCCGAATTTGGCTTGAAATTTCGGTGAAATCAGAACCCCTCCGATTGGAAAGCCATTTCCCATACCCTTTGCTATGGTATATATATCAACCTCAACATCATAATAGTCATGCGAGAAGAACTTTCCACTCCTTCCATATCCACACTGGATAGCATCCGCAATGAAAATTGAATCATGCGAATCACAAAGTGATCTTATCTTCTGCATGAAGGATTGTGTTGGTATATTTATTCCGCCTATACCCTGAATTCCCTCGATGATCACAGCTGCTATTTCATTATCAACAAAAGCCTGCTCCAGAGCATCCTCGTCATTGAATGGCAATATCAATGCATTTTCTGTTTCATTGATAGGGGCAACAATATTTTGGTTATCCGTAACTGCTACCGCAAGTGACGTTCTGCCATGAAAGCCCCCGGAAAACGAAATCACCTTCTTTCTACCTGTATGAAAAGACGCTAGTTTCAACGCATTTTCGTTTGCCTCAGCTCCTGAGTTACATAAGAACAGTTCATAATCTTCTTTTCCCGAAAGCAATCCAATCTTCCGAGCAAGCTCTGCCTGAAGTGGATTTTCAATGGAGTTGGAATAAAAGCTAATTTTATTCAGCTGCTCGGTCATTCTCGCCACATAATGCGGATGCGTGTGCCCGATAGAGATCACAGCATGGCCTCCATACAAGTCCAGGTATTGTGTTCCCTCATTATCGAATACATAGTTCCCTTTTCCAGAAGCAATCTCAATTGGGAAAAGCGGATATACGTTGAATAAATTCATATTTCTTAAAGGTTAAAGGGAGAAAAGGGCAAAGGTTAAAGACTAAGAATCAAACATTTGAGCGGGCATTAACCCTACCTTTTTTGACCTCCATGTTATTTTCTAATCTGACCATTTCCTCTCACTACCCATTTGTAGCTGGTAAGTTCTCTTAGGCCCATGGGCCCGCGAGCGTGTAGCTTCTGAGTGCTAATTCCTATTTCCGCTCCTAAGCCAAACTGTGCTCCATCTGAAAACGCCGTAGAAGCATTGGCATAGACACACGCAGCATCTACGTGCATCAAGAAGGAATCAATCGAATTCTGATTTTCGGATACAATTGCTTCGCTATGCTTAGAGCTGAATTGTGCTATATGGTCATGTGCTTCCTCCTGTGAGGACACAGTCTTGATTGACATCTTATGAGAAAGCCACTCTACCCCAAAATCCGCATCTTTAGCCTCCTTCAAAAGCGAAGCGTCATATTTACCCTCAAGCTTCGAATAAGACTCCTGATCTGCATGTATCACAACCTGATGACTCGCGTCCATTCCAGCTACAATAGCGGGAAGATCCTCCAACCTACCCTCATGAATGAGAAGGCAATCAAGCGCATTGCAGACGCTCACCCTCCTACACTTCGCATTTTGGGTGATCTCTTTAGCCTTCTGCAAATCCGCATCTATATCCACATACGTATGGACAATCCCAGCCCCTGTTTCTATAACAGGTACTCTGGAGTTTTTACGCACAAAATCGATCAAGCCTTGACTTCCCCTTGGAATTACACAATCGATTTGTCCCTCCGCTTCCAATATATGAGCAAGCGCTTCTCGCTCAGAAGGAGCTAAGAAAAGCACCCCTTCCAAACCGTATTCAGATAACACATCTTTGATAATATCGACGATCGCTATGTTAGAATCATGCGCATCACGACTTCCCTTGAGCACACATGCATTTCCTGACTTAAGGCATAGCGCAAATACGTCAAAAGTAACATTAGGTCTTGATTCATATACAATCCCAATGACCCCAATTGGCACAGAAATCCTCTCAATTTCCAGTCCATTATCAAGAGATTTCGAATCCAGAACAGTACCTAGGGGAGAATCCAACTCAGCTACCCTTCGCATATCCTCAGTAATATCAGTAAGCCTGCTCTCGTTGAGTAGCAGCCTATCATACTTCGGATTTTCCGGATCCATTCTAGACAGATCCATAGCATTGGCTTTTAGAATTGCATCCATTTTCTGGATGCTCAAATCCGCAACCCTATTCAGGATCTCCTTAATTTTCTCATCGCTAAGCCCTATGAGCTTTCTGCTTGCTACAAGAGTCTTTTCCAGACCCTCTGACACTGTTGTTTCTAATACTGCCATACCTATCTATTAATAATCTCTCTCGTCAGAAAACGAGTTCCTACTCCCTTTCCATCTAGAATATCCAAAATGATATTCTCTCGCTTTCCATGTGCGATATATGTATCTATACCCTTGGAAGCCGTTTTAGTGGCAATCTCATATTTCGATTTCATGCCACCCCTTCCCTGAGTTGATTTATTTTGAGATATCGAATTCGAATACGTAAAATCATCTGTATTCACCTCGCTTATCAATTCCGATCCATCCTGTCCCGGAAGCCCCGTATACAGCCCCTCAACATTACTCAGAATGATAAATTTTTGCGCCTTGACGAGCTCAGCAGTCAATCCAGCCAACTCATCATTGTCCGTAAACATTAGCTCCGTCAGTGAAACCACATCGTTCTCATTCACTATAGGCACAATCCCTTGACTCAAAAGCCCCTCAAAACAGTTAATCATATTTTGATAATGATCACCACTCGAAAAATCTTCCTTTGTCGTCAGCACCTGCGAGCAAACGATATCATACTCGTGGAAAAGCTCGTAATACCGCTTCATCAGAGACGCCTGCCCAATCGACGAAAGCACCTGCCTTCTTATCGCCTCATCCTCAATTTCGCAATTAGGCAAAATGCTCTTACCCGCTCCCACGGCACCCGAAGACACCAAAATAGGCTGCCACTTCCTCTCTACCAATCGAACAAGTTGAACCACAAGCTGTCTGAATATTGGCTTGTCAAGCGTTCCATCGCCTTTAGTGAGCACATTCGTACCTACCTTAATTACAATTCTCTTATTTCCACTCATTGATCCGCAAAATTAAACATTCGCTACAAGGAAAAATTCCTTTATCAGAATATTATGCAGTTATTGTCGTGTTTCATAAAATTTAAACACCCACAAACAGCCCTTTTCAAAAGTTTATTTCATTACACGGCTCTTGAAAATTCAATTCAGTTGAAGTCTATTTTGGAGATACAGGTTTGATCCTGCCTCAAATAGTATTCTGGCTATACACTATATCTCCTAAGCTTTCAGCTCAGGAGGATACCGTTTCTATCCAGTCTATTTTGCTCCATCAATCCGGTCGAGCAGATCAAAGAAAAAATCAAAATCTATATTTCCGTCATTTCCTCGAAGGAGGAAATCCCATTCCTCTATTTTTTACATTTCACAGAGATTACTGCTGCGATGGGATTTCAGATATCCTTTTCACGGATCAAGCTTAAAACCTGCGGAGGAACTTAAAATAATTCAATTACAAGGTTTTATTGAAGGATTGAGTTCTTTATACCAAGCCATTTATCTGGTTGCACTTAAGCATTTATCCCTCGATCTACACTCTGAAGGTCATTCCAGTGGGGAATCCATCTTCTCATAGACGCCATACCGGCGTGACTAGGATAATGAAAACAAAGTTGATTAATTATTCTGCTTCTTAAGCCTGTGTCCTCCCCATAGCCGTCAACTTAAGGAC
>JAGDZQ010000072.1:0-1415 GCA_049115715.1 Cyclobacteriaceae bacterium
CAATGTCGTTTAGTTAAGCATTTTTGAGTTTGGCTGATTAAATTAGTGTTAGATATAAGGGGGATACTTTATTTCTTTCAGACCAATACAATTACCGAGAACATTTAGCTTACCATATTGACCATGAGATTGACGAATCAGCATTCACAGGCCGCTCAAAGATCGGCCATGAAGGGGTATTCTCAAGAAATAGGAAGCTTACATTGCGACGTTTACTGCTAAGTATCATGACTTTCAAAACAGCGTTGCAACGCGATTTGGATCGTCTCTACAAACAACTCTACCGGGAGGATTTCAACATTCGGGAAGTGACCAAGGGTGCTTTAAGCCAGGCACGTTCTAAGCTTAACCCTTGGGCTTTTGAACGTCTCAATCAAGTAGCTGTTGACCAATTCTATACACGTACAGAGGTTTATCAATGGTATGGCTACCGGCTATTAGCTGTCGATGGTACACGTCTAATGCTTCCTAATCACCCGACAGTCAAAGAAGATTTTGGTGTTCATCAATTTGGACCTCATGCCAATGCTCCACGTTCTATGGCCTTGGGTTCGATGCTTTATGATGTATTGAACCATTTGACCATAGATGCCCGTTTAGCCCCTTATTCGGGTAGCGAGCGGGATTTATTGATGGAACACCTTGAGCATGTTTATGATCATGATTTGCTTTTACTTGATCGAGGATATCCCTGTTTTTGGTTACTATTTTTATTGCAAGCCAAAGGAATCAACTATTGTGTGAGGATGAAGGACAATTGGTGGTTGGCAGTTAAGGAATTTGTTGATAGTGGAGAAGAGAGCCGTGTTATTGAACTTCATCTCCCTGCAAAAGATCAGGATAAGCTAGCTGAATACCCCCACTATCATGATCGCACCATATCTGCCAGGCTGATCAGGGTAGAGTTGGATAATGGTCAGGTAGAAGTGTTGTGCACATCTTTGATTGACGGTGAAGCCTTCAAAACCGATGAGTTCAGACAACTTTATCACTATCGCTGGAATGAGGAAGAAGCCTATAAACTACTCAAGGCCCGGGCTGAGCTCGAAAAGTTTTCAGGAAAAACCTCTCTGGCCATCCAGCAAGATTTTCATGCAAAGGTGTTCTTAATGACCATGTGTGCGGCTTTTGCTCACCCTATTGAAGAAAAGGTCAGAAAGGAATACAAAACAGGGCAAAATAGAAAATACAATCAAAAAATCAACCGAACCAACGCCTTAGCAACCATGGTCGATATTATTGTCCCTCTGCTGGGACGAAAACGAATACGGGATTCTATTGAAGCTTTTGATCAAATCGTTTATCAAACCAGAGAGATCATTAGAACGGGAAGATCAAACCCAAGACCAAAGAAACCCAAAAGACCATATCATCAAAACTATAAGCCACTATGATCCCTTAACTAAACGACATTG
>JAGDZQ010000073.1:0-5432 GCA_049115715.1 Cyclobacteriaceae bacterium
GCGTTAACTTGTGATTAGATACCAAAAGTTAACAAATACGAAACCCCGAAAAAAGCTTTAATCAGCATATTTCGGGCTTTTATTATCAAACCAAAATCCTCTAAATCAGTATGTTAGATGCGATCGAGAGTGGCCTAAAAAAAGGGCTTATAAAAGCCCTTTTCAATTATTTTTTAGGTTTTAATTAGTAGCTAGAGTTTGTTCCAGCTCTAATCATCGCGCATCTAAATCCAATTGTTGATGTTGCTGAGTCTTCAAATAAAGCTCTTCTTGTTCCTGGAGATAACCAGTAAGCAACGTCTGCCCATGAACCACCTTTGTAAACTCTCATTCTTTTTACTGGAGGAGTATCTGTAGTATAAGACTTCTGTAAACCAGTAGCTCCTACCCATTCTTCTTCCGTATACGGTCGCTCATTTCCAATGAAAGTGTAAGCTCCATCATATCCATCTTCTGAATCTCCAACAGCATCTCTTCTTGCTGGGTTCATATCGTCCATTTCTTGGAATGATAGAGGTCGGTATACATCCTGAACCCACTCGTTTACGTTTCCAGCCATATTATATAGACCAAAATCATTAGGAGGGTAATCGTAAACGTATGTAGGAATCATAGCTCCATCGTTCAACTTACCAGCGATACCGGCGTAATCACCTTTTCCTCTTTTAAAGTTTGCAAGGAAATATCCCATGCTCTTTCCATAAGGGTTTCTTAAAGCATGACCATCCCAAGGGTAAAGTCTTCTGTGTGTTTGATTCTCATCAAGCCACTGTGTACCTATTAGTGCTTGAGCAGCGTATTCCCACTCAGCTTCAGTTGGTAATCGATAGTTAGGAAGAACCACTCCAGATTCAAGAGGAATTCTTTGAGGTGCTGCAGATGCAACTGGGTCACCTTCAGCTCCTAGGAAATCTTCATCGTCTCCACCACCATCTAATGGGTCAAGCAAACCTGCATCGTCAGCAAGCTTAATGTTTACAACCTGAGTTCTCCATTTGCAATAGTTAATCGCTTGTCTCCAGTTGACACCAACTACTGGGAAAAAACGGAAACCTGGATATCTGTAGTAATGATCAACATATGGATCATTATAGGCTAAATCTTTTGCCCATACAGTAGTATCCGGAAGGTTGTTTTTCCAATAGTATTCGTCAGAATCTTGCTTAATGTAGTATTCGTATTCCAACCAGTTGATGTTAGCAACTTCTGTTTCATCCATATAAAATGATGCTACAGTAACAGCTCTTTCAACGTTATCGTGTGAGTTCAGCAAATCTTCTTCGAAAGTTCCCAGAACTGTTCTACCTCCTTCAATAAAAATTAAGTTCGGACCATCTGGTTGACCTTGAAAACTATTCACCTGAAATCCCCCCTCTTCATTGAACTCTAACCCTGTAGTGGTACTTATCGGACCGGGGTTTGAGCTTGTCGGAGCTCCGTTGCTAAAGCACGAAGCAACGATTACAGCTAGAGACAGCAAAGATGCTGTGGAAGCTGCAGCTTTCACTAATTTTTTCATAACCTGTTTTCTTTATTTCAAACGCTTAAAATAGCAATAAATACAAATATTTCAAAAATAGACCGTATTGGCAATTATTTAACGTTTTCATTTACTTATTAAAGTAAAAAGAGAGGAAATATTGCCTTTCCAATGAATTAGCTATTGAGCCTTGGTGCTCATTTCGTGTAAAACCTCGTAAGCTTGATCAATTTTACTTATGTTTTTCACACGTATGATTAACTTTTTTCTATGTTCTTTCATGCTGGATACTGCCGCATTTTTTTGAACAAATTGAACAACACTTCCAAAGCTTGGAGATTGGAAATAGTCCTCATTCTTCTTCTCAGATACATAGCACTTGATTACCTGATTCTTAATAGAAACTTTTTCAAAACCAAGATTTTCAGCAAGCCACCTTACTCTTACAGATTTTAGCAGATTATCAACTGGCACTGGTAGCGCACCAAACCTATCTATCATACTAGATCTGAATTTGGCGAGCTCTTCTTCTTCCTTGATATTGTCAAGATCAGAATATAAGCTTAGTCTTTCAGATATATTGGACACATAGGCATCAGGGATAAGAATCTCCAAGTCAGTTTCAATCACACAGTCTTCAACGAAATTTTGAAAACTATTGTGGTTTTCATCATTTTCAAATAATTCTTTGAACTCGGTTTCTTTAAGTTCTGCAACTGCTTCGTCAAGTATTTTATGATAGACCTCAAAACCCATATCATTAATAAATCCACTTTGCTCACTTCCAAGTAAGTTTCCTGCCCCCCTGATATCAAGATCTCGCATGGCCACTTTGAATCCATCTCCTAAATCCGAGAATTCTTCAAGTGTCGTGAGTCTTTTTCTTGCATCTGAAGAAAGACTTGATGTTGGAGGAGTAAGCAAATAGCAATAAGCTTTTGTATTGGACCTTCCTACACGTCCTCTCATTTGGTGAAGATCAGAAAGGCCAAACATATTTGCCCGGTTAATAATAATGGTATTGGCATTCGGAATGTCTAGACCTGACTCGATAATATTTGTAGAAACCAACACGTCGAATTCCCCTTCTATGAACTTGAGCATGGTTTTTTCAAGTACTTTTCCATCCATTTGGCCATGTGCAATTCCGATCTTTGCATCCGGAACCAACCTATATACGATATTCCCGATTTCTTCGATATCACTTACTCGATTATGTACGAAGAAAACCTGACCACCTCTTCTAATCTCGTGACTTACGGCATCTCGAATGATTTCTTCATTGAAAGTACTGATCTCGGTGGTTACGGGTCTTCGGTTTGGTGGCGGAGTAGATATTATGGATAAATCTCTTGCTCCCATTAGAGAAAAATGAAGCGTTCGAGGTATTGGTGTTGCCGTTAAGGTAAGGGCATCAACATTTACCCTCATCTCCTTCAGCTGCTCTTTTACTTTTACACCGAATTTTTGTTCCTCGTCAATAATCATCAAACCCAGGTCTTTGAATTCAACATCCTTATTGACGATTCTGTGTGTGCCTATTAATATGTCTATTTTTCCTTCTTTGACTTCCTTTCTTATTGCTGTAATCTCCTTTGTCGTTTTAAAACGATTGATATAATTCACCGTAACAGGAAGCTGCTTTAATCTTTCGAAAAAAGTATGATAGTGCTGCATTGCCAAAATCGTGGTTGGAACAAGCAAAGCGACTTGCTTACCACTGTTTACTGCTTTGAATGCTGCACGAACTGCTACTTCAGTTTTTCCAAACCCAACATCTCCACAAACCAATCGATCCATTGGGTGAGCCAGTTCCATGTCAGCTTTTACGTCTGATGTGGCTATGGCCTGATCTGGAGTGTCTTGATAAATGAAGGAAGATTCGAGCTCGGCTTGTAAATAGTCATCGGAAGGAAAAGCGAAACCTGGAGCTGCTTTTCGTTTTGCGTACAGACTAATTAAGTCTTTTGCGATATCCTTGACATGTCTTTTGACTCTCTTTTTCTTATTCTCCCAGTCTTGAGTGCCAAGTTTGTTGATTGCCGGAGGCTCACTATCCTTACTGGAATATTTAGAAATCTTATGAAGAGAGTGTATGCTTATATAAAGCAAATCATCGTCTCGATAGATCAGTCTGAGTGCTTCTTGCTTGTTTTCGCCGACATCAACAGTATCGAGCCCAGCGAAGCGACCGATTCCATAGTCGATATGAACTACATAATCTCCAGGCTGTAATGTTTTTAGTTCCTTGAGAGTGAGGGACTTGGTATTGGAGAATTTTTCTTTTTTGCTATAATTATGAAATCGGTCAAAAATCTGATGATCTGTATAGCATACGATTTGTAATTCCTGATCAACAAAGCCTTCCCTGAGGCTTCCTTTTATGCCATTGAAAGTGATTGTGGGATCTATTTCCTCAAAAATGGTTTCCAACCTCTGAAGCTGCTTGGCGGATTCTGCAATTATGAGATTTCTAAAATCATTATCCTGGCGCTCAATCAGATCTTTCGCGAGAAGTTCAAAGTTTTTGTTGAAGTGGGGTTGGGGTTTGATTTCTAGTTTGAACTCTTCATCTGGCTTTAGATAAAACCTGTTCCCGAACTCGACAAGAGTAAATTTTTTGAGAATTCGATCAAATGATTTTTCCGAATCAAAAAGATCTTCTGGCTTGAACACAACCTGCGTATTTCCGCTCACCTTCATAATTTCTGAAAAGGAATCCTGTGCTTTGTTGAATCCTTTTTCAATAAGGTCCAGTGTTTCACGATAGTCTTTGAGCCAAATGGTTGTATCCGAAGGAAGAAACTCAAGAAAAGATTGTCTTTGCTCCTGAATGAGCTTAGTCTGAACGTTTGGAATCAGGTTTACATGATTAAGCGAGCTCTTACTTAATTGACTCTCCGGATCAAATTCGCGGATACTGTCTATTTCATCTCCAAATAGCTCCAATCGATACGGCAAGTCATTTCCAAATGAAAAAACGTCTACAATTCCACCACGAATGGAAAATTGGCCTGCCTCATATACAAAATCAACTTTTTCAAAGTCATAGTCGATCAACAGTTCAGCGATGAAATCAATATCGAGTTTTTCTCCAATCGATATTTTAAAAGTGTTATCAGCTAGAGACGCCTTGTTTATTACTTTTTCATACAATGCATCTGGATAGGTGATGATCAGTAATTGATCCTTTTCTTTCGTATTTACTTTACCAAGTACTTCGGCTCGAAGTAAAATGTTTGCATTGTCTGTTTCTTCAAAGTGATATGGTTTTTTATAAGACCCAGGAAATGACAAGCACTTTTCGGAAGAAAGAAAATTTTTGATGTCATCAAGAAAATAAGCTGCTTCTTCTTTATCGTGAAGGATAAAAACATTCGTATTGCTGTTTTGCTGACTTACGGATGCAGCGATCAAAGTATCCGAGCTCCCAGAGAGACCTTTAACTCGGATGGTCTTTTTTGACTGGATCGTGCTGGATATCCCATGAACTAGCTCATTTCCAGAATATTTCTCAAATAAATCTTTTGTAGTCACTGTAGAAAATAAGATGGCAAAAGTATATGAAAGCGAATGGTGATAGAAGGAATAGGGAGAGTTTTCGAGACAGTGGAATGATCTGGTTCAAAATAAAAAAATAATTATTTTTAGATTTTTTTGAAACATTTTTATATCTGATCCAGTATAATATTCATGAAAGCAAATAATAAGATGCAATATCTTAACGTTTAGTAATTGCTTTCTATTTAGGTTAGGTTGGTGATTAAGGCGTTCGCAGAGGTGCGGCGCCTTTTTTTAGGATCAAGCAATATTCCTGTGGAGAACCTAACTTGTGATTAGATACCAAAAGTTAACAAATACGAAAACCCGAAAAAAGCTTTAATCAGCATATAACGGGGATTTATTAGCAAACAAAAATCCTCTAAATCAGTATGTTAGATGCGAACGAGAG
>JAGDZQ010000074.1:0-27429 GCA_049115715.1 Cyclobacteriaceae bacterium
AAGACGATTAAAAAAGTACTCATCCCTGTTTTAGACACTGGGACACCCAAACCTAGACTAGCTCAAAAATTTTGGCGAGGGATCGTTGCTCATCTTTGGTTAGCAATGCTTTTTCGATATACTCCTTTTCATTGAGACTGACCCTGATTTTGTATATGGTTTTGGCAATATCTATAGCTTTCTCTGTACTAATGCCAGCCTTTTTTTCTTCAAGTTGCCTCTCAAATTCTTTATATATTTTGTAGGCAACAAAAGAGAGGCATATGTGTGATGCTATTCGTTTTTCTAGTCTATGATATATGGGTCTTATTTTTAAGTCGTTTTTGGAGATTCTAAATGCCTTTTCTATACGCCAAAGATGCTGATAGTTTTCAACCGTCTCTGATGTGCTCAGATCAGTGTTGGTTTGGTATCCCTTTAAACCATCCCATTGCTTATCGTGATCGAGCTTGGTGCTGTCGATGCTTATCACAATGTCTCCGTCCATTTTTAGGTACTTATTGTAGCCTTTATTGTTAATGTTGGATTTGGTCAGCTTGCCACTGACAAGTAGTTTTTCTAACCTTTTGAGACCTCTCTCACGGTTGTGTCGATCCTTTTGGGCTCTGGATTGACTATAGCTAATCACTAGTGTCGTATTGTCATCTTTCTTGATGCTTGCACATTGTCCGTTTTCTAGCTTTAAACCCAGTATGCGTTGTTTGATGTCTTCTTTTTCGTTTTTAATTCTAGCCCCTAGAATGTAGTGATATGACTTTCGCTCGAGTTCTTCTATGTTTTTATGGCTTAACAGTCCTGCATCAGCAACCACTGTTACTCGATCAAAACCATATTTCTCCTTGAAGGCATCTATAATCGGCAACATGGTCTCTCCTTCATATTTATTTCCTTCAAAAACATCATAAGCCAGTGGATAGCCACCTCTACTCACCAACAAACCCAGCAATATTTGAGGGTGTTGGTGCTTACCGTCTTTCGAAAAACCCGTTTTACGAAGATCATCTTCTTTTTCAGCTTCAAAATAGATTGTGGTAACGTCATAGAAAACCATCTGAATAGTTCCTCCCAGTATCTTTCGAGTATGATCAAAGCTGATTTTCTGTATTAGCTCCTGTTCACCATCATGTAGTTTATCCAAATAACGATAAATGCTTACTACGTCGACTTGTTGATCATAATACTTGAGCCAATAATCAGTAGTCTTAAGTTTACTGGAGGGGTTCTCTATCCTACTCAGCACAAGAGGTTTGAATAATGGAGAGGTGATCTGATTGAAACCAACTTCATCAAATATCTTTCCGAGCAACAGTTCCGTACCGCATATAGTAACCTGTGAAATGTTATTAAGAATAGCGAAAGTTTGTCTTTCTAAGCCCTCCAGATCTAATTTAAGCTCACCTTTATATGCCTCAATCCACTTATCGCCTTGTGTAGTACAAGACTGGCTACCTCTTCAGGGTCAGCGCTTGATCCAAGAGTTTTCTTGACTTTGTACTTACCTGTACACTGATAATACCACTCTTGTTTTTCTTCCTCCTGACGAACACATCAAAAAGATACTAAAATCAGCCTGGGACACCCAATTTCAATTCAAAATCAACTCCTATTCACTACAGTGGTAGATTTTTTGTACTGAAAAGAAAAAGTGTCGAAAACAGGAGAAGAGACTAGAAATTAAATCCGTCCATCAAAACCTAAACAAATATGCATTTATCATGAGTGGCCTAAATACTTAGAGAGAAATTATTTCAATTCCGCAATTACCGTCTTTCCCCCATAAGAAATATCGTCGATCTTGACTTTGATATCAGCATCGAGTGGGAGATAGAGATCAATTCTGCTTCCATATCGAATAAATCCGAATTTTTCTCCTTGCTCGACGGATTTGCCCTCTTCGGAATAAAAACAAATTCTTCTGGCTACAGCTCCAGCAACTTGTCGCATCATGATTTCGACACCAGAGGAATGCTTGATTCCGATAGAAGTTCTTTCATTATCCGTACTTGATTTGGGATGCCAGGCTACAAGAAACTTTCCGGGATGATATTTGAAGTAGCTTATCAAACCAGCTATTGGGCTTCTGTTTACATGTACATTGAGTGGAGACATGAAGATCGATATCTGGATTCGCTCGTCTTTTAAGTATTCTTGCTCAGTAGTTTTTTCGAGCACCACGACCTTTCCATCTGCCGGAGCAATGATCTGATTGTCATTGATGTCAATGTCAACCTCAGGATCTCTGAAGAACCGCACAATCAGTACCAATAGAGTAAACCCTGCAGCGGCCAGTACATATTGCACAATAGGGATCGGGATAAGCCAATAAAGAAGGGCATAAAGTAATGCCAATACAAGTGTAGATAGTGGGATTAATTTGTACCCTTCCTTATGAATATTCATGTCAATTACTTTCTAAAAGTTTAAGCAGGCTAGAAGCCACCTCTAAATTTATAGGTCTGCGCTACTTTGTCAATAGCCACTATGTAGGCTGCTATTCGCAAAGATGTGTCATATTTCTGAGCCGTATCGTATACTTTGTCAAATGCTGTTTTCATGATCCTGTCGGATCGCCTGTTTACACGCTCAGCAGTCCACTTATAGCCTAGTCTGTTTTGCACCCACTCGAAGTACGAAACTGTGACACCTCCTGCATTTGCGAGAATGTCAGGCACGGCCATAATTCCTTTCTCATTGATGATATCATCCGCTTTTGCAGAAGTAGGGCCATTTGCTCCTTCTACTATCAACCGTGCTTTTATTTTGTCAGCGTTATTTTTAGTTATGACATCCTCCACCGCTGCAGGTACAAGCACATCAACTTCCAAAAGCAAAAGCTCTTCTGCAGGAATTACTTCAGCACCACCGTATCCTTCTAATGTTCCACTGTTTTCAGCTCTGTAGGCGATTGCCTCCTCAATATTGATCCCATGCTCATTGTAGAAAGCGCCCGTATGATCACTGATCGCAACTATTTTCACACCGCGCTCCGCAAGTAGAGTGGCTGCCCAAGATCCCACATTTCCAAACCCTTGCACGGCACATGTGGCATTGAAAGGGTTGATCTTCATTTTTTCCATTGCTGCCAGCGCAGAGATCATGACACCTCGCCCTGTGGCCTCAGTTCTTCCCAGAGAGCCTCCCAAAACGATCGGCTTACCCGTAACAACCGCATTGACTGTCATGCCTTGTGAACGTGAATATGTATCCATTAGCCATGCCATCTCTCTTGGACCTGTCCCCATGTCTGGAGCAGGAATGTCTTTGTCCGGGCCAAAGATTTCATGCATGGATTGCGTAAATGCCCTTGTCATTCTCTCAATCTCTCCGGCTGACATTTCTCTCGGATTGCATTGGATTCCTCCTTTTGCACCACCGTACGGAATATCTACCACGGCGCACTTCCAGGTCATCCAGGCAGCTAGTGCTTTGACCTCATCCAAGTTTACATCCATATCGTATCTAATGCCACCTTTCGATGGTCCCAGAATGTTGGAGTGAATGACTCGATATCCTTCAAAAACTTTGATCGAGCCGTCATCCATCGTCACGGGCAGGTTCACAATGACCTGCTTGGTCGGAGATTTTAGTACGTTGTAGATTTCGTCATCAAGGCCTAGATGCTGTGCGGCGATGTTGAACCTGGACATCATGGACTCAAATGGATTGTCCTTGTCCTTAATTGGGGCGGGCTCTATATATGCCATATTGGTAAAAACTTGATTTGGGGTTATTGTTTATTTGATCCGCAAATCTAGGTGTTTCCCTACATTTCGTTGAATAGTTTTAAGAAAACAACGATAAAAGGAATTGCCAAGATCAAACTGTCGAAACGATCCAAAAAACCCCCATGCCCCGGAATCGAAGATCCAGAATCTTTGATCTCCATCGATCGCTTAAAGAGCGATTCGACCAGGTCTCCATATGTTCCTACTACTACTACGATAATCGAGATGGTCAACCATTCCCAAAGCAGTAGATCTTTATAGTACATAGAAATCATGTAGGCAAACCCTAATGAAGTAACAGCTCCTCCAAGCAACCCTTCCCATGATTTTTTGGGAGAGATGCGTTTGAAGAGTTTCGTTTTTCCGAAAAAAGTCCCAGCAAAATAAGCTCCGGTAT
This sequence comes from Cyclobacteriaceae bacterium, assembly GCA_049115715.1. Classification (GTDB taxonomy): domain Bacteria; phylum Bacteroidota; class Bacteroidia; order Cytophagales; family Cyclobacteriaceae; genus JAMZMI01. Next base: position 4,123 of record JAGDZQ010000074.1, read on the forward strand.
CACTAGCCCATATAATGAGCAGAAGTCCCAGCAAAATTTGATAACTGTAGTAATTATGATGAAAAACCACCATGTTCATGAGCGCAAACGGCAGTGCTACGTAGGTAATGCCTAGGTAAAACAGCGCGATGTTGATCATCGGATTGTTGTCGCTTTTTTTATAAAGCTTAAATACCAGACTTAAAGAAGCGAGGGGAAACAATGAGTAATAATAATTGCTACTCCAGTTTTGACTCTCAATAAGAAAACTAAGGATGAACATAAGCCCACCCACAATAACACCAAGTAGTCTCACAGGAAGATAATTTTGAAGCCGAATAAGACCATAAAACTCCCACATAGCCAATAGCGCGATAGCGAGAAATACTGCGAAGTAGGTCCACTCTCCATATACCAGTGCTGCAATGATCCCGAATGCACCTACAAATCCTGCAAGCAACCTTCTTCTTAAATCTTTGAATTTATTCAAACTTGATCTCTTCGTTTATTATTTTCAATGCCCTGATTACATTATCAGGAGATACCTGTACTTCAAAATGGCCAAACTGATAGTTTGAATCTTTTTTATTCACCATCACCGGCTGAAAACCACGGTCTTCTAATACTGCTCTTACAATCTCAACCCGATATTCGAGCTGATCTTGATACACTTTTTGCCATTTACTCATCTGGCGTCAAGGAAAAATATTTTCTAAATAAGAACATAATAAGAGTACCAGCTGCTAAAAATAACAGAATTACATAAAATGGAAGTGAGCTTTCCAGATCTTCCGCTGTGATGTCAATACTTCCTGTTTGACTTAAGTACATCATCGACAATGAAAGAGCATTGTTTACAAAATGTCCAACCATCGCGAGTGTGAGACTGCCTGACCATAAATAAATATAGCCGAATAATACCCCTAGCATCATTCTCGGTATGATTCCATAAAATTGAAAGTGGAATGCCGAAAACAAGAGTGCTGAAATCCAGATCGCCAGATGATGATTTTTGATTATGTGATTAAATAGGTTTTGAATCAACCCTCTAAATAACAACTCTTCTCCGATAGCAGGGACGACTGCAATTATGACCACTGTAACCAAGAAATACCCAACTGAGTCGAATTGCGTGAGATATATAGTCAATCGCTCTGCAGCATCCTCATAGTCTCTTGCCCACTTTTCAAAACCTGACAGAAAATCTGGAAGAGTAAGGTTTTGATTGAATTCGATCAGGGCACTGTTTGCTATCATAAAACAAAAAACCAAGACCACTGTCATGAGAATTGGTTGTATCGCTGGTTTTGGGATATTGGTGAATTCGAGAAAGTTCAGTTTTAAGATATATCTGATAAATACCAACGGAGTGATAATGAAGGCTCCTATAGAAGTAAAGGCTTGAATCACAATTAAATACGCCTTCCCGTCACTTTGTGAATATGGGTTTTCCATGATTTCAACGGCCATATCCAAGTCCAATCCAAAAAGGGGAAGAGAAAAAACAACCCCAAGAACTTGAAAAACGAGAAGACCTACAACAACCATTGCCACAAGGATGAGAAGTGACACCCCTGGATTGCTTGATTGATCTTTAAGAATGTTTTGCATATTTGGTCTAAATTTACGCCAAAATTAAGGATAAGTTTTGGTCAAAATAGGAAACATCGAGATTGGAGAATTCCCCATACTACTAGCTCCCATGGAGGATGTGAGCGACCCTCCATTCCGTGCCGTTTGTAAAGAAAACGGAGCTGATTTGATGTACACAGAATTTATTTCTTCTGAAGGTTTGATACGCAATGCAGCCAAGAGCGTTGAAAAGCTAGATATCTACGATTACGAGCGCCCTATTGGGATTCAAATATTTGGGGATAAAATAGAATCAATGCGCGAAGCTGCTGCCATCGCGGAGGAAGCTAATCCGGAAATCATCGATATCAACTACGGCTGCCCTGTCAAAAAAGTAGCTTGCAAGGGAGCTGGGGCTGGGATTCTTTTAGACATTCCCAAAATGGAATCGATGACCTCCGAGATCGTGAAAGCTGTGAGCAAACCTGTCACGGTGAAAACCAGATTGGGCTGGGATGATAGCACGATCAGAATCGTAGAGGTTGCAAAGAGACTACAAGGTGTAGGTATCCAGGCACTGACCATCCATGGGAGGACAAGGAAGCAGATGTACAAAGGGGAGGCAGATTGGACCAAAATTGCTGAGGTGAAAAATCATCCTGACATCCATATTCCTATTTTCGGAAATGGAGATATCGATAGTCCTGAAAAAGCTTTGGAATATAAGAATACCTATGGAATAGACGGGATCATGATTGGGCGAGCGGCTATTGGATATCCCTGGATATTCAATGAGATCAAGCACTTTCTGGAGACAGGAACACATTTGGCAAAACCGGATATACAAGAACGTGTGCGAATAGCCAGAAGCCATCTTGATTTTTCAATCAAGTGGAAGGGTGAATTGAAAGGCATTTTTGAAATGAGGAGGCACTATACCAACTATTTTCGAGGTATCCCCAATTTCAAACCATTCCGCACTCGTCTGGTAGAGTCTATGACCTATGAGGATTTAAAATCGATACTTTCAGAAATCCCTGAAGTGTATCAAGAGCCTGTTTTCTAAGAGCTCCATGTCTGAAAAAACACCCCTTAAGGCTTGGATTTTGCTTTTTACACTTTCCTTGATTTGGGGGAGTTCATTCATTCTTATCAAAAGAGGATTAGTCGGACTTTCAAGCATGGAAGTTGGGGCATTGAGAATATTCTCAGCGGGTTTGGTAATGCTTCCCATGGCAATAGGACGAATAAAGCTGTTGCCACAAAAAGATCTCAAGTATCTTTTTGTGATTGCAATGGCAGGGAGTTTTATCCCATCATTTCTATTCGCCATTGCACAAACTCAGATGCCAAGTGCGCTTGTAGGAGTGCTCAATGCCATCACACCCATTTTTACGATTCTAATAAGTGTGATCGTATACAAGCAGCGAAAGGACAAGAGAGTTTGGATAGGAGTTTTAGTGGGATTTGTTGGCACGGCGATTTTAATTACCAATGGCTCTTTTAAAAGTCTATCAGCGATTAATAGTTATTCCTTATTAATCATAGCTGCAACAATCTTTTATGCAATAAATGGAAATGTGATAAAGTTTCATCTCAGCCATCTTCCAGCAGTAACCATAGCAAGTGTGACGCTGGTATTTGGTGGTGTGCTTTCAGGGCTTTATTTGGTTTTCTTTTCTGAGTTTTTCAATCGCGTTTTCGCCTCGTCTGAAACACTCCACGCTTCTTATTACATTATTTTACTTGGTATACTAGGAACGGCAGTTGCACTGATTATTTTCAATAGATTGGTTCAGGTCACTGACCCTGTCTTCACATCTTCTGTTACCTATATCATTCCCATTATTGCGATTTTATGGGGCGTGTGGGACGGTGAAGTTCTGAGCAATTTACATTTTATTGGAATTGCACTAATCCTAATTGGAGTTTACATTACAAATAAGCTTGGGAGCAAGACGCAGTAAGATCAATCAATATTGTTGGGGAGGGATTTCACTATGCGTAGGTTTTAAGAAGCAGAATAATTAATCAGCTTTGTTTTCATTATCCTAGTCACGCCAGTATGGGGTCTGTGAGAAGATAGATTCCTTAGGGGCGCACGGCCAGTGAATGACCTTCAGAGTGTAATCGAGAGATAAAATGCTTAAGCGCTATCAGGTAAATAGGCTCGATATCAAGAACTCAACCCTTCAATAAAACCTTGTAATTGAATTATTTTAAGTTCCTCTACAGTTTTGCGCGTGATCCACGAAGTAGGTTGTGGGTTTAGGGCAAGGGATAAAAAAAAGACTGCCTTTTTTGAAGACAGTCTCTTGATTTTTTAAATGAATTTGCTCGTCAATAGTTGCTTTCCCTAAGTTTCGAATAATCGAACTCTTCCAGGAATTTCTTAGCTTGTTCACGGTTTTGAAATTCAAAAATGAGAGTCTCGTCAGCAGAATCGTGAATTTCGATTTTAATCATTTCGATTTTGTGATCATGATCATGTCTATCTCCTGTAATTGCAGACAGAGCACTATCTCTGTCCAGATTATTGGTAAGCTTAATCGTTTTTCTCTTTATTCTACCGCAGTAGCTACACTTATATTCTTTCTCGATTTCCCCGTCATCATACTCTGATGGGCTTTTAAGAATTTCTTCTTTTTCCAGTTTAAGAGTTTGGAAACCACATCTATCACATTCAAGTGCACTTAAATGACCTTTATACTTCTCTATATGAGTGTCTTTAGTTTCTTCGTCAATCCATACATCATAGTCTACAGAGAAAGCGTCTTCTTCTGCCTGCATACCTTCATCTAGAAATGCATCTTCTTCGTCTTCACTCAAAAGTTTCATGGTGTTGCCCGTAGCTGGATTAATCCTAGGTGTATATCTAAGTCTCTTAAGCTTCTTGTGAAGAGGTCCCGGATAATAATATTTGAAAATTAAGAAGGCAATGTAAGCATGAAGTGTACCAAGACACATTGAAATAAAGAGTCTGATTGCGAACCAGATAGGGCTGATTGCGACAATGTCTTGCTTGGCAGTATTTGCAATAAAGAAGATTCCTGCGGCAACTGCGTAATTGACTACTAAGTAAGATTTAATTTCTCTTTCACTTGCCAATTCAAATTTTTCCTTATAACCACCAGCACTCATGTATCTGATCTGATAAATAAGGAATAGTATGAGCGCGAGAGCCAAACTACCAATAAATGCATAAACCATAGCGTCACTCCAGATGCCGAGAAATGCTACGTAAGCTTCTTTATTTTCCATATTCGTTTTTTAAATAAGTTGTTAAAATTAAACTACTAATTGACATCCGCAAAAAATATTAGCTTTTCTAAGATTTGTTGTGAGTTATTTTACGAGAATAACTATAATTATTGATCTAAAATATGTGTTAATGTAAACTAGCTGGAAAGGAGTGTGAAGATACATAATCGCTAACAATTTTGAGCGATTTGAAGTTTATCCTAAAGGCATTAAGTTTAAATATGCCGGATTGCACCTCTCATTACTTGATAATTGCCCTCAGGCTTTTGCTCTATCACTGTTTTAAGATTTACTTAAAAAGTAATTTTTTTTGATTAAAATACATCCTATCACGATAACCTAAGCAACAGAACCTATGACAGAACCTACTAAGCGTCTAAACAAGTCAATGACTAAAAATACATTGTTGATAGAGATTGCATGGGAAGTATTAAATCAGGTAGGTGGTATTTACACGGTTATTCGCTCGAAAGTACCAACAGTAGTTCCAAAATGGGATACAAATTATTGTTTGATTGGCCCTTACATGCCTCAAAACGTATCGACTGAATTTGAACCAATAGAAAACTCCAATGACGTATATGCCAAGGCAGCAGATAAAATGCGTGAAATGGGGCTGGTTGTTCACTATGGAGAATGGTTGATTTCAGGGCGCCCGAAAGTAATTTTGTTTGACCTAGGTAGTGGTATGAGTAGACTTGGAGATATCAAGTATGCTCTATGGGATCATCATGGTATTTCCAGCCCATCCGATGATTTTCTGCTCAACGATGTTTTGGTTTTCGGAGACATGATACGTATTTACCTCACTGAGTTGGTGAAAGTTGCGGGTGTTTCTAAAAATATTATCGCACACTTTCATGAGTGGATGTCTGCTTCAGGCTTGCCAGAATTGAGGAGGGAAAATGTAAATGTGAAAACCATATTTACGACGCACGCCACACTTTTGGGTAGATATTTGGCTATGAATGATCCAGAGTTCTACGATCATCTGCCCTTTATGGATTGGGAAAAAGAGGCTAAGAACTTCAATATTCAAACGAATGCTAGTTTAGAAAGAGCTGCTGCTCATGGATGTCATGTTTTCACAACAGTTAGTGAAGTCACAGCAGTGGAATGCAGGCAATTGCTCGGTCGAAATCCCGATGTGCTTTTGCCAAATGGGATCAACAACCAACGATTCGAAGTTCTCCATGAGTTTCAAAACAAACACTTGCAAGCCAAAAAGAAGATTCATGATTTTACCATGTCTCATTTCTTTTCGAGCTATAGTTTTGATCTGGATAATACCCTGTATTTCTTCACTTCAGGTAGATACGAATACCTCAACAAAGGGTATGACCTTACACTAGAGGCATTGGCAAGACTTAATCACCGATTGCAAACAGAAAAGTCGGAGGTTACCGTGGTGATGTTCTTTATCACAAAAAGACCCTATCAGAGTATCAATCCAAGTATCCTGCATTCGAGAGCACTGCTAGACGAGTTTAGAAGCACTGTAGACGCTATAAAGGAGCAAATAGGGGATAGACTACTTTTTGAATCTATAGCCAAATCGGACAATAGACTTCCAGAGTTAAAGGAGTTTGTAGATGATTATTGGAGACTGAGATATAGACGTACACTTCAATCTTGGAAATCGGACAATCTTCCACCAATTGTCACTCATAATCTTTATGACGATGAATCAGACGAAATTCTGAATTTTTTGAGGACATCAAACTTGCTCAACCATGAGTCGGATAGAGTAAAAATGGTCTACCATCCTGATTTTATCAACTATACCAATCCTCTTTTCCGAATGGATTATGGGCAGTTTGTGAGAGGGTGTCATTTAGGGGTTTTCCCGAGTTATTATGAGCCATGGGGCTATACTCCTTTGGAGTGTATTGCCAGTGGAGTACCTACTGTAACGAGTGATTTAGCTGGGTTTGGGGATTACGTCAATGAGAAGGTCTCCGACCATGATAGAAGGGGAATTTATATTGTGAATAGAAATCAAAAGTCATTTGATGAGGCCGCAGGCCAGCTCGCCAATCGAATGTACAACTATATCAGACTCAATAGGAGACAAAGAATTGAATTGAGAAATAGAACCGAAGCGTCAGCTACTCTATTCGATTGGCAGACACTGATTAAATATTATGATCAGGCTTATGCGCAAGCATTGGAAATTTAGGGTCTATTCTCCCGCGAGTTTCTCAGCTTCGTCAATCAAAGTAAGCGCCTTCGCTAATATTTCGTTTTCCTGATTGAATATGGGATAGAACCCATCGTTTCTCCAGAGACTTCTGGCGATGTAAGCCTTGAGGTACGTTTTGATGAGCTGCTCTGATCTTTTGAAATCTGAATCATAGTACTTTACCCCATTTTGTTTGCCAACCTGAATCAGACTATTTACGATTTCTTCAGAGATCTTAAATTCCTTTTTGAAAGATTCTATTTCCCATTTGTCCAGCTCGGCCTTATGCTTTTCGGAATAGTCCAGCGAAAACTCCTGAATAGAGTTGCTGTTGAAAAGGCGAACAAGATAATTGCTGTTTTCAGATGTATCTATTGGGACAAAATAGTCAGGCAAGATGCCCCCTCCTCCATAAACCAGTCTGCCTTTATCTGTTTTATAAACTAGACTGTCATTTACTTTGATGCTGTCTTGGTTGTACACTTCACCATTTGCAAAGCGATCATAAAGCTCTTTGTGATAATCCTCTTGATTTTCAGAATATGGTTTTTGTATACATCTTCCACTTGGAGTATAATATCTCGAAATCGTTAACCTCATAGCAGAGCCATCATTAAGAGCCATTGGCTTTTGAACTAAACCTTTTCCGTAGGATCTTCTTCCCACCACAAGAGCCCGATCATGATCTTGCAGCGCACCCGTTACAATCTCCGAAGCTGAAGCAGAACCTTCATCGACCAAAATGATGAGTGCACCTTCTTCGAAATCACCCTTTTCCTTAGACCAATATTCGTCGTTATTTCTAGAGTCTTTTCCTTTCGTATATACAATCATTTGATTGTCAGAGAGGAGCTCATCGGTCATCTTAACAGCCTCTCCGAGATAACCTCCAGGGTTTCCACTTAAGTCCAGAATTAAGTTTTTCATTCCCGATTTTTTTAGTTGTGTGAGACCCTCTTTGAACTCCATATAAGTAGTCGCCGAAAACCTGTTGATTTTGATATAACCTGTGTTTTCGTCTAACATATAGGACACATCCATTGAAAACTGTGGGATCACATCTCGCTCAATTAGGAAATCGAGAAGATCCTTGCTCCCTCTTCTTTTGATCTGCACATTCACTTCAGAACCCTTCTGGCCTCTTAGGAGAGAAATTACTTTTCTATTTGTAATACCTGTTCCCGCTACATTTTCTCCATCTACCGTTACGATTTTATCGCCCGGTCTTATTCCCAAGCTTTCAGACGGCCCACCGCTCAATGGACTTACTACGTGAATGGTGTCGTGGAAAATATTGAATTCAATACCAATGCCCTCAAAGTTTCCTTCGAGCTGAGAGTTCATTACCTCCAAATCTTCCGCAGGAATATATACAGAGTGTGGGTCTAGCTTCGTCAGCATCTGAGTAATTGCATTTTCGACAAGCTCGTCAGTGTCTACATCATCCACATATTCATTTTCAATACTGGTAAGTACCTCCTTGAATTTGGACATGCTCTTGTAGACATTGCTGATAGAGGGAGAGCCGTTTCCGGCCATGTTGGCTCCTATGAAAATACCCAATATGATAGCCGCTGCAATAAAAATAGGCAGTCGAACAGCACTTTTTTTGTTTCTATTATTTTCCTCCACGGTTCTTCAATTGATTTAATCGAATGTAAGTAAACGCCAATATTAGGCAAATCGTTTTCAAATTGTCTCCATACAGTTTTGAATTGTTTTTATCTTTGGTAATAATGGAGAACCTCGGAGTGAGCTCAAGAGGTAGGAAATAGGACAAAATATTTTTCTAGCGATGCAAGCAGGAGGGAATCACCCCTCTGATAAGAATGAAGGTTTTTGATCAAACCATATCAGATATAGTAGACGAAAACTACGTTTACGCCAGAGCACTTAGCCATCTTGGGATAGCATTTTATGAATGTCCCAATAGTAAGCTTGGAGATATTTGTGCCAAGCGAGGTTTGGTAAAAGATCAGGTCATGAGGAGTTTCTATCTTTTTGATCGAAATCACAGACTCTCACTATCCGAATTAGAAAAATATCCGATCGAAATCATCATTCAATATCTCAAGCATACCCATAGTATTTTCGTAAGAGATAAGCTCCCTTACATTGCCAAGTTGATTCATTTTGCACATGGCAATGAAGATATGAAGCTGATATTCCCCGAATTTGTGAATGAATTTATCAGACATATTCATGAAGAAGAGGATGGTGTTTTCTGCTACATTCAGCAATTAGTCAATGTCGATTCTGGCAAAATTTCTAATCCAGCAACCTTGTTTGCTCGATACAAAAAGTATTCCTTGAAGGAAATACATGAAGAGCATCTCGAAGAAGATGAAATGGCAGGCATCCGAACCTTGCTAAACGGAATGGAAAATCTCGATTTGCATTGGAGAGTCGTTTCTAAAGAGATCAAAGCTTTTGATCGGGAAATGATGTATCACGCTGAGATCGAAAACGAAATTATGTTTCCGAAAGCGATTTCGCTGGAAGCATCTGTGAGAGAAAGAATGCATCAACTAAGCAAGCTGAATTAATGGCCAGAGTCGTGGCGATTGATTACGGTGCTAAGCGAACGGGCATAGCTGTCACAGATCCATTGGTCATCATTGCCTCCGCACTTACCACAGTTCCATCTCATACCTTAATGGATTTTCTAAAAGATTATTTTCTCAAGGAAGAAGTCTCCGAAGTGGTTTTTGGTATGCCAAAAAACACGGATGGTTCGGATACCAATGCAACACCACTTGTTCAAGCAGCAATTAACAGATTCAAGAAATTATTTCCAGAGAAGAAACTAGTTTTGCATGACGAACGCTTTACCTCGAAGATGGCTTTAGCATCGATGATTGCTGCGGGTTCTAAAAAGAAGGATCGAAGAAATAAGTCAAATATTGACAAGGTGAGTGCTACCATTATTTTACAATCGTATTTGGAAACACGTTTATGATATACCCTATTGTTTTGTTTGGTGACCCTGTTTTGAGAAAAAAAGGACAGGACATTCCAGTTGGTTCTGACATCAAAGAGCTAGTCGCTGATATGTTTGAAACTATGAAAGCAGCAAGTGGAGTCGGTTTGGCCGCTCCGCAAATAGGAAAATCTTTGAGGCTTTTTATTGTCGACAGCACACCTATGCATGAGGATGATGAGAACGAAACACCCTTGACCTCAGCTTTTATCAATCCTGAGATTATAGAAGAGGATGGAGAAGAGTGGGCTTTTGAGGAGGGCTGCTTAAGTATTCCCGGTATTAGAGAAGACGTGAAGAGGGAGTCGATCGTGAAGATCAAATATTACGATCAAGACTGGAATGAGCACATCGAGGAGTTCGATGATATCAAGGCGAGAATCATCCAGCATGAGTATGATCATATTGAGGGTGTGCTTTTTACGGATTATGTCTCGGCGTTTAAGAAGAAACTTCTAAAAGGTAAACTTGCCAATATCAGCAAGGGCAAAGTAGATGCGGATTATCGGGTGAAAGTTCCCTCTAAGCGATAATGGGAGATTCCCAAAAGCCGGATTTAAGGGTCACACTTATTCAATCTGATATTTATTGGGAAAATGTTGATGCCAATCTTGGCATGTTCGAGGAAAAGATTTGGCAAATAGAAAGGAAGACGGATCTAATCGTTTTGCCCGAAATGTTTACCACTGGGTTTACCATGAGTCCTCAATCATTGGCTGAGCCGATGAAAGTAAAGACTTTTCGCTGGATGGCTCAGCAGGCTTCTCAAACCGGAGCAACTGTAATTGGGAGCTATATCATTAAAGAAGATGGGAAATACTTCAATCGCTTGATGGTAGTTCATGCCGATGGTTCATTTCAATATTATGATAAAAAACACCTTTTTGGTTTGGCGGGTGAAGATCAGAACTTCGCTGCTGGTGTTGATAGGTTAATTGTGGAAGTAAAGGGCTGGAAAATATTTCCACTGATTTGCTATGATCTCCGGTTTCCAGTTTGGGCCCGATCTCAGAAAACCGAAACTCGACTTTTTGAGTACGATGTGATCCTGTTTGTGGCTAACTGGCCAAAACAGAGAATTCACTCGTGGGATACGCTGCTTGCGGCGCGTGGTATAGAAAACCTCTCCTACAGCATTGGAGTAAATAGAATCGGAACAGATGGTGTCAACGCTCAGTACTCTGGCCATTCGTCTGTTTATAGCTACCTGGGGGAGCGATTGGCCTACTCCGAAAAAGAAGAAATCCTACAAGTCGAACTAGGAGCCAGACGGCTTGAGGTATTCCGATCAAAATTTCCCTTCCAAAAAGATGCGGATGGGTTTGAGATTGTTGAATGACAGGTTGTATTTGAAACGACTCTTGTTCTACCATTGCCAATCTATCGTTGTTATTAAACATCATAAATTGGTATTGAAATGTAAAAAAAGAGGTTTCAGCGTTTTTGTATTTACCGATTCCTCCTTTTTTTAGCAAAAGTTGTCAACTGGATTTGAAATGTTAATTAGTCCTTCAAAGCTTCGAGTTGATTTTCTACTTTTATTAATCTATCAGCTTGTTCTTCAAGTTTTTCAAGAAGTGCTATTTGGTACAATGTTAATTCTTCGATTTTTTTCAGAAGTTTCATATTCATATCACCAAGATCAATGCCATCGGCTTCTGCCTCTTTGGCAGAAGGGATTTCTGGGAGATGCTTGTTTTTAGAAATAAATTCTTTTGTTTCTTCCAATGATCTTAGTTCATAGGTCTCATCGAAAACGTAATCAGGCCAATTGAATACTTCTACTTTGACCTCCTCGCTTCGAACCTTTCCATCAATATCTAATCGTCCGCTTAACCATGAATCCCCCTTTACATAAAGGGTTTTTCCTTTAGATTTCCAATCATATTCACCGATAATTAGTTCACCTGCAATAGCAGAAGGATAAGCCAAACTGCTTCTTATCGCTACTTTTTGCGCCCCATCTTTATCTTTAAATGCGAGCTGTCCACTTCCATCGGTTGTGCACTCGAACCTTGCAGCAATATGACCATTCGAATTTCTAACATCATAAGCTCTCCATTGACCCGAAGGTGTTTTGAGTTCAAAGTTTTTTTCACCGTATACACGATCACTTAAGTAGGTCACCCCAGCGAATTCTGAGGAACCTTTTACGAATAAGTTTCTGTTTTTAGTTTCGGTCGAAAACTCTCCTATTATAAGCTCTCCAGCAATAGCCGAGGGGCTGGTCTCGTTGCTTCTTATTGCTACTTTTAGAACTCCCGCTCCATCGTGAAATTTCAATTGACCGGATCCGTCATTGGTGCATTCGAATCTGGAAGAAACATCACCATTCGAATTCACAATATCGAATGTTCTCCAATCTCCTTGCGGGGTACTAAGAGTAAAACTACCTTTAGCAGTTACTGGTTTGTCAAAATATAGATTTCCATTAAATTGGGATGAGCCATTTACATACAGTTTTCTTCCTTTAGAATCGCTTGTATGTTCCCCAATTACGAGTTCTCCTTCCATTGAGGAGGGTACTGTGGAGCTTCCAGCTAAAGTAATTCTAAAATTACCATTCTCATCTTTTAACCAAAGCTGACCAAAACCTCCAATTGTTGCTTCAAATCTGGAAACAATATGAGAGTTGATGTTGGTGACATCATACCCTCTGTGATTATTGATATCAGACTGAAAAATAGTTGGATTTGAATGTGGTGGATATTTGTTTGTTTGACCTGTGCCAGCTACTGACAGGACCAATAAAATTAATAATGCAGGAATTTTCTTCATCTTCAATGCTTATCGTAATTGTTATTTTGCCCCAATTTTATATGGGAAAAAGCGATTGGTGAAAAAGCAGGACTATTTTAGACTTATTTAGATTTAATTTTGAGTCGTTATATGGGAATAATTTAGTTACTTTTTAGCATCGCCTGCTCTTCTCATATGTGCGGTTGAGGCTTATAAGATGGAGAAGATTATTGAAATATGCGATAAGTGGTTCTGTATGCATTTTGCTTCAGCAAAGTACTAAATGCGGATTATTAAGGGGAAGGAGTTCATGGTTAGCAAGAGGTATTGATAGAAGCTATTTTTGCTCAATTTCCAAATAGAGGCCTTTAATCTCATTACCCCAGAAATCTGAGTTTGTCATAATATGAGATCTTATTCCTTCAATTCTACTTCTTAGATCATCAACATGCTTAATAGTGAATTTTGTTTCAATGAATGCATCGTTCCCTAATTCGAATTGGATTTGTTTCACAAACCGTCTGTACACACTAAGGCATTGAGACAACTCAGATACGCTAGAATTTATTATCCCAATAATCTCAAATTCCTGTTCATGATCAAGCAGTAAAACTCTATCGTTATTCATTGAGTCAATACAAATTGGATTGCCACTTCCGTCAGATCCAAAAATCCAAAAATTCTTCGTTTTAGGATCTAATTCATAATCGGAATAATAGTTTGAGATCGAATGGAACTTTCCGTCGTAACTTTTCAATCCAAAATTCAGAAATGGAGCAGCATTCTCAGGAAAACCATCTTTGAGCCATTCTTTTGTTTCGTCTGAAACGGGCAACCTATCCAATTCATTTTGATCGAAATGATACCATCTATTAAGTTCGTCTGGATTCCACTCTGATCTAAATTCTTTTGGACTCATGTTGTTTATTGAAGTTATTATTCCCTTAATGCACTAGCACTTACATTACAATATAAAACGGTCAGAAATAATCTACGAATAAAAACAACCCGTTAAAAAAAGCCTTTTTACAACTTTAAAAGATAGAAGAGGCTTAACATCTTAGATGGCTGGAAATTTCCTCAACACTATCAAAAACCCTCCCTTTCATCATTTTAATGAAAGGAGTCAAGGGTTTAGAATTGCGCGAGCAAAGCAGCTCGGTATCTGGTCTTTTTACGCACTGATTAAGAATAGGAAGAAGTGAGCCAAGTGTCTCACTTTTTATTTCATCACAGATGATAATCAAGGATTCGGACTGGTCGATTAACTTTTTAGCGTAAGCGACAGAAACACCGTCAGAGAGATTGTCCAAAATAAAATGATCCTTTCCTTTCAGTGCGGTGTTGAAGAACTCAAGTAAGGGATTTTGAAAATCAAAATCATCAGGTTTTTCGACCGATTGTAAGAGAAGATACGCATGATTCCTTGACATGAAAGTGGTTGGGATATATTTGTAATAATGGACAATTTTATTGAATTTCTATACTCCAAATTTCTACAAAGTGATGGTGTATCGATCGATACGCGCTCGATCGCAAAGGGAAATTTATTTTTTGCCTTAAAAGGCCCCAACTTCAATGGGAATAAATATGCCCAGCAGTCTTTAGACAATGGAGCTGCGTTTGCAGTAGTGGATGAGGAGGAGTTTGTTACCGATCCCAGAATACTTCTGTCTCCTATTTCTGGTTTTGATGCTTTGGAGAGGCTGGCGGTTTTTCACAGAGAGAGATTTAAAAGAAAAGTGGTGGCTATCACAGGTTCTAATGGCAAGACAACTACCAAGGAACTTACGGCTCGTGTACTGGCTGAGAAGTACACCGTTCATGCTACAAAGGGGAATTTGAATAATCACTTAGGCGTACCGCTGACGATTCTACATATTCATCCTCAAGTGGAAGTTGCGATTATTGAGATGGGAGCGAATCATGTGGGGGAAATTGCCGGATACTGCAAAGTAGCTCAGCCTGATTATGGCCTGATTACCAATATTGGAGAAGCACACACTGAAACTTTTGGTGGGATAGAAGGTGTGCTGCGAGGGAAAAGTGAGCTGTTCGATTATCTAAGAAAAACAGGAGGCACACCATTTATCAATCAGGAGGACCTGCGGCTTAGTAATATGGCGAAGCGTTTCTCTGATCCTATATTATTTCCAGTAGAAGACCTCAAGCTGATTGGAGCGAATCCTTATATCGTATTTGAGTTGGCGGGAAAGCAATACGAAACGAACCTTATAGGTGTGTATAATTTCGGAAATGTTGCCGCGGCAGTTTCGGTAGGAAGAACGTTTGAGATCCCGGATCAAAATATTGCGGAAGCAATCGCATCGTATTTGCCAGAAAATCAGCGTTCGCAGGTGATCGTGCAAAATGGAGTAAGCATTATTCTGGATGCCTATAACGCCAATCCTACCTCGATGAAGGCTGCTCTTGACAATCTTGAACAGATCGAAGGAGAAAAGTCAATTGTTTTGGGAGATATGAAGGAGGTGCAAGACTCGGAGAAGAAACATGAGGAGGTTGGGAAACTTGCATCTCAATTGAAGCTGGATAAAGCTTTGTTCGTAGGTGAACAAATGAAGTACGCGGCTGAGGCATGTGAGAAAAGCAATTGGTTTGAGTCTATGGATAACTTGTCCAGCTTTTTGGAACAAACTTCTTTTAAGAATCAGCATGTGTTGGTTAAGGCTTCCAGAAGCATGAAATTGGAATCAATTATTGAAAAAATACACTAGGATGGATACGTCGAAAATTCTCAGTTTTCTTACAGAACTTGAGCAAAACAACAGTAAAGAATGGATGGATGCCAATAAGAGTTGGTATCAGGATTGTAGGAGTGAGTTTATCGGTTTTGTTGAAAGTCTCTTGGGGGGAATCGCCCGATTCGATGAGGGAGTGGAAGGGCTGAAGGCCAATAAATGTATTTTTAGAATCAATCGCGATGTACGTTTTAGTAAAAATAAGGATCCTTATAAAACAAACTTCGGTGCTGCGATGGGTGAGGGAGGCCGACATGCCGGCAATCCTATTTATTATTTTCACTTGCAGGCTGAGCGATCTTTTTTGGCGGGTGGATTATATATGCCCGAAGCTGAAAGCTTGAAAAAAATACGTCAGGAGATCGATTATAACCCAGAGGAGTTAAAGAAGATCGTTAGTCAAAAGGAGTTTGTGAAAAACTTCGGTGCGATTGATGGAGAAAGATTGAAGACCGCTCCAAAAGGATATCCAAAAGATCATCCAAATATTGAGCTGCTACAGCTCAAAAGCTTTATTGTAGTACATGATTTCAAAGCGAGTCAAGTAGAATCAGAACGCCTATTGGATGATTCTTTGAAGCTTTATGAGATGATGAAGCCATTCAATGATTACTTATCTGTGGCGATCAGTTAATTTTTTTGAATATTTAGCATCAGGTGTTTGCATCTGTAACAAGTTATGCTAGATTTGCAATCCGATTTTCAGGGCTCTTAGCTCAGTTGGTTCAGAGCACCTCGTTTACACCGAGGGGGTCGGGGGTTCGAATCCCTCAGGGCCCACACAAAACTCAGACTATTTAGTCTGGGTTTTTTTATTGCCTTGTTCTTATAAAGCAATGGAGTATCAAGTAGAATTTGATTACTTATACAACCTCATTGCCATGTCGAAAATCTCATGGATGGTATCAATGGGAATATCCTTTTCGGGATCGATGTAAAGCAATTTGACGAAAGTACGATCACCTTTAAAGAGAGCTGGGTGTTCGATTTGAACTCCCTTTCCAATCGCGATGTAGGGAAACTGGGTTTTCTTATCAACCCACAAGTAGCAAAATATGCTGTCCTGATATATGAAGCAGGGCAAGCGATATTTCCAAGCAGGAAGAAAGTCATCATTGTACCGAAATATAATGTCTCTCAATGCTAACAAACAGCTTTTTACGGGTTCATCTTTATTTAGATAAAAATCATCCAGTTCTCGTATTTCCATATTTATTCTCAAGGTACTTACTCAAAGTTAAGTCGCTATTTCAAAATAGGTGTGACATAAAAAAGGTCACCCTGAGGTGACCTTTTAAAATCCATACGAGCATGCGGTTTTCAATCCATTTTGTCTTTGACAATCATATAGTAAATCAAAAAACCGAGTGACACACACATAGTAAGAATGCCATATGGCATGGCGGAGCGCTCCCAATCGTAGGCTAATATTTCAGATAAGATTATTCCCGTTCCAGCAAAAAAGATGATTAGGCCCCATTTCAAAGAGCTAAATTTTGAGGTAGCGGCACTTTGTTTACTTAGTATCTGCGTGGCATCTTCTCCTACAAGCCCTTTATCGACAAGCTTTTTTCTAATGAAGTATTCGGTGAGGATACGGGTAAACGTTGTTATTCCTAAGGCCAGCGTTCCTAAAACGGCTATTGGTACTAATACTTCTTCCATGATATTTGAATTTTAAGTTTTCGAAATGATTTGCTCCATAGGACAATCACTTGGCTTTCAAATGTTGCAATTTGGAAAAACTTTTTTTATAAGGGATTTTGCAACCTTTGAAAAGAGAATGTTGACTAATATGCCAATGGAAGATCATCAACTGATTCAGAAAGTGATGAATGGCGACCACAAAGCGTACCTCAACCTAATTGAGAAATACCAGCTACTTGTGGTGCATATGGTGGGTCGTGTGGTGTCAGATGACTTGGACAAAGAAGAGCTTTGCCAGGATGTCTTCATGAAGGTATATGAAAGTCTGGGCTCATTCAAAGGCACTTCGAAACTATCTACCTGGATTGCAACGATTGGTTATAGGATGGCCGTAAATTTTGCTAAGAAGAAAAACAGAAGGCAAGAACCGGAGGAGTTGGACGATGTGGCCTTCAAAGTGGGCCAACTGGATGAGCGATATGAAGATGAGGATTTTAATCGATTTATTAGAGAAATTATCGATCAAATGCCTGAATCTTATCGTGTGGTTCTTACCTTGTTTTATTTGGATGGGTTTTCCTATCCGGAAATTGTGGAAATTACAGGCAAGCCAGAAGGCACGGTAAAGAATTACCTTTTTCGTGCAAGGCAAAAGTTGAAGGAGCTAGCCGAACCTTATGTTGGAACTGAGATTGAAATTTGATCATGGAAGATAAAATCGAAAAGGCACTTAGATCGGAACCTAACTTCAAACTGCAAGACCAATTTGCAGAGCGGGTTTTGATGAAAATAGAAAAGAAGGAAAGAGCAGTAGCACTAAAAAACAGCCTACTTCTTGCGGGAAGCGTGGTGCTTTTCTTACTACTCTCCTCTATATCTCTTGTTTACTTTTTGGGTGTTGAGCAAATCAACTTTGTGTTGTCTCTTTCCCGTTGGATTCTTTTGGCTGGTGTTATCGTCGGAGCTGTCCAGTATTTTGATAACCATCTTGTGAAGCGCAGGCTTACCAAAGGGATGATCTAGCTCTGTTACCACAGGAATCCATAAATGGCCGTAAGTATAGCCAGTATAATCAGGCTCATCACGTTGAAGGATCTGTTGGTTTTAAAAATCCCTTTGCTTAGCAATATCCCTTTGTAATCTGTACCCTTTTTTGTGAAAACGAAATACATGATTAGCGAATTTGCAAATAAGGAGAGCCACCCCATCCACTGAGGAAGCAGAATGTCACCAATGAAAATTCGCATAGAAAAAGGGATAGAGATCAACATCATGGCTCCAAGAATGATGAACCTAGGCCTCAAGTCTAACTCATGATCCTGATTTTTGTGCCCATCCAGAATAGAAAACAATACAATCAACAGCGAAAGTATAATGAAAGAGATTGTCATTCGATAGAAGAATGGCATATCAGAAAACACGAAGAGTCCAATTGAAAGTGGTACACATAACAAGGCAACCCAGAGAGCCGCTTTTGCGCTTGTCGTTTTCCAAAATATCCCAAAAGTAATTGCCACAAAAACACCCGGACTTATGAAACCGGTAAACTCTTGTATGAATTGAAAGGCTTGATCCAAATCGAGCATGCCAAGAAGTGGAGCAATGAGCATTCCCATTATTAAAGCTCCTGCTGCAGTTATTTTTCCTACTTTGACCAAGTGCTTATCGGAGGCATTTTTATTAAGAATAGGCTTGTAAAGGTCGAGTGTAGTTATAGTGGAAACGCTGTTGACGAGTGAGCTGATCGAACTTCCGATAGCCGCAATGAGCGCGGCGAATACCAGGCCTTTGATTCCTATTGGAACCACATTGCTTAGAATCCATGGGAAGGCTTCATCGTTTCTATTTAGGTCCGCGCGCAAAGCAAATGCAACCATACCGGGGATGACCGCAATGAGAGGCATAAGGAGTTTGACCAAAGCAGCGGAAGCTACACCCTTTTGGGCTTCTTTTATATTCTTCGCTGCAAGAGCTCTTTGAATAATAAACTGATTTCCACCCCAATAGTAGAGATTAGTGATCCACATTCCGCCAACCAATACACTGATTCCTGGGACGCTGGTGAAGTATTTATGGCCTCTGTCTAAGATCATGTCAAACCTTTCAGGAGCAAATTCATAGAGATTGATAGCTCCGCAGATTATATTCCCATCTCCGAGTGTGGCAAGTGCAAGGCCAGCAGCTATTAGTCCGCCCACTATTAAAACTACTGCTTGAACCACATCTGTCCATACAACAGCTTTTAACCCTCCGAAAATGGAAAAGCTAGCAGCATAAATCACCAGACCCAATATGCCGAGGATCATTGGAGTACCTGTGAGGTTTTGAATGGCAAGTCCTCCAAGATAAAAAATGGAAGATATATTGATGAAAACATATAAGATGACCATGAGGAAACTGAAGCAGATTCTAACCCTGTTATCAAATCTGTTTTCGATAAACTGCGGGATCGAATAGATTTTTTTCTCTAAAAAAACGGGAAGTAAGAACTTGGCAACCAGGATGAGCGTAAGTGCAGATAGAAGCTCGTACCCCCCAATGGCAAGTCCGATTGCATACCCAGAACCATTAGTTCCTAAGATTTGCTCTGCGGAGATATTCGATGCGATAAGAGAACCTCCTATGATCCACCACGGCAGTGATTTGCTTGCAAGGAAATAGTCCGAAGCGTTTTCGTTTTTTGTTTTGGACATCCATAGTCCATAGCCCATGATTCCGAGTAGATAAATAAAAAGGATGATGAGATCCAAACTTGATAGCGACATGATCTTTTTGAGTTAGTAAAACCCAAGAATAGGATAGTCGTAGGCTTTTTACATGGTAAGAGAAAACAGGGATGTAGCAATGGCTAGAAAGTCCGTCCGTCTGAGCTCAGACGAACTTTAAATATCCGTAAAGTGACTTTTTTTATATTCAGAAGGAGTTTGACCTGTCACTTTTTTAAAAGCTGAGTTGAAGGTTGTTTTTGCATTAAATCCAGACTCCTGAGCCAGTACCAAAATTTTATAGTCTCTGTATACGGGCAAGTTCATCAATCGAATCACTTCTTTGACCCGATATTCATTTACAAAATCGTAATAGCTGGTTTGAAGTTTTCTTGATAAAACCTCCGATACATGGTTTTCCGGAGAAGAAACAGCCTCGCTTAAGTCTCTGAGTTGAAGCTTTTGTTTTTTATAAAGCTCCTGCTCGCTCATGGCAAGTAGGAGCTTCTTTTCAAGATCTAGTAGCCGTTCTTCGTCGAGTTGGTATGCTTTATTATTATAAGAGAGCTGTTTTGTATTTCCAATGTTCAGATTGATTCCAATGATTTTTCGATAGGCAATGATGAGTGCTCCAAAACTGATAAGCGTGAGATACAGTTCGTTCGGAGTACTGATAATGGGGTCAGCGCCAAGTTGCCAATCCCGAACGAATTTTATTATGTTCAGGAGAAGGATGCCTACAAGAAGGAAAAACGGGTAGTATGCCTCTTTGTTAATGCGCATTGACTGGTGTTTAAGCAGAGCATGTGTGAGGATCAGTCCGGCAAAGTTCCACAAAATCAGAAAGCCTTTTGTGAGCCAATATTCGCTTAGTGGCAATGAATACTTCGTCAAAAAATATTGATCTCGCAGATTTAAGTCACCAAGTAGAACCCAGTAGGATTTGATGAAAAAATAAGAAAATATAAGTGTGAATAACGCTAGTGAAAACCTGAAAACAATTCTATGAGTTGTCGTTTTTATTCCCTTGGATACCAATACATATTTATAAAGCGCAATAGGAGTGAAGACGCTCCAGGGCAGATAAGCCAAAGTGAAATTGACGGAGTAGTTGAAGAGGGAGAAAAGGCCCAGATAATTGAATAAATCTAATACCACAGACAAAATGAAGACACCATACCAAAGCTTGGATTTAGAGTCTGCATAAGCCAATATCAGCAGATAGAGCAGAAATAGATTGAGCAAACCAAAAATATGATACAGCTCTAATATGCCAAGTCGAAAATCAGGCATTTGATCAACCTATGGTTATATAAAAAGATTTGGTATCACATCATTCATAATCAGGATGATAAACCTAATGAGTTTTGTGTTTAATATATCCCAATATAATGAGCTGGTCGATAATGAATGGAGTGGTTCTAAAAAATATCAGAGTGCTTATACCCATATGGCTATTTGAGTTAGTTAGAGAGTGCACTCTGAATTAAATGACATATCGAGCGCAATCTTAAAACAACAAGAATATGGTGTTAATGATGAATTTTGTGTCAGATTCTGAAAGTATGGGTTCGTTTGAGCCCAAGCGAACTCAAAAGAGATCATTTCTTTACGAGTTTTCGATTAAGCCAATCACGAGAAGGTTTTTCCAAAAACCTGTACGAAAGCCAGCTTAAGAAAAGAATAATCGGAAGAATAATCAGGAATGCAGTCCATGATTCAACCAATGAACTATTGAACGGTTTGAACATTCCTCCCGTATGTGGCTCTGTTCTTTGCAATATGTACCAGGTGCTGATCACTCGCAAAAATACCATGTGCCAGATATAGATGGAGAATGACCATATACCCAATTTCTGAAAGGGAGTCCAGTTAAAGAAACGATCAATTCCGATGCTCCCGTAAGCTATCGACAGTACAACAAAAGAGCACAGGGTCACTGTAGCAGTATCAGGTAATTTGAAGTGCATACAAATAAGAGTAGCAAAGACTAGAGCTAGCAATGTCCAACCATTGCCCAAAAGTCGCTTTAGCTTATCCTGCTTGTAAAGTCGCCACATAAGCATCCCCATTACAAAACCAACAATGCCCCTTAGCGTTCCATAGTGCCAGTTTAGATCCAAGGCAAAATTGTTGGAGTTGAGAGGGAAGTTGAAGAATGGCTGTCTTGGAGATAAATAGTATTCTAGAAATAGCCACCCACCTATAATTATTAGAACCCCAAGAAACGTCGCGTGGGTCTTCCTTATTCTGGATACTACAATGAAAGTAATTGGAAAAATCATGTATGCCCACCACTCTGCGCTTAGGCTCCAAGCTGGAGCATTCCATGTATCAAAATCGTAAATCCCTATTGTCTGTAAAAAGAGGAGTTGGATAGGTATGCTGTCCCATCGATGCATGTGTTTTTGTAAGGGATTAAGCAGCCAGTCTTTATCATATATGATAAGAATCAAGTATAACAGAATGGTTGCTAAAAGTGTAAATATGTGCAGCGGATAAACCCTTGAAAATCGTGCAAGTATAAAATTCTTGTAAGTTGACAAACTAAATTTACTGCTAAAAGTTTCTTCGTAAACGTAGCATATCACAAAACCACTCAAGGCAAAAAAGAGATCTACCATCAGGTAGGTCTTGTATATTACTCCGGAACTTCCTGCTGGAAGCAGTGAGCCATAAAAGAAATCGAAATGATGGATGACAACCAGCAATGCTGCGATCCCACGGAGTGCAGTCAAATTATGTAAGTAAGCTTTGCCCATTTTAAAGAGTTTTCAGGTCTTCCGATATAGTAGTACTACAATTTAAAATTCACCGAATTTGAAGTGGGGCGTCAAAATGGACTAATCGCAGTGCCAAATTCTATAATTGGCAATATTGGGTGCTATTTGGTCAGTCTGAAGAGGGGTGCTTTCAGGGTGTTAAAAGCGGATGACTTCTGTGAAATTAGAGAAGAAACCTTTGGCCGAAGGATTTATTTTATGAGGTAAATAACAGTTAAATGAAAACCGTGGTTACACAACTATCAATATAAAGGCGAGATGTTTCATTAATAAAATGAGGCTGATTAGAGATTTGGATATCTAAAGTGACATCAGTTAATCGAAAAGCCAACTGCGATATCCCTTTACAGAACTGGGATTTTTCTCGCAGAGTTGAATTTTTAATGTCTCCATCGGGGAATGGGAGAAAATCCCTCGCCTTTAGGCGAAGACTTCAGTTCGAATTGGTTGTCATCTTAAATAGTTGCGGTATTATCTAAAAAACCTTCTATAGTTTTATAACCTGAAGTACTGCTGTGCTAAAAGGTCAAATATTTCAAGAATGTATTATATGCGTCCAATTGATTGTTGAATACCTTAAACGGGAGGTAGAAAAAGAAGATAAAGGTTTAGAGATTGGCAAATCTTTAGCCGACTTACAGTCGGTTTTCAAATCTACCGGCTTCAAGCCGGTAGTAGTTTAATCGTCTTAATCTTATGG
>JAGDZQ010000075.1:0-3526 GCA_049115715.1 Cyclobacteriaceae bacterium
ACGGATTTTAGCTAGTCGTTAGATTTCAGGAGTATCACAGAACGATTTCGTTTGAAATCACGTACATACAGTATATATTTGCAACAATAATACCTGCCACGCCTCTGACTCAAGCGCAACCGGGCGGGTTTTTTTTTGCCCATGAAATACTCCAAGCCTGCATTATCGATAACTGAACAAATTGAACTCTTGGAGAGTCGTGGGCTAACCGGTAACTGATAAGGAAAAGGCCGAGAACTATTTATCTAATATCAGCTATTATAGATTCAGCGCCTACCTTCTTCCCTTCCAAAAGCGTAATTCAGACGAGCATAATTTCAATAATGGCGTCACGTTTGAGAATGTACTTGATCTCTATTTATTCGACCGAGAATTACGGCTGCTTGTATTCGATATTATTGAAAGGCTAGAAATAGCATTCCGTACTCAAATTATTTATCAATATTCTCATGAGAACGGTGCATGGTGGTATGAAGATCCAGTCCATTTTACGAACAACTACCACTATAGCAGAAATCTTGCTCGAATTGATGAAGAAATTGAACGTTCGAGTGAAGTATTTATCGAGCATTACAAGAGCAAATACACCTCACCTCAACGGCCTCCAGCTTGGATGACTTTTGAAGTAATTTCGATGGGTTTGCTCTCCAAGATTTTCAGGAACCTAGAAAACAGTACTGCCAAAAAAGAAATTGCAAAGCATTTCAAGCTTCCAAGCCCATACATTCTGGAAAGTTGGATGCACAGTATGACGTATGTGAGAAACTTATGTGCTCATCATAGCCGATTGTGGAATCGAACGCTAACATTGAAGCCACAATTACTCAGGAGGCCTAAGAACCCTTGGCTGACTTCAAACAATATCAATCCAAACAAACTATTTGCCTTTCTGTCTTGTAGCCTTTACCTACTTAAAGTTATCAACCCTAACACCAGAACAGGAACACATTTTCGTGAACTTCTTGGGAAATACCCAAACATCAACCTCAAAGCAATGGGTTTTCCAACTAACTGGGAACAAGAAGAATTGTGGAAGTGATACTCCACGAAAATCTAACAGACACTATCATCCATAAGCTTGCTGAGCTATTTGCAAAGGTATGTGGGACAAGATACTTTAGTAGAAATTTAAAAAGTCCAGCTTACGGATGATAGTTGGACGTTGTACTCCATTGACTGCATGAGAAAAATCATCACTATAGCCTTATTTACAATTTCAATTAGCATCCAAGCTCAGGAAGAGATACTAATCTTTGATGAATTTAACAGCAGCCAAAATTTTGATTGGAGGGGTTATGTTGATTTCGGTCAACACACTGAACGAGCAAATGAATTCATTGGATCCCTTAGCAAAACAGGAATTGAAGTAACAATTCCCTTTGAGTTAAAGAAGGACAACCGTGAACTTATTAACAAACTAAAATTTGTGGATTTGGATGCAGATGGCGTTTCAGAGGTAGTCTACTCAGGACCATCTGGAGGAGAACCAAACATTGTGGAAATTTTCCAACTAAAGAAACAGCAATATGAGCGTGTATTTAGTGTCATGCAAGGTATTGTCAAACCTTATTGGACGGATGGGAAACTAACGAAATTGTTAACTCATGATTGGGGTTGTTGTGCTGAGAATAGAATTATTAACTCTGTCTATGAGGTCAATTTCGATAATGCAATAACACCTGAATTTAGTAAAACTCTTGATATAGTAGAAAACCAAGGACTAACAAAACCAAAGCAGTTTTTGGAGAGCGCGTTGACTTTTGAAGTCAAGAATGACAATTACAAATTACGTTTGTCACCAAACATTGATGGCTCTACTTACTTCGGCTATCTGACCGAACACGAACAACTTGGAAACTCTCTTGGAACTGTAAACAAAGGAACTCAGGGAATAGCCTATGCATATTCTATAGATGTGACCGGTCGAACTTGGTGGTATGTTGCCATCAGCACTGAATACAAACTAAATGAAAGCGTTTTGTACATGGAAGATTTGCACGATAACGCATTTTATGTCGGCTGGATGAGTAGTAGATTCTTGACAAAGCTTGATGAATAGACGGAGTACAACAGGCACTAAGCCCAATCGGCTTACTTAGTTATTTGCAAAGGGAGTTTGAACTCAATACTTTTGAGACCATTGAAAGGTTAAGCCGACTATGCTTAGCTGATCGTTGGCATCCATAGTCTTCAGGACGTATAAGTAACTCCCAAGTGAACGTATTTAAAATAGGAAATAAGGTATTGCATATTGAACCTTCCAAGATTTACTGGGAGAATCAACTTTTTGACAACCTCATTGATCAACCGACTCAAATCCGATATGGAATCGCTCCTATTCAATTGGATATGTTCACCATTGGAACGAACTTCAAAATCCAACTTCGGAACGAAAAGAACGACCGATTTAACATATCTCTAAAATCTTACTTCGGAATTGGAAGAGCTAAGAAATATCAACTCTATGAACAGATAGCAGATTCAATCTGGGACAACTTTTTTGCAACCCAATTTGCTGAACTGGTAGAGAAATGGGAGAACGGAGAGACTATCGAGGTTGCCAAATTCTTGATAGACTCGAACGGAATTACCAAGAAACTTGGACCACATAAAATCACCATGAACTTCAACGAAATGAAGTTGTTTCCAAGATTTGACCATTTACTGATTAACTCCAAATTGAAGGAAGACAAATTCATGAAGCTTCACTACCTAGATCATTGGAATTGGCCACTGGTTAACGAAATAATAAACCGCGCGATCAACACGGATGCCAACAAGCGCTAGCAAGAATGCGTTAGCTGCCAAAACTGCCAATGGAACGAGATCAGTACAACGAAATATTTGATAATGGATTAGCGCACATTGTAACTGCTGAATTGTTAGCACGTTGCAAAAAATTTGGATTTGCTATTTCACACTTAGTCCTTGGCATTGAGGAATTAATAAAATATCAAGTAGTACAATTCCACTCCGGTGATAACTCAGCTTTTACTCCTAGTGAAACTAATCCAAATCACAAAAAATCTATTTTCAGGTTTCACTCCACGAAACATAATTTAATTCGAGAGTTTCAAGAAGCAATTTCATCAGAATTCTCGAAGAACTTTGACGAATACATCCTACGAAAGTTCACTGGGCAAGAGTTTGATGCACAACACGAAAAGGTAGCACGAAATCGATTTAAGGAAATTGGTAGCTTTTTAGGTAGTGCATATTCTGAGGTTAACTTAAATGACGATGAAAAAAAGCAGTTTTTCACATGGCTTGACAAGGCAAACGAATTGAAAAATAGGGGCTTTTATGCGAATACAACTGACTATAAAAAGGTTCAGTCTCCAAACAGTCTAACTTTTGAAGACTACCAACTAGCCAACAAATTTGCAAGGGTTATTTTGAAGCAAACTAAAGTGATAAAAGATCTAGATACAACTGATGAAGAGTTTGTCGAATTTCTGAACTCAGAAAGTATCGAGCCAGATGAAAAAATCGGCAGCTAACAATCGTTGATGTTGCGCAACCCCTC
>JAGDZQ010000076.1:0-1298 GCA_049115715.1 Cyclobacteriaceae bacterium
AAGTTTTGTCGATGTGTATTTCAAAAGGAATGGTGTCAGGGAAGAACCAAGCGATAGATTCAGCTCCAGTGAAGGCTAATGCCTCTATGGAGAGTTTAGAACTGAAAGTGCCAGAAGAAGAGTTGGATGAACACTTAATTAAGGTTCGAGCAATGAGTCAGGTTGACAAAAAGAAACTTAAGGAGAACAAAGCTACCCAGGTAGAACAGACATTAAAAGCCGATGAAGGTCAACTCAAAGCGATAGCAAGCCGTCAAAAGAACTGGAATAAGAAGCAAGACAATCGCCCTGGAGCAAATAGACCATCATCAAAATACACTTCTAATCATACTCATTACAGTCCATCTGACCCTGATTCGAGGATATCAGTTAAACCAGGCAAAGCACGAAAGCTTAACTATCATGCTCAGATGGCAGTGGATACATCTAATCATGTGATCACCTTCATGCAGTCTGACTTTGCCTACGCGGCTCGGCTGATAAACATGATAGTAGAAGCTTGATAGGAATCGTTGACCCACTAGTCCGCCGATTAAGGAATCAAGGACTGCAAGTAGAAAACATTCTTGCTGATGCCGGCTATAGTAGTGGAGATAATTATGCTGATATGGAATCAAAAGGCTTGAATGCTTACATCCCTCCGCATGGTACTTTTAAAGGAGGACCAGATGACTTTGTTTATCATGAAACCGAAGATTATTATGGATGCAGAAACGGGAAGCGTGCTGTTTTCAGGAAGATTAAAATAGAGAAGGGTACAGAAAAGCGACAGTATGCAACCCGAAGATCGGATTGTAGAGGTTGCCCCTTTAAAGAAGACTGTATTGGAAAGGGCACAGAAAAACGATTTAGTGTAGTCAATCATCTTAAAGAATATAAACGAGCTATTGATCGGGTAAAGAGTCAAAAGGGACAGTACATGAAGCGGAGAAGACACGCTACTGTAGAACCAGTTTTCGGCGTGCTTACCCAATATCTGGCCATGAGAAAAGTAACAACAAAAGGAATTCACAATGCGAATAAGCAGTTCATAATGGCTGCTATAGCTTACAATCTGAAGAAGTACCTGAAGTTTGAGGTGAAGAAAACCCAACTTCAACTCAAAGAGGCAATCTGCGTCCTTGAAAAAAGCTTTCAGAGGCTCATTTTCACTTTTTCTCTACTCATCAGATCGAAAAAAGAAGGTATAGCCAAACTTCAACTCGACTTCAATTAACTGTAAAGTATCTCTCAATACCTTCTCAAAACAGGTTTGCCCTGAAACCGATCTCACTCAGAGGGGTTGCGCAACATCAACG
>JAGDZQ010000077.1:0-970 GCA_049115715.1 Cyclobacteriaceae bacterium
GTTTGCAACGCGTGCCTGTTCATCTTATTCCAATATCTCAACATCAATCAGTCCTCTAATTCCGGAATAATCTCTTGCAGAACTAAACAAATAATCATGTGCCTCTTCAACAATTTCATCCTCCACCGGATTGTTATGAATATAGTCAAGTTTTTGTTCAAGAAAATGATTGGACTCTATCGACTTAGGTTGGTTGCCGTCTTGCCAAACTTTAACGGTAGATATTCTTTTTAATTCTTTTCCTGCCTTTTCAAAAGCTCTTATCAACCACTCTTTTCTACTTTCATTGACAGTACCCAATTCTTTGACAATCCTTTTTGATGTGAATTTTTTGAAATCTCTCATGATTTCAGAAAGTGGCTTATCTCTTGTGCTTATGATCATGTGTAAATGGGATGGCATCAAACACCATGCATGAATGATCAATCCTTTTGCGTCTTGACAATATTTCAATGATTCGACAATGACATGTTTTAGTTCCTTTCTTGTAAAAAGGTCAATCCAGTGAACGATGGTGCAAGTCACAAAATACAGCCCCTCAGGATCATGAAATTTATATTTTTCCGACACGAAACAAAGATAGTACAGCAGTTGCACGCGTTACAAACGCGCGCTAGCTGGGCAAAAACCGTCCTATCGCTGGATTATAAATCCTTGCACCGAAATCATAATTAAGAGTACTGGCATTGAACGATTTATCCCTCTCCTTACCGTTAAAGCCATACCTAGTGGCCTTTAGGCAAAATTTTTTCCCGCATACCCCTTTTTCCTAGTACCCTCCTTTAAAAAAACAAGATTTACTCCCAGCTCTTCTTAAAGGCATCATGTCAAAAAAACAAAGGCCGTCTGCCTTGTCTGTGAAGTTAGTAAAAGTTGAACAGGGTTACGTCAGTTGGAAGGCTAAATGGTTTAGCAGGGTTTCTTTGTTTGGCACTCACTTCCCCACCATTTAGCCTTTCAACTGATGTGC
>JAGDZQ010000078.1:0-3287 GCA_049115715.1 Cyclobacteriaceae bacterium
ATCTGGAAGAGTTGAAAGCAGTAATCGACAAACTACACCCACTACAATAAAGTAGAAAACAGATAGCACAAGACTTTAAAAAAGTAAACAAAACCATTCCATGGCGGCCTAATCCCTCTACGAGCTACACACACTTCCTTCGGAGACAAGCTCACACCGCTTGGAGTATGGCACAGTTCCTTGCATCCGCAGATATTCACCACACTCACCAGTATGACTGGCCTCTAATCCGAAGGATGCATTCCTCTTGTGTCAGAACGACCCAGTGCAACCCCAGTCTAGCATTTTTTTATAGATCCATTTTTAGAATGGCTTTGGGTTCAGTAGCTCGCTGGATGCCTTTGGAAGTATTGAAAGATGGTTTTTCCCGTGATAGTTCAGTGGTAAGATTATTTTTCCTGGGCATCGAGCCACAGGAAAAAATAACTAGGTAAAGCGGCGTGTCTGTGGTGCGTTAGCCAGGCTACTCTGTGGGAATAGCCAAGATCGTTCTCTTTTATTTTTTCAGTTGAAAGAAAAATGAAGGCAAAAAATAAAAGGAGCTCCATCTTGTCTATCCCTCCGTTTGCTGTCTATCCGCTCCTCGCCACAGGTGTTCCCTTTTTTGTTTTCAATTGAGTTGATTGCCTGCGGCAGCTAAGCAAAAACAAAAACCACACCTATTGTTTATGCGAGCCTGCGGCCATCGCCAGACACTGCCAGCCACTCCCTACGGTCGCTACCTTCTGGCAGGCTGGCGATAGCACTCGCAGGCGGCTCGCAAAAGACTCAGACAATAGCAACACTCGTGCAACTCGAAAGAAAATCAAAAACTAAACGTATAGGTTCAGCTCAACCTGCCGCCCTCTAAAAATATCACTCCCAGATCAAGTTTACTGGTTCAGTTGGCACATCAGTTGAAAGAATAAATGCCCAGACTATTACTGCAAAGAGTGACAATCACGAAAGGTCATTTATCCTTCCAACAGATGAAAACACTTTTTAGACTTCAAAAACACACTTTTTTGAGTGTGCGATTTTGTGTCCTATGCTCGGTAAAAACTGCTATCTACATTGCATGACATGAAAATTATTATGAAAAATTATGCAGACCTTTTAGATACTAGGTATCTAAATAGGTTAGGTCAAAATGTTATGATTATCTGTCCTCATTGCAGTTTTACAAACACCATGAAGTTCACTACAATGAAAGATACTTTTATGTGTAAAGGGAATGAAATCGAAAATGAAATAGGCAAGAAAGAATGCCTCACCCTTTTCTCTATAGAAGACTAATGAGAATGAACCTTTGACTCAAAGAGGATAAGGTTCTTTCTTTCAACTGAAAAATAGAAACTGTAAATTGCTAACAATGGGCTGTTTGAAGCTGACACATGAACCGGAATACTCACCTCTTTTTATATCGAAAGGTGTAAATCGCGCGGAAAATGTTGTGCAGAGGTTTATAAGTGTCGATCCACTTAAAGATGAGTATCCCTATTACACGAGTTACCAGTATGCGGGGAATAAGCCGATTAACAATATAGATGTCGATGGACTGGAACCCGATCCAGAAACAGATACCGGAGGACAGAAGAAATCGGAACCTGTTGAAACACCACAATTCGATAGCGGAAATGAAGCATTTGACAAAGTAGCTAATCAAACTATTGGAGAATTTGGAATAGAAAATGTATCCATTAATGTCACCAATATAGACGGAGACATATCTGGTCAAATTACGGTCGGTGACAAAACAGCATTTTACAATTCTGAAGAAGGCTTTTTTGCTTTAGATGAGGAAGGAAATAAAATAGCACTAGAGACTAACGAAAATGGAAGTCTTGTTCCATTTGGAGCCGGAGCTGGAATAGGAACTGGTCAACTTTTGTATGGTTTTGGCGAAGATTTGACGTTAAGACAAAATTTATATATCGAGCCTTACAGAATTGATTTAGAAACTCACAGACAAAACCCAACACAACAGAACAAAGCAAGAGCAGCATACAACAGACAAAATAATTTAGGAATAGTAAGAGAGAAATCTAGTCCACTAGGAAAAGCTCTTGCCGAAAACAAAAAATCATCTCAAAAATCTTTAGAAATAACCGAGAAGATAGCTCGAGGAGAAAAGGAACTTGGTAAGTCAACAAATAGAGGTGTAGATAAACTTGCAAAGTTTAGAAGAGCCTTTAAAACAGCTGGTGTATTAGGCTATTTCGTTGATGCTTACTTTGCATTAGAGCGTATTCGAAAGTCAGGTTACGATCCAAATGTGATTGCTTCCGAAGCAAGTGGATATGCAGGAGCTGTTATGGGAGGGTTAATGGGTGCTAAGCTTGGTCTAATGGCAGCGCCTTTTCTAGGGCCTTTTGCGCCTTTAGGCCCTATAATTGGAGGTATAGCTGGAGCTGCACTTGGTTACTACTTGACCTCAGGAGAAGCAACACGAGATATTCAAAATATAATTTCTCCTGGAGGTAATGATCCAACTCTATTTAAGTTTTAGAAATGGTTTGGGCTGAATGGTTTAGAGAGGAATTTAAAGAGCTTGAGATACAAGAATTTTTGAATGATTCTAATATGCTCAGTTCATTGGTGATCAAATCAAAATCAAGTAAGAATAATCAACTTAGGTTATCACTTCAATTTGATGCTAAAAGCAACCTAACGGGAGTTTCAGCGCACAATAATAATTGGGACAATTGGAACAGTTTTCACGTAGTGTATGACCCAGAAGGTGAAAGATCAATCGGTATTGAACAAGACTATCTTTTTGCTGATCTGGAAAGGATTGATTATTTATTCAATGAAAAAAATATAAGTGCAGTAACTGACTTCTTGAAAATAGTTCTGCAAGGCTGGAAAGAATCCCTTACCTATTACAAAGAAGACGAAGTGAATATCACTTTTGAGTTTAAAAATGGACTGAGGCTTACAACAAATATTTACCCACTTGAAGAACTAGACATTCCTCTTTTGGGGAAATTCCCTTATAGACTTGGAAACTGGTACTTGAAGACCTTTAGAGCCAATCAGTTAAAAACTAGAGAGTTTTTGATAGAAGGATTTTCAGAATGGATTAAATAGCTCCATCTGGTCTTAGCGTCCCCAACTGGCGCAAGCGTCCGCTTGTGCTTACAAAGTGAAGAAATGAAAACCTGGGAAGATCAGGGTACTATGCAAAAGCCTTTTTAGCCTTTACATTTTGGAGTAGTCCGTCTAGCGTGTAGAGAATGTGTTCTTTATCATTATGAGGCAATAGGCTCAATTCCTGCAACCTTTGCAGCATGCTGGGGTCTTTGAAA
>JAGDZQ010000079.1:0-936 GCA_049115715.1 Cyclobacteriaceae bacterium
ACATAATAAATTGACTAATATCATTCTTTATCTCATTGATTTTCAGCATCTTATATATGAATTCAAACACAAAATCATGGAGAAAAGATACGAAAGTCTCACCCTTTTCGAGTTTCATCAGCAATTTCCAGATGATCAGGCCTGTTACGATCATCTGGCCAGACTTAAATGGCCTGATGGTTTTATTTGTGAGCAATGTAACCACACTCACTACTGTAAAGGAAAACTAGAGCGGACACGTCAATGCACCAAATGTGGCTATCAGGCTACTCCAACTAGTGGCACACTCTTTCACAAAGTGAAATTCTCCATCCTCAAGGCCTTCTATATTGTCTATTTTATCTCAACAAATAAGCAAGGGATCGCTTCCACTGAACTGAGTCGCAAGTTAGGGTTGAGACAGAAGACCTGTTGGGCTTTTAAGCAGAAGGTGATGAAAGCAATGGCCAGCAGCCAACAACACCCTATGCTTGGCAAGGTAGAAGTGGATGAAACAGTGGTGGGACAAGAAGAGGAAGGTACAAAAGGACGCCAGAATAAAGATAAAAAGCTTGTTGTGGTAGCCATAGAGCGAGAGGGTAAGGGAATCGGTAGGATGTACGCTCGTATGATTCAGGACGGTAGTAATGAATCTTTAAAACCTTTTTTTGAAGATCATATTGATCAGGATGCAAAGATTACAACCGATGAATGGAAGGGATACACTCCCTTTAAGGCTGACTTTCCCAATCTTGAACAAATACCTTCTGGTAAAAAAGGAATCCATTTCCCTGACATGCATAGAGCCATTATGATGTTGAAGGCTTGGCTGAGAGGAACTCATCATTCTGTCAAACACTTACAGGGATATCTCGATGAATATTGTTACCGATTCAATCGACACCTGATGAAAGCTGAAATCTTTGACAACTTGATAGGAAGAATGGTGCTACACCA
>JAGDZQ010000080.1:0-1220 GCA_049115715.1 Cyclobacteriaceae bacterium
GGAAGACTGGCTAACGCACCACAGACACGCCGCTTTTCCTAAGTGTTTTTTACGAAGGCTCGATGCCGAGTAAAAATACCTCTGAGCTGTCACGGGAAAAACTCCCTTTCAAAACCTCCAAAAGGCTTCCAGCGAGCTACTGAACCAAAAGTCATTCCGCAGATGATGCTATAAAAAAATGCCCGACTAGAGCTGCACCGGGTCTGGCTGACACAAGAAGCCTGCATCCTTCGGATTAGAGGCCGATCATATCGGTGAGTGTGGTGAGTACTACGGATGCAAGGAACTGTGCCATACTCCAAGCGGTGTGAGCTTGTCTCCGAAGGAAGTGTGTGTAGCTCGTAGAGGGGTTTAGTCCGCCATGGAATGGGTTGTTTACTTTTTCTAAAATGTCTTTTCTCTAATAATCAAAGAAGCCCCGTTTTGGGGCTTCTAGTTAATCTATGATTTGGTTTCTTGTTGCTTAGCGTAAATCGTAAAAACTCGCTGGTGTATTTGATAGAGGATCAAACAGGCTTCTTCTATTTCTTCTTCATCGAGTACTTCATCTCTCTTAACATGGTGGAGCAAATACATTGTTTTGGTCAGGTCGTTGCATAAGCTGGGCAGATCACCCACATAGCAGTCATTGATAAAATCAGCCAATGGGGCTAACTCGTCTGGTTGTAATTCGGTTTTCATTTTGTGGTGTTTTAAAGAAGAAGCCCTGCTTAGGCTCTTTGCGCACACCACATGCGCTTATGGATCGTTTCCTTTCCATGACCTTACAGGGCTAACTTTTGATAGAGATAATTCTATGCTGTGGTGTTTCAAAGAAAATCATTCTACTATTCAATTCCGCTTCTATGGACTTCTATTTCTCATGGTGTTTTTGTTCTAACCAAGTGGATGGAACTCATCTATATCTGCTTGTAATCCTTCTATATGATTCACTAAATAGCCTTCTGTACTACTCACATATCTATGTCCTGCCATCTGTTGCACTTCTCTAAGATTGTACTGTTTCAGCCAATGGGTAATCACACTTGTACGCACTTGCCTAAAATTGATAAAGCAACGTTGTTGCTCTTTTAATTCTTTGGTTAATCCTTTCCATACGCTAAGTGTGTTTGGGTAGCTTTGGATTCTTCCTGCTGGGGGTACTGGTAAAAAGAGTTGCTCGGTTGATTTGTCTGCTTGATAGCTTAACAGTTCCTTCCTCACTTGATAGGTGTATTCCA
>JAGDZQ010000081.1:0-492 GCA_049115715.1 Cyclobacteriaceae bacterium
GCAGAGTGCGGAAAAGCGGCGTTCGTGTGTGTCCTCTCTCACGCTCCCTTCGGCACACCATGGTGATCCTTGCAGGCTCCACCATGGCTTTGCCTCTCGGTCTGTTCGTTGTGGTACTCCTCACAGGTGTTCCCAGTATCTTTTTGGATGTTTTAATCCCTGCGGGGCTTGGGTAAAAAGATCCTTCCACACCTCTAGTTAATGCGAGCCTGCGGCCATCGCCAGTACCGTACAGCCCCACAAGCCAACCCGCAAACCCAAGCTTTCCGCACTGCCAGTTGTTCCTTCCAGTCACTTTCCCTGTCAGGCTGTCGATAGCACTCGCAGGCGGCTCGCAAGAGGTTCTCCAGTCGCAACAATCTAGAACTAGAAAGAACATCAAAAGCGAGACGTATAAGTTCAGCGCACCCTGCCGCCCTCAACCAATATTGAATCCAGATGAAAGTAATTGCATCGGTTGGCGCATCAGGTGAAAGGCTAAAATCCAAGCTC
>JAGDZQ010000082.1:0-4844 GCA_049115715.1 Cyclobacteriaceae bacterium
CCAAAAACAGTCGAACGATCTTGTCTATTCCCGGAGGGAAGACTGGCTAACGCCCCACAGACACGCCGCTTTTCCGCTCTCAGCCACAAGCTGAGGGCGTGCTGCTGCAAGCAGCAAATGGACTAATCCAAGTCTTCTATCTCTGAAGGGTCTTTTCTGGTATGGAATACATCCAATATGTAAACCTCGTCTTCCTTAACCTTATAAATGATCTTATAAGACCATTTGCTCACAGATCTGTAATTACCCTCTTTATCTTCAAGATAAAATTCCTTAGAAAAACGGTTTGGCTTATTGTTTAAACTTTGGGCTAGCTTAAGAAGCTCAATTTTAACTTTTTGAGCCGCAGGTGGAGAATCGTCTTTTATATGTTGAACTATGGATTTTAAGGATTCTTTGGCGTAAGAATCCCAAGTTACTTTATATTTCTTCATTACCAATTAGCTGCCTCTTTTTCAACATCATCATGGCTTATAAACTCCCCATTCTCAATCCTCTTTTCAGCAGCTTCAACACGCTTAACAAATTGTTTCTTGGTAATTGGACTACCATTTGAGTAACCAACAATTGGATTATCCTTTTTCACTAATACCTTTTTGATCTGGCTTATGATTTCTGCATCCTGAACTCTGGCTAATTGCTCTATCAGGTAAAGTTTCTCTGCTTGGATATCCATTCTCGATAATTTCTATTGATTCCATAAAGTTAACGATTTCATTCCATTTTCAGTTATCAACTCACAGCTCCACAAAGCCTTGAAAACCTGCCCAATCTCCTTGGCCTTCAGCGAAGAGGTCGTGGCTAGTGTCTGGTTCTTGGTTGGTTTCAACAACTTGAAGCAGAGTCTTCTTTCCTCCTTTTTCTAAATGTTTTCTTAGTAATCCATGAATCAATAATGGTCTGGTTAATCGCTTCATTGTAGAGTGGGATAGTTTCAAAATGCTACATGCTGATACATAAGTGAAAGGATTCTGCTTGAAAATATTTGAAAGCTCTGTATGAATTTCAAGGGTCTTGGCTGTGAGTTGTAGTTCTTTGGGTAGAACGAGTTGCAAAGCATTGAGGTAATCTATTTGTGTGCTGATCAATTGGCCTTCTGTATTCATTCGGCTATGATTGTTTAGCAGGGTGAGGCTATGAAGTACATCTACGAATAGAAGTTGGGTTTCTAAGTCTAGGTATTTGGTTAACTCTAGGTGTTCGGGTTTATATGGGTTCTGGGTTTGTTTGTGGGGATATAATGCTTTGATGATCCGTGTCAACCGATAGAGCAGGAGTTGTTTTTCTGTTTGGTGATCGGTTGTCATTTTTTCTCTGCTTGATGCTTTTGGTTTGAAGTGAACTTCTTTGGTTTTCTTAGTTTCTGGGGTTTGAGTGTAGTTATGTGGTTCATTTTAGATTATGAACTTCTTTTGGTCGTCCTGGACTTCTTTTCTGTTTTTTCGATTTGGGTAATGATATTATCTAGTGCGTCTTGGATTTTTTTATTTCGGTGTTCCTGATCTTCATAGGTGTTAATTTCATAGGCAAAGCCATTCTTTTTATCTCCTTTTACTTTTTGAACCAATCCCCATTCTTGTAGGGTGATCATATAACGTTTTTGGTTACTGGCATTGATTTTCAATGCTTTTCTTATTGATAGGTTGGTGAATGTTTTTTTGTCTTGTTCTTTTTGCAATTCCTTGAGTCGTTCGAAATAGTTTCGGGTAGCTCCATTCAAATCATCTGCTTTTCGAAGAAGGATGACCTTCATTAATTCATTAGCTGCTTTGATATCTTCTAAGGTGGTTTCTATGTAAGCTTCGCCGTTTCCGTCTGCTTTGAACTCCCTTTGATGTTGGTGGTAAAAGGTGACTGCTTCGATGAACTGTAGGTAATGATTGTTCGTCCTTCTGGGCTTAAATATCTCTTTTGGGATTTGTAGTAGTTCTGCATAGGGATTCACAACCTTGACCGGCTCTAACACACGTTGTGTGTTTTTTAGTAGTGTCTGGATTTCTTGCTCTTTGTCCTGATTAATCTTTCCTGCACTGGCCTTTCTTTGATAATGCATGATTCGGGTGTCTTGTTCTTCACTTTCATCGAGATAGATCAAAAAGGATCTGTTGGCATTGTCTTCATAGATCTGCTCTCGGGTGGTGCATCCGGATACACTCACGGGTCCTTCTACTATTAGATGCATGGTCTTGGTTTCGCCTTTGCTGTTCTTGTGGGCGACTGTTTTACTAATCCGCTTTTTGCTTTGCAGCTCCCTTAAGGGATAGAGTACGTTTTCTGCTCCATCTAAATCCTCAATGAGAATGAGTTTGTTCTTCAGCTCTCTTTGGCCGAAGTAGTAAAAGGCGTTTTCACTTAATGTGGTAATCTCGATTCTGTCTTCTTCTGGAATCAGCTCGCCTACTTTTTCTTGCAGATGGGTTTTGCCTGTGCCGCTGCTGCCAAGGCTTACGATGTGCAATGGTTGGGGTCGCTTCCGACTGGTGAAGATTAGGTACATGATAAGCCTGTTGATCTCCTCGCCTACTACGCCTGATTGCCCTATTAGTTCATTGGTCTTTTTTAGTAGATTGGGTTCTTTGAGGAAGGTTTCAGCGGCTTTTCGCTCTTCAATGGTCAACTTGGGTGACTCGTAGGGTTTAGGCTGATCTTCCTTAATTTTGTGTAATCGGTAGTCTTCTAACTGCCCTGTCAGTTCTGCTAAGCTAGCGGCTATGACACTGGTGCCTATCTCTAATTTCTCGGCTACTTTTCTGATCAACTTCTCGGTCTGGGTGTCGTTGTATAAATCCAGATTGTGACGCACTGGGGGAATGCTGCTATTTTTTAGCTCTATCTTCAAAGTGCTTCGCATTCTGTCTAAGCCTTCCAATTTGATACCGCCTAGCACCGTGAGTTTGAGTAGCTCATTTTGATAGATGAGAGATTCGGGGTTTTCAGTATTAAGTCCTTTTTCAATTGCCATGCTCTTGCTGGTTTAGATCTATGAAAAAGTCTCTTAACTCTCGGATGGTCAAATACTGATGGGTAAGTTTATCAGGGATGCTATCCATCAACTCTATATTCAATACAATCAGATAAAGCATCTCATCCAGCACTTCAATCGTTTCAGAAAGAGATTGGTTTTGGAAGACTTTTAATAAACATTCACAATCGTTCATAATACCATTTTAACAGATATTAATAATATTTATATCGATACAAATAAATGATTAATTTGTATAAAATAAAAATAAGTAATCAAATATGATTTACATTATCACAAATGATTCGTTTAGTAATACAAATCATATTAGTATTATTGCCTCGTGGAACGAATAAACAGAGTTAAAGAAATATTGGTAATTCAAGGGAGGAGTCAAAAATGGCTTGCGGAGGAGCTTGGGAAAACAACCAATACGATTGCTAGCATCTGTAATAATAAAACACAACCTCATTTATTGGATTTGAAGAAAATTGCCGACATCTTGAACGTAGACATTCGAGAATTACTAGTCTCCACCAAATAAGCTAATTCACTACTTAAATACAAAAAAGCCTCCGATCTCTCGAAGGCTTCTGTAATTTCAATCTCTTAAGAAGCACAAGCGGACTTGCGTTAGTTGGGACAGGATTATTCATATACTTTTGCAGCAAGAAGCATTTCAGCAACTATTTTCCATGAAATTCCCCCTTGTTCTTTATCCATATTGTATCCTGCCAAACCCTCAAGAAAACTGGCTAGGTTCTCGTTTTCCCAAGCAGAAAAATTTTCTCTAAAGTCGTCTTTTAATAATTTTAGAAAAAGAATGAAATCTTGTTGATTTTCAATCTTTTCGGCTTGTTCATAAATATCCATTCCTTTCCTTTTTACTTGCTACGTATTTCAATCGATGTGCCTTGATTAGTGGTGGTAAATTTAAACTGTTGATCCTTAGGTATTTCATCTAGTTTATCAAACTTAATTGGCAAGTCAGCATCTTTAAATGCTTTCAACCTCCTATTATCAAGTGTAAAAATCAGACCATCTTTCTCAACGATTCTAATTGAAGGTATGTCATCTGGGTTTATTGTTCCATCCACAAGCCCTTTTGTTAAATCCGATACGCTAGAACCGTTTTTAAATTTAGCGCCAATACTATTTTGACTAAAACGCACATCACTAGGGTTGATCTTCCCTGTTTTAGCTAAATCCGCAAATTTTGTACCCTTAGCTGCTGCTTGTAAAGGAACATCAGCATTTTTTAAAACAGGTGATTTATTTGCTCCTTTTGTCAAATAAAAACCAGCAATTATTTCCACTGGAAGCTCATAAGTCTCAGGGTTAGAGAAATCTTGTTTTACCTCTTCAAACTGTTCACTTATTGGTCTGTTAAAGTTCTTGTATGTATCCTGCATGTACTTATCAGCAACAGCAGAATACATCTTGGCTTCACTCTTAACTGCATTAGGGATATTAGTTGGATTTGTTACGCTGAAATAAACCGTATTTATGGTTGCATTAACTAACCCAATCCCCCCATTTAGAGTGTTTATGGCAGAGTTATCAATCACCGTAACCACATTTAGCAAAGGAGAATCTCCATATTTAAACTTGTTGATTTCTGGTATTTGAAACTCCAGGCCATCTAAGTCAATAAACATAATAGGTTTATTCCCTGCAAATTGATAAGGAGTATAGTAGGGATAAGAAGATGTCAACGGATCGACAGACAAGAACTTGGCTATCTGTGGGTTATAGATTCTGAAGCCGTAATCGTAGTTGATATTGCTGGCACTGAATGATTTATCCCTTTCCTTACCGTTAAAGCCGTACCTAGTGGCCTTTAGGCAAAATTTTTTCCCGCATACCCCTTTTTCCTAGTACC
>JAGDZQ010000083.1:0-2306 GCA_049115715.1 Cyclobacteriaceae bacterium
GGAAAAAATTTTGCCTAAAGGCCACTAGGGACGGCTTTAACGGTAAGGAAAGGGATCGAAACATGGGAACCTCCTTAGTTTATGATTATGGATTTAGAATCTACAACCCGAGTATAGGGAAGTTCTTGAGTGTTGATCCGTTAAAAGATTCGTATCCAGAGTTGACTCCTTATCAATTTGCAAGTAATAATCCTATTGATGGTGTAGATGTAGATGGTCTAGAATATTTGAATAAGGATGAAGCCAGAATAAGTGTAACTCTAGGGACAGTTTTTATTAGACTGGAAACATTTAGTGATGTTTTTCAACGACAGTTTAGAGCTAAGTTTCCTGAATATGGTTTAGTGCAAGTCGGAGATGATGGAATAGGTTTTGGAGATGGACAGGTGAATACAATTATAACAACGGACTTTCTTGGAAAGGCGAAACCACCAGCAAATTTTGGAAGGCCAAGCGAAATTGTTCAAGCTCATGGAAAAACAACAAATATTAAAAAATATACTGCTCCAAATGTATTGAAACTGGTTCCGGTCAGGAAAAATGGTGAGAGAGATCTCCGATATAACTTAGGATCAGGAAGAGAGATTATTTCCACCCCTTCTCCTCGTTTAGGGAGACCGGGAGTTGGTTTTGTTTTAGTTCTGAATGTTGCAACTTTTGCTTTGGAGACTCAATTATCCATGACTATTAAGGAAGATCTTACGGAATTGAATAAACAGCTCAAAGATGGTCCAGTTGCAGTATCAGAGGGAATTTTTGAAAATGAAGTGGTGATGATGAGGTCTGTTCTGAATCAGTCTGTTTCGGATGTACAGGAGGCTCTCTCAACTCCAGGTTTCATACCAGAAGATTTTAATCTTAATATTCAAAGTTTAAGTGATGTCATTAATTTTGTTTTGTTCGGAGGAGAAGGAAATGAAAGCGAAGAAGTCAAGAAAATTGGAAACAAAATCATCAATGAAATTTCGATCAAAAATCAAAGAAAAAGCAAGAAGTAAGCTAATACTCACTTTTTCGATTCTGCTCATTATTTCTATTACTTCTTGCGAAGAAACAAATCCTTTGCTAGATGGTCAATGGAATGTAATGGATGTTTATTGTAACGGAGTTGATATTTCTGGAATAGATAAATCAGGTATTTCATATATAAGGAATAATATGACTTTTCAAGACGACCTTTTTTTCCTTCCTACGAACCTCTCAACGGAGAAAACCCCATTAAAAAAGGCACGATTTAAGCAGAAAAAGAAGGCTGGTCTTGATATGATTGAAATCTATGATAGTTCTGATGACCGTTTCAATGGACTGTATTTATTTGAGATAAAATTGGTTAAAGAATATAATAGGGGGGCAAATAAATTATATCAATTGACTTTAGAGTCTGATAACATTTATGTTAGAGGCGAAAAAACAGTGATAAAATTGTTCTGATTTACCCCCACTAGCCCCAGCTAGCGCGCGTTTGTAACGCGTGCAACTGCTGTACTATCTCCTGCTGGAAAGGTTAAAGCTGGTGATATTGTTACATCCATTGTCCCCAGTGAGCAACAACTTAGAAATTTTGGATTGTGATTACGATTAATAGTTTAGGCATTTATTGGAAGTTTGCAAGAGGGCATGAAGAAGTTGATGGTTTATCGTTTTACGGTTTTTGGGAGAATACTGTTCCTCGTGTTTTAGAAGATGAGAGTCTGAAGAAAAAATGGATAAACTCAGAGATAGAGTATAAAGAGGTGAAAATTCATGCTGAAGAGTATAAGGTATACGGAGTTGATATACTCATCAAGAAATTCCCAAGTCCCAATTATTGGTTGAGTATCATTGAGGAGACACTTAAATGGTTGATTGATAATGGTGCAACCGTAGCATGGTGTGGAGCTGAAGACTCAAGTCCTAATCCAAGGGTTTTTGATCCTCTTGAATCAGCAGGAAATGTATATGCCTGTTATTCTAATATCACAGGTTTAATGTGTAACTCTAATTTAGATCAAGAGCTGGAGTATTTAAGAGATGATCAACTTAAGCAAATTCTAGATCTCCTATCCTCGGCTGGCGCGAGCTTATAGCTCGTGACCG
Source organism: Cyclobacteriaceae bacterium (assembly GCA_049115715.1). Lineage (GTDB taxonomy): Bacteria > Bacteroidota > Bacteroidia > Cytophagales > Cyclobacteriaceae > JAMZMI01. Next base: position 2,077 of record JAGDZQ010000083.1, read on the forward strand.
TGAGAAATGAAATAGAGCCCAGCTAGCGCGCGTTTGTAACGCGTGCAACTGCTGTACCCCGCTAGCGCTCGTTTGTAACGAGTGCTTTTAATTGCCCACATTTTCAGCGAAGAAGGTTTTGAACTTTTTATTGGTAAGCATCTTGTCAATGAGCTTAAAGATAGTTTGCTTGTCATCTTCGTCTAGCTGTCCGATAAGCTTCATTTGTTCGTTAGCGGACTTATCTTCAA
>JAGDZQ010000084.1:0-987 GCA_049115715.1 Cyclobacteriaceae bacterium
AACGTCCAAATAAAATGAGTGCGCTCACAACATAAGAAAAGCGCCAACCTTTCAATTTAGTACCACAGTATTTACGAAGAAAGCCAGCGCATTCATTTTATTGTTTGTTAGGAATTTTTCAGGTTTAATTACTCCTGTATAGAATTAGATACGGTCTTCCAACAGATGCAGAAGTTCCTGATGTTTCAGTTCTGACTCTAACTCCAAGATCTATTGAGGTTTCTGGTAATGAACCAAAAATGTTCTCGGAAAAAATGTAAGTATCATCAGGGTAATCAGCAATCCGACTTATTTCACTATTTGAAACTGAGGAATTATTAGTTGCATCAAAAAGATCAACATACGCACGTACTCCTGAAGTGAAGTTTGAAGGATTAGATGCTAAAACAACTGAATCTACTCCAACAAAATTGTTTTTATTGAAAGCAAATAAACCAGCACCCCCAAAAACATAAGTTGTAGAGTTTGTGAACCAGTCATTATTTGCAGTGTTGTCCAATGGTGTTTCGATTCTAAGTCTTATTTGTTCATCAAACCCACCATCAATTCCATTACAGACATATCTTGTGATATCAACTTCATCAGTATCAAGAGTGCCATCTCCGTTATCATCAACACCAGAATCAATTTTAACCCCGCCGTTTTCGCAATTTGCCCCGCCTGCTTCATCGGCTATATTAACTAGGCTAACTTTTCCATCTAGTCCATTGCAGGTATAAGCAGTTGCGGTTATTTCGTCATCATCAAGAATTCCATTGTTGTTAGAGTCAACCCCGGAATCTATTTTGATACCTCCATTTTCGCAGTTAGTTCCTGCGGATTCTGTGGTTAGTTTAGTGAGGGTATTACTTCCATCAATTCCGTTACAGATGTAAGCTGTTGCAGTTATTTCGTCATCATCAAGGGTTCCATCGTTGTTGCTGTCCACACCTGAATCAATTTTGATACCTCCATTTTCGCAGTTATCTCCTGCAGTTTCTGTTGTAA
>JAGDZQ010000084.1:1124-1501 GCA_049115715.1 Cyclobacteriaceae bacterium
TTCCGTCGTTGTTGCTGTCCACGCCTGAATCAATTTTGATGCCTCCATTCTCGCAGTTGTCTCCTGCTGGTTCAGAAGTTACTACAGTTAGGCTAGCAGTTCCATCCACCCCATTGCATACATAACTTGTACTTAGAACCTCATCAGCATCTAATACTCCATTTTCATTACTGTCCGTACCAACTTCAATCTTTACACCTCCGTTTTCGCAATTAGCACCAGCGGGTTCGTTTATGACGTTCGTCAAACTATTCAATCCAACTCCTTGTGGGCCAACTTCGCCCTCACAACTAATAAGAAATAGCGCAAGGATTAAATAAATTAAGTTTTTGTTCTTTGAATGATGCATGTTCTATTAAATCTGAATTATTCCTAAC
>JAGDZQ010000085.1:0-595 GCA_049115715.1 Cyclobacteriaceae bacterium
TTGGTGTCTGACGTACAATCGAGACTGTTGGAGCAGACTTATCTATAAATAAACCAGAATTAGAAATCGTTACTGTACTTCCCAAGTTACCCGCTGCATCTGCAAAAGATATCGTATAGGATACCTCACCTTCTATATCTAATGACGACACATCAAAGTAAGCATCATAGGTATCGGCTATTCCTGTGGTGGTTGGATCGTCTATGGTCACGGCATTCGATACTGGAATATTCGAACTTCGGAAACTCACTGTCGGGTCTCCAAACAACGCTTCATCAAATAAAATACGGACTGTAATCCTGTTGCCTTCCTTAGCCAGAGTCAATGGTGTAATCGAATTGTTCGATGATATCGTATTGGTTGTTACCATAGGGGCGGTATTGTCTATCTCATAAACATTCACTCCTGAAGCCAAGGTGTTCGTATTTCCAGCTACATCATTTACACTAATACTGACTGTAACATTCCCATCTGCTGTCGTATTATCTGGTACATCCCATGCATATGTCCATACTTTTGGATCTGTGGTAGCGGTCATGGCTGCATTTGTTACCAATCCGCCACTGATACTTAACGTCGGGTCTGCCGCAAAGCT
>JAGDZQ010000086.1:0-1552 GCA_049115715.1 Cyclobacteriaceae bacterium
TAATCGGCAGATTAGGTAACGAACCTGAAATCAAAAGCTTTAATTCGGGAAAGAAAATGGCAGCTTTCTCTCTAGCCACAAACGAAACTTAGGATCAAGCGTAAAACCTGTGGGGTAATTGTATTATGCATAGATTTTGGAGAGTCTGTACAGGAAAAAACTAACGTTTCTTACGCCTCTAAACTGGCTTCTAAATGCTTTGATCTTAGCATTGAAAGATTCAGCTGCTGCATTGGTACTGCGTCTTTCAAAGAAATTGAGGATGGTTTCATAGTGGCTCTGTATGGTTCTTGATACTGTGTTAAAGGATTTGAACCCAGCCTTTTCTACTTCATCGTACCATTTGGCCAATTTGGTGTAGGCAATACCTTTGTCTTTTACAGTTTGGTAGATATACCCTAGTTTCTGAGCTAACTCATAAGCTTGTTTGATTCTTGGATAGCGTTTGAAGAGTATCTCTGCCCGATGAATTTGAGGTGAACTCCAAAGTTCCTTGCGCTTGAAAAGCAAGTATCTGCTTCTTGCCAGAAGTTGCTTCGGAGTATCTCCATTTTCAAGCCTGTGAGGTATGAACGTTTTTCCAAGCTCTTTACTCAGCTCTATTTCCTTGTTCTCCTGATCCAATGCTTCCCAGCGATATTCGATCCTCATTTGTTGTACAGCATCATAAGCTAGTTTTTGCACATGGAAGCGGTCGGTAACCAGAGTTGCCCTTGTGAAAGTTTTCCTTACGATCTGCTCCATACAAGCAGCCATATCCAGAGTAACTTCTTTCACCAACCTTCTTTTACCTAAAGGAATCTTTCTCAGTAATATGGATTTAACCCGCTCACTATCTGTGCCTTTGATGATAGCTACCAAGCAACCTTTATTTCCTTTAGCTGCTTTGTTTGTGATGATGGTATAGAGTTCTCCTTGAGAAAGAGCGGTCTCATCGGTAGTTAGATAAGCTCCCACATTCTCCGGGAAAACAACATAATCTTCAGCGTGATGACCTTGATCCCAGGTAGTATAATCGCTCAAATAAGAAGCATATTGTTCTTCCAGCAACTTGCCATCAACATGAAAGTAGTTCCCCAGACTTTTACAGCTTACTGGCGTTGTGTCGATGCACTGCTTTTAAAAAAGACGCGAATTCCTTAGTCATGCGCGTTCCTGTTGCTATCAATTCCCAATCTCTGGAGATTACCTTATCCAAAGACTCATTTAGCCACCTCCTACGTTTGATTTTTAGAAAACAAGCTTTGCCACGAATGGGGAAATCTTTGACAGTGACTTCTCCATAAAACCCATGCGAGTTGAGTTTATGACCTAAGAACTCTGTAGGCAGTAAATCCCGTTCTTTCAAACTAATCCAATAGCCTTCATCTGTCTTTTCTGCTGAGGTGACTTCAAAGTAATCGAGCATGCCTTCTGGTAGAAAGAGCTCCCACACTGATAATTCCAATCTCTTCTTTTTTTGAAATCTAAATTAGACTATTCTAAGCTTCCCCACAGCCTTGGCTCAAGCGTAAAACCTGTGGGGAAATTGTATTATGCATAGATTTTGGAG
>JAGDZQ010000087.1:0-1391 GCA_049115715.1 Cyclobacteriaceae bacterium
CCTACGGCTTTAACGGTAAGGAGAGGGATAAATCGTTCAATGCCAGTACTCTTAATTATGATTTCGGTGCAAGGATTTATAATCCAGCGATAGGACGGTTTTTGTCAAAAGACAGGTTCGCACCCAAATTCCCATCTCAATCCCCGTATTCCTTTGCTAGTAATACCCCAATTGCTGGGATTGATGTCAATGGAGACTCACTTGTTTTTTTACCAAGTACGATAAATACTCAGCTTCAAGAGCGTATATTGACTGTTAGAAATGAAAACGACGTTTTCAATTATTTAATGACTGCCTTGGAGAATTCTCCTGAGATTTATTATGTGAGAATTGACGATGAGACTCTAACCCATCTAGGGGCAAATGGGGGAGTATCGAATGAGACTAATCAAATTTTGTTTAAATCGGAAATTGGGAATGGTTCTATTGTGATGGATCAAGCTTTGGTCGAAGAGTTTTTTCATACTTTGCAGCATATTAGGTACCAAGGAAACAGAGAAGGACAAGAGCTTGAATCAGAAGCGAAGCTATTTGATAAGGTTGTTCTTCAACAGCTAGGACACAATCCATTAGATCAGTCGATTCCAACATACGAGGTACAATTTTTCTTAGATGATAATTTGAACAACTTGATTATTTCTGTCCAAAAAGCTATCACAGAAGAAAACTTTGGTGAAAACTACGAAACAATACTTGAATCATACTTTCAGTACTTACGGGAGTTCCAGAACGAAACATCAGCTGACCCTGAATCAGGGATTCCAGCTCACCCTTTTTATGGAGGCCCTCAACGTGAGCTAACCCCGGACGTATATAATGAGGTACTCAATGAAGGAGAAAACTAGCGAAAATGATCAAAATAAATAATATAGAGCTTCGAAACTTTTTACTAGCGATTCCATTCATGTTTAGCGTGAATCTAACTTTTGGCCAAAAAGCCAATGATTGGCATAATCGTACCGATTCTGTTTCCTGTAAAATGAATTTTGAATTAAATGGAATATACTCAGTCGAACTTTTACCTAACCCATATTATTTTTTAGATGAAGTCTTTTGCTCTCAAACTGAAAATGAATTGAGAGCCATTTTGGTCGAGATCACCTTCTTCAATGAAAGATTTTATGTAAGTGATATTAAATTTTTGGATGATTTTAATAAACTAGAGAAATTTCATATAAACTCTATAATACGCTCTATTCAGGTTAGACTGGAAAGGAAACCGAATGATTCCTCATATTATTCGCACAATTATCCATATGGAATGGTCTTTAAATATGTGATTGGTGATTGCAACCTCCGCTAGCCCCCTACTAGGCGTAGATTGCCCCTGCTGGCGCGGATCTTCCGGCGTTGTTTGTGTGCTGGCGTGATCCGTGTCTATTAAGAAAGAA
>JAGDZQ010000088.1:0-1488 GCA_049115715.1 Cyclobacteriaceae bacterium
CACCATAGCCTTCAACTTAAGCAAAAGGGCATAGCCATGTCTCCATGGCTAAGTTTTATTTTCCATTTTTAAGCCACCCGTGATGGCTTGTTTTGTTACTCCAATATAGCAAATAACTGTCTATTAACATCTAATGCTACAGATTTTCTTTGTGTTCCCTTTTTGTACTCTTTTAGATTATGTTCTTTACTCAGATCGAAGAGTTTCTTAAGCCAACGATAGAATTTTTCTTGGCTGTTCATCACAGAAAAGTCTAGTAGCATTGATCTACCTGTAAGCGTTCGTGTCATTTTGTGAAGGCTTAATTCTCTCCCAAGGACTTCTTCAGTTAGTTTCAGTAAAGACCAATTGAGCATTACCCATATAAATTTGATTAGTATCACGCATTCAGTTCTAATTGGGTTCATAGCGTGTATTTGATGAAGATTGGATATACTTTTCCAAGTTTTGAATATCAACTCTACCTCCCATCTTAATTTATAGAGCGCATACACATGAGCTGCATTACACTTTTCTCTTTCCACATTTGTCACAAATAAATTTAAGCCAGCACTTTCCATCATCAATGCACTTAGTTTTCCTCGATTTGCTTTTTTCTTCTTTATTCGTTTTTGTGTTTGCTCATCACTTAGCAGATTAGCAATAAGCCTTACAGGTGTAAGTTGAATTCTCCCAACTAAAATATCCAAGTCGAGATACTTACCTGATTGATTATTGAGCTTGGTTTTAATGTCGTCAATTGTAATAGTTTTAAGCCCTTCTTTGGTTTTTTCATACATAGACCATTGTGATTTAGCTCTACTTACAAAATAGAGTTCATGCTTAATGAGTTCCTTGAAGGCCTTTGGTGAATTATATCCTAAATCTCTTATTAACAGTGTCCGAGCAGGGATTTGATTGATTTTCTGCATACCAAACTTTGCATCACTTCTTAAAGCAGAACCCAGTGATAACTCAGTTACTTTACCTTTTAAAATCTCGTACTCAAACTGTATTTGAGCAATGGCTTCTCGACCCTGACCTCCATAGCCTGGAAAATCATTCGCTAGCTTTTTTGAAACACTAAAATCTGAGCTATCCATGATTCTGATTGCAGAGAAATGGCTGGACGGTAAAGGGGACTTTCTTTTGATCTGTCCACTCATCACTTTTTCAAGCAGGTGGGTTAGCATCGCCTTTGTCTTGATGTTGAAACGTTTATCGATGGCTTGTTTTGAGACTTGGGCGGAGCTTTGCTCAGCTAAATCTATCCGATAGTCAGTTAAAGTAGGACATATCCGACTATTAGAGAAGAATAGGGCATTCAAAAAAGATTTAGGAGTGATCCTAGAAGTTCTTTGCTTAAAACCAGATTGCCTGGCTACTAACTCCAAGTGATCATCTGATACAAACTGACTTACGTAAGAAGAAAAATCCTTGATTCTCCTTTCTAAAATTGCTTTTCGTTTGTTTTCCTGTTTAGTTCAGTCCTTAAGTTGACGGCTATGG
>JAGDZQ010000089.1:0-639 GCA_049115715.1 Cyclobacteriaceae bacterium
CAGAAATGTCATCAATGGTGAACGGCAAAGCAGCAGAACTACAAAGTGAAGCAGTTCTCTGAATGATTACGGTGTAATTACCTGGCGTTAAGCTACTGATACTTGCCGTAGCAGAAGGCCCCTGAATAGAAGTACCTCCATTGTTGAAGAACTCATACTGATAATCTCCGATCGCCGCGACACTTGCTCCGTTTTCGAAAACATCAGTGACTTCATAAGTACCATTGTTCGGGTTATCACAATTAGAAGCTCCCGTGTTATCAGCTGTGTTGATAGTGATAGTTGGTTGTGAGACGACAATTTCCGTAGTAGCAGTAGCCGGACACCCCGTTCCCGTACCATCAGTATCTGTTACGAGTACGGTGTAATCACCTGCAGCCACATTTGTAAGATTTTGAGTTGTAGCGATTACAGTACCTGTAGCAGCTGTACCTGCATACCATGCGAAGGTATATGTACCTGCATCATCATTAGTGATTGTTACAGTAGCATCACCATCCGGATTTGTCCCACCTGGACATACGGTAGAAGGTGCTGTTTGCGAAGCAGTCAGGGTAGGAGTTACTGAGTTATCATCGATGGTGAATGGGAAGAGTGCCGAGATACAATCCACATCGTTCGTAATTCTGATGTTGTAAG
>JAGDZQ010000090.1:0-3878 GCA_049115715.1 Cyclobacteriaceae bacterium
CCTTAAGTTGACGGCTATGGTGCTACACCAACCAGTGTATTGTAAAAACCTAAACATGAACTAAGTGCCTAATTCAATAGATCTATCCAGCCGACAACTGTGAATGTTAGGAAATATGCATGATCCGTGTTTGCTTTTCTTAGTTCTGATATTGGGTAAATCTAGTTAACAGAGACTTTATTCAATCAGGCTACAAGCCTTAATCATACGTCTCACTCGGCACAACCGAGCGAGTGCTAGAGCTTTTTAAAGACCCCAGCATGCTGCAAAGGTTTCAGGAATTGAGTCTATTGCCTGATAATGATAAAGAACACATTCTCTACACGCTTGACGGACTACTCCAAAATGTAAAGGCTAAAAAGGCTTTTGCATAGTACCCCGATCTCCCCAGGTTTTCATTTCTTCACTTTGTAAGCACAAGCGGATGCTTGCGCTAGTTGGAATTAATTTTTCTGTTGTTAATAATGCTGAAAATTTCCAAAAAGATAATGAAAGCAAGAGAAGCGCCCAGAATAGCATCAACTCGGATATAGTAATCAAGGTTTACTAATGAGATAGAATTAATAAGAATCATTGATGCCAACCATAAAGTAAAAATAAGGTAGCGAATCAATCTTCTTTGAGTCTTTCGTGATATAATTATTATTGACGCTATCGCTATGAAAAGTGCTACAATATCTACTAGTAGGCTAGTTTCTATGAGTCCTGTTTTCAGAGTATAAACAGCATTCGCAAGCATGATGGATTTGTGTATAGCATATTGATCATTTATGATATATGAATTGTCTTCTGTTTGAGGATAGGAAAAATCGCCAATTATCACAGTTTTATTTTTTACTATTGACTTTAACATTTCGAGTGAGCTATAGAATTCAAGAACATTATCAACGTAGTTGAAATCGTCTATTTGAGTGCCTGCAAACTTTAAGTATGATGTTTTATTCTTCTTTAAAATTTCTTGATAAAGCTTAGGGTTTTCAATACCAACTGAAGCTAAAGCCATTGACGGGATTGTGTCTCCATTAAATATCTCATAATTATTCATGGTTAATTTATGAATGGGATTTACGATATTGTGACCAAATGTTACGGAATCAAAAACAAAATTCTTGCTGTACGTCAGACTAGTTCCCTGAGTATTGACGGGAAGAATGATATTATTAGTTTTCTCATTTTCAACGTCTTCTTTAATATGTGAAATGTCCTCATTAATATTTATGTTAATAATTATTGATTTTGGGCCAAATGTTTGGATCACATCTAACTCCAAGTTGAAGGATTCAATATTGAACCCAAGCGAATCTGACTCAGAGTTATAGAGAACAATGTCAATGCCCTTATTTAGATCGGTAGTGGGAGAAAAGACATTTAGCCAGATTATCACTTGTCTATTATCAATCCTTCTGATCAAAGAGAAAGCAATTAGCGCAACAATGAAACCAAGAATTATTTTGTGAGAACTGATCATTTTATTATTCGTGACCTTTTTCGAATATCAAATAGCGAATCATTCTGCATCAGCCGATTATTCTGTTTTTCTTCTCTCAAATCCTGTTGCAAAGCTTTATCTGAAGAAGATGTTGCCTGAAGATTTTTTCGAGGGTCAAACGAAGCGCTACTTGATACAGATGAAAGAATACCAATCAATCTACCTCTTCCAAATTTACTGCTGAATACACTTTTAGCAGTTGGACCTGAGATTCTGAGATTTGTTCTGATTACTTGGTTTCCAATAATAGTTTTGTCTGTTTTAGGCTTTAAATGAAAGTTTTTTGCTTGACCTTCAAATCTAGGATTGAATTTAATCAATACACTTAATGCATTTTCATCAGGAGTAAACTCAGAGAGGAACGAACCTATTTGAGCGGAATTTTCTTTATTAAGTGTCGTTGGAAATGTACCTTTTTCAATACTATCGCCTCTATTTACAGTTGTGTTTTTACCTTGAAGTTCGAGTTCCATACCCGCTACTCTAGGCAGGAACTCTAAGTCAGGGCTTAGAAAATTGCCATTTAGGGCGACATTTAAATATTGGACACTTGTTCTTTCGAGGCTTCTGATTTCTCTATCTTGACCAAATGGGTCTTTGGCTGTGATCGAAATATTTTCAACAACGTCTAATCTTAATCTTAAGCCAGCCAATTCTCCATTCTCGCCAGGGAATTCTCTCACAGCTAATATGCTAATTTGTTGATCAATGTTCACTTGTGGAATGTTCAATATTTGACCTGCTTCTATGCTGTCTCCACTAAGCCTGTTAGCTGTTTTTAAATCATCTACTGTCACGCTAAATCTATCAGCAATACTATGAAGTGTATCAAAGCCTTTATTTCCTCCACCTCCTGCAGCTGTGTATTGACCAGTTTCTTCATTATATGATCCCTGTGCATGTTCAGGAAGAGCTGGCTCCAATCCGTCTAAATCAATAAAGTTGATAGGTCTATTCCCCGCATACTGGTAGCTTGTATAATAAGGATACTCATCCTTCAGCGGATCGGTACTGATAAACCTCGCTAGCCAGGCCGCATAATACCTCGCCCCATAGTAGTAGAGTCCCGTTTCATCGTCTCGTTCTTTGCCTACATATCGGTATCGCTTGAGGGAGGTTTCTGTTTGGTTACGTCCCGAGCGATATGCAGTAGTCCCAAAAGGATGATACTCTACACGATTTTCCGTCTGTCCCTTTTTTTCTTTTAGTCTTTCTCCTAAAAAAATGGTGCAGCCCTCTAAGCCTTCCTCTCGATAATATGTAAGTTTTATACAGCCCACTGTACCAAAGATAGCTATTTCATGGAGTTCGATTTGTGGTCACATCGGTATTCTGTAGGGGAATCGAACCCCTCTTGTTTCACTCTTTTAAATGGAACAGTGTTAAGCATTCTTTTTTGCCTATTGCCGTTTCTATCTCGTTTCCTTTACACATTATCACATCCTTTTTTGGATTGAATTTGATTGTGTTTCTAAAACCAAAGTTTGGGCATGTAATCGTTACTTTCTTATCTAAAGAGCTGAGATACCTAGTATCTAAAACCTCTCCATATTTATTGATTTCTATAAACATACAAGCAATATAGAAGGGAGCAACAAAATCACATAGGACATAAATAAACGCTAATTTTGAGCATTTTAAGCTGTTTTCATCTGTTGGAAGGATAAATGACCTTTTGCGACCGTCACTCTTTGTAGTAATTGTCTGGGCATTTATCCTTTCAACCGATGTGCCAACCGAACCAGGAACCTTGCTTGGGATAGGATGTTTTTTGAGGGCGGCAGGATGCGCAAAACCTATACGTCTAGTCTTTGATTCTCTTTCGGATTGTAGAACTGTTGGCTATTGTCTCAGTCATTTGCGAGCCGCCTGCGAGTGCTACCACCAGCCTGCCAGGGAAAACGACCGTAGGAAGTGACTGGCAGTGTGGAGCGCATGGAATGCCTTTTTATTTATCAACTCATCATTCCATGCGACTCCTGTCTGGTGGTGGCCGCAGGCTCGCATAAACTATGGCTGTGTAGGGATTTTTATTTCCTGCCTGCTTTGGATTGAGTTTTTGGGTAGAGCGGCTGACAGGTGATAAAAATACCGAGAACAGACGTGATGGGAAGACGTGGCAAAAGCAGAGAGCATGACAGACTAGAAGCGCAGCGGAGACCCGAAGGGCAGACAGTGTGCCGATGCGGCTCTCTGGCTGGTCTGGCGTGATCTATGCTGCCACGGCTGGACAGCACGCCGCTTTACCTAAGTTAGTTGGATGTCCCTCGATGGGGCTTTCCAACTAAAACTATACGTGAACACTGCTCTTTCTAATCCTTCCTCAGACTTCAAGCGAGCTACTGTAGTGGGTGTAATTTGTCAATGACTGCTTTCAACTCTTCCAGAT
>JAGDZQ010000091.1:0-1375 GCA_049115715.1 Cyclobacteriaceae bacterium
GTTTGCAACGCGTGCCTGTTCAACGTGATAGCGATATTTCGTGCTGAAAACTAAATGAACCGTAAGGTCATATACGGTATGTGAGCCTTTGCGAGTTTTTCCCATAAAAACAAAGGTAAGGTTTGTAGAAGCTGAAAGCCTTGCACTAAAGTGCATAGCTTAAGCTAGCGAATTGGGACTAGTTAAGAAGGATTGGTCAAATCAATTATACCGAGTATCAAGCCAAATAAACCAACTATAATTAAGACTAAGGAAGTTCCTAAATCTCTCACTCTTGTTACTGGCAAGTCGTTATAAGACCCTTTATTCTCTTTTTTTTGATAATTTAATAGAAACAAGCCTCCAGCTACTAGCATGGCCAAGCCGATAAGTAATCTCACCATTATTTCAACTTTTAATCGTTATTCGTTGCACTTGTAGTTCCAATATTTCTAAGTACTCCAACGTTGAGTTTCGTCTTATCTAGTGAAGATTTAGGTTTTATTTTACCAGCATTAACTAGCTGTGAAAAACCTGCCTGCAAGGAATTATCTATCAACTCCTGTGAAGCTCCATTTTTAGCCACTCTTCCAGCTATATCACCAGGAACAATTTTGTTGAAGATTAAGACACTCGCATTTAAAGTAAGAGATTCATAATCTTCTGTGAAAAAATCAAGACCCAACTCAAGACCCGATCCAATAAAACTTGTTGCTTTGCCTGCAACAGCTAAAGGAGCTCCAAATGGCGCACCTGCTCCCGTAGCACTTATCCCTAAACCTGTTAAAGTAGCTGCGTCACCTCCATTCTGAAATACACTTGATAAGGTATAAAGCTGTCCCAATGTTCTTTCTTCTAGTGCCTTGTTGAAAGACTGATCTTCTGTTACTGCACTCTTGTAATTGAATGTGTAGTAGTCATCTGCTATGTCAATTGTAAGCTCGCCAGTCCCTGTGTTTGAGTCAAACTGTCTGGCTCTACCTTTTCTAAATCGGATGCCTTTGTATTCTTCGAAACCACTTTCCCAGAAAGCATTCGAAGAATTGAATCTAGCTCCTTCATCATTTGGAATCCCCATTCCTGTCCCTACCAACGCTCTATGAAGTGCTTCGGTCTCTTTCATCAATGAGATTCCTGAAACCAGAATCACATGTGTTTGTGTCGATTGATCAGAGGAATGGTAGTTAATTCTAATCGCTCTTTCCAATCCATCCAAATCTACTGACCTGATCACATCGTTTTCAGCATATGCATAAGAGGAGTTCCAAGGGTATTCTTTAGTCAACGGATCTACACTCAAAAACTTCCCAATACTCGGGTTGTAGATACGGAAGCCGTAATCGTAGACTAAGGAAGTCCCCATGCTCTGATCCCTCTCCTTACCGTTAAAGCCATA
>JAGDZQ010000092.1:0-460 GCA_049115715.1 Cyclobacteriaceae bacterium
TCCTTACCGTTAAAGCCATAGAGGGTGAACTCTAAGCAAAAAAATTGCCCGCATACCCCTTTTTCCTAGTACCTATCCCCAAAAAAACAGCGATTTACCCTGATACCTCTGGTGCAGCATGTCAAAACTTTTCAAGGCCGTCTGCCTTGGCTCTAAGATAATAATTCTTTTAGTCCTTCCAGTAACTTCAATATTCCTGCTGCCAGTTTAATGATCTTCATTGCTTTGTTTAATCCGTCATTCTTCTTTTGATTGTTTTTCATGGCTTTGCACCTTTTAGTGATGGTGCGCTGAGCCGCTTTAAATGTATGTGGGTTTATCAAAATTTTGTAGGACACAAATTCACTCACTCAAAAAAGCTCGTTTTAAAAGCGTATAGGTGTATTCATTAGGTGGAAGGATAAAAGCCTTTAGGTGATTGTTCTTCTTTGTTTGGTCGAGCTTGGATTTTAGCCTTTCA
>JAGDZQ010000093.1:0-1840 GCA_049115715.1 Cyclobacteriaceae bacterium
CACAAGCGGACGCTTGCGCTAGGTGGGGATATTTCTAAAAACAAAATACTGAAGCAAACTTAAAACCCCAGCATATGTGTTTTCCTCAACCTCAATAAAGAACTTATTATCGTCATTCGTGACAATCTGTATTGTACTAATACCTTCAAATACATTTCCCAAGTTTGGTATAGCCATTACTTGAACAAAATCCTCATTCTTAATACTTATTTCATTTTTATGAACCCCAAATAGTCTATGTGTTGTCAGGCAAAACCAGTTTTCTTCGCTTACATATTTGAGTAAAACCCCCTCTTCAAAGGCCTCAAAAATCAGCTTGCTATTTAATTTTTTTTCAATTTCAGATGGGAGTTCATCAAATAAAAAAGTAACCTTAGACGATTTAGAGTTTCTTTTAAACTTGGCTACAAGTATACCTTTTAAACTATTCATTTTTCCCAACAGACTTTATTACTTCAACTGTACTATCATCTAATTGTCTAAACTCAAAACCATACCTTTTTAAAAGATCTGCATTTTTAAAAGCTTCTTTTTGAATAAAAAGCCCATTTATTTTTAACCTTTTTGCTCCAGCCTCTATCGCTTGATCTTCAAGGCCTTTCAATAAAGAACCCAATTTTGCACCCCCGTCAATCTTTTGAACCAAGAAAACGTCAATTACAAGATCATCGCCTTCTCTAAAACTCCTTGAAGTTAAAGAAAACCCCTCGACCATTGAATTTGAAAAATCTAACTCTCTGGAAAAAATTGATGCTACTTCATCTGCCTCATGAACAACAACATTTTCAGCTCCTTGACTACCCAAAGCTCCTTTAGGGTAGTTAATAACTCTTTCACCCAAATCATCTGTTAGATTATCTGTTGCATCAAGTATTTCCTTTCTTACAACCGTTTTTCTTAAGGCCTGCTTCCCACCACTTCTAAGAACCTTCCAAGCTCCAAAAGATGAAAATGTCATCACAAGATCTATCGCTTCATAATCAACACCCACTGGTGAAGCTGATCCATTGGGATACCATGTATCTCTAAACAGATGATATCCCTTAGAAGTCATGTAATCATGTACAGCCGAATGAATAATATCTGCTTTGAACATCTTTTCCGCATCAACCGATTCAATCGGAGCATTGTCACTCCCAAACAACCAATGTTTCCCATCTTCAGAATATCCTCCTTGTATGGAAACTCGTTCTTCCAAACCATCCAAGTCAATAGCTCCGATAGGTTTATTCCCTGCAAACTGGTAGGGTGTGTAAAAAGGGTATGTCTTAAATAACGGATCAACAGACAAGAACTTACCTACTGATGGGTTGTATATCCTGAACCCATAGTCATACTGAGTGGTTACACCCATGTTATTATCCCTTTCCTTACCGTTAAAGCCATAGAGGGTGAACTCTAAGCAAAAAAATTGCCCGCATACCCCTTTTTCCTAGTACCCTCCTTTAAAAAAACAAGATTTACTCCCAGCTCTTCTTAAAGGCATCATGTCAAAAAAACAAAGGCCGTCTGCCTTGTCTGTGAAGTTAGTAAAAGTTTTGTCGGGGACGCCTAGTCATCGGTTGGAAGGCTAAAGGCCTTTCTTTGATTGATCTTCTTTGTTGGATTAGTCCTGGCCTTTAGGCTTTCAACTGATGCGCCAACCGAAGCACTTACTTTCATCTGGATTGAATATTAATTGAGGGCGGCAGGATGCACAAAACCCTATACGTCTAGCTGTTGATATTCTTTCTAGTTCTGATACTGCTTTTCTGGATACTTCACTTTGCGAGCCGCCTGCGAGTGCTACCGCCAGCCTGACAGGGAAAGTGACTGGAAGGAACGACTGGCAGTGAAGAGT
>JAGDZQ010000094.1:0-1768 GCA_049115715.1 Cyclobacteriaceae bacterium
TTCTTTCTTAATAGACACGGATTACAAATCCGAGCCAGCAGGACTATACAGCAAGGCTTTACATTTCTTCTTTGATCTAAGCACAAGCGGACGCTTGCGCTAGTTGGGCTAAACAATAACTCCAATTATCTGATCATTCAAATCCATGAGGTCAATTTCATTGAACTCTTCTGTGTTTAGCAAAATAGCCTCATTATTTTCTGTAGAATTAACACCTTTATAGTTCAATTGAAATTTCGACCGATCTCCTAAATACGTTCTCAATCCAATCAATATTTTTTTTGAACTGATTTTCTCCAAACTAGATCTGAACGATTCAGTACTGTAAATCCCAACATCAGGAGTCCATATGGATGATAATTCTTTAAGTATGTTAGAGGAATCAATTTCAGAAGCAATATTATCAGAAAAGGATAATACCAGTCTGTTTCCAGTAGTCTGACTTCTTGCTCCACAGTGAATATTCAGGAAGCTCGAATCAACAAAGTTTTCAGAGGACTTGAGACTCAATTGATATCCAAGAAATGACTCTCCCGGATCTGACAAAACTCTTTCTGATAAAATTCCCAAAACCTTATCCGTTGAAAAACTAATTGGTTTCAATTCACTTTTCTTGACAGGTCTTTTTGCACGATACCATTGAGATAAATCCAAGTTTAAGCCTTCTAAAAAAACAATTGTCTTGATTATTTTCTCTGAACATTCTTCAATGGAACTATCGTCATAGTTCCATAAAATTGATATGTATTTTTCTCCCATTAAAAATCCGCAGCTTTGTGAATAACTTCTATATCAATATTGTTTTGCTTAAATATCTTTTGAACCGCCTCAGCAGCCCCTTCTTCAGCAAAATACCATCTAACTTTTACTCCTAAGTCTTTAGCAGCATCTAACTGCCTTAAGCCTTGTTCTATCAAACCTTCCTGAGCCCAACCTTTCTTTAATAAAAAGTCATATTTCCCTTTAGCATCTATAAGTACACCATCTGGATCAACTCCATCAAAATTAACTCCTCTGTCATTATTTAATGTTTTTATATTAATCGTCCCCCCAGGCTCAACACCTGAAATTTGCTTTTGATACTTCTTTGAAAAATCCGACCAAGAATCAATATTCTCCTTAATCCACTTTGCCCTTGGAGCCGATTTTTGCCCCAATCTCTTTAAAACTTGTGTGTATTGAGTCTTAGAAAAATTCTTTGACAATACAATATCTTCAATTCCAAAACCTTTAATACCAATAATATTTACATAATCAGCTACTTCTTCTAAGAAACTCACACTATTGGTAGACCTCCAATTAACATTTAAATCAATATGGTCTTCCTTCCCAAATTCGTCGATTGAGTTTTCTGCTCTCAGTCCAAAATAAACAAACTGAGTTTCACCATTTGCCTCATACTTCACGACTCTAAGAGGCCTCCAAACGAGTAAATTAATAGCAGACTTTCTAATATCTGAAGCTACAGTTTGAACTAATGTAGGTATTAATAAAGGATCTTGTAGAGGATCATATTCTTCCAGTCCATCCAAATCGACATATCTTATAGGTTTGTTTCCAGCAAATTGATACGGCGTATAGTACGGATAATCAGGACTCAACGGATCGACACTCAAGAACTTCCCTATTTGTGGGTTATAGATTCTGAAGCCGTAATCGTAGTTGATATTGCTGGCACTGAATGATTTATCCCTTTCCTTACCGTTAAAGCCGTACCTAGTGGCCTTTAGGCAAAATTTTTTCCCGCATACCCCTTTTTCCTAGTACC
>JAGDZQ010000095.1:0-501 GCA_049115715.1 Cyclobacteriaceae bacterium
CACAGACACGCCGCTTTTCCTAGATTGGGTGGCTTGCCCCTCGATGGGGCTTGACAACCAAAACTATACGTTCCTAAAGGTGGGTTTGTGGGGCACGCCTAGTGCGGTGGGTTATTTTCTGTAAACGTCTTTCCTGTGGCCTACTTTTCGGATATTCACGATCTTTATTTCGTCTTCAACCACATAGATTACTCGATAATCACCTATTCGGATTCTCCACATATCTTCATCACTGCCTTTGAGTTTCTTACTTCCGGAAGGGCGAGGATCTGAGGCCAGATCATCTATACCTGAGACTACTTTAGGGAGAACAACAGAGGGTAATTGAGCAAGCTCTTTGCCTGCCTTTTTCTTAAAGGTAATTTCGTACATCTCAGAGCTTACCTTCTTGCTTGAGTTGGGTTTTTAATGCGTCCCAGCTAATCTCTTCGTCATCTTTCCTACTCTCTGAGATAATCACATCCAGCATGTCTTCCAACTCATTTTGATGGCTTTCTAACT
>JAGDZQ010000096.1:0-646 GCA_049115715.1 Cyclobacteriaceae bacterium
AGATGCATGGTCTTGGTTTCGCATTTGCTGTTCTTGTGAGCGACTGTTTTTGATATTCGTTTCTTTGATTGTAACTCTCTTAAGGGGTAGAGTACGTTTTCTGCTCCGTCTAAATCCTCAATGAGAATGAGTTTGTTCTTCAGCTCTCTTTGGCCGAAGTAGTAAAAGGCATTCTCTGATAAAGTGGTGATTTCTATTCTGTCTTCTTCTGGCATTAACTTTCCTACCTTCTCCTGCAGGTGGGTTTTGCCTGTACCACTACTACCTAGACTGACAATGTGCAGGGGTTGGGATCTTTTTCTACTCGTGAAGATCAGGTACATGATCAGGCGGTTGATTTCTTCGCCTACTACTCCCGATTGTCCTATCAACTCGTTGGTCTTTTCAAGTAGGTTAGTTGATTTCAGGAAGGTTTCAGCTACTTTCCTTTCTTCATTAGTCAACTTGGGTGACTCGTAGGGTTTGGGCTGGTCTTCTTTTATTTTTTGGAGACGGTAGTCTTCGAGCTGGCCTGTCAACTCTGCAAGGCTGGCGGCTATGACACTTGTGCCAATCTCTAGTTTCTCTGCTACTCTTCTTATCAGCTTCTCGGTCTGGGTATCATTGTATAAATCCAGATTGTGACGCACCGGAGGAATGCTTGTTT
>JAGDZQ010000097.1:0-475 GCA_049115715.1 Cyclobacteriaceae bacterium
TCGATTGTACGTCAGACACCAATAGATGAGTTTACGAATGTGGTAGGAGGGACTGGAGTAGTTTTTACAGCCACGTTTAATGAGCCAGTTAATGGAGTAGACATAAGCGACTTTGTGATAGGAGCAGGCCCAACTGGGTCAACGATCACAGGATTCAACGCGGTAAGTACTACAGTATATGAAGTTACTGTAACAGGTTACAGTGATGATGGCGGTTTGAATATAGACTTTTCAGGAGGTCAGAACATCACAGATATAGCCAACAATTCTTTTGTACCAGGCACAGGTATCACCGGCGAGGAGAATTATGTGATTGATTTGACCCAGCCGACAGTTGTATTGAGTAGTAATGATGCTGATGCAATAGTTAAAGATGCCGATTTGGTAACGATCACCGCGACGTTTGTAGAGACGAACAGCATTGCGGCAGACCCGACGTTAAGTATCAGTGGCGGATTGGTAACAAATGCAGCCA